>NZ_CP017075.1:0-1200000 GCF_001742225.1 Novosphingobium resinovorum | reverse complement strand
CGCTGGCGACCGGCGAACTGCGCCCTGACCCTTCTATCAACGCAGGCGGAGAAGCGCTTGACCGGGCCTTCGCCGAGCTGCGCGAAAAGCTGATGCCCAAGGGCGAGGCACCCGTGGTGGTGCCGACGCCGATCCCGGTGATTCGCACCGAAGACGTCTCCGGTGCTCCGGTCGAGACCGTTACGGTCCAGTTCGCTACGCCCGATGCCGCTGCGGTAGACGCTGCGCTCGCCGCCGTTCGCGGTGTGCCGGGTGTGCAGGGCGCCGCGACCGTAAGCCTCGCGATCGGCGGCACCTCTGTCATGCGGGTCACCGTATCGGGCGGAGGCGAGCGGCTGACCGGTGCCTTGCGCGGGCAGGGTTGGAAGGTTTCCGGCGGGGGCACCTCGCTTAGGATCAGCCGCTAGGACCCTCGCCATGCGACAGATCGCCCTTCCGCTGTCCGCCGCGAGCGACAGTCCGCCGCGCATTGTCGTGGGTGAGGCCAACGCGCCTGCGATCGATGCGCTGATAGAGCCGGCCCAGTGGCCTTTCCGCACCGCGATCCTCTCCGGCCCGCCGCGCTCCGGCAAGTCGCTGCTGGCGCGCTGGTTCGTCGAATCGGGCGCAGGCGATGCTGTCGATGATGCGCAAGGCATGCCCGAGGACGCACTGTTCCACCGCTGGAACCGGGCGCAGGAACTGGGCCGTCCGCTGCTGATCGTCGCCGACAAGCCTTTCGCACCGGGCGTAGGCGACAGTGATGGCGAACGCTGGCGGGTACGCCTGCCGGACTTGTCCTCGCGGCTTGGTGCCGCGCTGAACCTTGCGATCGGCGAGCCGGACGATGCGATGCTCATCGCGCTGATGGAAGTGCATGCCGAGATGCGCGGGCTGGTTCTCGATCATTCGGCAACGCAATATCTTGTAGGACGTTGTACCCGTAGCCATGTGGGCGTCGAACGTCTGGTCGCCGCCATCGACCGGCTCAGTCTGGAGCGCAAGACGGCCCCCACAATGGCCATCTGGCGCGACGCGCTGGAAGAGACTAAAGGCGGCGCCCAGACTTAAGGGTTTGTCTGGAAAATGCGCTGCATTTTCCGGGCGGCTGGTGCCGCGAAATGCGCATATCGCGCATTTCCAGACGGTAACGTGAGGGCGGCTTTGCGACAAAAGTTGCAAAGTGGAACGATTGATGGGAATTTCCGGCGATGCTGGGTAATATCATCCGCTATCTGGACTCGGTTGTCGCACGCGATCCTGCGCCGCGTTCGCGTTGGGAAGTGCTGCTTTATCCGGGCGTATGGGCTCTGTTCTGGCACCGCATCGCGCATGCCCTGTTCCAGGCGGACCTGTTCTTCCTCGCCCGCGTGGTGAACCACCTTGCGCGCTTCCTGACCGCGATCGACATCCATCCCGGCGCGCAGATCGGCCGCAATTTCTTCATCGACCACGGCTTCACCGTGATCGGCGAGACCGCGGTGATCGGCGACAACGTGACGATCTACCAGTGCGTGACGCTGGGTGGTTCCAACCCCACCAACGGCGTCGGCGGCAAGCGCCACCCTACCCTGCTCGACAACGTGATCGTCGGTTCGGGCGCGCAGATCATCGGCCCCGTCACCATCGGCCGCCGTGCCCGCATCGGCGCCAGCGCGGTCGTGACCGAAGACGTGCCCGAGGGTGCGACGATGATCGGCCTCAAGGCCCGCTCCACGCTGGTCAAGGCGGAGACCTGGGCCAAGGAATTCATGCCCTACGGCACGCCTTGCAAGGAACCCTGCGAGCCCACAGGCGGCGCCCAGCGCGTCGAGGATCTCGAACAGCAGGTGGCCTTGCTGCGCGCTCAGGTGGAGGAACTTATCTCCGAGCGTCAGCACGCCGCGCGCGAAAACGAGCGCTGGTGAGCCGCTGAATGGTGGCAGGCGGAATTACCTCAGGTAGCGTCGTCCCGTTTCCCGGCGTCCAGCCGTCGCAGGTCGGGTTCGACCGGCTGGAACTCCAGCGAATTCTCGATCTCTACGGCCGGATGGTCGCGGCCGGGCTCTGGCGCGACTACGCGATGGATTTCGCGCGCGAGGCCGCCAGTTTCAGCGCTTTTCGCCGCGCCGCCGAACGCCCGCAGGCGCGGATCGAGAAGCGCCCCTCGCTGCGCGGCAAACAAGGCATGTGGACCCTGTTCGGCGAAGCGGGGCAAGTGCTCAAGCGCGGGCACGAACTCTCGAATGTGCTGAGTTCGCTGGAACGCAAATTGCTCAAGGTTGTCGAGGACTGAGCGTTCTCGGCTGAAAGCCCGTCATCCCAGCGCAGGCTGGGACCGCTTTCGTCATATCGCGAGGTCTCGGCAAGGCTGCGGCGAAACTACACCGGCCCGTCGATAGGGCGTTTCATGGCCATAGCGGTCCCAGCCTTCGCTGGGATGACGGCAAGTGTATCCTCCCCGTTGCGAAGCAATGGGGAGGGGGACTGCCGACGCAGTCGGTGGTGGAGGGGGCAGCGGCGCAAACACCCCCTGCGTCAGCGGCTGCGTCCCTGCCCCCTCCCCATCGCTTTGCGACAGGAAGGATGCTTAAGCCGAAGCGGGTAGCCGTTCGCGCCAGCTTTCCGGCGCCAGCGTCAGCAGGGCGCGGCGCAGTGGAGTCCAGAACACCGACAACGCGAGCAGCGCCGCACCGACGAACAGCGTGGAGATCGCCAGGTTCATCTCGATCGTACCGGCATTGCGCAGGAGGCCGTTCAATGCCGCCAGCACGTAGATCAGCGCCGACACCAGCAGAGCCCGCCGGTCCACCAGCAGGGCGACGAGCGCAAATGCCACATAGGTGACGAGCACCCCTGCGGCATGGCCCGGAGTCACGTCGTCGCCGTTCAGCACGCCCAGCCAGTAGAACAGCGAATGCGCGATCAGCGGCGCGGCGAGCAGGTGGAGCCAGAACGCGATGTCCGCGCGCTGGGTCCGCCGAGCCCGGTCGGACAAGTCCCAGCGCATGGCGAAGGCGAAGACCGCCAGCCCGCACAGGAAGGCGGCGGGCGCGAGGACCGGGTTGGCCGCCAATGCCTGCCCGGTGGCCCAGGCGATCGCCGAAAGCAGGAGCAGCACGACGGCGCCGGTTCCGGCCGCAATCGTGATCGCCACGTGGAAACGCAGCCAGTGGAGCAGCGCTCCGACTCCGGCCGCTACAGCGGCGCTCAGCATGATGGCTGCGTCCTGCCAGGGATAGCGCTCCATCCGGTGCCAGGTGTGCCGCTCGCCGTTGAACTCGTAATAGACCGGCACCCGATGCTCGGGCAGGGCCTCCGCGACGAGCGCTCCGGCAAAAAGCCCGAGGCCGACGACGAACGAGGCGAGCACGATGATCGAGGGCAGGGCCATGCGGCGCTTGCGCGTGAAGATCTCGGCCATGAGCCAGCTGGCCATGGCGACGAGCAGGCCGGCCATCCACCAGCGCTGGTCGTTGGCGCCCGCCGCGTAAACGCCGGAGAAGATCACCAGCAGGCAGGCGATGCCCACGAAGATGTCGTTGAAACTGGTGACGAGGCGAATGTTTTCCTCGTCCGCCATCGGCACCACGCGTGTCGTAGCCACATGGGCGCGCAAGGCGTCCGCCGCCTCGGCGCTGATGGCTCCGGCACTGACGGCGGATTGCAGATCGTCTTCGGAATACAAGGCGTTCCCCTTAAGCGGCTGCGAAGCTGCCCGCGTGGGCAGGCACCGTCAATCGCAATTGCCTCCGCTTGTTAAGGCGCCCGCATCAGCATCGACAGCGCGTGATGTGCCTGGTCCATGCCGGTCTCGAACGGATGGTCGCCCGACCGGTCGGCGATGCGCGGCCATGCGGCGGCGACGTCCTCGGCGCTGCGGGCGGATTCCGGGAGCAGGACGCCATCGTTCATGGTGATCCACGTGCCCTGGAACACGCCGCCACCGGCCGCGAGGATGGTGTCGGTCGGCGCCTCGGGAGAGACAAGGAACACGGCGGCGGGCACGACATTGCCGGGCTCGAACGCCTTGTAGGCTTCCTCGGGAAAGATGTCGGCGGTCATGCGGGTGCCGGCGGTCGGCACGATGGTATTGACGCGGATGCCATACTTCGCGCCTTCCAGCCGCAGCGTCCGGGCGAGGCCGAGCACGCCCGCCTTGGCCGCGCCGTAATTGGCCTGCCCGAAATTGCCGCCAAGCCCGGTAGAGGAGGTCGTCATCAGCACGCGGCCGTAGTTCTGCTCGCGCATCGTCTCCCATACAGCCTTCGTCGCGAAGGCGCTGCCGAGGAGGTGGACACGCACGACCAGCTCGAAATCGGCGGGGTCCATCTTGGCGAACGTGCGGTCGCGCAGGATGCCGGCATTGTTGATGAGGACATGGATGCCGCCCCAGGCTTCCCTCGCGCGGGCGGCCATCGCTTCCATCTGCGTGTAGTCGGAGACGTCGCCGCCATCGGCCATGGCCTCGCCGCCGATCTCGCGGATTTCCTCGACGACCTGCAGCGCCGCGTCGGACTGGCCCGATCCGTCCCGCGCCGCGCCAAGGTCGTTGACCATGACTTTGGCCCCGCGCCGTGCCAGTTCGAGCGCATAGGCGCGGCCGAGCCCGGTGCCTGCTCCGGTAACTATGGCGACCTGATCGGTGAAGGAAATGGATGCTGCGCTGCTCATCGCCGAGTGATGGCAGGTCGTAGCGGCCCATTCAACGGCGCGTTCAACCTTGCCCCGGCGGCTGCGAAGGGTCATAGGCGCATCCAACGAATCTGCCCGCTATCCTGCGAAAGGCCCGCCAGATGAAAGTCCGCGTCCACGTCAGCCTCAAGCCCGGTGTCCTCGATCCTCAGGGTCGCGCGATTCACCACTCGCTGGAGGGCCTCGGCTTTTCCGGCGTCAACGACGTGCGCGCCGGCCGCCTGTTCGAGCTGGACGTTGCCGAGAGCGTCACCGACGAGGCGATCGACGACATGTGCCGCAAGCTCCTCGCCAACATGGTGATCGAGAACTACCGCATCGAGAAGGTGGCCGCCTGATGGCCTTCACCTCCGCCGTCATCACCTTCCCGGGCTCGAACTGCGACCGCGACATGGCGACGGCGCTGGAGAAGGTTTCTGGCACCGCGCCTCACCGTGTCTGGCACGGCGACAGCGAACTGCCCGAGGGTCTGGACTTCATCGCCGTTCCGGGCGGCTTCTCCTACGGTGATTATCTGCGCTGCGGCGCGATCGCCTCGCGCTCGCCGATCATGCAGGCGGTGATCGCGGCGGCGGACAAGGGCGTGCCGGTGCTCGGCGTGTGCAACGGCTTCCAGGTCCTGACCGAAAGCGGGCTGCTGCCGGGCGCGCTGCTGCGCAATGCCGGGCTGAACTTCGTGTGCCGTGAAGTCGGGCTCGAAGTGGTCAACGCGCAGTCGCTGTTCACCAATGCCTACGAAGCTGGGCAGGTCGTACGCATTCCGGTGGCGCATCATGACGGCAACTACTTCGCCGACGATGAGACGCTGAACCGCCTCGAGGGCGAGGGCCGCGTTGCCTTCCGCTATGCCGAGGAGGTCAACGGATCGGCGCGTTCGATCGCGGGCGTGCTCAATGATGCGGGCAACGTGCTGGGCATGATGCCCCACCCCGAGCGCGCGATCGAGACCACGCATGGCGGTACGGACGGGCGCGGCCTGTTCGAAAGCGCGATTCGCGGGCTGGTCGGCGCCTGAACCTGCCTTAGGGTAGCGTTAGGTGCCGTTGAGTGCCGTGAGGTGCACTCATGCGGCGACCTCTCGGGTTTCGCCGCCAAGCCATTGACGCACAACGAGATACCGCCCGTGCAGGGCGCCTCGATCGTGCACGCCGAAGCCGAGGAGGGTGCCTTCGTGCCCCTCTGCGGCCGGAAGCCATTTCACCTGCTCCAATCCGAGCCGAACGCCCTCGCGGGTGAAATCGCTCGCCCGCGCCAGCCCTTCGGCGACGAGGCGGCCGATGTCGTGGCCCTTGGCTACGGCGAGCGCCTGACGGCAAGGCGCGTCGATCCGGTCCATCACCGCCCGCAGCGTGGTGTTCGCGTCGGAGTGCATGTCGATATAGAGCCAGCCGTTGCAGGCACGGGCGAAATCACCGTGATACCCGCGCAATCCTGCGGTGTTCATGATGCGCGGCCCGTCCCATCCGGCGCGGTCGAGGGCTTTCGAGACGGGCGGCGCCGAGAGCCCCAGACCAAGGTAGACGACGCCGTCGGGCGCGGCTTCCAGCAATCTCGCCACGGCATCGTCGACATCGTCGGCTAGCGGCGAGATGCCCTCCTTCGCCGCGATTTCGATGCCGAGGACGCGCGCCTCGCCGTCGAGATACTTGAGATGGCGCGTCCCGATCGGCGAGAGATCGTAGATCACCGCGAGGCGCGTGCGCCCGAGGCTCGCCATCTGGCGCGCGATGACGAGCGACTCGTCCTCGTGGCTGCCCACCTGGTGCTGGAACATCCACCGGCCCCGCGCGCGCTCGGCTCCGGCCCAGTAGATGGTGGGAATGCGCAATTGCTCGGCAAGCGGGGTGGCGACAAGCGCATTGTCGCCGATCGCCGGGCCGACGATCAGGCTGACGCCGGCCTTCGCGAGCTGCCGATAGGCCTGCTCGACTGCCTCGGCGGTGCCTGAGGGGAGGCCTAACGCATAGGCGTGGACGAATTCCACCTCGGCGTCGAGGCGGCCTGCATCGCGCAAGGCGTCGATCTCGCGCTCGATCCAGCCGGTGATGTCGCCAGGCACCGGCAGGCCATGCTCCAGCCCGGACGGATCGCCGCCAGTGAAATCAGCCATATCGTTGAGAATGCCGACTTTCACGCTCGCAGCCATCGATTCCTCCGGCGGGGCGGAGCACCCCTGTCGGCCCTGAAAATGAGCCAGCCGGGAAAAGGCTGCACAGCACCTCGCGGGAATCGTGCGTCAGGTGCGAGCGCCCCGCCGGAACAGGGGCTGGAGACATTCGGCATAACTGGGGTCGCGCTCCGCAAGGCCCAGCAGGCCACCGCCGTCGAACGGCCGTCGCAGCTTGAAGTCGTAAGTGACGACGCGTTTTGAGAAGCGCCATCGCCCGTCGGCACAGCGCCGGTAGTTGTCGATGTAGCGCACGGCCATGAAATCCTCCTCGCGCCCGCCTTCGCGGGTTGGGATGAGGTGCCAGGCCAGGCCGTAGACCTCGCCGCTGCCCACGTCTCCATCGACCGCGATCAGGTGGTTGCATACGTGATGCCCGGAGTAGGGCATGTGCGGGAAGGCTCGGGCGATGAAGTCGCAGTAGTCCCCCGCCGGGCCGTCGAAGCTGTCGCCATGGGTGTCGGTGGCGTCATCGGTATAGAGGTCGCGCAGCAGGGCGATGTCCTGCCGGTCGATCGCGCGGCAGTAGAGCAGCACCAGGTCGCGGATCGCGTCCTTGTCGAGAAGGGTCTGCAGGGCGGTCTCATCGATCATCGTCTCTCTCCGCGTCAGAGCAGGGCGCCGCCGTCCACGGGGTAGACCTGCCCGGTGATGAAGCTGGCCCGCGCCGAGGCCAGAAAAGTCACCATCGCCGCCATTTCCTCAGGCGTCGCAAAGGGACGGCCGACGAACGTGCGGCGTTGGCGCAGCGCGCGGTCCTCTTCGCTGACGCTGGCGGTGCCTTTCGAGAACAGGCCGGTTTCGGGGTTGAAGCGGCTGCCGCTGCTGAGGCTGGCCGGGTCGGTCGGGATCGTGGCGTAAGGCGCGACGGCATTGACGCGAATCCCATGCGCGCCGACTTCCTTGGCGAGCACCACGGTGAAGCTGTGCACCGCCCCCTTGGCGGCCGAATAGACCGGCAGCATGTAGTCGCCCACCAGTGCGGCGGTTGAACCGACGTTGACAATCGCCCCGGCCTTGCGGGCGATCATGCCGGGCAGCACGGCATGGGTCATGCGCAGCACGGTGCCGAAGTTGAGGTCGATGTCCGCCATCCATTTCGCCGGATCGGAATCGACGAAGAGGCCCTGGTCGACGTTGCCGCCGACGTTGTTCACCAGCACCGCTGCGGGGCCGAGCGCTTCGGCGGCCTTCAGCACTATCGCGGGAGAGACAGGGTCCAGCATGTCGGCGGCGACGAACACCGCCTCGGGTGCGCCGCGCGCCTTGCAGTCGGTGACCAGCCTTGCGCCTGCCTCGTGGTCTCTGCCGACGAGGACGGGCAGGGCGCCCTCGGCTGCGAGGTCCAGCGCAACGGCGCGGCCGATGTTCGCGGTCGCGCCGGTGACGATCGCGACCTTGCCTTGCAGTTGAAGTTCCATCGCCCGCTCCCGAAGTTTTTCCGAGAGCTAGGGCCGCCCTACCTCAAGGGCAAACCGCGCCGGCGATGATGATCCGCGATCAGCGGCGCGAACTGCGAACGCAGCGCATTTCGCCGTCGCTGCCGTTGTCCTCGACCTTGCGCAAGTACGTGTCCTTGAGCCGGTGCAGCTTGAGGCCCTTGAGCTTGCCGCCGGTCATCGTCACGTAGTCGCCTGTCAGCAGGTAGCTGCCGCGGATGCCGCCCGCCTTGTAAGCCGAGGCATTGACCACGCGGAACTCGTAGTCGGGCAAAGGCTTGCCGACGAGGCCGCCCGCGTCGCCCGCCATCTCGCAGCTGTAAGTGCCGATGGGCAGGGTGGAGATCAGCCCGCCGCTCACCGGAGGCGGGGCAGGCTCTGCGGAGGCGCAGCCGGCGACGAGGGCCAACAGCACAACGGGAAGGGAGGCACGCTTCATGGCATTCAGCTAGCATCGGCGCGAAGCAATTGCCATGCCTCGCGACCTCGTCTAAGGGCGCATCCTTTCGAGGGTCGCGCCTGCTGTGGCCCCGCGATTCAGCTCTTTCCCATCCTGAAGGCCAGAACCATGAAGATCAGTGGCGTCGATATCCGTCCCGGTAACATCCTTGAATACGAAAAGGGCATCTGGAAGGTCGCGAAGACGCAGCACACGCAGCCCGGCAAGGGCGGTGCCTTCATGCAGGTCGAGATGAAGAACCTGATCGACGGCCGCAAGACCAACGTGCGCTTCCGCAGTGCCGACACCGTCGAGCGCGTCCGTTTGGACACCAAGGACTTCCAGTTCCTCTATGCCGAGGGCGACGACCTGGTATTCATGGATACCGAGAACTACGATCAGATCTCGCTTCCCGCCGATCTGCTGGGCGATGCTGCCGCGTTCCTTCAGGACGGCATGCAGGTGAGCCTGGAAATGTGGGAAGAGCGCCCGATTTCGGTCCAGCTCCCCGAGCAGGTCGAAGCCACCATCGTCGAAGCCGACGCCGTGGTGAAGGGCCAGACCGCCTCGTCCAGCTACAAGCCCGCCGTGCTCGACAACGGCGTGCGCGTGATGGTGCCGCCGCACATCGAAAGCGGTACGCGCATCATCGTGGACGTCTATGAAAAGACTTACGTGAAGAAGGCAGACTGAATGAACAAGCTCGTCCTGACCGTCGCGACCGCCGCCCTGGCGATCGCGGGAACTTCCTCCGTTGCCTACGCCGCTGCCCCCAAGGCCGCTGCAAAGAGCGCCGCCAAGCCTGCCGCTGCGGCACCCGCAGGCGGCGACTCGCAGGCGCAGCACGCGATGCTCTACCTCAAGGTGCTCATCAGCGGGTTGCAGTCGGACAAGATCGAGGAACCGGTCAAGGGCGCGCTCGTCGGCTGCATCTACGACAATTCGCTCGGCAAGATCACCGAATCGATGGACAAGGTGATCGCCGAGAATTCGGGCAAGATCAGCCGTGACAATCCCAGCGAGCTGCTGAGCGTCATGGCCCAGATCTGCGGCTACAAGCCGACTGCGCCTGCCGCCGGCACGGCCCCCGCCAAACCCGCGCCGCAAGGCCGCTGACAATCGGGGCCGATGTCGGCCCACAGGAGTGAAGTACAGTCATGGCCGCCATTTCCGGTCTCATCCGCGTCATCGAGAAGGCCGCCCGCAAGGCCGGCAACCGCCTGCGTCGCGACTTCGGCGAAATCGAGCACCTGCAGGTCAGCCGCAAGGGCCCTGCGGACTTCGTGTCGAAGGCCGACCAGGCTTCCGAGCGCACCATCTGGGACGAACTGCGCGCCGCGCGGCCGGACTGGGGCTATCTGTTCGAGGAAGCCGGCGAGATCGAGGGCGACCCGACCAAGCCGCGCTTCATCGTCGATCCGCTCGACGGCACGACCAACTTCCTTCACGGCATCCCGCACTTCGCGATCTCGATCGCGGTGCAGGAGCCGCGTCTGGACGGGAAGGGCTGGGGTGAGGTCACCGCCGGCCTGATCTACAACCCGGTCACCGACGAAAGCTACTGGGCCGAGAAGGCACGCGGTGCGTGGCTGCACGACCGCCGCCTGCGCGTCTCCTCGCGCCGTCATCTCGACGAGAGCCTGATCGCAACCGGCATTCCCTTCGCGGGGCACGGCGATCACGGCGTCTGGACCAAGATCTATCACGGCCTCGCGCCGCAGGTGGCGGGCATTCGCCGCTTCGGATCGGCCGCGCTCGATCTCGCCTGGGTCGCCTCGGGCCGCTACGAGGGATTCTGGGAATCGGACCTCAAGCCGTGGGATACCGCAGCGGGTTGCCTGCTCGTGCGTGAGGCCGGTGGTTTCGTGTCGGACTGGAAGG
The DNA here is from genome assembly GCF_001742225.1 of Novosphingobium resinovorum. NCBI lineage: Bacteria > Pseudomonadati > Pseudomonadota > Alphaproteobacteria > Sphingomonadales > Sphingomonadaceae > Novosphingobium > Novosphingobium resinovorum. Next base: position 1,189,421 of record NZ_CP017075.1, on the reverse strand, counting down.
GTCGTTCGAACCCGATCTGCGACACCGAAATCCTCGCGGGCAACGACGTGCTGCACTCGCGCCTGCACAAGATAGTTGCGACCGCCCTCAAGGCATGATTTCATCACCCTCTGAGGCACGTTTCGGCGTGTCTCGGAGGGTGATTCTCTGAACTGAAACGAAATCGTCGCGGAATTTTCCGCAAACGGGTGTAAAACGCCGGGACATGGAACGCCATGTCCCTCGCCGTTGCGCCCTTGCGCTGCTTTTTGCGGCGGCGCCTTCGCCTGCATTTGCCGAGCAGCCGGTGCCTCTGGCGAAGCAGCGGCAATTCGACCTGACCGCCGTGCCGACGATAAACGCGCGCACGTCGCTGCGATCGCAGGCGGTGGGCGAGATCGAGCTGCTCAAGCCCGAGAAGACGCGGCTGAAGCTGACATATCAGACCGACGATGATGGTCCGCGCTTCGAGATCGGGACGCTCGGATCGCGCAAGGGGGCGATGAAATCGCGTCTTCTCCACGTCGCGATGGACTGGATCTTCTGAACGGGCTTGAACCCTGACGAAGTGCCGTCTAAGCGTCGCGCCTCGTTTCCGTGCCCCTGTGGCGGAATGGTAGACGCGAACGACTCAAAATCGTTTGTCGAAAGGCGTGCCCGTTCGAGTCGGGCCAGGGGCACCACTTCCTTCGATCGTCCTCAGAACAATGAGGCGATGACGAGGACCAGCAACAGCGCGACGACGATGGCCGCTAACCATTGCACCAGCGGGTAGGCTGCGATCAGCCGCGTCAGCGCCCAGGCGGCCACGGCGCCGAGCACGGTTCCTGCGATCATGCCGCCAAGGACGCCCCACTCGCCCATCATCCACAGCAGGACTAGCGCGAAGACGCCGACCGGGAAGAATCCCGCCAATGCTCGGGCGAGTGTGGGGGGCAAGGTGCGCCAGTTCATCGAGCGCCGCGTGGGAATGCCGTCAGCCATGGCCGCAGAGTAATCCTGCTACGCCCCCGCCGCCAGCCGGAGCGTCGCGCGAATCGGGCGGTACGGCTAGTTCAGGCCCTGCAGCCAGTCAGCGATCATCGCGCGCCCCGCCGCAACCGCGCCGGGGCCGAGTTCGTCGTGTCGCTGGCGGAGTGCCTGAGGGCAGCCTCCCGCCTCGACGACGGCTTCGGGCCACTGGTCGATCCAGGCGTCGAAGCGCGGGTCCTCGCCCATTTCGGCATGGAACTGCAACGCCAGCTGATTGCGGCCCCGGCGGAACGCCTGATGCTCGTAAAGCGAGGTCGAGGCCAGGAATTCCGCGCCCTCCGGCTTGGTGAACGTGTCGCCGTGCCAGTGCAGCACCGGCACTTCGCGCACATGGCGCAGCGGGCTGTCGGCGGCGTGCTCGTGAACCTGAACGGGGTGGAAGCCGACTTCCTTCGCCGGGCCGGGAAACACCCTGGCGCCGAGCGCGCTGGCCATCATCTGCGCGCCGAAGCACACGCCCAGCGTCGGACGGTCCGCCTCCAGTCGCATAGCAAGGCGGCGTAGCTGGCAGCCGATCCAGGGATGACGGTCCTGCTCGTAGACGCCCATCGGCCCGCCCATCATGATGAGCAGGTCCGGCTCGCGCAGATCGAGGGTTGAGAATTCCGGGTCGGTGACGTCGATCCGGCTGACTTCGTAGCCGGCGTCCTCGATGGGTTTGCGATAGCCTGCGACCCCTTCGTGGGGAACGTGGCGGATGATGAGCGCGGTCTTCACGGGCCTACTGTGTCACAAGTGATGTTAACGGGCGACATCGAACTCCGGCCTGAAGAGACAAGACTTGGGAGATGCGGATTCCGATGCCGCCCGATGGGGTCATTGCAGAAGCGTCACAGGCCGAGGCGGGACCAGAAGTCGCCCGCGCTGCGGATTGTGGCCGCGCCGCCTCCCGGCGGCGAAGCGGCGGCGCCGCGCCACGAGGGGTGCGGCAGGCGTGCGTCGGTGCTGGGCCGGGCACGCAGGACTTGCGAGGTGATGCGGGGGATCGAGTTGAACATTTCGTATCTCCATCGGGAGGCACGAAGCCCGGCGTTGTCGCCTTGCGGTTTCGTGCGCTTTAGCGGTTGGTGACGCGGAGCAAGCTGACAGCCATCAAATGCCGCGGAAGAACAGGCGAACCCTGCGCTTCGAGGTTCAATCTATTCATTTGGTAGAGAATGTCGATACGGAGTTTCTATCGGGCCTATGAGAAAAACTTCACGCCGATTGCGGAGCTGGCGGGGCTGACGTAGCTTTCGCTCATGCGCGCCGTTCTCCTTGCATCCGCCTGCGCTCTTGCGAGCGTTTCCCTGCCTGCAATGGCAGAGCCCGTTGCCGATACAGTGGCGCGTGACCTGCCGGGGCTGATGGAGACTTATCGCGATCTACACGCCAATCCCGAACTCAGCTTTCAGGAAGCGCGCAGTGCGAAGATCATGGCCGATGCCGCGCGCAAGGCGGGTTTCACGGTCACCGAGAAGGTCGGACGCACCGGCATAGTCGCGGTCCTGAAGAACGGGCCGGGGCAGACCGTCCTCATCCGCGCGGACATGGACGGGCTGCCGGTTGTCGAGCAGACCGGGCTGCCCTTCGCGTCAACCAGGCGCGGCACGTCCACGGCGGGCGTGGAAAGCGGCATCATGCATGCTTGCGGCCACGACACGCACATGACCGCCTGGATCGAGACGGCGCGTCTCATGGCCGCGCGCAAGGCGGAGTGGTCGGGCACGCTGGTCATGATCGGCCAGCCGGCCGAGGAGATGGGGCTGGGCGCGCTGGAGATGCTCAAGGACGGGCTCTACACGCGCTTTCCCAAGCCGGATTACACGCTGGCCTTCCACGATACGCCTGAGCTTGCCGCCGGTGTCGTCGGCGCGGCGAAAGGCTGGGCGCTCGCCAATGTGGACAGCGTGGACATGCTCGTGCGCGGGGTCGGCGGGCACGGCGCCTACCCGCAGACCACGCGCGACCCGATCGTGCTCGCCAGCGCGATCGTGATGAAGCTGCAGACGCTGGTGAGCCGCGAGACCAATCCGCTCGATCCCGTGGTGGTGACGGTCGGCTCGTTCCACGCCGGGACCAAGCACAACATCATTTCCGATCAGGCGAAGCTTGAACTGACAGTGCGCAGCTATTCCGACGAGACGCGCCAGCGGCTGCTCGACGGCATCGCCCGCGTCGCGCGCGGGGAGGCGATCGCATCGGGCCTGCCGGACGACCTGATGCCGCAGATCCAGGTCAAGGAGCCGCACACCCGCGCGACCTGGAACACGCCCGAGTTCGCCGAGGAGGCCGTTGCCGACCTCAAGGGGAAAATGGGTGCGGACAACGTGGTAATCACCCCTTCGGCGATGGGCGGCGAGGATTTCGGCGAGTTCCGCCGCGCCGATGAGGCGCACATCAAGTCGGTGATCTTCTGGGTCGGCGGTGCCGATCCGGCGAAGCTGGCGGCGGCGAAGGCCGGAGGTCCGCCGATGCCTTCGCTGCACAGCCCGTTCTGGGCACCGCAGGCGGACAAGGTGATCGCCTCGGGCGTACAGGCCCTCACGCTGACGGCGCTGCGCCTTATGGCGAAGCAGGGGATGTAAGGCGCTCCGACAGCGCAGCGTTCCAGGTTTTCGGCAAAAATACTGATTTTATCGGCACACCTGTCAAGGTAACCGACATTTTACGCCTTTAGCCTAGGCCATCGTTCGAGTGCCGGAATTCGGCCACGAAGGATGGCGCAAGCGACGATGATTCGTCTGTTCAAACACTATATCCCGCATGCCGTGGTGCTGCTCTGGCTGGTCGACGTGCTGTTGCTGGCGGCGGCCAACGAGACATCGTGGCGGCTGCGCGCGCAGCAGATCGGCATCGACCCGGCGCCGCTGGCCGACCGGCTTATCGCGCACGGCGCCTTTGCCGCGGTGATCTCGCTGTCGATGGTGGCGGTAGGCGTCTATGGAGCCGACGCGCTGCGATCGATGCGGTTCGCGGCGGCGCGGTTGCTGGTGGCGATCTCGCTCGGCGTCATTGCGCTTTCCTTCGTGGACTTTCTTGTCGGCGGGCAGAATTTCTGGCGCTCGACGCTGGCCTATTCGATGGCCTTCGCGATCGTGCTGATGATCTTCAACCGGCTGCTGCTGGGCGGTTTCCTCGGCACCAGCGCGTTTCGCCGCCGGGTGCTCGTGCTCGGTGCGGGCGAGCGTGCGCAGCGCTTGCGCGTACTGGGCGAGCGTCCCGAGAGCGGCTTCGTCATCGTCGGCTATGTCGCCATGAGCGAAAGCGTGCCGGTGGTCGAGGAGGCCATCTCCCGCTCGGCCATCAACAACCTGACCCGTTACGTCGAGAACCTCGGCGTCAGCGAAGTGGTGCTGGCGCTGGAGGAGCGGCGCAACGCGCTGCCGCTCAAGGACCTGCTGCGCATCAAGACGGCGGGCGTCCACGTCAACGAGTTCTCCAGCTTCCTGGAGCGCGAAACCGGCCGCGTCGATCTCGACACCGTCAACCCGAGTTGGCTGATCTTTTCCGATGGTTTCTCGTCCGGCCGGGCGATTTCCAGCGCGGCCAAGCGCGTGTTCGACATCGCCGTCAGCCTGCTGTTGCTGGCGGTTACCGCACCGGTCATCCTGATCTTCGCGCTCCTGGTGAAAGTCGATAGCCGGGGACCAGCCTTCTACCGCCAGCCGCGCGTCGGCCTGTTCGGCCAGCATTTCGACGTCATCAAGCTGCGTTCCATGCGTACCGATGCCGAGGCTGCGGGCGCGCAGTGGGCATCGAAGGACGACCCGCGCGTAACCCGCATCGGCAAGTTCATCCGCAAGGTCCGCATCGACGAACTGCCGCAGGCCTGGACCGTCCTCAAGGGCGAAATGAGCTTCGTCGGCCCGCGCCCCGAGCGCCCGGAGTTCGTCGCCGATCTTGAGGATCAACTGCGCTATTACGCCGAGCGCCACATGGTGAAGCCGGGCATCACCGGCTGGGCGCAGATCAACTACCCATACGGCGCCTCGATCGAGGATTCGCGCAACAAGCTCGAATACGACCTCTATTACGCCAAGAACTATACGCCTTTCCTCGACTTCCTGATCATCCTCCAGACCTTGCGCGTGGTGCTCTGGAGCGAGGGCGCGCGATGATGAAGGCCTCCGCCGTCTGGGCGACGATGGGCGTCGGGCTCGACCTGACGGGGGCCATCGCGCTGGCGAGCATCGCAATCTGGCTGTTCTCCCGCCGCGACCGGTTCGGCGCTGCGGGCACGGCCATGGTCGTCGCGCTGCTGTTCACGGCCTTGTGGAGCCTTGCCTGTGCCTTCGGCATCGGCACGCCGGAAGTGACGTTCCTGCCCGCGCTGTCCGAGAGTGCGCGTAATCTTGCATGGCTGGTCGTGGTCTATCGCCTCTTCGCCAGCGACGGACGTGATGCCAGTGTTGCGCCGATCCGCCCGGTGATCTTCGCGCTCGGTGCGGTCGAAATCCTTCACTTTGCCGTCAATTCCGGCCTGTCGCGGCTGGAGATAGACCGCGATGTCCTCGACTTCGCATTCCAGTTCAACGTGATGTTCCGCCTGCTGGTGACGGTTGGCGGGCTCGTCCTTGCGCACAATCTCTACGCGGGGGCGCCGCGCGAATCGCGGGCGGCTTTGCGCTGGCCGGCGATGGGGCTGGCAGTGCTCTGGGCCTTCGACCTCAATCTTTACACCATCGCCTACCTGGCCGGAAACTGGCCTTACGAGATTGCGGCCATTCGAGGCGTTGCCGCCATCGCCATGGCCGTCTGCATCGCAATCGGCGGTGCGAAGAACCGCAACGACCTGCGCCTGCGCCCGTCGCGGGCGGTCACGTTCCAGACGTTCTCGCTGCTGGTGATCGGCGTCTACCTCGTCGCCATGGTGGCTGTGGCGCAGTGGCTGTCCTACGCGGGCGGCAACTTCGCGCGGCTGGTGGAACTGGCTTTCCTGACGCTCGGCAGCGCCTTCGCCCTGGTCGTGCTGCCCTCGCGGCGGGTGCGGTCGTGGTTCAAGGTCATCCTCGCCAAGCATTTCTTCCAGCACCGCTACGACTATCGCGAGGAATGGCTGCGCTTCACCCGCACCATCGGCTCCGATCAGAGCGCGGCCCTCGGCGAGCGCGTCGTCCAGTCGATGGCCGATGTCTTCGAGAGCCCGGCGGGCCTGCTCCTTACCCCTGGCGAGCACGGCGAACTGACCCTTGCCGCCCGTTGGAACTGGCGCGAGATCGAGGTGCCCGCAGTCGGGCTGCCGGTGCAGGACATCGCCCATTTCGAGCGCACCGGCTATATCGCCGATCTCGACGATGTGCGCGCGGGTCGTGAGAGCGGAACCACGATCCCGAACTGGCTGATCGACCACCCGCGCGCCTGGGCGCTGATCCCGCTCGTCCATTACGACCGCCTCGTCGGCATGGTGGTGCTGGCTCGGCCGCAACTGGCGCGCAAGTTCGACTGGGAGGACTTCGACCTCCTGCGCGTCATCGGCCAGCAGGTGGCAAGCTATCTCTCGGAGAATGCCAGCCAGCTCGCGCTCGCCGAATCCGCGCGGTTCGAGGACTTCAACCGTCGCATCGCCTTCGTGATGCACGACATCAAGAACCTCGCCAGCCAGTTCAGCCTGCTTGCGCGCAATGCCGAACTGCACGCGGAAAAACCCGCCTTCCGCGCCGACATGCTGGTGACGCTGCGCAATTCCTCGGACAAGCTGAATGCCCTGCTGGCGCGGCTCTCGCGCTACGGTTCGGGCGGCGTGGACCGGGTCGAGCAGGTGGCCGCGACCGAGGTGCTCGGGCTGGTCATGGAACGCTTCAAGGACAGCCCGCAGGTCGTCCTCGCCGAATCGCGCGACATCATGGTCACCGCCAGTCGGCATTCGCTGGAGCAGGTGCTCGTCCACCTCGTCCAGAATGCCGTCGATGCCAGCGAGCCGGAGAGCCCGGTGTTCCTGTCGCTCGTGGTCGAAGGGATCAACGCCCGCTTCGAGGTGCTCGACAGCGGCACCGGCATGAGCGCCGACTTCGTGCGCAACCGCCTGTTCAAGCCCTTCGTCTCGACCAAGTCGGGCGGCTTCGGCATCGGCGCCTTCGAGGCGCGCGAGCTGGTGCGCGCGATGCGCGGCCGTCTCGACGTCGAATCGCGCGAGGGGCTGGGCTCTCGCTTCACGGTGCGCCTGCCGCTGGCGGCGGCGACCGACATCTATCCGAACTACGCCGAGAAGGTGGCCTGATGACTGAATCTCTGCCCAAGCTGCTCATCGTCGAGGACGACGCCGGGCTTCAGGCACAGCTCAAGTGGGCCTACGAGGATTTCGAGGTCTTCGTCGCCGGGGATCGCGCCAGCGCCATAGCGCTGCTGCGCTCGGAGATGCCGGACGTGGTGACGCTCGACCTCGGCCTGCCGCCGGACCCGGACGGCACCACCGAGGGCTTTGCGATCCTCGACGAGATCATGGCGCTCAAGCCCGACACCAAGGTCGTCGTCGCATCGGGCCACGGGGCGCGGGAAAGCGCGCTGCAGGCGATCGCGCGCGGGGCTTACGACTTCTACCAGAAGCCGGTCGACATCGATGCGCTGGGTCACATCGTGCGCCGCGCGCTCCACCTGCACCGGCTCGAGGAAGAGAACCGCCGCCTCGCCGGCAAGGTGGAGAAGGACGAGAAAGTGCTCGGCCGGATGATCACCGCTGCACCGGAAATGGTTAAAGTGGCGCGCACCATAGAGCGCGTAGCGAATACCAGCGTCTCGGTGATGCTGCTGGGAGCGAGCGGCACCGGCAAGGAACTGCTGGCGCGCGGGCTCCACGAGGCCAGCGGCCGCGCCAAGCGCGAGTTCGTGGCGATCAACTGCGCGGCGATCCCGGAGAACCTGCTCGAAAGCGAGCTGTTCGGGCACGAGAAGGGCGCCTTCACCGGCGCTGTGAAGACCACGCCGGGCAAGATCGAGCAGGCGGCGGGGGGCACCCTGTTCCTCGACGAAGTCGGCGACATTCCGCTGCAACTGCAGGTCAAGCTGCTGCGCTTTCTGCAGGAGCGCGTGATCGAGCGCGTCGGCAGCCGCCAGTCGATCCCGGTCGATACCCGCGTCGTCTGCGCCACGCACCAGAACCTCGAGGGGATGATCGCCGAAGGGCGGTTCCGCGAAGACCTGTTCTATCGCCTCGCCGAGATCGTCGTGCGCATCCCCGGCCTCGCCGAGCGGCCGGGCGATCCGACACTGCTGGCGAAGGCATTCCTGACCCGCTACGCCAAGGAGATGAACCCGCGCGTGCGGGGCTTTTCCGCCGATGCGCTGGCGGCGATCGATGCCTGGGGCTGGCCCGGCAACGTGCGCGAGCTGGAGAACCGCGTGAAGCGCGCGGTGATCATGGCGGACGAGAAGCTGGTCTGTGCCGGCGACCTCGACTTGGCCGGTCCCGACGAGCAGGTGGCGACGGCGCTGAACCTCAAGACCGCGCGCGAGGCGGCGGACCGCAAGGTCATCCGCCATGCTCTCGCCCGTAGCGAGGGCAACATTTCCAGCACTGCCAAGATGCTCGGGATCAGCCGGCCGACGCTGTACGACCTGCTCAAGCAGTACGACTTGCAGCCGTCCTGATCTTCGATGCGCGGGGGGCGTTTCTGGAGATTTGTCAGGTGGGGCGCGGCGGTGATACCGCCGCTGCTGGTGCTGGCCGTGTGCTTCTCGCTGGTGCTGACGACCGCGACGCCGGTTGCCGTCGGCGAGATTTCCCGCGCCGACAAGCTCATCGGGCAAGGCCGCAAGGCCATCGCCCGGGGTGACGGCATCGACGCGGAAATGAAGCTGCGCGCGGCGCTCGAACAGGGAGCCGCACCGCCAGAGGTCAACGCCTACATGGGCGAGGCATTGTTCGCACAGAGCCGCCGCGACCGCGCGCGGCCCTATCTTGCCCGCGGCGAGTTCACGCAAGGCAGCGCCGCCGAGGGCTGGCGCGCACTGGGGCTGCTGGAGCGGCTCGACGGCAACCTTCCGGCTTCCGGACGTGCCTACGACCGGGCACTGGCGATCACCCCGAACGATGCCGGGCTCTGGGTCGAGGTCGGGCGCCTGCGCTATGCGGGCGGCGAGCACCTGCTGGCGATCGAGGCGGCCGACCGCGCGCTGAAACTAGACGAGGGCAACGTGCGCGCGCTGGAATTCCGGGGTCAGCTGGTGCGCGATCGCTATGGCCTGCTGGCTGCGATCCCGTGGTTTGAGAGCGCGATCACGCACGATCCCAAGGACGTCTCGGTCCTGCTTGAATATGCCGCGACGCTGGGCGAACTGGGCCACGCGAGCGAGTGCCTGACGATCACCCGGCGCGTGCTCGAACTCAGTCCGAAGAACCCGCGCGCCTTCTACCTGCAGGCGGTGCTGGCGGCGAGGGCGGGCAACTACGGCCTCGCGCGCGGGCTGCTGGCGCGGACAAAGGGCAAGCTCGACGACCAGCCTGCCGTGCTCATCCTGCGCGGCATCACCGAGATCGCTGCCGACAACCCGGAAGCGGCGGCCGAGGCGCTCGAAGCGGCGCTGCGGCTGCGCCCGGACAATATGCACGCCCGCGAACTGCTTCTGCGCGCGATCGTCATGGCGGGGCAGTACCGCTATGCCATCCTGCGCTTCGCCGACGACATCGCCGACGGTGACGCCTCGCCCTACATGCTCACCACCGTGGCGCGGGCCTGGGAAGTTCTCGGCGATCGTCAGCATGCAGGGGAGTTGCTTGATCGGGCGGCGAGGGGACAGGGCGCGCAGCTTCGGGTACTGGGCGAGAGCGGCCGCATCGGCCAGATGTTGCATCTCGGCCAGACCGGCGAGGCGCAAGTCGCAGCGGAGGCGCTGCGCCGGTCCGACCCCGGATTCTACGATGCGCAGGCCCTCGCAGGCGACGTGCAACTGGCGATGGGTCACGTCGCCGAGGCGCAGGAGCGCTACGCGCTGGCTTCGCAGATCCGGCTGCCGGAAAGCCTCTTCGAGCGCCGGTTCGCGGCCTATGCGATGGCGCACGACCAAAAGGGCGCGCGCGAACTGGTCGCCGCCTACCTCGGCCAGAACCCCACCAGCCGCCCGGCCTTGCGCGCGGCGGCGGAACTGGCGGTCGGCGCGGGCGATCTCGGGCGCGCCCGGACGATCCTGGCGTGGCTGCGCAACAATGGCGGCGAGGGCGACGTGGATCTGCGCGCAGACCTTGCCATGGCGGAGGCCGGCACCGGTGACCTTGCCGCTGCGCGGGAGAATGCGCTCGCGGCCTATCGCCTCCAGCGATCGAATCCGCTTGCGGCGCAGGCCCTGGGATACAGCTATGCGGCAAGCGGGGACTATGCCCCACAAGCGCGGGCGCTGCTCGACAAGGCGCAGGCGCTGCTTGGCAATACCGCGCCCGTCGCCGAGGCCCGTCGCCGGTTGCAGGGCAGGGCGGCACGCTAGGAGCCGGGCATGCTTCCGTGCCGTATTTTCGACGGCGACTACAGCTGAGTGGGTGGGAAATGGACGTTGTCCCACCCACCCCGCTCATGCTGAGCGGGGTGGGTGGTCTGATTGGGGTGGTGAGCGGTAGTTCATCCTCCCTGTTGCGAAGCAATGGGGAGGTGGCAGCCTGCAGGGCTGACGGAGGGGGTTCTACCCCTCCACCACCCGCTGCGCGGGCGGTCCCCCTCCCCATCGCTGCGCGACAGGGAGGATAAACCACCGCAAAGGGCGAAACCGGAAAAGCCGGTTTCGCGTGGGCCACCGGACCCGGTCACTTCGGCTGGTAAGTCTGCTCGATGCCGGGGAAGCTGCGATCGCGCACTTCTGCGGCGTACTGCGCGGCTGCTTCCGAAACCACCGAGCCCATGTCGGCATACTTCTTCACGAAGCGCGGCACCCGCTCGAACATGCCGAGCATGTCCTCGGTAACCAGTACCTGCCCGTCGCACTGTGCCGAGCCGCCGATGCCGATGCTGGGACAGGCGATGGCGCGGGTGGCTTCGATGGCGATCGTCTCGACGACGCCCTCGATCACGATCGAGAACGCTCCGGCTTCGTCGAGCGCCTTGGCATCGGCGACGATCTTGGCCGCCTCGGCCTCGCTGCGGCCGCGCGCATTGTAGCCGCCGAGCACGTTCACCGCCTGCGGGGTCAGGCCGATGTGGCCCTGTACGGGGATGCCGCGCTCGTTCAGGAAGCGTACCGTTTCCGCCATCGCCGCTCCGCCTTCGAGCTTCACGCCCGCGCAGCCGGTTTCCTTCAGCAGCCTCGATGCATTGGCGAAGGCCTGTTGGGGCGACTGCTCGTAAGTGCCAAAGGGCATGTCGACGATGACGGCGGCATGGTAGCTGCCACGCACGACGGCGGCGCCGTGGGCGATCATCATCTCCAATGTCACCGGCACGCTGGAGGGCAATCCGTAGATCACCTGACCGAGGCTGTCGCCGACGAGCAGGAGGTCGCAATGCGCGTCGAGCAACTGCGCCTGCCGTGCCGTGTAGGCCGTCAGCATGACGATCGGTTGTTCGGTCACGCCGTCCTTCTTGCGGCGGCGAATCGCCGGAATCGTCAGGCGCTTCATCGGCGCCGGAGTGGGGTTTGCGCGGCTGGTCGCGGTGTCGATCTGGAAGGTCGTAGACATGGGTGGGGCTTCTAGCGCCCGATCTGGTCCCCGGCAAATCTCCAGAGTGGGCCGTACGCCTGCCGTGGGCACGGGATATACCGGATTGTTGTAAGAATATTACAATGCTGGGGAATTTACCGCAGGGGCCTCTTGCCAAGCGCCTGCTTGTCGTTAGCCTCCTGGCATTCGCAATTCGGGGGTCCACATGTTCGGACGCGTAAAGCCGCTCGACGCCATTCTGGCGACGGCGGAAAAGAAATCTCTTCACCGATCACTGGGTCCTGTCCAACTGACGCTTCTGGGCGTCGGCGCCATCATCGGCACCGGTATCTTCGTGCTCACTGCCGCAGCTGCGCAGAAGGCCGGTCCCGGCATGATGTGGAGCTTCATCATCGCCGGCGCGGTCTGCGCCGTCGCGGCGCTGTGCTATTCGGAACTGGCCTCGATGGTGCCGGTTTCGGGCTCGGCCTACACCTACTCCTATGCCGTCGTCGGCGAAGTGCTGGCCTGGATGGTCGGCTGGGCGCTGATCCTTGAATACGCCGTCGCGGCTTCGGCGGTCTCCGTCGGTTGGTCCGGCTACTTCATGGGCCTGCTCAAAAGTCTGACGGGGTTCGAGCTACCGGCGATGTTGGCGGCCGGGCCGACGTGGTCGCTCACCGGCGTCGACTTCTCCAGCGGCATCATCAATGTGCCCGCCGTGGTCGTGGCACTCGCGGTGACTTTCCTGCTGATGCTGGGCACCAAGGAAAGCGCGACCTTCAACGCGGTTCTGGTCGCGATCAAGGTGGCGGCGCTGACGATGTTCGTCATCCTCGCGCTGCCGGTGCTCAATACCGAGCATTTCGCACCCTTCGCACCCAATGGCTGGTTCGGACCGGCCGGCACCAGCGGTCTCGGCATAGTCGGGGCCGCTTCCTCCATCTTCTTCGCCTATGTCGGCTTCGATGCGGTCTCAACCGCTGCGGAAGAGACGAAGAACCCACAGCGCAACGTGCCGATCGGCCTGATCGGTAGCCTCGCGCTTTGCACCGTGTTCTATCTGCTCGTCGCAGCCGGTGCGATCGGTGCCATCGGCGCCCAGCCGACCGCTCTGGGCACGCAGCCCGGCTCGGCAGAGTTCACCGCCCAGTGCGCGGCGCTCGCCGCCAAGGGCAGCCAGCCGCTGGTCTGCTCGCAGGAGGCGCTGGCGCACGTTCTGCGTTCGATCAACTACACCCGCGCGGGTGACCTTATCGGTCTCGCAGCGAACCTGGCGCTGCCTTCGGTCATCCTGATGATGCTCTACGGCCAGACCCGCATCTTCTTCGTGATGGCGCGCGACGGCCTGCTGCCGGAGAAGCTAGCGACCATCCACCCCAAGTGGAAGACGCCGCACATCGTCACCCTGATCACCGGCGTCTTCGTGGCGATCGCCGCGGCGCTGCTGCCTGTCGGCCAGTTGGCGGACATCTCTAACTCGGGCACGCTCTTCGCGTTCCTGATGGTGTCGGTCGCGGTGCTGATCCTGCGCGTGCGTGATCCGCATCGCCATCGTCCGTTCCGCACACCGCTGGTGTGGGTCGTGGCGCCGATCGCGATCATCGGTTGCGTGACGCTGTTCTTCAACCTGCCGACCGAAGCGATGCTGGTGCTGCCGATCTGGGGCGCGATCGGCCTCGTGTTCTACTTCGCCTTTGGCTACCGCAAGAGCCACGTGGGCCGGGGCCTCGTCGAGGTTCACGAGGAGGATACCGACGTGCCTCCGCAGACGGTGCCGCCGATCTCCTGATCGGCGCGGCAAGCAATTATGAAGGAGGGGAGGGCAGCTTGGTGCTCTCCCCTTTTCTTATGCCCCGCTCATGCCGGTCTATCCCTAGGTTTTCCACAGCTTTGCCGACAGGCGGCAACGAAGGCCGCGTGCACGACTTGTTGGTTGCATGGTCCTTTCCCGCTTCGACCAGTTCGCCGTTGCCGTGCTGCTGGCCGCCTCGTTCGTACTGGCTAGCCTGGCCTGGCTGCATGATCATCCAGAACACGATCCCCGTGCGCCATTGACGCTTGCCGAGCCCGACGGATGGGCAACCGGGCGCAAGTTCGCAGCGCTGCGGTCCAGCCGGGCTGTGTGCGGGGCTTTTCTCGACAGCGCCGGGGTGAATACGCCTGCACTGCCCGCGACAGGCAACGGGGCATGTCTCAGAGACGATCGGCAGGTCCTGGGCGCACCAGCGCGCCTTGGGACCCTATTACGTCCTCAGGGCGGCCAGGCGACGTGTGCGGTCGACGCCGGACTTGCCCGCTGGATAAGACACGGCGTGCAGCCTGCCGCAGAGGCGGTATTCCGTCAGAAGGTGGTGCGTATCGAACATCTTGGCACCGCAAGCTGTCGCCGGATCGGCGGCGGTGAACGCGGCAACTGGAGTGAGCATGCCACCGGCAACGCCATCGATATCGCCAGCTTCGTATTGGCGGACGGAAGCCGGATAAGCGTGGCGAAGGATTGGAATGGAAAGGACGCGGCGACGTCGCGCTTCCTGCATGACGTACGGGATGCTGCCTGTCGCAGCTTCTCTACCGTGCTGTCGCCCGACTACAACGCGGCTCATGCCGATCACCTGCATCTCGATCAGGCGAAACGCGCCGGGGGATGGTCAACCTGCCGATGAGTTGGGGGACGCGAAAAGAGAAATGGTGACCCCTACGGGAATCGAACCCGTGTTTCAGCCGTGAAAGGGCCGCGTCCTAGACCGCTAGACGAAGGGGCCATCTGGCCATTTCAAACGACTTTTCCGGAAAAGTCCGGATGGTGACCCCTACGGGAATCGAACCCGTGTTTCAGCCGTGAGAGGGCCGCGTCCTAACCGCTAGACGAAGGGGCCATGAAGCCGTTTTGTTACCTCCCACCGTAACCGATGGTGACCCCTACGGGAATCGAACCCGTGTTTCAGCCGTGAAAGGGCCGCGTCCTAGACCGCTAGACGAAGGGGCCAAACCGGGTTGCGCCGGAGGCAGGACCGGCCCTCTAACGGTGGGTCCAAGGGTGGTCAACCCTTATCTGGAAACTTTTTTGAACCTTTCGTTTCAGTCGCAGAAAGCCGCGTCATCAAGGTGCAGTTCCGCCGCCGGGCGGCTGCCCCAATCGTCGATCTTCGCACGCCCGGCCAGCCACAGCTTGCGGCCTTGTGCAGCGTGCAGAAGGGCTTGGCCCATCTCGGTTTCGGCGCTGCGGAAGGCCATGGCCTTGAACCGTCCGCCGTCGGGTCCGGAAACGATCAGGCGCAAGTGGTCGGCTCCGACGACGTCCGCCTTGACGATGCGGACGGGGCCGACCGCCACGCGCGGGCCGGGCCAGCCCATGCCGTAAGGCCCGGCGCTCTCCAGCGTCTCCACGAGCGAGGGTACGAGGCCGCCGGGGGAAAGAGCCAGATCGAGCAGTACGCTGCGATTGGCGCTCGCGCGGGAGACATCGGCGGCAAGGTGTTCGTCCAGCCATTCCGACAGGGCATCCAGCTTATCCGGCGCAATGGTGAGGCCGCAGGCCATGGCGTGCCCGCCGCCGGCCTCCAGGAAGCCGGCCTCGCGCGCGGCGATGATCGCGGCGCCCAGGTCCACGCCGGGGATCGAGCGGCCGGAGCCCTTGCCGTTACCCGCATCGTCCGCCCCCAGCGCGATGACGAGAGCCGGCTTGCCGGTTTTCTCCTTGATGCGTCCCGCGACGATGCCGATGACACCCGGGTGCCAGCCGTCGCCCGCACAGACGACGACGGAGCGGTTGTGCTGTCGATCGATCTGCGCTTCGGCCATTTCCTGTACAGCCTGTTCAATAGCGCGGCGTTCGTCGTTCAGGCGGGACAACTGCGCGGCGATATCGCGTGCCTCGTCGGCATCGGTCGTGGTGAGGAGGCGAACGCCGAGGGTCGATTCGCCAACACGCCCGCCGGCATTGATGCGCGGGCCGAGCGCGAAACCGAGGTCGCTGCACGTTGGTGCCCGGCCGAGGCGGCTGGCGTCGATGAGTGCCGACATGCCGATGTTGTCGCGCTTGGCCATCACCTTGAGACCCTGTGCCACCAATGCACGGTTCAGGCCGTGAAGGGCGGCGACATCCGCTACAGTTCCGAGTGCCACGAGGTCGAGCAGGGCGAACAGGTCCGGTTCGCGGCGATTTTCGAAGAACCCGCGTTTGCGCAGCGTGCGCACGGTCGCGACGGCCAGGAGAAAAGCGACGCCGACGGCCGCGAGGTGGCCGTGGGAAGCGGCCAGGTCGTCCTCGTCGAGGCGGTTGGGGTTCACCAGCGCAGTGGCACGTGGCAGTACGGGCGAGCACTTGTGGTGGTCGACTACGATGACGTCGACACCCGCTTCGTGCGCCATGTCGAGCGCTTCGTGCGCCATCGCGCCGCAGTCCACGGTGACGATCAGGCTGGAACCTTCGCCCGCGATGCGCACCAGCGCCTCGCCGGAAGGACCATAGCCTTCGAGCAGGCGGTCCGGGATATAGTAGCGAGCGGGATGGCCGAGGGCTCGCATCAAGAGGATCAGCAGCGCCGCGCTCGTTGCGCCGTCGACGTCGTAATCACCGTATACCGTCACGGTCTCGCCCGTCAGCACCGCCTGGGCGAGCCGCTCGGCTGCCGCGTCCATGTCGCGGAATGCCGAGGGGTCGGGCAGGAAGGCGCGAAGGCTGGGATTGCGATGGCGCTCCAGATCCTCGCGAGCGACGCCGCGCGAGAGCAGGATCTGAGTGACGATATCGTCTTCGAGACCGGCCGGGCCTCTGCCGAGGTCATCGGAGAGGTCCATATTGCCGCCGCGCCAGTGCCAGGCCTTGCCGGTCAGCGAGCGGTCGATCCCGAAGACACAGGCGGATCGTGATTCCATGAGGTCCGCGTTACCGCAGGCGTCGTTCGACGGGAAGTGGCGGGCCTATGTCGATCCCCGCATTTCGGGCCTGGGTGGCATGCAAGGCGGGCTTCGGGCTATGATGAGGAAAGGAAACAAGGGCTGTTGATTCTCTGCTCGCTATACTCTGGCACAGTCGTACCGGCGCAGCGCGCGCCATGGCCGAGGCGCTGCATCTTGGCGCGGGCGACGATGCGCGCCTGATCACCGTTTCTGATGTATCTGCCGAGGACTTGCTTGCGGCTTCCGGCTATGTCTTCGTCTGTCCGGAGAACCTGGGTTCGATGACGGGCTTGATGAAGGAGATGTTCGACCGCTGCTATTATCCGCTGCTGGGCCGGGTCGAGGGCAGGCCTTATGCCACGGCGATCGCGGCCGGGTCTGACGGCCGCGGAGCGCAGGCACAGATCGATCGTATCGTCACCGGCTGGCGTCTGCGGCGGGTCGCGGAGCCGCTCATCGTCAACCTCGATGCGCAGACGCCCGAGGCGATACTGGCCGAAAAACATGTGCCGCAGGCGCAACTGGATGCTTGTCGCGATCTCGGCGCTGCGATGGCTGAAGGGCTGCAACTGGGGATTTTCTGAGGAAGGGCTGCACAGTGCCGAATGGACTCGACGCTACGCTGGAAATGATGCCTATTCGCCCGATGCCGCAGCGAGCAGACAGCACCGCAGGGCTGTGCCTGCTCTTCGATCCCGGCGCGCGGCCCGATGCGGATGCCGTGGCGCGGCTTATGGAGGCATCGGCCGCTTCCGGCTTGCCTGCCAGCATCAGCCATCGTCCAGCGCCGGAGGCGGGATGGCTGGAACTGTTGGCCAGCGGCCTGACTTTCGACCTCGTCGGGCTCGATCCGGGGGCTCCGGGGCGGATGATCGAGGCGCAGCAGCGGTTCGGGTTCGCTGACGATGCCGTGCCGAGCAGGGGCGAGTGCATCGAACTGGTTCCATCGGGGCACATCATCTCTGGTGCAGGTCTGCAGCCCGTTCTGCGCACGATGATGGGACTGGCGGCGAACCTCGTGCTCGATCTTCCGGTCCGCGCGGTCGGCTGGGGGCCTGCGCAGACATGGATGGAGCCCCGCTATTTCTGCCGCACGGTGCTCAACTGGCTTGGCGGCGGGGCTTTCCCGGCGCTTGGTCTGACGGCGCTGCTTACCGCCGAGGACGGCAGCCTCGTAAGCCGGGGGCTTGCACATTTCACCGGGCAGGAAATGCAGCTTGAAGGACGTCCTGACGAAACGGCGGCCGATACCGGAAAACTTGCGGTCCGGGTGATCGACCAACTTGTCCGCCGGGGCTGCATTGCCGAGCCTATGCGGATCGATGCCGGCGGGCAGGCGCTACTCGTCGAGCCGTCGCAGGTGGGCAAACTCGTGCTGGTATGGCGTGAGGACGAGGGCTGAGCGCACTCAGGCGATACCTCTCCTTCCGCGCCGTCAATCGAAGCGACGCACCTGGCTACGATTCCGGCCTGCAGCGTCACCACCTGCTGCCGCGGCAACTGCTTGGGCAGGCGGCGTTCGCGCGGATGCTGGAGAGCATCGGCGGGCACCGCCATCGGTTCGAGGACTTTCGCGAGAACGGGTTGCTGCTGCCTTGTGACGAGCCCGCCGCGCTACGCATGGGCCTGCCGCTGCATCGCGGGCCGCACCGGCTCTACAGCGCGCTGGTGGTCGAGCGGGTGGGGCAGATCGAGAGCAGCTGGGCGACAATGCGCGACAAGGATCCACAAGGAGCGGCAGTGCAGGCCCATATGCGGCTGGATCTGCTGCAGCGGGCGTTGCGGCGCTACCTTCTGGACGGGCAGCGGCGGCGGTTGAAACTGAACCGCCGCGATCCGTCGGGCGCGGGCGTGGACTTCACCGAGCTGGACGCGATGGTTGACGCGCTATGGGGTTCCACGCGTGCCGCCGTGGCGCCGCTCGCTCAGTCCATGCCGGTGCGGGTGCGCAGTTCGTCCTTCGCCGACTGATACTGTGCGGTAAGCACCTCCACGCGATCCGCGACGGTCTCGATCGAGCGGATGGCTCCGATCCCCTGTCCGGCGCCCCAGATGTCCTTCCAGGCCTTCGCAGCGGTATTGCCGCCCGAGCCGAAATCCATCTGGTCCTTGCTCCCTTCCGGAAGATTGTCGGGGTCCATGCCGGCCGCGACGATGGACGGGCGCAGGTAGTTCCCATGAACGCCGGTGAACAGGCTGGAATTCACGATATGGGAGGCGTGGCCATCGACGATCGCCTGCTTGTAGGCCTGATCCGCATTGGCTTCGGTCGTGGCGATCCACGGTGTGCCGATATAGGCGAAGTCCGCGCCCATAGCCTGCGCGGCAAGGATCGAGCGTCCGTTCGCGATCGCCCCAGAAAGCGCCACCGGACCCTCGAACCAGCTGCGTATCTCCTGCATCAGCGCGAAGGGGGACTGCGGCCCGGCATGGCCGCCCGCTCCGGCCGCGACCGCGATCAGGCCGTCCGCGCCCTTTTCCACGGCCTTGCGGGCGAACATGTCGTCGATCACGTCGTGCAGGACCATGCCGCCCCAGCCGTGCACCGCCGCGTTGACTTCCACGTTGGCGCCGAGCGAGGTGATGACCAGCGGCACCTTCCACTTCTCGAGCACTGCAAGGTCTTCCTCCAGCCGCGTGTTGGTGCGGTGGACGATGAGATTGACCGCGAAAGGCGCGGCGCAGTCCCGGGTTTCCTCGGTGATACGGTGGAGCCATTCGTCGAGCTGGCTTGCGGGACGGGCATTGAGCGCTGGAAAGCTGCCGACGATCCCGCTCCGCACTTGTGCGATGACCAGCTCCGGATTGGAGACGATGAACATCGGCGCCGCGATCACGGGCAGGCGCAGAGATTTGGACAGCGCGGGAAGGGGCATCTCGTCTCCGTTTAATCGTTCGATTAAATCATCGCATAATCCGGTCCATCCATGGTGTCGAGTGCAGACCGCCGTACCGCCCCCGCGTTTCTGGCGGACGCAGGCGTGACGTTCGCCGGCGACTGAAATAGACACCACTGTCGATTAACAGGCGGAAGCGGAGAAGGAGCACACCATGTCGGATATCGGGGAAGCCACGTTCGATTGTTCGGACATCGACCAGTATCTCGGCACCGTCATCGACAGTTCGCCGATCCGCGAGCCGCTGGGGAACAACGACATCCGGCGCTGGGTGCAGGCCATGCACTATCCGAACCTCGCCCATTACGACCCGGCCTTCGCGGCCGCGAGCCGCTGGGGCAAGCTGGTGGCGCCGCAGAGTTTTCCGATCGTGATGGACGACAGCCACGGCACGTCGTCCTCCTGCATGGGCGGCATCGCCGAATCGCACCTGCTGTTCGGTGGCGATGAGTTCTGGCACTACGGCCCGCGCGTGTTCGGCGGCGATACCATCACCAACGAGCGCATTCCCTACGACTACAGCGTCAAGGACACCGGGTTCGGACCGACCTGCTTCCAGCGCGGTGACAACTATTACCGCAACCAGCACGGCGAACTGATCGCCAAGCAGCGTTCGACCGCCATCCGCTACCGCGCGGCGGCAGGCGGAGCGCGCGTCGATACCTCCGAGTTCGAGGAGCCGGAATGGACCGATGCCGAGATCGAGAAGCTCGAGGAGCGCAAGTTCGGCTGGATCAGGATGCTGCACGATCTGGGCCATGGCGAACGCTGGTGGGATGACGTGAATATCGGCGACCAGCTTCCCGAGCGCGTGTTCGGACCCCACACCGTCGCCAGCTTCACGACGGAATGGCGCTCGTACCTGTTCACGGTATGGGGCACCCTCGATCGCCGCACGATCGACCTGGAGGCTCTTGGCTTCACCAAGGAAATGGCGGGTCACGAGAACGATCCGGTGATGGAGCGGATCAATCCGGAACTCACTGACGGCGCGTACTACGGCCCGTCACGCGGGCACCTGTTCCCCAGGTATGCGCGCAAGATCGGCATGCCACGCGCCTATGGCTACGGCGCCTCGATGGGGGCGTGGGTGACCGACTATCTCGCCGGCTGGGCAGGCGAATGGGGCATGGTGGTGCACTCGACCGCCAATTATCGCGGTCCTGCCCTTAGCGGCGACGTCACCATTCAGACCGCCGAAGTGGTCGACAAGATGGTCGACGAGGACGGGCGCCATCTGGTTCAGGTCAAGCACCTCATGCAGAACCAGAAGGGCGTCAAGATGTGCATGGGCGTGGCCGAGATCGAACTGCCCAAGAAGAAGTGACGCGAAAGGAGGCGGCCCCGGCATGGGCCGCCTCCTCCCCCCGTCGCGTCACCGCAGCAGGGTCGCAGCGTGTCTTCCCTGGGGGAGGGCAACAGAGCGGAAGGACACGCGGACCTTCATCTCAATTGCCGGTGCTTCCTCCCAGTAATCCGCCAAGCAGTCCGGTGACGGGGGCCAGTGCGTCGCCACCCGAACCTGTCGTTCCGCCCAGCAATCCTCCGCTGACGGTTCCGGTCAGGGTGCCGCTTAAGCTGACGTTGAGCGTGCCGACGACACCGTTCACCAGCCCCGTGACGGGCGCCAGGACATCGCCCGATCCGGCGCCGCCGGAAACTCCGCCGAGCAGTCCATTGACGAGCCCGGTGACTGGCGCGAGGGCTGAACCTGCGCCGCCGCTGCCGACGCCGCCCCCGATACTCCCCACCACGGGGCCGACAGCTCCGTTCAGGGCATCGAGCACTGGCGAGGCGACGGAGTTCACCACGCCTGTAACAGGGGCCACGATCGGGGAAAGTCCGTTGGTCAGTTGCGTGACCCCGTTGCCGACCTGCTCGCCCAGCAGTGCACCGGCGAGGTTGCCCACCGGTGCAAGCCCCTGCGCCACGCCGTCGGCCGTGGTCGGCAAAGTCACATCGACAACCTTGCCGTCCGACAGCACATCGGCCGTCAGCAGGGTTCCGGAGACGAGCCCGGAATCCTCGGACAGTACGTTAGCACCGATGAGCGTGCCGCTCGTGCTCGGACCGGTCAGGGCATTGTTGCCCAGATCCAGACCGACGAGCGGCCCGGTGTACGTCGGCGCCGGGCCGGAGCCGCCACCTGGCAGCGCGCCGGTCAGGCCATCTACCAGACCGCCAAGCTGTCCGGAAACCGGGGCGAGCAGTCCCCCTTGGCCCAATACCGGCGCCAGCACTCCATCGACCGTGCCCAGCAATGGATTGGTCACCTGGCTGACCGTCGAGGTAACCACCGCCACAGTCGGCGAAAGTCCATCCGTGACGCTGTTGACGGTGGAGCCGACCTGAGGCCCCAGCAGCGCTCCGGCAATGGCGCCCACCGGAGCGAGCGCTGCCTGGGTCGCCTGCGGTGTGGTGGGCAGCGTAACCGCTACAGCCTTGCCGTCGCCGCTGAGAACATCCACGGCGAGGCCGCTGGAGGACTGTCCTGCGGCGGGCGGCGCCACGTTGACGTCGATCAGTGTTCCGGAGCCGCTTGGCCCGAGGATCGAAGTGCCGCCAATGCCTACTCCGACGGCCGGACCGGTGTAGCTGGTGGTCGTGGGGGTCGGCGTCGGGGTTGGTGCCGGGGTGGGGGTCGGCGTCGGCGTGGGGCTCGGTGTGGGCGTTGGTCCCGGCGTAGGTGTGGGGCTTTGTGTGGGCGTCATACCCGAGCCGGGATTGAAGCCGTTTCCATCGGCACAGGCGCCCAGCAGCAGAAGGGGGATCGCCGCCGCGCCCATGAGGGTTTGCCGGAAGGATCGCGATGAATTGATCGACATGGTGTTGCCTCCGTAAAATACTCCGTAGTCAAGGCGTTAGGCCTGTTGGGGACAGACGCCGCGGACAGACGGAGCCGTGTCGATCGTTTGTGCCGATGCTTGTGAAACGGCCCGATGCCCCCCGTTATGAAATCCGGGCTACGGCTTCGGCAAATCCGGGATGCGGACCGCATATGCTTACGCAAGACCGGTTTCCTGCGGTTTTTCGAACACGCAATGCTGCGTTCAGGGCACGCAAAAGGGGGCAACGCGGTTTGTCGCCATAGCGGCTGCAACTTCCCTCCCGGTCGATGGAGATGCTTTTTTCGGATTCATGAAAAAGGCCCGACCGTTGCCGGCCGGGCCTTTTTCGAATGCGATGCCGAAAAGGGATCAGGCCGCGTTGGCGGCGCTCAGAACGGCGCGCACGCTGGCGGTGGCGACGTCCTCGTCGATGCCCACGCCCCATACGGTGCGACCGTCGGGCAGGGCGCATTCGACGTAGGCTGCGGCGCGGGCGTCCGTGCTCTTGCCCATCGAGTGCTCGGCATAGTCCTTGACGTCGAGGCTGACGCCGAAGCTCTCGGCGATGGTCGCCGTGACCGAGGAAATCAGGCCGTTGCCCTTGCCGGACACCGACTGCTCCTTGCCCTCGACGCCGATCTTGCCCGCGAAGACGCGGGTGTTGTCCGGCCCCTTGGCCTCATCCCAGTCGATCAGCTGGAAGCGCTGCTCGCCGCTCAGGCGGTAGGCCTTCTGGAACACGTCCCAGATGTCGCCCGCCTGCAGTTCGCGGCCGAGTTCGTCAGCCAGCTCTTGTACGTGCTTGGAGAAGTGCGCCTGCATCCGCTTGGGCAGCTTGAGGCCCTGGTCCTGCTCGATCACCCAGGCGAAGCCGCCCTTGCCGGACTGCGAGTTGACGCGGATCACCGCCTCGTAGCTGCGACCCAGATCGGCGGGGTCGATCGGGAGATAAGGCACCGACCAGATCTGGTCGTTGCGCTTCTCCTGCGCGGCGAAACCCTTCTTGATCGCGTCCTGGTGCGAGCCGGAGAACGCAGTGAAGACCAGTTCGCCGCCGTAGGGATGACGCTCGGCCACCTTGAGCTGGTTGCAGTATTCTACCGTCTGGATGACGTCGTCGATGTCCGAGAAGTCCAGCTCCGGGTTCACCCCTTGCGTGTACATGTTCATCGCCACGGTCACGAGGCAGCAGTTGCCGGTGCGCTCGCCGTTGCCGAACAGGCAGCCCTCGACGCGGTCGGCGCCGGCCATCAGGCCCAGTTCCGCCGCCGCGACGCCGGTGCCGCGATCGTTGTGCGTGTGCAGCGAGATCACCGCCGCATCGCGGTTCGGCAGGTTGCGGCAGAAGTACTCGATCTGATCCGCATAGATGTTCGGCGTCGCCGCCTCGACCGTCGCGGGCAGGTTGAGGATGATGGGGTTCTCGGGCGTGGGCTGCAGGATTTCCATCACCGCCTCGCAGCACTCGATCGAGAAATCGAGTTCGGCGGTAGAGAACGTCTCCGGTGAGTATTCGAAGTGCCACTTGGTCTGCGGGTACTTCGCCGCCTGATCGCGCATGATCTTCGCGCCGGTTTCCGCAATGCCGCGGATTTCATGCCGTTCCATGCCGAACACGACATTGCGCCACAGCGGCGAGACGGCGTTGTAGAGGTGGACGATGCCCGCGTGCACGCCAGCCAGGCTCTCGAACGTACGCTCGATCAGGTCCTGGCGAGACTGGGTCAGCACTTGCACCAGCACGTCCTCGGGGATGCGATCCTGATCGACGAGGCCGCGGATGAAGTCGAACTCGGTCGCGCCCGCGCTCGGGAAGCCGACCTCGATTTCCTTGAGGCCGACTTTCACCAGCAGGTCGAAGAAGCGGCTCTTCTTTTCCGCGCCCATCGGGTCGATCAGCGCTTGGTTGCCGTCACGCAGGTCGGTGGAGAGCCAGCGGGGCGCCTTGGTGATGACCTGCGAGGGCCACTGGCGGTTCGGCAGGTCGATCTGCGGGAAGGGGCGATACTTGACCGAAGGGTCTTTCAGCATGGTCATGGGGGTATTCTCGCTCGGTAATTCGTCTGCAGGCAATGTCGGTTCAGGTCCCCTTGAGCGCCGAGCGCGCCGCAGGCCGACGCACTACTTCACGCCCAAGGGCGGATAAGTCGCAGGGTAAGGCCGAGCAGAAGGGTCATGCCCTCGCCTATGGGCACGCGCGCGCGCCGTGTAAAGAGGCAATGCGGCGACGGCGGCGCAATTTCGCGCGCCGTCGCCGAGGTGGGCTTGCCGAATATTGCGCCGGGATCAGGAACAGTAGAAGCGTTTGATCGCGCCGCTCTCGTCCACGTCGACGTTGAGGCGTTCGGCGCGGTAATCCATCGTTACCGCCATGCCGGGTTTGATCACGCGGATCGGCTTGTCGCCGCGCTTCGACTGGATGGCGGCGATCGTGGCATCGGTGGCGGGCTGGCCGACATAGCTGGCGAACTGATCGGCGCCGCAGGTCGGTTCGACTTCCGCAGCAGGGGGCGGGGCGGCTTCAGGCGGGGTCTGCGTGGCG
Source organism: Novosphingobium resinovorum (assembly GCF_001742225.1). Classification (NCBI taxonomy): domain Bacteria; kingdom Pseudomonadati; phylum Pseudomonadota; class Alphaproteobacteria; order Sphingomonadales; family Sphingomonadaceae; genus Novosphingobium; species Novosphingobium resinovorum. Next base: position 1,164,698 of record NZ_CP017075.1, on the reverse strand, counting down.
CAGGCGGCCAGCGTCATGGCCATGGCTACGGGGGCGATGAAGGCTTTGGGGGACATGGGTGCTCTCCTTTCCCGGCGCGCTAACCTAGCGAAGCTGAACGAGGACGCAACGCGCTATCCGGCGCAGGCGAAGAACACCGTATGCACCTGTTCGCCGTTATGATCGTAGATCGTGAAACGGCGCTGCTTGCGGCAGGTGCGGGTATAGGCATCGACCATCGCCACCGTTGCCTCGTTGAGCGGCGAGGAGGGCAGGGGCGTCTGCGCAACCACGGTCTCCGGACGGGCGGCGAGGATACGGCGCACTTCGCGCCGTTCGTCGAGGCCGGTCCACTCGCGCCCCTCGTAGAGATGCGGCGAAAAGGCGAGCGGGCTGACCGGATCGGCGCCGATCTTGGCATAGAGATAGTTCGGCGCGCCCCATACGAGGAGGCGCTTCTGCGGCGTCTCCCTATCGACGTAGCCGACCAGCGCTGCGGCAGCGGGCCGGGCACGCCAGCGGTCGTGCAAGTGGAAGGTGCCGGACAAGGCAAGGCTCAGCCCGACCACCGCGATGAGGCCCGGCCAGACCGGGCGGCGATGCGCGAAGTACCCGGCGCACAGGATCGCCAGCGGTGCGAGCGCCGACTGTGCGTAATGCACGTAGATGTTGGGGAACGAGAATATCAGCGCCAGCGCGACGAATGCCCAGAGCGCGACCAATCGCGCGATGGGGCGTTGCTCTCGCTGCCGGTGCAGCGCGTGGAGCCCGATCCCGGAGAAGACCATTGGAATGCCCAGCATCCCCGCCATCGTGAAAATCCGCTGCACCCGGATAGCCGGGTCGGCATAGCCGCGCGCGAAGTTGGAGGTGGCTATCGCGTTCCACAAGTCGGCAAAGTGCCCGTCCATCCAGTAGAACAGCCCGGTCGCCAGCATCGGCAGGCTACCTGCGAGCGCCAGCAGCCCGGCCCTCCAGGCGACGCCGATGACGGATCGGCCGCTCCGGGCGAGCAACAGGATCGCCGTCAGTCCGAACAGCGCGCCTTCCAGCGCCACCGTCTGCTTGATCGCGATTCCCATCCCGGCGCAGAAGAATCCTGTTAGCAACCCTGCGTCGATGCGCCCTTCGCGCAAGCGATCGAAGCGCGAGAGGAGCAGCCATGCCGCAGCGATGATCAGCGTGTTGAAGAAGACTCCCGCTTCCAGATTGTCGCCCTCGAAGCGGCTGAGCAGCGCGAGATAGGAGAGGGCCGCGAGCATCGCGCTGCCCGGCGTTGCGATCATCCGGGCGATGCGGTTGACGCCGTAGGCCCCCAGCGCCGCCGAGAGCGTGGCCACCAGTTGGTAGGCCAGCATCGTTGGCGAGACGAGAGCGATCGCCGTGAAGATCAGGTAGAGTAGCGGCCCCTTGCGATCCCAGATATCGACGTAAAGCAGGTCGCCCTTGGCCAGCCGCTCGCCGACGAGGGCATAGAACTGGTCGTCGATGCCGAAATTCCACTCGCCCCATGCCGGGCAGCGGATGAGGGCAGCAAAGGCGAGCAGGCAAGTGAACTGGGCAAGGCGGCTGTCGGCGACGATGCGTGCAAGGCGTCCCACGCGTCCGGCATCCGGTGCCTCCATCCTCATGCCCGCCATCGAAATCCCCGCAAATTCACGGGGCTTCATAGTCAAGAAAGTCTTACCATTTGGCGAATGCCGACAACGAGCCGGTGCAGTGGACGTTTCGCAAGGTGGGGCGATAAAACCCAGCTTCCAACCCCGCGCAGGCTGAGCTTGTCGAAGCCTCCTGAGGCGTGGTGCTGTGCCTCCCATCCTTCGACAAGCTCAGGATGAGCGGGGTGCGTGGAGCAAACGCAAAGGGCGCCGCCGGTTTCCCGGCGACGCCCTTTGCGTTTGCCTATCCGCGAAGATCAGCCTTCGACGTGCTCGGCCAGCACGGTCAGGCCCGCGTCACCCACTTCGGCAAAACCGCCGGTGATGCGGATTTCCTCGGGCGCGCCGTTCTCGGTCTTGTAGACCTTCAGGGCGCCATCGGCGATCGTCGACATGAAGGGCGCGTGGCCCGCCAGCACGCCGAACTCGCCTTCGGTGCCGGGGACGACCACCATGTGGACGTCCTCGGAACGGACCAGCTTCGCAGGCGTGACGAGTTCGAAGTGCAGGGGCATATCAGGCGTCCGCCGCCAGCTTCTTGGCCTTCTCGACCGCTTCGTCGATGCCGCCGACCATGTAGAACGCGGCTTCCGGCAGGTGGTCGTACTCACCGTCGACGACGGCCTTGAACGACTTCACGGTGTCTTCCAGCTGGACGAACTTGCCCGAGATGCCGGTGAAGACTTCCGCGACGTGGAACGGCTGCGAGAGGAACTTCTGGATCTTGCGGGCGCGGGCGACCGTGACCTTGTCCTCTTCCGACAGCTCGTCCATGCCGAGAATGGCGATGATGTCCTGCAGCGACTTGTACTTCTGCAGGGTTTCCTGGACGCGGCGGGCAGTCTGGTAGTGCTCGGCACCGACGATGCGCGGCTCGAGAACGCGCGAGGTCGAGTCGAGCGGGTCGACGGCCGGGTAGATGCCCAGCTCCGAGATGGCGCGGTTCAGCGTGGTCGTCGCGTCAAGGTGCGCGAACGAGGCGGCCGGCGCCGGGTCGGTAAGGTCGTCCGCGGGAACGTAGATCGCCTGGACCGAGGTGATCGAACCCTTGGTGGTCGAGGTGATGCGCTCCTGCAGCGCACCCATGTCGGTCGACAGGGTCGGCTGGTAGCCCACGGCCGAAGGAATACGGCCAAGGAGAGCCGACACTTCTGCACCCGCCTGCGTGAAGCGGAAGATGTTGTCGACGAAGAACAGGACGTCCTGGCCTTCCTGGTCGCGGAAGTATTCGGCCATGGTCAGACCCGACAGGGCGACGCGGGCGCGGGCGCCCGGGGGCTCGTTCATCTGGCCGAAAACGAGGGCGACCTTGGAACCGTCCGAGGTGGCGTTGCCTTCGGCGTCCTTGGCGATGACGCCGGCGTCGAGGAACTCGTGGTAGAGGTCGTTGCCTTCACGGGTGCGTTCACCGACGCCCGCGAAGACCGAGACGCCGCCGTGGCCCTTGGCGATGTTGTTGATCAGTTCCTGGATGAGAACCGTCTTGCCCACGCCCGCGCCGCCGAACAGGCCGATCTTGCCGCCCTTGGCGTAAGGGGCGAGAAGGTCGATGACCTTGATGCCGGTGACCAGGATCGACGCTTCGGTCGACTGGTCGATGAAGGCGGGAGCCTCGGCGTGGATCGGCGAGAACATGTCCGAGCCGATCGGGCCGCGCTCGTCGATCGGGTCGCCGACGACGTTCATGATGCGGCCGAGGGTCTTGGGGCCGACCGGCACCGAGATCTGCTTGCCGGTGTTGGCGACGGCCTGACCGCGGGTCAGGCCGTCGGTGCCGTCCATCGCGATGGTGCGCACGGTGTTCTCGCCGAGGTGCTGGGCGACTTCGAGAACCAGCTTCTGGCCGTTGTTCTCGGTCTCCAGCGCGGAGAGGATGGCGGGCAGTTCGCCTTCGAAGGTCACGTCGACGACAGCGCCGATGACCTGGCTGATCTTGCCGGTAGTGGTGAGGTTGAGCACGGGTGCAGTGGCCATTTCGGTTTCCTTAGCCTGCGGTTCTTAGAGCGCTTCCGCGCCCGCGATGATTTCGACGAGTTCGGTGGTGATCGCAGCCTGGCGGGTGCGGTTGTAGACGATCGTCAGCTTCTTGATGAGGTCGCCGGCATTGCGCGTGGCGTTGTCCATCGCCGTCATCGACGCACCCTGTTCGGACGCGGCGTTCTCCAGCAGCGCGCCGAAGAGCTGGGTCTTCAGATAGCGCGGGAGCAGGGCGGCGAGGATTTCCTCCTCATCGGGCTCGTATTCGGTGACCGCGTCGGCAGTCTGGGCAACGGCCTTGGGGGCCGGGACCGGGATGATCTGCTGGTCGGTCGGTTCCTGCAGCAGCGCCGAACGGAACTTCGAGTAGAACAGGTGCGCCACGTCGAACTTGCCCGCCTCGTACATCGCGACGAGTTCGTCGGCGACGCGCTCGGCTTCGTCGTAACCGGGGTTACGCACGTCCGAGGTGTCGAACATGTGGGCGACCTGGTTCGGGTGCTCGCGGCGGATCACCGCGCGGCCCTTGCGGCCCACGAGGTAGAACAGCACGGCCTTGCCCTGCGCCTGCAGATCACGCGCCTTGGCGAGGGCCGCCTTGACGATGTTCGAGTTGAACGCGCCGCACAGGCCCTTGTCCGAGTTCGCGACGACGAGCAGGTGCACCTTGTCGCTGCCGGTTCCGGCGAGCAGCTTGGGGCTGTTATCGGAGACGGTGATCTTCGACGCCAGCGATCCCATCACTTCGGCGAGACGCGCCGCGTAAGGGCGAGCGTCTTCCGCGGCGGCCTGCGCCTTGCGCAGCTTGGCCGCGGCGACCATCTGCTTGGCCTTGGTGATCTTCTGGGTCGACTTGACCGAGTTGATGCGGCCTTTGAGTTCCTTGAGCGAAGCCACTCGTTGTTCCTCGTTGCGTCGTCCCGGATCTGGTCCGGGACCGGTGGCAGTCTTTACGCTTGGCCGTTGAGGGCTGCTTCAAGACCGCCTGCGATCCCGGCTTTCGCCGGGATGACGGTTTAACTTAAGCGAACTGCTTGGCGAAGGCGTCGAGCGCGGCCTTGGTCTTGCTCTTGGCTTCGTCGCCGAAGTCCTTGGTCGAGCGGATCAGCGCCAGCACATCGGCATGTTCCGAGTGCATGTAGCTGAGCATCTCGGCCTCGTACTCGGTGACCTTCGAGACCGGCAGGGCGTCGAGGTAGCCGTTGGTGCCGGCGAAGATCGACACGGTCTGCTCTTCGAAGGCGAGCGGCGAGAACTGCTTCTGCTTGAGCAGTTCGGTCAGGCGCGCACCGCGGTTGAGCAGCTTCTGGGTCGAGGCGTCGAGGTCCGAACCGAACTGGGCGAATGCCGCCATTTCGCGGTACTGCGCCAGTTCCAGCTTGATCGAACCGGCGACCTTCTTCATCGCCTTGGTCTGGGCTGCACCACCGACGCGCGACACCGACAGACCCACGTTGATGGCCGGACGGATGCCCTGGTAGAACAGGCCGGTTTCAAGGAAGATCTGGCCGTCGGTGATCGAGATCACATTGGTCGGGATGTAGGCCGAAACGTCGCCAGCCTGCGTCTCGATGACGGGAAGGGCGGTCAGCGAACCGGCACCGTTCTCGTCGTTGAGCTTGGCTGCGCGCTCCAGCAGGCGGCTATGGAGGTAGAACACGTCGCCGGGGTAGGCTTCGCGGCCCGGCGGGCGACGCAGAAGGAGCGACATCTGGCGGTAGGCGACGGCCTGCTTGGAAAGGTCGTCGTACACGATGACGGCGTGCATGCCGTTGTCGCGGAAGAATTCGCCCATCGCGGCGCCGGTGTAGGGCGCGAGGTACTGCAGCGGAGCCGGCTCCGAAGCGGTCGCGGCGACGACGATGGAGTATTCCATCGCGCCGTTCTCTTCGAGCTGACGCACGATCTGCGCGACGGTCGAGCGCTTCTGGCCGACGGCGACGTAGATGCAGTAGAGCTTCTTGCCCTCGTCGTCGCCCTGGTTCGCTTCCTTCTGGTTGATGAAGGTGTCGATGGCGACGGCGGTCTTGCCGGTCTGGCGGTCACCGATGATCAGCTCGCGCTGGCCACGGCCGACGGGAACGAGAGCGTCGATCGCCTTCAGGCCGGTCTGCACGGGCTCGTGCACCGACTTGCGCGGGATGATGCCCGGAGCCTTCGATTCGACGCGGGCGCGCTTGTCGGCAATGATCGGGCCCTTGCCGTCGATCGGGTTGCCGAGCGCGTCGACCACGCGGCCGAGCAGGCCCTTGCCGACGGGAACGTCGACGATGGTGCCGGTACGCTTGACGCTGTCGCCTTCCTTGATCTCGGCGTCCGAGCCGAAGATCACGACGCCGACGTTGTCGGCTTCGAGGTTGAGGGCCATGCCCTGCACGCCGTTCGAGAATTCGACCATCTCGCCGGCCTGGCAGTTGTCGAGGCCGTGGATGCGGGCGATGCCGTCACCGACCGACAGAACCGAACCGACTTCCGAAACCTGGGCTTCGGTGCCGAAGCTGGCGATCTGGTCCTTGATGACCTTCGAGATTTCTGCTGCGCGGATATCCATTGTTCTGCCTTTCTTAGCCCTTCATGGCCTGGGCGAGCGAATTGAGACGGGTGCGGATCGAGCTGTCGATGCGCTTGGAACCGATGGTGACGACGAGGCCGCCGAGCAGTTCCGGATCGACGCTGGTCTTGATCTTGACCTTGCGACCCTCACGCACTTCCAGCTTCTGGCGAAGCTGTTCGACCTGTTCGTCGGAAAGCGCGTGGGCGGATGCGACTTCGGCCGTCGCTTCGCCGCGCTGGGCGGCGGCGATGCTGGCGAAGGCGCGGATGATCTCGGGCAGGGCCGACAGGCGGCGATTGCCTGCCAGAACGCCGAGGAAGTTCTTCGTGAGCGGCGATGTGCCGAGCACGCCCGCGACCGCTTCGATCGCCTTGGCGGCGGCATCGCGGCTGATCTGCGGATTGCGAATCAGCGCGGCAAGCTCGTCGCTCTCGCGCAGGGCCTGGCCGAGGTTGTCGAGGTCGTTCTCAACGGCCGAAACCGAGCCGTTCTCGCTCGCGAGATCGAACAACGCCGAAGCGTAGCGTCCCTGCAAGCTGGCCTTGATGCCTCCGGAATTCTCCACGCCTGTCCTATCCTTACATCGCAGGTGGGTTCGGGTCGGGGACGCAACAACAGCGCGTGCTCCCCCAGCCCGCTGACGGGGCGCGCATAGCGACGATACCGTTACAACGCAAGGTGCCCCTTTGACCCTGGGGACAAAGGACAGGTAAGCCGTTTAAAAGCAAGTGGCGGGAAGCCTCCTTGCGATGCAGTGTGCAATGTCGGGCACGAATTCGCTACGGAGTATTCCGACGACCCATCGAATCGAGGGTCTGGCCCGGCCCGTGCCGCCAGTTGTATTACGGCCGACAGCCGGAGAACTTGGGCGAAAGGATGCCTCGGTGCATGGCCGTTGATGCCGATCGGTGCTTCTTTGCAGCGTTACTCTGGACGATGCAGACGGCGCAGCGATGCTGGCCATTATGCGATGGCTCGAGCTGAGGCGCCGTCCTTTCGCGGCGAACCGCCGATGCGATATGTCGTTCGACCGCATCGCGCAGTGCGGACCCGTTGGCGGAATGTCGCGCGTCGCCGCAGGGTGGACACTTTGCCATGTTATCCGGTTCACCAGCTGCGCGGATGAAATGGGAAGTTCCAATTGCCGGGCAGCGAAAGGGCACCGACTTTCGGCTTCCGCTCGACAGTCATCGAAACTTCCGCTTCAAGCCTCGGTGCAGGAGCGGGGGCCCGTATGACAAACGCTATCGATGAAGCAGGACAGGAACGCGGCAAACGGGGGCCGTTTCGCCGCTTTCTTGCGCATCCACTAGTGCTTCTGCCGATCGGCGTGGTTCTGGTCGCTCTTGGCGCGATCCTGCCGGGCATCGCCATCAATGCGCTTCATATCGATCGTTCCTCGCCGCTGCGGGCGCTCTCGGGCTTGCTTGTCGGGATTTGCGGACTGCTGGCTTATCATGCCTTCCAGCGCTGGATCGTGCGGGAGCCGCGCGACGGCGTCCGGCCCGGGCGCGCCGGAGGAGAACTGGTAGCGGGCGTGCTGGGCGGTGTGATCCTGTTCAGCCTTGTCGTGGGAGCGGTCGCGCTGCTTGGAGGGCTTTCGATCGTCGGGTTGCGAGGCACGGGCGACTTGTGGGTCTGGTTCGGGATCGCATTCTATAGCGGTATGGTGGAGGAGGCCGTGTTCCGCGGCGTCATCCAGCGCCAGCTCGAGGCAGTTTTCGGAACATGGGCGGCGTTGGCGGTGACGTCCGCGTTCTTCGGATTCGCCCACCTCATGAATCCCGGTGCCAGCTTGTTTGCCGCCTTCGCCATCGCCTGCGAGGCGGGGATTCTGCTGGGTGCGGCCTATCTTGTAACACGGCGGCTGTGGGCGCCGATCGGGCTGCACATGGGCTGGAACTTCACGCAGGGGTGGATCTGGTCGATCCCCGTTTCCGGGGGAGGGACGCCGCGCGGGCTGGTGGAGACGCGCCTCAGCGGGCCTGAACTGCTGACCGGCGGGGCGTTCGGGCTCGAAGCCTCGGGCGTGGCGCTGGTGGTGGCGACGATCGCAGGCGTCGCCCTGCTGAGATACGCCTACCGCAAGGGGGAGTTCATGCCGCCGCGCTGGAAGCAGGGTCAGACGAACGAATAGGGATCGATGTCGATGTTCACGCGCACCCCGCGCGGGAACTCGAGCGGATCGAGCCATTCGCGCAAGGTTTTCTGCAGTTCCGCCGAGCGGCGCGCGTTGATCAGCAGGCGGAAGCGATGGCGGCCACGCAGCAGGGAGAGCGGCGCGGGGGCAGGGCCGAGCACCAGCATGTCCGGCAGGTTCGGCGCTGTCCCGCCGATCGCGCGGGCGGCGGATAGCGCCTCGGCCTGATCCTCCGAACTGACGATGATCGCGGCCCAACGCCCGAAGGGCGGCGCCCCGGCGTCGCGGCGGGCTTCGGTCTCGGCGGCATAGAAGGCGTCGCGGTCGCCGTTGGCCAGGGCGGCGATGACGGCGGCTTCGGGGTGGCGGGTCTGGATGAGAACTTCGCCAGGCTTTTCGCCGCGACCGGCGCGGCCGGCTACCTGGGCGATCTGCTGGTAAGTCCTTTCACCGGCTCGCAAATCTCCGCCTTCGAGGCCGAGGTCGGCGTCGACCACGCCCACCAGCGTCAGGTCGGGGAAGTGGTAGCCCTTGGTCACCAGCTGGGTGCCGATGATGACGTCGATCGCCTTGTTTTCCGCCATCGCCACGAATTCGCCGATCGCGGTAGGCGTGTTCATGGTGTCCGATGTAACCAGCGCGGTGCGCGCTTCGGGCAGGATTTCCGCCACTTCGTCGGCGATGCGCTCCACCCCGGGGCCGCAGGCGACGAGGCAGTCGCCGGTGCCGCAGTCGGGGCAGGCTTCCGGCACGGGTGTCTCATGGCCGCAATGGTGGCAGGTTAACCTCTTGGAAAACCTGTGTTCTACCAGCCATGCCGTGCAGTTGGGGCACTGGAAGCGGTAGCCGCAGTTGCGGCACAGGGTCAGCGGCGCATAGCCCCGTCGGTTGAGGAACAGCAGAGACTGCTCGCCCTTGGCCAGCCGGTCCTTCATCGCCTCCACCAGCCTCGGTGCGATCCAGCGGCCGCGTTCGGGGGCCTCTTCGCGCAGGTCGAGGATGTTGATCGCGGGCAATGTCGCGCCGCCGAAGCGCGAGGGCAGGTCAATCTTGCGATAGACCCCGGCTTCGGCCAGTTGCATCGATTCCAGCGCCGGGGTGGCGCTGGCTAGAACTATCGGAATTCCTTCGAATTTCGCGCGCATCACGGCCACGTCACGGGCGTTGTAGCGCACCCCGTCGTCCTGCTTGAACGAGATTTCGTGCGCCTCGTCGACCACGATCAGGCCCAGATTCGCGTAAGGCAGGAATAGCGCGCTACGGGCACCCACGATGACCTTCGCGGCACCTAACGATACCGCACGCCACGCCCGGCGCCTTTCGCTGGACTTCAAGGACGAATGCCACAGCACCGGCGGCACCCCAAAACGATGCTCGAAGCGGCGCAGGAAATTTTCCGTCAGCGCGATCTCGGGGAGCAGCACCAGCACTTGCCGCTCCATGCGTATCGCTTCGGCGACAGCCTCGAAGTAGCACTCGGTCTTGCCCGAGCCGGTGACGCCGTCGAGCAGGAAGGGGGCGAACTTCTTTGCCTTCACCGCCTCGACGAAAATGTCGGCGGCGTGCTGCTGGATGTCGTTGAGCTTCGGCTCGGCGAATTCCGGGCGGGCAGGGGGATAGGGCCGGTCGAGATCGACCGTCACCGCCTCCAGCAGTCCCGCGCCGACCATGCCGCGCAGCACGCCCTCCGATACGCTGGCGAGTTCTGCCAGTTCTCGGATCGCGCCCTGCTCCCCCTGCAGCGCATCGAGCGCTGCGGCGCGCTGGGGCGTAAGGCGGGCGGGCTCCTCGCCGGTCAGGCGGTATTCGGTGGTCGTGCCGCCGCCGCGCAGCGCCGACATGCTGCCCAGCGTCATGCGCGCCACTGACGACAGCGGGGCGCAGTAGTAATCGGCGGTCCATTCGATCAGCCGCCGCAACCGCTCCGACAGCGGCGGCGCGGGCATCACACCGAGCAAAGGTCTCAGTTTGCTTTCAGGCACTTCCTGCGCGTTCAGGCGTTCCGGTTCCCAGACGATGCCCAGCACCTGTCGCGGACCAAGGGGGGCGATGACGATCGATCCGAATTCGATCGTCATTCCCTCCGGCACGCGATAGTCGAGGACGCCCAGCGCGGCGTTGAAGACGAGGAGTCGGACACGTTGCATCTGCGTTCATATAGGCGCGGGCAAACGGGGTCGTGAAGGAGTACGCGCAGATGAATGGGGGATCGAGCATGCAGGCAGTGGGACGACGGGCAGTTTTGGCCGGATTTCTGGCTACGGGCGTCATGGCACTACCAGGCTGCACCACGATCGGGCGGCCCAGCTACACCGATATCATCGAGAACCTGCTGATGCTTTCCAGCCAACGCGCCTTCGCGCGGCTGACGCAGCCCGACGGTTTCTGGGACAGCCAGGTCGCCCGCATCAACATGCCGGTGCTGTTCGGCCGTCCGGGGTCGGTGGCTCAGAAGGTGTTCCGCTCGCCGCTGTTCAAGGAAAAGCTCCAGCGCGAACTGAACCGCATCGCCGAGGACGGCGCGCGCGTCGCGGCGCCGATCGTCTACGATGCGGTGCGCTCGCTGACGGTGACCGACGCGCTGGCTCTGCTGCGGGGCGGCGATACTTCGGCGACGACGTTCCTGCGCCAGTCGATGGGCTCCGGCCTCGTCAATGCGATGATCCCGGAACTCGACCGGGTGATGCGCATGGCCGAGGATCCGATCCTCAATACCGCCGTCAATGCGCTGACCGGCGTGAACATGGCGGACGCGGCGCATGCCCTGGCGCTCGAGGCGGACAATGCGATCTGGTACGAGATCGGCGCGCAGGAAGCGGATATCCGCGCGCATCCCGAAAGCACCAATGACGGCGCGCTGATCGCGGCGTTGAAGCTGGCCAAGGGCATTTAATCGATAAACCCCCGTCATCCCAGCGAAAGCTGGGACCGCTGGCCGAGCCAAGCCCAACCCTCGGCGGGGCTGGGTTCGAACGCGCGTTGGCCGTAACAGGCCAGCGGTCCCAGCTTTCGCTGGGATGACGCCGGTTGTGCGCGCATGCCAACACGGGTGGCACCCCGGCGCGGCATTGCCTATAGGGGCGCGCAGAATCGCCGCCCCCATCGCGGCGCCGCAGGGATACGCACGCCATGAAGTTCTTCGCCGACACCGCCGAAATCGCCGACATCAAGGAACTGGCCGACACCGGCCTGCTCGACGGCGTGACCACCAACCCCTCGCTGATCGCCAAGTCGGGCCGTGATTTCATGGAAGTCACCGCCGAGATCTGCAAGCTGACCACCGGCCCCGTCAGCGCCGAAGTCGTCGCGCTCGACCACGCGGGCATGATGCGCGAGGCCGAAATCCTCCGCAAGATCGCCGACAATGTCTGCATCAAGGTGCCGCTTACCATCGACGGCCTCAAGACCTGCAAGGCGCTGACCGGCGAAGGCACCATGGTCAACGTGACGCTGTGCTTCTCGGCCAACCAGGCGCTGCTCGCCGCCAAGGCCGGCGCGACCTTCGTGTCGCCTTTCGTCGGCCGTCACGACGACAACGGCTTCGACGGCATGGCGCTCATCAGCGACATCCGCCTGATCTACGACAACTACAACTTCGCGACCGAGATCCTCGTCGCCTCGGTGCGCCACGGCGTTCACGTTCTGGAAGCCGCGCGCATCGGCGCCGACGTGATGACTGCGCCGCCGTCGGTCATCAAGGGCCTGTTCAAGCACGTCCTGACCGAAAAGGGCATCGAAGGCTTCCTCGCCGACTGGGCGAAGACCGGGCAGTCGATCTGATCTGACGGGGCGGGGCCTGCCCACCCCGTCCGGCCAGGCCCTGCGGGCCACGCTTCCCGGCCCTCCCGCATGCGGGAGGGGGCAGGGGTGGGCTTCAGCCTCACGCCTCAAACCACCCCCTCTCACATCGCCCATTTGAGCCAGCCGCGCCAATGCGCTAGGCACCTCGGGCAATGTCCGACGAATCCCCAACCGATCGCTTCAAGTCCGTCCTCACCGGAGCCTCGCGCGCCATCGCGCAGGAGGCGGAGGTCGAAGTGAACTGGACCGCCGATGCGCCCAGTTCCACCGGCAACACCTTCCGCGTGCCGATGCCCGGCCGCAGCCTGCCGCGCGCCGCCGCGATGCAGGCGCGCGGCTTCGCCGACAGCTTCGCGCTCAAGCTGCGGCATCACGACGACAGGCTGCACATGCGCAATGCCCCCGCCGAGCCGACCGCGCGCGCCGCGTTCGATGCGGTGGAGACGGTGCGCTACGAGGCGCTGGGCGCCAATGCCTACGACGGCATGCGCGACAATCTCGATGCCGCGCTGCTGACGCGCATCACGTCCGATCCCATCAGCCGCGCCGACACGCCGGACGCGGTGCCGGTCCCCGCAGCCCTTGCGCTGCTGCTGCGCGAGCGCCTGACCGGTCAGGAAATCCCCGAGATCGCGCGCCCCGGCGTCGAAATGGTCCGCAAGTGGATCGAGCGCAAGGCCGGCACCGACTTCGATGCCCTGGCGAATTCGCTGCACGACCAGAAGGCGTTCCAGAGCCTGTCGCTCGACATGCTGCAGCACCTTGAACTCACCCGCGCGGAGGAAGTGCCGCAGGAACCCACCGACATGGAAGACATGGACGGCGAGGAAGAGACCGAGGAGCAGGAGGAAGGCGGCGAAGAGGGGCAGGACCAGAATCCCGCCGAAATGGCCGCCGAACCCTCGCAGGGCGACGACGAGGGCGAGAGCGAGGCCGAAGGCGAAACCTCCGACGACATGGAGGAGGGCGAAGACGGCCAGGAAGGCGAGGAGGGCATGCTCCCCGTTCGCCCGAACCGTCCATGGACGGACATCCCGGATAGCTTCGACTACAAGGTCTTCACCGAAGCCTTCGACGAAGTCGTCGGCGCCTCCGATCTCTGCGACGAGGAGGAACTGACCCGCCTGCGCGCCTATCTCGATGCGCAGCTCAAGGGCCTGCAGGGCGTGGTGACGCGCCTTGCCAACCGCCTGCAGCGCCGCCTGATGGCGCAGCAGAACCGCTCGTGGGACTTCGACCAGGAAGAGGGCCTGCTCGATGCCGCGCGTCTGGCGCGCGTGGTCGTCTCGCCGGGGCAGTCGCTGTCCTACAAGATCGAGCGCGACGTGGAGTTCAAGGACACCGTCGTCACCCTGCTGCTCGACAATTCCGGCTCGATGCGCGGCCGCCCCATATCGATCGCGGCGATCAGCGCGGACGTGCTGGCACGTACCCTGGAGCGTTGCGGCGTGAAGGTGGAGATCCTCGGCTTCACCACCCGCGCGTGGAAGGGCGGGCAGAGCCGCGAAAGCTGGCTGGCGAACGGCAAGCCCGCGCACCCCGGCCGCCTCAACGACTTGCGCCACATCGTCTACAAGAAGGCCGACGAACCCTGGCGCCGCGCCAAGAAGAACCTCGGCCTGATGATGCGCGAGGGGCTTCTCAAGGAGAACATCGACGGCGAGGCGCTGCTCTGGGCGCACAACCGCATGCTGGCGCGTCAGGAGGACCGCCGCATCCTGATGGTCATCTCCGACGGCGCGCCGGTGGACGATTCGACCCTCTCGGTGAACTCGGCGGGCTATCTGGAAGCGCACCTGCGCCGCGTGATCGAATGGATCGAGAGCAAGTCCCCGGTCCAGCTGGTGGCGATCGGCATCGGTCACGACGTGACCCGCTACTACCGCCGCGCCGTGACGATCATGGATGCCGAGCAACTCGGCGGCACGATGATCGAGCAGCTCGCGGGGCTGTTCGAGGAGGAGTGATGCCTGCCGTCCTGACCGTTCAGGGCCAATCTAGCTGGGAGATTTACGAGCCTCCTACCTAAAAAGTCTTACAGGTCGGGCATTGCTTCGAAAATTTCTGTTGCTCCCTCGTAAAGATCGCGCAATTTCAGCGTGAAACGGGGGAATCATAATGATGTATGTGCGACATTTCGTGCGTGCGCTCTTGGCGGGCGTACTAGTTCTGTGTTCTGCGCAAGTCGTTGCTCAGGAAAAGACTGGGAATAAGCCCGGTTTCTCGCTCAAGCCGGGGACCGTGCGGATTGTTCTGATGCGACCCACAATCCGCGTCGGAGAACAGTCCACGGGCGGCATGAACGAACCGAACGCCGACTGGACGGCGCAAGCGCGGGAAAATCTGGGCACGGCGCTCAAGGATGCGCAGGGTCAACTCGGTAATGTCGTCGTCGATTACGACGAGGGCACAAGCAGCGACGGCAGCGTGGTCGGGCAGTACGAGAACCTGTTCGGCACCGTGGCGGATTCGGTGATCGAGTTCCAGTTCTTCCCCGGCAACAGGCTTCCAACCAAGAAGCGCAAGGACACCTTCGAATGGGGCGTCGGCCCCGGCATCGCCGAGATCAGCTCGCTCAAGAATGCCGACTATGCCTTGTTCATCAATACGTACGATTCGTATGGATCAGCGGGCCGCAAGGCACTGCAGATATTCAGCGCGATGGCTGGTGTCAGCGTGACGTCCGGCGTCCATTGGGGCCATGCCGGCCTGGTGGACCTTAAGACCGGTGAATTGGTCTGGCTGAATGCCGACCGCCAGATGGGCGGTGATGTGCGCACGCCCGAAGGCGCGATCAAGCGCGTTACCCAGTTGTTGGAGGGCTTTCCCGGGCGGATGGCCGGCGTGCCGGTAGCGGTGAAGTGAGATGGGCCGCCTGACGGTTGCGTTCGGCGCGGCCGTGGCGGGAGTTCTGCTTGCAGGAACTGCCCCGCCGCCGCCAGCAACGACCCCTTTCTCGACCACGCTTCCGCCTTACGTCCAGGCCTATGAACCCACGACCGTCGATGAACGCGGACTGTGGATGGAGGCTGATGAGCAGGAACGCACGCTGCGCGATTCCGCACTCGTCATGCACGAGGACGACCTCAACCGCTACGTGAAGGGTGTGCTGTGCAAGGCCGTGGGCCAGGAACGCTGCCGCAGCGTCCGGGTCTATGTCCTCGAAGTTCCGCAGTTCAACGCCTCGATGTCGCCAAACGGCACGATGCGGGTGTGGAGCGGCTTGCTGCTCAGGGTGCAGAATGAAGCGGAACTGGCGGCCATTCTCGGCCACGAATTCGCGCATTTCGAGCTGCGCCACGGGCTGCGCGCGTTCAAGCAGGCACGCAGTTCCACCGATGTCGCGGCATGGGTGGGGCTTCTCGGCGCGGCGGCGGGGGTAAGCCCGGCGGCGCTGCAGATGAGCGTGATCGGCGGTATCTACCGCTTCAGCCGCGATCAGGAAGCCGCCGCCGACATGCTCAGCCTCGGCTACATGGCGAATTCGCCATATCCCAATGCCGCCGCCGCCGACGTGTGGCGTTACGTGATGGGAGAGGACGACGCCCGCTCGATTTCGCGCGGCTTGAAGCCGAAGCAGGCGTATTCGTCGGGGTTCTTCGATACCCATCCGGCTTCGCTGGCCCGCGCGACTTACCTGCAAGAGGAAGCCATGCGCCAACCGCATCCGGGTGACTATGGCGCCAAGGCCTACCGGGATGCGATGCGCCCGTACCTCGCTCGTTTTCTGGCCGCGCAGGTCAAGGCGAACGACTTCGGCGGCAGTGAATACCTGCTCCAGAAGATGTCGGGGGTCGAAGGCTGGACGGGTGATCTGCTGTTTGCACGCGGCCAGCTGTACAGATCGCGGGGCAACCCGCGCGACCTTGCCACCGCCTCGCAATTCTTCCGCGAGGCGATCACCCAGGGCTACGCCGAACCGGTCGTCTATCGCGAACTGGGTCTCTCGCTCATGCGCAACGGAGAACAGGCCGACGGCCGCACCGCCCTTCAGGAATACCTCACACGCAGTCCGGATGCCTCCGACCGCGGCATGATCAATGCTTTGGTCGCCACCAAATAGGATTTTGCAAAGATGAAGAAGGTACTTTTGGTTCTGCTTGCCGCGCTGGCGATGCAAGCTCCTGCGGTCCACGCCAATTCGCTGATCGCGGCAGGCCCGACCGCCAAGATCGCCAAGTCGTCGATCGCGTCCTCTCCGGACGGCGAGTGGAACAAGCTGAGCTTCAGCGGCGGACCGAATGTCGAAGTCTGGACGCGCGACGGCGACAACCTCAACAAGGTCTCGTTCTTCGGCGGCGTGGCTGCCGGCATGCCCATCTATCGGGAAGCCAACAAGAAGAAAGCGCCGCTCCCGAAGGTTGATGGTGCCATGCTTTTGCCCGACATTCCTCTGCTGCTCGAATCCACCTATCGCGCGCGGTTCCAGGTCAACCGCATGGCGATCGACAGTCAGGACGTGACGACGGCAGGTGGAAGGCAGGCAATTCGCTTCACGTATTCGTACGTTCGCGACGAGGATGGCGTGGAGCGCAAGGGCGAGGCCATCGGTACGATGGTCGACAAGAAGCTCTACCTTGTCACCTACGAGGCGCCTTCGATCTATTACTTCGGCAAGGATCTGGAGGCGTACCACAAGATCGTGGACTCGCTGAAGTTCTGACCCTGCGGTATGGGGGCGGCGCCTTGCGCTGCTCCTATACCTGCCATCGGCTTGACTGCCGCGCCGGGCTGCCTATTCGGCAAGGCATGACCGACGCATCCCAGCTGACGCTGTTCAACAGCCTGACCCGCAAGCTCGAAATGTTCGAGCCCGTCCACCCGGGCGAGGCGCGCGTCTATACTTGCGGGCCGACGGTCTACAACTACCCACACATCGGCAACATGCGCGCCTATGTCTTCGCGGACATTCTGGGTCGGACGTTGAGCCACAAGGGTTACAAGCTCACCCACGTCATCAACATCACCGACGTCGGCCACCTGACCGACGATGCCGATGCGGGCGAGGACAAGATGGAGAAGATGGCGCGCACGCAGTCCCAGTCCATCTGGGACATCGCGGAGCATTACACGCAGGCCTATTGGGCCGACATCAAGGCGCTGGGCATCCGCCAGCCGGCGAAGTGGTCGATCGCCACGGACTACGTGCCGCAGATGATCGCATTCGCCGAGAAGATCGCGCCAATCCATTGTTATGAATTGGAAAGCGGCCTCTATTTCGACGTCTCCACCGTCGCCGATTACGGCCGCCTCGCCCGCGCCGTCACCGAGGAGGGCGAGGGCCGCATCGAGGCCGTCGAGGGCAAGCGCAACGCCGCCGACTTCGCGATCTGGCGCAAGACGCCCAAGGGCGAGAAGCGGCAAATGGAATGGGATTCGCCCTGGGGCAAAGGCGCGCCGGGCTGGCATCTCGAATGCTCGGTGATGAGCGGCGACCTGCTCGGGTTTCCGTTCGACATTCACACCGGTGGCATCGACCACCGCGAGATCCACCACCCCAACGAGATCGCCCAGAACCAGGCGTTCTGCTGCAACCCCGGAGACTCCTGCGGTCTCGACGTGCCCGCAAATTCCGGCGCCAAGGTGTGGATGCACAACAATTTTCTTGTCGAGCGCTCAGGCAAGATGAGCAAGTCGTCAGGCGAATTCCTGCGGCTGCAATTGCTGATCGACAAGGGCTACCACCCGCTCGGCTACCGCATGATGTGCCTGCAGGCGCATTACCGCAGCGAGCTGGAATTCAGCTGGGAAGGTCTCGCGGCCGCACTGGTGCGTCTCAAGCGCATGATCATCGTCGCCGAGCGTCTTGCCGACGTGGAAGCGGGCGAACCATCGCATCCCAAGCTCGCGCCGATGCTCGAAACTTTCGAGAAGGCGATCGGCGAAGACCTCAATACCGCGATCGCGCTGACCGCGCTGGAAGAGGTGTTGGCCGCGAAGAAGGTCGATCCCGCCGCCAAGCGCGCCGTGGTCGAGGCAATGGACGCGGTGCTCGGGCTCGACCTGTTCGGCACCGCGCGCGCCGATCTGCGCCTGCGTCCCAAGACGGCGGCAATTACCGAGGCGGAGATCGAGGACGTGCTCGCCGCCCGCAAGCAGGCGCGTGCCGACAAGGACTTCGCGACGTCCGACGCCCTGCGTGACGAACTTGCCGCCAAGGGTGTCGAGGCGATGGACGGCGATCCGCTCGGCTGGGAATGGAAGCTGGCCTGATTGTTGCCATGAACGCAAGGGCGGATGCCGAACCCGCCCTTGTCTTCCCGCGCGGATGCTCCGAGGCTGGCAAGCTATTGTAGTTGCCCGGATTAGGAGTGCCCCATGACCGCCGCGCTGATCAATGCCAACTCGCGCCCATGGCTGGAGGGCAAGCTGCCCGAAGGCGTCGAGCCGCTGTGGTTCGAGGATGCCGACCAACTCATGGCGCTGGCACCTCGCGCCGAAGTGGCATGGCTGGATATGATCGCACCGCCCAAGGCCCGCGAGGCATTGCCCCTGATGACCGGGCTCAAGTGGTATTGCGCCATGTCCTCGGGCGTGGACTGGCTGCCGCTCGACCTTTTCCGGGAGCGCGGCGTCGCGCTGACCAATGGCGCGGGAATCCATGCGCAGAGCGTATCCGAATATGCGCTCATGGGCATGCTGACGATGGCCAAGGGCTGGCGCGAGGTCGTGCGGGCGCAGGATCGCCACGAATGGCTGCCCGATTCGCCGGGCAAGCGCGAGTTGCTGGACAGCGAAGTGCTGGTGATCGGCGCGGGCGAGATCGGCGCGAAGATCGCCGGGATGCTGTGTGTATTCGGCGCCAAAGTCACCGCCGCGCGCCGCACGCCGGGTGAAGGCGAACTCGGGCAGGACGAATGGCAGGGCGCGCTCGGGCGGTTCGACTGGGTGATCCTGATCGTCCCCTCGACGCCGCAGACGACCGGCATGTTCGGCGCGGAGCAGTTCGCGGCGATGAAGCCGGGCGCGGTCCTGCTCAATTTCGCGCGCGGTACGGTGATTGACCAGCACGCGCTGCTCGCCGCGATCGATTCGGGGCATCTGGGTGGGGCGTTCCTCGACGTGACTACGCCCGAGCCGCTGCCCTCGGACCATCCGCTGTGGTCGCGCGAGAACGTGCATATCTCCATGCACTTGTCCGGCCGCGCGCAGGATGCATTGTTCGCGCGCGGCTCGGCGCGGTTTCTCGGTAACCTCGGGCGCTATTTACGCGGAGAGCCGCTGGCGCATCAGGTCGATCTCGCGCAGGGTTACTAGCTCTGCTTGCCCCCGCCTGATATTTTCTACGGCGAGGCTGATTAATTCATCAGGGACGGTCCTGAACAGAATCGCGTATCAGCCTCGATCAAGACGGCCGGGCATCAGGGACCGGCGGCAGGAAGAGGGAAAGCTGGATCATGGCCGAGAGCGACAAGCGCAAGGCGTCGGACCTGTTCATCGAATGTCTCGAGCAGGAAGGTGTCGAGTATATCTTCGGCGTGCCGGGCGAGGAAAACCTCGATTTTCTGGATTCGCTGTCGCGTTCGAAGCAGATCAAGCTGATCCTGACGCGTCACGAACAGGGCGCGGGGTTCATGGCCGCCACTTACGGGCGCCACACGGGCAAGGCTGGTGTCTGCCTCTCGACGCTGGGGCCGGGGGCGACGAATTTCGTCACCGCTGCCGCTTATGCGACGCTCGGCGGCATGCCGATGCTGATGATCACCGGCCAGAAGCCGATCAAGAAGTCGAAGCAGGGCCGCTTCCAGATCCTCGACGTCGTCTCGATGATGCAGCCCATCACCAAGTATGCGCACCAGATGGCGTCCTCGGACAATATTCCGAGCCGCGTGCGCGAGGCGTTCCGCATCGCCGAGGAAGAAAAGCCCGGCGCGGCGCATATCGAACTGCCTGAGGACATCGCCGACGAGCACACCGATTCGCGCCCCGTTCCGCGCTCGATCGTGCGGCGCCCGACGGCGGACGTGAAATCGATCGTCCAGGCCGTCGATGCCCTGCAGACGGCGAAGCGTCCCGTTCTCGTGATCGGCGCAGGCGCGAACCGCAAGATGACCAGCAAGATGTTGAGCGAGTTCGTCGAGAAGACCGGCATTCCGTTCCTCACCACCCAACTCGGCAAGGGCGTGATCGACGAGCGCCATCCCAAGTTCCTGGGCTGCGCTGCGCTGTCCTCGGGCGATTTCGTGCACCGCGCGATCGAGGACGCCGACTGCATCGTCAACATCGGCCACGACGTGATCGAGAAGCCGCCGTTCTTCATGCACAACGACGGCACCCGCGATGACCGCACGGTGATCCACATCTCGACCAAAACGGCCGAGGTGGATCCGGTCTACTTCCCGCACATCGAGGTGATCGGCGACATCGCCAACGCCATGTGGCAGATCAAGGAGGCGATCACGCCTTCGCCCAAGTGGAACTTCGATTCAATGCTGCGCTTCCGCGCCGCCGAGGTCGAGCACACCGCGAAGCTGGCGGCGGACGAGCGATTCCCGATCTTCCCGCCCCATGCCGTGCAGCAGGTGCGCGACGCGCTGCCCGACGATGCGATCGTCTGCCTCGACAATGGCGTCTACAAGCTGTGGTTCGCGCGCGGCTATTGCGCGATGAAGCCCAACACGGTGCTGCTCGACAACGCGCTGGCGACGATGGGGGCAGGGCTGCCCTCGGCGATGGCGAGCGCGATGGTCTATCCCGAGCGCAAGGTCTTCGCGGTCTGCGGCGACGGCGGGTTCATGATGAACAGCCAGGAGATGGAGACGGCGGTGCGCCTCGGTCTCAACCTGACGGTGCTGATCCTGAACGACAATGCCTATGGCATGATCCGCTGGAAGCAGGCCAACATGGGCTTTGCGGACTTCGGGCTGAACTATGGCAACCCGGACTTCGTGCAGTATGCGCAGAGCTACGGCGCCAACGGCTACCGGGTTGAGAGCGCCGCGCACCTCAAGGAACTGCTCGCGCACTGCCGCGATACGCCGGGCGTGCATCTGATCGACTGCCCGGTCGATTATTCCGAGAACGATCGCATCCTGAATACCGAGATCAAGGAACTCTCGCGCGCGCTCTGAAGGCGCTCATCCTCCCTGTCGCGTAGCGATGGGGAGGTGGCAGTCGCGCAGCGACTGACGGAGGGGGCTTTGAGCGCGCTACCCCTCCACCACCGACTGCGTCGGCGGTCCCCCTCCCCATTGCTGCGCAACGGGGAGGAGTGCGGTCTCAGCAGTCCACCAGCACCAGCACTTCGATGTGCACGGTCATGCGCGGCGGGTCCTGCCGGTGCTCGACCGACGTTAACGCCGCGTCGGCCACGAGATGGCGCGGGACGGTGAATTCGTGGTCGGGCAGGGCAGCGATGAATGCCTCTCCCTTAACCACCGCTTCGGCGCCTTCGAAGGCCACCGCGATCGTGTGGCGGGCACCGGAGAACGTGGCGCTTGCCCAGTCGCGCTCGGCATGGCTCAGCAGTTCGGCTTCGGAACCGGCGAGGCCCAGCACCTCGGACAGCAGCCGCAGCCACGGACCGCGTGCCGGGGCCTTTGCGGGCACGAAAGCCTGGCGCATTTCTCGAACGAGTTCAGACTGCATGGCGGTTCTCCCCGGCGCCGGTAAGGTAGGTCTGCATGAACCGCTCGACTCGCGCGGCGGTATCGCCACGGGGCACCCGGCCGTTGCGCAGATCCGCGACGAAGCGCGGGTCCTGCGCGGCAAGGCGGCCGAATTTGGTCCACGGCATGTCGGTCTGGCGTAGGAAGCGCTCGATGTCGCGCAGGAGCATCCGGTCTGGTCCTTTCATGTAGGAATTCGCTTGATGTTTCTATTTTGTTCCGTTCTAAATCCTACATGTCTAGGAAATTTCCTACGGATACGGATTACAAAATGGTAAGCGACCCGACCCGTCTGCGCCTGCTGGAACTGGCCGAGAAGCGGCGCGTGAGTTTGTCCAAACTCTCGGCCATGCTCGGCAAGAATCCTACATATCTGCAGCAATTCATCCGCAAGGGCAGCCCGCGCAAGCTGGAGGAGCATGATCGGGGGATGCTCGCACGGTTCTTCGGAGTGAACGAGGCGGAACTGGGGCAATCGAAGGAAATTTCCTACGCCGTTTCGGAGCAATCACGCCGACGCAGCTGGATCGACGTCCCGCGCCTGGCGGTAGGGGCCTCGGCGGGGCCGGGGGCGACGGCCGAAGGAGAGCAGGTGGTGGACACCATCCGCTTCTCCGGGCGCTGGCTGCGGTCGATGGGGCTACAGCCGGAAAACCTCTCCACCATCGTGGTGAGCGGCGATTCGATGGAGCCGACGCTGCGTGACGGCGATGAAATCCTCGTCGACCGGACCTTGCGTGCCTTGCGCGACGGTATTCACGTCGTTCGGCTGGGGGACAGCCTGCTGGTGAAGCGCATCGACGTCTCGCGGCCGGGGCTGGTCGTTCTGATCAGCGACAACCCGGCCTATCCGCCGGTCGAATGCGGCGCCCGCGACGTCGAGGTGATCGGCAGGGTGGTCTGGAAGGGCGGGCGCATCTAGAGTTTGTTCTGTTGAAGCGGCACCGGCCCACGCCCCCACCCGACCTCCCACTAGTGTATCCTTGATGGGAGGTCGGGTGGGGGCGTGGGCCGGTGCCGAATCCGCCTGAAGCGGACAAACTTCAGCCCGGTTGCATTCGCGGCGCTCTGCGGCCATTTCCAAGGGCATGACGCAAGGCACCGAACAACAGATGCGCGTGGGGATCATTCCCGTCACGCCCCTCCAGCAGAACTGCTCGCTCCTGTGGTGTACGGCCACGATGAAGGGCGCGCTGGTCGATCCCGGCGGTGACCTGCACAAGCTGAAGCAGGCACTGGAGAAGACCGGGGTGACGCTGGAGAAGATCCTCGTTACCCACGGCCACCTCGACCACTGCGGGCAGGCCGGCGTGCTGGCCAAGGAGCTTGGCGTGCCGATCGAGGGGCCGCAGGAGGAAGACCGCTTCTGGATCGCGCAGCTCGACGACGACGGGCCGCGCTGGAACATGGAAGCACATACCTTCGAGCCCGACCGCTGGCTGGAGGATGGCGACAAGGTCACCGTGGGCGAACTGGAACTCGACGTCGTTCATTGTCCGGGGCACACGCCCGGCCACGTCATCTTCCATCACGAGCCCAGCAAGTTCGCCATGGTCGGCGACGTATTGTTCCAGAACGGCATCGGCCGCTGGGACTTCCCGCGCGGCAATCTCGACGATTTGCTGCACTCGATCACGCAGAAGCTCTGGCCGCTCGGGGACGACGTTACTTTCGTCCCCGGCCACGGCCCGGTGAGCACTTTCGGACAGGAGCGTCTGACGAATCCCTACGTCAGCGACGAGGCGATCAAACGCGGGCTACCGGTCTAGAATCGCCCCGTCGCGATCAGCACGGCCATCAGTGCGAGTCCCAGCAACGTCAGCACCGAGACGATGAAGCCGGCCGCGCGCAGGGGAGATTTCTCAGCCTTGTCCATCCCGATCCCGTGGGCGATGCGCGCCAGCAGATAGAGTGCGCCGACGATCGCAAGCCATTGCCCGGCCTTGCCGGAAAGCTCGATAGCGGCGACCAGCATCAGCACGAACGGCGCGCTCTCGCCGTAGTTGGCCTGGGCGCGCATTCGGCGCAGAAGCACGGGATTCTCGCCGTCTCCGTGCCACACCTTCGCCGCCATGCGCGCCTTGCCGGTACGCACCGCCAGCCAGAAGGCGACGACGGCTGCTGCGGCGGACATGCTGAGGGTGGTCTGCAGAATCATATAGGCGTACTCCCGATTGGTGACGGCTTGATGGTGGAGGGAGTAACGGGTTGCAACTCGCGTGAAATGGGTTATAGGCGCGCCTTCGCAAGCCGCCGTGTCCCTACCCGGTCACCGGCGGCCTTTTTGACAGACACGTATTTGCAGGAACAGGTGCCGAAATGGCTGTCCCTAAAAGAAAGACTTCGCCCTCCCGCCGGGGCATGCGCCGCAGCCATGACGCGCTGAAGGTTGAAGCATTCCACGAATGCGGCAACTGCGGCGAACTGAAGCGCCCGCACAACCTGTGCAATTCTTGCGGCCACTACAACGGTCGTGAAATCGTCGCGGTCGAAGTCTAAGACTTAGATCCTACGACGTATTTCGGAGAAAGCCCCATGAGTTTGCCGCGTATCGCTATCGATGCGATGGGCGGCGACGAGGGCGTGCGCGTCATGATTGAAGGCGCCGCGCTTGCGCGCCGCCGTCATGACCGTTTCAAGTTCCTGCTCGTCGGTGATGAGGTGCGGATCAAGGCCGCGCTCGAAAATCATCCGAACTTGCGGGCCAGCTCTGAAATCCTGCACACCGATGGCGTGATCAGCGGTGAGGACAAGCCCAGTCAGGCGCTTCGCCGGGCCAAGGGCACGTCCATGGGGCGCGCGATCGAAGCGGTGAAGCTCGGCCATGCCGGGGCTGCCGTCAGCGGCGGCAATACCGGCGCGCTGATGGCGATCTCCAAGCTGACCTTGCGCACGATGCCCGGCATCGATCGTCCTGCACTGGCGGCCCTGCTGCCGACGCTGGGCGACAACGACGTCATCATGCTCGACCTCGGTGCCAATACCGAGTGCGACAGCCGCAACCTGGTCCAGTTCGCGATCATGGGCGCGGCCTATTCGCGCGTGGCCACTGGCCGCGCCGAACCGCGTGTGCGTCTGCTCAACATCGGCACCGAAGAAACCAAGGGCACCGAGGAACTGCGCGATGCAGCCGCTGTGCTCAAGGGCGCGGCCGAAAACCTTGCGATGTCCTTCGACGGCTTCACCGAGGCGGACAAGATCTGCCGCGGCGACGTCGATGTGGTCGTGACCGACGGTTTTACCGGCAACGTCGCCCTAAAAGCGGTGGAAGGCACGGCCCGCTTCGTCGCGGACCTGCTGCGCCGCGGCTTCAGCAGTTCGCTGCGCTCCAAGATCGGGTTCCTGATCTCGAAGCCGGCGACCGACCTGCTCAAGCACCACCTCGATCCCAACAATCACAATGGCGCGGTCTTCCTTGGCCTCAACGGCATTGTCGTGAAGAGCCACGGCAGCGCCAATGCTGCAGGCGTGGCCAATGCCGTGGCGGTCACCGCCCGACTCCTGGAGGAAAACGTGACCGAGCGTATCTCTGCCGACCTGGCCCGTCTGGGAGGGTCGACCTGGCGCATGCCTAAGGGGCTGACCGGCGTACAGGAAGAGCGCGCCTGATGATTCGTTCGGTACTGATCGGAACCGGCTCCGCGCTCCCGCGCAATGCCGTCAGCAACGCCGAACTGGCGGAGCGGGTCGATACCAGCGACGAATGGATCGTCGAACGTACCGGCATCTCCAACCGCCACATCGCCGAAGCCGACGAGACGACCTCCAGCCTCGCCACCGAAGCGGGGCGCAAGGCGATCGAGGCTGCGGGCATCGATGCCGAATCGATCGACCTGATCGTGCTGGCGACCGCCACGCCCGACCAGACGTTCCCCGCCAGCGCCACGATCGTCCAGAGCCGGCTCGGTTGCCGTGCCGGTGGAATCGCCTTCGACGTTGCTGCGGTGTGCTCGGGCTTTCTCTATGCCGTCGGCGTTGCCGATTCGATGCTGCGCACCGGCATGGCCAGGCGCGCGCTCGTCATCGGGGCCGAGACTTTCAGCCGCATTCTCGACTGGGAAGACCGCACGACTTGCGTGCTCTTCGGCGATGGCGCGGGCGCCGTCGTGCTGGAGGCACAGGAACAGGTGGGTGAAACTCCCCGGGGAATCCTCGCGACCCGGCTTCACGCCGATGGCGCGCACAACCAGTTGCTCTTCGTCGATGGCGGTCCGTCGACCACGGGGACGGTCGGCAAGCTGCGCATGAAAGGCCGTGAGGTCTTCCGCCACGCCGTCGTCAATCTTGCGGAAGTCCTGCGTGAAGTCATTGAAGAGGCTGGTCTTTCCACCTCTGACATCGACTGGCTGGTGCCGCATCAGGCCAATGCGCGGATCCTCGATGCGACGGCGAAGAAGCTCAGCCTGCCGCCCGAAAAGGTGGTCATGACGGTCGGCCAGCACGCCAATACCTCGGCTGCGTCGGTTCCGCTCGCACTCGACGTGGCAGTGCGCGACGGTCGCATCAAGCAGGGCGATCTGGTCATGCTGGAGGCCATGGGTGGCGGTTTTACGTGGGGTGCGAGCCTAATTCGCATCTGACGGGGGACAGTACCGCTCCGGTTGCGTTCAATATTGGACGCACCGTTGATTTCTTCCCTGTTTCTAATATTATCCGTCGCATCGGCGCACTATGGGGATGCGGGATTGATGCGCGCTACGGATACTTTGACCAGGGCCGAGATTGCCGAAGCGATTCATCGCAAGCTGGGCATATCCCGTGCCGAGTCGCTTGCCATGGTGGAAGCGATCCTGCAGCACATGACGACGGCCCTCAGCGATGGCGAGAACGTCAAGATCTCGGGCTTCGGCACTTTCCTGCTGCGCGACAAGGGCGAACGGATCGGCCGCAACCCCAAGACCGGCGTGGAAGTGCCGATCACGCCTCGGCGCGTCATGACCTTTCGTGCCAGCCAGATGCTGAAGGACCGTATCGCCACCGATTGACGGAAAATTCCGTCGGGAAAAGGCAGGTATGGACGTTTCAGGACTCGGCGCGCCCGCAGAGGTGACGCTTTTCGACGAATCCCCGCTATTCGATGACGGGAAAGAGCCGCAGGCGCTGCGAACCATAGGCGAGGTTGCGAAAGCGCTCGCCATTCGTCCGCACGTCCTGCGCTACTGGGAAGAGCAGTTTGCTTCCCTTCAGCCGATCAAGCGCAGCGGAAATCGGCGGTATTATCGTCCGGAAGACGTGGCGCTGATCCGCGACATCGATCGACTCGTCCATCGCGAGGGGTACACTTTGCGCGGTGCCGCCAAGGCGATTGCCGAAAAGTCGCCTTTCGAGGTGAAAGGTAACCCGTCGCTGGCAGTGGTGAAGCCGGAAGGAGTGCCGACGGGCGATTGGTACGGCAGACTTTCCGCGATTCGCGAAGGTCTTGCCGAGGCGCTTGCACGGGCCTGAGCGCTCAGGTTCGCAGCATTTCCAGGACCTGGCCAAGCAGCCAGTCCTGCGCATCCGCTTCGACGTAGCTGTGGCTGGCCCCGGGGCAAGTTCGTATGCGCCCGTCAGCCTTGTCCCATCGCGAGAGAAAGGCGAGGCCGGTGCGGTCGCGCCCGGCGATCAGGAAGCGGACGGGGCCTGTAAAATCCGCGATCCCTTGCGATATTTCAGCGGCAAGGCCGGTCGGCGCAGCAGGCGTGGGCCGCGCGGCGGAAGCCAGGCTGCGGGCCAGTTTGATCAGCGAAACCTTGCCCGTCAGCAGGCGACCGATCGCTGCCGGGTCGGCAAGGCGCCGCCGGTAGTGATCGCGGACCACTTCGGCGGGCGCGTCCTCTTCGTCGGTCTCGATGGTCCAGGGATTGGAGAGGGCCAGACCGTCCAGCCCCGCGCCGCGAGCGAGCATGAGCGCGCTGGCGGCATCGCAGTTACCTAGGCCGATGACGCGCCGTACCTGCGGAGCCCGGGTGCGAAGGGCCTCCAGCGCGGCGGCAATGTCGACAGCGCTCGCCCGAAATCCTCGGTTCTCGCCCTCACTGTCGCCCACACCCCGGCGGTCGAAGCGCAGGACCGGAAATCCGTGCGCAGCGATCCGCGCGGCAAAGTGAGCCTGACCGTTCCATGCCCCTGCACGGATCTCGTTGCCGCCCGACACCAGCAGAAGCGCGGTCGCACCCGCAGCATCGTCAAGCGTGGCAACGAGCCGGTCCCCGGCGCAGTCGAATGTGAAGTGCCGCCGCGTCACCGCCCGATTGCCCTTGCAAGGATGGCAGAGAGGGCATCGGCTTGATCCGGGCTTTCGTCCGGCTCCGCACGAAGCCACAGGCCGCCGCCGCCGCCGAGGTCTTCCTGAGCGATGGCGGTCGCGGTCTCGTTCGCGACCATCGATTCGAAGTGACGGTAGAAATCGGCTCCAAGTTCGTATCCGGCAAGCGTGATACCGTGCTCCAGAGCCGCCTCTGAAAGGGTCTCGCGGTTCTCTTCCCGGCCGGCCTCTCGCGAGGACAGGATGCGCGCCCGCATCATCTGACGCAGAATCGCGGACGCCTTTGCCGGAGCGTAGTGCAGCGCGGGGAGGTGCCGGGGTGTGAACAGGCAGCCGCCGCGAATTCCCAGCGCGTGCGTGGCCCCGAAATGGTGCGCGGCGGCGGTCACGGCATCCAGCCAGTCGGCAGGCTCCTGCACATGGAGCGGTTGCAGGCTTTCGTTGCAGCCTGGCAGGTCGAGCAGGACGCTGTCGATCCCTGTCGCATCCAGTCGCCGCATGACGTCCACGGTGAAGCGCCGCAGCTTGTTGGCTTCGTCAAACAGGGCAGGGACGATCAGCAGGCGGCGTTCGCGTCCCGCATCACGGGACAGCGCGAATTCCTCGCTGGTTCCGCCGCCGGGGAGCGGGCAGGGCCAGCGTGCGGGAACCATCAGGAGCCGCGCTTCGCCTCTACGAAGGTGAGTAGCGCGCCGTAGGTTTCCAGCATCTCGCCTTCGATCTCGTCATCCTCGATGATGATGTCGAGGCGGTCTTCCAACTCGGTCAGGAGACCGGCGACGGCCATCGAATCGAGTTCGGGAAGATGCCCGAACAGCCCCGTGTCGGCATCGAACGTATCGGCCTGACCCGGCTTCAGCCCGAGCACATCCGTCAGTATCCGGCGCAGCAGCAGGTCGTTTTGGTCTGGCATGGCCCCTCGGCAATCTGTCATTCTTGACGGCGCCCTCTAGCCGCGCTTCGCACTTGCGGCAAGTGATCGCAGGCCGATCCTGCCAAGAGCAGGCCAGTTGCGGGGATTCCAGGGGCGGAACATGTCGAGCCGGAAGCGTGGGCGCTGCGTGTCCATCCAATCCTGCTTGTAGGGATCGTCGCCGGTGCCGAAGTCGACAAGCTCCACGCGGTCGATCTCGATGACGTGGCGCATCAGTGCGGCGGTCAGCACCGAGCCGGGGGACAGCGGCTTCGCGGCCTCGCGATGGGCGAGCTTGTGGATGAAGGCAGTGCCGCCCTCCACCGTCCACATCTGGGCAGCGATGGCGGGGCTGTCAGGATTGTCGGCGGAATGGGCGAGGGCAAGGCGCAGGCGGCCCGCTGCGCCTTCCGCTTCGGCAAAGGCGCGCAGGAAGGCGGGTGAGCCTTCCTCGGGCTTCCAGCTTTCGGCGTAGATCGCCTCGTACTGGCTCCAGGCTTCGGCGTCGAACCGGGTCAGGATGCGGGCCACGACCTTGCCGGTCTTGCGCTTCAGCGTCGTGCGCAGCTTTCCCGGGCGGGTCGCGAGGTAGTCCTCGAAGCCGCGCCCTGCGACCGGCAATATGCGGTTGGTGTCGCAGACTTCGCGCCGGACGAGCCATCCCGCCGCGCCGAAAGCGGCGGCGAGCGTCGAAGCCGTCTGATCTTCATCGGGAAGTCCGTGCAGCGTCACGCGATGAGAGCGCCGCGCGAGGTCTCGGGCGAGGTCGCGAAGCGGCGCGTCTCCGTCGAGAATGGGACGGAACCGGAAGGTGTACCAGTTGCTCAGGGCGGACAAGTGCCCCGAACTCGCGGAAAGCGGAAGGACCGCCGTGCCCCGGGAAGACCGCGCCACCGCGATCAGAGGCGCCATGCCGCAATGCTCGGCAAGACCCTGCCACCATGCGAGGCGGTCGAAGGGCGCGCGTTGCTCCGCGTCGGAGAGCAGCCGTGCAAGCGCCTCATCCGATTGCACTTCCTTAAGATCGGAGTGATAGTCGATCTGCAAACTTGCCACGTACCCTCGCGGAGCCTCCTCTTCTCATGTCCGGCCCACCCATGCTCGGCGAAACGCCTTACAGCGCCGAAAATCCGGTCTTGCCGCTCGACCACCTCGTGCTGAGAGGCGCCGATGCGGATGATGCGCTGGTGCTGCGCGAAGGCGTTCTTAGCTGGAAGGACTTAAGAACGCGTGTCTCCCGTCTGGCCGCCTGGCTGGCCCGCGAAGTCCCCGAGCGGGGCGCGCGGGTGGCGACGTGGGCGACGAAGGGCGAACTCACGTGCCTGATGCCTCTGGCGGCGGCACGGGCGGGACTGGTGCATGTGCCGGTCAATCCGCTGCTCAAGCACGCTCAGGTCGCGCATATCCTGTCGGACAGCGGCGCTGTGCTGCTGATCGCAACGCCGGCCCGGCTCAAGACGCTGGAGGCTGGCGACGTGCCGGCCGATTGCCGGGAACTGGGCGAGGCGGACGCGCTGGCGGTGGCTGCCGAACTGGCCGGCGAGATGCTTCCCTCACAGGCCGATCCCGACGATCTGGCGGCGATTCTCTACACCAGCGGGTCCACGGGGCGCCCCAAGGGCGTCATGCTCAGCCATGCGAACATGTGGCTCGGTGCAGAGAGCGTCGCCTATTATCTCGGCATGGTGCGGGACGACCGGACGCTGGCAGTTCTGCCGCTGTCGTTCGACTACGGGCAGAACCAGCTGCTTTCGACATGGTACGCCGGTGGCTGCGTGGTGCCGCTCGACTACCTGATGCCGCGCGATCTGGTGAAGGCGGTAGAGCGCCACGCGATCACCACGCTGGCCGCGGTCCCGCCCTTGTGGGTGCAGGTCACGGAGATGGAATGGCCGCCCGAGACGGCGGCGCGTCTGCGACGGCTGACCAACAGCGGCGGCGCATTGACCGTCGATCTCGTTCGCCGGTTGCGGGCGCTGTTCCCTCAGGCGCGGCTCTTCCCGATGTATGGGCTGACGGAAGCGTTTCGATCGACTTACCTCGATCCCGATCTCGTCGACACGCACCCGACATCGATGGGCAAGGCCATTCCTCACGCAGAGATACTCATTATCAATGAGTTGGGTGACGTTTCTCAGGATGGAGAAGAAGGCGAGCTGGTCCACTGCGGACCTTTGGTGGCGCAAGGCTACTGGCGGGATCCCGTCCGTACGGCCGAGCGCTACAAGCCTGCTCCTGCCGCGTCGCGTTATGGCGGAATCGCCGTCTGGTCAGGCGACCGGGCGAAGCGCGAGGCTGACGGCCTGCTCTACTTCGTCGGGCGCCGCGACGCGATGATCAAGAGCGCGGGCAATCGCATCTCCCCTCAGGAAGTCGAGGAAGCTGCACTTGCGACCGGTCTAGTGGCCGAGGCGGTTGCGCTGGGCCTTCCGGATGAACGTCTGGGGCAGACGGTGCACCTCGTCGTGCGGGCATCGGCCGGATCTTCAGATGCAATTGAAGAACTACCCCGTAAACTCATGCAGGAACTGCCAAATTTCATGCAACCAAAAGTGATCCATTGGCGTGATTCGATGCCGACCGGTCCCAATGGCAAGCTCGATCGAACGGGGCTGGCTGCCGAGATCGCCCGGGAAACAGCGGCATGAAGGCGCTTGGACCGATCCCGGCCGGCTATGGCGGCATTGATGGTATCCTTGCCGTCGGTGGTCGGCCTGTTACGCATTGGGCCGAAGAGGCTGGGGCCACACCGCTGTTTCTCTACGATGCCGACTTGATCCGTCGGCGCGTGACGCAGCTGCGGTCCGCAATCCCGGATCGGGTGGCGCTGCACTATGCAGTGAAGGCCAATCCCTTTCCCCCGCTTCTGGCGCTCATGGCGGGGCTGGTCGACGGCTTTGACATCGCATCCGGCGGTGAACTCGAGATCGTCCGCGATGCGGGCCTGCCCTTGCGCGAGGTCAGCTTCGCCGGGCCGGGTAAGCGCGATGCCGAACTGGAAGCCGCGATTCGCAGCGGCGTGACGCTCAATCTGGAATCCGAGGGTGAAGCGGCCCGCGCCTTTGCCATCGGTGACAGGCTGGGCATCGTCCCGCGCCTTGCTATTCGCGTGAACCCGGATTTCGACCTGAAGGGATCGGGGATGAAGATGGGCGGCGGCGCCAAGCCTTTCGGGGTCGATGCCGAACGGGTTCCGGCTCTGGTGCGCGAAGTCGTTGCCAGCGGCGCCGAATGGCGCGGCTTCCATATTTTCGCAGGCAGCCAGGCGCTCGATGCCGAGGCGATCGCCGAGACGCAGGGACAGGCGCTGGAACTTGCCGCACGACTGGCCGAGGAGAGCAAGACGGTGTTGCCGCATTGCAATCTGGGTGGTGGGCTGGGGATTCCCTATTTCCCGGGAGACACGCCGCTAGACCTTCCGCTTCTTGGCGAACGGCTTGCCGCCAGGCTCGAAGGTCTGCCGGACGTGCTGCGCGGTGCGCAGTTCTGCATCGAACTGGGGCGTTATCTGGTCGGCGAGGCGGGCGTCTACATTGCGCGCATCGTCGATCGCAAGATCAGCCACGGCGAAGTCTTTCTCGTCACCGATGGCGGGTTGCATCACCAGCTTGCGGCTTCCGGCAACTTCGGAACCGTGGTGCGGCGCAATTATCCTTCGGCGATCGCCACTCGTTTCGGCGCCGAGGTGGAGGAAGAAGCCTCCATCGTCGGATGCCTCTGCACGCCGCTGGACAAGCTGGCCGACAAAGGCGGCTTTCCCCGCGCCGACGTTGGCGACCTGATCGCCGTGTTCTGCGCCGGAGCTTACGGTGCCAGCGCCAGCCCCGCGAGCTTCCTCGGGCAAGGTCCGGCAAAGGAAATGCTGGTCTGACCTTGCGTTAACTTGCGTCATGCCCCCGTCCCGATTTGGGACCTGCGCGGAATTAGCCTTGCAAGGCTAACGCAATATTCACCGTTTGCATTGATATCCGAGGGTGAATTTTGCCGGACCTGACCCCGCGCGCCTGGCGTGCGAAGGCCAGACGGTCGCAAAGACGAGGATTGTTCATGCCGCATCTCCCAGCCCGACTTCTGGCCGCTACCGCGCTTGCCAGCGTCGCCCTGACCGGATGTGCGGGGTCCGGCGGCCCGGCTCGGGAACTGCCGCCTGCGTCCTTTGTGGCGATGCAGGAAGGGCCGGGCGAGGAATACGTCATTGGCCCGCTTGATCAGCTGACCGTCTTTGTTTGGCGCAATCCGGAACTTGGCGCGAAAGTGCAGGTCCGTCCTGACGGGCGCATCACCACGCCGCTGATCACCGACATGCCCGCCGTGGGCAAGACGCCCTCGATGCTGGCCGAAGATCTGCGGCTGCAGCTCTCGCAATATATTGAGGACCCGCTGGTTTCGGTCATCGTCGATGGGTTCTCTGGCACCTTCAGCCAGCAGATCCGCATCGTCGGCGCGACCGAGAAGCCTGCGTCGATCCCGTATCGAGCGAACATGACCGTGCTCGACGCGATGATCGCGGTGGGGGGCCTCTCCGAATATGCCTCGGGCAATAGCGCGCGCCTGATCCGGTTCGACAAGACGGCGGGCAAGCAGCAGGAATACAAGCTGCGGCTCGGCGACCTGCTCAAGAAGGGCGACAGCAAGGCCAACGTCATGCTGTCTCCCGGTGACGTGATCATCATCCCGGAAAGCATGTTCTAAGATGGATTCGCTCTACGAAGAACTGCTCGCCGGGCTGCACAGCATCTGGCATCGCCGCTGGATCGCGCTGGCTGTGGCCTGGGCGGTCTGCCTTGCGGGCTGGCTGGTCGTGGCACTGATCCCGAACAGCTACGAATCGCACGCGCGCATCTTCATCCAGCTGGATGATGCGTTGGCCGAGCAGGTCGGCATTGGCGTGGCCGACAAGAAGCGTGATATCGAGCGTATTCGTCAGACCCTGACCAGCGCCGTGAATCTCGAGAAGGTCGTGCGCGCCACGCGCCTCGGCGACACCATCGAGAACCCCAAGGCGATGGAAGCGGCGGTCCTCAAGCTGGGCAAGAACGTCAAGGTGGTGAGCCAGGAGGACAACCTCTTCGAGATCACCGCGACCGCCAACGACAGCTCCTTCTCCGATGCCGAGAACGCCAAGCTGGCGCAGAGCGTCGCGCAGAAGCTGATCGATATCTTTCGTGAGGAAAACCTCTCCGGCAATCGCGGCGACATGGTCGAGACGCTGGAGTTCGTGAACCAGCAGCTGCGCGCGCGTGAGCGTGAGCTGGAATCGGCCGAGAGCAAGCGCACCGCCTTCGAGGCGCAGCACCCGGAAATGGCGCTTGGCGGCGCCGCCGTGGCGCAGCGTCTGGAGAGCGCGCGTTCGACGCTGCGCGATATCGATGCCGACCTTTCGGCGGCGCAGAGCGCTTCGGCAGCGATCGACGGGCAGCTTGCGGGCACGCCGCGCACGATCGCGGGTGGTGCGGCCGATGGCGGGGCGCAGTCCTCGCTGGCGCGCGCACAGGCCGATCTCGCGGCGATGCGGGCACGCGGGCTCACCGAGAATCACCCCGACGTGATCGCGGCCAAGAACCAGGTTGCGGCCTTGCGCGCTCCGG
Source organism: Novosphingobium resinovorum (assembly GCF_001742225.1). NCBI lineage: Bacteria > Pseudomonadati > Pseudomonadota > Alphaproteobacteria > Sphingomonadales > Sphingomonadaceae > Novosphingobium > Novosphingobium resinovorum. The sequence continues at coordinate 1,130,233 of NZ_CP017075.1, read as the reverse complement.
CGGCGCAGGAAGCGGCTAGCGGCGGCGGCACGATCAATCCGGCCTATTCCTCGCTCCAGTCGATTCGCGCCGAACGGCAGGCGAGCGTCCAGGCGCTGCAGTCGCGCAAGGCCGCGACGCAGTCCGACATCGCCTCGCTGACCGCGTCCGCGATCTCCGATCCCGAACTTGCTACTCAGGCCCAGCGTATCAACCGCGATTACGACGTGCTTCGCCAGCAGTACGACAAGCTCCTGCAGGACCGCGAGGAACTGCGCTTGCGCGGCGAAGTGAAGACCGAGCGCGAAGCGGTGAAGTTCCAGGTCGTCGATCCGCCGACGAGCCCGCGTACGCCCGTCGCGCCGAATCGTCCGGTCTTGCTGCTGGGCGTGCTGATCGTGGGCTTCGCGGGTGGATGCGCCGGCGCCTTTGCCTTGAGCCGGGTGCGTTCGGTCTTCGCCACCACTGCGGGGCTGGAGAAGGCGACCGGCCTGCCGGTGCTGGGCGCGATCTCGCACAGCCTGACCGATCGTGCACGGGCGCTGAGGGCCAAGCGTCTCAAGTATTTCTATGCCGGGACCGCCGCGCTTTGCGGACTGTTCGTGGTGCTGCTCGCCGCCGAGTTCATCCAGCGCGGCATGGTGGCGTGAGGGGACTGACATGACCGATCATCGCAAGATCCCCGTACCTGACCAGCCCGATGAACCCGAAGGCGAATCGCTGTTCGAGCGGGCCAACGGCCGGTTCGACTTCAACACGCTGATCGCGAAGCCGGTGGCGTTTCCGGAGCGGCCTGCAAGGCGCGCGCCCGCAAGGCCGGAGCCAGCGCCCGTTCCCGCACGTCCCGTGCCTGAAGCGGCGGCTCCCGCGGCTGCGCCTCAGCCCGCCGCAGAACCGGCGCCTGAGCCCGCACGCTTCAGCGATACCGTGCATCCCGTCGATCGTGAGCACTTGCGCGAGCAGGGCCTGATCGTGCCCGAAGGCGCGGTCACCGAGCTTCTGGAGGAGTTTCGCATCGTCAAGCGCCAGCTGCTGGTTCAGGCTGCAGACCTGCGCCGCCAGAAGGCGGGGCCGATGGCACAGCGCGTGCTGATCTCCTCGCCGCATCCGGGCGAGGGCAAGACTTACTGCGCACTCAACCTCGCGCTGTCGATCGCGGCGGAGAAGGAGAGCGAGGTCCTGCTCGTCGATGCCGACTTCGCCAAACCTTCGATCCTTTCCGCGCTCGGCCTTCCGGGCGGTCCGGGGCTGATGGACGCGCTGATGGACGAGACGATCGACGTTGCCGACTGCGTGCTCGGCACCGACATTCCCGGGCTCTGGGTGCTTCCCGCCGGAGATACGACGGCGCACGACAGCGAATACCTGTCCAGTTCACGCACTGCCCGAATCCTCGACCGGCTGACGCAGGGTGCGGCCAACCGGATGGTGATCTTCGATTCGCCTCCGGCGCTGGCGGCTTCGCCTGCGGCCGAACTTGCCAAGTATGTCGGCCAGACCGTCGTGATCGCGCGCGCGGACAAGACCGGGCGAGGGTCGCTCGACGATGCGATCTCGCTGCTGGGCGCATGCCCGAACGTGCAATTGCTGCTCAACGCGGCCCAGTTCAGCCCGAGCGGTCGCCGCTTCGGCTCCTACTACGGATACAAGGGATGAGCCGCATGAAGCAGGCATCAGGCATGGTGGCGCTGGCGGTGATCGTTCTTGCGCTACCGGCAGCCGGCCATGCCCAATCGACCGGCTATGGCGGCGGCATGAGCGGAGGCATGGGGAGTTCCGGTGCCGGGATGGGCGGCGACAGCGCATCCGACACAGCTTCCGGCAAGTCCGACCGCGCTTCGCGGCGCGGTGCCAAAGGCCAGGGCGGTAAACGCATCGACATCGCGCCTTACATCGAAGTCGACCAGATCGTCACTGCCGAGCTTTCGCCCGGTAGCGACGTGCTGACCTACACCCAGGTCGCGGTCGGCGTGGACGCCTCGATCCAGGGCCGCAACAATGGGGCTTCGGCCTCGGTGCGCTATCAGCGCCAGTTCGGCTGGGGCAAGAAGGCGGGCGACGGCGACGCTATCAGCGGCGTCGTGCGCGGCTACACCACCATCGTTCCGGGCGTGACGGTCGAAGCGGGCGCGCTGGCCTCGCAGGTCAACGTCGAGAACGGCGGTTCCGCGCTCGCCGCCGGGCCGCTGTCGGGCAACGGCAAGTCGACGGTCTACTCTGTCTACGGAGGCCCTTCGGTAACCAAGCGGATCGGCGATCTCGATGTGGGCGCCAATTACCGGGCCGGTTTCACCAAGGTCGAGCAGTCCAACGCCGCGCGCAATCTCCAGACCGGCGCAGCGGCCGATGTCTTCGACAAGAGCGTCGTCCAGTCGGCCGACGTGCAGGCGGGCTTCGCCCCCGGCACCGTACTGCCGGTGGGCGTGGGCGTCGGCGGCAGCTTCTATCAGGAGGATATCTCCAACCTCGACCAGCGTGCCCGCGACATGCAGGCCCGCGCGATGGTCACCGTGCCGGTCAGCCGCACCGTGCAGGTGGTCGGCGCGATCGGCTATGAGGACGTGGAGATTTCCAGCCGCGATGCCGTGCGCGATGCAAACGGCCTGCCGGTGCTGGGCTCCGATGGCCGCTACGTGACCGACAAGTCCTCCCCGCGCGTAATGGCCTACGACGTCAGCGGCCTCATCTGGGACGCCGCCGTCATGTGGCGCCCGAGCCGCCGAACCTCGCTGTCGGCCCATATCGGCCGCCGCTACGGCTCGACCAGCTTCGGCGGCACGCTAGCCTATGCGCCGAGCGACCGTGCCCAGTTCAACGTCGCGGTCTACGACAACGTCTCGGGCTTCGGCGGGCAGGTCAACCGCGCGCTCGACCAGTTGCCGGATGACTTCGAGGTCGTGCGTGATCCCGTCACCGGCGAATTGCGCGGCTGCGTCGCCTCGCTGGAAGGCGGCAGCTGCCTGTCCGGCGTGCTCGGCTCGCTGCGTTCGTCCACTTTCCGGGCGCGCGGCGTGACGGCGAGCTACTCGATGAAGTTCGGCCGCATGCGTGCAGGTCTCGGTGCCGGATACGACCGCCGCAAGTACATTGCCGCGCGCAACACCGTCCTCGCCTCCGCAAACGGCGTGCTGGACGAGAACTGGTGGCTGGCGGCCTATGTCGGCGGCGATCTTGGCCGTGACGCGGGCTGGTCGGCCAACGTCTACGCCAACTGGATCAGCAGCAACGATCCGCTGACCGGCGACGTTGCCGGCTACGGTGCTTCGGCCAGCTACTACAAGATGTTCGCGCCGCGCCTGCGTGGTACGCTCGCTGTCGGCATCGACGGGGCGAAGTACGATACCCCCTCCATCGACGACCTGTGGACCGCCTCGGCGCTCGCGGGTCTGCGCTATACCTTCTGAGGAGAGAAACCCGATGTTCGACGACTTCTACGGGCTCGACGCCAGGCCTTTCCAGCTCACCCCCGACCCCGCGTTCTATTTCGAGAGCAGCACGCACAGGAAGGCGCTGTCCTACCTCGGCTACGGCCTTGCCCAGGGCGAGGGCTTCGTGGTCATCACCGGCGAGGTCGGCGCGGGCAAGTCCACACTCGTCGCCTACCTGATGGCGACTATCGATCCGGCGCGCATGACGGCCGCCAACGTGGTGACCAGCGCGCTCGACGGCGAGGAGATCGTCCACGTCGTCGCGCAGTCGTTCGGGCTGCCGGTCATGGGGCATGACAAGGCATCCGCGCTCGGCACGCTGGAAGCGTTCTTCCACGACGAGGCGCGTGCAGGACGCCGCTGCCTGCTGATCGTCGACGAGGCGCAGAACCTTTCGGTCAGCGCGCTGGAAGAGCTGCGCATGCTCTCCAACTTCCAGCTCGGCTCGCACCCGCTGCTGCAGACGCTGCTGCTCGGCCAGCCCGAGTTCCGCGAGACCTTGCTCGAGAGCAACCAGCTCGAACAGCTGCGTCAGCGCGTTATCGCGACGCACCATCTCGGCCCGATGCACGTGCGCGAGGTCCAGCCTTACGTCGAGCACCGCCTCGGCTGCGTCGGCTGGAAGGGTAACCCGAGCTTCGATCCGGCGCTGTTCCCGGCGATCCACGAGGCGACCGGCGGTATTCCGCGCCGCATCAACCAGATCGTCAACCGTTTGCTCCTGCTGGGTGCGGTGGACCGCCGAGAGCACCTCGACGCCGCGATGCTCGAGCAGGTGCTCGACGAGATGAACGACGACGGCGCGCTGGCAGTGGTCACGAAGGTCGCGGAGCCCGAGGTTGCCGCTGCGCAACCGGAGGAAGCCGCAGCTTTCGCAAGTGCGCCGGTGCAGGCGATCGATACCTCCGTTGTCATGGCGCTGATCGAGTCGGCACTAGCCGATCGCGAGGCGCTGGATACGGAAGGCGCGATCGCGCTCATCGAGGCGGCGCTCGCTCATCGCGACATGCTCGACACCGCCGGCGCCAATGCGCTGATCGAGGCTGCCATGGCCGGGCGCGACACGCAGATTGGTGAGTTGCACTCGGCGATCGCACAACTCACCGCTGCTGCCGAAGAGCGCGAAGCCTCGGCACGGCAGGCGCAGGGCGAGCAGTTCGGGGCGCTTGAGCAGCAACTGGCGGATGCCATCGCCCGCTCGGACAAGCTCGAGGCGCGCCTCGGCGAGACCGAGCGCACGCTGCGTCACACGCTGACCATGCTGATCGAGTGGATCGAGAGCGGCGACGGCCAGCGCAACGTCGCCTGAGGGAGTTTCTACCCCATGTCGGTGCCGATCAACGGCCTTTCGGTCGATGTCGAGGACTGGTTCCAGGTCGGCGCCTTCGAGAAGGTGATCGACCGGGAGAACTGGAACTCGCTGGCCACGCGCGTCGAGCGTAACTGCGACGAAATCCTGCGGCTTTTCTCGGATGCAGGGGTGAAGGGCACGTTCTTCACCCTCGGCTGGGTGGCGGAAAGGAATCCCGCCTTGATGCGGCGGATCGCCGAAGAAGGCCACGAGGTCGCCAGCCACGGCTGGGATCACGAGCGCGTGTTCCGTCTCGGCAGGGAGGCCTTCGCCGCCGACATCGACCGTGCCCGCAAGGTGATCGAGGACGCCTCGGGCCAGGCGGTCAAAGGCTACCGCGCGCCCAGCTTCTCGATCGATGCCCGTACGCCCTGGGCCTTCGAGGTGCTGGCGGAGCAGGGCTATGTGTATAGCTCCAGCGTGGCTCCGATCGCGCATGACCATTATGGCTGGCGGGAGGCTCCGCGCTTTGCCTTCCGGCCGATCGCCGATGCGGAACTGATCGAGATCCCGGTCACGACCGCGCGGTTCGCCGGGCGGCGGCTGGCGGCTGGCGGCGGCGGCTTCTTTCGGGTGCTTCCTTACGGGTTCTCGCGCTGGGCGATCCGGCAGGTGAACCGCGATGATCGGCGCCCAGCGGTGTTCTACTTCCACCCGTGGGAGATCGATCCCGGCCAGCCCCGCGTCGAAGGGGCGCCGCTGCGCTCGCGTTTCCGGCACTACACGAACCTGTCGGTGATGGCCGACAAGCTGGAGCGACTGGTCGGCGAATTCCGCTGGGGCCGCATGGACGAACTCGCCGCGCGTGAAGCCTTGCGCGCCGAACCGCTGGCCTTCGCGGCATGAACGCGCCCTTCGTGCCACTGACAGCGCAAGTCCGCCTCGTCGATCTGACCGACCCGGGCGAGGTCTCGCGCCTTGAAGGCTTCGTGGCGCGCCATCCGCAGGGGACGCCGTTCCATCGCCCCGCATGGTTCGTCTCGGTGGCAAAGGCGACCGGCAACCGCGCGCTGGCGCTCGTGCAGGAGAAGGGGGGCGAGATCGTCGCTTTCCTGCCGCTCGATGCCATTCATTCGCCGGTATTCGGCCGACTGCTGGCCTCGACCGGGTTCGCGGTCGGCGGCGGGCTGCTGGCGACCGGGGGCGCCGATACCACCGCCGTATTCGCCGCCGTTGAGGAACTGGCACTGCGCCTCACCTGCCCGACGATCGAACTTCGCGGCGGGGTACTTCCTCCGGCGGGCGAAGGCTGGGCACTCAAGACCCGTTCACACGCCAACTTCGCCCGCCCGCTCGCGGCCGACGACGAAGCGCAACTGCTGGACATTCCGCGCAAGCAGCGCGCCGAAGTGCGCCGCTCGCTGGGCATGGACCTGACGATCGAGGTCGGCACTGCGGAAGCGGATCGCGCCGCGCATTACACGGTCTTCTGTGAGAGCTATCGCAATCTCGGCACCCCGGTCTTTCCCCGCGCGCTGCTGGATGCGGTGGTCAACGGTTTCGGTGACGATGCGGACATTCTGACCGTGCGCCATCAGGGCGTGCCGGTAGCGAGCGTCATCAGCGTCTATCATCAGGGCGCCGTCATGCCGTATTGGGGCGGCGGCACCTGGGACGCCCGGCGCCTTCGGGCCAACGACCGGATGTATTTCGAACTCATGCTCCACGCCCGGCGGCGCGGCTGCACGGTGTTCGACTTCGGCCGCTCCAAGACGGAGAGCGGCGCCTATCATTTCAAGCGCAACTGGGGCTTCGAGCCCGAGCCGCTGACGTATGCGACCTGGACCGCCCCGGGCAGCGCCAGGCGCGATGCGGACCCGACGAGCGGCAAGCTCTCGCTCCAGATCAAGCTGTGGCAGCGCCTGCCTCTGGCAGTGGCCAATCGCCTCGGCCCGCTGATTGCACGCGGTATCGGCTGATGGGCGAAATCCTGTTCCTGGCGCACCGCATCCCGTTTCCGCCGGATCGCGGTGACAAGATCCGTTCCCACCACGTGCTCAAGGCGCTAGCCGCACTGGCTCCCGTGCATGTCGCGACGTTCTGTGACGATGAGCAGGACCGTGCGTTCGAGCCCGATCTCGCCGACCTCGCCACCAGCTATCGACTGGTCGAGCGCTCCAAGCCGCTGCCCGTCGCCGGTGTACAGGCTCTGGCGAGCGGCCGCCCGCTCAGTCTCACCGCGTTTTACGACAAGGACCTCGAAACCTACGTGCGCGATCTGCTTGCCGAGCGTGACATCGACACCGTCTACGTGTTTTCCGGACAGATGGCGCAGTATGTGCCCGGCGATTTTCGGGGCCGTGTCGTGGCCGATCTTGTGGACGTCGATTCTGCCAAGTTCGAAGCCTACGCCGCGAAAGGACGCGGTATTCGCGCATGGATGGAGCGCCGGGAGGGGCGCCTGTTGCGGCGCGAGGAAGCGCGGATCTGCGCGGGGGCGTCAGTCACCCTGCTGATCAGCGACGCCGAAGTCGGGCTCCTGCGCTCGCGGCTGGCCAGTGAGCAGGGCCGCGTGCGGGCGATGGGCAACGGCCTCGACGCTGCATATTTCGACCCGTTTGCGGTCGCTCCGGAGCCGCGCATGGCAGCGAAGGGTGCTCCGCGTATCGTCTTCACCGGACAGATGGATTACGCGCCGAACATCGAGGCGGCCACCCGCGCCATCGATCGCGTCCTGCCGCTCGTGCGCAGGACGTGTCCCGATGCCACGCTCCATATCGTCGGCCGCAATCCGCCGGCAGCTTTACAGGCCCGTTCCGGACAGGATGGCGTCGAGGTGTGGGGCAGGGTGGATGACATTCGCCCCTGGCTCGCCGCCGCCGACGTCGCTCTGGTGCCACTGGAAATTGCGCGGGGGGTTCAGAACAAGGTGCTGGAAGCGATGGCGATGGGGCTGCCCGTGGTGCTCTCTCCTGGCGCCGCGACGGGTATCGATGCGATCGACGGCCGGGATTTCGCGATACGTGACGGCGATGCCGCGATGGCGCAGGCGGTCCTCGACCTTGCTCGCGCGCCGGAAGCGGCCAAGCTGATGGGGGCGGCTGCCCGCACGTGGATCGTCGCCAACGCCAGCTGGGAGGCCGCACTGGCGCGGCTGCCCGAATATCTCGGCACCATGGGCGAGGCGCTTACCGATGTCGCTTGATGTTGCCTCGACGTCCCTTGCCGGTCCCGCCCGCGCATGGCGCGCGCTTTCGCCGCAGTGGCGTGGCGGGATCATCCGCCTTGGCGCGGCGTGGCTGGTGCTGCTGTTCGCCTTCCTCGGCGACTGGGGCGCGATGGCGCGTCAGTGGTGGGATATCTCCACGTACAATCACGTCCTGCTGATCCCGGCGATTCTGGGCTGGCTGGTCTGGCAGCGCTGGCCGCAGCTGGAACGCCTGACGCCTACCGCGTGGTGGCCGGGGCTCATCCTGCTGGCGGGGGCAGCCTTCCTGTGGCTGCTGGGCGCGATGTCGGGACTGGACCTTGCCCGGCAGGCAGGTGTCGTCGCCATGTTGGGCGCCTGCGTTCCCCTGATCCTGGGTGTCAGGGTCACTGCGGCGCTGATCTTCCCGCTGGGCTATCTGGTGTTCCTGGTCCCGATCGGCGAGGAACTGGTCAACGTCCTGCAGACGATCACTGCCGAAATCACCATCGCGCTCACCCATCTCAGCGGCATTCCGGCCCGGATCGACGGCGTTTTCATCGATACGCCCGCAGGATTGTTCGAGGTAGCCGAAGCCTGTTCGGGCGTGAAGTTCCTCATCGCGATGGTCGCTTTCGGTGTGCTGGCCGCCAATGTCTGCTTCCTCAGCTGGCGGCGTCGAACCGTGATGCTGCTGGCCTGCGTGGCCGTGCCGATCCTCGCCAACGGGATCCGGGCATGGGGTACGATCTATGCCGCGCAGATTTTCGGCATAGAGGCTGCGGCGGGCTTCGACCATATCGTTTACGGCTGGTTCTTCTTCGCGATCGTGCTGGCGCTGGTGATCGCCTGCGCCTGGCGTTTCTTCGACCGCCCTCTGGATGGTCCGGCGATCGACCTTGCGGCTATTGAAAACGCCGGGTGGCTGGCGGGTCTGGAACGTTTCGCCATTTCCGGAACGGTGGCGGTGATCGGCTTCGCGCTGGTGCTGATCGCGGCGCGGTGCTGGGCTCTCGCAGCCGATACGCTGGCTGCTCCTGTCCCGGCGCGCATTGACTTGCCTGCGGTCGAGGGATGGGCGCGGGTGGATTATACCCCAACGATCTGGTGGGAACCGCGCGCGCAGGGCGCCGATCACCGCCTGCTCGGCCGTTATCGGGACGGTCGGGGGCATCAGGTCGATGTCTTCGTCGCCCTCTACGCCAGCCAGGGAGAGGGACGGGAGGCAGGCGGCTTCGGTCAGGGCGCGCTTGTTCCAGCCAGCGCATGGGCATGGCAGTCGCCGGCACCGTCGGTCGAAGCTGGCAAGGGCGAGCGCCTCCTCGGCAACGGCAGGATCGAGAGGATCGCCGTGACCTGGTATCGTCAGGGCGAACTATTGAGCGGCAGCAATGCACGGCTCAAGCTGGCGGTGATTGTTGACCATCTCCTGTTCCGGGCGGAACCGACGACGATGCTCATCCTCTCCGCCGAAGATACGCCGCCCGGCCGAGCCGAGCAGTCGATCACCGCCTTCCGCGCATCCACGGGGTCACTCGCGCGCTGGATGGACGGTATCGCTCAGGTCAGGTAGGGCCAGGGACGATGTGCGGGATTGCCGGAATCTATCACCTGGAAACGCCCAAGCCGGTCGATCGCGCCCGGGTCGAGGCCATGTGCGACGCCATCGCGCATCGCGGCCCGGACGGGCAGGGGGTATGGACCGCGCCGGGCGTCGCCCTGGGGCACCGCCGCCTTTCGATCATCGACCTCGCAGGATCGCCGCAGCCGATGGCATCCCCAGATGGCCGCGCGATGCTCGTCTTCAACGGCGAGATCTACAACTACCGCGAACTGCGGCATGAGTTGAAGGCAGCGGGAGAGCATTTCCGCACCGATGGCGACAGCGAGGTCATTCTGGCAGCCTGGCGGCGCTGGGGACCGGGCTGCGTTACGCGGCTGCTGGGCATGTTCGCCTTCGCCATCTACGACCTCGACGCGCGCACTCTGTTCCTCGCCCGCGACAGGCTGGGCGTGAAGCCGCTCTATTACGCGCAGTTGAGCGACGGGAGCCTGGCTTTCGGTTCGGAACTCAAGGCACTCACCGCCCACCCGCTGCTGCGGCGCGAGATCGATCCGCTGGCGGTCGAAGACTATCTGACCTGGGGCTATGTCCCTGACGATCGGGCCATCCTCAAGGGCGTCTGCAAGCTGGCGGCGGGGCATTCGTTGCTGCTGCGTCATGGCGCTCCGTTGCCGCGCCCTGTTCAGTGGTGGGACGTCTCCTTCGCAGAGCGGCGCAAGGGCAAGCCCGCCGACCTCGAAGCCGAACTGGTGCACCTCATGCGCCAGGCGGTGTCGTCCCGTATGGTCGCAGATGTGCCTCTTGGCGCGTTTCTGTCGGGCGGTGTGGATAGTTCCAGCGTCGTCGCGTTCATGGCGGAGGCAAGCGGCAGTCCGGTACGGACCTGCTCGATCGGCTTCGACGTCGCCGGGCTGGACGAGAGTGCGTACGCAACGAAGATCGCCCGGCAGTTCGGCACGAACCATGCCTCGCGGATCGTCTCGCCTGACGATTTCGCTGCGATCGACCAGCTTGCAGGCATGTTCGACGAACCTTTCGCCGACGCCTCTGCCCTGCCGACCTGGCGAGTATGCCAATTGGCGCGCGAATCGGTCACGGTGGCGCTCTCCGGCGATGGCGCGGATGAAGCGCTTGGCGGTTACCGGCGCCACGTGTTCCAGGCCGGGGAAGACAAAGTGCGTGCGTTGCTGCCGCAATCCCTGCGTGGTCCGGTCTTCGGAGCGCTCGGAAGGGCCTACCCTAAGGCGGACTGGGCTCCGCGCCCGCTGCGGGCGAAGTCGACGCTGCTCTCGCTGGCGGGAGATTCCGCGCAAGGCTATGCGCGCTCGATGGCCGTCCTGCCGCCGGAGCTGCGCGATCGCCTCTATTCCGACGATTTCCGCCGCCTGCGCGGTGATTACCGCGCCGAGGATCCGTTGCTGGCCCTGATGCGAGACGCTCCGGCGCGTTCGGGCCTCGACCGTGCGCAATATGCCGACCTCAAGGTCTGGCTTCCGGGAGATATCCTCACCAAGGTCGACCGCACCAGCATGTCGGTAAGCCTTGAGGCGCGCGAGCCGCTGCTCGACCATCGCCTGATCGAATTCGCCGCCAGTCTGCCCGAGCGGATGCGTGTTCAGGGCGGGCAGGGCAAATGGCTGATGAAGCGGGCGATGCGCCGCTACTTGCCCGATGACGTGCTCTATCGTCCCAAGCAGGGCTTCGTGACGCCGATCGCGCAATGGTTTCGTGGGCCGCTTGCAGGCGCGGCGCGCGAGATCGCAGGCGGGGCAGCCCTGGCGCGAACCGGCTGGTTCGACCAGCGCCGCCTGCTGGGCCTCGTCGATGCGCATGTTGCGGGAACTTCGGACAATTCCCGAGTGCTTTGGCAGATGCTCATGCTTGACAAGGCGTTTACCTCGCTGGGTGTCAATTAATCCGGGCATCAACCGGGCTTTGCGGGCGGATTTAGCGATCCGGCCCGCTCGAACCATTAACTACACGGTTTCTTAGTACCTTTGCGTTAGCTCATGCCTACCAAAGCCTCTTTTGCAGGGCATGAATGAACAGAATCGGTCGCCATCACCGGTATTCAGAGCGGACGCTTTCCGCGCTGGTGGCTTGTGCCCGATACATCCTCACGATGCGGGCAGGGGGAAGACCATGACCGGCATCTGGGGGCAACTTCGCGGTTTCTGGAAAAGACCTCGCGTCCGGATCGTGTTCTGGGCGGCGCTGACCGGCCTGGCCATGGGCATCAGTGGCCTCGGTCTGCCGCTCGAGGACTACCTGCGCAACGTGCGCTGGATGTCCCGCACCCAGCCCGCAAGCGGCGCTATCACCATCGTCCTTCAGGACTCGCAGACGCTCATCCAACTCGGCGCCAACGATATCACGCATGGCAATGACGCTGACACGATCAACCAGTTGTTTGCTGCGGGTGCGAAGCGCGTCTTCTTTGATCGTTCGTTTTCGATGCCGGGTAATCCCATCGATGATGCCAAGTTCGTCGCGGCGCTGAAGGCTCATCATGGCAAAGTTGTGTTGGGCGCTGCAGTGGACAGCAACGGCCAGATGGGCAACTTCGCGGGGAAAATCCCGCTTCAGGCTTACCGCGACCATGCTGGTATGGCATCGGTTCTCGTTCGCCATCGACCACTCAATCAGAACGTTCAGCTTCCGTATGCTTCCGGAAGCCCCGCTGGTAAAATTCCGTCCCTCTCGGCGGCGATCGCTGGCATCGATGGTAAGACAGACGAATTGTTTTTCCCAGACTTCTCGATTGCGGTCAGTTCCTATCCTACGCTGAGCTACATCGATGTAATGCGAGGACGATTTGACCGTTCGCTTGTTCGCGGCAAGGATATCCTGGTCGTCCCAGCTGCAGTAACTTTTAACGATATCCATTCCATTCCTGGGCAGGATATCAATGCCCCAGGCGGCTATTTCCATGCGATCGGCGCTGACACGCTGAAGCTCGGCATTCCCCGTGAGTATGGCTGGTTCCCTGCTTACCTGCTGGTGCTCGTCGTCATCGCATCGGGTCTTGGCCGAGGCCGGGTGCTCGACATCTATCGATTTACGGGGCTGGTCGCGGTGGTGGGCGCCGTTCCGTTCCTGCTCGATTACGTTAACGTGCAAGTGGAAGTCATCCCGGCCTTCTCCGTGGCGCTGGTCGCCGTCATCCGCATGCGCAATCTCGACAGGGTCGAGGAGGCGGGCGAAACGAACACTGGTTCCGGCCTGCCCAGCGTTCAGGCCCTGCGCAATTCTCCTGATCTGTCCACGCGTGTTCTCGTCGCCCTGAAGATTCGGAACTACGGCGGAATTATCGGGAGCTTTGCGGAGCACGTCGAAGCGCAGCTTGCCAAGGAAATCGTTCGTCGCATTCGTATCAGTGACGAAAGCGTGTTGATCTATCACGAAGGCGGAATGTTCGTCTGGCTGTCTTCGATCCGCAGCACGTTCGACTTGTTCGAGAATCTCGAAGGCCTGCACCGGATCGTCCAGAACGGCATCCAGGTCGGCGGTATCGACATCGACTTGTCGTTCAACTGCGGCATCGACTCCGAGTTCGATCGTCCGCTCTCGGGCCGCGTCGCCAGCGCCATGCAGGCCGCGGAAGAGGCGGTGCGCAACGACGAGTTGGTTTATCAGCACGATGCCCGCAAGCACGAGGCTCAGTGGGAAATCTCCCTGCTGACGTCGCTCGACCGGGCCATCGATAATGGGGAGGTCTGGGTCGCCTATCAGCCCAAGCTCGATCTGCGATCAAACCGGATCAGCGGAGCGGAAGCGCTCGTTCGCTGGACGCACCCCGAACGAGGACCGATCAGCCCGGACAAGTTCATCCGGATTGCTGAGGAATTCCATCGGATCGAGCGCATCACCCGCTTTGTCATCAATGACGCGGTGCGAGTGGCTGTCGAACTGGAGCGTCACGGCTACGAGATGACGATGTCGGTGAATATCTCTGCTCAGCTTCTTCGCAATCCGGGACTGCCGGGAATGATTGCGGAGATTCTCGCCGCGCATGGTCTGTCACCCAACCGTCTGATCCTTGAGATCACGGAGACGGATCGCCTGGACCGCAGTTCCAAGACGTTCCAGATGCTGCAGCGTCTAGTCCAGTCCGGCCTTCGCCTGTCGATCGACGATTTTGGCACCGGCAACGCCACGATCGATTATCTGCGCTATCTGCCCGCCAGCGAGGTCAAGATCGACAAGACCTTCGTATCCTTGATGGAAAGCAACAAGGAAGATCTGCTTCTGGTGCAGTCGATCATCGAGATGGCTCATTCGCTCGACCGTGTCGTCGTGGCTGAAGGGGTCGAGACGGCCAAGGTTCTGGAGATGCTGACCGGGCTGCACTGTGACCTCGTTCAGGGGTATCACGTAAGCCGTCCTGTCCCATTCCGGGATTTCCTAGACTTCGTGTCCGGCAGGAGGGCACGACTGATTGGTTAAAAATTCCTTGATGCATCGTTAACTAACTACTATCCGTGAGGGCGGCCGCAGCGATGCGGTCGTTCACATGGGGAATGACGATGAACAAGGACATCTGGGGCGGTGGTTGGTGGGGCGGCGGTCTCTAATAGAGGCTTCTGCTGCACTAGTTTGGGTTGATTAATCCGAACCACTGCAAAAAACGAAGCGCTTTCCAGAAGAACTCCTGTCTTTTGGAAAGCGCTTTTTCTTTGTCTATTGTTTGTGTTTGTTTGTAATTTCTCGCGATGGGTGATTTTAACCCATTTAAGCGCCGCAATTCATCGGTTCTGAAAAGCTCTCGTCTTAAATTGACGATAGCGGCTCCGGGCAGGGGCACTGTAAATCGCTTCCCGATTCGGGACTCGTTAACGAGGTTAGCCTTCGCCGTGGCCCAGCGCGAGATAATCGGCACTCTGCATTTCATTGAGACGGCTGATCGTGCGGTCGAATTCGAAGCGACCGGTCCCGGATTCGTACAGCTCTTCTGGAGTAGCGTCGGCAGCCGCGATCAGCTTCACCTTGTTCTCGTAGAGAGCGTCGATAAGCGTCACGAAGCGCGCTGCCTCGTTGCGACGGTCCGGACCCATCTTCGGAATGCCGACGAGGATCACCGTGTGATAGGCACGCGCGATGGCGAGATAGTCGGCCGCGCCGCGGGCCTCGCCGCAAAGGCGTTTGAAGCTGAAGACTCCCACGCCCTTGAGGCTCTTGGGCACGTGAAGCATTCTTCCGCCGCCGACGTCGATGTCAGTGGAGGGCACATGTTCGCTATCTTCCGGCGGATAATCAGTGAGGCGGTAGAACGCTTCGCGCGCGGCTTCGGTGGCCGGTTCGCCCAGCGGGTGGTGCCAGGTCGCCATGCCGCCGAGGCGCTGCATGCGATAGTCGGTCGGACCGTTGAGCGTGAGCACGTCGAGCTCCTGTTCGATCAGTCCGATGAACGGCAGGAAATGCTCGCGGTTCAACCCATCCTTGTAGAGTTCGGAAGGAGCGCGGTTGGAGGTGGTCACGATGGTGACCCCCTCGTTCGTGATCAGGTGCGTGAACAACCGGCTCATGATCATCGCGTCGGCCGAGTTGTTGACGACCATCTCGTCGAAGGCGAGGCAGCGGACGTTGCGGGCAATAGCTGCGGCGACCGGTGGGATCGGGTCGCCGGTTTCCTTCTTGCGCTCGTCGCGCAGGAGCGCGTGGACTTCCAGCATGAAGGCGTGGAAGTGCACGCGGCGCTTGCCGGGAATGTCGAGCGTCTGGACGAACAGGTCCATCAGCATCGACTTGCCGCGCCCGACACCGCCCCACATGTAGACGCCGCGCGGCGCTGCAGCCTTCTTGCCCAGCAGTTTGCCGAACAGGCCGGTCGAGGACGACGACTTGTAGAATTCGCGCTGGAGGCGGTTCAGTCGCTCGGCGGCCGCTGCCTGTTCCGGATCGGAGCGCAGTTCGCCGGTCGCGACAAGCGCCTCGTAGCGTTCGAGCATCGCGCTCATTTGGACGCACTCGGCTTGCGGAGGGTGCCCATGAAGCTGGCGACGAGATGGTCGCCCTGCTCGACCGTGCCGCGCACGAAGACGAGACGGCGGGTTTCCTTCATGATCTCGGCCACGATGTCGAGCGGCTCGCCGATGCGGCCGGCACCGATGAACTGGTTGCTGAGTTCGAGCGTGACCGCACCGACGGCATCCTCGCCGAGTACGACGAACATTGTCGCGAACATGCCCACATCGATCAGGGCGAGGGTGACGCCGCCATGGACGGCGTCGAGGACGTTACTGTGCTGCAGGCCCGCTTCGACGAGACGAAGGCGAGCGCCGCGCTCACCCTCGCGGCGGACGATCATGCGACCAAGGCCCTGCGAATTGAACCGCGAGCCCTCGTTCAGCTTCCACGTGGACCACCCCGGAAATTCCGGGTCGGGCTCATGGATGAATACACCGTCCTGCGCCACGGGAAGTTACCGGTCTAAAGCCCGAAGGCTCAGACCTGCCGCTCGGCCTGCATCTTCTTGATTTCGGCGATGGCGCGCGCGGGCGAGAGGCCCTTGGGGCACACGTTCGCGCAGTTCATGATGGTGTGGCAGCGGTAGAGGCGGAAGGGATCTTCCAGCTCGTCAAGGCGCTCGCCGGTCATCTCGTCGCGGCTGTCGGCCAGCCAGCGGTAGGCCTGCAGCAGGATCGCCGGGCCGAGGAACTTGTCGGAGTTCCACCAGTAGCTCGGGCACGAGGTCGAGCAGCACGCGCACAGGATGCACTCGTAGAGGCCGTCCAGCTTCTCGCGCTGTTCGGGGCTCTGCAGGCGCTCCTTGCCCGACGGGGTGGTCGAGACGGTCTGCAGCCAGGGACGGATCGAGGCGTACTGCGCGTAGAAGTGCGTGAAATCGGGAACCAGGTCCTTGATCACGTCCATGTGCGGCAGCGGGGTGATGCGGATGTCACCCTTCAGGTCTTCGATCGCGGTGGTGCAGGCGAGGCCGTTCTTGCCGTTCATGTTCATCGCGCACGAACCGCAGATGCCTTCGCGGCACGAACGGCGGAACGTCAGCGAGGGGTCGATCTCGTTCTTGATCTTGATGATCGCGTCGAGGACCATCGGGCCGCACGCATCGAGGTCGATCTCGAACTGATCGTAGCGCGGGTTCTCGCCCGAGTCCGGGTCGTAGCGGTAGACGGTGAACTTCTTGACCTTGGTGGCGCCCTCAGCCTTGTGCACGTTGCCGCGCTTGCTGATCTTGCTGTTCGCCGGGAGGGTGAAGGTCGCCATGGTAGAATCCCCGTGATCTTGCAGTGCGGCATGAACCGCTTTGTGGTCCCCCTCTAGCGATTCGTCCGCGTAGGGCAAGAGGTGACTATGGTGAGGTGAGGGGTGGGATATCCGGAAATGCACCAATATCGGCGCTGCAGCGGGCCTTGCGGGCGCATGGCGCGCAAGGGCAGTTGCGAAAGTCGCGGGCGTCGAGGTTTACACGGTTTACACGGTCCAGGGAGAAAAGGTGTCACCTTCCACCGCCGGTGTGGCCCCGTTTCACGCAAATCCGCCATTCTTGCGCCGAGATGTGTAACCTTGTGTGTCACCTTAGGGCTTCGATGTGTCACCTTAGGTGTCACTTTACGATCCCGGGGTGTCACCTTGCAGGCCGGGCCTGTCACCTTGTGACGAAAGCCGCCAGCCGGAAAACGGTCCTTCGGACCGAAAAACAAAAGAGTGAGAACGCAGAAGGGCATGGACGGAAAAATACTCCGCCCATGCCCCTGTAGGAAAGTCCCTGTAGGAAAGCTGCGGTCAGTAGTTCGGCAGATGCGTGCCGAGGTGCTTTCCGGCGATGTAGCCGAAGGTCATGCCCGGACCGAGCGTGCCGCCTGCGCCTCCGTAGGCCTCGCCCAGCACCGCCGACATGACGTTGCCCGCTGCGTAGAGGCCCTGTATCGGATTGCCGCTCCAGTCGAGGACCTGCGCATCGGCGTTGGTCTTCGGACCACCGGCGGTGCCGAGCGCCCCGGCTTCCATCTTCACCGCGAAAAATGGTCCCTGATCGATCACGCCGAGCGTGCGGTAAGGCGGTTCGAACTCCGCATCGCCCCACATGTAGAAGTTGTCGTAGGTGTTGTCGCCGCGGTTGAAGTCGTCGTCGTGGCCCTTGCGGACCAGATCGTTGAAGCGCGTCACCGTCGCCGCGAGCCCCTGCGGATCGATCCCGGCCTTTTCGGCGAGTTCCTCCAGCGTGTCGGCCTGCATCATGAACGAGGGCACGGGGCCGCCCGGGGGCGTGTTGAAGGTCTGGTACTTGCTGCGATAGCGCTGGTCGACGATCAGCCAGTACGGCAGGTTGGCGTAGGCGTGCGTACCTGCATCGAAGGCGTGGAGCGCCTTGCCCATGGCGTTGTAGTTGGCCGCCTCGTTCACGAAGCGCTTGCCCGCACGGTTGACGAGGATCGCGCCGGGGCGCGCGCGTTCGTCCGAACCGAGCAGATAATTGGGCTTGGCGGCGCGGTGCTGGGGCTGGAATTCCAGTACGCTCTGCTGCCAGAAGGCGTGCTGCATGTTGCCGAGCTGGGCGCCCGCCTCGATCGCCATGAGCAACCCGTCGCCCTCGTTCTCGGGCACGCTGACCGGGCCGGTGAGGGGGCCGCGCAGGAAGGTCTTTACCAGCGTCTCGTTCCACTCGAAACCGCCGGTGGCGATGACGACGCCGCGCCGGGCGCGCACGCGGTAGTCGCGGCCATTGGCGTCCTCGGCGACGACGCCGATCACGCGATCACCGTCCTTGACGAGCTTGCGCGCGCGCTTTTCGAACTCGACGGGAATGCCGCGATCGATCACCGCGAGGAACAGCGATCCCGCCAGTGCCTGACCCAGACCGCGATAATCGCCTGCCTCGCGCTCGGCGAGCGTCGCTTCGTCAAGCGTGCCGTTGATCGCTTCCATCAGGCTGCCGCGCACCGGGTAAGCCATCTTGGTCGGGTTCACGCGAGTGGACCACTTGCCGAGCCGCTCGAACGAGAAGGCATCGTTGTCGAGCGAGCGGCCGCCGTCGGGCTTGGCGCCGGGCATATAGGGCTGGTAATCGGGGAAATCGGCGTAGGCGTGGAAACGCACGGGCGTGTTGTCCGCCAGATAGCGGATCATCTCCGGCCCGGTTTCCATGAAGGCCATGAGCGTATCGGGATCGAGCGCCCCGGGCGCCAGCGAGTCGAGATAGGCGACGACGTCCTCGTCGTCCTCGGAGATACCTGCCTCGATCTGGTGGTGGTTGCCCGGAATCCACAGCATGCCGCCCGACATCGCGGTGGTGCCGCCGACCATGCCGGTCTTCTCGAGGATCACCACGTCCTTCGCGCCGAAATCATGCGCGGCGATCGCTGCGGTCATGGCCGCGCCGCCCGATCCCAGTACGACCACGTCCGCCTCGAGATCCCAGTTCACGTCTTGTGTCATTCAGTCCGTCTCCCAGCAGGCCATCGGCTGCGGCAGGACCAGCGCAACGCCGCCGCCGCATGTTCTTTGCGTCGGCACTGTAGGTTTCGTCGGGGACTGGCAGCCACTCCGACATGTCATAGGGCAGGGCGGTTTGTGCATTCGAAAGTCGTCATCGCGAGCGCGGCGAAGCAATCCGGAGCGGTGAATGTTGCCCTGGATTGCGTTGCTGCGCTCGCGATGACGAAGTTGGGGATCGACTGCTCCCTCAACGCAAAGACGCCGCGCGTGACCTCTTGAGGGCGCGCGCGGCGTCTGCATTTTCAGGCCCTTGTTTCAGAGCCGTCGGCGATTACTCGCCGAAAGTGCGCTGCCACCAGCCACGGCGCGGTGCCGGAGCGGCATCGTCAGCCGACGCGGCTTCGGCGACTGCTTCGGGTTCGGCGACCGGCTCGGCGACCGGTGCCGGAGCGGCTTCGGCCTCGACGTCCGCCTTCTTGCGACGGGTGCGCTTGGGCTTTGCTGCAGCCTCTTCCGCAACCGGCTCGGGAGCCGGTGCCGGAGCGGCTTCGGCCTCGACGTCCGCCTTCTTGCGGCGGGTGCGCTTGGGCTTTGCAGGCGCTTCCTCGGCGACCGGTTCGGGCGCTGCGGGCGCTTCGACGACGGCTTCGGCTTCGACGTCCACCTTCTTGCGACGGGTACGCTTGGGCTTTGCCGGCGCTTCCTCGGCGACCGGTTCGGGCGCTGCGGGTGCTTCGACGACGGCTTCGGCCTCGACGTCCGCCTTCTTGCGGCGAGTGCGCTTGGGCTTTGCAGGCGCTTCCTCGGCGACCGGTTCGGCCGGGACGATCGGCTCGGCGCTGATGCCGCCATCGGCGACCGGCAGCGCGGCTTCTTCGGCAGCCAGTTCGAGGCCTTCGGCGCCGATCACGGCATCCTCGCCCTCGGCACCGTTCTCGGCCTCGCCTTCACCGCGACGACCGCGACGACGGCGACCACCGCGACGGCGGCGCTTCTTGGGTGCGTTGGTATCGTCACCCTCGGCCTCGGTGCCCTCGGCTTCGACGATGCTCTCGCCTTCGTCTTCGGCGTCGTCGCCTTCGTCCGAAGCGTCGGCAGCTTCGACCTCAGCGGTCTCGGCACCGTCCTCGCGGCGATCGCGGTTGCGGCCACGGCGGCGCTTGCGGCGCTTGCTGCGGCGGCCTTCACCGTCCTCGGACGCTTCGGTGCGCTCGGCAGCCTCTTCGGCTTCCAGCTCTTCGTCCTCGTACTCTTCCTCGACGAAGTCGTCCTCGACGTCCTCGGCGATGGGCTCGAAGCGGGGCACGAACTCGTTGCGCGGACCCGACGACATGACGCGCATCTTGGCGCCTTCGTTCTCACCCTCGGGGATGACTTCGACGGTTACGCCGTAGCGTTCCTCGATGTCGGCGAGGTCGGTGCGCTTGGCGTTGAGCATGTAGACCGCCGCCTCGGTGGAGGCGAACAGCGAGACCACGATGCCCTTGCCCTTGGCCGCCTCGTCCTCGATCAGACGCAGCGCCGAGAGACCGGCGGAGCTGGCGGTGCGGACGAGGCCGGTGCCGTCGCAGTGCGGGCACGAGCGGGTGGTCGCTTCGAGAACGCCGGTGCGCAGGCGCTGGCGGCTCATTTCCATCAGGCCGAAGCTGGAAATGCGGCCGACCTGAATGCGGGCGCGGTCGTTCTTTAGCGCTTCCTTCATCGCCTTCTCGACCTTGCGGACGTTGGAGCCGTACTCCATGTCGATGAAGTCGATCACGACGAGGCCGGCCATGTCGCGCAGGCGCAGCTGGCGGGCGATTTCGGCCGCGGCTTCGAGGTTGGTGGCAACCGCCGTCTGCTCGATCCCGTGCTCCTTGGTGGCGCGGCCCGAGTTGATGTCGATCGAAACCAGTGCCTCGGTCGGGTTGATGACGATGTAGCCGCCCGAACGCAGTTGCACGACGGGGTCGTACATCGCGGTCAGCTGGTCCTCGGCGCCGAAGCGCTGGAACAGCGGGACGGGATCGGCGTAAGGCTTAACCTTGCGGCCGTGGCTGGGCATCAGGAGCTTCATGAAGTCCTTGGCGGCGTGGTAGCCGGCCTCGCCCTCGACGATCACTTCCTCGATGTCGCGGTTGTAGATGTCGCGGATGGCGCGCTTGATGAGGTCGCTGTCCGAGTGGATCAGCGCCGGAGCGGCCGAGCGCATGGTCTGTTCGCGCAGCTCGTCCCACAGGCGGGCGAGGTAGTCGAAGTCGCGCTTGATCTCGGTCTTGGTGCGCTGGAGGCCCGCCGTGCGGACGATGCAGCCCATCGAGCGGGGCAGGTCCATTTCGGCGATGATCGACTTCAGGCGCTTGCGGTCCGAGGCCGAGCTGATCTTGCGGCTGATGCCGCCGCCGTGGCTCGAATTCGGCATGAGCACGCAGTAGCGGCCCGCGAGGCTAAGGTAGGTGGTGAGGGCCGCGCCCTTGTTGCCGCGCTCTTCCTTGACGACCTGGACGAGCAGCACCTGGCGGCGCTGGATGACGTCCTGGATCTTGTAGCGGCGGCGCAGCGCCATGCGCTTGGCGCGCAGGTCGTCGGCTTCCTTCGAGCGGCCCGAGGGACGGCCACCCTGGCGGCGACGGCCACGGCCGCGACGGTTATTGCCTTCGGACTCTTCGTCGCCGTGCTCGCCCTCGTGCTCGCCTTCGTCGTCGGCGTGGAACGGGTTCTCTACCGCGCCGTCCTCGATCGTGGCGACATGGTCCTTCTCGGACGTATCGACCTCGGTGAGGCCGCCATCGTCGTTGTAGTCGCCGTCTTCGTCCTCGTCGTCACCTTCGGTGGCGCGCAGGGCGGCTTCTTCCTCGGCATGGGCGGCTTCTTCCGCCAGCAGGGCCTCGCGGTCCTCCTTGGGGATCTGGTAGTAGTCCGGGTGGATTTCGCTGAAGGCGAGGAAGCCGTGGCGGTTGCCGCCGAAGTCCACGAACGCGGCCTGGAGCGAAGGCTCCACGCGCGTCACCTTCGCGAGGTAGATGTTACCCTTGATCTGCTTGCGTTCGGTCGACTCGAAGTCGAACTCTTCAATGCGGTTTCCCTTGACGACCGCCACCCGCGTTTCTTCCGGGTGGCGCGCATCGATCAGCATGCGGGTTGCCATTTGGTATTCTCCGTGCGCGTCGACGCCGGGCCGGATCAGCCTGGCGGATGCGCGTATGTTCACTGTAGGCGAATGCGCCCCGCAGAATCACGACGCGGCCACTTGGGGCGGCGTTCCAAACTGAGGGGGCGAGTTTTGGCGCAATGGTGGAGCAATCCAGCGCTCCATGCGCGGCGAAAGTAGTGGCTGCCCCAGTAGCATGTGCGGCAGCATGTGCGTCTGCGAGCGAAGACACGCGCGGCGTATTAGAACGCGCGGAAAGTTGCGACCACGCCGCCCGCGCCCTTTCGGGCGTCGAATGGCAAGGCGGCAACTGGCTTCTCATGGCTCACTTCAACCTGATAAGGCACTCCGGAAAAAGGATTATTTCCGGCTCCCTGGACCGAGGCTTGCGTCTGGCTCTGCCGGTCCTGTCCGGCGCCATATGGTTATGGTATTGCCGGATTGCGAGGACCGACGCGCATTCCTCGCCTCGGTTCTGCTGGCCTAGCATTCATGACGCAAGACGGCAAGTTGCTTGGACCGTTGGAATTTGGCGGGCATCGGCCCGGGGCGGAGCGGCTGACCAGCCTGTGGGAAAGCGCGGGGGCGCAGGATTGCCCGCCCGCCAAACGCGGCTTAGTCCTTGGCGCAAATGTCGCGCACCTTGCAGTTGATCCTCGTCTTCATCGCGCCGCTGGCGGTGCTTGCCGCCGCGTTCGCGGTGAGCGGGGTATGGCCGGTGCGGGCCGGGGGCTACGACTACGTCATCCGCTTCGACCTGCCCGGGGTGAACGCGCCGATCGACCTGCCGCGCGTCGATGGGCCGCCCGACGCCAGCCGTCCGTTGGTGGTCATCGATCCGGGCCATGGCGGCTTCGATCCCGGCGCGGGGGCAGGAGCGCTGAAGGAAAAGGCCGTGGCGCTGCAGATCGCATTGGCGCTGCGCGAGAAGCTGCTGGCAAGCGGCGGCCTGCGCGTGGCCCTGACGCGCGACACCGACCGCTTCATCGCGCTCGCCGATCGCCCTGACATCGCCCGGCGGCTGAACGCGGACTTGTTCGTCTCGATCCATGCCGACAGCGCCGAGGCTGATTCGGCGCGCGGGGCAAGTGTCTATGTCCTCTCGGAAAAGGGATCGAGCCAGGCCGCCGAGCGGTTCGCCGAACGGGAGAACGGAGCCGACCGCGTGAATGGCGTCAAGCTGTCGAAGACGAGCGCGCAAGTGGGCGCGATCCTGCTCGACCTCTCGCAGCGCGGGGCGCAGGCGCGCTCCACCCAAGTCGCGACGCTGCTGCTGCGCGAACTGGGCGACGCGGGCGTTGGCATGCATCGCGACCGGCCGGAAGCCGCTGCGCTGGCGGTGCTGAAGGCGCCCGACATGCCCTCGATCCTGTTCGAGACTGGCTACATCAACAACCCCGACGACGCGCAGGCGCTGGGATCGAAGCAGGGGCAGCAGGTTCTGGCAGAGGCAGGCGCGAAGGCGATCCGCGCCTATTTCGCAAGGAACCCGGGTGGTTGAGCGGGCTGCACGCGTCGTCCCGGACTTGATCCGGGACCGGTGGCGGTGTTTGGGCGGCCGGACGCGGGCAGCTTCGTGGGCTGTTTACGGCCAGCGGTCCCGGATCACGTCCGGGACGACGAAGAGTTGCGACGAGAGTGGTTTCCTTGCGCCAAAACGCCGTGCTAGAGGGCGCACGCAATGACCGACGCGATTGATCCCGGCGAACAGCCGCCCGAAGACGCGACCTACCGCATCCGCCGCGATGGGCCGGGACGCCTTGCCGCTCTGCGCAGGGCATGGCACGAACGCAAGTGGATGCGCCGTTTCGGCTATCTGTGCATGGCAGGCTTTGCCGGCATCGCCGCGTTCTGGGTGTTCCTTGCCCACGACCTGCCGGACGCCAACAAGCTGCTGGAATACCAGCCGCCGCTGCCGACGATGGTGCGCGGGATGGACGGCGAGATCGTCTATTCTTACGCCCGCGAACGGCGCGTGCAGCTGCGCTTTGTCGATTTCCCCAGGCCGATGGTCAACGCCTTCCTCTCGGCCGAGGACCGCACGTTCTGGACGCACGGCGGCGTCGACGTCGGTGGTCTGGCGGGCGCGGTGGTGGATTATGTCACCAAGTACGGCTCGGGCGTACGCGCCAAGGGCGGTTCGACGATCACCCAGCAGGTCGCCAAGAACATCCTGATCGGCGACGAATATTCCGTGACGCGCAAGCTCAAGGAAATGATCGTCGCCCGCCGTATCGAGGGCGTGCTGACCAAGCAGCAGATCCTCGAACTCTACCTCAACGAGATTCCGCTCGGACGCCGTTCGTTCGGCGTGCAGGCGGCCTCGCGCGCCTATTTCGACAAGGACGTCGAGGACCTGTCGCTCAGCCAGAGCGCGTTCCTCGCGATCCTGCCGCGTGCGCCGGAAGTCTACGGCCGCAAGAAGAACGAGGACCGCGCGATCGAGCGTCGCAACTGGGTGCTCGACCAGATGGTGCGCAACGGCTGGGCCAGCGCGCAGGACGCCGCCGCCGCCAAGGCGGAGCCGCTCGGCCTCGTCACCCAGCGCACTAGCACGTACGAACCTTCGAACGGCTACTTCCTGGAGGAAGTTCGCCGCCGCCTGATCGGCAAGTACGGCGAAAAGGCCGAAGACGGTCCGAACAGCGTTTATGCGGGCGGTCTTTGGGTGCGCACTTCGCTCGATCCGCAGATGCAGGTCGCGGTGCGTGATGCGCTGCGCAAGGGGCTGCTGCTCTATCACGGCAATCGCGGCTTCGTGCGGCCGATCGCGCATCTGAGCGACCTCGAGAACTGGCAGAGCCAGCTCGTCGTCGCCAACAAGACGATCGACTACAAGGACTGGCGCGTCGGCGTCATTCTCGATGCCTCGGGCAGCACGGGGCGCATCGGCTTCTCCGACGGCAACGTTTCCACGCTGACCGGTATTTCCGACAAGGCCAAGGTCGGCGATCTGGTCGCGGCCCAGCCGGTAGGCGGCAGCACCTGGGCGCTTCGCGGCATTCCCGAGGTGTCCGGCGGCATGATCATCGAGCAGCCCGGTTCGGGCCGCATTCTTGCCATGCAGGGCGGCTTCGATTCCGGGATCGACAGCTTCAACCGCGCGACGCAGGCCGAACGCCAGCCCGGCTCGACCATCAAGCCCTTCGTCTACGCGACCGCGCTGCAGAACGGCATGACGCCCGCCACGCAGGTCCTCGACGGCACCTTCTGCGTGTTCCAGGGAGCAGGGCTGGGCAACAAGTGCTTCCGCAACTTCGGCGGTGCGGGCGGTTCGGGCAGCCATACGCTGCGCTGGGGCCTCGAACAGTCGCGCAACCTGATGACGGTGCGCATCGCCAACGACGTGGGCATGGCCAAGGTCACGCGCACGTTCCACAACATGGGCATCGGCGATTACCAGAAGTACCTGTCGTTCGCACTCGGCGCGGGCGAGACGACGGTGGGACGCATGATCAACGCCTATGCGGCGCTGGCCAACAACGGCGTGCAGTTCTCCGGTTCGGTGATCGACTACGTGCAGGACCGCAATGGCAAGGTGATCTGGCGGGCCGACAAGGGCACCTGCAACGCCTGCAACATGGCGCAATGGGACGGCAAGCCGATGCCGCGCATCCAGCGCGTCGGCAAGCAGGTGATGGACGCGCCGACGGCGTACCAGACCGTGCATATGCTCGAAGGCGTCGTCACCCGCGGCACGGCCGAGCGCCTGCGCGACCTCAAGCTGCCGATGTTCGGCAAGACCGGCACCACCAACGGCCCGACCGACGTGTGGTTCATGGGCGGCAACCAGGACTACGTGGGCGGCGTCTACATCGGCTATGATACGCCGCGTTCGCTGGGCGGTTACGCGCAGGGTGGCCGAATCGCTGCGCCGATATTCAAGGACGTGGTGCTGGCGACGCCGGGCCGCTGGTCGCACCAGCCGCTGGTGGCGCCGCAAGGCATCCGCATGGTCCGTATCGACCGCGTGACCGGCAAGCGCGTCATGGGCGTCGAGCCCACCGACGAGCCGAAAGCCTCGGTAATCTGGGAGGCCTTCAAGCCCGACACCGAACCGCGCCAGTACACAGCCGAGGACGAGTTCAGCCGCCGCCGCGACGCGCTGGTGGCCTCGATCCGCAGCGCCCGCGACGCGCGCGATGCGAATGCGGCGGCAGCGGCGGGTGACATGGGCAACTTTGCGGAAGAGCAGGGCGGGGTATACTGATCCCCGCCGGGGCCGGACTGCCGTAGTGCCGCCGGCCGAACAGGAGGGGAAGTCTATGAAGAGAATGGCGGGTATGCGCAGCCTCGCAGGCTGCGGTGTCAT
Organism: Novosphingobium resinovorum; assembly: GCF_001742225.1. Lineage (NCBI taxonomy): Bacteria > Pseudomonadati > Pseudomonadota > Alphaproteobacteria > Sphingomonadales > Sphingomonadaceae > Novosphingobium > Novosphingobium resinovorum. Next base: position 1,103,943 of record NZ_CP017075.1, on the reverse strand, counting down.
GGCCCTGATGCTGGCAACGGCGCCGGTGGCGTCCGGAGAGGCGGTTCCGGCGGCGCAGGAAACGAGCGCCGCGCCCGATGTCCGCCCGGACGTCGCGGCCTATCTCAAGGCGTTCTACGCCAAGCCCAACCCGCCTTTCACGCGCGAACTGCTGATTCAGATCCACAAGCTGCCGCCCGCCGCGCTGGCGGCGATGGCGCAGCAGGACCTGCCGATCGGGAACGTGACGACGAAGGACGTGACGATGCCCGGACCCGGCGGCGCGATGGCGCTGCGCCTGTTCGATCCGCGCCCCGAGCGCGGCCCCGGCCCCGTCGTGGTGTTCTATCACGGCGGCGGCTACGTGCTCGGCAGCATCGATACTCACGCCGGCCTTGCGGCGGAGATCGCGCGGCAACTGGACCTGCCGGTGGTGTCGGTCGAGTACCGCCTCGCGCCCGAGAACCCCTGGCCCGCCGCGCCTGACGACGGCGAGGCGGCGGCGCGCTGGGTGGCGGCCAACGGCAAGGCCTTCGGGCGCGCGTTTACCGGCCTTATCCTCAGCGGCGACAGCGCGGGCGGCAATCTTACGCTCGTCACTGCCGCGGCGCTGCGTGACAAGCCTGCGGCCGTGCCGGTGGTGATGCAGATCCCGATCTATCCGGCGACCGATTTCGGCAAGCTCTATCCCTCTTCGAAACTGTTCGCCGAGGGGTACATGCTCGACGCGAAGAGCATGGCGAGCTTTACCGAGCACTATGCGGCCGATCCCAAGAGTCCGCGCACCTCGCCGATCCTCGGTGATCTGGCGGGCCTGCCGCCGACGGTGCTGGTGACGGCGGGGCTCGATCCTCTGCGCGACCAGGGGCGTGCCTATGCCGCCAAACTGGTCGAGGCCGGGGTGCCGACCGCCTATTTCGAGGGCAAGGGTCTGATCCACGGCTTCGCGACGTTCCGCAAGGCGATCCCTTCGGCCCAGACCGACACGGCGGCGTTCCTCCATGTCGCCCGGGCGATGCTTGACGAGGCCGCGCCTCCAAAGAAATGACACGATCGTGTCAACATGACACCCCGTTTCCATGGAAACGGGAGTATCTGAGTCGCGTCATCCGCTGGTAGGACTGGTCGATGAGACCATCCGCCTGAACGGCCGCCTGCGCAGCGTCTTCGGCGAGGCGCGGGCGGGATGCGCGCTCAACGACAGCGAACACATGGTGCTCACCGCGGTGGTGGAGGCGCAAGACGCCCCCACCGTCGCGCAGATCGGCCGCTCGATGGGCCATGCGCGCCAGCTGGTGCAGCGCGCCGCCAATGCCCTGCGCGATGCCGGGCTGGTCGAGACGTTCGAAAATCCCGCACACAAGCGCGCCATGCTGCTGCGTCCGACCGCGAAGGGCGCTGCGCTCAAGCGTCAGATCGACGCGCGCGCCGATGCACTGGCCGCGCGGCTGATGCTCGATTCCGAGGAAGTCGCGGCCGCGACGGCCGCGCTGCGCGCGGTGCGCAGGCAGATAGAGGCGCATTTCCGCGCTCGCTGAGGAGAGGATGATGGACGCCGATCTCGACCGGCTGGCCCCAGTCGGGCCGCTGACCGAATGGCTGGACGCCTTCGTGCCCGAACTGGGCACGGGGCCGCTGCGCACCGCGGTACTCTCGGGGGGCACGTCGAACGTGGTGCTGACGATCGACCGGGGCGAGAAGCCGATGGTCATGCGCCGTCCACCCGCCGTGCCGCCGCCGGGAGCGGAGAAGGGTGTGCTGCGCGAGGCACGCATACTGACGGCACTCAAAGGCACTCAGGTGCCCCATCCGGTGTGTTACGGGTCCTGTTCCGACGACAGCGTGGTCGGCGCGCCGTTCTACGTCATGGAGAAAGTCGAGGGCTGGGCACCGAACTTGCGCGGCGAGAAGATTCACAACGAGCCGCCCTTCGATACGATGCCTTGCGAATACGGCATCCCCTTCGCCATCGTCGACGGGCTGATCGCGCTCGCCAACGTCGATCACGAGGCGATCGGGCTGGGGGACTACGGCAAGCCGGGCCGGTTCCTGGAACGGCAGGTCGATCGCTGGGCGGGCCAGCTGGCGTCCTACAAGGAGCGCTACGGCTACGAGGGCCGCATGCTCGAAGGCTATGCTGAAACCGAGGACTGGCTGCGGCACGCGCGGATGCCGGAGGAAGTGCGCGGGATCATCCACGGCGACGTCGGCACCCCCAACATGATGTTCCGCCACGGCCCTCCGGCGCGCCTTGCCGCGATGATCGACTGGGAGCTGTCCACCATCGGCGATCCGATGATCGACATGGGCTGGTTCACCGGCGGCATGCGCGACGAGGACGATCCGGACCGGGAGTTCCCGACCGCACTGAACAACCCGGCCAACTTCCCGACGAAGCAGGAACTGGCGCGCTATTACTGCGCGGGGACCGGGCGTGACATTCGCGACTTCGAATGGTTCTCGGTGCTCTCGAAATTCAAGTCCGGGTGCCTGCTCGAATACAAGGTGGCGCAGGCGGAGGCGGGGATATTGCCGAAGGAGACGGGGCGCTTCTTCGCGCGCATCGTCGAGCAGTGCTTCCGCGATACCGCCGCGCAAGTGGCGAGAATGCAGTAAATTCCTCCCCCGCCGGGGGAGGAATGGGAGAGAACGATGATCGATTTTTCGACGGACCCGGAATTCCAGGCCAGGCTCGACTGGATGGACCGTTTCGTGCGCGACGAGTGCGAGACGATGGATCTGCTGTTTCCCGAACAGGGCGCTCAGTTCGATCCCTCCTACGCGGCCGCCCGGCGGCACCTGAAGCCGCTGCAGGAGCAGGTGAAGGCGCAGGGGCTCTGGGCCTGCCATCTCGGCCCGCATCTTGGCGGTCCCGGCTACGGACAAGTCAAGCTGGCGCTGATGAACGAGATCATCGGCCGCTCCACCTGGGCGCCGACGGTGTTCGGCACAGCCGCGCCCGATACCGGCAATGCCGAAATCCTCGCCCTGTTCGGCACGGCGGAGCAGAAGCAGAAGTACCTCGGCCCGTTGATGGCCGGCGAGATCGTCTCGTGCTTCTCGATGACCGAGCCGCAGGGCGGTGCCGACCCCGACGTCTTCACATGCCGCGCCGTGCAGGAGGGCGACGAATGGGTGATCGAGGGCGAGAAGTGGTTCTCCTCCAACGCCCGGTTCGCCAGCTTCCTGCTGGTCATCGCCGTCACCGATCCGGACGCCCCGCTGACCGAGCGGATGAGCATGTTCGTCGTTCCCGCCGACACGCCGGGGATCGAGATCCTGCGTAACGTCGCCATCGCCGGGGACTTCGATCCCGAGAACGGGCATCACGCGCACATCCGCTACAACCGGGTCCGGGTGCCGCTCGATCATATGCTCGGGGGACGGGGCGAGGGGTTCAAGGTGGCGCAGGCGCGGCTGGGCGGGGGGCGCATCCACCATGCCATGCGCACGGTGGGCATGTGCAACCGCGCGCTCGATATGATGCTGGAACGCGCCGTCTCGCGCCGGACCAAGGGCGCGATGCTCGGCGATCACCAACTGGTGCAGGCCAAGATCGCCGATTCGGTGATCGAACTGGAGCAGTTCCGCCTGCTGGTGCTCAAGACCGCATGGCTGATCGACGAGATCGAGGCGGGCCGCCTGAAGCACGGCGCGGCGCGCAAGCACATCGGCATGTGCAAGGTGGCGATGGCCTCGGTCTATGCGAACGTCGTCGGGCGGGCGCTGGAGGTGCATGGGTCGCTGGGCATCTCGCTCGATATGCCGCTGGCCAAATGGTACGGCGGTAACATGGCGCTGGCCTTCGCCGATGGGCCGACCGACGCGCACCGCTCGCAACTGGCGCGCGCCTATCTCAAGCGGGTGCGGCCGGCGGAAGGGATGTTTCCGACCGAGCATATCCCGACGCGCACCGCGAAGGCGCTGGAGCGCTACCCGAACGCGAGAGATGCCTGAGATGGACCCGCTGTTCGACTTCACCGGCAAGGTCGCGCTCGTCACCGGCGGGTCGCGCGGGCTGGGCTACCAGATGGTCCGCGCTTTCGCCGAGCGCGGCGCCGACGTCATCGTCGCCAGCCGCAAACTGGAAGCCTGCGAGGCGGTCCGCGAGGAAATGCGCGGTCTTGGCCGCAAGGCGATGGCGATCAGCGCTCACGTCGGCCGCTGGGACGAATGCGAGCGGCTGGTCGAGGAGGCCTACGCCGCTTTCGGGGCTGTGGATATCCTTGTGAACAATGCGGGGATGAGTCCGCGCATGCCCAGCCACGAAGTCAGCGAGAAGTTGTTCGATTCCGTCCTCAACCTCAATTTCAAGGGGCCGTTCCGCCTTTCGACACTGGTGGGCAAGCGCATGTTCGACCGCGCCGAGGCAGGAGGGCCGGGCGGTTGCATCATCAACGTGACCTCCTCGGGCTCGATGATGCCGCTACCGCAGGTGGTGACATACGGCTCGTCCAAGGCCGCGCTCAATGCGATGAGCCGCTCGCTGGCGTGGGAATATGCGCCGCACGTGCGGGTCAACACGCTCTCGCCGGGCGCATTCCGCACCGATATTGTCGAGGCATGGCCCGACAAGGGGCAGGGGCCGATCCCGATCCCGCGCGGGCATGCGGCGAACCCGGAGGAGATCGTCACCGCCGCGCTGTTCCTGGCCAGCCCTGCCTCGGTCAACGTGACGGGCTCGATCGTGCGCTGCGACGGGGGGCAGCATTGAGCCTGCGCGCGGTCATCGGCCGCGCCTTCGGGCCGCCGGAGAGCTATGTCCTCGAAGCGTTCGATCCCGGCGCTTCCGGCGAGGGTCAGGTGCGCGTCGGCATCAAGGCCGCTGGTGTGTCCTATGTCGATGTGCTCACCGCGATGGGGCATTACCAGTTCAAGCCGCCACTGCCCTTCATCCCCGGAAGCGAGGCGGCGGGCGTGGTCGAGGCGGTGGGGCCGGGCGTGACGCACCTCGCCCCCGGCGACCGCGTGTTCTGCGGCGGGCTCGGCGGGTTGTTCGCCGAGGCCAACCTGTTCAAGGCAGCGAACATGGTCAAAGTGCCCGAAGCGATGAGCTTCGAGCAGGCCGCCGTCTTCGCGGTGAACTACCAGACCGCCTACTACGCGCTGGCCGATCGCGGGCGCGCGAAGCCGGGCGAGACGCTTCTGGTGCTCGGTGCGGCGGGCGGGACCGGATACGCGGCGATCCAGGTCGGCAGGCATCTTGGCCTGCACGTCATCGCCTCGGCATCCAGTCCGGAGAAGCAGGCGGCGGCACTGGCGGGCGGGGCGCATGCGGTCGTCACCACCGGCGCCGAAGACTGGCGCGAGCAGGTCATCGCGGCGAACGACGGCAAGCCCGTCGACATCGTCTTCGATCCCGTGGGCGGCGAGGCGAGCGAGCCCGCATTCCGCAACCTGGGATATGACGGCCGTCACCTCGTCATCGGTTTCACCGCCGGGATCGCGGCACTGCGCACCAACCTGCCGCTGCTGAAGTCCGCCAGCCTCATCGGCGTGCAGATGCGTGACCATGCTCTGCGGCGCCCGGCCGAAGCCGAGGCGATGCGGCGAAAGGTGATAGAACTGGCGGGCGAGGGCGCGTTCTCTCCCGCGATTGCCGAGAGGTATCCGCTGAAGGACTACGCCGCCGCCATGAACGCGGCATTTTCAGGCAAGGCTGCGGGCCGCGTGGTGCTGGTGATGGAGTGAAACCCGCGCCGCCAGGCTCTCTCCGAACAAACGCCCTGGCGATCGTTCGGAGCGCAAGGCGGTGGGCGCGATCTCGATCATTCGCCAGCGTTCGGCGGCGAACCTGTTCTTCCGCCGTTCGCGCCAGCATATTCGCGAGGACGAGACCGACCTGTCTATCCTGTGGTTCGTGAAGCGCGGAGAGCTTGCCGTCTCCAATCAGTGCGGCGGTGAGGTGGCGCGGGCCGGGGACTTCATCATCACCCGCTCGATGTCGCCGTTCTTCATGGAATGCCGCACCGGCGGCGACGGAATGCACGAAGTCCTCCACGTCACCGTGCCCACGCACATCCTTCGCGGGTTCGTGCGGCAGGACTTCAGCACCGGCCTGTTCATGGCGATGGAGCGGGCCGAACTCGCCCTTGCCGAGACGCTGCTGAGCGAAGTCTTCGCCGACTATCCCGCGCAGTATTCGGCGGCGAGCAGCCTGCTCCAGTAAGATCGCTCCGGCGAAAGCGCGGGGGAGCGATGCTTTCGGACGCCGGATAGTGCCTGCTTGCGTCGTCGCCGGGGCTGATTGATCCTCGATGACGAGGAAATCGGAAAAAAAGGACTGCCCATGAAGATGAAGCTCGTCGCGCTCACCCGCCCACAGCCCGGTCGCGAGGCCGAGTATCACGAATGGTACGATACCAGACACCTGCCGGAACTGGTCAACACGTTCGGCATGGCGGGTGCCCAGCGCTACAAGCTCGCGGCGCGGCTGATGGGCGAGGACCCCAACGAATTCCTTGCGATCTATGACGTGGAAGCCGACGACCCGATGGCCTTTCTTGCCGCCATCGGCGCGGCCTCGAAGTCGGGCGAACTGACGCAGAGCGACGCGCAGGACTTCGGCACCTGCTACACTGCGCTGTTCACCGAGCACGGCGATCGGGTGGTGCCCGGGTAATCGCTGGCATAGCGGCACGCTACGTCATAAAGGGTCTCCCGGGGCATGTTTTTCGGGGGAAGTTATGCACTTGCGCGGGTGGCTGGCCATTGCGGGCCTGACGATGTCAAGCAATCTGGCGGCCCAAGCTGTATTGCCAGACGGGCCGTCGATAGACCGTATCGCGCAAGTCGAAACTTATACCGCGCCTCTGCAGCCGGGCATGTTCGCGGACGAAAAGCACGTACTGCCGTTACTCTTCATGCTGCGATTTCCGGTATTTCCGGACACCCCGGCAACATTGCCCATGCTGATCGAGCATGGCGATGCGCAGGCCCTGACCGAAGGGACGGCCGTTCCGGGCCTCTATCACAGGGTCTTCGCCGACCGTGTCGAACTGCACTGGCTGGCGTCTGTGGACCGCAAGGCGCAATCGGCTTCGCTGTGCCGCCTGACGGTACGCCCTGATCGGCTGGAGCGCGGCGCGGGGATCGTTCCCTCGCAATTGATCCGCTACGTGCCGGGTCCGGACTGCGCCTTTGCGAAGGGCAAGCTGCCCTTGGCCCTGGTGCGGCCATACCCGGGCAGGGAGCGGGTGCTGCCGCCCGCGAAAGTCCATGTGACGCGCGCGTTTTCCGGCTGGAAGGTGTCGGTTGTCTCCGCTGCCAGGGGCGCACCGCCCGTCAATGCCTTCGTCGAGAAGGCCTGGGGCGGGGACGATGCGCCGCTGGCGCTCAATGTCGATGCCAGGGACATCGATAATGCGACCGGCCTGCGCGGCGCCTACTGGGAGTTCGGGGTGCCTTACGATCCGCGCGTCGGGGCGGTGCTTCGTTTCACCCGGCCGGACATGATCAAGCTCTATCAGGATGACGCCTATCGCCTCGCAGCCTGCCGCTTCACCGCCGCGATGCCCCCGCCGGACTGCCGCAGTTGCCCGAAGCATTCGCATGGTGCGCGAAACAGGTGCTTGCCACAGGAAAGACCGTGCCCGATTTCCCGCGACCAGCGCCGCCTCCACCGCCGATGCCGCCAAGACCGGCACCTGCGCCCGCGAAGTGAACGCCGTCAGCGGCCCACGAACTTCGGGGCGCGTTTTTCCTTGAGGGCCTGAATCCCCTCCAGATGATCCATGCTGCGGACCGAGACGCTTTCGTAGGCGATGCCGGCGTCCATCAGCGCCGTCGCCAGCCGCTTGAGTTCGAGATTGGTGAGGATCTTGGTCGCCCGGATCGCCACCGTCGCGCTTGCCAGCAGCTTCGCGCAGAACGCATCCACCCTGGCGTCGAGTTCATCTGCCGGGACGCAATGGTTGATCAGCCCGATCTCCGCCGCCTTGCCGGCGGTAAGGAGGTCGCCGGTCAGCAGGTATTCCTTCGCCCGCGTCAGGCCGATGCGCTGCGCCCAGATCACCGCGCCGCCGTCCCCCGCGACAAGGCCGAGGCCGACGTGCGGGTCGCCGATCTTCGCGCCTTCGGCGGCGAAGATCACGTCGCACAGCAGCGCCAGCGTCGCGCCGAGGCCGACCGCGTGGCCGTTCATCCGGCACACCACGGGCTTGTCGATGTCGAGCAGGGTGGAGACGATCCGTTTGGCCACGCGCGTCTCGTGGTCGAAGAGGTGGGGATTGCGCGCATTGTTCTCGATGTGGTCGAGGTCGCCGCCTGCCGAGAAGGCCCGGCCCGCGCCGGTCAGCACCACGACGTCCGATCCGGTATCGACCTGTGCGAACCACATCGCCTCGGCCAGATCGTCGTGAAGCTGCAGGTTTACCGCGTTCAGCGCCTCGGGCCGGTTGAGCGTGATGCGCAGCAGCCGTCCTTCGCGGGCCATTTCGATCATGGCCAACTGTGGCAGGGCGGGCGCGGTATCGGTCATTTCGGCAGGTCTCCTCTTCCCTCCAGCGTCATAGGCCGGGCGGTATCGAGGACCATGCGAAAACGCGATTTTGCCCAAACCTTTCGCTCCGGCGAAACCTTTACCCTTCGCGTTGCCAAAGCGGGCGAAGTTCGATCTACCGGGCTGAACGCATGCGCAGCAGCGCGGCTAGGCGGAGAGGTTACGGCACGATGACGCAGTTCGACGAGACTTTCGACTGGGTGGTCGTAGGAAGTGGCGCAGGCTCGATGGCTTCGGCGCTCTTGATGAAGCAGGCGGGCAAGACCGTCGTGATCCTCGAGAAGGCGCAGTGGATCGGCGGCACCACGGCGAAGTCCGGCGGGGTCATGTGGATACCCGGCAACCGCTTCATGGACCCCGGCGAGGACAGTCTGGAACGCGCTTGCCAGTACCTCGACGCGGTGGTGCCCGACGATGCGGAATCCCCCGGCACCAGCCCCGCGCGCCGCCGCACTTATGCGGTCGAAGCGCCGAAGATGCTGGACTTCATCGTTTCGCAGGGGGTCAGGATGGAGCGCGGCTCCCGCTTCTGGCCCGACTACTACGATGAACTCCCCGGCGGTATGAAGACCAGCCGCACCGTTACGGCTTTGCCCTTCGACAAGAATGAGCTGGGCAAGGAATGGGCGGGCAAGCTGCGTCAGGGCTTCGCCGAAGTGCCGGTCAAGCTGGACGATGCGATGAAGCTGCCCTTCGCGAAGCATTCGTGGGCGATCAAGCGGCTGATCGTCGGGATCGGGTTCAAGATCATCCTCGGCAAACTGACCGGCAAGCATTGGGTCACCGCCGGCGCGGCCTTGCAGGGGCGCATGCTCAAGGCGGTTCTGGACAATCAGGCGGCGGATATCCGCGTTAATTCGCCCGTCAGCGAAGTCATCATGGAAGGCGAAAAAGCCGTCGGCGTCGTCACCGAGAAAGACGGCAGGCCTTGGCGCATCGGTGCGCGGCTGGGCATCCTGATGAACGCGGGCGGGTTCTCGATGAACCAGGCGATGCGCGACACCTACATGCCGGGCACGCAGTCGAAGTGGTCCAACGGCATCGAGACCGACACCGGCGACATGCACCGCGAACTCGCCGCGAAGGGCGCGGCGCTGGCGCAGATGGACCAGATGGTCGGTTTCCAGATGACCGATGCGCCCGGCTGGGACACCGACTACGTCAAGCCCGGCACCCAGAGCACCACCGCCAAGCCCCATGCGATCCAGGTCGACCAGTCGGGCCTGCGCTACATGAACGAGGGCGGCTCCTACGAGGCGTTCTGCGAGACCATGCTGGTGCGCAACCGCACCGTGCCCGCCGTGCCGAGCTGGGCGATTCTCGACCAGCAGTACATGGACGAATACGCCGTCGCCGGTAAGGGCACCGCGAAGAAGAACATGGCCAAGTGGCTCGCCTCGGGCTGGATGCGCAAGGCGGATACGGTTGGCGAACTGGCCGGGATCATCGGCGTTCCTCCCGGCTCTCTGGAAACCACGGTCGCGCGCTGGAACGGCTTCGTGCGCGGCGGCCGCGACGAGGATTTCCAGCGCGGCGAGCGGGCCTACGACAACTTCCTCGGCGATCCGTTCTTCAAGGACGGCCCGAACCAGACGATGGGGATGATCGACAAGGCGCCGTTCTATGCTTTCCCGGTCTATCCCGGCGACGTCGGGACTTACGGCGGCGTCGTGTGTGACTGCGATTCGCGAGTGCTGCGCGAGGACGGCTCGGCGATCGAGGGGCTCTATGCCTGCGGCGTCACCACCGCCTCGCCGATGGGCCGCGTCTATCCCGGCGCCGGGGCGAGCGTCGGCCCGTCGATGACCTTCGGCTGGATCGCGGCCAAGCACGCGGCCGGCCTCGGCAACCAGGTGTTCTGAAACGCAGATACCGCAGGGGCGGTTCGCCCGTCCTTGCCAGCGGGGCCTGCCCTGAACCAATGTTCAGCCATCCCAGCAGCCACGAGCTGTCCGAGAGAGGAATCATGAGCGAAACGCCAACCAACCGGGCCATCCCCGACGCCGCCACACAGGTCGACATCTACCGTCGAATGATCCGCATCGAGCGCAACGACGACCTCACCCGTCAGCAGATCCGCCGCGGCCGCATCACCGCGCCATATTATTCGGCGCGCGGGCAAGAGTGCATTCCCTCGGCGATCTCGGTGCTGCTCAACAATGACGACAAGATCTGCACGATCTATCGCGGCATCCACGACATGGTCGCCAAGGACATGCCGCTGCGGCCCCTGTGGGCAGAAATCTGCGGCCGCGTCGACGGCACCTGCAAGGGCAAGGGCGGCCCGATGCACCTCACTCACCCGGAGACCGGCGTCATGGTGACGACGGGCATCGTCGGCTCCTCGATGCCGATCGCCAACGGCTTCGGTTGGGCGGCGCTGCTCGACGGCACGAAGCAGGTCACCGTCGCCTACTTCGGTGATGGCGCCAGCAACATCGGCGCCTTCCACGAGGCGCTGAACCTCGCCTCGGTGTGGAAGCTGCCGGTGATCTTCGTGTGCCAGAACAATGGCTTTGCCGAGCACACCCGCTACGAGAACGGCACCTCGGTGGACTTCATCGCCAAGCGCGCGGCCGGTTACGGTATGCCGGGCTACACGGTGGACGGCAACGATCCGCTCGACGTCTATGCCCATGCCCACGCCGCCATCGAGCGCGCCCGCGCCGGTGAGGGGCCGACCTTGCTGGAGTGCAAGACCTTCCGCTTCATGGGCCACGTCTTCGGCGACAACGACGCCTACATGACCAAGGAAGAAAAGGCCGCCGCGATCGAGGCCGATCCGCTGCCGCGCTTCCGCCAAAAGCTGATCGACGACGGTGTCGCCAGTGCCGAGCAGCTCGACGAACTCACCGCGAAGATCGAGGCCGAGGTCAACGACGCCATCGACTACGCAGTGGCCTGTGAATTCCCGTCCGACGACGAACTGCGCCGCGACGTCTTTGCCGAGGAGATTCCGGCATGAGCACTGAAACTCTCGAAGCCCCCGTCGTCGAGACGGTGAAGATGAACGGCCTGCAGGCCATCAACGCCGCGCTGAGCGAGGCGATGGAAGCCGATCCCAAGGTTCTCGTTCTGGGCGAGGATATCGCTGACAACGAGGGCGGCGGTGTCTGCGGCGTGACGCGCGGGCTGTCGACGAAGTTCGGCACCAGCCGCGTGCGCTCCACCCCGATCTCTGAACAGGCGATCATGGGCGCGGCGATCGGCGTGGCCATGGCCGGCTACAAGCCGGTGGCCGAGATCATGCTGATGAACTTCACGACCGTCGCCATGGACATGATCGTGAACCACGCGGCCAAGCTGCGCTTCATGTCCGGCGGCCAGAGCCAGGTGCCGCTGGTGATCCGCACCATGACCGGCGGCGGCAACCAGACCGCCGGGCAGCACGCCGACTTCTACGAGGCGTGGTTCGCGCATACCGCGGGCATCAAGGTGGTGATCCCCTGGACCCCGGGCGACATGAAGGGCCTCTATCTCTCGGCGATCCAGGACCCCGATCCGGTCATCATCATCGAAAGCGTCAAGACCCTGTTCGTGCCGATGGACACGCCGGTCAACCAGGGCCCGATCCCGCTGGGCAAGGCCAACGTGGTCGTACCGGGCAGCGACCTCACCATCGTCTCCTACGGGCAGATGATGTTCACGGTGATGCAGGCGGTCGAGGAACTGGCGGCGGCGGGCGTCTCGGTCGAAGTGGTCGACCTGCGCACGATCTCGCCGTGGGACAAGGAAACGGTGCTGGCCTCGGCCGAAAAGACCGGACGCCTGTTGGTGGTCCACGAAGCGGGCCGCAACTTCGGTCCTGGCGCGGAGATCGCCGCGACCGCGCAGGAAGTGCTGTTCGGCAAGCTCAAGGCGCCGGTCGGTCGCCTCGGCGCGCCGTATTGCGCGGTGCCCTTCGCGAAGAAGCTGGAGGATGCCTATCTCGTGCAGCCGCCCGAGATCGTCGCGGAGGTCAAGCGGCTGATGGCGATCTGATACCCACCCCGTCCGGCTAGTTCGCTGCGCTCTCAAGCCTACCGGCCCTCCCGCACGCGGGAGGGCGAAGCGGTGGCCTTTCATTCCCCTCCCGCGTGCGGGAGGGGGCAGGGGTGGGCCTTACTCAACCCAGCACCGCCTGCTCGCGCTTCTCGGGCCGGATGTAGATCGAGGTGATCTTCGGCGAGAGCGCTTTCATCCGCGTCTCCAAGTTTTCGATCAGCGTTTCCGCCTCGCCCATCGGCAGGTTGTCGGCAAAGTCCGCGCTGATCGCCACGAACACCGCGTCCGGTCCTGTGTGGACGGTGCGCACATGGTTGACCGAGGTGATGTGCGGGTTGCCTTCCATCACCCCGCGCAGCCCGGCAATCAGTGCCGGGTCGGCGGCCTCTCCGATCAGCAGGCCCTTGGACTCGCGCGCCAGCAGCACTGCGACGGCCGCCAGCACCAGGCCGATCAGAACCGATGCCGCGCCGTCGAGCCTCGGCTCTGCGAAGTGGCCGCTAGCCCAGATGCCGAGCGCTGCGATGACGAGGCCGATCAGCGCTGCGCTGTCCTCGAACAGGACGATGAAGCCCGGCGGGTCCTTGGAGCGGCGGATTGCCTGCCACCAGCTCTGCCCGGCGCGGCCCGCGTTGAACTCCTTCACCGCGATGGCCCAGGATGCGCCCTCCATGAGGAAGGCGACGCCCAGCACGATGTAGCTGAGGGTCGGGTCCTCGACCGCGCGGGGCTCGCGGATATGGGCGATGCCCTCGTAGATCGAAATACCCGCGCCGCCCGCGAAGATCAGGATCGCGACGACGAAGGCCCAGAAGTACAGCTCGCGCCCGTAGCCGAAGGGATGGGCTGCGTCGGCTGCGCGCTTGCCCTGGTTCTGGCCGTAGAGCAGCAGGATCTGGTTACCGCTGTCAACCAGCGAATGGACACCCTCGGTCGCCATGGCGGAAGAGCCGCCGATACCTGCCGCCACGAACTTGGCGACGGCGATGCCCATGTTCGCCGCCAGCGCGCCGTAGAGGACTATGTTGTCGCGGATGTGTCCGGAAGTCTTGGCCATGCCCGGCACAACGAGCGGCGGGGCAGGGCGTTGCTTACCGTCGTCCCGGACTTGATCCGGGACCGCTGCCCGTGAACAGCCTACCCGTCGCTTAGACACCTTGCCGCATGAACTGCGCCTAAAGACAGCCACCGGTCCCGGATCAAGTCCAGGACGACGAATTGCTCCGGCCGATCTGTCAGCCCAGCGCCTCTCGCCCCGTCCGCTCGTTCCACAGGTCTGGCGATCCGCAAAGCTGCAGGTTCAGCATCGCGCGTTTCATGAAGCGGTGGATCGGGTGTTCCTCGGTCAGGCCGATGCCGCCGTGAAGCTGGATCGCCTCTTCGGTGACGAATGCGAAGGCCTCGGCCGCCAGCGTCTTCGCCGCGGCGCACTGGACGAGGGTTGCGGCATCGTCGCGCACCCGGTTCCACAGGAGCGCCTCGGCCACGGCAATGCGCGCCTTCATATCGGCGGCGCGGTGCTTGAGAGCCTGGAACATGGCGATGGGCCGGTCGAACTGGCGGCGCATCTTCATGTATTCGATGGTGAGTTCCAATGCGGCATTCGCGGCACCGAGGCAGTCGGCGGCGACGGCAAGGTGCGCTTCGGGCGCCAGCGCGTCGTGCAGCGCTGCAGCGCCGTCCGCATCGGTGAGCATGAGTGCCGGATCGGGCGCGTATCCATCAAGAACGATGTCGAACAGGCGCCGGCTGGGGTCCCAGATCGCGCGCTCCACGATAGAAACACCCGGCGCATCGGTCGGCACGAGGGCATAGCCGCCCGGCAGCTTCGCAACGACCGCCACCGCCATGTCCGCATCGAACACACCGCCGACTACGCCCGAAAGCGTACCATTCGGTGCCGCCTCCAGCTTCGCGGGGAGCAGGTGCAGGGGGGCGTATTCGCCCCCCGCCAGCCGTTCCAGCCACTCGACCCGCGCCGCAATCTCGCTCGCCAGCACGGCCTGCAGGCCCAATTGCGCCGGGATCAGCGGCGTCGTCGCCAGCACGCGGCCCATCTCGAAATGGATCGCGGCGGAAGCCTCTCGATCAAGGCCGAGGCCGCCGTCTTCCTCGGGCAGGCGCACCATCAGCCAGCCCATCTCCGCCACCAGCCGCCAGCTTTCATTGCGGCCGGGGGAGAGTGCGTCGGCGGGGAACGCCTTCTGCGCGGCGTCGGTCAGTTCGTTCAGTTCGATCATGTCAGGCCACCCAGGCTTTCGGCTCGCGCGGCATGTCGAGCATGCGCTCGGCGATGATATTACGCTGCACTTCCTCGCTGCCCCCGGCGATGGTCCAGGCGTAGGAGTTCATGAAGTCCGCCATCCAGTTGCCGGTATTGAGGTCGCCGAAGGTGATCGGCGCTACGTATTGCTCCGCGATGCCGCCAAGGCGCAGGCCCAGCTTCGCATAGGCCCTGAGCGCGCGGCTGTAGCTGTTCTTGATGATGGAGGCGTCGCCAATGCGCTCGATGCCCTTGATCCGGTTGTCCAGGAACTGGTCGGCGACGGCGCACACGGCGTCCACTTGCGTCACCAGTTCGCCGAAATCCCGCAGCACTCCGCGATCGTCCTCGTGTCCGTGCTCGCGGATCAGCGAGGCCACGCGCGACAGGGCGCCGCGCATGCGGTAGGACAACTCCATCAGCGTCAGCCCGCGCTCGGAAGCGAGCGTCGCCTGCGCCACGGCCCAGCCCTTGCCCTCATCGCCGACGCGCTCGGAGACGGGGATTTCCACATTGTCGAGGAAGATCTCGGCGAATTCCTCGTCGCCCTGGATCTGGTGGATCGGGCGGACAGAGACGCCGGGTGCCTTCATGTCCATCAGCAGGTACGTGATGCCCGCCTGCTTGGGGCCGTCCGAGGAGGTGCGCACCAGCAGCAGGCACCGTTGCGCGAACTGCGCCATCGTCGACCAGACCTTCTGGCCGTTGACGACGTAGACGTCGCCCTTGCGCTCCGCCCTGGTCTTGATGGCGGCGAGGTCTGATCCGGCGCCGGGCTCGGAGAAGCCCTGGCACCATGTCTCGCCCTCGAGGATGCGCGGGAGGTAGCGGTCCTGCTGCTCCCGGGTCGCACATTCGTGCAACGTTGCGAAGGCATGGTACGTCGAGACGAAGGAGAGCAGCAGGCGCGGACAGTCTGCCTTCGCCAGTTCCTCGTAGATCACTTTCTGCTCGGCCAGGCTGCGGCCGCCGCCGGGGAACGTGGCAGGCCAGTGCGGGATGGCGTAGCCTGCCGAAACCAGCCGCGTAAACCAGTCGCGCTGGGTGCGGACGAAGTCGTCCTGCGTGCGGCTCGCGTCGCGCCAGCCGGTCGGCGCCTCGGCGGCTAGGAAGGCGCGCACTTCGCGGCGCAGCGCTTCGAGATCGGGCGTATCGGTCATGGAGACCGTCCAAGCACGGGGCACGGCGGCGCGTCCATAAGGGGCGGTACGCGCGGGCGATATCGGGAGGTTAGACCGCCACCTCGATCACGTCGCCCTCGATCCGCACTTCATAAGTATCGATCGGCATCGAGGCGGGCGGGTTTATCGGCTTGCCGGTTTCCAGATCGAAACGCGCGCCGTGAACCGGGCAGGAAATCCACCCCGCGCGCACGCGGCCGCATTCAAGCGTTTCGTAGGCGTGGCTGCACAAGTTGCGCACCGCGTAGACCTGATCCCGCGCGCCGACGAGGAGCACGCTGATCCCGCCCACCTCGACCACTTTCTTGCCGCCCTGCGGAACTTCATCGAGTTTCGCCACCGCGACGAATGCCTTCTCGCTCACCCGTGTCCTTTCGTATCTCTTCGCTGCGTCCTTGCGGTACTCCGCAGGTGATTTCCAGCACAAGTGGTCGATGCGCAATCGCGCCAGCGATTCCGACGCCCCGGCGGTTGTGGGGCGAGGCTGCCTGTGCCTAACGAAAGGCTGAGAGGAGGGCGCCGCCCCGATGCAATTCGAATGGACCGCCGGGCAGGACGCCTTCCGGCACAAGATCCGCGACTTCCTACACGCCAACCTGCCTGCGGACTGGGAGAAGTTCTCGGAACACGGCCCTGCGTCCCCGGCGCTGACCGCCTTCGCGCGCGACTTCTGTGTCAAGCTGGCGGAAGCGGGCATCCTCTTCCCGCACTGGCCGGTCGAGATGGGCGGCGAGGGCCTCGGCCCGTGGGAACAGCAGATCCTCTCCGAAGAGATGTGGATCGCCGGCGAGCCGCGCGGCGGCCAGTACATGAACGTCAACTGGATCGGCCCGACGCTGGAGAAGTACGGCACGCCCGAGCAGAAGGCCCGCTACCTCGAGCCGATCACGCGCGGGGAATCGCTGTGGTGTCAGGGTTTTTCGGAACCTGACGCCGGGTCGGACCTAGCCTCGCTGCGGACGCGAGCCACGCTGACCGAAGGCAACTACGTCATCAGCGGCCAGAAGATCTGGACCAGCTATGCGGGCCTCGCCGACACCTGTTTCCTGCTGACGCGCACCAGCGACGACCGCAAGAAGGGCATCACCATCATTCTGGTGCCGATGGACACGCCCGGCATCACCGTGCGCCAGATTCCCTCGCTGATCGGCGAGGGCGACATCCATGAGGTCTTCTTCGACGACGTCACCGTGCCCGAAACCGCCCGCTTCGGCGAGGAAGGGCAGGCATGGGAGATCGTCGCCTATTCGCTGCGCAACGAGCGGCTCGGCATCCCGCGCTTCACGCTGGCGCGCGCGGCGCTCGATCGGGCGGTGGCGATGCTCAAGGAGCAGGGGCGCTTTGCGCGCGAACATGTGCGGATCGAGGCGGCGCGTTGTGCCGCACTGTGCGAGGCGGCGGGCACGGCGAACTACGCCGTCGTCCAGAAGCGCGTCGAGGGCCTCGCGATCGGTGCGGAGTCCAGTTCCGCGCGCTACGCCACCGTCATGGCCGAGCGGGCGGTGTGCGAATTCGTCGTCGAGTTCCTGCCCGAAGCGCTCGCGGGGGCCTCGCCGTATCTCAAGATGCACCACCAGCGCGGGATCGTCGCGGGCGTCGCGGCGGGGTCGGCGGAAATCCAGCTCAACATCATCGCCAGCGACGTGCTGGAACTGCCTCGGGAGCCGCGCTGATGCACTTGTCCCTCAACGAGGACCAGCGGCAGGTCCTCGACTTCATCGACAGCCTCGCGCGGCCTTACGCGGGCGTTCCGCTGCACGATGCCGGCCTCACGCTCGAAAGCGCGGAACTTGACGCGGCGCTGGTCGAGAACGGGTTTCTCGACGTGCTGATGGTCGAGGAACTCGGCCCCGTCACCGCCGCGCTGGTGGTGGAGAAGCTGGCGCGGCTGCCCTTTGCACTAGAGGCGGCGGCCTCGTCCTTCGTACGCCCGCTGATCGATCCGGACCTGCCGCGTCCGCTGTGTCTGGTCGAGGAGGGGCGCACGGCTGGTCCGGTGCGTTTCCTGCGGCCGGGGGCGAGCGTCGTGATCGTCGGGCCTTCGGGCGTGCGCAGCTTCAAGGCGGACGAGAGTGTGATCGCGGCGGCGCAGGAGGATGCGCTTTATGCCTATCCCGTGGCGTTCCTGACCGGTCTGCCGGATGCGATGACTGCGTATGAGGTCGATCCTGCCGAAGTGCTGCGTTCGTGGCGCGTGGGAAGCGCGGCCGAAGCCGCGGGCCTGCTGGGCGCGGCGCTGGCGTCTACGGTGACTTACGCGTCAGAGCGCAAGCAGTTCGGCCGCCCGCTGGCCACCTTTCAGGGCATGCGGCATCGTCTGGCCGAAGACCAGGTCATGACCAACTCGGTCTACTGGCTCGCCCTGCGTGCGGCCGGGACCGGCGATCCCGGCGACGCCGCGCTGGCCCTTCTGCATGCGCAGGAGGCGGCGAAGCGGGTGTGCTACGACTACCACCAGTTCCTTGGCGGCATGGGCATGACGCTGGAACATCCGCTGCACTTGTGGACCTATCGCCTCAAGCTGCTGACCGCCGAACTGGGCGGGCGCGGCGAGCAGGGGCTGGCGGCGGCGGAGGCGCTTTGGGGGTGAGGCTCGAAGGCCCACCCCGCCGCGACTAGGCGATAAATCGCCAAGTCTCGCTCCCCCCGCTTGCGGGAGGGGCGTCTCCGGCTAGATTCCCCCTCCCGCTTGCGGGAGGGGCTGGGGGTGGGCTCTTCCGCACTTCACCCCATCACCGCCACGCTGTCGCTGACCAGCCGCACCAGTTCCGCTTGCCCGCGCACGCCCAGCTTGGCGTAGAGGCGCTTGGAATAATTGCGCGCCGTTTCCAGCGTCAGGCCCATGTTTTCGGCCGCCTCGGCGATAGATTGCCCCTCGTTCAGCGCGATCGCCAGCTGCGCCTCGCGCGGGGGCAGGTCGAACAGGCGGGTGAGGCGCTCCACGCTCGCCGGCGTTCTTGCATTGGGCAGGCGGCACAGCGCCAGCATCGAGGGGCGCGGCATGTCGCTGGTGGCCGTCAGCAGCGCTTCCAGCCGAGGGTCCTCATGCAGCATCACTGCACGCGGCGGGGGCGGCGTCGACGAGGCGAACAGCACGGCTGCCCCGCCCAGTTCACGCTCCGCATGGACGCCGAGATCGCGCAGGCGCTCCCCCACGCGCGGCGTGTAGCCGAGATTCCCGCGCATCCATGCATCGAGGCGCGGGTCGATGGCCAATAGCCGCGCCTCGCGGTCGAACACCATCCATGCCGTAGCGCTGCGCGCCATGCCCTGCGCACTGACGCTGGCGCGGATGCGGTGGTGCTCCAGCGCGACATAGCTGCGCAGCGCGGCCTCCACGTAAGGCGCGAGCGAGGAGAGCAGGGCGCTGTCCGCCGCCTCGCAAGGTTTAGCGCGGGCGAGGATAAGCCATGCATCGGTCTCCGCGACACGCGGCAGGCGCACCACCCGCTCGTCGGCGATACCGAGGCGCGCCATCTTGGCCAGGCGGTCGGCCCGGAAGACGGGATCGTGGTCCACGAACTCGCCGACGCTGTAGACGCGGCCCGGGCGCAGTTGGTCGTAGTGCAGGCGCTCCAGCGCATGCATCTCGAACGGATCGAGTTCGCGCGCCTCGCTGCGCAAGTCGCGTCCGGCGTGGAAGTCGGTGATCTGGGCATGCGGGCCGTCGCCCTGCTTCATCACGATGCTGACGTACTCGGCATCGCTCCGGCGACGCAGGCGCTCGAGAAACTCGGCAAACTGCGCCTTGTCGCCAATCCCCGCTATCAGCGGCAGCAGCAAATCTGTCTCATCGTTGGATGTCAGAGCCATATCTCCCTCCCATATGGGAGGTTCTGCGATTTGTCATCCTTGCAAAGAGCGATTCGAGCCCAACAAGAGGGCGACCCTGCGAAGGCCAAAGGACCAGAGATCCTGATGAAGACCCTGACGCACCTCGACAGACTCGAGGCCGAAGCCATCCATATCATCCGCGAAGTCGTCGCCGAGGCCGAGAAGCCGGTGATGCTCTATTCCGTCGGCAAGGACAGCGCGGTGATGCTGCACCTTGCGCGCAAGGCGTTCTATCCCTCGCCGCCGCCGTTCCCGCTGCTCCATGTCGACACCACGTGGAAATTCAAGGCGATGTACGACCTGCGCGACAAGATGGCGCGCGACAGCGGTATGGAGCTGCTGGTCTACCAGAACCCGGAAGCGGCCGAGAAAGGCATCAATCCCTTCGACCACGGCGCGCTCCACACCGACATGTGGAAGACCGAAGGTCTGAAGCAGGCACTCGACAAGTACGGCTTCGATGCGGCTTTCGGCGGCGCCCGCCGTGACGAGGAGAAGAGCCGCGCCAAGGAGCGCATCTTCTCGTTCCGCACCTCCTCGCACGGCTGGGACCCGAAGAACCAGCGTCCGGAGCTGTGGAACCTCTACAACGCCCGCAAGGCGCGCGGGGAATCGATCCGCGTGTTCCCGATCTCCAACTGGACCGAGCTGGATATCTGGCAGTACATCCACCTCAACGACATCCCCATCGTCCCGCTCTATTTCGCGGACAAGCGCCCCACCGTGGAGCGCGACGGCATGCTGCTGATGGTCGATGACGACCGCTTCCCGCTCAAGGACGGCGAAGTGCCGGTAGAGCGCTCGATCCGCTTCCGCACGCTGGGCTGCTACCCGCTGACGGGTGCAGTGGAGAGCGAGGCGAAGACGCTGCCCGAGGTGATCCAGGAAACCCTCCTCACGACCACCAGCGAGCGACAGGGCCGCGCCATCGACAAGGACGCCGGCGGCGCCGGCATGGAAGTGAAGAAGCAGCAGGGGTACTTCTGATGGCCGATATCGACACCAAGGAAGCGGTCTACGTCACCGACAAGCTCATCGCCGAGGACATCGACGCCTACCTCGTCCAGCACGAGCACAAGACGATGCTGCGCTTCATCACCTGCGGCAGCGTCGACGACGGCAAGTCCACCCTGATCGGGCGCCTGCTCTACGATTCGAAGATGATCTTCGAGGACCAGCTCGACGCGCTCACCGCCGACTCCAAGAAGGTCGGCACGCAGGGGCAGGAGATCGACTTCGCGCTCCTCGTCGACGGCCTCGCCGCCGAGCGCGAGCAGGGCATCACCATCGACGTGGCCTACCGCTTCTTCAACACCGAGAAGCGTAAGTTCATCGTCGCCGACTGCCCCGGCCACGAACAGTACACCCGCAACATGGTGACGGGCGCCTCGACCGCCGACCTCGCGGTGATCCTGATCGATGCGCGCAAGGGCGTGCTGGTGCAGACGCGCCGCCATTCGTACTTGTGCCACCTGATCGGCATCAAGAACATTGTGCTGGCGGTGAACAAGATGGACCTCGTCGACTACGACCAGGCCGTGTTCGACGGCATCGTCAAGGACTACGCCGAGTTCGCCAGGTCGATCGGGATCGACAGCTTCACCGCGATGCCGATCTCCGGCTTCAAGGGCGACAACATCACCACGCCTTCGGCCAATACGCCCTGGTACAAGGGGCCGACGCTGGTGGAGCACCTCGAAACCGTCGAGGTTCTCTCCTCGGTCGATGCCGACAAGCCGTTCCGCCTGCCGGTGCAGTGGGTGAACCGTCCCAACCTCGACTTCCGCGGCTTCTCGGGCCTCATCGCCACCGGCAGCGTCAAGCCGGGCGACAAGATCCGCGTACTGCCCTCGGGCAAGACCAGCGCGATCACCCGCGTCGTTACCTATGACGGCGATCTCGACGAAGCCGTTGCCGGCCAGTCGGTTACGGTGTGTTTCGAAGATGAAATCGACTGCTCGCGCGGCTCGGTCATCTCGGTCGCCGACAATCCGCCGCAGACCGCCGACCAGTTCGAATCGACGATCGTGTGGCTGGCCGACGAGGCGCTGATCCCTGGCCGCGCCTATTGGCTCAAGCTGGGCACGCAGCAGGTCTCCGCGACCGTGGCCGAGCCCAAGTACACGGTCAACGTCAACACCATGGAGCACATGGCGGCCAAGACGCTGGACCTCAACGCCATCGGCGTGGCGGAACTGACCACCGACAAGCAGGTCGTCTTCGAGCCTTATGCCGAGAACCGCACGCTCGGCGGCTTCATTCTGATCGACAAGATGACCAACGCCACCGTCGCGGCGGGCATGCTCAACTTCTCGCTGCGCCGTTCGCAGAACGTCCACTGGCAGGCCGTCGACATCGACCGCAAGCAGCATGCGGGGCTCAAGAACCAGAAGCCCGCCGTGCTGTGGTTCACCGGTCTTTCGGGTTCGGGCAAGTCCACGATCGCCAACATGGTCGAGAAGAAGCTGCACCGGATGAACCGGCACACCTTCCTGCTCGACGGGGACAACGTGCGCCACGGTCTGAACAAGGATCTGGGCTTCACCGAGGCCGACCGCATCGAGAACATCCGCCGCGTGGGCGAAGTCTCGAAGCTGATGACCGACGCAGGGCTGATCGTCATCACCGCGTTCATCTCGCCGTTCCAGGCGGACCGCGAGATGGTGCGCGCGATGCTGCCCGAGGGTGAATTCATCGAGGTGTTCATCGACACCCCGCTGAAGGTTGCCGAGGCGCGCGACGTCAAGGGCCTCTACAAGAAGGCGCGTTCCGGTGAGCTGAAGAACTTCACCGGCATCGACAGTCCCTACGAAGCGCCGCGCAATCCCGAGGTGCGGATCGACACGACGGTCATCTCGCCCGAGGAAGCGGCCGAACTCATCGTCAACACCCTGCTGGGAGACGCCTGATGTCCTATACCGACGGCGATCTCGCGGCGAAGCTGGCGGACGAAGCGGGCAAGATCCTCCTCAGCGTGCGTGGCTCCGGCCTGTTCGGCGGGAAAGCACTGGGCAAGGCGGGCGACCAGACCGCCAACCAGTTCCTCTGCCACGCCCTGCGTGAGCAGCGTCCCGAGGACGGCCTGCTCTCCGAGGAGGAGAAGGACAACGCCGAGCGCCTGGCCATGAGCCGCGTATGGATCGTGGACCCCGTGGACGGCACCCGCGAATACGGCGAGGAGCGCGCCGACTGGGCGGTCCATGTCGGCCTTGCGGTGGACGGCGTGCCGGTGCTGGGCGCAGTGGCGCTGCCGGGCGCCGACCTCGTGCTGCGTTCGGACCAGCCGGGCGAGGTTCCGCCCGCGCCGGAAAAGCTGCGCATGGTCGTGAGCCGCACCCGGCCCGCGAAAGAGGCTACCAGCGTGGCGGAGACGATCGGTGCCGAACTGGTGCCGATGGGTTCGGCCGGGGCCAAGGCAATGGCTATCCTGCTCGGGCAGGCGGACATCTACCTGCACTCGGGCGGGCAGTACGAGTGGGACAGCTGCGCGCCTGCGGCTGTCGCCCTCGGCTGGGGGCTGCATGTCTCGCGGATCGACGGTTCGCCTTTGGTCTACAACCGCGAGGACGTCTACATGCCCGACCTGCTGATCTGCCGGAAGGAACACGCTGACATGGTGCTGCGCGAGGTCGCGGCGTTGGTTTGAGCGCGGCCCCTTCATTCGCCCACTGCGTCGTCATCCCAGCGAAAGCTGGGACCGTTGTGGCCATCATGCAAGCCTGCGTGAGGCCGCAGCGTCATTCGCCGAAGCCTCGGCGCAAGCTTTCGTCAGGCCGCCAGCGGTCCCAGCCTTAGCCGGGATGACGGGCGGTCTGACGCAAGAACTGCATTCGCGGCACAACGCCCCCACGGCATTTTGCTATCGATTGTGTATCACATCCCGGTCAACATTGCTGTTCAGTGACGCCCCCGCTATAGCCGCCCCCTTTTTACGGGTAATCGGGGGCAGACATGGAAGCGAGGACCAGGCGCAGGGTCAGAGACCCGATCGCGACGCGCGAGACGATCCTCGAGGCGGCCAGCAACCTGCTGGCAAAGGACGGGCTTGAGGGGGTCAGCCTTTCTGCGGTGGCGCATCTGGCGGCCGTCAACCGGGGCACTGCCTACCAGCACTTCGAAACGCGTGAGAAGCTGATCGAGGCGACGATTCAGTGGGTCTCCGACAAGCTGTTCCGCGCCGTGTTCGGCGATCCCGAGACGATCGGCGATCGCCGCGTCGAGGAAGTTGACACCGCCGCGCTCACCGACCGCCTGTGCGATTTCGCCATGGAGAACCCGGAAATCTGCCGCGTCTGGCTGCAGCAGGTGCTGGCCTCGCCCGACCCCAGCCAGGACCCGTTCTGGCGCGAGTATGCGGGATCGCTGCAGCGCTTTGCCGATACCAAGCTGGCGATGCCGGGGATTGATGCCGAGGTGTTCTCGGTGATGAACCTTGCCGGCGTGTTCTTCTGGCCGATCTTCGCGCGCGCCCATGCCGCGAACGAGGAGGAGCGCAATGCCCTCACCAAGCGCTTCAGCCATGAGATTCTGCGCCTCTCGATGTACGGCTCGATGAACGCCTCGCGCTTTCCCGAAGTGGCGGCGCGGCTGGCGGCGGAGGATGGGGCTGCGTAGTCTCGCGTTCGAGGTTTGCGCGAGGGGGCTTCGACTGGCCGTGCCTGACCCTTCGACAAGCTCAGGGTGAGCGGAGGTAACGTAAACCTCTCAATTCCCGCTCAGGCTGAGCTTGTCGAAGCCCCCCTCGGCGAGCCACTTCCATTTCGCCTCCGCGATGCCATGTCCCGCCGGCATTGACGCATGGGGTCCGAACCCGTCAGCACGGCAGGCGAGTTCGACCCCGTATCGGGCCGAAGAGGGAGTTCGCCAGAGATGTTTTCCGCCATCGTCATCGACAAGACCGAACAGGGCCAGACCGTCGGCCTCCAGCAGCTGGACGAAAGCGCGCTGCCTGAAGGCGACGTGACCATCGACGTCGCCTTCTCAACGCTCAACTTCAAGGACGGCCTCGCGATCACCGGCGCCTCGCCGGTCGTGCGCAAGTTCCCGATGGTGCCCGGCATCGACCTCGTCGGCACCGTGACCGAGAGCAGCCATGGCGACTGGAAGGCGGGCGACACCGTCGTCCTCAACGGCTGGGGCGTGGGCGAAGTCCACTGGGGCGGTCTCGCACAAAAGGCGCGGCTCAAGGGCGACTGGCTGGTGCCGCTGCCTTCGGCCTTCACCCCGGCACAGGCCATGGCGATCGGTACGGCGGGCTACACCGCTGCCCTGTGCGTCGATGCGCTCGTCGATTTCGGCGTAACCCCGGATCAGGGCGAGGTGCTCGTCACCGGCGCCACCGGCGGCGTCGGCTCGGTCGCCATCGCGATCCTCAAGAAGCTCGGTTATTCGGTCGCCGCGCTGACCGGCAAGCCGGGCGAGGCGGACTATCTCAAGGCGCTCGGCGCCGAAACCATCATCGACCGCGCCGAACTGGCCGAGAAGGGCAAGCCGCTGCAGAAAGAGCGCTGGGCTGGCGTCGTCGATACGGCGGGCAGTTTCACCCTTGCGAATGCTTGCGCGCAGACGAAGTACGGCGGCGCGGTGGCGGCCTGCGGTCTGGCACAGGGCGCGGACCTGCCCGCGACCGTGATGCCCTTCATCCTGCGCGGCGTGGCACTGCTCGGCATCGACAGCGTCATGGCGCCGAAGGCCAAGCGCCTTAAGGCATGGGACCGTCTGGCGAAGGATCTCGATCCCGCCTCGCTCGACACCATCGGCCAGACCATCGCCCTTGGTGATGCGGTGGAGGCCGCGAAGAAGTTCATGTCGGGCGAGGTCAAGGGCCGCTTCATCGTCGACGTGAACGCCTGACGTCAGCAGAGCGAAGAGGACGGCATGACGGCTTCGGTCAAGGTGGTGGACGGCCTTTCGGTCGTCCACGGCATTCCTCTCGGCGAGGAGCAGGGCATCGGCGCGCTGACGCTGGGCGGCTACGTGCGTGAGGTCACCGCGCGCTACGGCCCGCGCGAGGCTGCGGTGATCCACCTTGGCGGGGAGGTCGTGCGCTGGACCTACGACGATCTCTACGCCCGCTCGCTGGAAGTGGCGAAGTCGCTGCTGGCGCTCGGCACCGGCAAGGGCACGCGCGTGGGCGTGCTGATGACCAACCGCCCCGAATTCCTCGCCGCCGTGTTCGGTGCGGCGCTGGCCGGGTGCGTGGCGACGCCGATCAGCACGTTCTTCACGCCCTCCGAGCTGGAAGTGGTGCTCAAGGCCTCGGGCGTGTCGGTGCTGCTGCTCGAGCGCTCGGTGCTGAAGAAGGACTTCGCCGAAATGCTGGCCGGGCTGGAGCCAGAGGTCATGACCGCCAAGCCCGGCGCGCTGGCCTCGCGCACGTTCCCGTTCCTGCGCTATGCGGCGATGGTCGACAGTGACGAGCCGCTGGGCATGATCGAGGGGCCGGGCGCCTTCCTCGCGCGCGGCCGCGATGTGGCCGAAGACCTGGTTCTCGCCGCCGCAGATGCGGTCTCACCCGCCGATCCCGGCATCCTGCTGTTCTCCTCGGGCTCGACCGGCAAGGCCAAGGGCATCCTCAGCGCGCATCGCGCGGTGTGCCTGCAACTCTGGCGCTGGCCGCAGTGGTATGCGATTTCCGATGATCTTCCCGCCCGCACGTGGTCGGCGAACGGCTTCTTCTGGTCGGGCAACTTCACGATGGCGCTGGGCGGTACGCTTTCGCGCGGAGGGACGCTGGTGCTGCAGCGCTGGTTCGATGCCGCCGAGGCGCTGGAGCTTATGGACGCCGAGCGCGCCAACATGGCGCTCGCCTGGCCGCATCAGTGGGCTCAGCTGGAGGCTGCACCGAATTACCTCGACGTCGATCTGGCCTCTCTTGTTTACGTCTGCAGGAACCAGCCGATCTCGCGCCAGCCCACGGTCAACAGCACATGGGTCGAGCCCGGGCAGGCTTACGGCAATACCGAGACGTTCACACTGATCTCGGTCTTCCGTTCAGGCACGCCCGAGGCGATCGCGGGCAAGTCCCACGGCATTCCGACGGCCGGTTCCACGATCAAGATCGTCGACCCGATGACTGGCGCTACGATGCCGCTGGGCGAGCGCGGGGAGATCGCGGTCAAGGGACCGACGCTGATGCTGGGCTACCTCGGCATCCCGCTCGATGAATCGCTCGACGGCGACGGTTTCCTGCGCACCGCCGATGGCGGCTACGTGGACGGCGAAGGCCGCCTGTTCTGGGAAGGCCGCCTCAACGACATCATCAAGACCGGCGGCGCCAATGTCTCGCCGCTCGAAATCGACGAGGTCATCCGCGCGCACCCCGAAGTCAAGGTCTCGCAGACGGTGGGCGTGCCTGATGAACTGCTCGGCGAACTCGTCGTCTCCTGCATCGTCCCGGTCGAGGGCACCAGCCCCAGCGCAGAGGCGATCCGCGACTTCGCCAAGGAAAAGCTGGCTAGCTACAAGCTGCCGCGCCGCATTCTCTTCGTGGCCGAGGGCGAACTCGAAACTACCGGCAGTGCCAAGATCAAGACCGCCGAGCTGCGCAAGCTGGCGGCGGAGCGGCTGGCAGAGGTCTGAGCGATGGCGGCTCCCGATTTTGCCGACTGGCTCGCCATCTGCAACCTCAAGGCGGCGTATTGCCGCATGCTCGACACCAAGGACTGGGAGGGCTGGAAGCAGCTTTTCACCGAGGATTGCGTGCTCGATACGCGGCCTAGCGGGGGCTCCCGGGAAGAGGGGCGCGAGCGTATCTGCACGATCGTCAGTACGGCGTTGGCGAACGCGAAGACCGCGCACCACGTCCACTCTCCCCAGATCGATATCGATGGCGACCGCGCCCAGGTGGTCTGGGCAATGCAGGACCGGGTCGTCAAGGATGACTTCGCGCTAACCGGCTACGGTCACTATCACGAGACCTGCGTGCGCACGGTCGAGGGTTGGAAGATCGCCGGGCAGGTGCTGACGCGCCTGATCCTCGAGGTCGAGAGTCCGGCGCCCTGAGGTCATCGCCGGGGCGCGTCGCGCGGCAATAGGCGGCGCTCACGTGACCCGCTATGGTGCCATTCGAAGCAGCCGACCCACATGCAGCGGGCGGCGAGGGAGCGGAGGAAGCGTGGGCAAGACCATCGTTATCACAGGTGCCGGATCGGGTCTCGGCAAGGCTCTGGCACGGCGTTTTGCAAGCGAGGGCGAAACGGTGATCCTGCTCGGGCGTACCTTGTCGAAGGTGCAGGCGCTGGCGGACGAGCTGGGTGCGCCCGCGCTCGCAGTGGCATGCGACGTGGCCGATGCCGGTTCGGTCCGCGCGGCTTTCGCGCAGATCGCCGAGGCCCATCCGAAGATCGACGTGCTGATCAACAATGCCGGTATCTACGAACCCTTCACCGTGGCGGAAGCCACGGACGAGCAGATCGACGGCATCCTGAATACCAACCTGAGGGGGCCGATCTATTGCTGCCGCGCGGCGATCCCGATGCTGGAAAGCGGCGGCCTCATCATCAACGTCGGCAGCGAGTCCGTAGCGGTTCCGTTCGTGATGCTCTCGCTCTACCAGTCGAGCAAGGCGGGGCTGGAAATGTTCACTACCGCTCTGGAGGCGGAACTGGAGGAGAGCGGCATCCGCGTCGCCCTGCTACGCGCCGGGCCGATGTACGATGGAGACAAGTCCTCTCCGAACTGGGACCGCGATGCGGCGATGCGCTTCCATATGGGCTGCGCGAAGAACGGGCTGGACCTGCGCGAGCGCCCGGTTTCGCACTCGGCCTCGCCGACCGGCATTTTCCGCGCGGTGATCGACCTGCCGGCGGACGTGCGCGTCAGCCACGTCTCGATCGGCGCGCGCAAGATCTGATCTCGAACACTCTTTTCGGCAAGGACAAGACAATGACCACTCTTCCCGACGCCCGGCTCTATATCGACGGCAAGCTGCGCGATGCTACCGGCGGCGTGACTTTCGACGTTATCAGCCCCTGGACCGGCGAGCCGGTCGGCAAGGCCGCCGACGCCACCGCCGCCGACGTGGACGAGGCGATCGCCGCCGCCCGTCGCGCCTTCGACGAGACCGACTGGGCCACGAACGTCGAAAAGCGCGTCGCCTTGGTCAAAAAGTACCGCGAACTGTTCGAGCGCGAACGTCCGCGCCTGGCGCAGTTGGCGATCCACGAGGCGGGCGCTGCGCAGGGTGCGGTCGGCCGCGCTCACGTCGGGATGGCGATCGACGGCTGGGACGATTACATGGCCGTGTTCAACAAGCTCGAATGGGAGAAGGACTACGGCGAGAAGCAGGCCGCAGGCATCATTCACAAGCGCCTCGGCGTGCGCGAGGCAGTCGGTGTGGTCGGTGCGATCACGCCGTGGAACGTGCCGCTCTACGTCAATATCGGCAAGGTCGTCGCGGCGCTGCTGGCAGGCTGTACGGTAATTCTCAAGCCCGCGCCCGACACCCCGGGCATGGGCGCGATCTTCGGGGAACTGGCGGTCGAGGCAGGCTTTCCGGACGGCGTCATCAATGTCGTGTTCGGCGCCGACCCGGCGCTGGCCGGCGAGATGCTGGTCACCGACCCGCGCGTAGACCTGATCTCGTTCACGGGCTCCACCGGTGTCGGCAAGCGCATCATGGAGCAGGGAGCCGGAACGCTGAAGCGCGTGTTCCTCGAACTCGGTGGCAAGTCGGCCAAGATCGTGCTCGACGATGCGCCGAGCTTTGCGATGGACGTGGCGAGGACCATGCTGGTCTTCCACGCCGGGCAGGGCTGCGCGGTCCACTCGCGCCTGCTGGTGCCTCGCAGCCGCTATGAGGAGGCCAAGGCCGTGCTGAAGGGTGCCTATGGCAACTTTGGCGACAACTGGGGCGATGTGGAGAATCCGGCGCACATCATGGGCCCGGTCGTCTCGAAGCGGCAGATGGAGCGGGTGAAGAGCTACATCGACCTCGGCCAGCAGGAAGGCGCGACTTTGCTCGCGGGCGGCAACATCCGCCCTGACAAGGGGGGCGGCTATTTCGTGGAGCCGACGTGCTTCGTGGACGTTACCAACGATATGCGCATCGCCCAGGAAGAGATATTCGGCCCCGTCCTAGTCGTCATTCCCTACGAGGATGACGAGGACGCCATCCGCATCGCCAACGAAAGCTCTTACGGACTTTCGGGCGGCGTATCGGGCAGCCACGACCGGGCGATCAATATCGCCCGCAAGGTCCGCACCGGCTCGATGAGCGTGAACAACGGCATGTGCATCGCCGGCGACATTCCCTTCGGCGGCTTCAAGGCCAGTGGCATGGGCCGCGAATGGGGCCTTGAAGGCATCGAGGAATTCACCGACGTCAAGATGCTTGCCTGGCCGGTCGGCCAGGTGGAAGCCGCCTGAGGCGCGATGCCGGGGGAGGAGGCTGAGACCGACTACTTCGCGGGCCTGCAGCCAACCCTGGCGGCTGCGGTGACCACGGCCTGCGCGGTGGTCAGTCACAATCTCAACGGGCAGCGCCTCGGCCGCAAGGGCAGGGTGACGCGTGAGCGCATCCTCGCCGCTGCGATCGAACTGATCGAGGACTCGGAGGAACCGGTGACGCTCGGCCGCGTGGCGCGGCACGCGTCACTGGGGATGACTTCGGTGTACAACTACTTCACCGACATGACCGGACTGCTGTTGGCGGTGCTCGCCCCGGTCATGGCGACGGCGGAGGACGATTACCTCTCGCTGGCGCGTGAGCCCTGGCCTGACGAGGAACTCTACGCTCGTTGCTACGGGTTCGTGCGGGCGTACCACGGATTCTGGGCGCGGCACTCGCGGTTGCTGCACTTGCGCAACGCGCTTGCGGACCAGCAGGACGCGCGCATGATGGCGCACCGCATCCGCTCAAGCCGCCCGATCATCGCGCTGCTAGTGAAGCAGATGGGCGATGAGCCGATCGGGCTTGGACCCCATACCTCGATGGCGACGATGGTGATGATCGGGATCGAGCGCTCGGTGACGCTGGTGACGGACAAGGAATTGCGCAAACTGGTCGGCATCGAGCCGGAACTGAGCGAAGATCGCTATCTGGTGCCCGGAGCAAGGCTGATGGAATTCGCGATCAGCGACGCGAGGCAGTAAATCCTCCCCCTTCGGGGGAGGAATTCGCGTCTCACTTCGCCTTGCCGCCTACGCCCTTCAGGTAGGCTTCCATGCCCTTGATGTAGTCCGGGTTCAGCATCAGGCCGCTGTTGCCCATGCGCTCGACCTGCCGCGCGGAATCGCGGCCCAGTTCGGCGCAAAGCTCGATCGCCACCTTGGCTGCGCCCATCTGCTCGCCGTTCTGCTTCGCGAGGTGGCGGCAGAAGTCCATCACCTCGGCTTCGAACGTGTCATCCTCGTAGACCTGGTGGACCAAGCCCATGGTGAACGCCATGTCGGCGCTGGCGGGCTTGTTGGCCATGATGAGCCAACGGGCCCAGTGCGGTCCACAAATCCGCGTCAACCGCGAGACGCCGCCAGAGGCCGGCAGCACCCCGAACAACCCTTCCGGGAAGGCATAGGCCGCGCTTTTCGCCGCGAGGCGGAAGTCGCACGAAAGGCTCATCTCCAGTCCTCCGCCTACGCACATCGCGTGGTGCGCGGCGACGATGGGTTTCTCGACATGCTCAATCTCGTCCCAGAGCTGCTGCATGTTGTTGAGGTTGAGACGATGGTTTTCGCGGATCTTGCTGGCGGAATCGGCCGCGACATTCGCCTCGGAGACGATGTTGCGATTGCCGCCGCGAAGGTCCGCGCCCGAACTGAAGTAACGCCCGGCCGAGCGGATCAGCATGACCTTGAGGTCAGCCCGCTCTCGCAGCCGCAGCACGGCTTCGGTCAGGAGGTCCATCATCTCGCGGCTGATGGCGTTGAGCTTGTCGGGCCGGTTGAGCGTGGCGACGAGAATGCCGTCCGTCTCCTCGGTCAGCAGGTGCGGGGCTTCTTCGGTCATTGTGGTCTCCTCATCCCCGGGTACGCGGCAGACCAAGCCCGCGTTCGGCGACCATGGAGCGATGCACTTCGCTGGAGCCGCCATAGATCGTCGAGCCCGCCGCATGGCGATAGCACTGGTTGAGCAGCGCGACTGCCCCCTCGCGTTTCGAGAGCGAGAGCGGCGCTGTCAGGTCCAGGAGGTCGCGGCTGT
This sequence comes from Novosphingobium resinovorum, assembly GCF_001742225.1. NCBI lineage: Bacteria > Pseudomonadati > Pseudomonadota > Alphaproteobacteria > Sphingomonadales > Sphingomonadaceae > Novosphingobium > Novosphingobium resinovorum. Next base: position 1,072,063 of record NZ_CP017075.1, on the reverse strand, counting down.
CGCTGAGGAACTTCTCGGAGGAGTACATCTTCGCCATCGGCCCGAAGGCGTGATTGGGCTTCTTTTCGATGCTGGACCACTGCGCGCGGTACGTCAGCATGTCCGAGACCCACAAGTGCGCGACGGCGCGCGCCAGACGGCACTGGGTGCGCACTTCGCCGTCGATGCCCAGTTCCCGCGTCACTTCCTCGGCGGCCTCGATCATGGCCTTCATGACCTTGGAGAAGCCGCCGCCGTGCTCCAGTTCCAGCGCGGCGCTCATCGTCCTGGTGCCGCCATCAATCTCGCCCAGACGCCAGGAATCGGGGATCACCACGCCGTCGTAGAAGGTGATATTGGTACGCTCGTCCTGGAAGGTGTGGACGGCCTGCACGGTCACGCCCTCGGTCTTGAGGGGGACGATGAACATCGTCAGGCCCTTGTGCTTGGGGACGTCGGGGTTGGTGCGCGTGAGCATCAGGACGTAGCTCGAAAGGTTGGCGCCGCTGGTCCACATCTTGGTGCCGTCGATCCGCCACGAGCCGTCCTCGAGCTGCGTTGCCTTGCACTGTGCGGCGAAGACGTCCGAGCCACACGAAGGCTCCGAATAGCCTAGCGAACACAGCACGTCACCGCCGACGATCCGGGGCAGCACTTCGGCCTTGAGTTCGTCCGAGCCGTACTTGTCGATCATCATCGCCACCATGGCCGCGACATTGGCGCCTGGGGTGTTGTAGCCCTGCCGCTCCATTTCGCCCATCGCCGCGATGCGCGCATAAGGGGTGATGTTGCGACCGGACAGGTGCTCGGGGAGGCCGGGGAACAGCAGGCTGTGCTCGGCCAGCATCTTGTGGACTTCGGGGACGTAGCCTTCCCAGGAATAGTGGAACTTCGCCTTCTGTTCGGGCGTGACCTTGGTGGCGAACAGTTCGGCGATTTCCGCGCAGACCTGGCGGGCTTCGTCTCCGAGGTCGAAGTCGAGCGGCACTTCGCCCGAAGCGGGCAAGGCGACCGTCTCGCCTGCGTAGAGGCGGCGTCCGGCCTCTTCCAGAGCAAGCGCGGGGTCACCTGCGACCAGCGGCCATGCCTTGGCGCGCAGGTTGTAGAGATGGACGTCGTATTCGTTCGACAGCCCGTAGCCGCCGAAGGTGTGCAACCCCTGCGCAACGGACCGTGCTGCAGCATCGCAGGCGTACCAGTAGGCCAGCGAGATCGTCGCGGCGGCTTCGTCCGAATTGTCGTAGATGTCCCGGATCGCCTTCCAGGCAAGGAACTTGGCGCCATCGACATCGCACAGCAGGTCGGCGAGAGGGTGCGAGATGCCCTGGAATGTGCCGATCAGCTGGCCGAACGCCTTGCGCTCACCCGCGTAGGCAGCGGCCATCTGGAGTGCCTGCCGCCCGATGCCGGAAAGCGCGACCGCCATGTAGAGCTTCCACTCCTCCAGCGCTGCGGCGAACAGCGCCAGTGCATCTTCCCCGGAGCCGAGCACGATCGCTTCGCCCGCGGCAAGGTCCATCTGTGCAACGGGCGTAGTGGCGAGGTTGGGTTCGGTTTTGCCATCGACGCCGGTGACCAGCACCACATCCGACCCACGGCGCGCGATGATCGCCTTGGCCACCGATCCGCCCGCAATCCACTGCCTCGATTGCAGCGAAGTATCTTGCATGGCGATGGTCACCACGGCCTCACCGCTGATCGCGGCCTCGAGTAATTCGTCCTGTCCGCCGAGTTGGCCGAGCAGGCGCACCGCCACCAGCGCCTCGGCCAGCGGTCCGGAGACGAGCGTGCGCCCGGCCTCCTCCATCAGCAGCGCCGTGTCGAACAGGCCTAGATCCATGCCGCCCGCATCCTCGGGCACCCGCATCGCGAAGGCGCCGAGTTCGGCGAGGCCGCTCCACAGAGCGGCGTCGAAGCCGTCGGTCTCCTGGGCCTTGCGGACGCGTGACGTGCTGGAATGCTCATCGAGAAAGCGCGCGAAGGTATCGCGCATCATTTCCTGTTCGTCGGTGAGATCGAAGTTCATGGCAGGCTTTCCCGGAGCTTATCGTTTTGCTTCACCATCGTCCTGAACACAGGTTGGAAGGGTGTTCAATCCGGCCTCGGCGGCAATCGCAGGCACGATGGGGCGGGCGGTAAAGAGCGGGGTTCGACAAGCTAGGCCCGAGCCGATTGGAAGGGCGTATGCGTTGTTTCCGCTCAGGCTGAGCTTGACGAAGCCCCCGCGTGGGAGCGGCAATCGCACAAGCGATGGCTCTGGCGTGCATGTGGCTAGCGCGGCGCGAGCACGATAGTCTCACCGGCAAAAGACAAGCGGGAAGAAGCGCCGGCGCACGCACTCACGGGAGACGAGAGATGGAAATGAACGACATGGTCATCATCAGCGTCGATGACCACATCAGCGAACCGCCCGACATGTTCCAGAACCACTTGTCCGGCGATCTGCTCGAATCCGCGCCCAGGATGGTGAAGGACGAGAACGGCAAGGATGTATGGGTCTACCAGGGGCAGACTTTCGCCTCGGTCGCACTCAACGCCGTGGTCGGGCGGCCTTTCGAGGAATACGGCATGGAGCCGACCTCGCTCGACCAGTTACGCGACGGCGTCTACATGGTGGACGAGCGGGTGAAGGACATGGACGTCAACGGCGTTGCCGCCTCGCTCAACTTCGGATCGGTCTTCGACTTCGCAGGTGGCCGCCTGCACCGGGTGCCCGACCGCGACCTCGCGGTGAAGCATGTCAGCGCCTATAACGACTGGCACATCGATGAATGGTGCGGCGCGCATCCGGGGCGCTTCATCCCCTGTGCTATCCTGCCGACCTGGAACATGGACGCGACGATCGCCGAACTGAAGCGGGTCAGCGCCAAGGGCTGCCACACCGTGTCGATCAGCGAGAACCCGACCTGCCAGGGCCTGCCGAGCATCCACAACGAGTACTGGAAGCCGTTCTACAAGGCTATCGCCGATCTCGACATGACGATCTGCATCCACATCGGCGGCGGCAATCCTGCGCCGCATGCGTCGATGGAGACTCCGATCGAGGCGTGGATCTCGACGATGCCGATGACGATCGCCTATGCCGCGTCGGACTGGCTGCAGCTTGAGGCGCTGCACGAGTACCCGGACCTGCGCATCGCGTTGTCGGAAGGCTCGATCGGCTGGGTGCCCTATTTCACCGAGCGGGCCGACTTCTCCAACTCGCGCCACAAGTACTGGACGCATTCGCGCTTCCAGGACCTGAAGCCGAGCGAGATGTTCAAGCGACACTTCCTGAACTGCTTCATCGACGATGCGTTCGGATTGCAGAACATCGGCTTCATCGGCGAGGACAACATCGCCTATGAGTGCGACTATCCGCATTCCGACACGCTCTGGCCCGAAGTGCCGGAGCGCCTGTGGCCGACGATCAATCACCTGACCGACGCGCAGATCGACAAGATCACGCACGGCAACGCGATGCGCTGGTTCCGTTTCGATCCCTTCAAGCACCACGCCAAGGCCGATCTGACGGTCGGTGCGCTGCGGGCAAAAGCTGCAGCGGCAGGCGTGGACATCACTCCCAAGTCCTCGCTTGGCGAGCGGCCGCTGGCAGAAGGCGAAGTGCGTCCGGTCACCTCGGGCGACATCATGAAGATGTTCATGCGCCACGACGATGCCGACCGCCTCAACCGCATGGCCGGGCAGGAGGTCTGAGAAAAGGGAGGCGTCGTTTCGGACACGGCGCCTGACCCTTCGACAAGCTCAGGGTGAGCGGACTTGGTTTAATGCCCTTTGAATTCCGCCCAGGCTGAGCCTGTTGAAGCCTCATCGGCAAAAGAAAAGGCCCCGCGAGACGTGCTCGCAAGGCCTTTTCCCGTTGGGATATGTGAAAGTCAGGCGGCGTGCGAGAACTGCTCGACGCTGGCTTGTGCATGCTGCGCCGCCGGATCGGGCAGGCAGGCACGCATAGCGTCGCGCAGGCACTGGAACAGCGCCTCGGGGTTCACCTTGTCATCCTTGCCGTAGACGATGCTGACGACCAGCGGATGGCCTTCCGGCTGACGCGGGACGAGGCCGCTCAGCGCATCGGCACCGGTGGCGAAACCGGCCGGGCCGAACAGGTGGCGCGGATCGCGGCAGGCGTCGATACGAGCCATCATTTCCGAGAATGCGAACTTTTCCTGTTCGACCGCCTCGGCGTTGAGACGGCGCACCATGCCTTCGCAGCGCTGGCGGGTGACGGTGGACAGCATCAGCCAGCCCGGTGCGTTGCGCGCCAGAGGCTCCTTTACGCCGCCGGCCAGTTCGCGGGTCGCGGCGGGGGCACGAGGGCCATGGCGCCAGTTCACGATCTGCGCGTCGAGGCCGACCATCGAATGCAGCGCCACCGAAAGGCCGGTCTGCGCGACAAGGCGGTCCATCAGGCGCACGATACGGCCGTCACGCACCAGTTCCGGCTGACCGGAAGTGCCGATCAGCGCCGCGCGAGGGGTAAGGCTGTAGGCGCGCGAGTAGGGGTCCTTGTGCAGCAGACCCAGCTCGACGAGGCTCGAAAGCAGCTCCGAGGTGCTCGACTGCGGCCGGTTGTACCGACGCACGATGTCCATGACGGTCGCTTCACGGTGCGCGTCGTCGAAGTACTCCAGTACCTCGATCACGCGACGTGCGATCTTTGCCTTGTTCGATGACGTTGCCTTGCCAGCCATGAGGTCTCTCTCCTTCCCTCTTGCGTGGTTGATGAACTCGATCGTTAGCGCCGAGTACTGCCTCAATCCCCGAGTCGTTTCCGAGATAACTGAGTCATTCTCGTTTTTTGCTGACTTTGGTTAGCATCAACAGAGGTGTTCATCAATAGAAGTTTTTGTATACGAATGTCGAACATGTGGCAGATGGCGCAATCCGTCGGTCGAGCCTGTTTCCAAACGCTGCGGGCTACGAGATGATACAGGCCCGCGATCGGGAGGGATGGTCAATGCCGCCGGAGCGGTCCATGCCGGTACGAGAACACCGGGAATCACTCAGGGACCATATGAAAAGTGTCGGAATTGGCGACCTGACGGGTTCTAGGTCGAGGTTTGCCTTGAGCGGGCCGGATTGGGGCGGGCCGATTTCTTTCATCGATGGCGATAGCGCACCGAATGAGGCGGACGGACGAAATCCGCCGCCATGGCCGGTGGTGGGAATTGGGGCGCACCACGAGGGCGGTGCCGAAAAGTTGGATACTTTTGTCGAAGATGGTTTCGATCCTTTTCAAATCCGGAAAGCCGTAGAGGCTTGCCCGATCGCTGCGGCGACGCTTGTTCAACTGCTGCGGTTGCTGCCGTCGCTGGGTTTGAAGGATGGGCTTGTTGCCGAGTCGCTGGCTTATGCGGCGCTTCAGGGTGGCAACGAACATCGCACGTGGCTGGCCCGGCGCGCACCACCGGACGCAAAGCGCGGGCCAGGCGCCGTCCGTCTTGTGCGGGAAGGGGATACGGTGATCGCGACTCTCGATCGTGCCGGAGCGGGCAATGCGATCGATCGATCGATGCGCGATGCCCTGTCGGAAGCCTTTGCGCTGGTGAACCTCGATCCCACGATTACCTCGATCACGCTGCGCGGGGAGGGGCGCTGCTTCAGCGTCGGTGCGGACATCGGGGAGTTCGGGACGACGCTGGACCCGGCGACGGCGCATGCGATCCGCCGCCGGACGCTGCCCGCCAATCAGGCGGTGCTGTGCGCCGACCGCTTCGTCGCCGAGATCGATGGCGCCTGCGTGGGGGCGGGACTCGAACTTGCCGCCTTCGCGGGGCGCGTCACGGCAACGCGCCGATCATGGTTTCAATTGCCGGAACTGGCGATGGGGATCATTCCGGGCGCGGGAGGCTGCGTCTCGCTGACCCGCCGGATCGGGCGCCATCGCACGGCGCTTCTGGTGCTGTCAGGCCGACGCCTTAGCGCGAAGAAGGCGCTCGAATGGGGGCTTGTCGATGCGCTGGTGGATTAATTTTCCGCCCGCGATCACGAGGCGCACGTCGTTCTTGTCGAAGCGGGCCTGAACTTCGGCCCAGGGGCGGTCGAGCAGGCAAAGGTCGGCCGTGGCACCGATCGCGATCCGGCGCTGGCGTGAAAAATCCGCCGGGTCCGCGAGATAGAGCGCCAGTGCGTTTTCGGGTGTGAGCGCTTCGTTCGGTCCGATGACCGCACCGCCGGGCGTGCGGCGGCTTATGGCGGCGGCCATGGATTTCCACGGATCCGCAGAGCCGTAAGGGGCATCGCTCCCGCCGGCGAGGGGCATGCCTGCCGCCTTCAGGCTGCGCAACCGGTAGAGATCGACGTGATGCCTGGGATCGACGTCGGCCAGATAGCGGTCGCCGCGCTCGGCAATGAAGTGGGGCTGGACGCACGCTGACAGGCGGAGGCCATGCATGCGCGCCACCAGATCGGGAGAGGCGACGGAGACATGCTCGATCCGGTCGCCGGGCGCGCTCCCGTCTGCTTCGAGCAGGGCGAGCGTGAACACCAGTTCAACTTCGGTGACGCAGTGCACGGCCAGGGCACGGCCTTGTGCGCGCCCGGCCCGGATTAGGCTCAGTGCCGCATCTAAGTCGGGCAGGGCATTTTCGTGGAGATGCAGCTTGAGCGGGCCAAGGGTGCAGTGCGGTGGAAATTGCTCGGACAGTGCCAGACTTCCGGCGAGCGTCGGTGCTTGGAGCAGTCGCCCCTCAGCGCGTTGCTGTGCGAAATGCTGCGCCACGACAGCGTCGTTGCGCGGCGACATGTCCGTCACGCCGGTGATGCCGAAGCGGGCAAGCTGGCTGCTGGTTTCCGCGAAATCGGGGAGCGTGCTGCCGAGCGTGCGGCTGAGCCACGCGTCTTCGTCGAACAGGCGCCCGGTGAAACGCCCGGCTTCGCGTTCAAGCCCCGGTGGCGGATCGGCAAGGGCAAGCAGTGCTTCCAGCGCGCGAGAATTGAGAAGCCACATTCGCCCGGTGCGATGCTGCATACGCACCGGTCGATCCGGAACCATGCGGTCCAGCATCCTGGCATCGGGCAAGGTGCCGCCAAGGACGCTCTCGTGAAAATCGACGGCGCGCAGCCATCCGGTGCCCGGTATCTCAAGGGCCTGCGCCAACTGAGCGGGGCTCAGAACGCTGGGCGGTCCACAGGACACCGAGGCTTGCTGCGCGGCGAGCGCGGCGAGGTGGATGTGATGATCGTGCAGTCCCGGAAGCAGCAATCCGCCGCGCGCATCGATGACCTGCTCTCGGGGGCGGGGGGACAGGTTTCCGATCGAGGCGATGCGTTGCCCTTCGATCCTGACGTCACCGTGGGACAGGCCCCAGATTTCTGCTTTGCGGATCAGCATGGCGCCAGCGCGCCGAGATAGCGCGCGGTATCGGCTCCGATCGGGCGCACGGCCGCCTTGAGGGGGCGTGTGCCCACGATCGGGAAAAGATGGCCGACAGCTTGTCCCCAACCGCGCAGTTCGGCGTCGATCATCGCGCGATTATGCGCGCGTTCCTCGGCGAGCGCCATCGCGCAGATGGCGCTCATCGACAGGCCGATGCGCTGCGCGACGCCGCTTTCATACGCGGCAAGCCCTTCGCGTGCGGCGACGATGCCGGTGAGCGGATCGGCCACGGCGTCCGCCACGTAGCCGATGCCGCCCCCCGCTTCGGCCATCGCGCGGGTGAGGCCGCCCGCGACGCCGCAGTCGTTGCCGATGCCGACCCAGTCGGCGGCCTCCCCGCTTGCTCCGTGCCCGGTGATCGACAGCCAGACCAGCCCCGGCGTTTGGCGGATCAGTGTCTCGGCGTCGATGCCGAGGTGGCGCAATGCGCGGGGCCGCGAGGATTCGATCACGATGTCCGCGCGCCGGATCAGCGCGACGAGCGCGGCCTTCTGTGCATCGTCGGCGAAATCGACAAGGATGCTCGCCTTGCCCTGGTTGATCCGGTCGAAGGTCGCCGGATCGTCGCGGCGGATCAGGTCGGGCCGGGTGAGGCTTTCGACTTTCACGACTTCCATGCCTGCCTGCCAGAACAGGTGGCCCGCCAGTGGCCCGGCCCATATCGCGGAAAGATCGACGACCAGCGCTTGGTGCAGGGCTGCCCTTTTCCGGTTTTCTCCGCGCAGCATTACCTCGAGGGCGGGAAAGGCGGGGATCTCGTCCATGCGAGCGACGGGTAGCCCCAGCGTGCGTCCGGTCTCGACGAGATCCCTGACGTCATGGCGCAGCACGGCTGCAGCAATCGCGTTCCAGTCGCGCGTGTCGATCGTGTCGTCACCGAAAAGCGCGGGCAGCAGTTCGCGGTCCACGTCGCGGATCAAAGTGAGCGCGAACCAGTTGCCGTCCCGCGTGGGCATCAGCCGACTGCCGCCGAGCCCGGCTGAGGTCGTGCCGCTGATCATATAGCCGCCACCGGCGGCGCGCTCTCCCATCAGGGTAGCGCCAGCGAGGCGCGGCAGGCCATGGGCTTCGGCCATCGCCTGCAACTGCCGGTCGGCCCACCGCGCCAGAGGGATCTCCGGGCCTTGCGTGATGTGCTCAGCCGGCAAGGACTTCCTTGACCTTGCGGCGCAGCAGCTTGCCCATTTCGTTGTACGGAAGCTCCGCGACGAAGGCGATCTTCTCCGGCACGCGCGAGGACCGCAGGCGCAAGCGGACAAGGTCCTTCAATTCGGTCTCCTCAGGGGCATCGAAACCATCGCGCGTGACGACGGCGACGCCGACCGCCTCGCCCCACTCGACCGAAGGGATCGCACAGGCGCAGGCGTCGGCGACGGCGGGATGGGTGAGTAGCACGTCCTCGATCTCGCCGGGCGACATGTTCTCACCCCCGCGCACGATCACGTCGTCGGCGCGGCCGGAGAGGAACAGGTAGCCGTCCTCGTCCATGTAGCCGGCGTCTCGGGTGGGGAACCAGCCTTGCGCGTCGAGCGCACTCTTTTCCTTGTACTCGCCGGAAACCTGCTCGCCGCGCACGTAGATTTCGCCGGGCTCACCCAGAGGCAGGACTTCACCGTTCTCACCGCGGATCTCGATCTCGACCGTCGGGATCGGCTTTCCGAGCGAGGTCAGGCGGGCGCGAACCTTCGGATCATCGGACGCCAGCGCCTCGCGATGGTCGTCGGGGCCGAGCAGGGCGACGGTGGAACTGGTTTCGGTAAGGCCGTAGGCATTTGTGAAGCCCGCCGCCGGGAAACGCTCAAGCGCCTTGTGTATGACCTCGAGCGGCATCTTGCCGCCGCCATAGGCGATGGCACGCAGCGATGCGGTTCGGGCGGCGGTGCCGCTCTCCATGGCGTCGACGATGCGTGCCAGCATGGTCGGCACGACGAAGGCATTTGTGATCGCCTCCGCCTCGACGAGCGCCAGCCAGCCTTCGGGCGAGAAGGCGGGCAGCATGACGATCTTGCGCTGGGCATAGATCGAGGACAGCAGCGCCGAGATGCCGGCGATATGATAGGGCGGCACGACCACCAGCGCGGCATCGGCCTCGCCGGCACTGGCGAATTCGACCGTGCCCAGAATATAGCCGAGCAGGTTCGAGTGGCGCAGGATCGCCGCCTTGGGCGCGGCCGTGGTGCCGCTGGTGAAGAGCTGGATCGCGATGCCTTCACCGGGATCGTATTCGCGCGCGTCGTCCGCCGGGACCGTCTCCTGCGCCTTGAGGGTGAATTCTTCGCGCGAAAAGATCGTGTGGCCCTGTCCGTCTGCGATGCGCGTCACGCGCTCCTCGTCGCCGATGACGAGGGCGGGGGCGATGCGGCCCAGCAATGCGGCGAGGTCGGCGTCGGGAAGGCGATAGTTGAGCGGGCAGTACGGTACGCCGGCCAGCGCCGCACCGAACACTGCGATCACCGCCGCCTCGCTGCTCTCGTCGAGGAGGGCGACATATTCCGCGCCGCTGTCCTGGATGATCGAGAAGGCGCCGCGTGCTGCGGCGAGAAGGTCGCCGTAAGTCCAGCGCTTGCCATCGCAGACGAGGCCGACGCGGTCGGGCGCGGCCTCGGCCGCCATTTCGAGAAGGAGGGCAATGTTCATGGGCGCGTGCCAGCTATCTTAGTGTCAGTCCGAGGCGGGAAGCGGCTTGGCGTCCTTGACGACGAGCGCCTGCCCATCGACAGAGAGCGAGCCCTTGCCGGGCTTCACGCAAAGCAGTTCGTAGTTGCCGTCGGTATCGACGTAGCGCTTGCCCATCAGCGTACCGGCCGAGAAGTCGGCGGCGAGGGGGGCGGCATCGGCAGGCTTGGCCTCGCCCATCGCTGCGCCGCCGCATTCGATCTGCCCGTCGGCGGCGCGGATCACCATCACCTCCGTATCGCAGGCGGCGCTCTTCAGGCGGGTTCCAGGCTTCATTTCGGGTTCCTTGTCCTCGTGTGTGCGTCTTGTCTCGACGGGCGCTTGGTGCGCCGGCGGCACGGTTTCATCTTACGCCCTCCTCCGTGCAGCGTTCAAGGCGCCGCAAGGTTGAGTGCCTGTACAGGTCGAAAAGCGTTCAGGCGATCGCGCCCTTGGCCTTCCACTCCTCGATCTTGTCCCACTCGACGCCCATTTCCATGAGGACGATCTCGGTGTGCTCGGAGGCTTGCGGCGACCGGGTGGTCTCCACGGCCTCACCGTTCCACTGGACCGGGCCGCGCACGAGCTTGAGCGGGGCGCCGCCGTCGGCGCCCTCGACTTCGACGATCATGTCGTTGGCAAGCGCCTGCTCGTCGGTCAGCAACTCGTGGAAGCTCTGGATCGGCGCCCACTGACCGGAGAAGGTCTTGAGGTGCTGGCGCCAGTATTCGAAGGGTTGGGAAGCGAACGCCTTCATCAGGATGTCGCTAGCCGCCCCGGCATTCTCGAAAAGCGCGCGCGGTTCGGAGAAGCGGGGGTCGTCGGCGGCTTCCGGTACGCCGAGATGCTCGAACATGCTGCGGATGTGACCGGTCGGCGAGATCGTGCAGAGGTTGATCGTGCCGTTATCGCTGGTCTGATAGTTGCCCATAAACGGATTGCGCGCTGCGCCGCCCGAGCCCGGCATCGGATTGCGCGTGAGCACGCCGGTCTCCGCGACTTGCGCGATCACCGCGCCCGATGCCCAGGCGGCGGCGCTCAGCAGCGAGACGTCGAGCTCGACGGCCTCGCCGGTCTTCTCGCGGTGGAACAGCGCGGCGGAGATTCCGCCCGCGATGAACATGCCGCCGATGGAATCGCCAAAGGCCGGGATGCCCTGCGAGATCGGGCCGGGCAGTTCCTCCGGGGTCATCGAATAGGCTATGCCGCTGCGTGACCAGAAGCAGGTGCCGTCGAAGCCGCCTACCTCGCGCTCAGGCCCCTTGTTACCCAGCGCCGAGCCGCGGGCGTAGATGATGTTGGGATTGACCGCGCGGATATGCTCGACATCGAACTTGTTCTTCTGGCGCACCTGCGGAAGGTAGTTGGTCAGGAACACGTCGCACTGCTTCGCCAGTTCGTAGAGCACTTCCTGACCTTCAGGCGTGGAGAGGTCGATGCCGACGCTGCGCTTGCCGCGATTGGGGTGCTCGAACAACGTATGGCGAAGCGGGTCGAGCGTGACGCCGCCCATGTTGAGGAAGCCGCGCTGGGTGTCGCCGCGCACGGGATGCTCGATCTTGATGACGTCGGCGCCCCAATCCGCGAGGACGCCGCCCGCTGCAGGCGTGAAGGTGAACTGTGCCACTTCGAGGACGCGCACGCCCTGCATGACCTTTGTAGACATCTGCTGCCAATCCCCGTGATCTTCTGTGTGGCGCCCGGTTTTCTGCCGTTTGCACTTGTCGGTCCGGTGTGCGCGCAAAGGCATGAGGGATCAACCGGGTGGCCCATCGTGCGGACGATCATGCCTGCAGATGCCTGCTTTTCCATCGTTTCTCGACCTGTGGGAGGGCAATGCGCAGGCGAATGTCGCGGAGGCGATAATGTTGCCGAAAGCGCTCTGAAAGATGCGAATTTCGCAATTGACCGGGTGTTCAAAAAATACTAACCCAGCTTAGTAAGTGAATAAATCCGACCGTTCAGGTTCGCAGTTTTCGGAGAAACGCCATGAAGAAGTTCGCCACGCTCGTCGCTGTCGCCGCCATCGCTTCGGTCCCGGCCGTCGCTTTCGCCGAGACCACCCAGGTCCGTGAAGCCACCGAGGAAGCCGCTGCCGGTGCCGTATCGCTCAACGCCGGCAAGATGCTCTATGCCGCCGACGGCTACCGCATTGCACCCATCTATCGCGTCACTGCCGAGGGCAATCCGCAGGTCATCCTCAACGGTCGTCTCGTGACCGTTCCGGCCTCGAGCCTCAGCGACAACAGTGGCAAGGTCACGACTTCCATGTCGAAGAAGGAACTTGCTGCCGCGAAGTAAGTTTTCCCGATACTCTCAAGAAGAAGAGGGCGGCGCCTGGTGGCGTCGCCCTCTTTTTTGTGGCGTTGGAGGATAAGCCCACCTCGCTGCGGTTAAGTTCGCCTGCAGCTCACCAAGCCTCGCGGCCCTTCTGCATGCGGGAGGGCGAAACACGATGCTCTCATTCCCTACTGCTTGCAGGAGGGGCAGGGGTGGGCAAAAGCGCTTATCCCCGGCTGACGTTATCGTAGATGCGCGTCATGAAATCGAGAAGGGTGTTCACCTCGTCCTCGGAAAAGCCGGCGAACATCTTGAGTTCGCTTTCGGTCGCGATGGCGCCCAGCTTGTCGAGGAGAGGCCGAGCCTGCTCGGTCAGGTAGACGGCGCGGGCTCGCCGATCGTCGCGGCGGTCGCGGCGCTCCAGCAAGCCCTCTGCACAGAGGCGGTCGATCAGGCGGCCGGCGGAAGCCTCCGACATTTCGAGATATTCCGCGACGGTCCGCTGCGTGGACCCTGGATAGCGCGCGACGATCGCGATCATCGCCCATTGCGAGCGGGTCACGTTGAGGGCGGCCACCTTGCGATCGAAATTATTGCGCTGCAGCCGCGCCACGATGGTCATGCGCAAGCCAACCTGCCGTGTCGGGGTCTCGTCGCGCATGTTGAACGGGTTGCTGATCGTTCCCACCGGTTTTTCGTCGGCTTCAGTCGCCACCAGATGCTCCTTGTGCTGCGCCGTCAGACGCGTTCGATGATCATGGCAGGGGCCATGCCGCCCGCCGCGCACATCGTGATAAGACCATAACGCCCGCCGGTGCGCTCGAGTTCATCGAGAGCGGTGCCGATCAGCATGGCGCCGGTGCCGCCGATCGGGTGGCCGAGCGCCATCGACCCGCCATTGGGATTGACCTTGGCGCGGTCGAGGTCAAGGTCGCGGATGAACTTCTCGACGACCACGGCGAAGGCCTCGTTCACTTCGAAGACGTCGATGTCCTCCACGCCGAGGCCCGCCTTGGCGAGTACCTTGCGTGCTGCGGGCACCGGGCCGTTGAGCATGAGGGTGGGGCAGTCGCCCGTCTCGGCCATGGCGACGATGCGCGCGCGCGGCTTGAGCCCGTGGGCCTCGGCGTAGTCCTTTGAGGCCAGCAGGATCGCCGAAGCGCCGTCGACGACGCCCGAGGAGATGCCGACGTGATGGATCGGCTTGATCTCAACGTCCGGGTAGACCTGGTTGATGAGTTCGCCGTAAGTCTTGCCGCCGGACGCCGAGGGCATGTTCAGGAACATCTCGAAGGCGGGCTTGAGCTGCGCAAGGCTTTCGGCGGTGGTTTCCGGGCGCGGATACTCCTCGTGGTCCAGGATGACGTTGCCCTCATCGTCCTTCACGACGATGGTGGACTTGTCGAAGCGACCCTCGGCGATGGCTACCGCGGCGCGGCGCTGGCTCTCCACGCCGAGCGCTTCGAGTTCCTGGCGGGAGATGCCTTCCATAGCGGCGATGGCGTCGGCGCAGACGCCCTGATTGGATTGCGGGTGCTTTGCCTGGAGGCGCGGATTGCCCGCACCCATGCCGGCGCTGCCGACGCCCGCCTCGCGCATCTTCGCGCCGTACATGCCAGCGTAGGAGAGCATGTCCATGCCGCCTGCGACCATGAGGTCCGCCATGCCCGACTTGATCATAGCGGCCGACAGGCTCGTGGCGGTGAGGCTCGATCCGCAGAAGCGGTTGAGGGTCACGCCGCCTGCCTTCACGTCGTAGCCTGCGTCGAGCGCCGCCATGCGTCCGATGTCGCCGGCCTGCAGCCCCATTGCCGCCGAGACGCCCCAGATCACGTCGTCGACGTCGGCGGTGTCGAGATCATTGCGGTCCTTCAGCGCAGCGAGAACCGTTGCCGAGAGATGTTCGGGATGCATCTGCGACAGCGCCCCCTTGCCCATCTTTCCGAGCCCGCGCGGGGTGCGCACGGCGTCGATGATGTAGGCCTCGGTCAAGACAGGTCTCCTCGTATTTCTTTCGCGCAGCAAAGCGCGGTTTCCTGCGTGATGCGGGCGCTTTGCGGCTTTGGCAATCTGGGGTGCGGGCGCTATCGCCGCGGCGATTGCTGACTATAGTTAGTATGTCGGAATCGTGTTCGCTTGCGTCAATGGATCGTCTTCGCGATGGGCAGGTTGACGCTTGCGCCGGTGCGTTCAAGATCGGCGCACAGATATAACGACAGGGGACAGCAGCGATGGCGACGGCGCAGGAAGAGGAGGCAGGCGGGGCCTTCGCACCGCTTCGCGAACGCACGTTCCGCAATATCTGGACGGCCAGTCTCTTCTCCAACTTCGGCCAGCTCTTCCTCGGCGTCGGTGCGCAATGGGAGATGACGCGGCTCAGCAATTCACCCAGCATGGTCGCCCTGGTGCAGACCGCGATGATGATCCCGTTGATGCTGGTGACCCTGCCCGCAGGCGCCATCGCCGACATGTTCGACCGTCGCCGGATTGCCATGACCGGCCTGACGTTCAGTGCGGTGAGTGCGGCAATCCTGGCGGCAGTGACGTTCCTTGGGCTGACGACGCCCTGGCTGCTACTGGCTTTCTGCGTACTGACCGGGGCAGGCGTGGCGCTGTTCTCGCCGTCGTGGCAGGCCTCCATCCCTGAGCAGGTCTCGCGCACACATCTGCCTGCCGCGGTGGCGCTGGGAACGATCAGCTACAACGTCGCGCGCAGTTTCGGGCCTGCGTTGGGCGGAGTGATCGTGGTGATTTACGGTGTGAAGGTTGTGTTCGGCATGACCTCGCTGCTCTACCTGCCGCTGCTCACTGCGTTCTTCTTCTGGCGACGCAGGCACGTGCCTTCCCGGTTGCCGCCGGAGCGGATCGACCGCGCGATCCTGACCGGTGCGCGCTACGCGCTGCATGCTCCGGCGGTGCGTACCGCGCTGCTGCGGGTGCTCGGCTTCGGGCTGTCGACGGCGACGGCCTCTGCGCTTGCGCCGCTGATTGCAAAGGATCTTCTCCAGGGCAATGCAGCGACTTTCGGCATCCTGCTTGGCGCACAAGGCGTCGGTGCAGTGGGGGGAGCGCTGTTCGTGAGCCAAATTCGGGCGATGGTCTCGACCGAGTGGGCGATAAGGCTGTTCGCGATCGCCAGCGGAGTTGCCCTCGTCGCGATAGGGTTCAGTCACTCGCTGGTGCTGACCTGCCTTGCCTTTCTCGTCGTCGGGGCGGGCAACATCCTTACCGTCGCCATGCTCAACGTGACGGTCCAGCTTTCCGCGCCGCGTTGGGTCACGGCGCGGGCACTTTCGCTGTTCTCCTCCGCGATCACGGCCGGGATCGGCATCGGCGCATGGGGCTGGGGAGTGGTCGCCGCCCGCCATGACGTCGCCTTCGCGCTGGTCGCGTCGGGCCTCGCTGTTGCTGCCACGGCGCTGCTGGGCATGGTCCTTCCGATCCGCGAGGAGCCCGAGGCCGACATGGATTCGGTCGAGATCGGTCACGAACCTTCGGCCACTCTGCCGCTCACCCTGCGCTCCGGCCCGCTGGTCGTCGAGGTCGAGTACGACGTCGATCCCGAACTCGCCCGCGAATTCTACGAGGTCATGATGACCATGCAGAGGGTGCGCAAGCGCATCGGCGGCTTCGACTGGACCATCGCGCGCGACATCGAGAACCCGGCATTATGGACAGAGCGATACCACTGTCCGACCTGGGGCGACTACCTGCGCATGCGCGGGCGCTACACCCAGGCCGATTACGCTATTCAGGCCCAGGCAGACGGCTTCAACCGTAGTAACAATGGCCGCCGTGTGCGCCGCCGTCTCGAGCGCCCTTTCGGCTCCGTGCGGTGGAAGGCGGAGTCCTATGATCCACGCCAGGAAACGATCGGCTACATCACCCCGGGTACCTGAAGCACCGCCAAATCTGCCGCTGCGATATCTGGGCGAAGGTCCGGCCGATCACTGGAACACGTAACAACCTCGTGTAGCCTCGCGTCAAAAGCAGATGGGAGGGATATCGTGAAGACAGCAGGGACTTTCGCGTCCATATTCGCATTAGCAGTGGTGGCGCCGGTTTCGGTGCACGCGCAGGAGGCACAGAATGCCGCCGCAGCGGACGAGGGCGCGATCATCGTCACCGCGCAGCGCCGTGCCGAAGCGCAAGTGGACGTGCCGATCTCGATCACCAACCTGTCTAGCGATGCGCTCAAGACCGCCAGCGTGCAGCAACTGGCGGACATCGGCAAGGTTACCCCGGCGCTGCGCTTCGACTTCGCGGGCGGGTTCTTCCAGCCCACCATTCGCGGCATCGGCACGGCGGTGACGACTTCGGGCGGGGGCGGCAATGTCGGCATCTACATCGACGGGTTCTACTCGCCCAACCCGCTGGCGGCCGACTTCGATCTCATCAGCGTGAACTCGATCCAGGTGCTGAAAGGGCCGCAAGGCACGCTGTTCGGCCGCAACACCACCGGCGGCGCGATCCTCGTCACCACTCGCGAGCCGTCCACTTCGGGCAATGCTTTCGAAGGTCGCGTGACTTACGGCCGCTACAACGAGGCCAAGGCCGAAGCCTTCACCAACTACGTCATTTCCGACCGTGTGGCACTGAGCCTAGAGGGCCAGTATCGCCGCGGTAACGGTTGGCAGCGCGACATCTCCAATGATGATCGGCGCGTGGGCGACTACGAGAACTGGTCGTTCCGTCTCGGCCTCAAGGCGGAACTGACCGACACGGTGGACGTCCTGCTGCGCTACAAGCACGGCCAGGTGGACGATCCCTCGACCATGCTGGCGTCCAGCCTCGACACCTCAGATTTCGGGCTCGGTGCGCCGTTCGGTGGAGTGCCGGGGACTTACACCACGGCGAAGAACCGCATCGCCAGCGGTTCGGTGCCGGAAGTCTTCCGCTCTAATACCGACGTAGTGCAAGGCACGATCCGCGCCGATCTCGGCTTCGCGGACCTGACCTCCTACAGTCAGTACCGCAGCGAAAACTCGTTCATGTCGCAGGACCTCGACTATTCCGGATTGGACCTGTTCCAGCTTGGCCTGCCCAACCTCAACGAGACCTGGAGCCAGGAACTGCTGCTCACCTCCAAGGCGGGGCCAAAGCTGCAGTGGACGGCGGGTTTGTTCTACTTCCAGAACACCGACACCTATATCACCTACATCAACAACGGCGGAAACGCGCCTGACCAGCGTATCCGGCTCGGCGGATCGAGCACCACGGTCAGGAGCTACGCCGCGTTCCTCGACGCCACTTACGAGATCACGCCGCAGCTTTTCCTGACCGCGGGCGCGCGCTATTCGATCGATAAGATCGTCGATGCCTACTGGAACCAGCAGTTCCTGCTGACCGAGATGCCGGTGCCGAACATCTCGAACAACAAGCTGACCCCGCGCGTGGTGCTGCGCTACAAGCCGACCGACAGGACGAGTATCTACGCCTCGTTCACGAAGGGCTACAAGGCGGCGATCTCGGACGTCGGCGGCTCGTGCCAGATCCCCGACACGAACTACACCTGCAACCGCGTGCAGCCAGAGGACATCAACGCCTACGAAGTGGGCTTCAAGTACGAGGACCGCGGCCTCTCGTTCGAGGCGGCGGGGTTCTACTACGATTACAAGAACCTGCAGGTGTCGATCTACCGCACCGGCACGGCGGAGATCATCAACGCCGCGACCTCGGAAATCTACGGGTTGGAGGGTGCGCTGCACTACCAGGTCACGCCCGCTTTCCAGATCAACGCTGGCGCGTCCTACGTCCATGCGCGCTACAAGCGGTTCAACAACGCGCCGGTCTACGTGCGCTGTTCTGAACTGGGCGAGGAAACCGCTGCGACTTGCGCCGCCAACGGGATCACCTTCGTCGTCGTTCCCACTACGCTGGAAGACGTGACGATGCAGCGCACGCCCGAATTCACCGGCTTCGTCGGCGCGCGCTACGAGACGGACCTGGCCGGCGGGGAACTCGCGTTGTCGGGCAACCTGTTCTACTCGTCGAGCTTCTTCTTCGGTCCCTCGGGCGTGCAGTTCAAGCAAGGGGGCTATGAGACCCTGGCCCTGCGCGCGCAGTGGAATGCGCCGGACGACAAGTTCCACGTCGCGGTCTTCGGGGACAACGTCACCAACAGCCGCTACCTCACGCAGGCGCAGTATTCGAGCTTCGGCATCGGCGCGAACTGGAGCAAGCCGGTGACTTACGGCGTGGAATTCGGAGTGAAGTTCTGACTTCGAGCCGTCCCCGCATGGGGATTGTCCCCGGCACGCGCGCTTGCTGACGTGCGGGAACAAGGCTGAACGCAGCGAAAAGGGAGAGAGCGATGTCGCAAGACGCAAACAGGACTTGGCGTGTCGTCCAGTGGGCAACCGGGAACGTCGGCAGCCGCGCCTTGCGCATGGTCATCGAGCATCCCCGAATGGAGCTGGTCGGCCTGTGGGTCAACTCGGCGGAAAAGGTCGGCAAGGACGCGGGCGAACTCTGCGGCCTTGCCGAAACCGGCATCAAGGCGACCAACTCTCTGGACGAGATCGTCGCTCTCGATGCCGACTGCGTGCTGTTTATGCCGCAGGGGACCGATTGGGACGCCCTGTGTGCATTGCTCGCGTCAGGCAAGAATGTGGTGACGACGCGCTGCGACTTCCATTACCCGCCGCTGATTGATCCCGGGAACCGTGCCCGGATCGAGGAGGCCTGTGCCGCAGGTGGAACCTCGATCCATTCCACCGGTTCGAGCCCCGGTTTCGTCACCGAGGCGCTGGCGATCCCGCTGCTGTCGCTTCAGCGCGGGCATGGGCTGCTGACGATCGACGAATATGGCGACGTATCAAGCCGTAATTCGCCCGACATGCTGTTCAACATCATGGGCTTCGCAGCGCCCATGGCGCCTTTCGACCAGCACCGGGCCGAGCATCTCAAGGGCGACTTCGGCAGTTCGCTTTCACAGATCGCCGAGGCCATAGGATTGCCCTGCGACGAAATCGAGGCAGTCGGCGAACTGTCGGCGGCGAGGCACGACGTGGAGATCGCGGCAGGCAGGATACCTGCCGGTACGGTGGGCGCAATGCGTACCACGATCACCTGCATGCATAAAGGGCGCCCAATCCTGCGCTTCCGTGCCAACTGGTACGCCACCACCGACATCGAACACGACTGGAACTTGCGCGAGTCCGGCTGGCGGGTCACCACCGAAGGGGACACGCCGGTCAAGGTGGACATCACCTTCCCGGTCGCGGAGGAGGACTACGCAGCCTACACCCCCGGACTGACCGCGCATCGGCCTATCAACGCCATCCCGGCGGTCTGCGCTGCCGCTCCCGGCATCCGCACGACCGTCGAACTGCCGCAGATCGTCCCGCTTTACGGCTGAGCAGGCGCCGTTGCCTGATCCCCGCCGAGCACCCGATAAAGCGCGATCCGGTTTCCCGCCTGCGTGAGGCGAACTGCGATCTCCGCCTGCCGCGCGGAATAGAGGCTGCGCTGCGCCACGAGGTTGTCTAGCGAGCCGACGATGCCCCGGCGATAGCTTGCCTCGGTGAGAGTGGCGGCATCCTGCGCGGCGCTGGTGAAGGCGGTCGCGGCGCGCAGGCGTTCGGTGAGCGTCCCCTGGTCGGCGAGGGCGTCGGCGGTTTCCCGGAAGGCGGTCTGGATTGCCTTTTCGTAAGTCGCCAGGGCCGCGTCGCGCTGGGCTTTGGTCACCTCGACATTGGCCTTGCGGCCGCCCGCGTTGAATACCGACCAACTCCCGTCCGCACCCAGCGTCGTCGTACGCGAGGCCGTGTCGAACAGGCTCGACAGCGACTGGCTGGCGAAGCCGATCAGGGCGCTCAGCGAGATCGTGGGGAAAAGCTGAGCCCTTGCCACGCCGATGTCGGCATTGGCGGCGCGCAGTTGGTATTCGGCCTGAACCACGTCGGGGCGGCGGAGCAATACTTGCGTCGAGAGCCCGGCAGGCACTTCGCCGAGGCTGGAGTTGACCTCGTCGATCCCGGTCGGGAGCAGCGCGCGATCGAATTCCGCACCTACGAGAAGGCGGATCGCGTTGATGTCCTGCGCCAGCGCGGCGGTCTGCGTGGCGAGGTCGCCATTGGCGGTTTCCAGAACCTGCTCGGCCTGCCGCAGTTCCGTGCGCGCGGCGACGCCGCCCTTGAGGCGGGCGGACGACAGCCGCACGCTATCCTTGGCGTTGGCCGCAGTAGCCTGCGCCAGCTTGAGCAGGTCGGTGTCGGCGGCATACGTCGCCCAAGCCTGCGCAAGATCGGCGACGAGGCCAAGGCGAACCGTCCGCGCTGCCGATTCCGTCGCCAGTGCTGTATCGCGGTCGGACCGGGTGGCGTTGGCGAGCTTGCCGAACAGGTCCAGCTCGAAGCTGGAGATACCGCCCTGCACCGAATAGCTCATGCCGTTGAGGCCGAAGCCGCCGCCGGTCTCGGTGTCGGTGGCGGAGCCGCTGATGCCGACAGCCGGGAACTGGTTCGCCCGAGTTACGCGCACTTGTGCCCGCGCCGCCGCGACGTTCGCCGCCGCCACGCGCAAGTCGCGGTTGTTGGCCAGTGCCTCCTCGACGAGCGACTGCAGGCGAGGATCGCGGAATATGTCCTTGTAGGACACCACCGGCAGCGAAGCCTCGCTTTGCTGCAGGTAGGCGTCGCCAACCGGCCAGGAGGCCGGGACCGGCAAGTCGGGCTGGACGTACTTGGGGGCCAGCGAACAGGCGCCAAGGGCGAGGGCAGGCAGGACGCCCGCCATCAGGCGGATGCTCATGCGCTTCATGCTGCGTCTCCCGAGCGCCCGCGGCGCTGCTGCAGTTTCTCGTGTGCCGCGGCTAGGCCGTCACGTACGCTGCGGCGCACGAGCACGAAGAACAGCGGGATATAGAAGATCGCGAGGATCGTCGCGGTGAGCATGCCGCCGACCACCGCCGTGCCGATCGCGACGCGGCTGTTGGCGCCCGCGCCGGTGGCGATGGCAAGCGGCAGCACGCCGAAGATGAAGGCGAAGCTGGTCATCAGGATCGGACGCAGGCGGATCTTGGCGGCCTCCAGCGCGGCGTCGATGACGCGCTTGCCCTGGCGCTCGGCTTGCTCCGCGAATTCGATCATGAGGATCGCGTTCTTCGCGGCGAGGCCCATCGTCGTCAGCAGGCCGATCTGCAGGTACACGTCGTTCTCCAACCCGCGCAGCGTGACGAAGGCGATCGCACCCAGCAGGCCGAGCGGGATGACGAGGATCACCGCGACCGGGATCGACCAGCTTTCATAGAGCGCCGCAAGGCACAGGAACACGACGAGCAGCGACAGGGCGTAGAGGATCGGCCCTTGCCCGGAGGAAAGCCGCTCCTGATACGAGGCACCGGCCCATGCGACGCTGACGCCCGGGATATCCGAGACCAGCTGCTCCATCACGTTCATCGCGGTGCCCGAGCTGACGCCCGAGCCTGCGTTGCCCGAGAATTCGTACGCGGGCAGGCCGTTGAAGCGCGAGGTCGAACTCGGCGCCGTCGACCATCCGACGGTGGAGAAGGCGGAGAAAGGTGCCATCTGCCCGCCCGACCCGCGAACGAACCACTGCGCGAGGTCTTCCGGGCGCGAGCGGAACTGCGCGTCGCCCTGAACGTAGACGCGCTTGACGCGGCCCTTGTCGATGAAGTCGTTGACATACGTACCGCCCCATGCCGTCGAGAGCGTGGAATTGACGTTGCCGGGGGTCAGCCCAAACGCGGTTAGGGCACGAATATCGGTGTTGATCTTCAGGGTCGAGACGTCTGGAAGGTTGCTCAGGCGCACACCGGACAGCTGGTCGTTCGCGCTTGCTGCGGCGAGCAGCTTCTCGCGCGCAGCCATGAACTTGTCGTCGGACAGGCCGCTGGCGTTTTGCAATTCCATCGTGAAGCCCGCTGAATCGCCGAGGCCGCGAACGGAGCCCGGCACCAGCACGAAGACCTGCGCGTCACGAAGGCTGCGGAAGGCGGCGCTGGCGCGCTGGACGATGGCGTCGGCGCTGTCCTTGGGGTCGGTACGCTGCGACCAGTCGGTCAGATTGATGAAGCCCTGACCGCTGTTCTGGCCGGATGCACCGCGCCCGCCGCCCGCGACGGAGAACATGCCCGCGACGTTGTGCTTCTCGTAAGTCGTGAAGTACTTCTCGATTTCGCGCTGCACTTGCTCGGTGCGCGAGCGCGGGGTGCCGGCGGGCAGGCGCCATTGCACGCTGATGTTGCCCTGGTCCTCGTTCGGCAGGAAGCCGGTGGGCAGGCGCTGGAACAGCAGGAACGTGCCGACGCAAGTAACCGCGAACAGCGCGAGCCAGCGCCACTTGTGCGCGACGACGACGTCCACCTTGCGCACGTAGGCATCGGTGACGCGCTCGAAGCTGCGGTTGAACCAGGTATGGAACTTCTCCCAGCCACGCGCGAGCCAGGGCAGGTGTCGTTCGATCCAGTTCGGCTCGTGATCTTCCTCACCGTGAGGCTTCTTGGCCTTGAGCAGCGTCGCCGTCAGCGCCGGGCTGAGGATCAGCGCCACCAGCACCGAAAGTACCATCGCGGTCACGATGGTCAGCGAAAACTGGCGGTAGATCACGCCCGTCGAGCCGCCGAAGAAGGCCATCGGCAGGAACACCGCCGAAAGCACCAGCGCGATAGCCACCAGCGCGACCTGGATTTCCTCCATCGACTTGATGGTGGCATCGCGCGGAGACATGCCGGGGTTCTCTTCCAGCAGGCGCTCGACGTTCTCGACCACCACGATGGCGTCATCGACCAGCAGGCCGATCGCCAGCACCAGCCCGAACAGCGTCATCGTGTTGATGGAGAAGCCCATCACGTAGAACACCGCGAAAGTGCCCAGCAGCACCACCGGCACCGCGATCGCCGGGATCAGCGTGGCGCGCCAGCTTTGCAGGAACACGAACATCACGATGACGACGAGGATGATCGCCTCGAACAGTGCCTTCTCGACCTCCTCGACCGAGAGCTTGATGAAGGTCGTGGAGTCGCTGCCGTAGATGTATGTCAAACCGTCCGGCATTTCGGCGGATAGGTCCTGCATCTTCGCCTTGACCGCCTCTGCCGTACGTAAGGCGTCGGCGCCGGGCGCCAGCGAGATGGAGATACCTGCGCCCGGATGGCCGTTGACCCGGCTGACTGCGGTATAGTTGTCCGCGCCGATCTCCACCCGTGCGACATCGCCGATGGTGACGACCGAGCCGTCCGGGTTGGTCTTGAGCACGATGGCGCGGAACTGGTCGGCGGTCTGTAGGCGCGAGCCGGCGGTGACGACGGCGTTGATCGCCTGATCGTCGACCGCAGGCGTGCCGCCGATTTCGCCCGCCGCGACTTCGGTGTTCTGGGCGGTGATCGCGGACGTTACGTCGCTAGGCATGAGCGCCACGGCGGCGAGCTTGCGCGGGTCCAGCCAGATACGCATGGCGTGCGGCGCGCCGAACACGTTGACGTCGCCCACGCCTTGGACGCGCGAGAGCGGGTCCTGGATGTTCGAGGCAAGATAGTCCGACACGTCCTGGTTGGAGCGCTGGTCGGTCTCGTCATAGACCGCCACCAGCAGCAGCTGGTCGGCGTTAGACTTGGTCACGGTGACGCCGCGCGCCTGCACGGTCTGCGGCAGGCGCGGGATCGCGGACTGGACCTTGTTCTGGACCTGGACCTGCGCGATGTCGGGGTCGGTGCCCTTGGCGAAAGTGGCGCTGATGGTCGCCTGGCCGCGGTTGCTCGACTCGGAGCTGAAGTAGAGCAGCCCGTCGATGCCGGTCAGCTGCTGCTCGATGATCTGCGTCACCGAGTTCTCGATCGTTTGCGCCGACGCGCCTTGATAAGTGGCGCGGATGTTCACCTGCGTAGGCGCGATGTCGGGGTATTGCTCGTTCGGCAGGAAGTTCAGCGCACCGAGACCGGTGAGCATCACGATGATCGCCAGAACCCAGGCGAAGATCGGGCGATCGATGAATATGCGGGACATGAACCGTTAGCCGCGCTTGTGGCCGGATTGCGCTGTCTCTGCGCCTTGGCCTTCCTTGCGCGGCTCAACCTTTTGGGGGGCCGTGCTGACAACCGGCTTGATCGGAGCGCCCTGACGCAGGCCGTTGAGGCCTTGGATGATGACCTTGTCGCCCTTCTTGAGACCGCCGGTGACGACCGCGAACTCGTTGTAGGTGCGATCGGCGGTGACCTTGCGGCGCGTAGCCTTGTTGTCGGCGCCGACCAGCATGACGTAGGCACTGCCGTCGAAGTCGCGCTGGACCGCGTTCTGCGGGATCAGGAACGCATTGGGGTCCGATGCCTGATCGAACATCGCCGTCACGAACATGCCGGGCAGCAGCAGGCCGTCCGGGTTCGGGAAGCGGGCGCGCAGGGTGACGGTGCCGGTGGTCTGATCGACCGTGACTTCGGAGAACTGCACGGTGCCCGCCTGCGGATAGCGGATGCCGCCGTCCA
The DNA here is from genome assembly GCF_001742225.1 of Novosphingobium resinovorum. Lineage (NCBI taxonomy): Bacteria > Pseudomonadati > Pseudomonadota > Alphaproteobacteria > Sphingomonadales > Sphingomonadaceae > Novosphingobium > Novosphingobium resinovorum. Next base: position 1,047,332 of record NZ_CP017075.1, on the reverse strand, counting down.
GCATGAGGTGGACCTCGGTGCTGCCGGGGGTGACGCCCCCCGCCGCGAGACGCTGGCGCAGACTCGTCAATTCTGCGGCGGACTGCTGCATGTCGACGTAGATCGGATCCATGCGCTGGATCACCGCGAGCGGATCGGCCTGCGTGGCACTGACGAGGGCGCCGACGGTGAACAACTGACGTCCGATCTTCCCGCTGATCGGTGCGGGGACGGTGGTGAAGCGCAGGTTGATCTTGGCCGTATCAAGCGTGGCGGCGTTCTGCGCAATGGCAGCCTTCGCCGTGCGAGATGCCGCCAGGGCGTCGGTATAGTCCTGCTTGGCGACCGCTTCCATATCGGCGAGCGGGCGATAGCGCTCCGCTTTGACCGATGCGGCATCCGCCGTGGCGCGGGCGCTGGCGAGGTTGGCCTGCGCCTGGTTGACTGCCGCACGGTAGAGGCTGGGGTCGATCTCGAACAGGGGTTGGCCTGCCTTGACCGTGCTGCCCTCGGTAAAGAAGCGGCGCTTGATGACGCCGGTTACCTGCGGGCGCACCTCGGACGTCTCGAAGGCGACCGTACGGCCGCTGAGCGTTGCCGAGAGGGGGACGCTGCTGGTCTGCGCGACGATGTAGCCGACTTCGGCAGTGCGCTGCTGCTGGCCCTTTGACGACTCACCGGAGCATGCCGCTAGCGACACTCCGGCAAGCGCGAGGGCGGCAACAGGCAGGAGCGGCCAGCGCCAACCGGAGGGCCGGCGAAGGGCATAAGGGGGGAAGCTGTTCAAGTCGCGCGCCTTGTTGGATGTTGCCCTGTCCTATTCAGCAAAACGGTGCGCGAGCAAGCGCCCATTTCGCAGATGCGACAATTTGCGACTAAAGATCAAAGCCGCATTACAATCCGGCAGGACATGCTGAAATCCATCACGGATGTCCGCAATGACGTTAGATTTCGGGTGCGACACCAAAGGAAAGGAAATGGTGCCCGAGGGCGGATTCGAACCACCGACACTGCGATTTTCAGTCGCATGCTCTACCAACTGAGCTACTCGGGCACTCGTTCGGCGGCGGCCTCTGGAAGAGACCGGCGAGCGGTGTGGGCGGGCCTATGAAGAAGGTGGCCGACCTTGGCAAGCCCTAAATGACGAAGAAATTTCAATCGTCCTGTGGATTGTTTTTTTCCTGCCCGACGAAGTCCTCGGGATCGTGGGGCTGCCCGGGCAGGGCGTAGCCGTCGTCCAACCACTTCAGCAGGTCACGGTCGCGGCACTGCTTGGAGCAGAACGGCGTGAACTCGGCGGCGCGGGGTTTGCGGCAGATTGGGCATTTGCGTTCGGAGAGGGTCATAGCGGCACCGCCTGCGCGAATCCGGCGGCCAGCGCAAGCGTGCGCTCCTCCTGCCAGCGGATCGTGCGCCCGGTGCGCCGCGCGAGGTCGGCGAGCCATTCCTCGCTCGTCGCGGCGCGCACGGCCGGGTGCGCGGTGAGTAGCAGCGCGCCCGGTTCGGCGACATGCTCGGCGCTGCGCATAAGCAGGCGCGCGGCGGCGGCGACGGGGGCGGCACGCACCCGCTGCGGGATGGAGGGGCGTTCCAGCCGCGCGACGAGTTGCACGAAGCCGAAGCCGTTCACCGCCGTGCGCTGGTGCGGCCAGTGGTCGAGCGCTTCGGCCAGAGCCTCGTCCACCGCGCGGCGGTCGTCCTTGCGCTCCAGCGAGGGGAAGTCGATGCCTATGGAGCCGGCAAGGTCGAGCCGCCCGACCGCGTCGGCGATCGCGGGCACGGCGGCCAATGCCAGCGCGGCGAGCGGCAGGATGCCGTCGATATCGATCAGCGTCATCGCCGGGGTCGGCGTCACCACCAGCGATCCGCCCTCGAAGGCGATCACGCCGTCAAGCGCTTCGGCCACGATCTCGGGCCAGGGATCGTCGGGAAAGCGGCGGACCTTCCTGACCGGCAGTCCGCCGCCACGCAGCGATTCGGCAAGGGTGGGAGCAGGGCGAGGGGCAAGATCGCTGGCGCGGGTCTGGGCCAGTTTGTAGCGGCCGGTCTCGGCCATCGCTGCGCGGGTGACGAGCACCCGCTGGCGCGCGCCTTCGCTGGCGGATTTGGGCAAACCGTCGACGAACGCCTCCTCGCCCGAATCGAAGCGAACCGTTCCGCGTGAGGCTCCGGCGCGGCGCGATACCAGCACTGCGTCAGCGACTTCACCGGCGGTCAGCCGGCCCGGCCATTCCAGCCTTGCGGCAAGGACATGGCCGTTATCGACGAGAATCGCGCGGGTTTCGCCGATCCCCTCTTCGACCAGCCATTCAGCCAATGGGGAAGCCTGCGCCCTTCAGCAGGGCGCGCGTCTCGAACAGGGGGAGGCCGACGACGCCCGAGTGGCTGCCGGAAATCCACGCGATGAGGCCTTCGGCGCTGCCCTGGATGGCATAGCCACCGGCCTTGCCCTCCCACTCGCCGCCGGCGATGTAGGCTTCAACCTCGTCTTTGGACAATTGCTTGAAGCGCACGATCGTCTCGTTCAGCCGCTCGTGCAGGGTGCCGCCGGGCGCGCGCAGGGCGATGGCGGAGAGGACGCGGTGCCGCCTGCCCGAAAGCAACGCGAGACATTCGCGCGCGGTCTTCTCATCTTCGGCCTTGGGCAGCACGCGGCGGCCGCAGGCGACTACGGTGTCGCCAGCCAGCACGAAAGCATCGCCGGGAGGCAGCGCAAGCGCCTTTTCCCGCGCCATGCGCCGGGCGTAATCGCGCGGCACCTCGCGGGGATGCGCAGTCTCGTCGATGTCTGCAGCTTCCACCGTGAAGTCGCTCATCCCGATGCGGGAGAGCAGTTCGCGGCGTCGCGGGCTGGCGGAAGCGAGAACGAGTCGGGGGGCGCCATGCCCCGCCGACAAATCTGCCGCAGTCAGGTCAGGACCCGAACTGGCCAGGGCCGCCACGGCCCGGCATGAAGCGGTAGGTGATGCGACCCTTGGTGAGATCGTAGGGGGTCAGCTCGCAGAGCACTTCGTCGCCGACCAGCACGCGAATGCGGTTCTTGCGCATCTTGCCTGCGGTGTGGCCGAGGATTTCGTGGCCGTTCTCCAGCTCGACGCGGAACATCGCGTTGGGGAGAAGTTCGACCACGCGGCCGCGCATTTCGAGGAGTTCTTCTTTCGCCATTGGCGATCAGTTTCCATTGTTCTGGTGTGTCATCGGCGCGCGACATAGCCACGACTCCGCGAAAATGGAAGCCTTGGCGGCATTTTTGCCGTTCGTGTGACTGCTTTGTCGCCATTTGCGCATCGCGCCATGGCCCGCAACGACTTCGCGACGATGCGTACAGTAGCAAGGGCCGCCGGTTCATGTTCGCGCAAGACGATTGCGACAAAATGATACCGCGCCCCCGCTTGTGGTCCGCAAGAGGCCAAGGCAATAGCGCGGGAGGGGAAGGAACACATCACTATTTCACAGATGCACCTTGGCGGAGACTGCACTTGCGTTCCTTACCTCTGATCAGCCTCGTGGCGAGCCTCGCCATGCCGATGCCTGCGTTCGCGGCGGAAGCGGCGGCTGACGCACCTAGCGTGCCGGTCATCAAGGATGACGACTCCGATCCCGACAACCCGCTGGAAGTCCACGGCAACGAGATTCTCGTCACCGCGCCGCGCGTGATCGGCTCGATCGACGTGCCCCAGCAGCCCATTGCGGTCTTCGACGAGAACGACATCGCGTCCTATGGCGTCGCCTCGATCGAGGAACTGCTGGATGCGATCAGCCCGCAGACCGGCAGCGGCCGCGGGCGCGGCGGCTCGCCGGTCATGCTGCTCAACGGCCAACGCATCTCCAGCTTCCGCGAGATGCGCGGCATCCCGCCCGAGGCGATCCGCCGGGTCGAGGTGCTGCCCGAGGAAGTGGCGCTGCGCTTCGGCTATTCGGCCAACCAGCGCGTCGTCAACATCATCCTCAAGGACCAGTTCTCGGCGGTGACGACTTCGGGCGAATACAATCGCCCTACGCGCGGCGGCTACGACAATTACGAACTGGAAGGCGGCCTGTTCAAGATCGCCGGGCCGCGCCGCTTCAACGTCAACGGCAAGCTCGACAACACCAGCATGCTGACCGAGGCCGAGCGCGGCATCACGCAGGACGAATCGCGTGTCTCGCAAGTCGCGGGCGATCCCGATCCGGCGCGCTATCGCAGCCTCGCCGCGCAGGACCACGAACTGACGCTGGAAGGCACGATGACGCAGGGGCTGGGCGAGAAGGGCCTGGCCGGGGCGATCACCGCGACCGGCGGCTATACCCGCTCAAACACGCTCTCGCTTTCGGGGCTCGACACGGTTCCGCTGACGTATGACGGCCAGACGCTGCGCCGCACGCTGGCCGATCCGCTGAGCAACCGCTCGATCACCGATACGTTCGAGGGTGGGCTCGGCTACAGCACGATGCTCGGCGAATGGCAGGTCAGCGCTACCGCCAATGCGACGTATACCGACACGAATACCCGCGTCGATCGCCGTCGCACCGAGACGCAGTACGGCGATCTGCAGGCCGAAGTCGCATCCGGCGCGCTTTCCATCACCGGGGCGCTGCCCAATGTGCCGGGCGCAGGCGTGGACGTCGCGACCACGCGCCAACTGACGCTGTCCAACCTCGTTACCCTGTCGGGCAAGCCGTTCCGGATGCCGGCGGGCGAGGCGAACCTGACGGTCAAGGGCGGGTACGACTTCGATCGCTCCATGAGCGAGGACACGCGCAACACCGTGGGCAACGTGACGCTCCGGCGCGGCGATCTGCTGGGCGGCGTCAATCTGGCGTTGCCGCTGACCAGCAAGGGAGAGGATTTCCTTGGCGCGGTGGGCGACATCACGCTGAATTTCAGCGGCGGACTGGACCACCTGTCGGACTTCGGAACGCTGACGGACTGGAGCGCGGGCGTTACATGGTCGCCGACCGAAACGCTGATGCTGCAGGCGAGCTATATCGTCGATCAGGCCGCGCCCAAGCTGACCCAGCTGGCCGCGCCGATGGTCGAGACATACAACGTCGCGGTCTACGATTTCACCAATTCGCGCACCGCGCTCGTCACCACGGTGACCGGCGGCAATCCGGACCTGAAGAAGGAAACCCAGCGCGACTGGAAAATCTCGGCACAGTGGAAGCTGCCGTTCCTGCAGCGCTCAAACCTGATCGTCGAATACTTCCGCAACCGGTCGAGCAACGTGACGCAGGCGTTCCCCCTGCTGACTTCGGCGATCGAGGACGCCTTCCCTGACCGCGTGACGCGCGACGCGGACGGCAACCTCACCCGGATCGATCGGCGCGCGGTGACTTTCGACGAAGTGAAGACTTCCTCCATGCGCTGGGGCTTTAACATTTCGGGTAGCCTCGGCGGTTCGTCATCGACTGGCGGTTCGTCCGGAGGCTCGTCCGCGCGGATGAGCGCTGCGCCGGTGCAATCGGTCACCGGCCCGAACGGGCCGATGGCGGGCGGTCAGGTATTGAATGGGGGGCAGACGTCCAACGAAGCCGCACGCCCCAACTTCGATCCCTCGCGCTTCGCCGCGATCCGCGAAAAGCTCTGCGCGCCCGGCGCAGGCGATCCCGATCCGGCGAGCCTGCCCGAAGGATTGCGCAATCGTCTCTCCGGTGCGGACGGCAAGATCGACCCGGCCAAGCTCGCCGAGTTCAAGCAGCGTGCCTGTTCGGCCGAAGGGCAGGGGGCCACGCCCGGCGAAGGCGGCGGCCGAGGTCCGATGGACCCCGAGCGTTTCGAACGCATCCGTACCGCGCTCTGCGCGGGCGGCAGTGGCCCACCGGACGTGGCGAGCCTGCCCGACCGCATGCGGGAGCGCATCATGGGCGCCGACGGCAAGGTCGATCCGGCTAAGCTCGCCGAACTGCGTGAGCGTTTCTGTAATGCGCCGACGCCGGCCCCTGGCACGACCCGCGCGCAGGGCGAGCAGCCGGGCTTCCCGCCGCCCGGGGCTTTTGGCGGTCAGCCGCCGATGGCATCGAATGCGGGCGAGCGCGGCGCCGGTGGCACTCGCGCCGAATCGGGCGGACGGGGTCCCGGCGGTGGACCGGGTGGTCCTCCGGGGGGCGGCTTTGGCCCTCCCGGCGGTCGCAATGGCAGTCGCTGGAACCTCTCGATCTATCACACCTGGCGCTTCACCGACACGATCCTCATCGCGCCGGGTGTGCCTGTGCTCGACCAGCTGAACGGCAATTCGACCTCGGCGGGCGGCACTCCGCGCCACACCATTGAGGCCGAGGGCGGCCTGTTCAAGAACGGCTATGGCCTGCGCCTGAAGGGTGAATGGAACGCGCCTGCCCGGGTCGATGGCTCGGGTGCGCCCGGCAGCCAGGACCTGCGGTTCGGCAGTACCTTCGACGTATCGCTGCGTATCTTCGCCGATCTCGGCCGCAACGAGGACCTTGTTTCCAAGATGCCGTTCTTCAAGGGATCGCGCCTGTCGCTCAAGGCCAACAACCTGCTCGATTCGCGGCAGAAGGTGACCGATCAGAACGGGCTCACCCCGATCGCTTATCAGCCCGCCTATCGCGAACCGCAGGGCCGCGTGTTGGGGATCGACTTCCGCAAGATGTTCTGAGGACAGGCGAGGCCCACCCCCGGCCCCTCCCGCTTGCGGGAGGGGCGAAATGGTCGGTCCCCCTCCCGCTTGCGGGAGGGGCGAAATGGTCGGTCCCCCTCCCGCTTGCGGGAGGGGCTGGGGGTGGGCGCGTTCGGGCACTTCCCCTTCGCGCGAACCTTCCCTATCTGCACGAACATGGCGAGAACACCAGCCGGCACTCCTGAGCAGCCCAACCATCTCGAACGCTTCAACGAGGAGCGGGCGACCTACACCGTGCGCGGTTCCGACCAGCCCGACCTGCAGGCGGGCGTAGAGGTGATCCGAGACACCGTCCGCACGCTGCCCGCCAAGCCCGGCGTCTACCGCATGCAGGACGCGCGCGGCGACGTGCTCTATGTCGGCAAGGCGCGGGTGCTGCGCAACCGCGTCGCCAATTATACCCAGTGGGAACGTCTGCCCGGTCGCTTGCAGCGCATGGTCAGCCAGACCCGCTCGATGACGATCGTGACGACCAATTCCGAAGCTGAGGCGCTGCTGCTCGAAGCGCAGCTCATCAAGCGTTTCCGGCCCGCGTACAACGTGCTGCTGCGCGACGACAAGTCGTTCCCGTTCATCCTGCTGCGCACTGACCACGAGTTCCCGCGCATCATGAAGCATCGCGGCGCGCGGCGGATGAAGGGCAATTACTACGGCCCCTTCGCCAGCGCCGGCTCGGTCAACACCACGATCAACGCGCTGCAGAAGCTGTTCCTGCTGCGCAGCTGCACCGACAGCTTCTTCGCCCGGCGCGACCGGCCTTGCCTGCTTTACCAGATCAAGCGCTGCTCGGCCCCTTGCGTCGACCGCATCGACGAGGCGGGCTACAAGGAACTGGTGCAGGAGGCGAAGGACTTCCTCGGCGGCAAGTCCAACGCAGTGCAGCGCAAGATCGAGGCGCAGATGGCCGAGGCGGCCGCCGACCTCGACTTCGAGCGCGCGGCGATGCTGCGCGACCGCCTGCGCGCGGCGACTTTCATTCAAGGCAGCCAGGCGATCAACGCGGAAGGGCTCGACAATGCCGACATCTTCGCGATGGCTAGCAAGGGCGGGCAGGTCGGCGTGCAGGCCTTCTTCATCCGCGGCGGCCAGAACTGGGGCCACCGCGCCTTCTTCCCCACCCACACCGAGGGCCTGAGCGAGGAAGAGGTGATGCAGGCGTTCCTCGCGCAGTTCTACGAGGAAGTGCCGCCCGCGCGCTGCATCCTCGTCGATCGCGAACTTCCCGAGGCCGAGCTGATCGCCGAAGCCCTGCGCGAGAGCGCGGGCGGCAAGGTGGAAATCTCCGTCCCCCAGCGCGGCAACCGCCGCAACCTGATGATGCAGGCCACCCGCAACGCGGTGGAAGCGCTCGACCGCCGCCAGGCTGAGCGCGGCACGCAGGCGAAAGTCTGGCGCGAGATGGCTGACTTCCTCGAGCTGCCCGACCTGCCGCAGCGCGTGGAAGTCTACGACAACAGCCATATCTCGGGCACAAAGGCGCTGGGCGCGATGGTGGTGGCGGGGCCGGAGGGCTTCCAGACCAGCCAGTACCGCAAGTTCAACATCAAGTCCGCGCAGACCGACGACGACTACGCGATGATGCGCGAGGTCATGACCCGCCGCTTCGGCCGCGTGCAGGCGGAAGACCCCGAGCGCACCGGCGGCACCTGGCCCGACCTCGTCCTGATCGACGGCGGCAAGGGCCAGATGAACGCGGTGAAGGACGCGCTGGAGGAACTCGGCATCGAGGACGTCAACCTCATCGCCATCGCCAAGGGCCCGCACCACGGCCGCGAGGGGCGCGAGGTGTTCCACTTCCCTGACGGGCGCGAGAAGATGTTGCCAGTGAACTCGCCGGTGCTGTTCCACCTCCAGCGCCTGCGTGACGAGGTCCACCGCTTCGTAATCGGCGCGCACCGGGCGAAGCGCAGCCGGGCGATCACCGCCAGCCCGCTCGACGAGATTCCCGGCATCGGCCCGGCCCGCAAGCGCGCTCTGCTGCTGCACTTCGGCACGGCCGGCAAGGTACGTGCGGCGAGCCTTGAAGATTTGCGCCGCGCGCCGGGTGTCAGCGTGGCGGTGGCGCAGACGATCTACGATTTCTACCACCCGAACGGCTGAGCGGCGCGACACCTGCGGCGGGCCGCGCAACTGACGATCATCTCCCCGGTTGAAGTTTCCGTAGGACGGAGGCGGGAAACGGGAGATTCAACGTGGTTACACTTAGTCCGCTCGCCATAGCCGTCGGCGTGATCGCGCTGGCCGTTCTGGTCGGCGTTGTCGTGACAGTCATGCGCAGTCGCCATACAGCGCGGCTGCGCGATCGGTTTGGCGACGAATACGATCGCACTATCGACCAGTCCGGCAGCACGTATGAGGCCGAGACCGTGCTCTATGAGCGCGAGCAGCGCGTCGCCGCCTTCGACATTCGCCCGTTGGAGCCCGCCCGGCGGGAAGCGTTCGTGCGCGCATGGCTGGAAGTGCAGGCCCAGTTCGTCGATGACCCGGCGGGTGCCGTCCAGCGCGCCGACGTGCTGCTTGCCGACGTCATGACCGCACGTGGCTATCCGGTGGCCGACTTCGACCAGCGCTACGAAGACCTGTCGGTCGATCACGGCGAGGTCGTCGCGCATTACCGCACCGGCCATCACATCGCCGCCAGCCATGCCCGCGGCGAGGCGGGCACTGAGGAATTGCGCCGGGCGATGATCCATTACCGTGCGCTGTTCGACGATCTCGTCAATGAGCCCGAGGACTTCAGCCCGGTGATCGAGCATCACGGCGGCCGCGTCCACGACTTGCGCAAGGAAACGACCCGGCGTTCCTGAACTGGTGTCAGACTGCGGCGTGGCGATGCCTCCGCAACGCGGTGAACGACGTGTCTCCGCTCCGCCAGGCACGCTCGTGAAAGAAGAAAACCACTGCGTTCACCATCGGCTCGATCAGAGCAATCCCGCCCGCCATCGTGACCGATCCGGTGACGAGATAGGCGACGGTGAAACCGACCATAAGATGGAGCGCAAGGAAACTGAGGGTCTTGGCGAAATCGCGGGTCATCGGGCGGTCCTTTTGACAACCCTTCTAATGCGAATGATTTGCAACAACAAAACGATCCTTGTCGCCACGGTGATCGACCGGAGCGATGAGCCAGTCCTACAGGCCCAGCTTGCGTGCGATACGCCAGCCTGTCGCCTTGGTGCGATTGCGATCCGGCCAGCGCCCCGGGGCCGTCGGTTTAAGCCCGCAACGTCGTAGAAGTCCGTTGAATGCCCGCGCATCCGCTTCCGCAAAACTCCACTCCGAGCGCCAGGTGATCGAGAGCGAAACGGAAGGCTCCGGCCCGTTGCGCACGAAATGCGGCGCCATAACCGGTACGTAAAGCGCTTCGCCCGGCGCGAGTGGGAATTCGCGGCCGCCGGCGAGCAGGTCGTCACGCCACTTCAGTTCTCGGCCGCCGCCGGTGTGGTAGGTTTCGTGAATCTCGTCCGGCGCAAAGGTCGGATCGCCCGCCGGGAACTGCGTCATCACCTTGGAGCCGCGCACCTGCATCAGGATGTTGTGTTCGGGGTCGAAGTGATAGGGCGTGACGCCCCCGGCGCTGGTCACGAATACGAAGGCCTGTGTCTTGAGCATGCGCCCGGTGCGCGCTTCGATGGCTGGACGGATTTCCGCCAATAACGCTTCAAGCAGTGCAGCGTACGCCGGGTCCTGCTCGACGTTCTTGAGCACCGCCCAGGAGCGGGTCGTCTCGATATGGCGGATCGTTTCGCCGATGGGGATGCCGGTCGGCCCGGGCTTTCCTTCGATGCCGATGGGCTGGTCGCTGGCATTGTATTCCACCGAGGCGGGGGGAAGTACCTCCGCCAGCCGGGCCAGTGCCTCCAGTTCCATCAGTGGATGTGCGCCAAGGGCGTGAGTCAGCTTATGCGGCACCTCGGGATAGTGCGATGCGAAGTCATGGCGCGCGGTGTCCGCAAAAACCGGACTTGCCTGGAGTAGAGTCGGGACGTTCATGGTCTGTGTCCGGCGGGATGGCGCGCGGTTTCGGCGCGCACGAACTGGCGGAAGGCGGCGCGGCGCAGCCTGCCGCCGATGGCGATGGAGAGCCGCCCGATGTCCCGGCGCTCGCGCCAGAGGTGGTCGATCATCGGATGGTCTGCGCTGGCGCAACTGTCGGTCCAGGCGATGTCTGCGCGGTCCAGCATGGCGAGATTCTCGCGCTGGAGCAGCACGCCGGGTGAAAAGCGCGCATATGTCTCGTCGAAGGCGGTCTTGTAGGAATAGGCGCCCGGTGCGGTCAGGAACGTCGCTAGCATCGCGACGGGGCGACCGTCGAGCGTCAGCGACAGTCTCTCCAGCCTGCCGCGCAGAGCTGCTCCTTCGAGGCTTTCGCGGAACATCCGCTCGGTCCGCTCGGAGCTTGCCAGCGCGGAGCCGGCTTTACCCTTCCAGCCCGCAGCCTCCAGCGCGAGGAAATCGGTGCACCACCGGGCGACGTCGCGAGCATCGGTGCTGTGCTCGAAGGCGATGGCACCTTCCTCGGCGAGGCGATTGGCCTGGCGGCGCAGTTCCTTGCGCTTCTTACTCGACAGCGCGGCTTCCAGATAGGTTTCGGGCGAAAGGTCGGAGGCGAGCATGGCGCGGGCCTCGCGGTGTACGATCTCGATCTGCCGCGCGTCCTGTGCCGCTACGGCGTCCAGTGCGGCGTGCAGCGGGCCGCCCAGCATCATGCCGCGCAAGTGCATGAACAGCGCCGCGTCAGGCCGGGTGTCGGCCCAGCTCAGAACGGCCTGCCAGAAAGGCACTTCTGCGCCCCGGGCGACCAGCGGCACGCCGCAGAAGCAGTTGGCGTGAAGCCAGCTGGACAAATGCGGCATCGGCCAGCGGTAGTAGCGGCGGGATGGAGCGACGGGCAGCAGGCCCACCAGTTGCCCGTCCTGCTCGAAGCGCAGGATCGTCACGGCGTCCGTGTCAGGCAGGTGGCGTAGCGAGGGGAGCAGATACCAGCTCTCGAAGAACGGGTTTGGCTCGCTGGCGTTGCCGGTTAGGCGGTCCCAGGCATCGACCTCGCTTTCCAGCGCGCGCCAGGGCATGGCGCAGAGGCTGCCCGAAAGCAGGCGAGCGGGCGCGATCTCGGCGTCCAGCACCGATGGGGCCTCTTTGCGATGTGCCTCGCCAGCCACTTGCAGACCGAATCCTGTTGCCGGAACGTTGCGTGTTCGTGGCCTGAATTAATGGCGAGAAATCAAGGAAACGCTAACGGCACCGCGCCGGAAAGGCCCCGACGCGGTGCCGCTGCGTTCAACCGGCCGCCATTGCGGCAAGCAGCAGCAGCGCGACGATATTGGTGATCTTGATCATCGGGTTCACCGCCGGGCCTGCGGTATCCTTGTAGGGATCGCCCACGGTATCGCCGGTGACGGCAGCCTTGTGCGCCTCCGAACCCTTGCCGCCGTAATTGCCGTCCTCGATGAACTTCTTGGCGTTGTCCCATGCGCCGCCACCCGAAGTCATCGACAGGGCCACGAATAGCCCGCTGACGATCACGCCAAGCAGCAGTGCTCCGAGCGCCGCGAAGCCGTTTTCACGACCGGCGACGGCGGTGATCACGAAGTAGACCACGATCGGCGCCAGCACCGGCAGCAGCGAGGGCACGATCATCTCCTTGATCGCTGCCTTCGTGACAAGATCGACCGTGCGTGCGTAGTCGGGCTTTTCCGCATAAGTCATGATGCCTGGCTTCTCGCGGAACTGCTCGCGCACATCGACGACCACGTCGCCCGCGGCCCGGCCCACCGCCGTCATGCCCATCGCGCCGAACAGGTACGGCAGTAGCGCGCCGAGCAGGAGGCCGACGATGACGTAAGGATTCTCCAGACTGAAATCGACGTTCAGCGCTGGGAAGAACTCCTTGAGGTCGGTTGTGTAGGCGGCAAAGAGGACCAGCGCGGCAAGCCCCGCCGAACCGATCGCATAACCTTTGGTCACGGCCTTGGTGGTGTTGCCCACGGCATCGAGCGCGTCGGTCTTCTCGCGCACGGCGTCGTCTAGACCGGCCATCTCGGCGATGCCGCCCGCGTTGTCGGTGACCGGACCGTAAGCATCCAGCGCCACCACCATGCCCGCCAGCGCCAGCATCGCGGTCGCCGCATAGGCAATGCCCAGCAGCCCGGCGAGCTGGTAGGCGATGATGATCCCGGCGACGATCACGATCGTCGGCAGCGCCGTCGCTTCCAGGCTGATGGCAAGGCCCTGGATCACATTGGTGCCATGACCGGTGACCGAAGCCTTGGCGATCGACCGGACCGGGCGATAATCGGTCCCGGTATAATACTCGGTGATCCAGATGATCAGGCCGGTGATCGCCAGGCCGACCAGAGCGCAATAGAACAACGTGCGGCCGTTGAGGTCGCCATTGCCGATGACGGCCTCCATATCCCCCAGCGCATGGCTTATCGCCCACCAGATCGCCGGGATCGAGAGCACCGCAGTCACCAGGAAGCCCTTGTACATGGCGCCCATGATGTTCTGCGAGCTGCCCAGCCGCACGAAGTAGGTGCCGATGATGGAGGTGACGATGCAAACGCCGCCGATCAGCAGCGGCAGCGCCATCATCGCGCTCAGGTTGCCCGCGCCCTTGAGCAACAGCGCGGTCAGCACCATCGTCGCGCCAACGGTGACGACGTAGGTTTCGAACAGGTCGGCCGCCATGCCGGCACAGTCGCCGACGTTATCGCCCACGTTGTCGGCGATGACGGCGGGGTTGCGGGGATCGTCCTCGGGAATGCCGGCCTCGACCTTGCCGACGAGGTCGGCGCCGACGTCGGCGGCCTTGGTGAAGATGCCTCCACCCAGACGCGCAAAGATCGAGATGAGCGAGGCTCCGAAGGCGAGGGCGGTCAGTGCTTCGACCACGGTACGGTCATCGCCGCCAACCGTGTGCCCGGCCGGTCCGGTGAGATACCAGTAGAACACCGCGATCGCGAGCAGAGCGAGGCCTGCCACCAGCATGCCGGTGATTGCGCCCGCCCGGAACGCCAGCGTCAGCCCTTCCTGCAGGCCCTTCTGTGCCGCAGCGGCGGTGCGTACGTTCGCCCGGACCGAGATGTTCATCCCGATGAACCCGGCGAAACCCGACAGGATCGCGCCGATGACGAACCCGGTGGCCGATATGGCTCCGAGTGTGAACGCCAGGATGATCGCGACGATCACGCCGACGACGGCAATGGTGGAATACTGCCTCTTCAGGTAGGCTTGCGCGCCTTCCTGAATAGCGGCGGCGATCTCCTGCATCTTTTCGGAGCCTGCGGGAGCACTGAGCACCTGACGACTTGTGACGAAGCCATAGACGATGGCCAGAAGTCCCAGGACTATTGCGATCGTGATGAGATTCACGAAGACGTCCCCTTCCCATTATGTTGTAGCGACGGGTTTTCCCGCTCGCGGCGACTAGGGCTATAGGGAAGGTGGGGGAGTGGCAAGCAGGGATATGCGCCGGAACGGTGCCGTCATCGGCGGCATGGCGACCGGGCCACGCACCGACGTCAGTGCTGGTAACCCAGGCGTTCGGGCAAGGGCAGTGCAGCGCCTTCGTGATGCAGCGACAGCCCCGCTCCTGCTTCGATGGTGCCGATTGCCGTAACCTGCCGGTTCAGGGTGCTCGCGGCTTCAAGAATGCGCGCTGTATTTTCGAGCGGCGCGGTGAACAGCAGTTCGTAGTCGTCCCCGGCGGCCATCGCTGCCAGCCGGACCTCCAGAACTTCGCCTGCGACGGCGCGGAAGGCCGCGGAAAGCGGCACTGCGCCGACGTCCAGCGTCACGCCTACCGCGCTGGCCTCGGCCATGCGCGAGGCATCGACCATGAGTCCGTCGGAAACATCCATCATAGCGTGGACCAGCGGCGCCAGTGCGACGCCCAAGCGAGGCTCGGGCGCAGGGCGGCGGTAACGGGCGAGCAGCGCGGTGAGGGCGCTTGCGTCTCCATCGAGGTCGCCCAGCGCGGCTTTCAGCCCCAGCCCCGCATCGCCGATGGTCCCGCTGACCCAGACCCGGTCACCCGGCCGCGCCGCCGTGCGCGAAGGCACCGGGCAACCCTTGGCCCCGGTGCCGAGCGCCGTCAGCGAGAAACTGCGCGGCGCGCCGTCCGGCATGCGGACCGTATCGCCGCCCAGCAGCGGGATGGCGAAACGGCGGCAGGCCTCGTCCAGCCCGGCGAGGAACGCGGTGTCCCACGCGGAAGCGCCCAGCGCGTGCGAATAGAGGCACCCCGCCGGCGTCGCCCCTTTGGCGGAAAGGTCGGAGACGTTCACCGCCACCAGCTTCCACGCCACGTCCTGCGGCGGATCGTTCGGGAGGTAGTGGACGCCCTCGACGACGGTATCCATCGTCAGCACCAGCGCCTCGCCGCCGATCCGGAGCACGGCGGCATCGTCCGCCAGCCGCCGGGCGGCGGGGGCGGTGGCGATGGCGCGCAGGGCGTGGATGAAGGCGGCTTCGCCGGTCATCCGAAGATCATGCCGTCAGCGGACCGACTTTGCCACCGAATCGAGCACGCCGTTGAGGAACTTCGCCTCGCGCGGGTCGAAGAAGGCGTGGCACACGTCGAGGTATTCGCTGATCGCGGCGCCGGTCGGAATGTCGGCGCGGGCCATGAGTTCGTAAGCGCCCGCGCGCATGATCTGCAGCATCGTCTTGTCGAGACGGCCCAGCGACCAGCCCTCGGTCAGCTTGGACGCCAGCAGTTCGTCGATTTCGTCGCGGCGGGCGATGGTGCCCTTCACGACGTCGTCGAAGAACGCGACTTCGGCCTGCGCGAACTGCGCGTCGTCGATCTCCATGCCAAGGCGGTGGCGGTGGAATTCGTCGAGCAGGGAGGCCATCGGGGTGCCCTCCATGTCGAACTGGTACAGCGCCTGGACGGCGGCGAGGCGCGCGGCGGCGCGCTTCTGCTTGGGATTGCTCATGAGTTCAGCCTTACGGAAATGGAGCGCGCGTGCGCGGGAAGCCCTTCGGCCTCGGCAAGGGCGACGGCGGCGGGGCCGATGGCCTCCAGCGCCGCAGCGTCAAGCTGGATGAAGCTGGTGCGCTTCATGAAATCGAGAACCGAAAGCCCCGAGGAGAACCGCGCCCGGCGCCCGGTGGGCAGGACGTGGTTGGGGCCGGCGACGTAATCGCCGACCGCCTCGGGGGTCATGCGGCCGAGGAACACGGACCCTGCGTGCCGGATGCGGCGCATCAGGCTTTCGGGATCGTCGGTGGCGATCTCGACGTGTTCGGCCGCCAGTGCATTGGCGAGCGCGGGGGCTTCGTCGAAGCTGGCGACGTCGATGATGACGCCGTTGACGTTCCAGCTTTCGCGGGCGGTCTTCTCGGTCGCTAGCGCGGCGAGTTCGAGTTCGACGGCTTCGGCCACCGCGTCGGCATAGGCCGCGTCGTCGGTGATGAGGATCGACTGCGAGGTCGGGTCGTGCTCGGCCTGGCTGAGAAGGTCGGCGGCGATCCGGCGCGGCTCGTTCTTGGCGTCGGCGATGACGAGGATTTCGCTCGGCCCCGCGACCATGTCGATGCCGACGACGCCGTAGAGCTGGCGCTTGGCCTCGGCCACCCAGGCATTGCCGGGGCCGGTTACCACATCGACGGGGGCGATGCGGTCGGTGCCATAGGCCAGCGCGCCGACGGCATGGGCACCGCCCACGCGCCACACTTCGTCCACGCCCGCAAGGTGCGCGGCGGCGAGGACGAGCGGATTGACTTCGCCCTTCGGCGTCGGGGTGACGACGACGAGACGCTCCACGCCTGCGACCTTTGCGGGAATGGCGTTCATCAGCAGCGAGGACGGATAGGCCGCCCGCCCGCCGGGAACGTAGAGGCCCGCCGCGTCCACCGCATTCCACGTCGCTCCGAGGCGCACGCCGGCGGCGTCGGTGTAGTCGCGGTTCTCGGGGAGTTGCGCGGCGTGGTAGGCGCGGATACGCTCTGCCGCGAGTTCCAGCGCTGCGCGCAAGGTCGGTTCTAGCGCGTCGAAGGCGGCCTTGCAGGTAGCGGCATCGACGTTCCAGCCGGTCTGGTCGAGGTCATGGCCGTCGAACTTCGCCGTGAGATCGGCAAGCGCTGCATCACCACGCTCGCGCACGTCCCGGAGGATCGCGGCGACGTCGGCGGCCACGTCAACCGCGCTTTCGCGGCGGTCGGAGACGACGCGCGCGAAGGCCTCGGCGAAACCGGGGTCCTTGGCTGAAAGGCGCAGCATCAGGCGGCTTCCTTTTCCGCCACCAGCGCGCGGAAGGCCTCGACCAGTGCGGCGACGCGCTCGTCGGTCTTGAGGGCAGCGCGGTTGACGATCAGGCGCGCGGAAATGTCGAGAATGCGGCTGGTTTCGACCAGACCGTTCTCCTTGAGCGTGCGGCCGGTGGAGACCAGATCGACGATCCGGCTCGACAGACCGAGGCAGGGCGCCAGCTCCATCGCGCCGTTCAGCTTCACGACTTCGGCTTGCACGCCCAACTTCTCGAAATGGCGGCGGGTGAGGTTCGGGTACTTGCTGGCGATGCGCAAGTGCGAAGGCAGCGCGCCGCCGGTCTCGCCCACCTTTTCGGCGACCGAAAGACGGCAGTGGCCGATGTTCAGGTCCACGGGGGCGTAGAGGTCGGAATAGGCGAACTCCTCCACCACGTCCGAGCCGACGATGCCGACTTGCGCGGCGCCATGCGCGACGAACGTGGCGACGTCGAAGGCGCGCACGCGGATCAGGCGCATGTCGCTGTTTTCGCAAGCGAAGGAGAGCGCGCGTGACTTCTTGTCATGGAATTCCGCCTCGGGGGTCACACCGGCGCGCGCCATCAGGGGCAGCGCTTCGTCGAGGATTCGGCCCTTGGGCACGGCGAAAGTCAGAGGTGTCGGCATGGTGCGCGCCTTAGTCGGGCAAGGCGCAAAGGGCAACCGGGGTGTTTGCCCTGAGCAAGCTACAGGGCAACACGCCGTCATCCCAGCGAAAGCTGGGATCGCTGGCCGTGAACAACCCACATAGCGGCAGAGTGTTGTTCGGCCAGCTATCGCCTAAAGCATTGCCAGCGGTCCCAGCCTTCGCTGGGATGACGGGTGTATGTCTGCGGGCTTCGCGCTTATTCCCCCGGCGCGCTGGCCTTGATCGCCACCGCATGGACGCGATTGCCGGGAATGTCGCCCAGCGCCGCATTTACCAGTCGCTGGCGCTGCAGACGTGAGACACCGGCGAACTGCGGGCTCTCGATCAGGATGGTGAAGTGCGATTCGCCGCTGCCGTCATCGCCGGTATGGCCGCGGTGCGTGGCGGAATCGTTGACCACGTCAAGCGACGTGGGAGCGAAGGCAGCGGTCAGAAGCTGCCGCATTTCCTGTTCGAGTGGTCCAGACATGGGGTTCCATTTAGGCGATCGATGTCCCATCTGGAAGCCGGTGAGACAGCATAGATTTCATGGAAGGTTCGAATCCACCGGTCACGAGTGCGCCTGGCCGGGGTGTGATGAGGCGGGCGAGTTTCGTGCTCCGGGTGGTCGGCCGTCCGGGTTCGACGGGCCGGGCGACTATCGATGGTTCTGCCTCGAGCACGTGCGTCAGTTCAATTCGGGCTACGACTACTTCGAAGGCATGGAAGCGGAGGAGATCATGCGCGCGCAGTCCCCGCTCCACGGTTGGGAGACGCAGACCCGCGCGTTCCGGCCTGATGCGGGCGTGGATCAGGCGCCGAACTGGGCGAACTTCTCCGACCCGCTTGAGGCGATTCAGGCACGGGCGAGGGCGCATGTGAAGCGGCGCAGGGCTGACCTGAAGCCCGAAAACGCGCGCTTCACTCCGAACGAGCGCAGAGCTTTGGAGACGCTGGGGCTGGACGGGGACATCGACCGCAAGACCCTGCGGTTTCGCTATACGCGGCTTCTGCGGCAGTATCATCCCGACCACAACGGCGGCGATCACAGCCATGCCGCGCGGCTGCAGGGGGTGGTCGAGGCGTATCAGGTCCTCAAGAACGCGGCGGCTTTCGGGTAGGACCTATCTTGGCCCTACATTCCCCGTCACCCTAAACTTGTTTCAGGGTGACGAAGTGGAAAGAGGAGCAGGGCGCGTTATTCGTCTTCGCCCTCGCAGATCGCTGCCAACTGGTCCGCACAGGCTGCCCAGCCTTGCGTAAAGCCCATTTCCTCATGCTGCTTGCAGGTATCCGCGCTCCAGTGGCGGGCGGTGGCGGTATAGCGCGTGCCTTCGCCTTCCGGAGCGACTTCCCAGATGCCGATCATGAACGGCCCGCTCGGTTGGAGATCGTCCACCACCGCATCGGTCGAGGCGAAGCGGCGGCCTTCCTCATAGGCAAGGTAGATGCCGTTCTGGGGCATGACTTCGCCGTCGGGGCCGTACATCGTCATCTTGCAGACGCCGCCGGGGCGCTTGTCCTGTTCATCGACCTCGGCGCGCCATGGGGTAGGGCACCACCATTCGTTCTGGCGGTTGGCCATGACGTCCCACACTTTCGCAGGCGGTGCGGCGATGTAGCGGGTGGTGGACAGTTCGTTGCTCATCGTTGTTCTCCTCAATCTCGATCAGGCGCGCCCAGCGGAAAGAACGCGCGGTAAGGGCGGGCGGCCTCGACGCAGGTGCTGACCGGCGGCAAGGCGAGCAGATGGGCGCGCCATGCCTTCAGGCGCGAAAAGCTGTCGGCGATGGGGAGGACCCAGTCGGCGTAGAACAGCGAGGGCGCGGCGGCGCACTCGATCAGGGTAACCTGGCCTTGCGCCGGGTAGTACTGAAGCCAGCCCTCCAACCAGGCGTAACTGCGTTCCAGCCGTTCCCGCGCTTCGCCGATGCGGGTCATGTCCGGGTTTTCGGCATCGCGAATGTGTTCGTTCACGACCTCCTGCATGTTGCCCATGACGTAGTTGTCGAAAACCCGGTCGAGCATGCGTACGCCGATCGCCGCTTCGGCATCGGAGGGCAGCAGGACATCCGGTTCCACATGGTGCAGTTGCAGGTGCTCGATGATCGAAGTCGCCTCGAAGATCAGGTTCTGGCCGTCCTGCAGGACCGGGAACTTGCCCGCTGGTCCGGCCATGGCGACGATCTTGCCATGATCGGGGTGATCGCCGTCGACGATGCGGAACTCATGTTCCAGCCCAGATCCCAGGAGCGCGATCTGCGCCTTCCAGGTGTAGGACGAGAAGGGGTGGCCGTAGAGTGCCAGCATCAGCCTTTCACCGCCGCCTCGATCGCGGCGATGTCGATCTTGCGCATCGTCATCATCGCTTCCATCGCCCGCTTGGCTGCAGCGCGATCGGGGTTCGCCATCGCGTTCGTGAGGGCGCGAGGAGTGATCTGCCAGTTGAGGCCCCACTTGTCCTTGCACCAGCCGCACATGCTTTCCGCTCCGCCATTGCCGACGATGGCGTCCCAGTAGCGGTCGGTCTCTTCCTGCGTGTCGGTGGCGACCTGGAACGAGAACGATTCCGATTGCGGGAACTGCGGGCCGCCGTTGAGGCCGATGCATTCGATCCCCATCACCGTGAACTCGACCACGAGGACGTTGCCTTCCTTCCCGTCCGGATAATCCGTCGGTGCACGTTGTACGGAATCGACGCGGGTGTCGGGGAAGACGGTGGCGTAGAAGTTCGCAGCGTCCTCGGCGGTGCCGTCGTACCAGAGGCAGATCCGGTTTTTGGCCGTCATTTCTTCATCTCCTCTATCAGCTTGCCGTCGATGCCCTTGGCGGTCCGGTAGGCGGGGCGTTCCTGACAACGTTCGGCATAGGCCACGAGCGGGGGCAGCGGCGGGATGATGCCGAAGGTCATGCCCCAGTCGATCGCGCTGCCGACATAGACGTCGGCCATGGTGAAGCGGGTGCCGCAGACCCAGTCGTCCTCGGCCAGCTTTTCCTCGATCGCGGCGAGGGTGCGCTCGAAGCTGCCCCAGCCGGCCATCATCTCCTGCTGCGGCGTCGGCTCGAACTTGAGCGCGCGCGAGGTGATCGCCTGCTCGATCGGGCCGGAGGCGAAGAAGGTCCAGCGGTAATAGTCCGCCATCTCGCCGTCGTTGGGGAGCAGGTGCGCTTCCGGGTTCATCTCGGCGAGATAGAGACAGATCGCGGCGGATTCGGTGATCACCCGGTCGCCGTCGTCGGCATGGTGGATCAGCGTTGGCACCTTGGCCATCGGGTTGGCGTCGAGGAACGCGGCGGGCTTGTCCTTCCAGTCGACGAGGACCTGCTCGTAGTCCGCCCCGGCTTCGTGCAGCGCCCAGCGGGCGATCTGTCCGCGCGACATCGGGTTGGTGAAGAAGGTGTAGTCGGCCATCGGGATTCTCCCTTAGATGAGGGTGGAACATTGATGGAACGAATGGACGGCGTCAATCACCGTCCGCCCGGTTATCTGCGCGGCCCGACGAGGCCGAAGTAGGCGCCTTGCGGATCGAAGGCGTGGACGGTGTATTCGCCGGTGGGGATCTGCTGCGGATCGCCCATAGGCTTGCCGCCGCCGTCCTTTACTGCGGTCAGTGCGCGGTCAATATCGTCCACGCCGATGTAGTAGGTCCAGCCTGGCACCGGCATGAAATCAGCCTGCTTCATAACCGCGCCGATCTGCACGTCCTCCAGCTGGAGGAAGCGGTAGTCGCCGAGCGGCCCCATCGGCATCGCGCCGTGCTGGGTCCAGCCGAAATGCTTCGTGTAGAACGCCACCGCCGCGTCGTCGTCGGGCGTGACGAGTTCGTTCCAGCGTACCGTCTGCGGCTTGTCCACGCTGAACACGTCGCTGGTGGCGTCGGGATCGTCGGCGGGCGGTTCCGGCGTCATCACGTAGAACGCGGCGCCCTGCGGGTCGGTCACCATGGCGAAGCGGCCGACGCCTTCCATGGTGGTGGCGGGCACGTGGACGGATCCGCCCTCGGCCGTGATCTCGGCCACTTTTGCATCGACGTCGGGGACGTAAATGTAGCCCATCCAGCCGGGCTTCGCGCCTTGTTTGATCATGGCATCGTCGAGTGCGAAGACGCCGCCGGTATAGCCGCAGCCCGCGCCGCCGCCATCGATGCGCTCGATCATGCGGTAGTCCATGCCGGAATCGCCGGTCATTTCCGGCATGACGTTGGCGCCGATCTTCCAGCCGACGACACTGCCGTAGAAGGCGGCCGCGGCGTCGGAATCGCTGGTCATCAGCTCGTACCAGATGAAGCTGCCTACAGGGTTGCCCATGGCTCAGCCTCCCAGCGTGACGACGGGCTGGAAGCCGCCGTAGATCATGCGCATGCCGTCGAAAGGCATGGGGTTCTTCTCCGGATCCATGCGCGGGTCGGTGTTCATCGCGTCCATGACGGCAGCCATGCCCTTTTCGCGAGTCGCCTTGTCGGGCCATTCGATCCACGAGAAGACCACCGCCTCGTCCTCCTTGCACTCCACCGCGCGGAAGAAGTCGGTCTGCTTGCCTTCGGGCACGTCGTCCTGCCAGCATTCGAGGACGCGGGTGGCGCCGTGCTCCATGAAGACGGCGTCGCCCATTTCGGCGTGAGCGATGAACTTGTCCTTGTTCGCCTTGGGGACGGCGATCACGAAACCTTCTACGTAGGTCATGTCAGACTCCTTCCTTGGCAGGGTTTTCGGCCTTGGCTTTGGTCTTCGGATCATGCTCGGCGAAAGGCGCGAGTTGCGCCTCCAGCGCACGCTGGAACGCAGGGCGAGCTATGCCGCGCTCGACGTACGCCGCGAGTGCGGGCGTCGGCGCCAGCACGGACGGGTCGGGGATGGCGCGCAGGATCGTGGTCATCGCGATATCGGCGATCGAGAAGTCCCCGGCCAGCCACTCGTCGTCGCCCAGCGCCGTTTCGAGGCGCTTGAGGCGGCCTTCCAGCGCGGTAGTCAGGGAAGGGCGGCGCAGCGGTGCCCAGTCCTCCTTGCGCGAGAAAAACGTGCAGTTGACGAACTCCATCACGAACGGCTCGATCGAGTTGAACGCAGCCAGCAGCCAACTCAGGACTTTCGCCCGTTCCTGCGAGCCGGTCGGGGGCAAGGCGCCCGCCTTCTCGGCGAGGTGGATGAGCGTGGCGCCGCTTTCGAATATCCCGACCTCGCCGTCACGGACGAAGGGCACCTGCCCCCAGGGCTGGTCGTCATAGTACCATTCGGGGCGCTCGATCGCGCTGATCAGGCGCACCTTGTAGGGCAGGGTGTACTCTTCGCAGGTCCAGCGCGGGCGCAAATCGCGGACCTGCCCCTGCGCGAAGGATGGCACCCATTCGTAAGCGGTGATCTCTATCTGTGAGGTCGGATCGATAGGCATCGTCTTCTCCCTCTCCCGTTTCTTTATGTCACGCCGTGGTCGGGATTTCCATTTCCCCCGAGGCGGCGGCAGGGTCCATCCACATCGTCTCCCAGACATGCCCGTCGAGGTCGGTGAAGGCGTGGCTGACCATGAAGCCATAGTCTTGTGGCGGATTGATGTCGGGCGTGCCGCCTGCCGCCGCAGCCTTGGCCTTCATCTCCGCGGCCTCTTCCTTGCTTTCACATGCAAGGCACAGCGCCACTTCGCTGGAGCCGGTGTCGGGGATCGGGCGGTCGGTGAAGGTGCGCCATTTGTCGTGCGTCAGGATCATCACGAAGATGGATTCCGACCACACCATGCAGGCCGCCGTGTCGTCGGTGAAGCGCGGCTCGTTGGTGAAGCCGAGCGCGGTGTAGAACGCCTTGGAGCGCTCCAGATCGGTGACGGGGAGGTTCACGAAGATCATGCGTGCCATCTGCTCTCTCCTTCAGAAGGGCGAATCGCCTCTTGCCCGAACCTGACCTCAGGGGTAACTAAAAGCAACCATGAAGTCACAAAAAGAAACCATGCGTTCGGAAAGCGCGACGGACAGTGTGAAACGCGCACATGGCCGCTGGTATGGGGATGCCTGCGGGGCGGCTTTCGCGATGGAACTGATCGGCGAACGCTGGTCGCTGCCAATCATACGCGAGATGATGCTCGGCCCGCGCCGTTTCTCCGAGATCCGCGCCGAATTGCCGGGCCTGAGCGCCAAGACGTTGACCGAGCGGCTGGAGAGCCTCGAAGGAACCGGCATCGTCGCGCGCGAAGTGCTGCCGCCGCCCGCTTCGGTGCAGGTCTATCGACTCACCGAATGGGGCCTGGCGCTGGAGCCCGTCATGCAGGAACTGGGGCGATGGGCGGTGCGCTCGACCCTCCACGATCCCACGCTGCCGATCACGCCGGTCTCGCTGATGCTCTCGCTGCGCACGATGATCCATCCCGAGCGGATCGGCGAGCTGGCACTGACGGTGCGCTTCGAGGTGGGTGTCAGCAAATTCACCGGGCGGCTGGGGCAGGGCGAACTGGCGATCCAACCCTCCAGCAATGGCGATCCGGACCCCGATCTGGTCTTCGCGGCCGAGGGCGGGTTCCCGTTCCTCGGGGTATTCTACGGCAAGTGGCCGCGGGAAGAGGTTCAGGCACTGCGGATCGAGGGCGACCCATCGCTGGTCCAGCGCTTCGTCGATCTGTTCAGCCTCCCTCCCAAATGCGCGAGTTGAGCAAGGCAAGTCGCCCAAACCTTATTGCGATGCAGCGGCCGGTCCTATACGCGATGCCCTACGATGACTGACTCCAAGACCCAGACCGAGAATCGCGACGCCACCGTACTGGCCGCTCCCGACATCGAACTCGACGTGCGCGAGACTTTCGGGATCGACATCGACATGAAGGTCCCGGCCTTCTCCGTGGCCGACGAGCGCGTCCCCGACCTCGACGAGACGTATGTGTTCGACCCGGACACCACCCTCGCGATCCTGGCGGGCTTTGCCTTCAACCGCCGCGTGATGGTGCAGGGCTACCACGGCACCGGCAAGTCGACGCACATCGAACAGGTCGCGGCGCGCCTCAAATGGCCGTGCATCCGCATCAACCTCGACGCGCACATCAGCCGCATCGACCTGATCGGCCGCGATGCCATCGTCCTGCGCGGCGGCATGCAGGTGACCGAATTCCGCGAGGGCCTGCTCCCCTGGGCGCTGCAACACCCGGTGGCGCTGGTGTTCGACGAATACGACGCGGGCCGCCCGGACGTGATGTTCGTGATCCAGCGCATTCTGGAAACCGAGGGCAAGCTCACCCTGCTCGACCAGAACCGCGTGATCCGTCCGGACAAGCACTTCCGCCTGTTCGCCACCGCCAACACGGTGGGCCTGGGCGACACTTCGGGTCTGTACCATGGCACGCAGCAGATCAACCAGGGCCAGATGGACCGCTGGAACCTGGTGGTGGCGCTCAACTACCTGCCCCACGCCACCGAGACGGGCATCGTCGCGGCCAAGGTGCCGCAGATCGACAAGTCGGTGATCGCCAACATGGTCAAGGTCGCGGACTTCTCGCGCCAGGGCTTCATGAACGGCGATATCTCGACGGTGATGAGCCCGCGCACGGTCATCACCTGGGCACAGAACGCGGCGATCTTCAACGACGTCGGCTTCGCCTTCCGCCTCTCGTTCCTGAACAAGTGCGACGAGACCGAGCGCATGCTGGTGGCCGAATACTACCAGCGCGTATTCGGGCAGGATCTGCCGGAAAGCGTCGTCGCCAAGGCCTGATCGGCCCGGCCGACCAAGAAAAAGGGCGCTTCCGCAAGGAGGCGCCCTTTTCGTTATTCGCCGGGATAGACTGCGCGGACGAAGTAGAGCCCGTCCGGCGGTGCATTTAGGCCGAGCTTCCGGCGATTGCGCGCGGCAAGCGCCTCGCGCAGATCCTCTTCGCTCCACCGTCCCATGCCGACGAGTGCGAGGCAGCCGACCATCGAGCGCACCTGATGATGCAGGAAGCTGCGCGCTTCCGCTTCGATCAGCACCATCTCGCCCTCGCGCCGCACTTCCAGCCGGTCGAGCGTCTTGAGCGGCGAACTCGACTGGCAATGCACCGAACGGAACGTGGTGAAATCGTGCAGTCCCACAAGTATCTGCGCGGCACGGTGCATCGCCTCGGCATCGAGCGGCTTGGGCACCATCCATGCCTTGCCCTTCTCCAGCGTCAGCGGGGCACGGCGATTGGCGATGCGGTAGATGTAGGCGCGGCCGACGCAGGAAAACCGCGCGTGCCAGTCGTCGGGCACGACCTCGGAGGACAGGACCGCGATCGGATGAGGCCGCAACCTGTCGTTGAGTGCCCCCAGCAGTTTATACGCCTCGAACGGCTTCGCGATGTCGATATGGGCACGCATCCCGAGCGCGTGGACTCCGGCATCGGTACGCCCGGCCGCGTGCATGATGGCGCGCTCGCCGGTGACCGCGAAGGCCGCATCCTCGACCGACTGCTGCACCGAGGGACCATGGACCTGCCGCTGCAGCCCCATGAACGGGCTGCCGTCGAATTCGAGAGTGAGCGCAAAACGGGTCATTTCGCCCCGCCGATACAGGACTGGTGCCGCCGCGCAATGGGCTTGGCGTCCTGCGTATCCGGTGTCACCATCCGCTCACCGGGAAAGGAGCCTGCCATGGCCGAGAACAAAGAGCCCCGCTTCCAGATCTTCCGCGGCGCTGACGCTCCCGCGCTGGAAGAGTGCGACTGCATGACTTACGAGGGTGATACGCCCAACCTCGCCGCCGCCCAGCCATTGCTGATGGAGGCGATGCAGGTGAGGGGCGAATATGCCGACGTCCCCTACCGCCGCGAGGATATGAGCCTCGCGCGGCTATGGGTGAAGAGCGGTTTCCCGCTGCCGCTCCACAGCCACGACTGCGATTGCCTCTATTACATCGTCGCCGGATCGATCCGCATGGGCACCGAGACGCTGGCTGCTGGCGACGGCTTCTTCGTCGGCGCCGAAGTGCCCTATGCCTACACCGCAGGCCCGGAAGGCGCCGAAGTCCTCGAATTCCGAAATACCGACCGCTTCAACATACGCGTCAGGGACAAGCCCCTCAGCGCATGGGAAAAGACCGCCGCGACCTTGCGCGAAGGCCACGCCCGCTGGGCCGACGAAGCGCCGCCGCAGCGCCAGATGCCCGAGAGGGCCTAAACTCAGGCCAGCTTCGTGCCTGCCGGAATGGGGCGTCCGCGCAGCAGGTCGGCTACGTCCATGGCCGGCTTGCCCGCGCGCTGGATGCGCGTGACCTGCAGCGCCTGTTCCCCGCACGCGACCGTCAGGGCATCGTCGAGCGTGCTGCCCGCCTCGCCGGAGCCCTCGACGATCCGCGCCGACAGCACCTTGTAGCGCTCGCCGTCCAGTTCGAAGAATGCCCCCGGCGCGGGCATGAACGCGCGCACCTGACGCTCCGCGTCGACCGCGCTTGCGGTGAAATCGAGTCGCGCTTCGGCCTTGTCGATCTTGCGGGCATAAGTAATCCCGTCCTCCGGCTGCTTCACCGCGCGGTGAACGGCGAGGTCGCGCAAGGTGCCGACCAGCAATTGCGCGCCCCGGTCCGCAAGTTCGGAGGTCAGTTCCCCGGCCGTCTTCGCGTCGATCGTTGTGCGCAGCGTCGCCAGCATCGGTCCGGTATCGAGCCCGGCTTCCATCTGCATAATGGTGATCCCCGTCGTCGGATCGCCCGCCAGAATCGCCCGCTGGATCGGCGCCGCACCGCGCCAGCGCGGCAGGATCGAGGCATGGATGTTGAGGCACCCGAGGCGCGGCGCATCCAGCACCGCCTGCGGCAGTATCAGCCCATAAGCCGCGACGACGGCAATGTCTGCCTCCAGCGCGGCGAAGGCGGCTTGCTCTTCCGCCCCCTTCAGCGAAACCGGATGGCGCACTTCGATCCCGCGCGCTTCGGCTTCCCGTTGCACCGGCGAGGGCGTCAGTTCCTTGCCCCGCCGCCCGCCGGGACGCGGCGGCTGGGTGTAGGCAGCCACGACCTCGTGCCCCGCCTCGACAAGAGCAACCAGAGCGGGGACCGCAAAATCGGGCGTTCCCATGAAGATGATACGCATGATGTGGGGAACTCCTGAGCGGGCTTTCTAAGATCAGGCGCAGGCCCTATCTCCCGATCCATGGCATCGCAAGAGATCGAGACGCTGACCGCCGCCCTGTCGCGCCTGCCCGGCCTTGGCCCACGTTCGGCGCGCCGTGCCGTCCTGTGGCTGATCAAGCGGCGGGAAACCGCGCTGGTGCAGCTGCTGGAGGCGCTGGACGCCGTGCGCGAGGCGCTCGTCGAGTGCCGGACCTGCGGCAATGTCGATACCACCGACCCCTGCGGCATCTGCGCCGACCCCCGCCGCGACGCACGCTCGATCTGCGTGGTCGAGGAAGTCGCCGACCTCTGGGCGCTTGACCGCGCGCGCCTGTTCACGGGGCGTTACCATGTCCTTGGTGGACGCCTCTCGGCGCTGGACGGCGTCCGCCCCGAAGACCTGGCGATCGACAGCCTGCTGCGCCGGATCGGGGAGGGCGGCATCGATGAAGTCCTCCTCGCGATGAACGCCACGCTCGAAGGCCAGACCACTGCGCACTACATCGCCGAGCGGCTTGAAGGCTTCCCGGTGCGGGTAACGCAACTGGCGCACGGCCTGCCGGTCGGCGGCGAACTCGACTATCTCGACGAGGGCACACTGGCCCAGGCGATCCGCGCTCGTCGTCCTGTCGCCTGACGCGATTTCGGCCTGCGGTGCCTGATCTTGCGAAATCGGGCTTTCGCG
Source organism: Novosphingobium resinovorum (assembly GCF_001742225.1). NCBI lineage: Bacteria > Pseudomonadati > Pseudomonadota > Alphaproteobacteria > Sphingomonadales > Sphingomonadaceae > Novosphingobium > Novosphingobium resinovorum. The sequence goes on along the minus strand of NZ_CP017075.1, from coordinate 1,019,128 downwards.
ATTATCTGGCGCAGATGGCTATCCGCGAAATCCTCGAAGTTCCCGACCAGCGCCTCAAGCAGGTCTCGGCCCCCGTCGAAAAGTTCGACGACGAGCTTAAAACGCTCGTCGATGACATGTTCGAAACGATGTACCACGCTCCCGGCATCGGTCTCGCCGCGATCCAAGTCGGCGTTCCGCTCCGTGTACTGGTGATCGACCTCCAGCCTGACGACGAGGACGCCGAGCCGGAAGTCTGCACGTCGCATGGCGATCACCACCACACGCATCAGCCGACCAAGAAGGAACCCCGGATCTTCATCAATCCGGAAATCCTCGATCCCTCGGACGAGCACATCGTCTCTCAGGAAGGTTGCCTCTCGGTCCCCGAGATCTTCGCCGATGTGGAGCGCCCTTCGCGCATCCGCGCACGCTGGCAGGACCTCGACGGCAAGGTGCACGAGGAGGACATGGACGGTCTTCTCGCGATCTGTCTCCAGCACGAGATGGACCACCTCGAAGGTATCCTCTTCATCGACCACCTCTCGCGCCTGAAGCGCCAGATGGCGCTCAAGAAGCTCGAAAAGCTGCGCAAGGCCGCCTGATTTCTTCCGGGGCGTTTCGCGCCCCGGTGGAAAATCGCCGTCGAGGACTGGAGTTCCTGAAATGTTCCGGCTAGGCTGGAGCCATGGAACTTGTAGTCGCCACGATTCTCGCTCTCGTCATCGGCCTCGCTGCAGGCTGGTTTTTCGGTTCGCGCCCGACCGCGCAATGGCGGGCACAAGCCGAAGCGCGTGAGCGTGAGGCACGCGAAGGCGACGCCAAATATTTACGTACTTTCGCCGATCTTGAAGCCGCGCGCGAGCGGGCCGGGCGGGCCGATGCGCTCGAGCAGGCGCTCGACCGCGCACGCACCGACCATGAAGCCCTGACCGAACGCCTGCGCCATGACGGCGCCGCAGCGGTCGAACGTACCCGTGCAGAGCTGACGCAGGTTCTCGATAAGACCCGCACCGAACATGCCGCACGCGTGGACGGGTTGCTGCGTGAACAGCGCGGCTTGTCGGACGAACTTTCGACCCTGCGGGAAAAGTCGGCGAACTTCGATGAGCAGAAGCGCCTGCTGCTCGAAGCGCAGGAAGCCTTGCGCAAGGAGTTCGAGAACGCCGGCGCAAAAGTGCTGGCGGGCGCGCAGGAAGCATTCCTGCGCCGGGCGGGCGAGCGTTTCGAACAGAGCGAGAAAGCCAGCGCCGAACGCCTCAACTCGATCCTCACACCGGTAGGTCAGCGCCTCAAGAGCTACGAGGAACAGGTCGCGGCATTGGAGGCCAAGCGCGTCGATGCCTTCGGCCAGCTGACCGGCCAGATCGAGGCGCTGCGCGTCGGGCAGGAACTGGTGCGCGCGGAGGCCGTCCGGCTCGGCAACTCGCTGCGCAATGCGCCCAAGGCGCGCGGACGCTGGGGCGAACAGCAGCTCAAGAACGTGCTGGAACAGTGCGGGCTGACCGAGCACACCGACTTCGAGACCGAGCAGTCGATCAACACCGAGGAAGGCCGTCTGCGCCCCGATGCGATCGTCCGAATTCCCGGCAACAAGCAACTGGTGATCGACGCGAAGGTCTCGCTCAATGCCTATCAGGATGCCTTCGAGGCCGAGGACGAGGCTGGGCGCCTCGCCTTCATGGGCCAGCACGCGGCATCGATGCGCAACCACATCCAGACGCTCGGCGCCAAGAGCTACCAGAGCCAGTTCGAGAATGCGCCGGATTACGTGATCATGTTCGTGCCCGGCGAACACTTCATCGCAGCCGCCCTCGACCACGATTCGGGTCTTTGGGACTTCGCGTTCGATCGCAAGGTGTTGCTGGCGAGCCCCACGAACCTCGTCGCCATCGCGCGGACCATCGCACAAGTCTGGCAGCAGGAAGGGCTAGCGCGCGAAGCGCGCGAGATCGGCAAGCTCGGCGCCGACCTTTACGACAGCCTTGCGAAGACTCAGGACGACTTGTCCAAGGTCGGCGTGCACATGGGCCGCGCGGTCAACAGCTTCAACGACTTCGCCCGCACTTACGAGGGCAACGTGATGAGCCGCGCCCGCCGTCTCAGTGAAAAGCACATCAAGATCGGCAAGCGAGAAATCTCCGACGATGTCCCCTCGATCGAGGCTGCGCCGCGTTATGCCGATACCGGCGTTCAGATCGAGGATAATAGCGAGGAAGCCGTCGAGGCTGCGGAGGCTGCGGAGTAAGTCACCAGATCAAGCGTATATCGTCGTCGTCATTCCCGCGAAGGCGGGAACCCATCTTCTGACGGCGCCGATCGAACCTGCGTCAGATGGTTTCACGATGAGGGCGGGTGCCTCGATTTGATGGTCTGACGTGATCTACCCTTCGTCATTGCGAGCGCAGCGAAGCAATCCAAGGCGGCTCAAGACTACTTTGGATTGCTTCGCTGCGCTCGCAATGACTATTCTACGTAAAGTGTAATGCTCTTGAGACACTCGGCTCAGTCTACCGCGCGTGTAAGTTCGGCGGTGTGGCCGCTTGACTGCAGGATCATGCGCTTGCCCTCTACGGTTACCCGCGGCGTCGCGGCGAGCAGGGCGCTGACGGCATTGCCCTGTTCCCATGAGGAACTAGGACAGACGGCTTCGGTCTGGTCGAAAGGCCCGGCGATCAGGCGTTCCGCCTCCATCCGCCAGGGTCCCTTGAGCCGGTTGCAGCCGACCTGCACCAGAAGGTGCTCGCCTTCGAACGCGACTTGAGCGCTAGCGTCCTCAGGGGCGCGACCGTCGATCGCGGCGAAGTGCCATTGGCTGCCCACCCAGTTTTCTCCCGCAGGACCGCGCTGGGTGAGGTGCCCCGCGTCGGAGCATCCAGCCAGCAGGAGCGGACAGAGAAGGAGGGCGAGTCGTCGCATCACCCATCGAGTCTTACGCCCGAGAGGTGAGGATGGGATGAACGCGGAGTTTCAGGAACTCCGCAGATGCGCGAGTGCCTCGTAGGCAAGAACCGCGCCCGCGACGGCGGCGTTTAGGCTGTCGGCGCGGCCCAGCATCGGCATGGTAACGCGCAGGTCGCAGGCTTGCTCGTAATCGGCCGGAAGCCCCTGCGATTCGTTGCCGACCATGAGGAAGCACGGCGCAGCATAAGGCGCCTGCCGATAGTCGGTCGGGTCGCGCAGCGAGGCCGCAACCAGTTGGCCGTCACCGCCGCGCAGCCAGTCCTGGAATTCCTCCCAGCGCGCGATGGCGATCTTCTGGGTAAAGATCGCGCCCATGCTGGCGCGTACCGCCTCGACCGAGAACGGATCGGCGCAATCGTCGATGAGGATGAGGCCGCCCGCACCCACGGCGTCGCCGGTGCGCAGCATGGTGCCGAGATTGCCCGGATCGCGCAGCGCCTGCGCCACCAGCCAGATCGGCGAACTGGCTCGGTCGAGGTTCGCGAGGCGCGTGTCGAATTCGGCGAAGACGCCCGCGACGGCCTGCGGATTATCCTTGCCGGTGACTTTGGCGAGGATTTCCACGTCCATCTCGACGATCTCTCCGCCCGCCGCCGCGACGGCGGTTTCGAGCGCATCGAGCAGCGGATGCGGATCGCGGCCGATGGCCATGACCAGCATCTCCGGCAGCACGCCGCATTCGCGCGCGTCGGTGAGCAGGCGCAGGCCTTCCGCCAGAAAGCGCTTCTCGCGCTTGCGGTGCTTCTTGTCGCGAAGCGAGCGCAGGAACTTGACGAGGGGATTGGAAAAGCCGGTGATCGTGCGGCGTTCGATGCCGCCCGGCGAATAGGGGGTGCTCACTCTTCGCCGAAGCCGTCGCGTACCAGACCCGCCAGAACCGCCAGCGCGGCGTCGGCGCCGTTGCCTGAACAGGCGATTTCGATGGTGTCGCCCTTGGCCGCACCGAGCATCATCAGGCCGAGGATCGAGCCGCCTTCAGCGGACATTCCGTCCTTGCTGACCGTCACCGAAACCCCGCCCGGCAGATCGGCGACGTGGCCGACGAACTTGGCGCTGGCGCGGGCATGGAGGCCGCGCTTGTTGACGATCAGCACCGAATCGCGACAGTCGATCATGCGTCCTGACCCAGATATTCGCTGGCGATCGTGATGTAGTTGCGGCCCGCATCCCGCGCGGCGGCGACCGCTTCGCGCACCGGCATGCAGCCGCGCGCCTTGGCGAGGCGGATCAGCATCGGCAGGTTGATCCCGGCGATCACTTCGACCTTGCCAGCCTGCATCAGCGAGATCGCGAGGTTGGAGGGCGTGCCGCCGAACAGGTCGGTGAGGACGATCACGCCTTCGCCGCTGTCCACCTTTTCAATGGCGTCGGCGATTTCGGAGCGGCGGCGTTCCATGTCGTCGTTCGGGCCGATACAGACGGTCTCGACATCGGCCTGATCGCCGACGACGTGTTCCATCGCGTGTACGAACTCCTCGGCGAGATTGCCGTGAGTAACCAGAATCATGCCGATCATGCCGGGAGTGCGCTCCGAAATTCCTGCAATCGCACCCGGTTCATGTCTCTATTTTCCACGCCGCAGACCCCCTTCGAGAAGATCCGCCGCCCGTGAGCCCAGGTTGCGGTGCAGCAATGTGGGCGAAAATCCCGATTGACGCAAGACCGCTGCGATCTGTTCTGCGGTGAATACCGAACGATGTTTCCCTCCGGTACAGCCGAAGGCGATGTGGACATAGGCTTTGCCCTGTGCCCGGTAGCGGGGAAGCAGCAGGAGGATGAGATCGCGGATGCGGGCGAAGGCCTCGTCCCAGGCCGGGTCCTTGCGGATATAGTCGCCTACAGGCGCGTCCTGCCCCGTCTGAGGGCGCAGTTCGGTGTCCCAGTGCGGGTTGTCGAGAAAGCGCATGTCGAAGACGAGGTCGGCGACTGGCGGCATCCCGCGAGAGAAACCGAAGCTGGAGACGGTGACGGTGAGTTCGTCGGCGGTGCTCTCGGCGAAACGCTCGCGAATCGACCGCTGCAGGTCGTTGGAGGTGAATTCGGTGGTCTCGATCAGCAGGTCCGCCCAGCGGCGCAGCGGCGCCAGCAGTTCGCGTTCCGCCCGGATGCCGGTGGAGACCGGCGCATCGGCGGCGAGGGCATGGCGGCGGCGCGTTTCGTTGTAGCGGCGTTCGAGTTCCTTGCTGGAGCAGTCGAGGAACATCGTGGTGATTTCGAGGTCGCGGCGTTCGCTGAGGCTTTTGACCTGCGCGATCACGCGCTCGGGATCGAAGCCCCGGGTACGCGAATCGAAACCGATGGCGAGCGGCGTGGGATCGCCTTCGGGGGCGCCGTCGATGAGCGCTTCGAGCATGCGGACCGGGAAATTGTCGACGATTTCCCAGCCAAGGTCTTCCAGCACGCGCAAGGCCGTCGTCTTGCCCGCACCCAGCATGCCCGTAACCAGCAGCAAGCGCTGCGGATTTCCCACTTTAGTCCCCATCGTCGCTATCTGCGCCTTGCCGCCGGGAAAGGGAAGGGGCCAAAAGGCCGTCCCCGCCGTGCGAGGGGCTTTATACAGGCAGCCCGTAGCGTTGCAGGGCAAGTTCCGCCTTGATCGCGAGCACCGCGTCGTGCGGTGCAAGGCGGATGAGGGGCGCCTCGACGCCGCTGATTGCGATGCTCTCAGCCTTTTCGATGTAGCGCGGTGCGGAGCCGTCGAGATGCAGGACGAGCGCGACCGCGACTTTCTCGGTGCAGTCGTGCGGGACCAGCCCGAGGTTGCGGACTTCCAGCAGGCCGCGTGTGTGGGGGTGGGGGCTGGCGAAGAGCCATCCGTCGCAAGCTTCGAGCATCACGGAGTCGTCACCGACCAGCATTGCGCCCCGGTCGATCAGGGCCAGCGCAAGGCTGGATTTTCCCGAGCCCGGAGCGCCTTCGATCAGGATGGCGCGGTTGCCGATGGCAACGCAGGTCGATTGGCGGGCTTCGGCGCTCATGCCTCGTTCTCCCAGCGCGGCAGGGAGATGACCAGCCGTGCGCCGGGCTGGCCGTCGGTGCGGTCGGTGGCGATCAGGCGGCCGAAGTGCGCTTCCACGATGGTGCGCGCGATGGCGAGGCCGAGGCCGCTGTGCGTGCCGAATTCCTCGCGGGAGGGGCGCAGCGAGTGGAAGCGTTCGAACACGCGCTCGCGCGATGCCTCGGGGATGCCGGGGCCGTGGTCGGCGACGGCGATCTTCACGCGGTTGTCGATGTGCGACAGGGTGATCTCGATCGGGCCGTCCGGGGGTGAGAACGACACGGCATTGTCGATGAGGTTCTGCAGGACGCGTTCGAGGCGCGGCGGGTCGCCGGGGACGGTCAGTTCGGCATCCTCGATCGTCACGGTGACCGGGCTGGAGCCGTTGACGCCGCGCTGGTCGCGCTCGGCGACGAGGTTCTGGACGAGGCGGCCCATGTCCAGCGGCTCGAACGTGGTGCGGCTGAGCTGGGCGTCGATGCGGCTTGCGTCTGCGATCTCGGTGACGAGAAAGTCGATCCGGCGCACGTCGTCCTCCGCGATGCCGAGGAGCTGGCGGCGCAAGTCGGGCTGGTCGACCCGGTCGAGCGTTTCCAGCGCGCTGCGCAGGGAGGTCAGGGGGTTCTTGAGCTCGTGGGCGACATCGGCGGCGAAGCTCTCGACCGCGTCGATTCGCTGGCGCAGGGCGCCGCTCATGTCGGAGATGGCGCGGGCGAGGAGGCCGATTTCGTCGCGACGGTCGGGGAGGCGCGGGACGATGACGCTGCGGTCGCGGCCGAGGCGCACGCGCACGGCGGCCCGCACCAGCTTGCGCAGCGGCTCGACGATGGTGCGGGCGAGGAACAGCGAGAGCAGGATCGAGACGCCCAGCGCGCCGCCGACGATGATGGCGAGGGTCTGGCGCGCCATGCGCACGTTCTCGGTGATGTCGCGGGCGTTGCGGGTCACCAGCAGCGCGGAACCGTCGGTGCCGACGGGGGTGGCGGCGATGATGACGGGGGTGCGGTCGGGCGCGGCCTTGTGGTTGATCCAGGTTTCCCGGCCGACCAAAGCTGCGCGGACTTCGGGCCAGCCGCGCGCGCTGGTGTCGCTCGGGTCGCGGTAATCGGCGATTTCCGGGGCGCCGAGGATGAAGTCCATCCCCCGGTCGAGCATCCGCGCGGCGTCCTGCAGCCAGGGTTCGGAGGCCGGATCGATCAGGCGATAGGAGGGCGGGGCCAGCGTGAAGCTGTCGCCTACGAGTTCGCCACGGCTGTCGAACAGGCGCAGGCGCAGATCCTGCTCCGTGCCGATGCGGGTGATCAGCGCGAGCCGACCGGCGGAACTTTCGTCGGCAAGCGCGTCGGCGGTGATCTCCGCCTCGGACTTGGCGAGCCGGTAGCGCTCGGCGAGCAGTTCGTTGCGATAGCTGTCGATATAGAACAGGCTGCCGGCCATCAGGGCCAGGGCGATGAAGTTGACCGCGAGGATGCGCGCGGTCAGCGATACGCGCCAAGACAGGAGCAATCGCACCGGACGTCGCCGGCGGGAGCGGGATCGCTCAGCCATCGGCGAAGGAGTAGCCGGCGCCGTAGAGCGTGTCGATCGCGCCGAATTCGGGATCCACGGCGCGGAACTTGCGGCGCAGGCGCTTGATGTGGCTGTCGATGGTCCGGTCGTCCACGTAGACGTCGTCGCTGTAGGCGGCGTCCATCAGCTGGTTGCGGCTTTTCACGACGCCCGGGCGCAGCGCCAGGGCTTCGAGGATCAGGAATTCGGTGACGGTGAGCGAGACGGGCTTGCCGTCCCAGGTGACCTGATGCCGCGCCGGATCGAGCGCAAGCCTGCCGCGCAAGACGGGGTCGGGCATGTCTGCCCCGGAGGCTTCCTCGGGCGGCGCCTTGGCCAGTTCGCTGCGGCGCAGGATGGCCCGGATGCGCGCGACGAGCAGGCGCTGGCTGAAGGGCTTGGCGATGTAGTCGTCGGCGCCCATCGCAAGGCCCAGCGCCTCGTCCGGCTCTTCGTCCTTGGACGTCAGGAAGATCACCGGAAGCGACGACTGCGCGCGTAGCACCTTGAGCAATTCGAGGCCGTCCATGCGCGGCATCTTCACGTCGAAGATCGCCAGGTCGGGCGGGTTCTCGAGGAGAGCCTTCAGCGCCGTTTCGCCGTCCGCGTAGACGCGCGTGGCGAAACCTTCGGCATGAAGGCTGATCGACAAGGTGGTGAGGATGTTGCGGTCGTCATCGACGAGCGCGATCGTCTGCTGGCGCGGCGTGACGGCAGGAGCCACGGGCGGCAGGAGCGGCGTATCGTCGGCAGGAGCATTCAAAGGATCTGCCATGGGCGCGGCGACGGTGCTTTCTGCTGCATGGGCGAGCCTGACTAGCGGCTCTGTCTGCGCATGGCAAATTCTCGCGGTGCGGGGACTAAATGTCAGGTCCAACAACCCTTGATGGTTTCAATTGAAGTCAATTTGACGGAAAAGAGACTGCCGCTTAGTCGGCGGCACGATTCTTGCGCAGGAATCGACTTAGCGTCAGCGGGAATACCCGTAGCGACGCCATCTTTTGGAGGAGATGACATTGACCACCCTTAACCATCCGCTCTCGAAACAGGGCATAGAGACGAAGGCCCAGATCTTCGCGAACCTCGGTACGGCCCCTCTGGTCGAGCATGCGGTGAAGAACGGGGAGGGCGTGCTTTCGGCCGATGGTCCCTTCGTCGTCGCCACGGGCAAGCACACCGGCCGCTCGGCGAAGGACAAGTTCATCGTCAAGGACGCCGAGACGGAAGGCACCGTATGGTGGGGCAAGACCAACGTGCCGATGACGCCGGAGCACTTCGCGGCGCTCAAGGAGGATTTCCTCGCGGCGCTGGGTGAGAAGGACACGCTCTACGTCGCCGACCTGTTCGGCGGTTCGCAGCCGGAACACCGCGTCAACGTGCGCGTGATCAACGAGTTCGCGTGGCACAACCTGTTCATCCGCACCCTGCTGGTGCGTCCGACCGCGACCGAGCTGGAGGGCTTCGCGCCGGAATACACCATCATCGACCTGCCGAGCTTCCGCGCCGATCCCGCGCGCCACGGCTCGCGTTCGGAAACGGTGATCGCGGTGAACTTCACCGAGAAGCTGATCCTGATCGGCGGCACCGCCTATGCGGGCGAGATGAAGAAGTCGGTCTTCGGCATCCTCAACTACCTGCTGCCGGTGAAGGGCGTGATGCCGATGCACTGCTCGGCCAACATCGGCCCGGACGGCGATACGGCGGTGTTCTTCGGGCTTTCGGGCACCGGCAAGACCACGCTTTCGGCCGACGCCTCGCGCACGCTGATCGGCGATGACGAGCATGGCTGGTCGGACACCGCCGTGTTCAACTTCGAGGGTGGCTGCTACGCCAAGATGATCCGCCTGTCCGAAGAGGCCGAGCCGGAAATCTACGCCACCACCCGCCGCTTCGGCACGGTGCTGGAGAACGTCGTGATCGACCCGGTGACCCGCAAGATCGACCTCGACGACAACTCGTTGGCGGAGAACAGCCGCGGTTCCTATCCGATCGACTTCATTCCGAACTGCTCGGAGAAGAACCTCGGGCCGGTGCCGCAGAACCTGATCTTCCTCACGGCCGACGCTTACGGCGTGCTGCCTCCGATCGCGCGGCTGACGCCCGATCAGGCGATGTATCACTTCCTCTCGGGCTACACCGCGCGCGTCGCGGGCACCGAAATCGGCGTGACCGAGCCGGAAGCGACGTTCTCGACGTGCTTCGGCGCGCCGTTCATGCCGCGTCATCCCTCGGTCTACGGCAATCTCCTCAAGGAGCGCATCGCCAAGGGCGGCGTGAAGTGCTGGCTGGTGAATACCGGCTGGTCGGGCGGCAAGGCGACCATGGAAGGCATCAAGCGCATGCCGATCAAGGCGACCCGCGCGCTGCTCAATGCCGCGCTCGACGGCAGCCTGAACGATGCCGAGTTCCGGGAAGATCCGAACTTCGGCTTCGAGGTTCCGGTGGCGGTGCCGGGCGTCGATACCAAGCTGCTCGACCCGCGCGGTGCGTGGGCTGACGGCGCGGAGTACGACAAGACCGCGCAGACGCTGGTGAAGCAGTTCATCGACAACTTCGAGCAGTTCGAAGAGCACGTCGACGAGGGCGTGCGCAAGGCGGCTCCCGTCGCAGCCTGAGGCTGGCTCGACAGTATGAAGAAAACCCCCGGGATTGCGATCCCGGGGGTTTTGAAAATAACGATGACGAGTGCAGGCTTTGGGGTTAGGGCCCCTAGGGCTGCACGGTTTCCGGGACGATGAGCGGCGCTGCAGTTTCCGGCGTGCTCGTCTTCGGGGCGACGGCTTCCGGCGTCGTTGCCTCCGGAACGGTGCTCTCGGCCGCCGGCGCTTGCGGGGCCACTGCCTTCGAAGGCTTCGCCTTGCCCCCTGCCGTCTTCATGCCCGGGCCGTAGACCGGCACGACGTCCGGCGTGACCCGCCCGTGCAGCGCGTCGATCTCGGCCTTGCGTTGGCGCAGGTAAAGTTCACGGTATGTCGTGTAAGGGTCGTCTTCCTTACGGATGCTGTTGATTTCCTCATCGAAGGCAGCGCGTTCGCCTAGTTGGTCGAGGATGACCGAAGGGGTCGCCACCACCGCCTTGTTGAAAGGACTACCCACCACCACGGGCAGGAATGCCTTGTCCACGGTATCGCCTATCACGTCGCGCAGCGTGGTCGGGCCGATGATCGGCAGATAGAAGAACGGCCCCGGGCCGATCCCGTAATACCCGAGGAGATCGGCGAATCCGTTGGGGCGGTAAGGCAGATTGAACGGCTTGCGCTTGGCCATGTCGACGAGGCCTGCCACGCCGATCGTGCTGTTGATCGCGAAGCGGCCCGCCGTTTCCGCGGCTTTCCCGGGTTTGAGCTCCAGCAGATACGCGATGAACACCACCGGTTCGCCGAGATTCGAGAAGAAATTGCGCAGGCCCTGCCGCACGGGCTTGGGGAGCCCCTTGTTGTAGGCCTTGGCGACGGGTTCGATCACGGCCGCATCGACGGCCTGAGTCACCGCGAACGACTGGATGTTGATCTTTTCCAGGGGATCGCCGGGAGGCGCCCGTCTGCGGCGGGTGACGACGATGTCCGGTCCGGTATCGGTGCCAACGGCGTCCGGGACGGTCGGTGCCACGGCGGGAGGCACGATGATCGGCGCATCGCCGGGTATCGCGATGGTGCCGCTAGTCGCAGGCGGCGATATCGGCACATCGGTCGGGACACCTTGTACCGGCACAACCGTTGGCGGGACGGTGTCGGCGGCCGGCATAGCGCTGTCGGACGTTGTGGCGGGCTGCGATACGGGAACCGGCCCCCCGCCCGTCGGAACACCGGCTTCGGGGGCGACGGCACTTATCATCACCGCGACAGCGGCGGCAGTGAGGCTCATGAACTAGTCCTTGCCAGCAGACACTACGAGGGTGCCTGCGTCATCAATCTACACCACGCCTCAGGCAGCCCCAACCATACTCAAGGTGTATTCGAGCGCTAGGGTGCATCGGGCTATACGTCAATCGCACACCCGGCGCCTCGTCCAACGGATCAGGCAACCGGGCGTCAGGGTGAAGACGCTTTCAAGGCTTTCTTTCCGCACCTCTTCGCCTCATATTTCTATCGTCCATCATTGGAGTGAGACACATGGGACTTTTCGACGGCATTCTCGGTCAGGTCAGCGAACACGCGGACGTGACCAATCTCGCGACGAAGCTGGGGCTCGATCCGGCCGTGGCGGAAAAGGCGATTGCCGCACTCGGCATCGCGCACCAGCAGGACGGTGACACCGCGCAGCTGGCGGCGGAGCGCAGCGGCCTCGACGTGGGCACGATCCAGCAGCTGATCAGCCAGATCGGCGGCGAGGGTTCGCTGACCCAGTTCGCCAGCGCCATCGCCTCCGACCCCGGCAAGGCGGCCAGCTTCTTCGACAAGGACGGCGACGGCAGCGTCATGGACGACCTCGCCGGCATGGCGAAGGGCCTGTTCGGCAAGTCGTGAACCTATCTGCCCTCCCGGATTCCGTCCGGGAGGGCAGCGTACCTACTACTTCTTCTTCGTAGCGATATATTCGCTGACGTTCTGCGCCAGCACGTCGAGCGGCACGTTGCCACCGTCCACGATCGTCTGGTCGTAGTCGCGCAGATCATAGGCCGAGCCCAGCGCATCCTGCGCGCGCTTGCGCTGCGCCACGATCTGCGAGTGGCCCATCTTGTAGCCGCAGGCCTGACCCGGCCATGAGCAGTAGCGGTCCACCTCGTTCACCACTTCCTCGCGCTTGTTGCCGTTCTTCTCCATGAAGAAGCGCACCGCCTCCTCGCGCGTCCAGCCCTTGGCGTGAAGGCCGGTGTCCACCACCATGCGACAGGCGCGGAACGCCAGTGACTGCAGGTAGCCCAGCCGTCCGACCGGATCGTCGTCATAGGCGCCGAGTTCGTCGGCCAACTGCTCGCCGTAGAGCGCCCAGCCTTCGGAATAGGCGTTGAACGCCAGGATCGAGCGGATCAGCGGCAGGCGGTTGGCATATTCGCCCTGCCAGACGTGGCCGGGGATCGCCTCGTGGTGGACGAGGGTGGGCAGGTCGTACTTGCGGTGCAGGTCGGTGCTGCGCAAGTTGATCCACATCTTGCCGGGTACGGTGCCGTCCTTGGAGCCCGCGCCGCCATAAGCCGTTGGCGCGCCGGGCTCTTCGGAGAGCGGCAGGCGGCGGACCTCGACATTGCCGGGCACGAGTTCGCGGAAGGCGCGCGGCATCTGCGCGCGTATCCAGTCGACGCGCTTCTGGATGAACGCGAGGATCTCGGCGCGCCCCGGGTCGCCCTCGGCGAACAGGAAGCGCTTGTCCTCGCCCAGCGCGGTCATCCGGGCGCCGACGGTGCCGGTGGTATAGCCGAGCGACTTCAGGATAGGGTCCATCCGGGCATGCAACTCGGCGAGTTCCTGCAGGCCGCGCTGGTGGACGTCCTCGGGCGGCACGCGGGTCGTGGTGCTGGCGCGCAGTGCCCAGGCGTAATATTCGGAGCCTTGCGGCCTTTCGCGCATGCCGGGATCGCTCTTCGCGAGCCCGCGCTGGCGCTGGAGTTCGGCAAGCTGGCGCTCCAGCGCAGGCATGACGTCGGCGGCGATGATGCGGCGGGCGTCGGTGGCCCAAGTGCCGCTCATCTTGCCCGTACGCCCGGCGATCGAGGCGGCGAGGCTGCCGCCGTCCTTGCGCGCGTCGGCGATCGTGCTGGTCATCTGCGCGATGGCGCGGTCGAGCAGGAAGTCTGGCGGCACCAGGCCTTTGGCGGCGGCATCGATGATCCGGCCGCGCTCGCCGTCGAGCTGGTCGTCCAGTTGCGACAGGCGCGCGATCCACGCATCGGCGTCGGCAGGCGTGTTGACGGGATGGTCGGCATCGAGGAAGCGCGGGGCATCGAGATAGGCGCCGACGTTCTGGATGACGACGTAAGGCGTATTGCGCCAGCCGCCCACCGCGACGTCGCCATAAGGCAGCGCGAAACCCTCCAGCGCGGTGGCGAAGGCGCTTTTCACTACGGCGATGCTGGTGCGCGTGGAGTGGTCGAGCCCCTTGGCGTTGAACGCCTCGATCCGGGCGAGGCCCTTGCGCAAGGTGGCGGCATAGGCATCGCGCCCGGCCTGCGAGCGGTCCTCCATGCGCGAACGCAAGGCGTGGTGAGCGCCGGTATCGACTCCGAGCCCGGTGGCGCTTTCGGGCACGTGGTCGAGGAGGCTCCAGGCGATCTCGTCAAGCAGCGCGGCGGCATCGGGCCGCGCGGGAGAAGTCGCGAAAGCGCGGGCCGGCAGGGCGGCGGCGGCGGTTCCGGCCGCGAGCAGGTGGATCGCGCTACGGCGGGAAATCGAATGGGAGGTGTGGCTCATGCCCGGACGATGGCGAGGCGGTTCGCGGGTGTCAAACCGCTGGATGGGGTGGGGTGTCCTGCTTTCAGAGCACACCGCTCATGCTGAGCTTGTCGAAGCACCGGGCCATGCGCCCAGCCTATGGGCCTTCGACAAGCTCAGGCTGAGCGGGGATGGAGAAGCTGAAGTACGAGACGGTTCGCCTTCCCGCGATCTTGCTCTAGGACAGCGCCATGGACATCGCTCTCTCGCTTCTCGTGCTCACCGTCATCGCGCTCGTGCTGGGAGCGATCGCGCTGCTGCGGCGCGGCGGCTACCGCAAGCAGGCGGTGCTGATGCTGGTGCTGGCAGGGGTGATGATCGTCAACATCGCGATCTGGACGCTACCGGGCCGCGATGGCCGGTCGCTGTCGAGCGAGGCGAAAAAGGAACAGGCGCCGGAGTGATGCTCCGACGCCTGCGATGAATTTTCCTGACCTGACGGATTACTTGATCGGGCAATCCGGCGCGAGGCGCATGTCGAGGTAGTTGTCGACCGAGCGCATCAGTTCGGGCGTCTCGTGCTCGAAGAAGTGGTTCGCGCGCGGGATTTCGTCGTGATGGATGGTGATGTGCTTCTGCGTGCGCAGCTTGTCGACCAGCTTCTGCACCGCGTTCGGCGTGACGACCGTATCGCCGGTGCCCTGGATGATGATGCCCGAAGCCGGGCAGGGCGCGAGGAACGAGAAGTCGTACATGTTGGCCGGCGGCGCCACCGAGATGAAGCCGCGAATCTCCGGACGGCGCATCAGCAACTGCATGCCGATCAGCGCGCCGAACGAATAGCCCGCGATCCAGGTGGTCGAAGCCTCGGGATGGATCGACTGCACCCAGTCGAGCGCCGCCGCCGCATCGGACAGTTCGCCGATGCCGTTGTCGAAGCTGCCCTGGCTGCGGCCGACGCCGCGGAAGTTGAAGCGCAGCGTCGCGAAACCGCGCGCCACGAAGGTCTTGTACATGTGCTGGGTGATGCGGTCGTTCATCGTGCCGCCCGCCTGCGGGTGCGGGTGGAGGATCATCGCCACCGGCGCGCGCGGGCGCGTTGCGGGCTGGAAACGACCTTCGAGACGACCTTCGGGACCGGGGAAGATGACTGCGGGCATAGGTGTTTGCGGCCTGACTTGTTGAAACTCCCGCGAGTCGCTGTGCAGCGATCCGTCGCGGGAGTGGAAAAGAGGAAGGTTGGCTATATAGAAATATTCGTCCCAAAAACAACTTCGCAAGCAATGTCTCAGGCAATGGCCCTCCCGAACATCTATCTCGACCACGCGGCGACCACGCCGATGATGCCCTGTGCACGCGACGCCTGGCTGGAGGGAGCGGCGATCTGGGCCAATCCGTCGAGCCCCCACGCGGCCGGTCGCGGTGCCCGCGCGGCGCTGGAGGATGCCCGCGCGCGGGTTAAGGCGGCGCTGGACTGGCAGGGCGAGGTGATCTTCACTTCGGGTGCCAGCGAGGCGCTGGCGCTGGGTCTCGGCCGGGCCAAGGCGGAGCGGCGTCTGGTCTCGGCGGTGGAGCATGATGCGGTATTCCGCGCGGCGCCGGATGCGCAGGTCATTCCCGTCCGCGAGGGCGAGGTGGATCGCGAGGCGCTTGCCGCTGCGCTTGCCGGGGCTGGACGGGCGGTGGTCGCGGTTCAATCGGTCAATTCCGAGACGGGGACGGCGCTGCTGTCCTATGCGGACAATCTATTGGCGGAGCAGGTGCGTGAGAGTGGCGGCCTGTTCCTTGCCGATTGCTCGCAGTCGGCGGGGAAGTCCGCTTTGCCCGATGCCGACATGGTGGTGCTTTCGGCGCACAAGCTGGGCGGCCCGATCGGCATTGGGGCGCTGCTGGTGCGCGACTTCGCGATGATCGAGCCCAGCGGCGGTCAGGAGCGCGGCTACCGCGCGGGGACTGAGAACCTGCCGGGCGCGCTGGGTTTCGCGGCGGCGCTGGAGGCGGGCGGCGTCGAAAGCTGGGCCACCAGCGCGGAGCAGCGCTTTGATTTCAGGAACCGACTGTCCGAACATGGGGAAGTAATCCAGCCCGGCGTGCAATGCTGGCACATCTTCGCCGTTGCCGCGCCTAAGATTTCTGCGACGGCAATGCTGATCCGCATGGATGCCAAGGGTTTCGCGATCTCGGCCGGAAGCGCCTGTTCGTCGGGCACGCTCAAGCAGAGTCGGGTGCTGCAGGGCTTCGGTATCGATCCCGATACGGCAAAGCGCACGGTCCGCATCTCGCTGGGCTGGAGCACGACGCCCGACGAACTGGACGCCTTCGCACAGGCCTGGGCCGAGGTGAACGCATGATCTACCTCGATTATCAGGCGACCACGCCGCTCGCCCCCGAAGCGCGCGAGGCGATGCTGCCCTGGCTGGCCGGGCCGGAGTGGGAGCGCGGCGCGGGAGGTTTCGCCAACCCGCATAGCCCTCATCGCCCGGGCCGGGCTGCTGCCGCCGCCGTCGAGGTGGCCCGCGCGCAAGTCGCCGCGCTGATGCCGCCGGGCGGCAGGGTGATCTTCACCTCGGGGGCGACCGAGGCGATCAACCTTGCAATCCTCGGCAGCGGTGCAAGCCGCCTCGCGGTCTCGGCGATCGAGCATGCGGCGGTGCTCGATACCGCGCGCAGCGTCGATGCCGACCTGACCGTGCTGCCGGTCGATAGCGAGGGTCTCGTCGACGGCGAGGTGCCTATGGGAAATGCCGATCTCGTCGCGGTTATGCAGGTCAACAACGAGATCGGAACCGTCCAGCCGGTCGACCGTCTCGCCGAGCGGGCGCAGGCTGCCGGTGCGCTGTTCCTGTGCGACGCGGTGCAGGGCGTTGGCAAGGTCAGGGTGCCGCTGGGTGCCGCTATGGTAGCGTTGAGTGCCCATAAATTCCACGGTCCGAAGGGCATCGGCGCGCTGTGGCTGCGTGATGGGCTCGACCTCAAACCACTGATCCGCGGCGGCGCGCAGGAGCAGGGACTGCGCTCGGGAACGCTGAGCCCGATGCTCTGCGCAGGCTTCGGCGCGGCCGCGAAGCTGGCGAAAGAACGCATGGAGGAGGATGCCGTTCACGTTGCCGGTCTGTGGGAGCGGGCGAGGGAAATTCTTTCACGCTGGACACTTAACGGATCGGCGACGCAGCGCTGGCACGGCAATCTCAACGTGCGCCTCGACGGACTGGACGTCGCGCGGCTGATGTCGGACCTGCGCGACCTCGCCTTTTCGGCAGGATCGGCCTGCGCCAGCGGATCGGGTAGACCGAGCCACGTGCTGCAGGCACTGGGTCTTTCGGATAGGGATGCCAAAAGCTCTATCCGTCTGGGATTCGGGCGATATAGTGAACTAAGGGAAATTGAGGATGCCTGCGCCAGAATAGAAGCCGCTGCGGCGGCGCAGGGAGTATAACTTGGTTGATGTCCTGTTTGTGAATATCGACGGATCGCGGGTTTCGGCGCAGGCCGAGCCGGGATCGCGCCTGCTGGAAGTGGCTCAGAACGCCGGGATGCCGCTCGAAGGAACGTGCGAGGGCCAGATGGCCTGCTCGACCTGCCACGTGATCATTTCGCCCGACTGGTTCGATAAGCTGGTCCCGGCTTCGGACGACGAGGAGGACATGCTCGACCTCGCCGCCGGGGTGACGCGCACCAGCCGGCTCTCCTGCCAGATCCAGCTGACGGATGCGCTGGACGGGATCGCGGTGCGCATCCCCGGCGTCGTCAGGGACATGCAGATCGGCTGACCCTCATCAATCGGCCGAAGAGCGCCCCCGCCAGCGCAGCACCGCCCAGCGAATGGCGAGGCCGACGAGGCCCAGCGGAATCGCAACTGCGCCCAGCATGATCAGCATGGCGACGATCGTGCCCAGTACCGAACCGACGCTGCCCAGCGCTCCCCGGATCGGCGCGAGGAAGCCGCCACTAGCGGGCGATCCCGCTTCGTAAGTCAGGTTCACGCGGCTGAAGTTCACGCGGTTCTGCATTTCCGCCAGCCAGCTGCGCGCCTGATCGATTTCCTCGTTCACTTGCGCGACGCCGCGCTCGGCCTCGACCAGTTCGGCGACGGTGCCCTTGCGCGTGGCGAGCACTTCCATCAGCCGGTCGCGCAGCACCGTGCGGGCGCGAAGCCGCGCTTCGGTATCGACCATCTGCTTCGACAAGTCCTCGCCCGAGATGCCGCCGGACACCTGGGAGCCACCGGCGCTCCCCGCGACCCGGCCGAGTTCCGCCCCGAAAGCGCGTGCACGCGGTGCGGCGACTGCCAGCGACAGCGAGCCTGAAGCGTAGTTCCCCTCTGCGCTACCCTGTTTCATGTCGAGGATCTGGCACTGCGTCGGTCCCATTCGCTCGCACATGTCGGCCTGCTTGCGCTGGACTTCGGCGATGCGGTCGGCCGGCAGGCGATATCCGTATTCGTAGATATAGGCGATGCGAGGGGCGTTGGGTGCGCTGACGGAGATCGCTTCGGACTTCTTGCCCTCCGCGCTCTGTCCGGCCGTCGGCGGCTCCTCGCGGATGTCCACGGTGGTCGCCTGCTGTTCGGAAGCAGGCTCGCTGCCGCAGCCGGAAATCGCGGTGGCGAGAAGGATCGGCAGCAGCAGCGAACGGCGCATCTTCATCCTCTTGAAACTCCCGCGATTCGCGTTCGAAGCTATCTCAGTCGCAAGTTCTGGAAAACGGCCGAAATCGGCTTTGGCCCCGGGCAGGGCGCTGCTAGTGTCCCGCCACCATGGTGACCACGACAGACGACGAATCCGATCCCTTCGACGCCATCGTCGATGCGCCCTTCGATGCGGCGCTGTCCGAGCGCTATCTCGTATATGCGCTGTCCACCATCACCGCGCGCTCTCTGCCGGACCTTCGGGATGGCTTGAAGCCGGTCCACCGCCGCCTGCTCTGGGCGATGCGGCAGCTCAAGCTGGACCCGGCCAGCGCCTACAAGAAGTCCGCCCGCGTCGTCGGCGACGTCATCGGTAAGTACCACCCGCATGGCGACGCCTCGGTCTACGACGCGATGGTGCGTCTCGCGCAGGATTTCTCCCTGCGCTATCCGCTGGTGCAGGGCCAGGGCAACTTCGGCAACATCGACGGCGATAATGCGGCGGCCTACCGCTACACCGAAGCGCGCCTGACCAAGACGGCGATCCAGCTCATGGCCGGGCTGGACGAGGGCACCGTCGATTTCATCCCGACCTACAATGGCGAGGAAAGCGAGCCGGACATCTTCCCCGGCATTTTCCCGAACCTGCTGGCGAATGGCGCGACCGGCATCGCGGTGGGCATGGCGACGTCGATCCCCAGCCACAACGTCGCCGAGATCATCGACGCCACGCTGCTGCTGATCGACAATCCCCATGCCGAGCATGCGCAGTTGATGGAGGTCTTCAAAGGCCCCGACTTTGCGACCGGCGGCCTCGTTGTCGACAGCCCCGAGGCGATCAGCCATGCTTACGAGACCGGCAAGGGCGGTTTTCGCGTGCGGGCGCGTTTCTCGACCGGACGCGGTGCGGACGGAGCGTGGGAAGAGACCGGCATCGAAAAGCTGGGCTCGGGCCAGTGGCAACTGGTGGTCACCGAAATTCCCTACATGCTGCCGAAGGGCAAGCTGATCGAGCAGATCGCCGCACTGATCGGCGACCGCAAGCTGCCTATCCTGGAGGACATCCGCGACGAGAGTGACGAGGAAATCCGTCTCGTCCTGGTGCCGAAGAGCCGCAACGTCGATCCGGAACTGCTGAAGGAAAGCCTTTACAAGCTGACCGACCTCGAAAGCCGGTTCAGTCTCAACCTCAACGTGCTCGATTCTCACCGTACGCCGGGGGTTCTGGGTCTCAAGCTGCTGCTGTCGGAGTGGGTCTATAGCCAGATCGACATCCTGCTGCGCCGCACCCGGCACCGACTGGAGAAGATCGCCTCGCGCCTCGAACTGGTCGCGGGCTACATCATCGCCTACCTCAACCTCGACCGGATCATCGAGATCATCCGCACCGAGGACGAGCCCAAGCCGGTGATGATCGCAGAGTTCGAACTGACGGACCGCCAGGCCGAAGCCATCCTCAACATGCGCCTGCGCTCCTTGCGCAAGCTGGAAGAGATGGAACTGCGCAAGGAGCACGAGGAACTGCTGAAGGAGCAGGACGACCTCAACAAGCTGCTCGAAAGCCCGGCTCGCCAGCGCACCCGCATCAAGCGCGATCTGACGAACCTGCGCAAGGACTATGCCGAGGACACCGCGCTCGGCCGCCGCCGCACCACGATCGCGCAGGCGACCAAGACCGTCGAGTTCTCCATGGATGCGATGATCGAGAAGGAGCCGGTGACGGTGATCCTCTCCGCGCGTGGCTGGATCAGGGCGGCCAGGGGGCATGTGGCTCTGGATGGCGACTTCAAGTTCAAGGAAGGTGACGGCCCGGCCTTCGCGTTCCATGCGCAGACCACCGACAAGATCCTGATCGCGCTGGACAACGGGCGGTTCTACACGCTTGGCGCTGACAAGCTGCCCGGAGCGCGCGGTTTCGGCGAGCCGATCCGCACGATGGTCGATATCGATGCCGAGGCGCATATCATCGAGGCGATCGTCTACAAGCCGAAGGCGCAACTGCTGCTGGCTTCCAACATCGGGCGCGGCTTCGCGGCGGAGATGGACGAACTGCTCGCCGAAACCCGCAAGGGCCGGGCGGTCATGTCCACCAAGCCCGGCGTCACGCTGACGACGGTGCGCGAGATCCCGGCCGAGCACGATCACGTCGCGGTGGTCGGCGACAACCGCAAGCTGGTGATCTTCAGCCTCGAGGAACTGCCGGTCATGGCCAAGGGGCAGGGGGTCACGCTCCAGCGCTACCGCGATGGCGGCATGGCCGATGTGACGACGCTCAGGCTGGAGGACGGCCTCTCGTGGACCATGGGCGGCGAGAGCGGCCGCACGCGAACCGAGAAGGACATGGCGCTGTGGAAGGTTGCGCGCGGTGCGGCCGGGCGCTTGCCGCCGAACGGGTTCCCGCGGGACAACAAGTTCCAAGGGTAGTGTAATGCTGCCGGGGCGTCGACAAGCTCAGCCTGAGCGGGATTCATAGCCCAATCTATCAAAACCGCTCAGGCTGAGCTTGTCGAAGCCCCGGGAGGCGTGCGCAAATCAGTTCTGCTGCACATCCTGTGGATGATGCGGCACCAGGATCAGCGTCTTGCCCTCGACGCGCCAGCTGGCGAGCCGCGACAGCAGGTTCATGCCGATGACATTGGCGTCGCCGAGCCCCGGCGCCACCACCGCGTCGATCTCGCGCGCGACGACGCTGCCCATGCGCAGTTCGTCGATCACCGCCAGCTGGGCCTCCACTGTTCCGTTAGCCGTGCGCATCAGCACCGAGCGGTTGAGCGGATTGGCCTTGAGTCTCGCCTCCTGCGCCGTAGCGGGCGAGATCGCCGTCAGCGTCGCGCCGGTATCGACGAGGAAATCGCGCTTCACGCCGTTGACCGTGGCGCTGATCCAGAAGTGCCCGTCCGGCTGCATCGGCACCCGCGTCTCGCCGCCCGCGACGCTCTGACGCTCGATGCCGAACTGAGGCAGGGCGAAATCGGTGCCGGTGGTCAGGCGCGTGACTTGCGCGATCGTCAACAGCATCGCGGCGAGCAGACCAAGGTTACCCACCCCCCGCAGCAAACTGCCGAGGAGTGGTAGCGGCCGACGCAGCATTCCGCCGATCACGCTCGCGACGATGCCCGCGAAGGCAAGCGCCAGCAACGGCTGCCCGGCAAGGAAGTTCAGGATGTCGGCAAGGTCCATGGTCGATGGGTCTATCATACTGCAGCTTTCGCGGCGCTGACTGCGTCGTCCGGGCCTAGTGCCTCTTTAGGCGAGGGCGGGCGGCAAGCAAGGCGCGCGAGGCGACGTAAGTTGGGCCCGGATCAGGTCCGGGGCGATGGGGTTTTCGGCGTCAGAATGAGGCGGTTGCCCTCAACCCGCCAGGCTGCCAGCTGCGAAAGTAAGTTCATGCCGATGACGTTGGTATCGACCTCGGTGTCGGGGCCGATGGCGACAGTCAGGGCATTCGCCTCGATCCCGCCGAAGCCCAGCGAATCCGCCGTGCCGCGCCGAGCGACGATCGAGCCGTTGGCGGTCTCCAGGATCATGCCGCGATCCTCCGGATCGGGCTGGATGCCGACCCTTTGCGCTACACGCTGCGAGACGCCCGTATACGTAGCCCCGGTGTCGATCAGGAATTCGACCGGCTCGCCGTTCAGTTGCGCCTCGACCCAGAAATGCCCGTCTGCGCGCATGGCGACGACGGTTTCCTTGCCGACGATCTCTGCCGGGCGGGTGGCGTCGAGCCAGAGCGCCGCCTCTGACCGGCCGTTGTGGCCAGCCAGTTCCGCTACCGTGAGCAGCAGCGCGGCGATCAGGCCGAGGTAGGCGCAGTTGCGCATAATCCGCCCCAGCCGGGGGTTCCCCGCGGCAATCATACCGGCAGCGACCGCGAGCAGGATCGCCGCGATCGTCAGCGACAGCAGCGGCTGCCCGATCAGGAAGCCGGTCAGCTCGTCGAGATTCACGCCAGCGGTTCCTCCGCCAGAACCTCGTCGAGCAGGACATCGACGCGCTCGCCTTGTGGGAAGCCTTCGGCGATCCAGCGGTCTTCGACCCGGCGTAGAATACGCGCCACATCAGGCCCTGCGCCTACCCCGCGTGCGACGATCTGTCCGCCCTTGAGCGGCATCGTCGGTATTTCCCAGCCTGCGAGTGTCGAGACGTCCGCGCCTGCGATCAGCAGTCGATCCAGCGCGCGATCCCGTCCGAGACGATAGGCGAGCGCACGCGGCTCTCCGGGCGATCCCTCACGAGCGGCGGCGAGGGCGAGGCGCTTCTTCTGTGCTGCGGAAAGGCGGAATCGCGCGGCGACCTGCTCGGCCAGTGTGGGTTGCGGCGGCAGCAGCGCTGCCAGTCGGCGGATCGCCTCGGGCGCGATGCCTTGCATGCGCTCGGCCGCGACGAGCACGGCGAGGGCGTCCGGATCGGC
The DNA here is from genome assembly GCF_001742225.1 of Novosphingobium resinovorum. Lineage (NCBI taxonomy): Bacteria > Pseudomonadati > Pseudomonadota > Alphaproteobacteria > Sphingomonadales > Sphingomonadaceae > Novosphingobium > Novosphingobium resinovorum. The sequence continues at coordinate 996,293 of NZ_CP017075.1, read as the reverse complement.
TTCCGGCAAGATGACCTCAAGTACACCGAGTTCGCGCATCCGCTGTACCGTCGGCGCCGGATCGGGAAGGCCGAGCAGGTTCATCGTCTCCATGCCCACCCGCTCGCGCGAGAGGCCCTTGAGCGTCGCAGCCAGTTCCGAGCAGGCGGCTTCCGCTTCGGTATCCGCAGGCGAGGAGCCGAAGCGGGCCTGGAAGCGGAAGTAGCGCAGGATGCGCAAGTGATCCTCGCGGATGCGCTGGCGGGCATCGCCGATGAAGCGCACGTGGCGGGCAGAGAGGTCGGCGAGGCCGTCGAACCAGTCGTGGATTTCGCCGCCTTGCGGATCGGCGTAAAGTGCATTGATCGTGAAGTCGCGCCGCGCCGCATCTTCGCGCCAGTCTTCGGCGAAGGCCACGGTGGCGCGGCGGCCATCGGTCGAGACATCGTGGCGCAGCGTGGTGATCTCCACCGGGCCGTGGGGAAGCACGGCGGTCACCGTGCCGTGTTCGATGCCGGTGGGGACATTGCGGATGCCGGCGGCATCGAGGCGCTCGATCACCGCCTCTGGCAGAAGCACCGTGGCCATGTCGATGTCCTTGACCGGCAGGTCCAGCAGCGTGTCGCGCACCGCGCCCCCGACGTAGCGGGCATTGCCCTCGCCCAGCGCGGCGACGAGACCGAGGAGGTCTTCGCGGTGCATCCACGGCGCATTCAGGGTTTCAGGCATTCGAGGATCTTTCGAGCCAGTTCAGGCGACCGGCAAGGTTGTGGAGGATAGCCCCGGTGACACCCCAGATGACGTGGTCCTGGCGGGTGTCGTTCCAGACGATCTCGATGAAACTGTGGCGACGCCCCTCGAACTCTACATTGCGGGTCGCCTGGTTGGCGGGATCGAGCACGAAATCGACCGGAACCTCGAACCACTGCGCGACTTCGGCGGGGTTGGGCCGGATTTCGAGATCGGGGGGGACGATCCCGACGACCGGCGTGATCTCGTAGCCGCTGCCGGTGCGGTAGACGTCGCTGGTGCCGATGACGCGGACGTCGCCGGTGCGGATGCCGAGTTCCTCGTTCGCTTCACGAAGGGCTGCCTCGACGGCATCTTCGCCGGGGTCGATGCGGCCGCCGGGAAAGGCGATCTGGCCCGGGTGCGCGCGCATGTTCGAAGGCCGATGGAGCAGCAGTATACCGGGACGCTCGCGCTCGGTTATGGCGATAAGCACGGCGGCGGGGGTGAACCGCGCAATGTCGTGGATGCGCGGATCGCTCCACAGGCGCGGCGGCGCGTCGGCGTGGCCCGCCTCGAGGCGGCGAGAAACCTTATCGTACAATGCGCTCATGCGGGGACCAGCGCGAAGCGGGCGCCGTTGCTCGTCACCGACAGATCGTCGCTTTCCAGCGCGATCTCCGCCAGTTGCGCGTAAGTGCTGCGATTGAGCCTCGCACGCGTGCCATGGCGGACCGCGACGTACAGCGCGGGTGTCTCGGTATCGCCCTCCGCCGTGATCGGGTGGTCCGGCCCTGCAATGACGAGGTCGTCGGTGTTCAGGCGGAAGGCGAGGGTGCCCCCCTCGCGCTTGACGTCGATCGCGATAAACGCCGCATCCTCGACTTCGATGGAGAGCTTCTGGACCGGCGTGACCAGCCAGTGCTGCCCGTCTGCGTCACAAGTCAGCAGCGAGGCGAAGGCGCGGACCATCGCCGGCCGGCGGATCTCGCCGCCCTGATGAAACCAGCGGCCGTCGGCGGCGATGCGCATCTCGCTGTCGCCGGTCTCGGCGGGCGACCACTGATCGACCGGCGGGAGTTTGCGCGCGGCGACCAGCCTGGCCACCTCGTCCAGGCTCAGCGCGGCAAGTTCGGGGGGAGGTTCATAAGGCATCGTCTCGCGATGCCAGATAGGGCCTCGCGCGCCAAGGTCCAGTGTGGCTCGTGGTGCCGCAAGCTCAACTGCGACCCTGCGCGTTCAGCGGAGCCAAGGACCCAGCATGCCGCGCTCGGGCAGAACGGCGATGTTGGCGCAGCGCACCAGCAGACGGCGCCGTTCGAACGGTCCGGGCAGTTCCCAGCCCTCGGTGCCCTCGTTGGAAAAGCCCCAGAAGCGGCCGTAATACTCGGGATCGCCGATCATGACCTGCGGCAGCGGCGCGCGGTCGTCGATGCTGGCCATGCTGGTCGACATCAAAGCCTGACCATAGCCCATGCCCTGATGGCCGGGCATCACCGCGACCGGGCCGACCATGATCATCGGGAAGGGACGCCCTTCGGGCGTGTTGAGCGCGACCGGCCAGCACTGGATCGTGCCGACCAGCATCTCGGAGGCGTCGAGCGCGGCAAAGCTGAGCGCCGGCAGCCAGTCCGTGCCTTCACGTACTTTGTAGGCCGTACGCTTGTGGCGCTCCGGCTCGAACGCGGCGTCGAGCAGCGCTTCGACGAGCGCGGGATCGACATTGTCGAGCGGAATGATCGTGGCGGCTTCGGAATGGATCTGGGTCATGGCGCGCGCGCGATAGGTGGCGCGCCGCGGTTTGTCGATTCAATTCGGGTTTTCAGCCCGCCGGGGTGAGCCTCAGCAGGTGGCCGCTTTCGGGGCCTTCGCCATCCTCCAGCAGCCAGATCGCGCCGTCCGGGGCTTGCCGGATTTCGCGGATACGGTTGTCCATTGGATAGCGGGTCTCCTCGGTTGCCTTGGTCCCGTCGATCGAAACCCGCACGAGGCCGGTGGCGACCAGACCCGTGATGATCGCCTGCCCCTTCCATCCGGGGAAGAGGTCTCCGCTATAGAAGATGAAGTCGCCCGGCGCGATCACGGGATTCCAGCTGATTGCAGGCTGCGCGAGATCGGGGCGCGTCGAATTGCGCGGGATCGGGCGGCCGTCGTAATGATCTCCGTCGGACACTAGGGGCCAGCCGTAATTGGCGCCCGGTTTGACGAGGTTCAACTCGTCGCCGCCGGCGGGGCCATGCTCTAGGTCCCACAACCGACTCTGCGCATCGAAAGCCAGGCCGAGAATGTTGCGGTGGCCGTAGGACCAGATCTGGTTGGTCGGCGCGGGTTTGTCGGCCCAGGGATTGCCTGGAGCCGGCGTGCCGTCCGGCAGCAGGCGCAAGACCTTGCCGAGGTTGGTGCCGAGATCCTGTGCGGGCGTGAATTTCTGCCGCTCTCCGGACGCCACGAACAGGTAATTACCGTCGGGCGAGAAGCGCAGCCGGTGCGAGTAGTGGCCGCGCCCGGCAACCTTGGGCGTCTGGCGCCAAATCACCTTGAGGTTCTGCAGCGCACATTGGGTTGCACCATTGCAGACGAGGTCGGCCTTGCCCACTGCCGCGCCGCGCGTGTCGCCCGGTCCGGCTTCAGCCCAACTGAGGTACACGATGCGGTGGTCCAGCGTGGTTTCCGTCTGGCCCGGCGCAAACACGAAGTCGCCGAGGCCGCCCTGGCCGCCGTAATCGACCTTGGGAACGCCCTTCACTTCACTGATGCGACCGTCCGGCGCGCGCAAACGGATCGTACCCTTCTTTTCGGTCACGACCAGCGTTCCGGTGCCTTCGTCGAAGGCCATGGCCCAGGGTTCGTCGAACTGCGCGAGCGTTTCCACCTTGAAGGGCGTGCCGGCTTCGGAGGCAGGCGCCTTTTCCCCGGTGGCGGCATTGCCGCAGCTTGCGAGTGTTAGCGCCAGCGGCGATAGGGCGAAAAGGAGACGTCTTGCGAACATGCCGAGCCCAATGCTTGCACCTTTCACGAGTTCCCCGAGCGTGCCTTCGGCAACGAAACGTTACGTGATCGGTGTCGACGAGGCCGGTCGCGGCCCGCTTGCAGGGCCGGTTGTTGCAGGCGCGGTCATGCTCTGCAAGCCGCGCCCCTCCGGACTGGACGATTCCAAGAAGCTTTCCGCGATGCGCCGCTCCGAACTGGAGGCAACCATCAAGCGCCGGTGCCGCTGGGCGGTCGGCGTGGTCGATGTGGAGGATATCGATCGCCTCAACATCTTCGGCGCGACGATGCTGGCGATGACGCGCGCGGTGGCGGCGCTATGTGCTACGCTGGGCGAGGAGCCGCACGAGGTGCTGGTGGACGGCAACATGACGCCGCATGGTCGCCGCGAGGAATGGCGCTGGAATGCCCGCGCGATCGTCGGCGGGGATGCGATCGAGCCTTGTATCTCGGCGGCATCGATCATCGCCAAGGAGCACCGGGACCGCCTGATGCGCGATCTTGCGCTGGTGCATCCGCATTACGGGTGGGAGCGCAATGCCGGTTACGGCACGCCGCAGCATCTTGCTGCACTGCGAGAGCATGGGCCCACCCCGCATCACCGGCGCAGCTTCGCTCCAGTGGCTCAACTCACGCTGCTTTAGGCTGCGAGCGCGAGGTCTTCGGACTTCGGTGCCTCGATCCTGGCCTCCGGAACGGCGGCGTCCTGCGCGGGCTTCTCGGCCAGACCGGCGACGTAGCGCTCGGCAAGGAGCACGTCGCGGCGATACGAGAAGTAGAGTGAGATAAGCGAAAACATCTGACGACCTTTATGGATATGTGCTTGCTGCGCTGCAGCATCGAGGGTCATTTGGGCTTCACGGCCGATTGCTGCAAATGCAACGTATCGGATGGGTGTTGCATAAAACTGCACTATCAATTCCGGGGTGTGACAAAAAGTTATCCACGAGTCGCGTGAGTCACACCCACTACATCTTGAGTCATGGCGATTCGCGGCGACTCAAGATGTAGTGCCGGATTCGTTTTGTTCCGCTTGGCTGAACACGTGAATCACAAGGATTCACCACGAGTCGCGGCTTGACGGCGAGTCTCGGATGAATCACTTAGGGGGTCATATCCACAGTTTATCTCATCGGAGCAGTCATGGGTCAGATCTTGGTCAAGGAACGCATTCGGGCACGGGCGCCTGCGCCCACCCCGAAGGAGCTGCTTCCGCTCGGCCGCATCCTGACCGGGGACTGCATCGAGGCGATGCGTACCATTCCCGACGCTTCGGTGGACATGGTCTTCGCCGATCCGCCGTACAACCTGCAGCTCGGCGGCGACCTCGCACGCCCGGACGGCAGCCACGTCGACGCGGTGACGAACGACTGGGACAAGTTTTCCAGCTTCGCGACCTACGACCAGTTCACCCGCGACTGGCTGACCGAGGCGCGCCGCGTGCTCAAGCCCGAGGGTTCGTTGTGGGTGATCGGGTCGTATCACAACATCTTCCGCCTCGGTGCGATCATGCAGGACATGGGGTTCTGGATCCTCAACGACATCGTGTGGCGCAAGGCGAACCCGATGCCCAACTTCAAGGGCACCCGCTTCACCAACGCGCACGAGACGCTGATCTGGGCGAGCATGGGCGAGAAGTCGAAGTACACCTTCAACTACCGCGCGATGAAGACGCTCAATGACGAATTGCAGATGCGCTCGGACTGGGTGCTGCCGATCTGCAACGGAGCCGAGCGTCTGAAGAAGGGTGGCCGCAAGGTCCACCCGACCCAGAAGCCGGAAGCGCTGCTCTACCGTGTGATGCTGGCGACGACCAACAAGGGCGACGTCGTGCTCGACCCGTTCTTCGGCACCGGCACCACCGGCGCCGTTGCCAAGCGCCTCGGCCGCGAGTGGATCGGCTGCGAGCGCGAGAGCAACTACCGCGAAGCCGCGCTGGAGCGCATCGAGATGGCGCTGCCGCTCGACGAGAGCGCGCTCAAGACCATGCAGTCCAAGCGCACCGCGCCCAAGGTGGCGTTCGGCACGCTGATCGAGACGGGCTGGATACAGCCGGGCACGCAACTGTTCGACAAGAAGCGCCGCCACGTTGCATCCGTGCGTGCGGACGGCTCGCTGGTGTCGGGCGACCTCAACGGTTCGATCCATGGTGTCGGCAAGGACCTGCAGGGCGCGCCTTCGTGCAACGGCTGGACCTATTGGCACCTGGAGCACGAAGGCCAGATCAAGCCGATCGACGCGATCCGCCAGCTGTACCTGCTCGCGACGGAGCCGTGAGGTGGCGCAGCGCCTGGGTTGATGCTGTCTATCCGGTAGACCGAGAACGTCGAAAATCTGCTACTCGAGCCGCTGAAGAAAATTCAGGCCGAACAATCGGCCGCGCGTGAGCGCGACCGGGAGATCATGACACGTCTCGGTTTGCTGGAATCGATGATTGCGCGCATCGGCTGTGATAACGCTCATGCTTATGAGGAGCAGATCAAGGACCGGCACGGGCTCGACGCCTTGAAAGAGCGTGTTGAGCGTTTGGAAAGGGGCCTCGAACTCGGGAACTGAGTTGGTTCCTTATCGTCGTGACCCGAGCTAAGGCGCGGTCATGACCCGCAAACTCTATATCCGCCCGATCGCCCTCGCCGACAGCCCGCAGAGCGAGGAGGGCGGGGCCGTGCGTCTCGGCGGGGCGATGGTCTGGGCGAGCCGCTTCGCGCTGATCCTGCGGGAAGGTGGCAAAGTTATCGCGCGCGAGCGGGTGTCCGCCTCGCAGATGCCCGCTGCGTTGGCCGCGCTCCCCGCCGACCTCGGCGCCATGGCAGAGGCGCAGTGGGCGAACTTGCGCAAGGTGCATGCGCCGATCCAGTGCGGCGCGCGGACGATCCGGTTCGAGCAGCCGCAAGTCATGGGCATCCTCAACATGACGCCCGACAGCTTTTCCGACGGCGGCAGGTTTCTCGACAATCTCGAAGTCGCCGCCGCCCATGCCTCGGCCATGCTGGAGGCGGGCGCGGCGATCGTCGATCTTGGCGGAGAATCCACCCGTCCCGGAGCGGCGGCCGTATGGGAGGGCGACGAACTCAAGCGGGTCGTGCCGATGGTCGAGCGGCTCGCCGCGATGGGCGCGGCGATCAGCGTCGATACCCGCCGCCCCGCCGTGATGGAAGCGACGTTGACGGCGGGCGCACACATCATCAACGACGTCTCCGCGCTCCGCTACGATCCGCGCAGCCTGCAACTGGCGGCCGAGTCCGGCGCTCCGGTGGTGCTGATGCATGCGCCGGGCAAGGCCGAGGACCTGCATTCGGGTGCCGATTTCGACGACGTCGTGCTCGACGTGTTCGACTGGCTGGAGGCGCGGCGCGATGCCTGCGTGGCGGCGGGAATCCCGGCTGACAGGATCATCATCGACCCGGGGTTCGGCTTCGGGCTGACGCTGGGGCAAAACCTGACGCTGTTCAACGCGCTGCCGCTGTTCCATGCGCTCGGCCAGCCGCTGCTGGTGGGCGTCAGCCGCAAACGGATGATCGGGGCGCTCTCTAACGAGGCGCCCGCGCACCAGCGGCTCGGCGGCTCGGTGGCGCTTGCGGTGAAGGCCATGGATGCCGGTGCACACATCCTGCGGGTCCATGACGTGCCGGAAACGGTACAGGCCGCGCGTGTGTGGAGGGGGCTGCGCGATGCCGCGCTGACCGACTTCTCACAATTGCCGCAATAGCCGTTACAAATCTGGACGAGGCATGAACCGCAGGTTTCTGCCGGATGAACGGCAGGTCCGAGTTCTGTGACCCTGTCATCACAACCCGGTGCTGCACTGCAAAACGTCCCGCTGAATGCTCGTTTCGTCCTTTCGCCTGACGAAAATTGCATTCGTGACCGTTTGTCCTTCCGACAGTGAGGCAATTCCGCCTCGCACTGGAAAGCGACAAAGGGGATTCACCCATGAAGCAGACCATCATCATCCGCGCCGCTGCCGTGGCGCTCGCCATCGTTCCCGCTACCGCCATGGCCGTCGTGCCGGCAATGTACGAGGAGCGGGTCGCCCGCGTCGAGGAGAACCGCATCATCCAGACGCCGATCGGCGGCATCGAGGGCAAGCACTGGTTCAACTACCGCGCGAACGTGAACGAGAGCCAGAAGGAGCTGGCCACCGATCTGCGCAAGGCCAGCGACATCGAGGATCAGCGCGACGCCTGGGAGGAATATGGCAGCGAACTGCGGCACGAACGCGGCACTTACGCCAAGGCCATGGCGAAGCGCGGTTACCGTATCCCCTCGGTCATGATCGAGGGTCTCTGAGCCTTTTTGAACAGTCCCCCCGGACAACGAACCGGGGTCGCGCTTCTGGCGCGGCCCCGGTTTTCATAGGTGTTCCAATCCATCATGCGACTTCTACGCGCAGCCGTTCGATGCGGGTGGTGCGCAGTTTCCAGCCCTCGTCGTTTCGTACGTAGGTTTCATGGTAACGTCCCCAGCCGGTCAACCGGGTAAAAGGGCCGCCCGGCGGCAGGAACAGCCGGTCGGTGAAAGCCCATATCCCGCTGGCGGCGGTCTCGCTTTCAACGGTGATGTCGGGGTCATGGCCCTGATGCACGGTGACCATGTGCGGGCCGCCCGTTTCACGAGCGTCGGGCCAGTTCAAGCGGCCTTCCATCACCTTGTTCATGGCGGGGAGGTGGTCGATGCCGCTGGCCGGGTCGGTGCAGCACCCGCGATAGTCGAGCACACAGTCCTCCGCGAGGATCGAGCGGACGAGCGCTGAATTGCGATCGTCCACGCCGCGAAAATACCGGGCCTTCACTTGCCTGATGGCCTCGATCGCGGCGAGGCGTTCCATCGTATCCACGTCCACCTCTCCCACGTTCCTATGCGGGAAGTCTGGACAGATCAGGCGGCGTTGTCGATGCCCAGCTCGGACAGCTTGCGGTAAAGGGTGGAGCGCCCGATGCCGAGACGCCTTGCCACTTCGGTCATGCGGCCACGGTAAAGGCCTATGGCAAGGCGGATGACGTCGGCCTCTATCTCATCGAGCGGGCGCAAGTTGCCGTCGGCGGTGTAGAGCATGACGCCGGAGCTTTCCGGCATCTGGGGGGCTGTGGACAACCCTGTGCCCAATATGTTGAGAAGTTGCGGAAAATCTTCCGAAGTCAGCGCATCGCCGTCGCAGAACACGGCTGCGCGGAACAGCACCGCCTGCAACTGGCGCACGTTGCCCGGCCAATCGTAGGCGGCCAGCAACGAGAGCGCGCCGTCGGCGATGCCCAGTTCGCGAAGCCCCGGCTGCTCGCCGATGCGGGCGAGGAAGAAGCGGGTGAGGGCGGGAATATCGCCCGTCCGCTCGCGAAGCGGCGGCAGCAGGACCTTGGTGGGCGACAGCGCCGTTAGCAGTTCGGGCATGAAGTGGCCCTGGTCGGAAAGGTCCGCCAATGGGAGGTTGCTCGCGGCGATCAGGCGCACGTCCACCCGGAACGAGTGGCGGGCACCGATCGGGCGACAGTCGCCTTTCTTCACCGCTTCGAGCAGGCGTTCCTGTACCGATTCGGGCAGCCGGTCGATCTCGTCGAGGGCGAGGGTGGCGCCGTCGCAGTGCTGGAGCGCGCCGATCTGGCGATCGAATGCGCCGGGGAAGGCGCCCTTTTCATGGCCGAACAGGACCGACTCGATGGAGTTGGCTGGTACGCCGCCGATATTGATGATCCGCAGCGGCATGCGCGAGCGCGGCGAGGCGGCGTGCATCGCGCGGATCAGCATTTCCTTGCCCGATCCGCTCTCGCCCTCGATCAGCACCGGAGAATGGCCGCGCGCGGCCTTGGCGGCGACGGCCAGCGCCTTGCGGAAGTTGGGCGCCGCGCCGATCATCGATTCGAAATCGGGGTTGGACGGCATCTTCTCGGTCAGCGGCGCAAGCTCGTCGCGCGGTGCCTCGCGCGTCGTCGCAGAGCGCAGGGCGTGCATCAGCCGGTCGGGCGCGACCGGCTTGACGAGGTAATCGGTCGCCCCCGCGCGCATCGCCTCCACCGCAAGCAGCGGCGAGGTGCTGGCGGTCAGCATCAGGATCGGGAGGGCCGGACGGCGGGCCTTAAGCTCGGAAATCAGCGCGCAGGCGTCGTCGCCGGGCACCCACTGGTCGAGGATAATTGCCGAAAGCTGCATGCCCTGCCGGGTGCCGAGCGTGGCGATCGCCGTCTCGGCATCGCGCACGATCAGGGTACGCCACCCCTCGCGCGAGGCGAGTGCGGAGATCAGGCGGCTCTGGGCCGGCTCATCGTCGATGAGCATGAGGAGGCGCTGGTCAAGGTCCGCCATGGTGGTGTCGCTTCGTGTCGCCTCTTCGCTTTCTGGAACTTGAACTTACGGCAAACGGGTAAAGAGCGGATTAAGGCTGCGGTTGGAACGCGCGGAACCGGATGTTCATGATCGGTTAGTGACGCCGTCATGGACCTTCTTCGCCCTTGAGCGGCAAGCCCGGCCCGGTTAGTGTCCACTGGAAAGCAAACAGTTTTGGGGAAAAGAGACAATGGCTTCGGGTAACGACATCAAGGCCGCGACCGAGACCTACAACGGCTTCATCAAGGCCGCCACCTGGAGCACCGGGGTCATCATCGTGATTGCAGCGCTGGTCGTCGGTCTGATCGCCTCCTGAGCGGGCCGCGAGTTTGACCCCTCAGCGGCGGATCGCGGTCCTCGCCGAACGCGCGACCGGCGAAACCCGGGTTGCCGCCACACCCGAGACCGTGCGCAAGCTCTCTGCCCTCGGCGCCCTCGTGGCGGTGGAAGCCGGAGCGGGGCTTTCCGCCAGTATTTCCGACGCGGACTATCGCGCAGCCGGGGCCGAAGTAGGTCCCGTCGATTCGGTCTTGGCGGGAGCGGACATCGTTTTCGCGGTGCAGGGGCCTGATCCTGCGTTGCTCGGCAGCGTCGCATCCGGCGCATGGGTGGTTGCGATCCTCGATCCGTTCGGCCAGCGCGCACGCGTGGATGCCTATGCGGCAGCCGGACTCGAAGTGCTGGCGATGGAACTGATGCCGCGTATCACGCGGGCGCAGTCGATGGACGTTCTCTCCAGCCAGTCAAACCTTGCCGGATACAAGGCGGTGCTGGCGGCGGCCGATGCCTATGGCCGGGCCTTCCCGATGATGATGACGGCGGCGGGCACGGTCAGCGCCGCCAGGTGCTTCGTCATGGGCGTCGGCGTCGCAGGGCTTCAGGCCATCGCGACCGCCCGCAGGCTGGGCGCGCAGGTCTCCGCCACCGACGTGCGTTCGGCCACGAAGGAGCAGATCCAGTCGCTTGGCGCCAAGCCGATCTTCGTCGAGAGCGTCGCCGGGATCGAGGGTGAGGGCTCGGGCGGCTATGCGGGCGAGATGAGCGAGGAGTACCAGCGCGCGCAGGCGGAACTCGTCTCGGCGCACATCGCCAAGCAGGACATCGTCATCACCACCGCGCTGATCCCTGGCCGCGCGGCGCCGCGCCTCGTCACCGACGCGCAGGTCGCCTCGATGAAGCCGGGCAGCGTGATCTTCGACCTTGCCGCACCGCAAGGCGGCAACGTCGAGGGGAGCGTGCCGGACCAGGTGATCGAACGCCATGGGGTGAAGATCATCGGCTATTCGAATACGCCCGCGCACCTGCCCGCGGATACTTCGGCGCTCTATGCGCGCAACCTGTTCAACTTCGTCTCCGCGTTCTGGGACAAGGAGCAGGGCGGCCCGGTGCTCGACGCGGAGATCGGTGACGCGGTGCGCCTCACGCGCGGTGGCCAAGTGGTTCACCCGAGGCTGCAGAGGCAGGACAGCTAGCATGGACTTCGTTTCTATCCTGTCGATCTTCGTGCTGGCCTGCTTCGTGGGCTATTACGTCGTGTGGTCCGTCACCCCGGCGCTGCATACGCCGCTTATGGCGGTGACCAACGCGATCTCCTCGGTGATCGTCGTCGGCGCGCTGGTGGCGAGCGCGGCTTCGGGCTCGCCGATCGGCAAGTGGCTGGGGCTGGGCGCGGTGGTGCTGGCCAGCGTCAACATCTTCGGTGGCTTCGCCGTCACCGAGCGGATGCTGGCGATGTACAAGAAGAAGGACCGCAAGTGATGGAGGCGCACTCCGTCAGTCCCTGGGTCGCGGTCGCCTACCTGATCGCCGGTGTCTGCTTCATTCTCGCTCTGCGCGGCCTTTCATCGCCGGCGACGAGCCGGAGGGGCAACCGCTACGGCATGGTCGGCATGGGCATCGCCGTGGTGACGACGCTGGTGACGCACGAGGTCGCCAGCCTGCCGGAAATTCTGGGCGCCATCGCCATCGGCGGCGGTGTCGGCTTCGTCATCGCCCGGCGCATCAAGATGACAGACATGCCGCAACTGGTGGCCGCATTCCACTCGCTGGTCGGGCTGGCTGCGGTGCTGGTGGCGGCCGCGGCGTTCCTCAACCCTGAGGCTTTCGGCATTCTCGGCGCCGACGGCAACATCCTGCCCGTCAGCCGGGTCGAAATGGCGCTGGGCGTGGCGATCGGCGCGATCACGTTTTCCGGGTCGGTCATCGCCTTTGCCAAGCTCAACGGCAACATGAGCGGTTCGCCGATCCTGCTCCCCGCGCGCCATGTCATCAACCTGGGCACGCTGGGCGCGATCCTCGTATTGACGGCGCTGTTCGCGCATTCCGGCGCCGCCGGGCCCGGAGAGAACCCGCTGTTCTGGGTGATCGTCGGGCTGGCCTTCGCGATCGGTTTCCTGCTCATCATCCCGATCGGCGGAGCGGACATGCCGGTCGTCGTCTCGATGCTCAACAGCTATTCGGGCTGGGCGGCGGCGGCGATGGGCTTCACGTTGCACAACACCGCGATGATCGTGACGGGGGCGCTGGTCGGTTCCTCGGGCGCGATCCTGTCGTACATCATGTGCAAGGCGATGAACCGCAGCTTCCTCTCCGTCATCGCCGGAGGCTTCGGCGCGGAAGCGGGCGCGGGCGGCGGCGAGGCCCGGGAACAACGCCCGTGGAAGCGCGGCTCGGCAGAGGACGCGGCGTTTCTGATGAAGGAGGCGGAGAACGTCATCATCATCCCCGGCTACGGCATGGCCGTGGCACAGGCCCAGCACGTGCTGCGCGAGATGGGCGACCAGCTCAAGAAGCATGGCGTGGGCGTGAAATACGCCATTCACCCTGTCGCAGGGCGCATGCCCGGACATATGAACGTGCTGCTGGCCGAAGCCAACGTCCCTTACGACGAGGTCTTCGAACTGGAGGACATCAACGGCGAGTTCGCCCAGGCCGACGTCGCCTTCATCATCGGCGCCAATGACGTGGTGAACCCGGCGGCCAAGACCGACAAGTCATCGCCGATCTACGGCATGCCCGTGTTCGACGTTGATAAGGCCAAGACGATCTTCTTCATCAAGCGCTCGATGGGCGGACAGGGCTATGCCGGCGTCGACAACGACGTATTCTACATGGACCAGACGATGATGCTGCTGGCCGATGCCAAGAAGATGGTCGAGGCCATCAACAAGGCGCTGGCGGATTGAGGTAGGGTGTCGTTACTTGGATGGCGCCTAGCCACCCGTTTTCGCCATTCCGGGCGGCGAGCGCTGCGCTCTATAGCCGTCCGTCCGGTGCTCGCCCTGCGCGAAGAAAACCCGCCTGACCGAACACGCCCCATTGCCGTCATTGCAAATTGACGTGACTTTCAACCACTATTGGCTTGCACGACAAGATGTATCTGATTGGCATGCCGGGTCCTTCCGCGCCAATTTCATTAATTCACCACTTTCGTTTAAAGCCTTGAATTTTGGATCATTGTCCTGACGTGTTGAGCATTGATCATGGACTTTCTTGAGTAAGTCCCAATCATTCTCGTGATCCTTAAAGAATGCCTCCCCTTCTTGCTTAGAACTGGCAATATTACCGGCGTCCTTGACTTTTTTGGCTTCATATATGCCTCGCGCAGTCATGTTGAGCGCAAGTCGTAAATCCTGCGGTTTCGCCCTCAGCGCAAGTTCTCGAAATGCGCTAAAAACCGCCATACAGTGGGAAGACGGGAGGGTTTCAGCAGTGGCAGCCGAACCGCAGCCGCCTAACGAAAATGCTATCAAAGCAATTCCGAATTTGGTTTGGATCATGTTTGCACATTCTTGGAAGTTGTCAGGATGACTATGCTTATTCGGCGGAAAGGCTTTCTAATCCCCTAAGGGACAATTGGCGCGTCCCTTTCCACCCCTCGCCGTCACTCCTGCGAAGGCGGCAACCCATCTCACGCCTCGTGTTGCAAAGGCATCAGTTGGGTCCCCGCCATCGCGGGGGTGACGGAATTAAGGCTGAGTCATTCCGAATCCGCTGTCCATCCCATTCGCGGTTCCGATTCCGCACAAAGGAGAAATGCCGCCCCGCGCGCACAGCTTCGACGGAATACGGGGACAGGGGTGGTAAACCCCTGCCTGTTCCCTCCTTTACATACTGTTCCCTGCGAACCCAACCCGGTGTAATCCCCGCCGCATGATCCGCCTCATCAAGACTGTCATCCTCATCGCCGTGTTCTGCGCCGCCACCTGGTTCGGCGCCCACTGGTATGCCGAATACCGCGTGCGCACCGCCTTCGCCGAGGCCGGGCTGAGCGATCGGGCAGCCGCGTGCATGGGCGAGCGTCTCGTGCGTAAACTGTCACTGCGCCAGATCCAGAGGCTCACCGCGCTGCAGGGCGCGGCGCATACGCCCGAAGGCATGGTGGAAGCCGCGCATGCGATTGACGATCCGCGCGTGGTCAAGGTGACAGCGACCTCGCTGCTCTTGTGCAGCACCGGTTTCTCCCGCTAGGGCTCACGGCGACAATCCCGGAGTTCCGCTTGACACTCGCTCCCTACGCTTCCGACCCGTCCCGTTCGCGCGGGCGCGAGTTTTCGATCGAGAACGGCATCGCCCGCGGCGCGCGCAGTCCCTACCAGCGCGACCGGGACCGGATCATCCACTCGATCGCGTTCCGCCGCCTGCGCTACAAGACGCAGGTTTTCGTCGCGCCCGACGGCGACCACTACCGTGTACGGCTGACGCATAGCCTCGAGGTGGCACAGATCGCCCGCGTGATCGCGCGCATTCTGGGGCTCGATGAGGATCTGACCGAGGCGCTGGCGCTGGCGCACGACATAGGCCATCCGCCTTTCGGTCATGCCGGAGAGGACGCGCTCGATGCAGCGCTCCACAAGGCGGGCGGGTTCGACCACAACGCCCATACCCTGCGCACGCTGATGCGGCTCGACAGCCCTTATTGCGAGCACGACGGCCTCAACCTGACGTGGGAGACGCTGGAAGGTCTCGCCAAGCACAACGGTCCGGTGCTGGAGCCGACCTGGGCGCTGGCCGAACTCGACGCGGCTTACAATCTCGATCTCGGCACCCATGCCTCGCTGGAGGCGCAGGTCGCGGCACTGTCTGACGACATCGCCTACGACAACCACGATATCGACGACGGCCTGCGTGCGGGCTTCCTCGATCTCGACGAACTGCTGGCGCACCCTTTCGTCGTCGATCACTGGAACGAGGTGGAGCGCCGCTATCCCGGCGTGCCGCTTGACCGCCAACTGGCGGAGCTGATCCGCAGCCAGATTGGCGTCATGGTCAACGATCTCGTCGCGCAGACGCAGAAGAACCTTGTCGGCGTCGGCAGCATCGAGGAGGTGCGCGGCGCGGGCAGGGCGCTGGTCGCCTTCTCGCCCGAGATGGCCGAGGGCGAACGCGCCTTCAAGCGCTTCATGTACGAGAAGCTCTACTACCACCCCGAGCAGTTGGAGACAGCGAAGCGGGCACGGGCGCTGCTGGCGGAACTCTATTCCGCCTACTCGCAGGAAACGGTGCTGATGGACGAAAGCTGGATCGACACGATGCCGCGTTACGAGCCTGCACGCAGTCGTCACATCGCCGACTACATCGCCGGCATGACCGACCGCTTCGCCATCGCCCGCCATGCGGAGATCTACGGCCGCACGCCCGAGGGCCTGAGCAATGTCTAGGTTCTGACGGTGACGCAGGGGGGGACGCGCATCTGCCTGGTCGGCGCGACCGGGCTGGTTGGTTCTGCCGTGATGGCCGAGGCGGTCGGACGCGAGGACGTGCGGATCGTCGGTGTCGGGCGGCGCGAGGCGGTGCTGCCGCCGGGCGCGCGCATGGAGATGCTGGTGGGCGAGCCGATCGACTGGCCCGGGCTTATCCGTGCGGCGCAGGCCGACGTGCTGGTCTGTGCGCTGGGCACCACGATCAAGGCGGCGGGCAGTCAGGAGCAGTTTCGGGCAGTCGATCACGATCTGGTGCGTTTCACCGCAGAGGCGGGAATCGCGGCGGGGATCGGGCATATGATCCTCGTCTCCTCGGTCGAGGCGGACCGGGCCAGCCGCAACTTCTACCTTTCGGTGAAGGGCGAGACGGAGGAGGCGCTGGGGCGGCTCGGCTTCCAGCGGCTCGACGTGCTGCGGCCCAGCCTGCTGCGCGGCACGCGCGAGGAAGCGCGGCCGCTGGAAGGCGCGTGGCAGGCTTTCGCACCGCTGGCGGATCACCTCACGCTGCATGGGAAGCTGCGCCGCTTCCGCTCGATCCGCGCGCGCGACGTGGCCCGGGCGATCCTGACGCTAGGTTTGGAGCGGGCGCGAGGGTGCTTCGTACACGAGCATGACGCGTTGAAGCGGGCGGCCTCTTCGGCCCGGATTGAAGCCGGGGCCGCTGCCGGAGAACGGCCCAACTCACATGGCGCGTTGCCGACGGAGTTGGCCTGAAGAAAGCCACTGGCCCCGGATCAGGTCCGGGACGACGTTTTCCCGCACATTCGCCAAACCTTGCGTTGACTTAGCCCGGCCCGTCACCCAAGGCTCAAGGCACTCGCTGACACGCGCGGGAGAGACCTTGGACCGATTCGTCGGGAAAGAGGCGCCGAAGGAGCAACCGCCCCGGAATCTCTCAGGCAAAAGGACCGCGCAGCGTCTACAGCGAGCCTCTGGAAAGTGCCCCGCCGTTATCGGTCGTGGCCGCCGACGGTGTAACTCGGTCCATCCCTTTGCGGATGACGCCGGGGAAGCTCTCAGGCTTCCGTGACAGAGGGGGCACCTGAAACGGTGTGCCATGTGTCGCGGAGTCGTGTCTTGAGCGAATACCCAGTTACCGATGAAGACGGCCTCGAGCCGATCGAGATCCTGACCCTGCCGCTCGATGCCTGGCATCGCGGGAAGGGCGGCCGCATGGTCGAGTTCGCCGGCTACCACATGCCCGTCCAGTACGAGGGCATCATGGCCGAGCACCTCTGGACCCGCGAGAACGCCGGCCTGTTCGACGTCAGCCACATGGGGCAGGTCTACGTCTCTTCGGACGACGGCATCACCCCCGCCGTGGAGGCCGCGCTCGAAGCCGCGCTGCCGATTGACCTCGCCACGCTGAAGATCGGCGCGCCGCGCTACTCGCTGTTGCTGGACGAAGAAGGCGGCATCCTCGACGATCTCATGGTCACGCGCTGGAAGACGGGCTTCTACCTCGTCGTCAACGGCGCCACCAAGTGGGACGACATCGGCACCTTGCGCGAACTGCTGCCCGATGACGTGACCATCAACCATCTGGAAGACAACGCGCTGCTCGCGTTGCAGGGGCCCAAGGCCTTCGCCGCGCTTGAGCGTCATGCCAAGAGCGAATATCCGCTCTCTGCGCTGACCTTCATGAAGGGCGGGCAGTTCACGCTCGGCGGCGTCGATGCCTGGATCAGCCGTTCGGGCTATACCGGCGAGGACGGTTTCGAGATCGCCATCCCCGGCGAATCTGCCGCCATGGTCGCCGACCTGCTCTGCGGTGAGCCCGAGGTGAAGCCGATCGGTCTCGGTGCGCGCGACAGCCTGCGTCTGGAAGCGGGCCTGCCACTTTACGGCCATGACCTTTCGCCCGAGACCAGCGTGATCGACGCCGACCTCAAGTTCGCCGTCAACAAGCGCCGCCGCACCGAAGGCGGCTTCCCCGGTTCGGACCGCGTGCTGAAGGACTTCGCCGAGGGCACCGCGCGCAAGCGCATCGGTCTTGTCATCGAAGGCCGTATGGCTGCCCGTGAAGGCGCCAAGGTTTTCTCCGGTGATCAGGAAGTTGGCATTGTCACTTCAGGTGGTTTCTCGCCATCGCTGCAGCAGCCGATCGCCATGGCTTACGTCGATACCGCCCTCACTGCCGAGGGCACCGCGCTTACCATCGAGATGCGGGGCAAGCAGCTGCCGGCCAAGGTCGCGGCGATGCCCTTCGTCCCCCACCGCTATCACCGCTGAGGAGCTTTCCCATGACCCGCTATTTCTCCGAAGACCATGAGTGGATCGAAGTCGAAGGTGACCTCGGCACCGTCGGCATCACCGACTACGCCCAGGGCCAGCTCGGCGACATCACCTTCGTCGAAGTTCCCGCCGAAGGCGCCAGCGTCAGCAAGGGCGATTCCGTGTCGGTGGTCGATTCGGTGAAGGCCGCGTCTGACGTCTACACCCCGGTTTCCGGCACGATCGCCGCCGTCAACGAAGCGCTGGTCGATCAGCCCGAACTGGTGAACACCGAAGCCGAAACCGGCGGCTGGCTGTTCCGCGTGACCCTCTCCGACGCCGCCGAACTCGGCACGCTGATGGATGAGGCCGCGTACAAGAGCTACGTCGACAGCCTCTGATTGCCTTGTCCTCCCCGGTACGGGGAGGGGGACCGCCGAAGGCGGTGGAGGGGACTCGCCGCGCCGCGCAAGGTTTGCGTCAGGCCGTGAATTCCCTCCGTCAGACCTCCGGTCTGCCACCTCCCCGCTTGCGGGGAGGACAACGAAGTAGGAACCTCATGCGCTACCTTCCCCTGACCCCGGCCGACCGCGCCTCCATGCTGGAGACCATCGGCGCCGCCACGGTCGATGACCTGTTCATCGACGTGCCCGCCGAGGCCCGGCTTGCCGGTCCCATCGAGGGCCTGCCCGCTCACGCCAGCGAAATGGCCGTCGAGCGCCACATGTCCGCGCTCGCCGCGAAGAACCTGAGCGCGGGTTCCGCGCCGTTCTTCCTCGGCGCCGGTGCCTATCGCCATCACGTTCCGGCCTCGGTCGATCACCTGATCCAGCGCGGCGAGTTCCTGACCGCCTACACGCCCTACCAGCCGGAAATCGCGCAAGGCACGCTGCAGGTGCTGTTCGAGTTCCAGACGCAGGTGGCGCGCCTGTTCGGCACCGACATCGCCAATGCCTCGATGTACGACGGCTCGACCGCGTGCTGGGAAGCGATCCTGATGGCCGCGCGCATCACCCGCAAGGGTCGCAGCGTCCTGTCGGGCGGCCTGCACCCGCATTACGGCGAAGTCGTGCGCACCATGGCGAAGTTCACCAAGGACGACATTGTCAGCCTCGCTCCCGAACTGACTGCCGATCCCGATGACGCCGCCGTGATCGCGGCGATCGACGCGACGACCTCGTGCGTCGTCGTCCAGTACCCCGACGTCATGGGGCGCATCCCCGATCTCGCGGCGATTTCCGAGGCCGCGCATGCCGTGGGCGCACTGGTCATCGCCGTCGTCACCGAGCCGGTGGCGCTCGGCCTGATCGAAGCACCGGGTACGCTGGGTGCCGACATCGTCGTGGGTGAGGGGCAGTCGCTGGGCGTCGGCCTCCAGTTCGGCGGTCCCTACCTCGGCCTTTTCGGATGCCGCGAGAAGTTCGTGCGCCAAATGCCGGGACGCCTTTGCGGCCAGACCGTCGACGCCGAGGGCAAGCGCGGCTTCGTGCTGACGCTCTCGACCCGCGAGCAGCATATTCGCCGCGAGAAGGCGACGAGCAATATCTGTACTAATTCAGGGCTTTGCGCGCTGGCCTTCAGTATTCATCTGACCCTGCTGGGCGGTGAGGGCCTGGCCCGTCTCGCCGCTGTGAATCACGCCCGCGCGCAGCAGACCTTCGAGCGTCTTGCCAAGGTTCCGGGCGTCACGATCCTCAACACCGCCTACTTCAATGAGGCGACGGTGATCCTGCCGCGCGATGCGCGCGAAGTGGTGCGCGAACTGGCCGACCGTCAGGTGCTCGGCGGCGTGTCGCTGGGTCGCCTGTTCCCGGTGGCCGATGGCCTCCACAACGGGCTCCTGGTCGCCGCGACCGAAACCACCACCGACGAAGACATCGAGGCTTTCGCCACCGCGCTGGAAGCCGTTCTTGCAGGAGCGAGCGCATGAACGCCCCCAACGCATCCGGCTGGCGCCCGTCCATGGGTGGAGCCGGCGAAGCAAAGTTCGCAACCTCGTCAGGCGATTACGGCCTGATGCTCGAAGAAGCTCTGAGCTTCGAGCTGGGCAGCGCCGACAAGTGCGGCGTCGATATCGACGAGCCGAGCCGTGCTCCCGTTGCGGGCCTGAGCAAGTTCCTGCGCAAGTCCGCGCCCGCGCTGCCGGGCCTGACCGAGCCGGAGACCGTGCGCCACTACACCCGCCTGTCGCGCCAGAACTACGCGATCGACCTTGGGCCGTTCCCGCTCGGTTCGTGCACGATGAAGCACAACCCGCGCCTGAACGAGAAGATGGCCCGCCTGCCGGGCTTCGCCGACGTTCACCCGATGCAGCCGCAGACGACGGTGCAGGGCGCCCTCGAAGTCATCGAGCAGCTGGCCGACTGGCTCATCACGCTGACCGGCATGGCCTCGGTGGCGATGAGCCCCAAGGCGGGCGCGCATGGCGAACTGTGCGGGTTGCTCTGCATCCGTGCCGCTTTGGACGCGCGCGGCGAGGCGCGTGACGTCGTGCTGGTGCCCGAGAGCGCCCACGGCACCAACCCCGCCACCGCCGCCTTCGCGGGGTTCAAGGTGGAATCGATCCCCGCGACCCCGGCGGGCCGCGTGGACGTGGCGGCGCTCAAGGCCAAGCTTGGCCCCAACGTCGCGGGCGTGATGATCACCAACCCCAACACCTGCGGCCTGTTCGAGCCCGACATGCGCGAGATCGCCGATGCGGTCCATGCGGCAGGCGGCTATGTCTATTGCGACGGTGCGAACTTCAACGCCATCGTCGGCAAGGTGCGCCCGGGTGACCTCGGCGTCGATGCCATGCACATCAACCTGCACAAGACCTTCTCCACCCCGCATGGCGGCGGTGGTCCGGGTGCCGGGCCGGTGGTGCTGTCCGAAGCGCTGGCGCCCTTCGCGCCGCTGCCCTTCGTGACGCGCGGAGCAGATGGCTCGATCCACCTCGTCGAGGAGGAGAACGCCGCCGAGGGCCACGCGCAGGCGTTCGGCCGCATGGTCGCCTTCCACGGCCAGATGGGCATGTTCACCCGCGCGCTGACCTACATCCTCAGCCACGGCGCGGACGGTCTGCGCACGGTGGCCGAGGACGCGGTGCTCAACGCCAACTATGTGCTGCGTTCGTGCGAGGATCTGCTGCCTGCGCCCTTCGCGGACAGCGGCCCGTGCATGCACGAGGCGCTGTTCAGCGACGCCGGGCTGGCCGAGGGCTTCTCGACGCTCGACATCGCCAAGGGCCTGATCGACGAGGGCTTCCACCCGATGACGGTCTACTTCCCGCTGGTGGTCAAGGGCGCGATGCTGGTCGAGCCGACCGAGACCGAGAGCAAGGCGGGCCTCGATCGCTTCATCGCCTCGCTGCGCAGCCTCGCCGAGCGAGCAAAGGCGGGCGACGAAAGCCTGCACTCCGCACCGCACTTCGCGCCGCGCAGGCGGCTTGACGAAACGCTCGCCGCGCGCAAGCCTGTGCTCGTATGGCAGGGTGAACCCGGTGTTCCCGGCACGCCCTCGCTGAGTGAAATCGGAGGAAGCTGACACAGATGGGGGAGGGTGGACGCGGCCTCGTCACGTATCTGCCGCTGGCGATTTTCGTCGGCATCATGGCGCTGCGCATGATGCGGATGAAGAAGGCCAGGCCGCTGCGCCTTCCCCTGTTGTGGATCATGCCGGTGATCGTGGTGCTGGCGGTGTCGCTGGCGCTTGCGGGCATGCCGCCGAGCGGGCTGGGCTGGCTATGCCTGGCGACCGGCGTGATCGTCGGCGGCGCAATCGGCGCGCAGCGGGCGCGGCTGATGCACCTGCATATCGACGGTGAGGGCGAGAAGGCGCGCGTGATGATGCGCCAGTCGCCGCTGGCGATCCTGCTGATCGTCGCGGTTTTCCTCGCGCGGCGGTTCCTGCTGCCCAGCGGGTTTCAGGGCGGCGGAATGCAGAACGCGGCACACCCCGGTCATCCGGTCGGCAACGCGTTATTGATGATGGATGCGACGCTGGGCTTCGCGCTCGGGATGATCGTGGCGCTCCGGCTAGTGCTCTGGCTGCGGGCGCGAGACATGGTGGCAAACCACGTCTTCGACGCCTGAGGCGCTCAGTTTATGGCGTTCGATCCCGCCTGACCGACCGACTCGATGTCGCGGCCCAGGCCCTTGACGGTGTTGCAGGCGGTGGCGGTGAAAAGTACGCCGCCAAGGATGATGGTGGCGAGAATCTTGCTGGTCATCGAACGCATTTTCCTTCGTTGTCTGCGGCGATTAGCGCAGGAAACGTGTCAAGAAAAGCGTTCGTGAGACGGATGCAGGCAGGCTCCGGTCGGTGGCTTGGAACCTGCCTGCAGAGCACGTTACTTGATGGCGTCTTCGCCGGCCTTGCCGACCGACTCCACGTCGCGGCCTGCACCCTTGACGGTGTTGCAAGCGGCGGCGGAGAAAACGATGCCGCCCGCGACGAGGGCGAGTACGAGCTTCTTGACCATTTTGGTGTTCCTTTTTCCGGTGCGACGGGTGCTGCCACGCCGCGCATCGGGGTGAACACACATAGGCAGGTCAGGTTCCCTGAGCAGCCTCTTCCGTAACGCTTTCGTCGATGGCTGAGGTGGGCGAGACACGCCGTGCGAGGAAATGCTCGCGCGAGGTGATGATCAGGCCAGCCGCGACGATGATCGGCGCGCCCAGCCACATCGCCGCCGAGGGCACATGTCCCCAGATCGTCCAGCCGTAGAGTGTAGCCCAGATCAGCGCGGTGTAGTCCATCACCACCACCGTCGCGACTTGTCCCAGGCGCAGGGCCGAGGTGATGAGGAACTGCGCCAGTGTCCCCGCAAGCCCGATTGCAACGAGCAGCAGCCATTCGTAAGTCCCGTGCGCCGTGCCATAGAGCGGCAGCAGGATCGCCGCGAACAGCGAGCCGTAGAAGGCGAACCAGAAGACGCAGGCGATCGGTGCCTCGGTGCGCGAGAGATCGCGGATCTGGAAGCTGACCACGGCGACGATCAATCCCGCACCAAGCCCCGCCGCCAGTCCGAGCGCGGGGACGGGCGCACCGCCGGGCTGTGCGATGACCAGAACGCCGACGAAGCCCAGCAGCACCGCCGTCCAGCGCCACGGGCCGACCTTTTCGCGAAGGACCAGCGCGGTTATGATCACAGCGAACAGCGGCGTCGTGAACCCGAGCGTCGTGCCGACCGGCAAGGGCAGCAGCGTAGCGGCGCCGATGTTGCAGCACAGACCGGCGGTGCCGCTCGTCGCGCGCATGGCGTGGCTGCTCATGCGGCGGGTGCGCAGGAGGCCGAGATTGCCGGTCGCCGCCAGCCAGCCGAGGATGATCGGCACCGCCATCGCCTGTCGCCAGAACACCAGTTCGGGCAGCGACACGCCCGCTTCGCCCGCCAGCTTCACCAGCATGAACATCGTCGAGAGCATTACCATCGCGGCAAGGCGCAGGGCGATGGCCAGCATCGGGCGGTCTTTGCGAATGGTAGTGGAAGGTGCGGTCACGAAAGGGCGCTTTAACTCCGCCGCGCGCGAGGGCAAGGCGGGGCATGGACGATTCTCTGCATTGGATGACCATTTGCGGCAGCCTCGCCGCGCTGGTCGCGGTGATTGCCTGGCTGGGCGATCACCGGCGGCATCGCCGCAAGAACATTGAGAGGGTGGGTTTCATGCCGTGGACGCCCATCTTCTTCTTCTCGCTGATGGTGGCGGTGCTGCTCCTGGGCCTGTCGGCGCGGGAGTGGCTGGGCGGTTGATATTAGGCCGACTTGTTCGACAAACCTGAACAAGTGGATCGATTTTATCGGGCTGGCCGTAAGGGATCGGCAATGGGATCAACGCGCAAGCATTGACCTTTCCCGCCTTTCCTTTCGGAGAATTCGAATGAACCGCTATCTTGCATCGGCTCTGGCCGCTGCGTCTCTCGTCGTTGCCGCCCCGATCGTGGCGCAGCAGGCCGATACCAATGCCGCTGCCGTGCAGGCGGGCAACTATGCGCTCGACAGTGCGCACACGCTGGTGCGCTTCACCGTCGATCACTTCGGCATTAGCGAGTTCTTCGGCACCCTGCCGGGCGCGTCAGGTACGCTGTCGCTTGATCCGAAGAACCTGGCCTCGGCGAAGCTGGATGTTTCGGTTCCGGTGGCTTCCGTCTCCACCACCAACAAGACGCTCGATGAGGAACTGGTCGGTGCCGAATGGTTCGACGCCGCCCAGTACCCGACGATGCGCTTCGTCTCGACCAAAGTGGTGAAGACCGGCGCCAGCACCGCCGACGTCACCGGCAATCTGACCCTGCACGGCGTGACCAAGCCGGTGACGCTCAAGGCGAGCTTCAAGGCGGCCAACGTCAATCCGATGAAGAAGGTCTATACGCTCGGCTTCAATGCCGTGGGCACGATCAAGCGCACCGAGTTCGGCGTCACCAAGTACGCGCCGCTGGTCAGTGACGAGACGCAGATCGCCATCACCGCAGCTTTCGAGAAGCAGTAACTCTGCGTGATCTCGTTTGATTGAACAGACCTCGTCATTCCCGCGAAGGTGGGAACCCATCTCCTGAGGCGTCCTGTTGAAAGGGCATCAGATGGGTCCCCGCCTTCGCGGGGATGACGAAGGAATACGACACGCTTGAGGCTACGCACTTACGGGCCGCTTTCCTACATCCGCGCAATCACGTTTAACGTGGTGGATGAACCAGCCTCCGCCGCGCGCTCTCAACCGCCCCCGCCATATCCGTGTCCCCGCCTTCGCACCCGTGCCCGTGCGTCCGCGCAAGGACGGGTGGACGCCCGCGCGGCAGGCGGCCTTTCTCGCTGCCTTGGCGCAGGGCGGCGGTGTCGAGGCAGAGGCGCTCCGCGTGGGACTGTCGCGCGAGAGTGCCTATCGTCTGCGTCGCAAGCCCGGCGCGGGCAGCTTTGCCGCCGCCTGGGACAAGGTGACAGGCAAGCCGCCGGAAAAACGAAAGGTCACACCCGAGGAGCGCGCGGTGCGGGCGCGCTTCGGATTGCTGAAAGTGCGGATATATCGCGGTCGTCACATTGCGACCGAACTAAAGCCTGATAATCGCGCGCTTTTGTCGCTGCTGGCGCAGATCGATCGGGCGGCGGACCCGGACCGACCGGGCGCCTAAGGTGACGGATGTTTCACTGCCTCGTTTGTGTAAACCCCGGGGTGATCCGCCGGGGTGCACTTCGTTACAGACAGGCTTCGAGATAGGCCTGGTCGAAGCCGAACTGGCGGGCCTTCTCCAGCGTGTAGGGGCGCAGGCCCGAGGGGCGGAATTCGCCGATGATCTTGCCGTCGTCGGTCTCGTCCAGATACTCGAACTTGAACAGTTCCTGGGTGACGATGACGTCGCCTTCCATGCCGATCACCTCGGTGATGTTGGTGGTGCGGCGCGAGCCGTCGCGCAGGCGCTTCACCTGCACGATGAGGTCGACGGACTCGGCGATCTGGCGGCTGATGGCTTCCTTGGGGATCTTGATGTCGCCCATCAGGATCATGTTCTCCATACGGCCCAGGCATTCGCGCGGGCTGTTGGCGTGGAGCGTGCACATCGAACCGTCGTGGCCTGTGTTCATGGCGGCGAGCAGGTCGAAGCACTCGGCGCCGCGGATTTCGCCGAGGATGATGCGGTCAGGACGCATACGCAGGGCGTTCTTGACGAGGTCGCCGATGGTGATCGCGCCCTGGCCTTCGAGGTTCGGCGGACGGGTTTCCAGCGGCAACCAGTGGGGCTGCTGCAGGCGAAGTTCGGCCGCGTCCTCGATCGTCAGCACGCGCTCGCCCGGGTCGATCATCTTGGACAGGGCGTTGAGCATCGTCGTCTTGCCCGAACCCGTACCGCCCGAGATCACCACGTTCATGCGGCAGGCCCCGGCGATCTTGAGCGCGGTCGCCATCTTCTCGCTCATCGAGCCGAAGCCCTGGAGCATGTCGATGGTGATCGGCTTCTCGGAGAACTTACGGATCGAGATGGCAGTTCCGCGCAGCGACAGCGGCGGGACGATCACGTTGACGCGGCTGCCGTCCTTGAGGCGGGCGTCGGCCAGCGGCGTGGTCTGGTCGACACGGCGGCCGACTTGGTTGACGATGCGCTGGGCGATCTGGAACAAGTGCTGCTCGTCGCGGAACTTGGTCGGTGCGAGCTGCAGCTTGCCCTTCTTTTCGATGTAGGTCTGGTTCGGGCCGTTGACCATGATATCGGAGATATCCGGGTCGTTGAGCAGTTCCTCCAGCGGCCCGAAGCCGAGCAGTTCGTCGATCAGCACCTTTTCCAGCGCGAACTGTTCGCGGCGGTTGAAGGTGATCTTCAACTCGGCGAGGACCTCCATGATGATCGGACGGAATTCCTCCGACAGCTCATCCTTGGTCAGCGTCGCGGCGGCTTCGGGATCGACGCGCTCCAGCAGGCGCGGCAGAACCTGCTCTTTGATCTTGTGGATCGAGGCTTCGAAGCCGTTCTGCTCGGACTCGGCATGGACCGCGTTGGCGCGATCGGCGAGCCGCGACATGGCATCGTCGCGCGACGGGGCAAGCGAGTCGCCCGAGATGGAGGGAAACTGGTCGCCGGGAACGGGCGCCGAACCCGGAATGGCGGCGACGACATCGCCTCCGCTCTTGAGCGGCTTCGCCACGCCGAAAGCAGGGCGCGCGCCCTGACCCATACCACCGATGCCGTTGCGCCGACCGAATGCCGTCATGAAACCGTCAACCTCAAGCGCCGCCCTTGGAAGGGGGCGATCCATGCCTAATTCCAGGCACTGTTAAGGTTGAAACTTTGATAACTTACTAATGCGCTGCACCGGAGGGCGAAGTGGACGATGACGATCGCACCTGCTGGCTGTGCGCACGGCCGCTGGGGTGCAAGGTGGAATGGCATCACCCGGTGCCCAAGAGCCGGGGAGGGCGCGAGACGGTGCCGCTTCATCCGATCTGTCACCGGACGATCCATGCAGCGCTGGGCAATGCGCAACTGGCGCGGATGAAGCCGGAAAGCGCGGAGCTTCTGAAGGTGGAGGAAATCGCGCGGTTCGTGCGCTGGGTGGCGGGAAAGCCGCCGGATTTTCATGCGCCGACGCGGCGGAAGCGATGAGCCAAAGCAAAACGGGCGGGCGGCCTTTCGACCACCCGCCCGCCGCAAGGATTCGGATGAACCTTAGTTCTTGGTCTTGTCGACCAGGGCGTTGGCGCCGATCCAGGGCATCATGGCGCGCAGCTTGGCGCCGGTTTCCTCGATCGGGTGACGCTTGGCGGCAAGGCGCGAAGCCTTCAGCTCGGGCTGGCCGGCGCGGTTGTCGAGCACGAAGTCCTTCACGAAGCGGCCCGACTGGATGTCTTCCAGAACGCGCTTCATTTCCTTCTTGGTCTCTTCGGTGATGATGCGCGGACCGGTCTTGATGTCGCCGTATTCGGCGGTGTTCGAGATCGAGTAGCGCATGTTGGCGATGCCGCCTTCATACATCAGGTCGACGATCAGCTTCAGTTCGTGGAGGCACTCGAAGTAGGCCATCTCGGGAGCGTAGCCGGCTTCCACCAGCGTCTCGAAGCCGGCCTGGACCAGCGCGGTTGCGCCGCCGCAGAGCACGGCCTGCTCACCGAACAGGTCGGTTTCGCATTCCTCGCGGAAGTTGGTCTCGATGATGCCCGAACGGCCGCCGCCGACGCCCGAAGCATAGGCGAGGGCGATGTCCTGCGCGTTGCCGGTGGTGTCCTGGTGGATCGCGATGAGGCAGGGCACGCCGCCGCCGCGCTGGTATTCGCTGCGCACGGTGTGGCCCGGGCCCTTGGGCGCGATCAGGAACACGTCGATGTCGGTGCGCGGCTCGATCAGGCCGAAGTGGACGTTGAGGCCGTGCGCGAAGGCGAGCGCGGCGCCGGGCTTCAGGTTCTCATGGATGTCGGCGGCGTAGATGGCGGCCTGATGCTCGTCGGGAGCGAGGATCATGATGACGTCGGCCCATGCGGCGGCGTCCTTGTTCGACATGACCTTGAAGCCGGCGGCTTCGGCCTTCTTGGCGGTTGCCGAACCGTCACGCAGGGCGATGGCGACGTTCTTGACGCCCGAATCACGCAGGTTCTGGGCATGGGCATGGCCCTGGCTGCCGTAACCCAGGATCGCGATGTTCTTCTCGGCGATCAGGTTGATGTCGCAATCGGCGTCGTAATAGACCTTCATCGTTCTTCCTTCCGTCATCCCGGCGAACCGGGACGGTTATTGTCCAAGCGCCGCCCGAACGGGCCAACGCAATTTTGAAGTTCAGGCTTCTTCAGGCCCACGGGCCATGGCGACGATGCCGGTGCGGCCGACCTCGACGAGGCCGAGGTCGCGCATCAGCGCCACGAAGCTGTCGATCTTGTCCGGGGCGCCGGTCATCTCGAAGATGAAGCTTTCGGTCGTGGTATCGACCGGGCGAGCGCGGAACACGTCGGCGATACGCAGGGCCTCGACACGCTTCTCGCCGACGCCCGCGACCTTCACCAGCGCCAGTTCGCGCGCCACATGCGGGCCGACTTCGGTGAGATCGACGACCTTGTGGACCGGAACGAGACGCTCGAGCTGCGCGTGGATCTGGTCGATCTGGCTGCGCGGGCCGTGCGTCACGATCGTGATCCGGCTCACCGAATGGTTGTCGGTGATGTCGGCCACGGTGAGGCTGTCGATATTGTAGCCGCGTGCGGTGAACAGGCCTGCGATCTTGGCGAGAATGCCCGCCTCGTTGTCGACCGTCACGGTCAGGACGTGCCGTTCCTCGGCTTCATGCTGGATGTGCATCATGGGTTCTCTCGTCCTCAGACCAGCGCTTTGGCTTCGTCGTCCATCGTGCCGGCAACGCTGTCGCCGTAGAGGATCATGTCGGTGTGCGCCGCGCCCGAGGGGATCATCGGGAAGCAGTTGGTTTCCTTGTGGACCAGACAGTCGACGATCACCGGACCGGGATGGTCGATCATCGCCTGGATGCCCGCATCAAGCTCGCTCTCGTTCTCGATGCGGATGCCCTTCCAGCCGTAAGCCTCGGCCAGCTTCACGAAGTCAGGCAGGCTGTCCGAATAGGAGTTCGAATAGCGGCTCTCGTACGTCAGTTCCTGCCACTGGCGGACCATGCCCATCCACTCGTTGTTGAGGATGAAGACCTTGACCGGCAGGCGGTACTGCGTGGCGGTGCCCAGCTCCTGGATGTTCATCTGGATCGAGGCGTCGCCCGCGATGTCGATGACGAGGCTGTCGGGGTTGCCGCACTGCGCGCCGATCGCTGCGGGCAGGCCGTAGCCCATGGTGCCCAGACCGCCCGAAGTCAGCCACTTGTTGGGCTTAAAGAAGGGGAAGTACTGTGCCGCCCACATCTGGTGCTGGCCGACTTCGGTGGAGATAACCGGGTCCTTCGACTTGGTCAGCTCGTACAGTCGCTCGACCGCCAGCTGCGGCATGATCGCCTGCGCGTTCGAGGGGTAAGCGAGGCTCTTGCGTTCCCGCCAGCCGTCGACGCGGGCCTTCCACGCGGTCAGGTCCTGAGCCTTGCGGGTGCCCCACTCGGTGAGGATCTGTTCGAGCACCACGGCGCAGTCGCCGATGATCGGCAGGTCCACCGGCACGACCTTGTTGATTGATGCGCGGTCGATGTCGATGTGAATCTTCTCGGAATTCGGCGCGAAGGCGTCGAGGCGGCCGGTCACGCGGTCGTCGAAGCGGGCACCGACGCACAGGATGAGGTCAGCCTGGTTCATCGCCATGTTGGCCTCGAACGTTCCGTGCATGCCCAGCATGCCCAGCCAGTCGGCGTGGTCGGCCGGGAACGCGCCGAGGCCCATCAGCGTGGAGGTGACGGGCGCGCCGGTCTTCGCCTGCAGCTCGCGCAGCAGCGCGGTGGCGCGCGGACCGGCGTTGATGACGCCGCCGCCGGTGTAGAACACCGGAGCCTTGGCATTGGCCAGCATCTCGACCGCGCGGGCGATCTCTTCCGAGGTGCCCTCGGTGCGCGGGTTGTAGCGCTGCTTGCGCTGGATCGGGCCGTCGTTCCACGTTGCCATGGCGATCTGGACATCCTTGGGGATGTCGATCAGCACTGGGCCGGGGCGGCCGGTGGTGGCGATCTGGAACGCCTCGTCGATCACCGCGGCAAGGTCGTTCGGGTCCTTCACCAGATAGTTGTGCTTGGTGCAGTGGCGCGAGATGCCAACGGTGTCGGCTTCCTGGAATGCATCCGATCCGATCAGCCCGGTGGGAACCTGGCCGGTGATGACCACAAGCGGGATCGAATCCAGGAACGCGTCGGCAATGCCTGTGATCGCGTTGGTCGCGCCGGGGCCGGAGGTGACCAGCACGACGCCGGGCTTGCCGGTCGAACGCGCATAACCTTCGGCGGCGTGCGCCGCACCGGCCTCGTGGCGGACGAGGATGTGGCGAAGTCGTTCGTCACCGAAGAGAGCGTCGTAGATCGGTAGCACGGCGCCGCCGGGATAGCCGAATACGAACTCGACCCCCTGCTTGACCAGGCTTTCGACCAGGATGCTCGCGCCGCTGCGCTCTTCACTCACAATACATTCCTTCATTAATTCGTTCGGGCGGGAGCACCGGCAATTCCGGCTGCCTCCCTAATGAATCCGACCCGGCACGTCGGCTTGGGCGTACCGGGTCGTCTCCTCTCCTCCCCGCATAACTTCCATCAGCGAGGTAGGATCGGCCTCTAGGCATGTGGATATGTCAGGTCAACCCGGAAAGCGCAATAAAATATCATTTATGGCATTTGAGTTGTAATTTTCACATTGCAGGCGATGCCAATCCGCAGGGGGCTGGTGCCTCAGCCACGTAAATTGGCGCTTGGCGTAGTTGCGGGTCGCCTGCGATCCGCGTTCGATGGCGGTTTGCAGCGTCCATTCGCCCTTGATGACGCCCGTGAGCTCCGGGACGCCGATGGCGCGCATCACCGCGAGGGCGGGGTCGAGATCGCGGGCGAGGAGTGCCTCCACTTCCGCCAGGGCGCCGCGCTCGACCATGCGCTCGAACCGCAGGTCGCAGCGCGCATAAAGCCACTGGCGCTCGGGCAGCAGGATCGCAGGGTGAAGCGCGACCGCGTGGCCGATGCCGCCTTCGGTCTGTGTCTGCCAGTGCGTGAGGCCGTGACCGGTGGAGCGCACGACCTCCAGCGCGCGTGCGACGCGCGTGGTATCTGCCGGGGAGAGGCGGGCGGCACGCTCGGGGTCTTCGACGAGGAGGGCAGCGTAGGCCTCGGCGACGGGCAGGGCACGCACCGCCTCGCGGATGTCCGGATCGATCGCAGGGATCGGCGCGATCCCGTCGAGCATGGTGCGGATATAAAGGCCGGTGCCGCCGACGAGGATCGGCACCGCGCCCTCGGCGTGGACTTGCGCGATGGTCCCGGCTGCCGCGCGCGCCCAGTCGGCTGCGGAGCAGCTTTGCGCGCCGTCCCAGGCACCGAACAGGCGGTGCTCGATGCCGCCCATGTCCGCTTCGGTCGGACGCGCGCTCAGGACCGTCAGGTCGGCGTAGACTTGCGAGCTGTCCGCGTTGACCACCACCGCGCGGCGGCCCCGACGTTCGAGTTCCTGCGCCAGGGCGACCGCACAATCGCTCTTGCCGCTGGCGGTCGGCCCTGCGATGAGCGCCAGCGGCGGCCGGTCTCCGGCTGAGATATCGTATGGCGCATCAAGGGAATTCGCAGTGCTCATTGCCCGGCTGATAGCAGAACCGGATCATCTTTCGACCAGTCTCGAAGCCGCGAAAGCGCAAATGGCTGAAGGCGGCGTGCGGATCGCGGATGCGACGATGCTCGATTTCTGCGGGCAGACGATGCAGATCGACTCGCCTGATGATAACGCCGACGTCCTGCGCGCCGCGCTCGACGCGCATTTCGGCACGACTGACGGCCTCGTCGCCGCCGATGAACCGGTGGTGCCCAAGGTGTTCATTTCCGACATGGATTCGACCATGATCGGGCAGGAATGCATCGACGAACTCGGCGATTTCGCAGGGTTGAAGGAGCGCATCGCCGACATCACAGAGCGCGCCATGCAGGGCGAACTCGACTTCGAGCAGGCCCTGCGCGAGCGTGTCGGGCTGCTGAAGGGGCTCTCCACCAGCGCCATCGACGAATGCCTCGCCACGCGAATCCGGCCGATGCCGGGTGCGAAAGTGCTGGTCGAGACGCTCAAGAAGCTGGGCTGCCGCACCGTACTGGTGACCGGCGGCTTCCATCACTTCGCCGATCCCGTGGCGGAGATGCTGGGCTTCGAGCATGTCGTCGGCAACCGCCTCGAAGTTGCGGACGGCAAGCTGACCGGCGGCCTCGTCGGCGGGATCGTCGATTCGTCGGTGAAGAAGGCGACGCTGCTGGCCGAACTGGAAGCGGCCGGAAACATGGGGGGCGAGGGTGTCACCAGTCTCGCGACCGGCGACGGTGCGAATGATATTCCGATGTTGGAGACGGCGACTTACGGCATCGCCTATCACGCCAAGCCCAAGGCACGCGCGGCCTCGAACGGCTGGATCGATCGCGGTGACCTGACCAGCGTGCTGCGCCTGCTTGGTATTCCCGAGAAAGACTGGGTGCGCTAACTAGCCCCTCGTCATTGCGAGCGAAGCGAAGCAACCCAGGGCGTCGTGGTGCTGCTCTGGATTGCTTCGCTTCGCTCGCAATGACGAAGTAGATTATCCCGCGCTGACTTCCAGAACTTCGATCGCCTCTTCCCGGCCGTTGAAGTCCACGAAATCGCCCACTTCCGCGCCCAGCAGTGCCTTGGCGAGCGGGGCGACGAATGCGAGCCGGTCGTGCGCCGGATCTGCCTCGTCATGGCCGACGATGACGATCTCGCGCGCCTTGCCCCCCAGCATGAACCGCACGCGGCTGCCGAAGCGGACGATGCCGCCCTCCGGCACCGGCTGCACTTGCGCCGTATCGACCCGCGCCTGCCAGTAGCGCAAATCCCGCTTGGCCGAAGTGAGCGCGGTCTCCTCGGTCAGTGCCGCGACTTGTGCTTCCAATTCCGCGATCTTGCCGACGATCAGTTGCCGCCCGTGTACGGTCACAAGGTTCGGACCCGGCGGGATCGGCACCTCGAACTTGGGCTCCAAGTGCTCCTCATCCCCGTCGCGCCGGAAGGCGACGCTCATTTCCCGCGGCCCATCAAGGTTTCGAGTTCTTCGTGGACCTCCAGCCATTCGGTCTCGGCCAGTTCGAGGGCTTCCGCCGCCGTCCCGTGAAGCTTGCCCAGCGCACCGACTGCCAGGCCCTTGAGATCGCCCTTCGCCGAGGCCGGATCGGCCAGCGCGTCGAGCAGGCTGTCGACGTGAGCTTGTGCGCGCTTCATGCGCGTCTCGGCCGCCGTCACCTTCTTGCGCAGTGCCTTCAGTTCCTCGCGCGCGATGGCGCCGCTCTTCTTGACCGGTGCATCGCCGCCCTTGGCTGAGACCGTCTCGACCTTGGGCTGGTTCCGGCCGAGCACGAAGTCGATGTAGTCCTCCATCGACCCGTCGTAGTTCTCCGCCGTGCCGCCTTCGACCAGTACCAGCCGGTCGGCCGCCAGTTCGACCATGTGGCGATCGTGGCTGACGAGGATCACCGCGCCCTCGAACGAGTTGAGCGCCTGCACCAGAGCCTCGCGCGCATCGACGTCGAGGTGGTTGGTCGGCTCGTCGAGGATCAGCATGTGCGGCGCGTCGCGCGTCACCAGCGCCAGCGCCAGACGCGCGCGCTCACCGCCCGAAAGCGTGCCAGTCACCGCCGTCGCGCGGTTGCCCGAGAAGCCGAAGCGGCCGAGCTGCCCGCGCACCGCGAGCGGCGGCTTGCCCTCCATCGCGCGGGTCATCAGTTCCAGCGGGGTGGAATCGCCCGGCAGTTCCTCCACCTGATACTGCGTGAAGTAGCCGATGCGGATCTTGGGCGAGAAGGTGATCCCGCCTTCCATCGGCTCCAGCTGGCGTGCAAGCAGGCGCGCCAGCGTGGTCTTGCCGTTGCCGTTGCGGCCCAGCAGCGCGATGCGGTCCTCGGGATCGATGCGCAAGTTGAGGCGGCGCAGGATCGGCTTGTCCTCGACGTAGCCCACGGCGGCGAGGTCCAGCGTGATGAGCGGTGGGCGCAGTTCGTCGGGGCTGGGGAAGTCGAAGCTGAGCGAGGCGTCCTCCGCCATCGCCGCGATCGGCTGCATCTTCGCCAACATCTTGGCGCGAGACTGCGCCTGCTTCGCGGTCGAGGCACGCGCCGAATTGCGCGCGACGTAATCGGCCAGCTTCTTCTTCTGCGCTTCCTGGTTGGCGCGGGCGGCGGCGGCCTGGGCGGCGCGTTCGGCGCGGATGCGCTCGAAGCTGTCGTAGTCGCCGGGATAGAGCGTCAGCTTGCCCTGTTGCAGGTGCAGGATGTGATCGACCACGGTGTTGAGCAGGTCGCGCTCGTGGCTGATGACCAGCAGCGTCTTGGGGTAGCTCTTGAGGAAGTTCTCCAGCCACAGCGTCGCTTCGAGGTCGAGGTGGTTCGACGGTTCGTCGAGCAGCATGACGTCGGGCTCGGAGAACAGCAGCGAGGCGAGCGCGACGCGCATCTTCCAGCCACCCGAGAAACTGTCGAGAGGGCGCGCCTGCATCTCCTCGTCGAAGCCGAGGCCGACGAGGATGCGCGCCGCGCGGGCAGGGGCGGTGTAGGCGTCGATCGCGATCAGCCGCTCGTGCACGTCGCCGAGGCGGTTGGGATCGGTGCACGTCTCGGCCTCGGCCAGAAGTGCGGTGCGCTCGGTGTCGGCTTCTACCACTGCCTCGAATGGGGTTCGGGTGCCGTTGGGTGCCTCCTGCGCAATGTAGCCGAGACGCGCACGGCGCGGCATCTCGACCGAACCGCCGTCGGGATCGAGTTCGCCAATGATGGTCTTCACCAGCGTGGACTTGCCGGCGCCGTTACGGCCGATCAGCCCGATCTTGCCGTTTTGCGGCAGCGTGGCCGACGCGCCGTCGATGATGGTGCGGCCGCCGAGGCGCACGGTGATATCGCGAATGCTCAACATGGGGCGAGCGCCTAGCAGGGTCGGAGAGAAAGCGGAACAAGATCAACACAAGGAATCTGGGGCCATCGCCCCAGACCCCCATACCGTCGTCGTTGTCTGTGCAGCCTTGTCAGCCAAGATGACGCCGAAGCTATTTTGTCTTCCACTTCACCGTCGAGCGTAAGGATGCGTCGCGCGTGACCTCGACGGTATACGGGGTGCAGGGGTGGTAAACCCCTGCGTCCGTTAGGCGCTTTTAATGTCGTCTAGTTAACACTTGACGCCTTGCGAAACTTATCAACACGAAAACTTTGCCCGCATGTTTCCAGCACTTCTCCTCCACCTGTCGCAAACCGCAGGAATCCTTTAGAGTTTGGGCTTGCAACCCCGAATCACATGTGATTCAAGCGACATATGCGGACCGTGCGACAGGACACCAACATAGCCAGAGAACGTCTCGTGAAGGGCCTTGCCCTCGCGCTGCTGTTGCTCATGGGTCTCTGGTGCGTCGCCGGACCCAGCGGCTTGCTTGCTTGGGGTGAAAACCAGCGCCTGCTCGATCAGCGCGAGAAGCAACTGGTCGATCTCAAGGTCGATCGCGATCATCTCAAGAACCGCGTCGCACTGCTCGATCCCAGGAAGATGGATCCCGACCTCGCGGGCGAACTGGTCCGCAGCAACCTGAACGTCGCGCGTCCCGACGAGATGGTTATGCAACTCCCCTGAGGTCTCGCGCGTTGCCTCTCGTTGGAGAGATGTCGCAATGCCGTTTTTTGCAAACCTCGTTGCAAAAAAGTCCACGTTCGGAGCCCGTTTTCGAGCCTGCGCGCTTTCGCTTTGGCTGCGTCCTTCCTATACCGCCCTCACTGAAACGATCGCACCAACGATGGGGAGCACCCGTTGCCCAAAGCAAAGACCCCGGCAGTAGAAACCGCTGCCGTAGAAGAGGATTTCGCGCTCCACAGCCTCCAGGAAGCCCTGGACGCGGACAAGCGCTACAAGCCTTCCAAGGAAGAGCTCCTGCATTTCTATGAGCAGATGCTGCTCATCCGCCGCTTCGAGGAAAAGGCCGGCCAGCTTTACGGCCTCGGCCTGATCGGCGGCTTCTGCCACCTCTACATCGGCCAGGAAGCTGTCGCCGTGGGCCTGCAGTCCGCGCTCGACAACGACAAGGACTCGGTGATCACCGGTTACCGCGACCATGGCCACATGCTCGCCTACGGCATCGATCCCAAGGTCATCATGGCCGAGCTGACCGGCCGCGAAGCCGGTATCTCGAAGGGCAAGGGCGGCTCGATGCACATGTTCTCCGTGGAGCATCGCTTCTACGGCGGCCACGGCATCGTCGGCGCGCAGGTCTCGCTTGGCGCGGGTCTGGCGTTCGCGCACAAGTACCGTGAAGACGGCGGCGTCGCGATGGCCTACTTCGGCGATGGCGCGGCCAACCAGGGCCAGGTCTACGAGAGCTTCAACATGGCGGCTCTCTGGAAGCTGCCGATCATCTTCGTGATCGAGAACAACGGCTACGCCATGGGCACCGCCGTGAAGCGCGGCTCGGCCGAGACGCACTTCCACCGCCGCGGCACCGCGTTCCGCATTCCCGGCATGTCGGTGGACGGCATGGACGTTCTCGAAGTCCGCAAGTCGGCCGAGATCGCGCTGGAATACGTGCGCGCGGGCAATGGTCCGGTTCTCATGGAACTGAACACGTACCGCTATCGCGGCCACTCGATGTCGGACCCTGCGAAGTACCGCAGTCGCGAGGAAGTCCAGGGCGTGCGCGAAAAGCGCGACCCGATCGACCACGCCAAGACCGAACTGCTGGCCATGGGCGTGACCGAAGAAAGCCTCAAGGAAGTCGACAAGCGCATCCGCGCGCAGGTCGCCCAGTCCGCCGACTTCGCCGAGAACTCGCCGGAGCCCAGCGCCCCCGAACTGTATACCGACGTCCTGGTGGAGAGCTACTGAGATGGCGATCGAACTGAAGATGCCCGCTCTCTCCCCGACGATGGAAGAGGGCAAGCTGGCCAAGTGGCTGGTCAAGGAAGGCGACGAGGTTTCCTCGGGCACCATCCTTGCTGAAATCGAGACCGACAAGGCGACGATGGAATTCGAATCCATCGACGAAGGCACCGTCGGCAAGATCCTCGTCGCCGAAGGCACCGAGGGCGTGAAGGTCGGCACCGTGATCGCGATGCTGGCCGGTGAAGGCGAGGATGCCTCCGCCGTCGAAGCGCCCAAGGCTGCCGAAAAGGTCGAAGAGGCTCCCAAGTCGGAAGAGAAGAAGCCTGCCGAGGGCGGCACCGCCAATCTCGCCAGCGACCTCAAGACCGCACGCGACCCGCAGCTGCCGCATGGCACCAACATGAAGACCTCGACCGTACGCGACGCTCTGCGCGACGCCATGGCCGAGGAAATGCGCCGCGACAGCCGCGTCTTCGTGATGGGCGAGGAAGTCGCCGAGTACCAGGGCGCCTACAAGGTGACTCAGGGCCTGCTCGAAGAGTTCGGTCCCACCCGCGTCATCGACACGCCGATCACCGAGTACGGCTTCGCCGGCATCGGCACCGGCGCGGCGATGGGCGGTCTGCGTCCGGTCATCGAGTTCATGACGTTCAACTTCGCCATGCAGGCGATCGACCACATCATCAACTCGGCCGCCAAGACCAACTACATGTCCGGCGGCCAGATGCGCTGCCCGATCGTGTTCCGTGGTCCCAACGGCGCGGCCTCGCGCGTGGGCGCCCAGCACTCGCAGAACTACGGTCCGTGGTACGCCAACGTCCCCGGCCTCGTGGTCATTGCGCCGTACGATGCTTCGGACGCCAAGGGCCTGCTCAAGGCGGCCATCCGTTCGGAAGACCCGGTCGTGTTCCTCGAGAACGAGCTGGTCTACGGTCGTTCGTTCGAACTGCCCGAACTGGACGACCACGTCCTGCCGATCGGCAAGGCGCGGATCATGCGCGAAGGCAAGGACGTGACGATCGTGTCCTACTCGATCGGCGTCGGCCTCGCTCTCGAGGCAGCCGAGCGTCTGGCCGAAGAGGGCATCGACGCCGAAGTCATCGATCTTCGCACCCTGCGCCCGCTCGACAAGGAAACGGTGCTCGCCAGCCTCGCCAAGACCAACCGCATGGTCGTGGCCGAGGAAGGCTTCCCGGTCTGCTCGATCGCCTCGGAAATCATCGCGATCTGCATGGAAGACGGCTTCGACAACCTCGACGCGCCGGTCGTGCGCGTGTGCAACGAGGACGTGCCGCTGCCTTACGCCGCGAACCTCGAAAAGCTGGCGATCATCGACGCTGACCGCATCGTGGCGGCGGTGAAGAAGGTCACCTACAGGTAATCTCTTCGCCCACGGGCTTTGAGATGATGCGCGGGCGGCGGTGCTTCGGCACCGTCGCCCGTGTCGCGTTTGGGGTTTCGCCTCGCTCCGGCACCGACTAGGGAAACCGGGTGACCGACTCCCCAACTCCCACGATTTCCGCCTCGAACGAGGACATCCTCGTGCAGTCGCTGCCCACAGTGTCGCGCCTGGCGCTGGTCTATGCGCCGAAGTCCGCGCGTGAGCAGACGCTGGCATTGTTGGCGCTCGACGCGCGCCTTGCGCATCTGCTGCGGCATTCGCGCGAGCCGATGATGGCGCAGCTGCGTCTGGCATGGTGGCGCGAATCCCTCGGCCAGTCGGCCGAGCAGTGGCCCAATGGCGAGCCCCTGCTGGCGCTGCTGAAAAGCTGGAACGGCCATCACGGCGGTCTCGCCGCGCTCGTCGATGGCTGGGAAGCCATGACCGGGCCCGCGCCGCTTTTCGCCGAAGCGCTTGAGACCATGGCGCATGGCAGGGCCGAGGCGTTCGCCGCGCTGGCCGACGCTCTCGGCCGGAGCCAGGAGCGCGAGGCCGCGATGAAGCTGGGCCGCGCCTGGGCGCTCAACGATCTGGCGATGCGGCTCGGCCATGCCAGCGAGCGTGAGACCGCGCGCGAACTCGCACAGGCGAGCAGCGGTGCGCGGGTGTCCCGTTCCTTGCGCCCGCTGATGGTGCTTCACGGCCTAGCCGCGCGGCGTCTCGCCAAGGGTGAAGAATCCGGCGCGACTTCGCCTGCTGCCATGCTCAAGGCGATGCGGCTCGGGCTGCTGGGGTTCTGATTGCAGCGTTGTAATTTCCGCTCGCGCGCCGGGTGGTTCTAGGATCGCGGGGTCATGGATACCGCGCAATGAATCGCTTTCTGCTTGGCGGCCTCGCCGTTTTCGTACTCCTGGGCATCGGCCTGTTCTGGTGGCAGGGACACGCCGAAGTCGAGGCCGCCGCCCCACCAGCGGCGCCGATGGCGACGGAGCCTGCCCCGCTGCCGAGCGCCGATGTGGGCGACATGGTCGGCCCCGAACTTCCCGAGGCGACCGAACTCAGCCGCGAGCAGCGCCGCTTCGGACGCTACGATCGCGACCGTGATGGACGGATTTCCCGCAACGAGATGCTTTCGACGCGCTCGGACATTTTCCGCAAGCTCGACAAGGACGGCAACAATCTGCTGACGTTCGAGGAATGGGCCGTGGCCACGGTCGACAAGTTCGACGGCGCCGACGGCGACCGCGACGGCTATCTCACGCCTGCCGAATTCCGCAAGACGGCGCCGCCGCCTAAGCCCAAGGCGAAGTGTTCGTGTTGATTTTTGCGGTCGGGTGGTGCCCACCCCGCTGCGACTAACTCGCTACGCTCGCAAGTCTCGCTGCCCCTCCCGTAAACGGGAGGGGGTAAGCGCAGGCCTCTCATTCCCCTCCCGCTTGCGGGAGGGGGCAGGGGCGGGCCGCACCAGTGTCAGACCGCGATGCTCTCAAGCCACGGCGCGATCTCGGCCTTGGCGCGCTCTGTATAGGCCTCCTTGCGCTGCTTCTTCTTTACGTCGTGCAGCGGCGGGAACAGGCCGAAGTTGACGTTCATCGGCTGATAGGTCTCGGCCTCGGCATCGCCGGTGATGTGCGAGAGCAGGGCGCCCATCGCAGTTGTGCGCGGCGGGGCCTGCCATTCGCGGCCCGCGAGGTCAGCCGAGGCCATCAGGCCCGCCATCAGGCCGACCGCGGCGCTCTCTACATAGCCTTCGCAGCCGGTGATCTGCCCGGCAAAGCGCACATTCGGCGCGGTCTTCAGGCGCAGGGTGCGGTCCAGCAGCACCGGCGAATTGAGGAAGGTGTTGCGGTGCAGGCCGCCGAGACGCGCGAACTCGGCGTTCTCCAGCCCCGGGATCGTGCGGAACAGGCGCACTTGCTCGGCGTGCTTCAGCTTGGTCTGGAAGCCGACCATGTTCCAGATCGTTCCGAGGTTGTTGTCCTGCCGCAGCTGCACCACCGCATAGGCCCAGCGGCCGTTCGGGTGCTCCGGGGTCGCCCAGTGCGGGTTGTCGAGACCGACCGGCTTCATCGGGCCGAAGCGCAGGGTGTCGATGCCGCGCTCGGCCATGACTTCGATGGGCATGCAGCCGTCGAAGTAGGGGGTGTTTGCCTCCCACTCCTTGAACGCGGTCTTCTCGCCCGCGACTAGCCCCGCGTGGAATGCCAGGTACTGCTCCTTGGTCATCGGGCAGTTGATGTAGTCCTTGGTCTCGCCCTTGTCCCAGCGCGAGGCCATCCAGCACACGTCCATGTCGATGGTGTCGCGGTAGACGATGGGGGCGATGGCGTCGAAGAACGCGAGGCTGTCGGCGCCGGTCGCCTTGCCGATCGAGCCGGCCAGCGCCTCTGCGGTGAGGGGGCCTGTGGCGACGATCACTGGCGCATCGGCGGGCAGGGCGTCGATGCGTTCGCGCACGATCTCGACGTTGGGCAGCGCGGCAAGGCGCGCCTCGACTTCGGCGGAGAAGATCTCGCGGTCCACGGCCAGCGCCGATCCGGCGGGCACTTCAGCCTTGGCGGCGGCGCTCATGATGAGCGAATCGCATTGGCGCATCTCGTGGTGGAGCAGGCCGACGGCGTTCTTCTCGTGATCGTCCGAGCGGAACGAATTGGAGCAGACCAGTTCGGCGAGGCCGTCGCCCTGATGGGCCGGGCTGCGTTCCCCGGTCCCGCGCATTTCCGAGAGGCGCACCTTGAAGCCCCGGCGGCCGAGTTGCCATGCCGCTTCGCTTCCAGCGAGGCCGCCGCCGATGATGTGGATCTGATGGGTCATGCGGCAGCGCCTAGACCCTATCGCGGCGATGGAAAAGCCCTGCGGCATCTGTCATGGCATGGCGGTTATCGAAGGAGACCGCATGCCGCACCGCGCCCTGATCGAACGCCGTCCCTGGCTGCTGGCTAGCATCGTGCTTGCCGTCGCGTGGGTCTGGCTGCGCGGGAGCACCTTGCCGGGGCTTTACCTGATCGTGCTCAAGGGCGCGCCGCTGGCCTTGCTGGCGGTCTATGCGGTGCTGCGGCATCGGGGGAACGACACCCGCTCGCTGGCGGGGATGCTGGGACTGGAGGCGGTCGGCTCGGCGCTGTGGTACGACGTGCCGGTGATCGGGCTGAACGCGATGCTGATCGCCTTCCTGATCGGCCTGTCGCTGTTCCTGATGCACCGCCGTGCGGTGATGGACGGCGGGCGCAAGGTGGCGGCGCTGGTGCTGACGCTGGGCACGCCGCTGCTGTGCTTCTTCGCGGCGGACCGGGCAGGCGTGGGCGTGCCGCTGTTCCTCGGCCTTGCGCTGGGCGGCATGGCGGCATCGGCATGGATCAGCACCTTCCCGCGCTCGCGCGTCGGCCTTGGCGCGGCGCTGGTCGTGGCGGGCGTGGTGCTGGAAATCGCGGCGGCAGGCGGCAACGCGATTCTGGCGATGGTGGCCTG
Source organism: Novosphingobium resinovorum (assembly GCF_001742225.1). Classification (NCBI taxonomy): domain Bacteria; kingdom Pseudomonadati; phylum Pseudomonadota; class Alphaproteobacteria; order Sphingomonadales; family Sphingomonadaceae; genus Novosphingobium; species Novosphingobium resinovorum. Next base: position 954,585 of record NZ_CP017075.1, on the reverse strand, counting down.
GCCGCTATTCTACATCGGTAATGTAGTGCTGGCGACAGGCGTGACCGGGGAACTGCGCATACGCGGTGAGGGTTTCTGAGCGGCGATCTCACTTTTACCTGTCATCCCAGCGAAGGCTGGGACCGCTGGCCGTGAACGGCCCAGCTATCGTCAGGGCTCACCAACCTAAGGGTATATATCCCACCCCCGTCATCCCCGCGAAGGCGGGGACCCAGCTGATGCCGGTTCAACAGGCGCTGTCAGCAGATGGGTTCCCGCCTTCGCGGGAATGACGGGGTGGGGGGGCTGCGTTGTGCGTGCAGCACATACGACTTTGCCCGCTGGCGAGTGCGGGCCATTACGCCGGGGAAATCAACGCATCCGAAGTGAACATCGGGTCGGCGTCGGGAGCGTCCTCACCGGGACGCGGGGGTTTGTGTTCCACCTGCTCTGGCGAGCGGCCGGGTAGCGGTGGTCAGCCCGGCTCGACCTGTATTCCATCGGAAAGTCCCATGTGGCCGTCGTTAGGGTTCGCGTCGTTATCGGCCGATGGTTGTCCGGCGGGGACATCCGGTGTCCTGACGTCTATCTCAGGAGCGGGCGGATGACGCTTTCCGGGAACTCAGGGACAGTCCGGGTCTTCGTTTGGGCGCGTGGTTTGCGTGATCACGGCTTGAAACCGCATCCCGGCCCACGACGCCGACCCGATACACCGAAGCAATGTGATCTGCACTGCTCCGGATGCTGGGTCATATAACCTATTTGGCGATAAGTGTCAAGGTGGCGTTCGAAAACCCGTCATCCCAGCGAAGGCTGGGACCGTTGGCCGTGACCGGCCGAGCTATCGCCAGGGCGTCTGAACGTTGGCGCACAGCAACAGGCCAGCGGTCCCAGCTTTCACTGGGATGACGATCAGTGTGGAAGCTGAAGCGTTCCGTCCGGACCGCGCTCGACCGGGCCGTGCACGATCACCGCCGACAGCGGCAGGTCGGCGTAGATGTGCGGGAACAGCGCACCGCCGCGCGAAACTTCCCACTTCACCGTGTCGCCCAGCGCGGTCAGGTCCACGGCGGCGATGTGCAGATCGTCCTGTCCGGCGAAGTGCTTGTCCAGCGTGCCCTGCGCCTGATCGGCGGTGGACATGTGAATGTAACCGTCGGCCAGATCGACTGGCGCTCCGGCGAAGGTCCCGTCGGCGAGCAGCCGTGCAAGCTGCTCGCCGGTCAGGATTTTATATGCGACCGTATCCCTCACGCTTCGGCTTCCGGAGCCTCCGGCGCGGCCTCGTCGGCTACCGGGGTCTCGACTTCCGGTTCTTCGTCCAGCCGGACCGCGCTGACGACGTGCTCGTTCGCCGAGACGGTGAACAGGCGCACGCCCGCCGAGCCGCGACCGATCACGCGCAGCGAATGGAGCGGCAGACGGATCAACTTGGCCTGGTCGGTAACCAACATCAGCTGCTGGGCAAGGGTCGCCGGGAAGCTGGCGACTACCGGACCGTTGCGGCCGATGTTGTCGATATTGGTGATGCCCTGGCCGCCGCGACCGGTGCGGCGGTACTCGTAAGCCGAGGACAGCTTGCCGTAGCCGTTGGCACAGACCGTCAGGATGAACTGCTCGCGCTCTTCCAGTTCGGCCATGCGCTCTGCGGAGAGGGTGGATTCGCCCTCCTTGTCGCCCTTCCACGGGGCGAAGCGCAGATACTGCTCACGGTCTTCGGCATCGGTGCCGACGCGGTGGAGGATCGAGAGCGAGATGACCTCGTCGTCACCCTTCAGCGTCATGCCGCGCACGCCGGTGGACGTGCGGCTCGTGAATTCGCGCACGTCGTCGCCGGGGAAGCGGATCGCTTTGCCCTGGCGGGTGGCGAGCAGCACGTCGTCGCTGGCTTCCAGCAATGCCACGCCGATCAGGCGATCGTCGCTGCCTTCGTCGAAGCGCATCGCGAACTTGCCGTTGCTGGGGATGTTCGCAAAGGAATCCATGGAGTTGCGGCGCACGTTGCCCTTGGCGGTGGCGAACACCACCGACAGCGCGCTCCACTCCGTCTCATCCTCGGGCAGGGCGAGCACGGTCTGGATCGTCTCGTCCTTGTCGAGCGCCGGCAGCAGGTTGACGATCGGGCGTCCGCGCGTGGTCGGGCCGCCTTCGGGCAGCTTGTAGACCTTGAGGCGGTAGACCTTGCCTGCCGTCGAGAAGAACAGCACCGGGTTGTGGGTGGAAGTGACGAACATCGTCGTCACCGCATCCTCGTCCTTGGTGGCCATGCCGGCGCGGCCCTTGCCGCCGCGGTTCTGGGCGCGGAAGGCGGAGAGGGCGGTGCGCTTGATATAGCCGTCCATGGTCACCGTGACGACCATGTCCTCGCGCTCGATGAGGTCCTCGTCGTCGATCCCGTCGAAGGCGGCGGTGATCTCGGACAGGCGCGGGGTGGCGTAGGCGTCGCGCACGGCCTGCAGTTCCTCGCGCATGACGGCGTAGAGCTTCACGCGGTCGGCGAGGATGGCGAGGAATTCCTCGATGGCGATCGCGAGCTGCTTGAGTTCGTCGCCGATCTCGTCGCGGCCGAGCGCCGTCAGGCGGTGCAGGCGCAGATCGAGGATCGCCTTCACTTGCACTTCGGACAGGCGGTAGATGCCGTCGGCGGCCTCGGCCTCGGGCTCGATCGCCTCGACCAGGCGGATGTACTGCGCGATGTCGCCGATCGGCCATTCCTTGGCGAGCAGCTTGGCGCGGGCGTCGGCCGGATTGGAGGCGCCGCGGATGATCTTCACCACCTCGTCCATGTTGGACACGGCGACGACGAGGCCGAGCAAGATGTGCGCCCGGTCGCGCGCCTTGTTCAGTTCGAACTTGGTGCGGCGGGTGATGACCTGCTCGCGGAACTGGATGAACGCCTGCAGGATGTCGCGCAGGGCCATGATCTCGGGGCGGCCGCCGCGGATCGCCAGCATGTTCGCGGCGAAGTTCGACTGTGCCGGGGTGCTGCGCCACAGCTGGTTGAGCACGACTTCCGGCGAGGCATCGCGCTTGAGGTCGATGACCACGCGCACGCCTTCGCGGTTGGATTCGTCGCGGATGTCGGAGACGCCCTCGATCCGCTTGTCCTTGGCGGCCTCGGCGATCTTCTCGACCAGATTGGACTTGCCGACCTGGTAGGGGATCGAGGTGAGGACGATCGAGCGCGAATCCTTGCGGCTGCCGCGCCCTTCCTCGACGTGGCTGCGGCAGCGCTGGATGATCGAGCCGCGCCCGGTGGTGGCGGCGAGCCGGGCGCCGTGCTGGCCCAGGATCAGCGGGGCGGTGGGGAAGTCAGGGCCAGGGATGATCTGGAACAGTTCCTCCGAGGTGATACCCGGATTGTCCATCATCGCGAAGCAGCCGTCGATCACTTCGCCCAGGTTGTGCGGCGGGATGTTGGTCGCCATGCCGACCGCGATGCCGCCGGCGCCATTGACGAGGATGTTCGGGAAGCGCGCCGGAAGCACCGTCGGCTCCTGACGCGAACCGTCGTAGTTGTCCGCGAAGTCGACGGTGTCCTTGTCGAGATCGTCGAGCAGCGAGTTGGCCACGCGGGCAAGGCGCGCTTCGGTATAGCGCATCGAGGCCGGCGGATCGGGGTCCATCGAGCCGAAGTTGCCCTGACCGTCGATCAGCGGCACGCGCATCGACCAGTCCTGCGTCATGCGCGCAAGGGCGTCGTAGATCGCGCTGTCGCCGTGTGGGTGGTAGTTGCCCATCACGTCGCCGACGATCTTGGCCGACTTGCGATAAGGACGCCCGGCGACGAAGCCGCCTTCCTGCGAGGCATAGAGGATGCGGCGGTGCACCGGCTTCAGGCCGTCGCGCACGTCGGGCAGCGCGCGGCTGACGATCACGCTCATCGCGTAGTCGAGGTAGCTCGTCTTCATCTCGTCGACGATGTCGATGCGGGTGAATTCGCCCTCGGGGCCTACGGGCTGGATATCGTTGGTGTCGTCGCTCACGCGGGTTGGATCGCTTTTGCTACGGAAGAAGAATGATGGACCGCACTAGGACATGCGCCAGGGGAAAGCCACCGGAACCGGTGGCGGCGAGGGGCGATGCGTGCCGTTTTCCACATATAAGGAACGCACGCGCGCGGGGAACCTGAACGGCTGCGACGAATTGCATTCAATGCGCGTTCAGTGGCTAAAAGCTAATTCGCTCGCATGGTTGCCAAGGGCCGAATTCCCGGCCAAACCGGCGACCGCCTTATTTTCATCCCGTTTCGGCGGGATTTCGTTTGTCCTTGAGAGGAGTAGCCTTGATGGCTCGCAAGTTCCTTGTTTCCCGTGTCGCTCTTGCCGCCCTCCTGTCGAGCGGTATGGCGCTGACGGTCGCCACCCCCGCGATGGCCGCGAAGAAGGAGAAGGAAGCCGCAGGCGGCAAGTTCTCCCCCGAGTTCGTGAAGGTCGCCCAGCCGCTGCAGAAGGCCATGGAAGCCGCGATCGCTGCTCTCGGCGGCCAGCAGACCCCCGACGCGATGGCCAAGGCCAAGGCCGCCTTCGACGCCGCCGTCGGCGGTGACGGCAAGGCCGCGTTCCAGGCCGCCGTGCCGGCCGCAACCACGCCCGACGACAAGAACGCACTCGGCTCGATGATGCGCAACTTCGGCATCATCTCGCAGGATCTCGCCACCAAGCAGGAAGGCAACAAGATGTTGCTCTCCAGCGGCAAGCTGCCCGCCGAGGAAGTCGGCAAGACCAACTACGATGCCGGCATCACCGCCTACCAGCTCAAGGACTACGCCAGCGCGGCGACGTACCTGAAGGCGGCCAAGGACGGCGGCTTCGTCGATTCGTCGGGCCAGCTCGATGCGGTCCTCGCCGATGCCTACAAGCGCAACAACAACCCCGAGGCCGCCCTGCAGATGGCCAAGGACGATGTTGCCGCCGCGCAGGCCAAGGGCCAGGCGCCTTCGGAAACCGCGCTGCGCTCGGTCCTCCAGCAGACCTACACCGCCAAGCAGCTCGCTCCGTCGACCGAATACGCGGCGATGCTCGGCCAGTATTACCCGGGCACCTGGAACACCGCGATCTCGGTGGTCCGCCAGTTGGCCTCGCTGCCGCGCGACCAGAACCTCGACCTGATGCGCCTGATGTTCCTCACCGGTTCGATGAACGACAAGCGCGACTACTTCGAATACCTCGAGAACGCCGATCCGCGCGCGTTCCCGGGCGAAGCGAGCAAGGTCATGGCCGACGGTATCGCCAAGGGCAAGCTGACCGCCGGAGACGTGCCGGACAAGGCCAACACCGACGGCCGCGTCGCGGCGGACAAGGCTTCGCTGCCCGCCACCGAGCGTGATGCCAGCAAGCCGGGTGCGACGGCTGCCAGCGTCGTCGGCGCGGCGGACGTGTTCCTGAGCTACGACCAGCCGGCCAAGGCCGAGACGTTCTATGCCAAGGCCGCGTCGATGCCGGGCGTCGATGCCAACAAGGTCGCGCTGCGTCTCGGCATGTCGCAGGCTCTGCAGGGCAAGTACGCCGATGCGGAAGCCAACTTCGCCAAGGTCACCGGCACTCGCGCGCCGGTTGCCAAGCTGTGGTCGGCTTATGCCAAGAGCAAGGCTTCGCCTGCTCCGGCAGCGGCTCCTGCAGCGAACTGAGCTTTCGGTTCAGACTGAAACGGGAAGGGCGCCGGGTTTCCGGCGCCCTTTTTCGTGTGTCGATCCAGATCGGCCTGGCGCCAGACCCCCCGCTGCGACTAACTTCGCCTTCGGCTCAGCAAGTCTCGCTGCCCCTCCCGCAAGCGGGCGGGGAAAACCTAGCCGGACGGGGTGGGCCGCTATCCCCTCACTCCACCGGTGCGAATTCCCCGCTGGTCTCGTCCAGCAGATGCAGCACTCCGTCGGAAATCGCGAAGAACGCGCCGCGCAGCGTCAGTTCACCCTTGCCGACCTTGCTCTGCACGCAGGGGAAAGTCATCAGGTTGTCGAGGCTGACCTTGACCGCCGCCTGCTCCATCGCGCGCTCGGCGGTGCGCCCTGTGGTGCCATGCTCGTGCGCGACCGGCACGCGGGCCTCGTCCAGCATCGAGATCCAGTCGGCCACGAAACCACCGTGTCCGATCTCCGCGTCCTTGAGGTCCTGCGTCAACGCCGCCTTGCAGCCGCCGCACAGGCCGTGGCCCATCACGACCACTTCCTTGACCTTGAGCACCTGCACCGCGAATTCCAGCGCGGCCGAGACGCCGTGGTGGCCGGGCGTCGTCTCGAACGGCGGCACCAGCGCGGCGACGTTGCGCACCACGAAGATCGTGCCGGGATCGACGTCGAAGATCTGGCTGGGGTCGACGCGGCTGTCGGAGCAGGCGATGACCATGACTTCGGGCGACTGGCCCTGGCCCAGTTCGTCCCAGCGCGCGCGGTTGGCGCTCCAGCCGGTGCCGCGGAAACGGCGATAACCCTCGATCAGATGGTTCAGCACGCGGTCGTTGGATTCGGGGCTCTGATTAGTCATGGGGGTGGGCTCCGTTGCTGTTTTTCGAACTGATGGTTCGCCATACGCCGGATATTCGGGCTGGCAAGGTTGCGTGCATATGACTATCTGGACGGCATGAACGATCTCTCCTCCGTACCGGTTCCGGAAGAAGCCCCCGCCCGTCAGCGCAAGCCCGACTGGATTCGCGTCAAGGCGCCGACCAGCAAGGGCTACGGCGAGACGCGCCAGCTGATGCGCGACCTCAAGCTCAACACCGTGTGCGAGGAAGCGGCCTGCCCGAACATCGGCGAGTGCTGGACGAAGAAGCACGCGACGGTGATGATTCTCGGCGACACCTGCACCCGCGCCTGCGCGTTCTGCAACGTCAAGACCGGCATGCCCGGCCGCGTCGATGCGGCGGAGCCGGACAACGTCGCCGAGATGGTGCTGAAGACCGGCCTCGAGCACATCGTCGTCACCTCTGTAGACCGTGACGATCTTCCGGACGGCGGTGCAAGCCAGTTCGTCAAGGTGATCCAGGCGGTCCGCGCGGCCTCGCCCGCGACCACGATCGAAATCCTGACGCCCGACTTCCGCAACAAGATGCAGCGCGCGGTCGAGTCGATCGTCCAGGCGCGCCCGGACGTCTACAACCACAACCTCGAGACGGTGCCCCGCCTCTACCCGACCATCCGCCCCGGCGCGCGCTACTACGCCTCGCTGCGGCTGCTGGAAGAGGTGAAGCGCCACGATCCGTCGATCTTCACCAAGTCGGGCGTGATGCTCGGGCTGGGTGAGGAGCGTCTGGAAATCCATCAGGTGATGGACGACATGCGCTGCGCCGACATCGACTTCCTGACTATGGGTCAGTACCTGCGCCCGACGCCCAAGCATGCCGAGGTGAAGGAATTCGTCACCCCGCAGGCGTTCAACGCCTACGGTGCGATCGCGCGGGCCAAGGGCTTCCTGCAGGTGGCGTCCTCGCCGCTGACGCGTTCGAGCTATCATGCCGGCGATGACTTCGCCCAGATGAAGGCCGCGCGCGACGCCAAGCTGGCCAAGATGCAGCCCGTGACGGCGACCTCCGGGGCCTGAACTCATGCCCGGCATTCATGAGACCAAGCGCCTGCCTTACAGCGCGGAGCAGATGTACGACCTCGTCGCCGACGTCGGCCGCTATCAGGAATTCCTGCCCTGGGTCGTCGCGACGCGGGTGAAGTCCGACGACGGCCGCGAGATGATCGCGGACATGCTGGTCGGCTTCAAGGCTCTGCGCGAAAAGTTCACCTCGCGCGTCGAGAAGGAGCGCCCGCGCGTCATCAAGGTCCACTACGTCGATGGCCCCATGCGCGATCTCGACAACGTCTGGACCTTCCATCCGGTCGACGAGACTTCGTGCGACCTTGAGTTCGACGTGAAGTTCACCTTCCGCAACCCGCTGTTCGAGAAACTGGCGGGGCAGTATTTCGACAAAGCGTTCCGCAAGATGGTCGCCGCCTTCGAAACCCGTGCGGCGGAACTCTACGGTGTCGCGCAGGCGGGGTGAACCGTCGGCATCCCGGACTTGTTTCGGGACCGCTGGCCGTGAACGACCCGGCTCTCGCTGAAGCGCCCTGACGCGAGTTTCAGCCTGAAGACCGCCAGCGGTCCCGGATCAAGTCCGGGACGACGGGTGACTTACGGCAGCAGCAGTTCCAACGCCACGATCGCTGCCTGGTGGCGGATTTCCGCCCGGGTCGTACCGTCCAGCAGCTTCTGCTCGGCGTTGACCTCTTCCTCGCCGCGCCGGGCGCAGGCGAAGACCACGGTGCCGACCGGCTTCATCTCGCTGCCGCCATCCGGCCCGGCGATGCCGCTGATCGCGACCGCGACGTCCGCCCGGCTCTTGCCGATCGCGCCCTGAGCCATGGCCCAGGCCGTCGCGGGAGAGACCGCGCCGAACGAATCGATGATGTCGGAGTGGACCCCCAGCATCTCCATCTTGGCCTCGTTCGAATAGGTAACGAAACCGCGATCAAGCACCGCCGAGGAGCCCGGGATCTCGGTCAGCGCCGCGCAGACGAGGCCGCCGGTGCAGCTTTCGGCCACCGAAACCATGCGGCCGAGTGCCTTGTTCTCCTCGATCACCCTTTGGGCGAGCGCATAGAGGTCTTCCGGGAAGAAGGGATTCGCGGCCATCGTCAGTCCTTGCAAAGCGTCACTTTGCCGAGCTTGGGATCGGCGCTGCCGGCCACATCCATGCTCAGCGCGATCAGTCCGGCGGTGTTCTCGGGCGGGAGGGGCGAGAGCAGGTCGATCGCGAGGTCGAGCTGCTTGCAGGACTTGGGCGCGATCCGCTGCGAGACGAAGCCCTCCACGAAAACGTCGGCCATCTGGCGCAGCGTGTCGTCGGGAAGGCCGGTCATCATGTTCGCGGACCCGCCGCCGCCCTGCGTATTGAGGGCCTTCAACAACGCGGGCTTGGCCTTGGGCCAGTAGCGGTCCTTCTGCGCGGCGTAGCGGGCGGCGAGGCCCGGTCCCTTGGTGCGCAGGAACGCATCGGCCGGCAGGGAGGGGGCGCAGCGCTTCGCGGTGCCGTTGATCGCCTGCGGCAGGGAATAGGCGATCAGCGAGGTCGCCTCGGCCTTGCTGATGCACATCGGCTCGGCCGCCATCGCAGCGCAGGGCGTCATGGCAAGCGCCAGGGCAAGGGTTCGCGGGCCAAGGATTGAAGACAGTCCACGCATGCAGGAAGTTCCTTTGCGCCCCAACAGTTATACCAGACCCAGACTGACCACCGCCTGCGCCGCGATCCCCTCGCGCCGCCCGGTGAAGCCGAGCTTCTCGGTCGTCGTTGCCTTCACGCTGATCGCGGCGATGTCAACGCCGAGTATGTCCGCAAGCCGTTCGCGCATGGCCTCGCGATGCGGTCCGATCTTGGGCGCTTCGCAGATGATGGTGACGTCGGCGTTGGCGAGGGCGTAGCCCTCATCGGCCACCAGTTTGCCCGCGTGGGCGAGGAAGCGGTCCGAAGCGGCGCCTTTCCACTGAGGGTCGCTGGGCGGAAAGTGCTGGCCGATGTCCCCTGCGCCGATCGCGCCGAGCATCGCATCAACGAGCGCGTGGATCGCCACATCGGCGTCGCTGTGGCCAGAGAGCCCATGCGTGTGCGCGATCCGCACGCCGCAGAGCCACAGTTCCTCGCCTTCCTCAAGGCGATGGACGTCGTAACCACTGCCGACGCGCACCAGCGGCTTCGAAGCTCCGAAATCGGCGGCGTAGGTGAGTTTGTGCAAGGTTTCGTCCCCTTCGACGAGTGCCACGTCCATGCCCCATGCCTGCGCGACTTGCGCATCATCTCCGGCATTGGTGGGGCCGTCCCAGTCCCGGTGTGCGGCGAGCACTTCGGCGAAGTGGAAGGCCTGGGGCGTCTGGACCCGGCGCAAGTCCTCGCGCCGGGCAGGGGCGCCCATGAGATCGCCCGCCGCATGAGTCAGGCTGTCGGCCACGGGCAGGACCGGTATCGCGCCTTTGTATGCGTCGAGAGCGATCAGCAGGCGTTCGATCACTTCGGCGGGCAGCAGCGGGCGGGCCGCGTCGTGGATCAGGACGCGGTCGGGCTCGGCGCCTGCAAGAACTTCCAGCCCGAGACGCACCGATTCCTGCCGCGTCGCGCCGCCCGTGGTGAACTGCACGCCCGCAATTCCCGCCAGTGCTTCACGGGCGACGGCTTGCGCGCCATCGGGAATGACCACTAGAATCGGCGCGCATCCCGCTGCCGCCAGCGCCTCGACCGAGTGTCGCACGACCGGCTTGCCGCGCCAGCGCGCGAACTGTTTCGGCACCGGCTGACCGGCGCGCAGGCCCTTGCCTGCGGCCACGACGAGCGCGGCAGTACGAATGCCAGTGCGATCACGGGGCGAATTCTGCGGCTCTGAGACGATTTGCGACATTGCCGATGCCGGTAATCGCTTGCCGCATTGAGGGCAATCCACTATGCGCTGCCTGTTTTTTAGGCAGCACTGCACGCATCATGACTCAATTGCCCAATCCTCCGGCACTCAAGCCAATCCAGGTCGGTCCGGTGACGATCGACTGCCCGGTCGTGCTCGCGCCGATGACGGGGGTTTCGGACCTGCCGTTCCGCCGGATGGTGCGCGCCTTCGGGTCGGGCCTCAACGTCACCGAGATGATCGCCAGCCCCGCTGCGATCCGTGAGACGCGCGTGTCGCTGCAGAAGGCGATGTGGGACAAGGTCGAGGACCCGGTCTCGATGCAGCTGGTCGGCTGCGACCCCGAACAGATGGGCGAGGCCGCCAAGCTGGTCGAGGACCGCGGCGCCGCCATCATCGACATCAACATGGGCTGCCCGGTGCGCAAGGTCGTCAACGGTGACGCGGGCTCGGCGCTGATGCGGCAGGTGCCGCTGGCGACCAAGCTGATCGAGGCGACCGTCAAGGCGGTGAAGGTTCCGGTCACCGTCAAGATGCGTATGGGCTGGTGCCATGACAGCCTCAACGCCCCCGAACTCGCGCGGATCGCCGAGGATCTGGGCGCGAAGATGATCACCGTCCACGGCCGCACCCGCAACCAGATGTACAAGGGCGAGGCCGACTGGGCCTTCGTCCGCAAGGTCAAGGACGCGGTGTCGATCCCGGTCATCGTCAACGGCGACATCTGCACCGTGCACGATGCCGCGCAGGCGCTGGAACAGTCTGGCGCGGACGGTCTGATGATCGGGCGCGGTTCTTACGGACGTCCCTGGTTTCTCTCGCAAGTCATGCAATGGTGGCGCGGCGAGGCGGTCTCGGCCGATCCCGACATCGCCGGGCAGTACGACATCATCCGTCGCCATTACGAGGACATGCTCGACCACTACGGCGCGGACACCGGCGTCCGGATGGCTCGCAAGCACCTTGGCTGGTACATCAAGGGCGTGCGCGGCTCGGCCGAGTTCAGGAACAAACTGAACTTCATCGCCGATCCTGCTGAAGTCCTTCGTGAAATCGATGAGTTCTATGCTCCCTACCGCGGCACCGACGACAGTCAGCTCCGCGCCGCATGAGCCTGGACACCCGGACCGATCTGCCTGACGCGCAGCGGCTGCTGGCGAGCCTGCCGCATGCCGTGCTGCTGCTGGAGAACGGACGGACGATCGCCTGGCTCAACCCGGCGGCGGAGCAGTTCTTCGGGCAGTCGGCCCGGCGCCTCGTCGGGACGCGGCTGCGCGACATCATGTCGATCTCCGACCGCCGCCTGCTGGATCGGCTATCGGATTCCGAGGCGCCGGTCTCCGCGCGCGAAATCGTGGTGCAGATCAAGGGCAAGGGCGCGCGGCGGATCGACATCAACGTCGGCCCGGTCGCGGACAGTCCCGGCTGGCAGGTCGTGTCGCTCCACGACAATTCCGCGTCCGAGGCGCTTGGCGACGACTCCGGCGGCCCTGACAACGCGGTCCTGCGCGGTCCCGAGATCATGGCGCATGAGATCAAGAACCCGCTCGCCGGCATTCGCGGCGCGGCGCAGCTTCTCGCGCGCAAGGTCGACGAACGGGACAAGGCGCTAACGGACCTCATTACCGGCGAGGTCGACCGCGTCGCGGGGCTTATCGAGCGGATGCAGAAGCTGAGCGGCCGCACGACGCCGCCGGTGGAGCCCTGCAATCTCCACGAGGCAGCCCGCCGCGCCATCGACGTGCTGAACGCGGCCAAGGCGGAGAAGCCGGCGTTCCGGCTCGTCGAGGAGTTCGATCCCTCGCTGCCATCGGTGCTCGGCAGTCCCGACGGGCTGGTGCAGGTGATGATGAACCTGCTCTCCAACGCCGCCGATGCCTGCAAGCACGTCGCCGAGCCGCGCGTGATCATCCGGACCCGCTTCGCCAGCGGCCTGCAGCTTCACACCGGCGATGACGGTGCCCCGCTGCGCCTGCCGATCGAGGTTCGCGTCAGCGACAACGGCCCCGGCATCGATCCGGCCATGCGCGATCATATCTTCGAACCGTTCGTCACCACCAAGAAGTCGGGGCAGGGCCTCGGCCTGCCGCTGGTCCGCAAGCTGGTGCGCGACATGAACGGTCGCATCACCCACGACCGCGACGACGAGAATGGGCTGACCCACTTCCGCATTCACCTGCCGCTCGCCCGCGAGACGCGCAATCGCCCCCGGAGAAAGACGGCATGACGCAGAACGTGCTGCTGGTCGAGGACGACATGTCCATCGCCATCGTCATCACCGCCGCGCTCGAAGCGGAAGGGTTCGGCGTTTCGCACTGCGTCACCATCGCCGAGCGTGACCGGATGCTGGCGGATCGCGGGTTCGCGGCGCTCGTCACCGACGTGATGCTTCCGGACGGTGACGGGATCGAGACGATCGAGCGGGTCCGCGCGCTGCATCCGCACATGCCGATCGTCATTCTCTCGGCCCAGAACACGCTCGATACCGCCGTGCGCGCCACCGATACCGGCGCCTTCGAGTATTTCCCCAAGCCGTTCGACATCGACGAACTGGCGCGCACCGTGCGCCAGGCAGCCGGCACGGCGCAGGGTCTTGCCGCGGACGGCGAGGAGCCGGTCGCGGACGGTCTGCCTCTGGTCGGCCGCAGCGCCGCGATGCAATCGGTGTTCCGCATGATCACCCGTGTCCTGCGTAACGACCTGACGGTGCTGATCCTGGGCGAATCCGGCACCGGCAAGGAACTTGTGGCCGAGGCGATCCATCAGCTCGGCAATCGCCGCGAAGGCCCGTTCATCGCCGTCAACACCGCCGCGATCCCCGCCGAACTGATCGAGAGCGAACTGTTCGGGCATGAGAAGGGCGCTTTCACCGGCGCCGTCGCGCGTCACGTCGGCAAGTTCGAGCAGGCAGCGGGCGGCACGTTGTTCCTCGACGAAATCGGCGACATGCCGATGCAGGCGCAGACCCGCCTGCTGCGCGCGCTTCAGTCGGGCACCGTACGGCGGGTCGGCGGGCGCGAGGAAATCCGCCTCGACACCCGCATCGTCGCCGCGACCAACAAGGACCTCGAGCCCGAAATCGCCGCCGGGCGCTTCCGTGAGGACTTGTATTACCGGCTCAACGTGGTGCCGATCCACATGCCGCCGCTGCGCGACCGGCGCGACGACATCGACGTCTTGGCGCGCCATTTCCTGCAGCACGCCGCCAACGAGGGGCTACCGCGTCGCCAGTTGACGAAGGAAGCCGCCGACCTGCTCAGCCGCCAGCCCTGGCGCGGCAACGTGCGCGAACTCAAGAACTTCATCTATCGCCTTGCCCTGCTGGCGCGCGAGGACGTGATCGACGCCGAGGCGGTCCTGCCGCTGCTGACACAGGAGGCGCCCCCGCCCGCCGAGGATGGCGGCGCGCCGAGGGCGGTCGATATCGCGACTGCGGTGTCGGAATGGCTCGCGGTCAATCGTCCGCCAAGCGGCTCGATCTACAACAGCGCGATGGCCGCTTTCGAGCGGCCGCTGTTCGCCGAGGTCCTGCGCGAGACTGCAGGCAATCAGTTGCGTGCGGCGCAAGCGCTGGGGATTAATCGCAACACCTTGCGCAAGCGCCTGGGCGAATTGGCGCTCGATCCCGAGGAATTCGCTCGTCGTCCCTAGAAGGGCCTTCGTGGATTTACTCTTGCAGCGGGGTCACAGTCCTGTTGTAACAGCGCAACGATGAGTGAAGTTTCCGTCCAGAAGCGTGCCTGGCCCCGATGGTGGCGGCGAATGCAGGTCGCTGCGCGCCGGGCGAACTTCTTCGCGGTCATGGAAGTGCTGTCGGTGGTCGCCTTCCTGACGATGACGGTCACCACTTGGCTCGCCATCAACAGTGGCGGAGACCGCCGCGAACTGCTTCCCTCGAACCTGACCGCCAGCCTGCTGGTGGGCACGCTGGTGCCCGCGATGGCGATCCTCGTCCTGCTCGGCAGGCGGATGGCCCTGCGTCGTGCAGCCGAGCACGCGACCGGCGGCACCGGCCAGATGCACGTGCGCCTGGTGTTCATCTTCTCGCTGATCGCCGCGATCCCGACTTTGCTGGTCGTGGTCTTCGCGTCCTGGCTGTTCCAGTCGGGCGTGGAATTCTGGTTCTCCGACAGTTCGCGCGGACTGCTGGAGAATGCCAACAAGCTGGCGCGCGGCTACTACGACCAGACGCTTCGCGACGTCGGCTACGAATCCGTGGCGATGGCCACCGACTCGCGCGCGGAACTGAGCCGCAGCCCCGTCGCGAGCCGGGAGTTCCAGGCGTTCCTCTCGTTCCACGTCATTCGCCGCAACTTGAGCGGCGCGGCGATCATCCAGATCGACGCAAGCGGGGAACAGCGCACGCCGATCATCGTCGATCCGGACGGCGTTGCCGAAAACAATCGCATCAGCAAGGATGGCCTCGAACGGCTCGACAAGGGCGAGCCCTACGTCGTCAGCGCGAAGGACAACCGCATCGTCGCGGCCGCGCCCATCGAGCGGTCGTCGGGTGTCTATCTTCTTGTCGTGCGCAGTTCGGACCTGCTTTCGCTCAGCCAGGGCGAGCGGGCCGAGAACATCGTGCTGGCCTACGAGGCGCTCACCAGCCAGGCGCGCGTGCTGCAGCTGCGTTTCAACGTGGCCCTTTTCGTGGCCTCGCTCGCTCTCGTTGGCCTGTCGGTATGGTTCGCGCTGCGTTTCGCCGACCGGCAAGTGGAGCCGCTCTACCAACTCGTGGATGCCGCGCGCCGAGTGGGTGCGGGCAACTACGCGCTGCGGATCGAGGGACGGACCGGCGCAGACGAAATCGGCCTGCTGAACCGTGCGTTCAACCGCATGACCGCGCAGATCGACAAGCAGACTCAGGCGTTGCTCGGCGCCAACAGCCAGCTCCACGAGCGCAGCGTCTTCATCGAGGCGGTGCTGGAATCGGTCACCTCGGGCATCATCTCGCTCGATGAGGGCGGACGTATCCTGCTGATGAACTCGACCGCGCAGATGCTCCTGACCAACAGGGCGCAGGATGTGCCGGAAGGCATGCCCATTGCGGAACTGGCACCCTCGATCGCGGCGTTGGTGGAGCAGGGGACGACCAGCGGCATCGTCCAGTACAATCGCGGCGGCGACCTCCTGACACTGGCGGTCAAAACCAGCCGCGACGCCACCGGCCACGTCATCACCTTCGAGGATATCACCCGCCAGCTCCTCGACCAGCGCACGGCGGCATGGTCGGACGTGGCGCGGCGCATCGCGCACGAGATCAAGAATCCGCTCACTCCGATCCAGCTGGCAACCGAGCGCCTCAGCCGCCGCTATCGCAAGCAGATCACCGATAACCCGGAACTGTTCGAGGACCTGACCCGCACGATCATCCGGCAGGTCGGGGAACTGCGCAAGATGGTGGACGAGTTCTCCTCCTTCGCCCGCCTGCCCAAGCCGGTGTTCCGCACCGAGGACCCGGTAGCGCTGACGCGGCAGGCGCTGTTCCTGCAGGAGGTGGCGAGGCCCGACATCGACTTCCGCTTCTCGGCCGGGCGCGACATCCGCGTCATCGACTGCGATCGCCATCAGTTCGGACAGGCGATGACTAACGTTCTCAAGAATGCCGTAGAAGCCATTGAAGTAAAGTCTAAAGATGCGGGCGAAGACTATCGCGGTGCGATCAGCGTCGAGGTGGCCGATCAGGACGATTCGGTCGTCGTGCGCGTTACCGACAACGGCATCGGGCTCTCGCAGGACAAGGAGCGCCTGATCGAGCCTTACGTGACGACGCGTGAGAAGGGCACGGGCCTCGGGCTCGCGATCGTCAATAAGATCATCGAAGAGCACGGCGGCGAAATGACCTTCACCGCCGCGCAGGGGGGGGGCACCACGGTGACCATGCGTTTCGCGCATGACCCGCCGGCCCAGGAAGCAACCAGTTCGGCACCCGCACGCAAGCCGGAGGCCGCGCAATGACCCGTTTTTCCAGCACGAAGAAGATGGCCCATGGCACTTGATATCCTGATCGTCGACGACGAACGCGACATCCGCGAACTGGTCGCCGGCGTGCTGAGCGACGAAGGCTACGAATGCCGCACCGCGGGCGACAGCGATGCTGCTCTTGCGGCGGTCGATGCCCGCCGTCCGTCGCTGGTGCTGCTCGACGTATGGCTGCACGGCAGCCCGATGGACGGGCTGGAAATCCTCGACGCGATCAAGGCGCGCGAGCCGGAACTGCCGGTCATCATCTTCTCCGGCCACGGCAACATCGACACCGCCGTCGCCGCCATCAGCCGCGGCGCCGTGGACTTCATCGAGAAGCCATTCGAGGCGGAAAAGCTGCTGCACCTTGTGGGCCGGGCGACCGAGACGGAGCGCCTGCGCCGCGAGAACGCGCAGCTGCGCCAGGGCGTGTCCATGGGCGAGGAGTTCACCGGCTCCAGCGGCATCATCAACCAGGTCCGCGCGACGCTCAAGCGCGTCGCCAACACCGGCAGCCGCCTGCTCATCACCGGGCCTGCCGGGTCGGGCAAGGAAGTGGCGGCGAGGCTCCTGCATGCCTGGAGCCCGCGCGCCGGCAATGCCTTCGTCAGCGTCAATTCTGCCCGGATCACGCCTGAACGCTTCGAGCAGGAGCTGTTCGGCGAGGAGGCCGACGGTACCCTGATCCGTTCCGGCCTGCTCGAAAGCGCCGACGGCGGCACCCTCTACTTCGATGAAGTGGCGGACATGCCGCTCTCGACCCAGGCGCGAATCCTGCGCGTGCTTACGGATCAGGCTTTCGTGCGTGTCGGCGGCACCCGCCAGATCCGCGTCGATGTCCGCGTGGTTTCCTCCACCTCGCGCGACTTGGAAAAGGAAATCGCCGAGCGCCGCTTCCGCGAGGACCTGTTCTACCGCCTCAATGTCGTGCCGATCGCGATCCCGGCACTGCGCGAGCGCCGCGACGACATTCCGGCGCTGATCGACCACTTCTTCGCCCGCTATGCCAACGAGCAGGGTGTCACCCCGCCGCAGGTGAGCGGCGAGGCGATGACCGCGCTCCAGGCCTACGAATGGCCCGGCAACGTCCGTCAGCTGCGCAATGTCGTGGAGCGCACCGTCATCATGGCCCCGCGCGAGAAACTCGCGAAGATCGAGGCGGACATGCTCCCGCCGGAAATCTTCAACAGCCGGGGAGGGGCCGATACCGGCGTCACCGTGATGATGAGCGCCCCGCTGCGCGAGGCCCGCGAGAGCTTCGAGCGTGAGTACCTGCGCGTCCAGATCCGGCGGTTTTCCGGTAATATCTCGAAGACCGCCGCTTTCATCGGGATGGAACGCTCGGCACTGCATCGCAAGCTCAAGTTGCTCGGCATGTCGGAGCGGCGCGAGGACGAAACCGACCTCGACGAAACGATCTGAATTTCGGTGTAACATTTCTGCTACAAAAACCCCGTTTACTGCATTGCAGCAAATGGGTAGTTTCCGATTCGAGAACGGCCCGCGCTAACAGCGGGACCAGATCGCGGACCGCATGGGCGGCCGCCAAAAAAAAGGAGCATACACATGGCTGGTCGTACCCTTTCCGCGCGCCCTAAAGCGACGACGGAGCCCGAGGTTGAAGAAGCCGCACCGGCCGCCGCAGTTGCCGCTGCCGCGCCTGTTGCCCCCCCGGCATCCACGGGCAAGGGCGGACAGAACCTGCAAGACCAGTTCCTGAACCTGCTGCGCAAGAACAAGACCCCGGTTACCATGTTCCTCGTCAAGGGCGTGAAGCTGCAGGGCATCGTTACCTGGTTCGACAATTTCTCGATCCTGTTGCGCCGTGACGGTCAGTCGCAGCTCGTCTACAAGCACGCGATCTCGACGATCATGCCTTCGACCCCGGTGGACGCCCGCCAGTTCGGCAATGGTCCGGAGAACGCGAAGAAGCAGCGAGTACTGCAGGACGTCTTCCTTTCCAGCATCCGCAATGCCGGCGTGCAGGTGACGATGTTCCTGATCAACGGCGTCATGCTTCAGGGCCGCGTCGCCGCTTACGACCTGTTCTGCATGCTGCTTGAGCGCGAAGGCTATGTGCAGTTGGCGTACAAGCATGCGGTTTCGACGATTCAGCCCGTGACTCCGGTCGACCTTCAGGCGCATGAAGAAGCCGACGACTGAGAGAAGCTGAACAAAATTGAACGATGAACTGAAGGGGGAGGTCACGCGCGGTGCGCGTGCCCTCGTCGTATATCCGCAAATGCGTGGGCCAAGGGGTGAGAGGAACGATCTCGACCCCGAAGCTCGTCTTGAGGAGGCGAGGGGGCTTGCGCTCGCGATCGGCCTCGAAGTGGTCGAGGCGGTGGCGATCGTCATTCGCGAGGCGCGCCCGGGCACGCTGTTCGGCGAAGGCCAGATCCAGAATATCTCCACGGCCTGCACTCTGAACGAGGCCGAACTCATCATCGTCGACGGTTCGCTGTCGGCGATCCAGCAGCGCAACCTGGAAGAGAAGCTCAAGCGCAAGGTCATCGATCGCACCGGGCTCATCCTCGAAATCTTCGGCGAGCGGGCAGCGACGGCGGAAGGCCGCCTGCAGGTGGAACTGGCGCACCTCGATTACCAGGCGGGGCGCCTTGTCCGCAGTTGGACTCACCTCGAGCGCCAGCGCGGCGGCTTCGGCTTCCTCGGCGGTCCCGGCGAGACGCAGATCGAGGCCGACCGCCGCATGATCCGCGATCGTATGGCCAAGATCCGCCGCGAACTCGAGCAGGTACGCCGCACCCGCGGCCTCCATCGCGACCGCCGCGAGAAGGCGCCGTGGCCGGTGGTCGCGCTCGTCGGCTATACCAACGCCGGCAAATCGACGCTGTTCAATCGGCTCACCGGTGCCAGCGTCATGGCGGAAAACCTGCTGTTCGCGACGCTCGACCCGACGATGCGGGCAATCCGCATGCCGGGTCTCGAAAAGGCGATTCTGTCGGACACGGTGGGTTTCATCTCGGACTTGCCCACCGAACTGATTGCCGCCTTCCGTGCGACGCTTGAGGAAGTGACCGCCGCCGACGTGATTCTTCACGTTCGCGACATCGCCAACCCGGACACCGAGGCGCAGAAGCGTCAAGTCCTCGATGTCCTGGCTGATCTCGGCGTGATCCAGCCCCCGCTCGACGATCGCAAGGCGCGCCAGGCTCCCGCGCTCGACTGGTCGGACGACGAGCCGGATGACGAGCCCGAGCCGCAGGTGCCGATCATCGAGGTCTGGAACAAGTGGGATCTGCTGGACCCCGACCAGGCGCATGAACTCCGCGAGGTGTCCATGCACCGGGAAGGGGAGGTCATTGTTCCCGTCTCGGCGCTGACCGGAGAGGGCTGCGACGCGCTGCTCGACATCGCCAGTCGCAACCTGACGCGAGATTCCAGGATCTACAGCTTCGTGCTGCCGGTCGCTGACGGCCAGCGCTTCGCATTTCTCCACGCGCGCGGCGAAGTCGTGTCCGAAGAGGATGCCGGAGAAGGCGAGCAGGGGCCGCAGATGAGGCTGGAGGTGCGCCTTTCAGAGCGGGAGTTCGGGCGCTTCAAGGCGCTCTGAGCGCTGTCATGGGGGGTATTGTGCGGCCGTCGTGTGCAGCTTATTCGCTGCGCTTGACGGCCTGCCAGTACGCTTCCTGTTCCTCCAGAGAAAGCGTTGCGAAGTCGCGATTGTCCTCGGCTGACAGCGCTTCCATGGCGCGGAACCGGCGCTCGAACTTTACGTTCGCTGCCCGCAGAGCGTCTTCAGGCGCTATGCCGTTCAGCCTTACCAGATTGACTGCCGCGAAAAGCAGGTCGCCTGCTTGTTCCAGTCGCTCGGCAGCGGATGCTTCGGCCAGTTCCTGCATTTCCTCGCGGACCTTGTCGGCCGCTCCGCTCGGATCGGGCCAGTCGAAACCGACGCGAGCCGCGCGCTTCTGCAGTTTCTCCGCCCGCATCAATGCCGGGAGCGACATCGCCACTCCGTCGATGGCACTGGTCGCGCCCTTGGCGGCACGTTCCTTGGCCTTCAGTTTTTCCCAGCGATCGGTTTGGGCATCTCCGGTCGCGTCATCGCCGAAGATATGAGGATGCCGCGCCTCGAGCTTGTCGGAAATGGCGGCAGCGACATCGCCGAACGCGAAATGCCCAAGTTCTTCCGCCATACGGGCATGGAAGACGACCTGCAGCAACAGGTCGCCGAGTTCCTCGCGCAAGGACGGCAAATCGTCATGCGCGATGGCTTCGGCGACTTCGTAGGCTTCCTCGATCGTGTAAGGAGCGATCGTTGCGAAAGTCTGCTCCTTGTCCCATTCACAACCGTCCTGCGGATCGCGCAGGCGGGCCATGATGGTCAGGAGGCGGTCGATCTGTTGGTGTCGGATCTGGGTCATGCCTGAGTTGATAATGATGATTATGTAAAATAACGGATGGCTGATCGGAGGCTGGTCATCAGCCGATCCTCAAGCCGGACCACTGGATGACGACCACGAGCGCGATGATGATCGCGGCCCAGATAGCCGCAAGACGCAGTGCCTGTCCGCCGCCAAGTCCACGGATTTGAGGATTGCGCAGCGCCAGGACCAGGCAACCGACGATGGAGATCATCGAGACGATCATGGCTGTCGTGTTCACGGCGTAAGCACCAGTCCATCATAAGCGACCTGCACGTTCGCAGGCACCGAAGCGCTCAGTGTGGCATAGTCCATGCTCTTGTCGAGATGCGTCAGCACGGCCGTTCCCACCCGGCAGACTTCAGCCAGTTCCAGCGACATCGCCAGATGGGCATGCGTGGGGTGCGGTTCACGGCGCAGGCAATCGACGATCAGCAGGTCGCAGCCATAGAACAGATCGATCATGCCACGCGTAATCTGGTTGAAGTCCGTGGCATAACCGACTGATTTTCCAGCGGCATCGAACAGGAATCCGGTCGAATCCATCCCGCCATGAGGCATCTGCGTATGGCCTATGCGAAAGCCTTCGCACAGCCGCAGGGTATCGAGATTCTCCAGAGAAATCAGCGTTGGGTAGCCGTGCTGTCCGGCAAAGACGTAGCCGAACCGCTGCCGCAACCGCCGCACGGTTTCGGAGTCCGCATAACCCGGGATCGGTCCGGCGCGGCCGTAGCGCAGCGGGCGCAGGTCATCGATACCATGGCAATGGTCGGCGTGGTCGTGCGTCCAGAACACCGCATCGATGCGATGGATGTCGTTGGCAAGCAGTTGTGCGCGCAAGTCGGTCGAAGTGTCGACGAGGATACGGGCACCGGCGTCGCTTTCGAGCAGGATCGACACCCGTGTGCGACGGTTGCGCGGCTCATCCGGATCGCACAGTCCCCAGTCGGCGCCGCCGTTCTCGCCGCCGAGCCGGGGCACTCCGGTCGATGTGCCGCTGCCGAGGACCGTGACCTTCACGCGTACTGCGCCTTGGAGAACAGCGCGAAGAAGTTGCGTGTCGTGGCCTCGCCGAGTTGCGTCACGGTCGTTCCCCGCAGGTTCGCGACGAAAGCGGCCGTATCGGCGGTAAAGGCTGGTTCGCACTTGCGGCCGCGATGCGGGATCGGAGCCAGGAACGGCGAGTCGGTTTCGATCAGCAGGCGATCTTCAGGAATGGTCTTCACGACCTCCTGCAAGTCCTTCGCATTCTTGAATGTCACGATGCCTGAAATGCTGATCGTCAGCCCGAGTTCGAGAACCTTGCGGCCGAAGTCGGCGCTGGCGGTGAAGCAGTGGATCAGCGCCGGGAAGGCGCCCTTCCCCATCTCCTCGGTGAGAATGCGCGCGGTGTCGTCTTCTGCATCCCGGGTGTGGATAATGATGGGTAGGCCGGTCTCGCGGGAAACGGCGATGTGCGTGCGGAAAAGCGCCTGTTGAACCTCGCGGTCGGACTTGTCGTAATAATAATCCAGACCGGTCTCGCCGATGCCGATCACGCGCGGATGGGCTGCGGCTTCGAGCAGGGCGCCCTCGCCCAGATCGGCATGCTGGTCCGCTTCGTGCGGGTGGATGCCGACCGAGGCCCAGACGTCGGGTTCGCGTGCGGCGGTGGCGACCACGCGGTCCCATTCTCGCTGCCGGGTCGAGATGTTGAGAAAGCCCTTGATCCCGGCATCGCGGGCGCGTGCGAGCACGGCCTGCTGATCCTCGACCAGACCTTCGTATTCGAGATGGCAGTGGGAATCGATCAGCATCAGGCTGCGGCTTCCTCGGGCAGTTCCAGTCGCGGGAATACGCCTTGCGGCTTGTCGACCTTGAAGCCCGAACCGGCGAGTGCGTCGAACCAGCCGGTATCGGCAAGCGCGGCGTAGTCACGCGCGTCGATCGTCTGTCCCATCTGGTCGAGCAAGGCGTCGATCGCGGTCGGCACGACAGGACGAACGGCGATGGCGAGATCGCGTACGACGCGGAAAAGCGTCATCAATACGGCTTCCATGCGAGCGGGGTCGCTCTTGCGCAGCGCCCATGGGGCCTGTTCATCTACGTACTGGTTGCAGGCGAAGACGCCGCGCATCCAGGCTTCAAGGCCGGTGCTGAAATCTAGCGCGTCGAACGCCGAGCGCAGTCCGGAGACGGCCTCAGCCACGGCTGCGAACAGCGCGGTGTCGGCTTCGCTTTCTTCAAGTCCAGCTTTCAGTTCACCATCCATGTTCTTGAAAATCATGGACAGGCTGCGCTGGGCTAGATTGCCGAAGCTGTTGGCGAGTTCGGCGTTGGCACGCGTCACGATGGCTTCGTGCGACCACGAACCGTCCTGCCCGAAGGCGACTTCGCGCAGGAAGAAGTAGCGCAGGGTATCGACGCCGTACGTCTCGGCCAGACCGATCGGGTCGGTGACGTTGCCGAGTGACTTCGATTCCTTCTGGCCGCGATTAAGCAGGAAGCCGTGGCCGAAGACCTGCCTGGGCAATTCCAGGCCGGCGCTCATCAGGAAGGCAGGCCAGTAGACGGTGTGGAAGCGGACGATGTCCTTGCCGATGAGGTGGACATCGGCGGGCCAGAACTTCGCGAAATCGCCCTCTTCCTCGGGGAAGCCGAGGCCGGTGATGTAGTTCGTCAGGGCATCGACCCAGACGTACATCACATGGTTGTCGCTGCCCGGAACCTTGATGCCCCAGTCGAAGCTGGTGCGAGAGACCGACAAGTCGCGAAGCCCGCCTTCGACGAAGCGCTGGATTTCGTTGCGGCGGTTTTCCGGGCGGATGAACTCGCCTGCGGCATAGAGTTCCAGCAGCTTGTCCTGATATTTGGACAAGCGGAAGAACCACGATTCCTCGACGGTCCATTCCACCGGCGTACCTTGCGGAGACAGCTTGCCGCCATCCTCACCCGCCTGCAGTTCGCTTTCGTCGTAATACGCCTCGTCGCGTACCGAATACCAGCCTTCGTAGCGGTCGAGATAAAGGTCGCCATTCGCTTCCATGCGGCGCCACAGTTCCTGCGTCGCGGCGTGATGGCGCGGTTCGGTGGTGCGGATGAAGACATCGTAACCGATGTTCAGAGCGTCGCACATCTCCTTGAAGTAGGACGACATTTCATCCGCGAGCGCCGCCGGCGTGGTGTCGAGGTCGCGCGCCTTCTGGGCCATCTTCAGGCCGTGTTCGTCCGTGCCGGTCTGGAACCGGACGTCGAAGCCTTCCGCCTTCTTGAAACGGGCGATCACATCGGCGGCGATGGCCTCGTAAGCATGGCCGATGTGGGGCCGCCCGTTGGGGTAGCTGATGGCGGTGGTGATGTAATAGGGCTCGCCCATGCGGCGTCGCGCTTTCCTGACTGGAGTTTACAGATCGATCTTCAAGTGCGTTCTGAACTTCACTCAGGAGTCCTGCGAACGCGCTAACGTGCCGCTTCTCTAGGCATCGCGGCCGAGGCCAGCAACCCGCCAATTTCCATTATGAGGAGCCCGGCATCGAAATTGTAGGTCGGAGCCTGCGTCGCCAGCGTCGTCAAGGCGCCATAGGCTTCGATAATTCCGAGCTGGCGTCGACGCGGGGCATCGCGAAGCTGCTGGACGAGGACGGCGCGGGCAAGCTCAAGCGCTGCCAACTGACGGTCGCGTGCCGGTCTGCCGCCCATCTCTTCGGCCAGTGCACCGCGTAAGGCGAAGTCAGGGTCGCCGCGCTGCAGGATGCGCATCATCAGCGCGTGAATGCCGCCGAGATCGTGCTCGACGATATCGAGCGCCACGCCGGGCGACCCTTGCGCGGCAGCGATCGCGGCCGCGCGCGCGGCGGCATCGGCCTGGGGCGCATCGCGGCGGATGACAGAGTCGAGTTGTTCCGGCCCGAGTGCGGCGAAGCGGAGGACGCGGCAGCGCGAACGGATGGTGGGCAGCAGGCGGCCGGGCTGATGCGTGACGAGAAGGAAATACGTACCGGCGGGCGGCTCTTCCAACGCTTTGAGAAGCGCGTTGACGGCGCCCTTCTCCATGTCGTCGGCCGGGTCGATCACGATGGCGCGGCGATCGCCAAGCGTGGGCTTGATCGCGAGGCGGCGGATCATGCCGCGCACCTGATCGACGGTGATGTTGCGCTTGGTCTGGTAAGGCTTGCCCTCGGCCTTCTTCTTCACCTCGTCGTCATTGGCGGGAAGGTGGTCGAGGATATGGATGTCGGGATGCGTTTCCACGTCAGGCATCGGGTGGCCCGGCTGACGGACCAGTTCGGCGGCCGCAGCGCGCGCGAAAGCGCGCTTGCCCAGGCCCTTGCCGCCGCTCAGTAGCCAAGCATGGTGCATGCGCTCGGATGCGATGGCGGCCAGCCATTCCTGCCACGCGGCGTCCTGACCGATGAAGGGCTTGTCCATGGTCATGACAGTAGCGGTGCCAGCGCCGTCATTACGAGGGCATGGGTGGCCTGCGCATCGCCGTCGCCGTCGATCCGGGCGAAGCGGGCGGGCTCCGCCTCGGCGAAGACCGAGAACGCGCTGGCCACGCGGGCGTGATAGGCGGCGTCCCGCCCGCCGATGCGGTCGCTGCCATCGGTGTCGCGCAGGGCAAGCCTGTGCACGGCCACCGCAGGCGTGACTTCCACCAGCAGCGTCAGGTCGGGCAGTAGCCCCTCGCTGCCGATGGCGTGGAGGGAGGCGATGTCGGCGTCGGACAGACCACCGCCGCCGCCCTGATAAGCGCGGCTCGAATCGAGATAGCGGTCGCAGATCACCCATGCCCCGCGCGCAAGCGCCGGGCGGATCAGGCGGTGGACATGGTCGGATCGTGCGGCGGCGAACAAAAGCGCCTCGGCGCGCGGGTTCCAGCTTTCGCCGCCGTCCCCCTCGACGCCATCGAGGAGCAGGGCACGGATCGCCTCTGCCCCCGGAGTGCCGCCCGGCTCGCGGGTGGTGACCACCTTCAGGCCAAGCCCACGCAAGGCTTCGGCCAGCAGGCGGGCCTGCGTGGACTTGCCCGCCCCTTCCCCCCCCTCGAGCGCGATGAATCGACCCTGCATCATGTGAACAGGTTGATAAGCCCGTTCAGCAGCCTGTCCAGCCATCCGGCAGTCCCCACGTCACGCCCCGCGTAGAGCGGCACGCGGCCCGGTGCGAGCCCGGCGACGCGGATCTCCAGTTCGCCGACCTGCTCGCCCTTGCGGATCGGCGCCTTGATCGGTCCGCTGTAGTGGACGGCAAGCGTGATGCCCGGCTGAGTGCCGCGCGGGATGGTGGCGTGAACCTCGCGGTTGGCGACGAGCGGCAGCGAGCGGGCGTCGCCGCCTTGAACCTTGGCCTGCGCGATCGTCTGGCCCTGGTCGAAGAGGTGGCGGGTGTCCCACGCGGCAAAGCCCCATTCGAGCAGCGCCTTTGCCGCATCGTCGCGCACCTTGGGCAGCGGCGATCCCGCCAGCACCATGACGAGGCGGCGCCCCCCACGCTCGGCCGTGCCGAGGAAGTTGTAGCCAGCCTCGCGGGTATATCCAGTCTTGATGCCGTCCGCGCCGGGCACGACGCCCACCGTCGGGTCGTGGCTGCGCATGTGGACGTCGCGCCAGATCCAGTGCTTGTGGCCCGAGAACTCGCGGTAGAGGTCGGGATAGCGCGTGATCATGGCGTCGGCGAGGCGCACGAGATCGCTGGCGGTGACGTAGGTGTTGCCCTCGTCCATCCAGCCGTTGGGAGTGTTATAGTGACTGCGCGTCATGCCGAGTCGCCGCGCGGCGTCGTTCATCTTCGCCGCCCAGCCCTGCACGCTGCCCGCATAGCCCTCGCCCAGCACGACGGCGGCATCGTTCGCCGAAGCGGTCATGATGCCATGGAGCAGGTCGCGCGTGGTCGGCCTGTCCTTGGTCGTGATGTACATGTTGGTGCCCTTGGCGAACCATTCCTTCTCGGTCTCGGGGCGCTCCTGGAACTGGCGGTCCATGCGGAGACGGCCCGCGCCGATTTCCTCGAAGGCGACGTAGGCGGTCATCACCTTGGTCACCGAGGCGGGCAGGAAGGGCGTATCGGGATGTTTCTGCGCCAACACCTGGCCGGAGCCGAGATCGACCAGCAGACTTACCGGTATCGGCGCAACCTGCGGCGGCGGGGCCGGGATGGAGGCGGCCGAGGCACTCGCCGGTATGGTTACGGCCAGGGCCAGCTTCACGATATTGGAAAACGACTTCAAGACCCGACTTCTCCCGCGCGCCTGTCGGCGTCTGGCTGCGCGCGGGAGACGTTTCAGGTTCAGTCCGCGCCGAGGATTCGGGCATCCCTATAGCCCGCGCCTTTCGCCTTCTCCAGCGCCGGCGCGGCTTTTGCACGGTTCGCGTAAGGACCGAGCCGCACGCGCCAGAACTTGCCTGCCGGGGACACGCTGCCACCGAGTTGCGCGGCGACCTTGCGAGCCGAGGATTCGGAGGAAAACGCGGCTACCTGTACGTAAGTCGAGCCCTTCTCGGCAGGCTTGGCCGCTTCCGGTTTGGGCTTCGCCGCCGGAGCGGCGGGCTTCGGAGCGGGGGCCTTGGGCGGCGAAGGGGGCACCGTTTGCGACGGGCGGGCGGCGGGCGGTACGGTCGGGGCGACGGATGCGGGCCTGGCCACCTTCGGTGCTGCCACCGGCTTCGCGGCCGGAGCCTTGACCATCGCAGGCGGTTCTCCCGCAGGCATTGCCGGCGGCGTGGAAGGCGGCGGGACCAGCGGCGACTGATCCGCCAGTTTGCGGCGCAGGACCTTGAGCAGTCCTTCGGGCGTTTCCATGCGCTCCGGCGCCCGGCCGCCGGCCCGAAGGAGCGCGCGCTCCTGCTCCGGCGGATTGACGCGGCGTACCCGCACTTGCGCCCTGGAGCCGGGAGCGAGACCGATCTGCGCCGAAGCATCGGCCGACAGTTCGATGAGTGCATCGTTTACCATCGGGCCGCGCCTCTCGATCCGTACGAGGATGGTGCGGCCGGTGTCGAGCGCTGTCACCTCCGCATAGCTGGGCAATGGCAAAGTCTTGTGCGCGGCAGTCACGCCGGTGCCTTCGCCGGTGATGACACCGCCGACCGCGTCGTAGTTGAGCTGGTCGGTCGGCGTCCAGACGGTGCTGCCGATGGTGAAAGGTTCGCCGACGACGACCGGATAATCGGCGGCAGGCCCCGTAGCAGGAGCAGCGACCTGCGGAGTGCGGGAAGCGGCCAAGGCCCCTCCCGAACCGAGCAGGATCAGCGCCGCAAGCGGCAGGGCATGGTTAACGGGCAATCTCATCTGCAAGCAACCCCACGGACATGGCGTAGTAGTTCGAGCAGTTGTACTGGAGGATCACCCGATAATTACCGGTTAACAGATAAGCCGGAGTGCCCGGACCGTCGGGCTGGAACAGCGAGGCGAGGACATCGCCGCCGATCGCGCCCTGCGGCGCCACGCCAAGGGCGCGCCATTGCGAAACCGGCTTCCACTGCGAATGGCGCGCATGAACTGCGGCGCATGACGGCGACGACAACTTCGTCGCATAGGCGTTTACGTTGAACCCGGACGGCAGGCTGGCCCGCACGCCCCAGGGCTCACCGGTGCGCCAACCCGCGTCGCGGAAATAGTTCGCGATCGAGGCCAGCGTGTCGGCCGAACTGGAGAAGATATCCGCCCGCCCGTCCCCGTCGCCATCGACGGCAAGGCGCAAGTAGACGCTCGGCAGGAACTGGGGATACCCGAAGGCCCCTGCCCAGCTGCCCTTGAGCTGCGACCGCGGCACGCCCCGGTCGACCATCTTCATCAGGGCGATAAGCTCGCTCTCGAACAGCTCGCGGCGGCGCCCTTCCCAGGCCAGCGTCGCCAGCGAGCGTGCGAGGTCGAAGTCGCCAGTGTAGCTGCCGAAATTGGTCTCATGCCCCCAGATCGCGAAGAGAATCGGCGCGGGCACGCCATATCGCCGCTCGATCTGCGGCAGGATCGAGGCAAGTGAAGTATAGCGCGACTTGCCGCGCGCCACGATCGAACTGCCCACGTGCTGCGCGATATAAGGCGCCAGTGGCGGCGGCGCCCCGCGGCTGCCGGGCTGCGAGGTATCGAGCGCGATGACCCTCTCGTTGGGCGTGAGGCCGGTCAGCACGCTGGTGATGGCGGCTTCGCTCACACTTTGGGATCGGGCATGCGAGGCGACCGTGCGCAAGTAATCGGGAAAGGACTCCGGTTGCGCGCAGGCCTGCGCGGCGGGAAGCGCAAGCACGACGGCGAAGACGGGAAGACGCAGCGATCGCATGAATGCCGCAAGGGTTATTACAGGGGTCATCGCGAGGAAACTTCGCACAAAGCGAACCGGTTGCAAATGGCCTGCCGCCTCTCGTCGTGGACAGTCGCCGCAAGCCCGATGCCCTTCACCGAGCATCAACCCCTTGCGCCCGCGCCACTTTGGGCTATGCGCAGCAATTGAGCGGACAGGTGGCCGAGTGGTTTAAGGCAGCGGTCTTGAAAACCGCCGTGGGTGCAAGCTCACCGTGGGTTCGAATCCCACCCTGTCCGCCAAGAAATATTGATAAATAAGGGAAAATTTGGCGATTATGCGCCTGTTCCCATAATAGCTCCCCGATAGCTCAACTGCTACCTCTGCTTGCAGCCGATTCTCGTCGGCTGTGGAGCGGTCGTTCTTCCCATTGATCCAAGGCATTCATGCAACCAATCGCACTGCCACCTAAGGAAGCCTTCGCCATGCTCAGCATCGGCCGTACAAAGGGGTATGAGCTGATTGCGGCTCGCGAACTTGAAGTGTTCAAGATCGGCCGTTCGACCCGGATCACGGTTGCCAGCATTCTGGCCTTTATGGAGAGGCAGATAGCCAGTCGCGACGTCTGATGCAGACCGTGTCGCGCCCGTAAAACGGTGGGTTGTTGCACAGGCTAGGCAATGCCAGCCCCGTATTATTTACAAGGATGTCTGGAAGAGGTTGGCCCAACCGGCAATCGATGGTGGAAGCGCGGCCGGGCCCAGGATCGCATGCTTTTATATTTTGCCGAAGGAACTGGGGAATCGTCGAACAAGTTCCGAGAATCCTTGGCGGCGAGTAGTTAGCCTACGATGGTCGCAGTCACCCGGTGGCGAAAAGGCTGGTGCGGGGTTCCGGATCTGCGAAGGTCACGGAAGGCGCCGCCAGCCAGATCAGGCAGGATTGCCTCTACCGTGGCAGCTTCTTCGAGGGATCGAACATCCACGAACAGGTTGAAGTGCCCATCAAAGCAGATGCTGACCACAGCTGATGGCGGGCAAGCCGCATGCACCAAGGAATGGAGAGCTTCAATCTCCGCACAGAGCGAGCGGCTATACCCAGCAGTGTCCGGAAAGGCATGGATGTTGCTGAATGCGTTCATGGTTACCTCGATAGGTTTCACATGAGAAACGCATCATCCCCATTTTCGATCCATCGCTAGAAAAAAACGGTTCATCGTAAATCGGGTCATCCTGCCCAGTGGGCCTTCGGTGTGGGCCGGGCCACCCCTGCATACGCAGCCACCATTCGTGATGGCGTTCCGTAGCATGACCTCGTGCCCACTCTGCGCGTGCGGCAGTGCCCCGGTAAGGATTGCAGGCCGATGACAGGCCATCGCGTGCCGCTTTTCGGCCCCACAAGAAGGCATCGTTTATCGGCGTCAAGGGTTGTCCCCGAGATGCTGGTGAGGCCGATGAAGTTGCAAATCAGGTGGCTGATCTGACCTCACACCCAACGCCGCCGGAAGATTTTCCAATCGGGATCCAGTGTCATATCGCACGAGAACATGTAGCAACCGTCCTCAAGAATATCGACGACGCCGACCCAGCCGGCCTGAACAGCGCTCAACGCGACAATCACGTCATTCGTGTCGATCTCCAAAGGATCGCGTGCCGGGTGTACGGACAATATGGTGTAACGCGGCATGCTCACCCCCGATCCCCGTCACATCCGAGGGATTATGGGCGCGATGGAATCGAGCATCGCGCCCACGTCATCGTCGTGCTTCTGGAGATCGACGATGCCTAGTCCCTCGGGAGGACGACAGAAGATCGCACCGAAACGCGAGGGTGTGCACAACATAGATCAAGTTGCGCTGATGTGATTGGTGCCCGTTGAGGTCTGCTTCACCCCAAGGGCGGGCGCGTTAAACGCTGTACCTGGGAAGACACGGACTACGCCTTCTCTTGATGGCAGGCATCTACTTCACTTCGGCGCATAAAGACAGGGAAATAAAACGTTCGGCGCCGAGGTAGACGCCGTCGCTTACTCTCCCTCCTGCCCGGCTATTCGGCGCTTTCATGCTTCTGTCTACTGGATTCATGCGTGAGCGCTGCCGAAACCGGGACGGATGCGAACGACCTTGCATGTGGGCTCAGCATTAGGCCAGCGCTTCATATACCTTAGATGCCGGAACGCAGGCTGTATCGGCCTCTCAAGCCGCGCGAGTCAGTTCCAGCTTGCCGACTGCGATGTCACCCTCGTGCGCACGAGCTTGCGCCAGATCGAAAGCAGTCTGCATGCGCATCAGGGTATCGGCCTTCACCCCAAACGCCTTCTCGAAACGGATAGCCATCTCTGCCGTCAGAGCGGAATGCCCGTTGAACAACGTGCTCAATGCTTGACGCGAGACGCCGAAATGTTCGGCCAGAGCCTTAACCGTCAGGCCGTAAGGCTGCACGATCTCGGACTTGAGCCACTCCCCGGCATGGACGTGGATCGACGGATGCAGCTTAATCGCCATGATAGTCCTCCAAATCCATATCGGTCAGCGCCCCCTCCCGTGATCTGGAAGGTTCAGGCGCCAGTTCTTCGTCACGGCCATCGACCAGGTTCCGTCGCGATCCCCCGTCAGCCTGTGCAGGCCATAGTTCGGCGGTATCGCAAGCTCATCCAGAGATCCGGCCGCGTCGATGAAGGCAATCATCTTGCGGAGCCGATTGGCGTCTCCGATAAGGCCTTTGGTCGAACCCGTTTCCACGAAACGGCGCAGCGCCTTATCGGTGATGCTCTCGATCTCCACGCTTCACGATATGGTTGAAGCAACTTCACGTGTCAAGTTAGGCTTGACGCACGTTCCAGTGAGAAGGCTTGGCCGGGCGGCCTCGATCGAGACAGAAGCAGCAACTGTCCCCCGCAGCCGTAAACTGCGAGGGAAGCGAAACCTGCGGCCTTACTTAGTGACCGAGGCCGTCGTCAGCACCGCAGGGGCAGGCGCCACGGCCGGAACCGCTGTGGGCACCGAAATCACCTGAGGCTGGACGGCCTGAAACGCGAGATCCTCATCCAGGAAGCCCTTTACGGACGATCCACTGGCGATGAACGCGCTGGTGCCGGTGGTGAGAAAGCCTGCGATCGGAACGAGCGCGATGGGTGCCACGACGCCGCCCGTGCCGGTGACGCCCTTGTCATCGAACGTGCCGGACAGGCGCACATTGCGACCGTTGAGGTTGAGCGAGACGACACGCGCGCCGATGTAACCAGACTTGCCCCACATGCCCTTGTTGCGCACTTCAGTGATCTCACCGATTGCGGGCGTGCCCGACCGGGCGCGACTGCTCGAGCGCTATGTCCGGATACTGGAGATCGATGAGTGAAGAACCTGTTTCAAGCGATGTCGCCGCTCTTTCTGGCGCTGACTGCAGGTCAGCTCCCGGCCTTAGCCAAAGCTGCCGAATGGGCGGTCTGGCAAAGCGAACCTTTCCCTTTCTCGATCTGCTACCCGGCCGACGTGTTCCAGCAGCGTAGGGTATCGGACACGGGTCACGCGATCGCATTGGAATCGAGAGACAGCGCACAGTTGATCGCCGGGAGCATCGACTACACCCGCGAAACGTTGGCCGAACCGTTACGGATCGAGCAGGAAAGGCTGACCCATGTCGCCCTGATTGCACGGGGTGAGAACTGGTTTGTCGTTTCCGGGACGCGGGTTGACCAAGCCCTCTACACGAAGGCCGTCCGAGTGGGCGATCGGTTGATAGCGCTCCGGTTCCGCTATCCTGAAAGCCTCGCAGCCAAGTACGCCCCCATCGTCGAGCGGGTAGCGGAATGCCTTAAAGTCCCCGAGGATGCCTATTGAGGATTCCGGGATGATCGCGCGCACCTGCCCGGCAACCCTATGGTGCGCGCTTCGATGGGCCTGCCATAGCAGCATATGCGGTCATTGATGCGGCTGCGACCACGGCCATCCAGATCGCGACGTTACCGGCCCGGATGAAGGTGGAGGCGCCCAAGCAAGCCCCGCAAACCAAGGATGCCCACAAGATCAGGTAAGGTGCCCAATTCCACTTCGGGCCGCCCATGAGAGCCGCAGCGATATGCTGCCCCAGCTTGACCAAGGCACCAGTCATGTAGGTCACCCCGATCGAAACTTCGCCGTTGCGCTGGAAGACGGCATTCTCCGCGCCCATAGCCGCCGCGAGAACCATCGCGGCCGGCAGGTGGGAAGTCACTTCGCTCAACGATGCTGCTGCGGTGAGAAGCACTGTCACGAGCGCCAGCACTGCGGGTTTTCGGTGCCGGGTGGCGCGGGAAGCGACGCACGTTCCTGCGATCACGCCGAAGACGAACGACAAGACCAAAGATCCGGCAATGAATGCTGCCGGTATATCCCGAACCAGCCCGACCGCGACGCGAGTGGAATTGCCGCTCATGAAGGATACGAAAAAGCCGCCGAGGCTGATGAACCCGATTGCGTCAACGAAGCCAGCCAAGGCCGCGAGCATTGCCGCCAACACCCAGAACCGCTTCTCATAGGCGATCATCGTCGGCTGAGCGGCTCAGTCAGTGCTTCTGAAACTTCGGCAAGTCACCCGTCATGTCGCTTTACCTTTCACCTTGCCTCCGCCCCGCAACGGACGCGGGGATATTGAACCATATGCAATCGCACCCCGGCAAGGGCTTCCAACGCCACAAGCCCTAAGCAGGCCCGCAATCGAGTGCTCTGGCTCCGCTCGCCGCAAACGGGCTCACAATGTGCATAAGTGCGTAGTCATTCGGATGAGATCGACCATTAGCGCGCACGGCGTGGCGACTTGCAGGGGATCGCCGCGCCTACCTGGCCCGTGCGAGGAAGCGGTAAGGCTCATGGGCGGCGCCGATCAACTGGCCAAGCTCTGCTGCCTGCGCGCTGTCCATGACGATGTTGACCAATTCGAGCAGTTCGCTTTCATCAGCAGGCCAGCCTTTGAAAGAGGCTCCGTCAAGCGCTGCCGCGATGTCGTCTTCGGTAATTTCCCGGAACGACTGGTTCTTCATCTGGCCTCTCCTCCTGATGGTGACGAAGACCATGCGCTCGTAAGAATCCCGGGCCAGTTAAAAGCTTGCAAGGCGGACCTCTGAGGACCGCAGACAATCGAGGCGAACTATTTAGAAGTGCTTCTCGTGCATTGATGGGACACCGATCCGGGGGGACTTATGATTCGCATTCTTGCATTCGCGCTTGCCTTGACGGCGTCCATGCCATCGCTTGCACAAGAAGCTTCCGGCAACCGCCTGGAACTTGCCTGCATGGGAGGTGGCGCCGCGAACAAGGTCGATCAGGCTACCGTCAATGCATGGGATAATCACGGCAACTCAGCTGGCGCGAATGTCCTGGGCACCCGGTCTGTCGGCTTCGAAGATCAGGTGAACCTCTGGATTGAAGGCGCTGAAGGTCGTGTTCGAATGCCCCGATCGATGCTGCCTCCCATCCGGGGCGGCGAGAATGGCTGGTTCAAATTGAAGGATATTGAGATCAGCGATCGGGAGATCACAGCGTCGGTGGCAGTGAACGCCCTCAACAACCCCAAGTTGCGCGTGGATCGCTACTCCGGGATGATAAGCATCTCAGGCAAGGCCGGGGACTTTACCGGGCGATGCCAGAAGTATGATCCAGCCACCGAGCGCCGAGCGTTCTGACGCGTCACGAGGAGGACAGAGATGCTTCCATGTATACTCGGCGGTGCGATCGGCGGATGGTTTGGCTTCAAGATGTTCCATTCGGCCCTTGCGGCCTTGACCTTCGCCGTTCTCGGCGGTGCTTTCGGCTCGGCAATCGCCAAATCCCGTTTATTTAGAGGGGCGCATCGAGGCGATGGGGCTGGCTCCTCCGGTGATGGAGGCGACTTGGCATGGTCTGACGGTGGTTCTTCCTGCGACGGCTCCGACGGAGGGGGTGACGGTGGCGGCTGTGATTAGGTAGCTGCATGATGCTTGGGCTGGATCCGCCCGAACAACTAGAGCACGTCGTGGACACCTTGCTGCACTGGGCTGGCTGGCATCGGTAGCGCTCTACTACGGCCTCGAAACCTGCCCAGCGCTGGCACAACCGCCGCACGCCGTCCCCAAGCGGGGCGGACCGTTAAACGGCCGAGCACCAAGTCTTCGCGTACCAGTCTGGCAAGAAATAGGCTCAACGTGCAGGAAACCATGTTCTGCGCAACAATTTCATCGGCGTGACATGGAAATAGGCTGCCATCACCTCGCGATTATCGTACTTTTTCCTGCCTGTTCAACATGACAGGCGCATTTCCTCATGATAGCCTGCGCGTGATGTTCTCGCAGATGCTGACGCCAGCCTACCTCCCTTTCGCGTTCTCCTTCGTGCTGATGATCGGTATCGGTCTGATCGAAGCCATCGGACTGGGCCTTGGCCAGTTCGATCTCGACGGCGATTTCAGCGGGGACGGCGATGGCGGGATGCTCAGCTGGCTGGGCCTGGGCGGCGAGTTGCCGATCCTGATCTGGCTCACCTCGCTGCTCGGCTGCTTCACGCTGGCCGGCATCGCGCTGCAACAGGGCATGACCGCGATCGGCGGCGCCCCGCTGCCCTGGCTGGGGGCCTCAGGCGGCGCTCTGGTTGCCGGCGCCGCGCTCAACACCTTCGCCGCCAACGGCCTGGCGCGCATCCTGCCAGGTTTCGAGACGACGGTGATCTCCACCGACGATTTGCTGCGGCAGCGCGGCACCATCCTCGAAGGCACCGCCCGTCGCGGCGCCCCGGCTCGCGCCAAGGTGGTGGACCGCCACGGCCAAGCCCACTTCGTGATGGTGGAGCCGCACGACGATGCTGATGCCATCTCCTCGGGTGAAACTGCGCTGCTGGTCCGGCGCGAGGGGCAAGTTTTCTTCGCAGTGCCCGATCGGCCTGCGTCCTTGCGACTGCCCTGATGCACGGCGGTCGCGCAGCAAACTGGGGAAGGGTCCAACGTGCCTGATTCGCTACTCAACGTCCTGATCTATGCCGGCATCGTGCTGCTGGCGCTCATCGTGATCGGCATCATCCTGACACGCCTCTATCGCCGCGCGACCAAGGACGTGGCGCTGATCCGCACCGGTTTCGGCGGGGAAAAGGTGGTGCTGAACGGCGGCATCATGGTGATCCCGGTGCTGCACGAACTGATGCAGGTGCGCCTGACCACAGTGAAGCTGGAAGTCTCGCGTCTCAACAAGGACGCGCTCATCACGCTCGACAAGCTGCGCGTCGATGTGATCGGCCTGTTCCATATCAAGGTGAAGCCCGATGCCCAGTCGATTGCCGCCGCCGCGCAAACGCTGGGCGATTCGGTGAACAGCCCCGATGCGGTGAAGTCGCTGCTCGATGGAAAGCTGGTCTCCGCTCTCCGCTCGGTCGCCGCTACGATGACCATGGAGCACCTGCACGCCAACCGCGCCGACTTCATCCAGAAGGTGCAGGAAGCGCTGATGACCGACCTGGACATGAACGGCTTCCAGCTCGAATCGGTCAGCATCACGCATTTCGACCAGACTGCGTTCGAACACTTCAACGAAAACAATGCCTTCGATGCTGAGGGCCTGACCGTGCTCACCCGCACGATCGAGGAACGCAAGAAGATCCGCAACGACATCGTCGCCACCAACCGTGTCGAGATCGAGCAGCGCAACCTGGAGGCGAACAACCAATCGCTGGAGATCGCCCAGGCGGCCGAGCAGGCGCGGCTGACGCAGGAGCAGACGCTTTCCGCCCGCCGTGCCGAGCAGGCGACCGCGATTGCCACCGCCGAAGCCGAGCAGACGCGCCTTGCCGAGATCGCGCGGATTACCGCCAGCCAGGCGCAGACAGTGGCCCAGACCGAGGCGGACAAGATCATCCAGACCGCCACGATCGCGCGCGACGGCGCGATCCAGACCGCTACCATCGAGCGGGACCGTACCATCGAGATCGCCCGCATCACTACTGCGGTGCAGACCGCGCAGAAGTCCGAGGAGGAATCGACCGCGACTGCCGCCGCCAACGAGGCGCGCGCGCTCGCCGTCCGGGCCGAGGAAAGCGTGGCGACGGCCAAGGCCACCGAAATCGCCAACCGTAATAAGAACGTGGCGGTCATCGCCGCCACCCAGCGCGCGCAGGAAGAGGCGGTGGGCATCACCGTCGCCGCCACGGCCGAAAAGGAAGCCGCCGAAGCCCGCGCCAGCGCCCTGCGCACCGAAGCTACCGCCGAGGCCGACGCCGAGAAGGTCCGTGCTCAGGGCCGCGAAGCCGCCTTCGCCGTCGATGCCGCCGGCCAGGCTGCGATCAACGAGGCGACCAACCTGCTCAACGAAGCGCAGACCGCGCTGCTCGTCCGCAAGGCCGTGCTGGAAGCCCTGCCCGCGATCATCGCGGCGGCCAGCAAGCCGATGGAAAACATCGACAGGATCAGCATCCTCGATGCCCGGGGCCTGCACGGCGATGCCGCCACCGGGGAGCGTGGTGGCCCTGCCGCGAACGAGAACCTTGCCGACGCGGCCGTCTCCGCCGCCATGCGCTATCGCGTGGGCGGCCCGCTGATTGATAGCCTCATGACCGAGCTGGGCATGAACGGCGGTTCGCTGAACGGTATGTTGGCCGCCAGCGGCGTAGCGGAAGCGGCGCACGCCCCCGCTGTTGCTGCGCCTGGCGCCGGCCCCACTCCGGCGCCTGCCAATCCCGAGCCGGACGTAGCCTGAATCTTACAGGGAGCCGGCCCCAGCCCGGCTCCCGCATCGGTCCCCGACATCTGACCGGCAACGGTGCGGTCGAGACGATTTCGTAGAAGTGACGCTCCATCGCTTCGGCGGCGGGGGATTAGCGATAGCTGGGCGACAAGAGCGGAGTCTCATTGAGGAGCGGCGTCGATTAGATAGCCGAGTCGGGCTCGGGTTCGATTCGCCCCATCCATTGGAGAACGTTGATGACCGCCGGAAACTTGAGCCCTGAGCACGAACGGAATGCTGCGATCTATGTCGCTGTGGTCGATGGCGCGACGTTCGGCGAATTGGCGGCCAGGTACGGCATCAGCAAGGTCCGGGTGCAGAAGGCTTATGCTCGCGAGCGCACGAACGCTTGGGAGGCTCGCAGGCGGGGCGAGACCTCATATCTTGGGCGGCCTATCCCGGGGGATGTTTGAGCCGTTTGCCGTTGATGAAACTGACTCGACGGCGCTCTGCGCTAGGAATGTGGGCGACAGAATTGCTTCTTTCAGGTCAGAGTATTTTACGACCGGGCTTCCATGAGCATCCCCCGCAACCACCACTACCTCCCGCAGTTTTACCTTGAGCGATGGGCATCTCACGGTGAAGTGGTCCGTTACGTTCGCCCGAGGGGGGCGCATATCGGAGAGCGAACCCTATGTTGCAGGCGACGACGAGCAGCGAGTGCTGTCGATCCAGTCTTTGGCGCTCTCCAACCGCGTCATTGCCCCTGTAACGAAGCGGATCACAGCTGGGCAAGTATCGTCGCCCCGCATCGGACCGAACTACGCCTCGCCCTCAAATCGCCATGGCCCTCTGCGGCATTGCCCTTAACCGCCCCACGTCGCGGACAGGTGGGGCGCCGAAGAGGCGACGATATTCGCGGCTGAACTGGGAGGGACTGTCATAGCCAACTCGGAAGCCCGCCTCTGCCGCATCAAGGCGGTCGGCCAACATCAGCGCCCGCGCTTCCTGCAACCGCAACCGTTTTTGATATTGCAGCGGAGTCATGGCGGTGGCCCGGCGAAAATGATCATGGAAGCTCGACAGGCTCATGCCGGCAAGGGCGGCAAGGTGTGGTCCGCTGAATGGTTCGCGGAAATGGGTCTTGAGCCAGGCGATCGCTTTGGCCAGCTGGCTGGTGCGGCTTTCGCCGCTAGCTATCGCGCGCAGGATGCCCGCGCCCGGCCCGGTCATCAGCCGCACCAGCAATTCCCGCTCGATGAGCGGCGCGAGCAGCGGCGCGTTCGCCGGATCGCCGAGCAGCGCCGTCAACCGCGTCGCCGCGTCAATCAGTTCAGGTGTCATCGGGTGCAGCGTCATCCCACCCCTCTCCTCCGTGCCCGCCGGCAGAGGCGGCAGGGTTAACGCGATCTCCGACAACAGGGCGGGGTCGAGATAGAGGCAGAAGCAGAGATAAGGCGCGTCCGCGCTCGCCTGCGTCACAGCGCCTGTGATGGGCAGATCGAGTGAGGCGACGAGATAGCTGGCAGGGCCATAGTCGATCACCGCATCGCCCAGCAGCACGCGCTTGCTGCCCTGCGCGATGATGCACAGCGCCGGACGCTGCACCATATGCACCGGCTCGCCACCCCGGCCCGAGCGGACCAGCGTGAGCCGAGCGATGGGCGTCTCGATGATGCCGTCTCGCTCGGCGTATCGGGCAATCTGCTGAGCCAGTTCTTGATGCGCCATCAGCGTCTCTCTCAAAGCAATCGGTATGATCAGCCTACACGGCTGATAGAGACCGATCCAGCGCAGCGCTATAAATCTGGAATATCGTGCAATCATCCCGGATGACCGTTCTACCTCCTCACGACCAGATAGCGCCATCTAAGGGGCATCGGATCTATGGTTCGGTCCGTCTGAACAGGAGTGACTATACATGGCTATAGAGGACAAGGTCATCGCGATTACCGGCGCCAGCAGCGGCATCGGCGAAGGCACGGCGCGGCTCCTGGCGGCGCGCGGCGCGAAGCTGATGCTGGGCGCACGCCGCACCGACCGGCTCGCAGCGCTGGCGGAGGAACTGAACGCAGCGGGAGGCACAATCGCCTTCCGGTCGCTCGACGTCACGGACCGCAGCGATTTCGAGGCGTTCATCGCCGCGACCGAGGCCGAATACGGCCGCGTTGATGTGCTGGTCAACAATGCGGGGCTGATGCCGCTGTCGCGCTTCGACAGCCTGAAGGTTGATGAATGGGACCGTATGATCGACGTCAACATCCGCGGTGTCCTGCACGGCATTGCCGCCGCCCTCCCTCGCTTCAAGGGCCAGGGCAGCGGCCAGTTCGTCAACGTTTCTTCTATCGGCGGCTATGCCGTGTGGCCGACCTGCGGCGTCTACAGCGCGACAAAATATGCAGTGCGCGCCATCTCGGAGGCGCTGCGCATGGAGCATGACGACATTCGCGTCACCATCATCGCGCCGGGCGTCGTGGAATCGGAACTGGCCCACACGATCACCGATCCGGTCGCGGCGCAGGCCATGGTCGATTTCCGCTCCATCGCGCTCACCCCGGACGCGATCGCGCGCGCCATCGCCTATGCGGTGGAGCAGCCGGCGGATGTGGACGTTAATACGCTGATCGTCCGGCCGGTCCGCTCAACAATCTGACGATGATGGGGGCATTCGCATATTGCCCCAATAACCCGCCAGCAGCCAAAGCCCTGCGCTCTCATGAATTTCTCGAAGCCTATAGAGGATAAAGGCGGCCAAACGGTGCAACCTCTCGAATTATTAATACAAAGCCGACTGCTCAAAATGGCGCTCGATCCGGCGCTCGCCCTTGCCCGAACCGACCCATGCCGGCCGTTCAGCGTCGAAATTATCGTTCCAACCTGCGGCCGGTCCGCTTTCACTTCTTGGACACTCAAGACGGGCCGAGGCGAAAGTCCGGTTCGAGGTTGGGTCGTGGGAATAACTGACATTCACGCCGCGTCGGCTGCCGTCCAAATGAAGCCTTTATAGCGCACAACCATGAACGGCGGCCCATACTATAGTCAGTCAATAGTTTGCTTGGCCACTGCTGAGCGGTGAAGCACTTTAGACTATTCGTTCGCGCAAGTAGAAGTGATGTTCCCGACACTGTACATTCGTTCAAGTGTCACTTGCTCGAACATTTTCCCCTGTTGCTAACGTGCTTTCTGATCAGGTACCTTCGGTGAACCGCCAATCCGGAATTTCTCTCTTGTTCTAACCGATCAACGGCCAGTCCAAACAGGTCTTCGCCCTTGCACGATAGCGGCGTCGCGCTCGCGCGCATCGTCGCTGCCCGCGTAACGCTCGATCTCCTCGAAGCGGCTGCTCAGCGCCGCCTCGAGCGGGAGCGCCAACCCTCGCGCGACGGCGGCCTTGGCGGCCCGGTTCGCCAGCGGAGAGGCCTTGTTGATCCTCGCGGCCCAATCCATTGCCGCCTCGGACAACCCGGCAAGCGGAACCAGTTGATTGACGAGCCCGAAGCGTTCTGCCGCCCTGGCATCGATCCGCTCCCCGGTGAGGATCATCGCCATCGCCACATGATGCGGCAACCTGCGCACAGCCCGATGCACCACGCCGCATTCGCCGATGATGCCCCGGCGGGTTTCCGGCAGGCCGAACTGCGCATTCTCCGCAGCGACTATGACGTCGGCGCACATCGCCAGTTCGAACCCCGCGCCGATGCAGAAACCCTGTGCGGCCGCGACCAGCGGCTTGCTCAGGGGGACGAGCGGCCCGCCGATGCCGGTCAGGCCGCCGCCAACGGCCAGGCGCGGCGCCGCCGGTCTGGCTTCGGACATGTCCGCGCCGATGCAGAACGCCTCGTCGCCTTGCGCCGTCAGCACGACCGTCCAGATCTCCGGATCCTCGTCCACCTGCCGCCAGAACTGCGAGAGCAGGACATCCATCCCGAACGTCAGCGCGTTGCGGGCTTCGGGGCGATTGAGATGGACGCGCGCCGTGCGGCCTTCAATGAACAGTTCGACTTGCGCCATCGCCGCCCCCTCTCCCGCTCCCGGTCATGACGCTCAGTGCGCGAGCATGCCGGCATCGACGAGATGTTCGGCGCCGGTGATGTAGGAAGATTCGTCCGAGGCCAGGAACAGCACCAGGTTCGAAACCTCCCGCGGGTCGGCGATACGGCCCAGCGGAATCTGCGCCAGCGCCTCGCCGCCCACTTCGTCCGTCGCCTCGACCATCATCGGGGTCTGGATGAAGCCGGGATGGACCGAGTTCACGCGGATGTTGTGCTTGCCGAACTCCATCGCGGTCGCCTTGGTCATGCCCCGTACCGCGAACTTGCTGGCTACGTAGGCAAGGCTGGGGAAACCGTAGTTGGCCGCCATTCCCGCGATCGAGGAAATGTTCACGATCGAGCCGCCGCCCCGCTTGAGCATCGCCGGCAGCACCGACTTCATGCCCAGGAACACCGAATGCTGGTTCACCGCGCAGACGAGGTGATAGTCTTCCTCGGTCAAGTCCCTGGTATCGGCGAGCGGGCCGAGGATACCGGCGTTGTTGACCAGGATATCGACGCCGCCGAAGTTCGTGACGGCCGCGTCCACCACCGCCGGCCATTCGGCCAGCCTGGTCACGTCGTGCTTCACGAAGACGGCAGCGGCGCCGATCTCGTCCGCCAGTGCCTGTCCCGCCGCTGCGTTCAGGTCGGTGAGCACCACCTTGGCCCCCTGCTCGGCGAAAAGCCGGGCATGTGAGGCGCCCATGCCCCGTCCTGCGCCCGTGATGATGGCCACTTTGCCAGCGAGTCGCGCCATTTGCATTCTCCCATGCGAGTTGTCGAATATCAGCCTATTATTGATTTGGCAGACAACAGGTTGTCAAGCCCATGGCAATCATGGTCGCTCGCGGATGGCGGAAATCCTGTCCGCCAAAAATCAGCGATTTACCGGTGATTTTCACGTTCGCTTCGCAAAATACTGACAAATTCGTCCGCGCAAAAGCCTTTCCAAATTTCCGCTTGACCGAAGACTAATGGTTATTAGTTTAGAGCGAAGACCACGGGGCCTACGAGGGTCCGGGAAAGGGAGAAACTGCAATGACGTTCCGTTTCGGCGCGACCTCTACGATGGCCATCGCCACTGCGATGCTGGCGATGCCGGCTCATGCCCAGAGCGGCGCGGAGGCCGCCCAGGCCAAGGATGCCAAGCCCGAGATCGAGGAAATCGTGGTCACCGCGCAGCGCCGCGAACAGTCGCTTTCCAAGGTTCCGGTATCGGTCTCTGCATTCAACGCCGACGTGCTTCAGGACCGCAACGTCACCAGCGAACAGGGCCTTGCGGCGCTTGTCCCAGGCCTTGTCGTCAAGAGCGGGCAGAACTCCAACCAGCTCAGCTTCACCTTGCGCGGACAGACGCTCGATCCGTTCTCCGGCTCCAGCCCGGCAGTGCTGACCTACATCAACGACGCCCCGATGACCGAGGGCAACACCTCGACCGCCTTCTTCGACTTCAGTTCCGTGCAGGTGCTGAAAGGCCCGCAGGGCACCCTGTTCGGCCGCAACGCGACCGGCGGCGCGATCCTCTACGAGACGACCAAGCCCGGCGACGTGTTCGGCGGCTACCTCACGATCAAGGGTGGCGAGCGCAACTACATCCAGGCCCAGGGCGCCATCGACCTGCCGATCTCGGACGTCATCAAGCTGCGCCTTGCGGGAGACTACAACAAGCAGGACGGCTACATCCGCAACGTCAACACCGGCAGCACGCTGGGCGACACCGATGCCAAGTCCGGCCGCGTCACCCTGGTGATCGAGCCGTCTTCCGGGTTCAAGATGACCACCGTTGCGCAGTACAGCGACTTCGGCGGGACCGAGGGTGCCGGCGGCCTCTATTCCTACCATGCCTGCGGCGAGACCAACAACGGCTACCAGCTCACCGCGACGCTGGACTGCGTCTACGGCATGAACAGCCCCTTCGCGCCGACGCTGGGCGACGGGCCGATGGGCGACGGCACCTGGCCCGGCGCGGTCGCCGGCTATCTCGCCTGGCAGCAGGCCAACCCCTACAAGGTCTGGCTGAGCTACGACCTGCCGCACAAGGCGCACACCGCCTTCGTCACCAACACCACGGAGATGGAACTGGGCGACGACGTGATGCTGAAGAACATCTTCAGCTATGCCGATGCCTTCGCCCGCACGCCCGGCATCCTTTCCGGATCGCCCTTCGGCTCGCTGAACCTCTACAACAACAGCGGTCTCGGCAACGGACCTCCGGGCGGCGAGGAATTCTCGACCAAGCGCATTTCCAACGAACTGCAGCTTCAGGGCAAGAGCGGACGCCTCGAATACATCGTCGGCGCGTACTACTCGTGGTCCCGCAAGAAGGAATACATCCCGGTCATCGTCGGATCGGAACTGGCGACGCCGCTGGCCGACATCGCCTATTATTATACCAACGACGATGAATCCAAGGCCCTGTTCGCCCAGCTCAGCTACGAACTGACCGACAAGCTGACGGTCACTGCGGGCGGACGCTACACCTGGGAGCAGATGCGCCTGCGCCAGAACCCGGGCAGCCTGTTCAACCTCGATGGCGATACCCCGCTCAAGCAGAAGGCCAACCTCAAGGATCCGAGCTGGACGTTCAACATCCAGTACCAGATCAACCCGCAGAACATGGTCTACTTCGCGCAGCGCGGTTCTTTCCGGGCCGGCGGCTTCAACGGCGCGGTCGTGCCTTACAACAACACGAACTTCTTTAAGAACGAGAACACCTACGACTTCGAACTTGGCTACAAGTTCAACGGCTACATCGGCGGCGTGGCATCGCGGGTCAACATCGCCGCCTATCGCCAGATCGTGACCGACGCCCAGCATTCGATCTACGCGCTGGTGAACGGCAACCCGGCCGCGTTCACCGTCAACGTTCCCAAGAAGCGCATCCAGGGCGTGGAATTCGACGGCAACTTCCGCCTGAGCGAATGGCTGGAAGTCGGGTTCTCCGGCGCCTACACCGACGCCAAGTTCACCAGGAACATCGTCGACTTGTCCGCCGCCACCGGCGTGGCCGGACTGACCATTCCCTTCGACACCTATACCGATGCACCGAAGTGGGCGGGCTCGGTCTATGCCGAAGTGGGACTGCCTGTGCCGGAAAGCGCCGGTGAGGTGAAGTTCCGCACCGACGTGTTCGGGCAGAAGATGACGTACTTCTCGAACAACGAAGGCTCGATCACGCCGCGCACGCAGTTGCCGGGCTACGTCACCGTGGACATGCGCCTGAGCTGGAACAACGTCATGGGCAGCAACGTGA
The DNA here is from genome assembly GCF_001742225.1 of Novosphingobium resinovorum. NCBI lineage: Bacteria > Pseudomonadati > Pseudomonadota > Alphaproteobacteria > Sphingomonadales > Sphingomonadaceae > Novosphingobium > Novosphingobium resinovorum. Next base: position 909,719 of record NZ_CP017075.1, on the reverse strand, counting down.
CCGTCGCCGGTTACGTGAAGAACCTGTTCGACAAGCTCTACTACAACTCGGGTTACGTCGAAGGCGCCAGCGGCGGCTTCAACACCGCGATCTGGGGCGCGCCGCAGACCTTCGGTGCCGAAGTTACCTACCGCTTCTGATAGGATGCGATCCGCCCCGTCCGCCTGTGCGGGCGGGGTAGACGCAAAGAGAGGATAAACGTCATGCGCGGCAGGGCCACCGTACTGGTCGAGAAAAACCGCCTGGAAACCTGGGACTTGCCCATCGCCGATCCCCAGGCGGGCGGCATCCTTGTGCGCACGGTGGTGGGCGGGGTATGCGGCAGCGACGTCCACATCGCCTCGGGCGAGGCGGGCGAGATGCCCTTCCCCATCATCCTTGGCCACGAAGGTGTCGGCCGCATCGAGAAGCTGGGCGCGGGCGTCGCCAAGGACTACGCAGGCGTCGACGTGAAGGTGGGCGACCTCGTCGTCTGGTCGCCGATCCCGCTGTGCGGGCGCTGCTATTCGTGCTCCGTGCTGCAGCAGACCCCTTGCGAGAACACCCAGTACTTCGAGCATGCGAACAAGCCCAACTGGGGCAGCTATTCCGACTTTGCCTGGCTGCCGAGCGGCATGTCGTTCTACCGCCTGCCCGACCATGCCGATCCGCTGGCGGTCGCGGCATTGGGATGCGCACTACCCACGGTGCTGCGCGGGTTCGACCGCTGCGGCCCGATCGCGCTGAACGACGCGGTGGTGGTGCAGGGAGCGGGGCCGGTCGGGCTGTCCGCCGTGCTGGTCGCCGCGCAGATGGGCGCGCGCTGCATCGTGGTCATCGACAAGGCCCCCGCCCGTCTCGCCGCCGCGATGAAGCTGGGCGCGACCGCCACCGTCTCGCTCGACCTGCCGGTGGAGGAACGCCGCCGCGCCGTCTACGATCTCACCGGCCCGGGCGGCCCGGACGTGGTGGTCGAAGCCGCCGGCGTGCTGCCCGCCTTCCCCGAGGGTGTTGACCTGACCGGCCCGCACGGCCGCTACATCGTGCTGGGCCTGTGGGGCGCGATCGGCACCCAGCCGATTTCGCCGCGCGACCTGACGGTGAAGAACCTGACGATCGGCGGCGCGGCCTTCCCGGCGCCGCGCAACTACTATCACGCGATGCATCTCGCCGTGCGGCTGCAGGACAAGGTGCCGCTGGCGGACCTCATCAGCCACCGCTTCTCCATCGCCGATGCGGGCAAGGCGCTCGAAGCCACCCGCACCGGCATCGCGACCAAGGCCGTCATCGACCCTTCCATCGCCTGAGGACATGTCATGAGCACAGCGCAGCTTGAAAAGCACCGCAGCATCGTTCCGGGTCACGTACCCGCCCACCTCGTCCACGACGTCGACATGTTCGCGCCCGACGGCATCGAGGGCGGCTTCCACGAAGCCTGGGGCCGGCTGCAACAGGACGGCATGCCCGACCTGATCTACACGCCGCTGACCGGCGGGCACTGGATCGCGACACGCGGCGAACTGATCGACGAAATCTACCGCGACCCCTCGCGCTTCTCCAGCGAGATCATCTTCCTGCCCAAGGAAGCGGGCGAGAAGTACGCCATGGTCCCCACCCGCATGGACCCGCCCGAGCACACGCCGTACCGCAAGGTGCTCGACAAGGGCCTCAACCACACCGCCATCCGCCGCACCGAGGAGCAGGTCCGCCAGACCGCCGCCGAGCTGATCGACGGCTTCGTCGCCGATGGTCGCTGCGATTTCGGCAAGCAATATGCCGGGATCTTCCCCGTTCGCGTGTTCCTCGCCTTGTGCGACCTGCCCGAAAGCGACGCGCCGATGCTGGGCGAACTCGCCAACGACATGACGCGCCCGCCCGGTCGCACGCCCGGCGAACAGGCCGCCGCGCTCGACAAGGCGAACCAGGGCTTCTTCCGCTACGTCGAGCCGATCATCGCGGCGCGGCGCGGAGGCACCGGCACCGATCTCATCACGACGATGCTCAATTCCGAGATCAACGGCGCGCCGATGCCCGACGACAAGGCGCTGGGGCTGATCTCGCTGCTGCTGCTGGGCGGGCTGGACACGGTCGTCAATTTCCTGAGCTTCATGATGCTGCATCTCGCGAGCAACCCCGAGACGGTGGCGGAACTGCGCGAAGACCCGTTGAAACTCCAACGCAGCGCCGAGGAGATGTTCCGCCGCTTCGGGGTCGTCTCCGACGCGCGCATGGTGGCCTACGACATGACCTATCGCGGCGTCGAGCTGAAGAAGGGCGACATGATCCTGCTGCCGACCGCGCTGCACGGGCTCGATGCGCGCGCCAACGATGATGCCTGGACGCTCAGGCCCGGCCGCACCGGCATCGCCCATTCCACCTTCGCGCAAGGGCCGCACCGCTGCGCGGGCATGCACCTCGCCCGCCTCGAAGTGATCGTGACCTTGCAGGAGTGGCTGAAGCGCATCCCGCAGTTCACGCTCGCTCCCGATGCGAAGCCGGTGTTCCATTCGGGCATCATCGGCACCGTCGAAGGCGTGCCGCTGGTCTGGGACCGCGCATGACCGCCGAGCCCAGGGAATTTCGCCGTATCCTCGGCCACTACCCCACCGGCGTCTGCGCCATCACCGCCATAGGCGAGGATGGCAGGCCGGTGGGGCTCGTCGTCGGATCGTTCACTTCGGTTTCGCTCGACCCGATGCTGGTCGCGTTCTTTCCCGACAAGTCCTCGACGACATGGCCCAGGGTGGAGGCTGCCGGTCGCTTCTGCGTCAACGTTCTGGCCGATAGCCAGCAGGCCGTGTGCAGCGCCCTTTCGGCCAAGGGCGAGGACAAGTTCGCAGGGCTCGATTTCGCGCTGTCGGCGCTCGGATCACCGATCATCCACGGCGCCCTGGCCTGGATCGACTGCGAACTGGACACCGTGCACGAGGCGGGCGACCACTACATCGTGCTCGGGCGGGTGCGCGGGCTCGACGTGCACCATGAAGGCAGCCCGCTGATCTTCCACAAGGGTGGTTACGGCAAGATACTACCGCTCTGAAAGTTCGAGAAAGAGGGGGAACCGGCGCCTGCCGCTTCCCCCTTTTGCTGCGTCCTATCCGTCGGCAAGCCGCAGCGCCGCCACCGGTTCTTCACCGCGCAGCGCGGCGCGCGCGGTCACCGTCAGACCGAACCCTTCGAGCGCCACGAGCTTGGCCTGGCTCGACGTCAGCAACGTCATCTGCCCCACCCCCAGATCGCGCAGGATCTGCGCACCGATGCCATAGTCGCGGGTCGCATGCGTCTCGTGATAGGTCTTGCGCCCACCGGCGACGCGGCGGGAGATCGAGGTCGGATCGGGATCGCGGACGAACACCGCCACCGCCGGGCCGGAATGGCTCGATATCGCGCTCAGGGCGCGCGGCACGTAATCGCGGTGCGCGGCGGTCCAGCCGAACATGTCCGCGGTGATGTCGACCTGATGCACCCGCACCAGCGTATCGACGTTCGGCCGCACCTGCCCCTTCACGATGGCGACATGCTCGCCGCCGTCCAGCAGGCAGCGATAGACGTGAATGGTCAGCGGCCCTTCACAGTAATGGCTCTCGAACGGCGCGCTCACGACACGCTCGACCTGCTTCTCCGAACGGCGGCGATAGGAGATCAGGTCGGCGATCGTCCCGACCTTGAGCCCGTGCTTCCCCGCGAATTCGAGAAGTTCGGGCAGGCGGGCCATCGTCCCGTCTTCGTTCATCACCTCGCAGATCACGCCGGCCGGGGTGAGGCCCGCAAGGCGCGAGATATCGACCGCCGCCTCGGTATGGCCGGCGCGCACCAGCACCCCGCCGTCGCGCGCCGTCAGCGGAAATACATGCCCCGGCGATACCAGATCGGCCGCGCCGGAGTTGGGGTTCACGGCAACGAAGATCGTATGGGAGCGATCGCCCGCGGAAATTCCCGTCGTCACCCCCTCCCGCGCCTCGATGGAGACGGTGAAGGCGGTGCCGTAACCGGACTCGTTGCGGCGCGCCATGGGCTTGAGCTGCAGCTCATCCGCGCGGGCCCTGGTCATCGCCAGGCAGATCAGGCCGCGCGCATGGGTGGCCATGAAGTTGATCTGCGCGGGCGTGGCGAACTGGGCGGGGATGATGACATCACCCTCGTTCTCCCGGTTGTCCGCATCGACGAGTATGTAGGGGCGGCCCTCGACCGCCTCCCGGATGATTTCCTCGATCGGAGAAACTTGAACCTCGGGCATTCCTCTCATCCTTGTGTTGTGTGTCTTCACGCTCTGCTGACGGACATGTCCCAGACCAGCTTCAGCGCCTTTTCCTTGAGCTGCGCCTTCTGGACCTTGCCGGTGCCGGTCTTGGGCAGTTCCTCGTCGGTGATGAACCAGATGTCGCGCGGCAGCTTGTACGCGGCCACCTGCCCGGCCATGAACGCCTCGATTTCGCGCGCGGAGATCGCGCTCCCCTGCGCCCGCACGACCCATGCACAACCGCACTCGCCATAGCGATCGTCGGGCATGCCGATGAAGAACGCTTGCGAAATGTCCGGATGGCGGGTCAGCAACTGCTCCAGTTCCTTGGGCGAGACCAGTTCGCCCCGGCTCTTGTAGAGTTCCTTGGAACGGCCGGTCAGGAACAGGTTGCCGTCCGCGCGGAACTGGCCGAGGTCGCCCATCCGTATCCACCCGCCGGGCAGTAACAGTTCGGCGGTGGCGTCGGGACGGCGGAAGTAGCCCTTGCTGTTCATCGGACTGCGGCAGCACAGTTCGCCGGGGCTGCCCCAGGGCAGGTCGGCGCCGGTTTCCGGGTCGATCGTCTTGAATTCAGCGATGCGGCCGCCCTGATCGGGCATGCCCGCAATGCCCGCCTCGACGATGCACCCCTGCGTTTCGGATACCACGTCGATCGGATCGCCGGGGCTTGTACACACCACCGTCGCCGTCACTTCGGTCTGGCCGTAGCTGGTGATGATGTCCTCGCACCCGAAGGTCGCCTGGATCCGTTTCCAGACCCAGCTCGGCGTCGGCGCGGCCGCGCTGTGGATCGCGGTGAGCGAGGAGAAATCGTAGCTTTCCTTTTCCGCCTGTTCCAGCAGCGCGATCGTCATCGTCGGCACGCCCATCAGGTACGTCGCGCGGTGCCGCCCGATCGCGGTGAGGATCGCGTGCGGATCGAACTTCAGCAGGGGAATGATCGCCCCGCCCACCACCATGCCCGAAAGCAGCCCGACCACCAGGCCGAACCCATGGTAGAGCGGCAAGGAGAACACCGCCCGGCGCCCCTCCTCGAACGCCTGATGATAGGCGCCCGCATAGGCCGCGCGCATGAGGTTGTCGTGCGTGATGGCGACGCCCTTGGGCGATCCGGTCGTGCCGGAGGTGAACATGATTACCGCAAGGTCGTCCGCCGAGACGGGCACGGCGATCTCTCCGGCATCGCCATCGCCGGCAAGCGCCTGCACGAAATCGGCCGGAGCGTCGCGATCGAACACCAGCCCGCCCTTGAGTTCGGGCGCGTCGGCGCAGGCGCCGCCCAGCCAGCCGGGCAGGACAGCATCGAGCATCGCCGGAAAATCGCGCGAGCCGAAACTGCGCATCACCACGAGCAGCGCGCACCCGGCCTCACGCACGGCATACGCCAGTTCATCGGGCCGATAGAGCGTGTTGATCGGCACCGCCACCGCGCCTGCGCGCCAGATCGCGAAAAGCAGCGGCACCGTCATCGGGTCGTTCGCCATGACGAGGCCCACGCGGTCCCCGGCCGCAATGCCGCGCGCCGCCAGCCCCGAGGCCAGCTTGCGCGACAGCGCCGCGACCGATCCGTAATCGAGCACTTCGCCGTCCGTGACGACCAGCGGACGTGCGGCAAAATCCGCCTGCGTCCAGTCGAGATAGGCGTGCAGCGTCCACGACAGCCATTCGGGATGCCGGTCGGCCATCGCCCGCCTGCGGCTCGTCACGCTGCCCATGCTCGTCATCACAACTTCTCCCTAACTCTCGTTAAATTATTCCACGACAGGTGCTGCGGTCAAGCCAGTCCGTGCGATCGCTTCCGGAGCGCCGTAATTCGTACACTTTGAATGGAATGACGGCCTGTTTACAGGGATATTCTGCAAGAATACGCGCCTTTTCCGGAATTGCCCGCAGGCCCGCCAGCCCGCCTCACCCGCAAAAACAGCCTTGCATTGACTGCCTAATACATATTAGGTTGAGCGCAACGAATCAAGGATTGGAGATCGAGTCATGGAAGTTGGGTTGGGGCTGACGTTTCAGAACCTGCACGATCAGGTGTCGGACGTTGACGTGTTCCGGCACGAACTTTCGCTCGCGGCGCGCGCGGAAGACCAGGGCTTCGATTCCGTTTGGACGCCGGAGCACCACTTCACCGGCTACATGATGACCCCCAACGTGCCGCAGTTCCTTTCATGGGTCGCGGGCCAGACCAAGCGCATCAAGCTGGGCACCACCGTCACCGTGCTGCCCTGGCAGAACCCGGTGCGCATCGCCGAGAGCTTCCTGCTGCTCGACCAGTTCTCCGAAGGCCGCGCGGTGCTCGGCATGGGGCGCGGTCTCGGCAAGGAAGAGTTCGACGGCTTCGGCGTCCCCATGGGCGAGGCGCGCAAACGGTTCCGCGAATATGCGGAGGCGCTGCTGCAGGGCCTCGAAACCGGCGTGATGGAATACGACGGCGACTATCTGAAGCAGCCCCGCGTCGAACTGCGCCCGCGCCCCTATTCCAGCTATCGCGGCCGCGTCTTCGCCTCGGCCGTCTCGCCGGAGTCCGTGAAGCTGATGGCCAACCTCGACGTCGGCCTGATGATCATCGCCCAGAAGCCGTGGGACAAGGTGGACGAGGATCTCGCCACCTATCGCGACCGGTTCAAGGCGGTGAACGGCCGCAATGCGCCAAAGCCCGTCGTCGTATGCTTCATCGCCGCGAACGAGGACGCCGCCAAGGCCAAGGAGATGCGCGACAAGTACCTTGTCGAATATGCCCGCTCGACCTCGTCGTTCTACCAGTTCGGCAACAAGGAATTCGCCAACATCGAGGGCTACGAATACTACGGCGCCCTCGCCCGCAGCGTCGAGAAGCACGGGATCGAGAAGTTCAACGAATTCCTCGCCGACCTGCAGATCTGGGGCCGGCCCGAGGAAGTGGTCGAGAAGCTCAAGGTGATGAAGGAGCGCTTCGACGTGGGCAAGTTCATCATCTATACCCAGTTCGGCGACATGCCCTTCGACGTCGGCCTCGAAAACTACGAGCTGATCGCCCGCAAGGTACTCCCCGCGCTCAAGGACATCAACGTTTCGATCGATCCGGTGGAAAGCGCGGCGGGCTTGCAAACGGCCGGCTGATCCCCGACCAGACCTGACACGCCGGGCACACGGCGAAGACCGGAGAGAATGCGCGATGATGGAAGGTGATGGCTGGCGCTGCCTGTGGGACGCCAAGGCGATCCTGGGCGAAAGCACGGTATGGGATGCCCGCGACGGTTGCATCTACTGGGTCGATATCGAGGCGCCCGCCGTCCACTGGTACGCGCTTGAAACCGGCCGCAAGCAAAGCTGGTCCACGCCCGCGTGGGTCAGCGCGCTGGCCCCGCGCGCAAGCGGCGGCTTCATCGCCTCCAGCGCCGACGGGCTGGTGCATCTCGACCCCGCCCGGCAGCTTTACAAGCCGATCCTCCACCCGATCCCCGACCCCGGCAAGGCGCGCCTCAACGACGGCGTGACCGACCGCAAGGGCCGCTACTGGACCGGATCGTGCGACACCGCGCAGTGGGACGACAGCACCACCGCCGACGACAAGGAAAGCTCGCTCAAGGACTTCGACGTGCGCAGTACCGGCGAACTCTATCGCCTGGATGCGGACGGCTCGGTCTCGACGCAAGAGCGCGGCATCGTCACTGCCAACGGCCCGGCGTTCAGCCCGGACGGGCGCACCGCCTACGTCAACGATTCCATGCCGCTGGTCACCTGGGCCTATGACCTCGACGACAACGGCGAATTGTCCAACCGCCGCGACTTCCTCAACTTCACGCCCGAGGACGGCTATCCCGACGGCATGGCGGTCGATGTCGAAGGCTGCATCTGGATGGCCTTCTACGAAAGCTGGAAGCTGCGCCGCTTCGCGCCGGACGCCACCTTGCTGGAAGAACGCCAGCTACCGGTGATGCGGGGCCTGCGCCCGGCCTTCGGCGGTGCGAACCACGACCGCCTGTTCCTCGTCACCGGATCGCAGGGGTATTCCGATGCGCGCTTTGCCCAGGAGCCGCTGGCCGGCGGACTGTTCGAAATTCTCTCGCCCCCCGTCGCAGGCCTGCCGACAATTCCCTTTGCCGGATGACCCTTCCGCGCAATCGGGGCTTCCATTAGGCTCCCGAACGGCTATTCGGCAGATATGAGCGACGGTGACTCCGGCAGGAAACGCATTCTCGATTCCGCAGCCTTCATTCTGCGGACCAAGGGCTTCGGCGCCGCCCGGTTGAGCGAGATCGCTCAGGGCGCGGGCATGCTGGCGCCCAGCATCTATCACCATTTCAAGTCCAAGGACGAAGTGGTCGAAGAGGTGATGCTCTCCGGCATATACCGCAATACGCGCCATATCGTCGCGAAAGTGGAAGTGCTCGGTCCCGAGACCGCGCCGGTCGATCGCCTGCGCGCCGCGATCGTCGCCCATGTCGAGTTCTTGCTGTCCGGCGACGACTATTCCTCCGCCGTAGCGCGGTCGTTCGGCGATCTTCCCAGCGAGATGAAGCAGCGTGTCCTCGCCGCCTATGCGACGTTCGACAGCTACTGGCGCGACCTGCTCGTCGCCGCCAGCCCTTCCGGCAACGATGCGCAGACCACCGTGGCACGCAAGTTCCTGATCGCCATGCTCGACTCCTGCCCGAGCTGGTATCGCGCCGGACGCCTCGGCCCCACCCAGATCGCGAACCAGGCGGCCGACCTCTTCCTCGGCGGCTTCGCGCCCTGACGCCTCCGGGGCACCATCGCGCCCTGGAGCGTTATTCGCCCCGTCCCCCCCAAACACGAAAAGAGGCGCCGCGTTGCCACGGCGCCTCAGGTAGCCGGAGAGAGTCCGGGCGGATAATCAGGCGTCTGCGGTCGCGGGTGCCTTGCTGCCCTCGGGCAACTTGACGCGCGGTGCCACTTCCTTGGCCAGCAGGTTCAGCGAATGGAACCAGGGCTCCGGGTTGTCGTAATAGTCGTGCGATTCCACCTGCAGCGTGCCCCAGCCGCCGCACTGCTCGAACAGCACGTTGAGCTTGTCGACGACCGTATCCGGCGAGCCGACCACGAAGACCTTATCGACCAGGAATTCCAGATCGGCGTCGTTCGGGTCGATGCCGTGGTCCTTGGCGAACCCGTCCATCATGCCGAAACGCTTCCAGATCGGGATCAGGTAGCGTTCGAAGCAATAGCCGATCGGGCCTTCCATCACCTCGCGCTTGGCCTCTGCATCGGTATCGGCGCAGAAGATGGTGTGCGAGACCGCATGGCGCGCGCGGTCGGGCGTGAAGCCGGCGGCGATGTTCGCTTCGGAATAGATCTCCCAGTGACGCTTCAGCGCATCGATGCCCGAGTAGATCGAGACCGGCTTGAAGTTGCGCTCGCCGGCCAGCTTCATCGACGGGGAATTGGAACTGAAGCCGGTCACCGCGATTTCCGGGAATGCCCCGTTCCACGGCGCAAAATCGGCCAGCATGTGCTGCTCGTCTTCCTCGGTCTCGGGCGCATCTTCCTGCGGGAAGCCGGCGTTCCAGTACTTGCCCTCGAAGAAGAACGGCTCGCGCGCCCAGATCTTCTCCATGATCGAGAGCGATTCACGCACCATGTCGTTGAGCATCTTGGGCTCGGCATCCTTGATGCCATGCATGTAGGATGCCTGGGGATAGGCGCCTGCGCCGATGCCCATGAAGAAGCGACCCTCCAGGATCTGCGACAGCCAGCCAACCATCACCGCCAGCTTGGTCGGGTGCTGGTGCGGCAGGATGTGAGCCATCGGCGCGAAGCTGATGTTTTCGGTTTGCAGCGCGGCGGCGGCGATGATGAGTTCGGGATTGGGGATGTTCTCCCAGATCTGCGAGGCATGCTCGGAGATCATCATCGTGTCGAAACCCGCCTTGTCGCAGGCGATGGAGCTTTGCACGCCCCAGTCGAAGGTCTGGCGGGCCGTGCGGCCCGGTCGCATGTACGGGTGGAAAATAAGGCCGGTCTGCATGACCATCAGCGCTCTCCTTCTTCGTTTCTGTCCTGGTGGCCACCCGCGAATCCGGCGAAGCAGCCTAACGAGTGATAGGCTACGGAATTTAAAACACTTGTAAAGTGAAATTCGGAAGAGCGATCGACGCCGGCGGCGAGCAGGCACGATGCGGCACATCGGCCGCATTCTCTTAGCATCTGCAACATAAACCGGCTGTTTCAGGTACGTTATCCAATGATCTACCGTCATCAGGTCAGCACGGCCAGTAACGATGCAGCGCACCGAAAAGTCGCGGCGTCAGCTTAAAACGCTTGGCATCCTTGCCATTCCTGCCTCATAAGCATGTCTGTTTGCAAACAGATGACTTATTCCGAAGAGCATGCACAATGGCTGAAACCCCGCAGATCTCGCCCGATATCGACGAAGCCGACCCCAAGACGCGGCTCATCCTGACGGGCGAACGGCTGTTCGCCGAAGTCGGCATCCAGGGCGTTTCGATGCGCGAAATCGCGTCGAAGGCGGGGCAGGGAAACCATTTCGCGGTGCAGTATCACTTCGGGTCTCGCGAGGGTCTGGTTCAGGCGATCTTCGACTTCCGGATGAACCAGATGGAGCCCGGACGCGGCGCGATGATCGCCGCGCTGGAGGCGGCCGGACGCACGCGGGATGCCCGTTCGATCTTGGAGGTCATCCTGCTGCCGCAGCTCCATCTCGACGGCGGGACCAATCGCTCCTACGGCACGTTCCTGTCGCAGTACCTGCTGCATGGCGACTGGGACGAATACGGACACTTCGGCGGCGAGGCCCCGCCCCAGCTCAACCGGGCGCTCGACCTGCTGCGCCAGCGCGTCGATTACCTTCCCGCCGCCGTCGCACAGCGCCGGCTGGTGAACGTCAGCCTGATGTTCTTAAACCTGCTGGTCCGCCACAGCCGCATGGAAACGCACGAATTTCCCGAGACCTTCGAGCACGCGCTGGAGGACACGATGGAACAGATCGTCATGGCCATGTGCCTGCCCCTCCGGCTGCAGCGCTGACGGCGACCGGGGCGGCGGACACGAAGACAAGAACGAGGACGGGAGCGAAGATGACGGACGGTACGATTGATGGAATCCGGCTGGAGCGCGGGAACGCGATCGACTGGATCGTGCTCGACCGGCCCGAAGCGGCCAATGCGTTCTCGCGCGGGATGCTCGCCCGGTTCGGCACGGTGCTGCGCGATCTCAAGGCGGACGGCGCGCCGGTGATCGGGATTCGCGGTGCCGGCAAGGGCTTTGGCGCGGGGATGGACCTGGGCCAGTACAACGCCGAGGGCAGCCCGATGGAAGACGTGACGCGGTTGTCGGGCTACGTCGATCTGTGGCGCGACATCTGGCGCCATCCCAAGCCGGTGATCGTCGCCGTGCACGGCTACTGCATCGGCGTCGCCGCCCAGATGGCAAGCTTCGCCGACATCCTCGTCGTGGCGCAGGATGCCGCGATCACCGAGCCGACCATCCCCATCGGCGGCGGCTTCATCGCGCCGACTTGGGTTCATCAGGTCGGCGGGCGGCGGGCCAAGGAATTCGCCTTCCTGCCGGGTAACAGCATCGACGGCCGGACCGCGGTGGAATGGGGCTGGGCCAACGCCGCGGTCCCTGCCGAGAACCTGATCGCCTGCGTCGAGGAGCTGGCGTCACGCATCGCGCTTGTCCCGCCCGGCGTGCTGGCGATGAAGAAGCGCTCGATCAACCGCGCGATGGAGGCGGCCGGATGGGACCAGGCGCTTTCCGCCATCGCCGAAAGCGACGCGATCCTGCATCTCGAACCCGAAGTCCGGCGTATCCGCGCGCAGCTTGCGACCATCGGACTGAAGGCGACGGTCGCGGAGTTCAAAGGGCACGGGTCGCAAGAGATCTTCAAGTTGCATGGTGCCGGATATCTTCCTTAGTGTTGGGCTCACTCTGTGCTTGTCTTCGGAAGTGGGCTCGCGTCAGAACAGAGGCAGGAATGGGTGCCAGAAACTTGGTCGTGCCGCAGATGACAGCGGCTCTCTTTAGAGCCGGCTTGCGAACCCCGAGGAAGCGAGCCCGATCTGTTGTCAGACTGCCCGCCAATAAGGCGCGGTCCTTATCTTGCAATCTTGTCCCAAGGTCTGTCAATCCATCATCGTGCTCAAGAGACCCGTGAGCAGGGGCTTGAGACGCAGGATTTCTTCCCGATGCACGGCGCTCAGTCGCGCCAGCTTGGCGTGCGCTTCCTGAGTCAGGGCCAGCAGCGCCCGGCGCTTGTCCCACGCCGACGCCCTGCGTTCGACCAGGTTCAGCACCACCAGCCGATCGACCAGTCCCGTCGCGCTATGCGGCTTGAGGATCAGCCGATCCGCAACGTAACCCACCGTCGCCCCATCCGCCGGAGCGGCCCGGATCGCAAGCAGCGCCTGATGCTGTTGCGGGGTCAGGCCACATTCGGCCGCGCGACTCTCACTGAAGGCCAGAAACTGCCGCAGGGAAAATCGGAACTCCGCCAGCGTGGCGTAATCGGCGTCGGAAAGCTCTGCTGCCATCGCGCATACCTAACGCGGCAGGCCCCATTGATAAATATCGTATTGCGATATATTTGCCTGACATCGCTTCTCTCTGTCGATCGGTCTCGCCATGAAAAATTTCGCTACCCCTCCCACGCACCGTCGCCTCGCCGACCATAGTGCCGATCTGCGTATGCTAATGCTGGCCGCGGCGGCCGTGATCGTGGGAACGGGTAGCGCGATGGGGGCATGGCTGCTGCTGCGGGCCATCGCCATCGCCACCAACCTGTTCTGGTTCGGCCGCTTCTCTGCCGGGCCGTCGGAGATAAGCGACAATGGGCTGGGCCTCTGGCTGGTCGCGATCCCCATCATTGGCAGCCTGATCGTCGGCCTGATGGCGCGCTATGGGTCGGACAAGATCCGGGGCCATGGCATCCCCGAGGCGATCGAGGCCATTCTCTATGGCGAGAGCCGCCTATCGCCCAAGGTCGCACTACTGAAGCCTCTGTCCTCCGCCATATCGATCGGCAGTGGCGGCCCCTTTGGCGCAGAGGGGCCGATCATCATGACCGGGGGCGCCATCGGATCGCTGTTCGCCCAGCAGTTCGACCTGAGCGCGGCGGAGCGAAAGACCCTGCTCGTCGCCGGTGCGGCGGCAGGGATGACGGCAATCTTTGGCACGCCGGTCGCCGCCCTGCTCCTCGCCATCGAAGTGTTGCTGTTCGAGTGGAAGCCGCGCAGCTTCGTTCCGGTCGTCGTCGCAACCCTTTCCGCCTTTCTCTGGCGTCCGCTCCTTATCGACAGCGGGCCGCTGTTCCCCGTCATGCACCACGCGCTGCTCGGTCCCGCGACCATCGCCATCGCTTTGGCTATGGGGGCTCTGGCGGGGTGTCAGGCGTCGCTCCTGTCCATCCTGCTCTACCGGGTGGAGGACATGTTCGGCCGCCTGCCGCTTCACTGGATGTGGTGGCCGGCCATCGGCGCAGTGGCGGTGGGGATTGGCGGGCTGATCGACGCCCATGTGCTCGGCGCGGGTTATGAGAGCATCCGTGCGCTGCTCGACGGGTCAATGGCGCTGCGGGTCGCGCTTATTCTGCTGGTGGTAAAAGCGGCGGTGTGGCTCATCGCCCTGGGGTCCGGAACATCAGGCGGTGTGCTCGCCCCGCTCCTGATGCTGGGAGGAGCATTAGGTTTCGTGATCGGCCATTTCCTGCCGGGCGGCAGTGCATTATGGGCGCTGGTGGGCATGGCCGGGACGATGAGCGGAGCGATGCGCGCGCCTCTGACGGCGGCGCTCTTCGCGGCGGAACTGACCGGCGATTTTGCGATGCTGCCTCTGACCATTGCGGGATCAGTGGGCGCCTATGCGGTCAGCGTGCTGCTGATCCGCCGCTCCATCCTGACCGAGAAGATCGCGCGGCGCGGACGGCATGTGTTGCAAGAGTATAGCGTCGATCCGCTCGACTTCCTTCTAGCCGGCCAGGTGATGTCACCCGATCCGGAGACGCTGCCGGGCGGCCTGTCCCTGGCCGAGGCGATCAACTTCTTCGCGACGGCAAAGCATCGTAGCTATCCGGTGGTCGATGCGGAGGGACGCCTGATAGGCCTCGTGTCCCGCTCCGACGCGCTACGGTGGCAGATGGAGGATAACGCCCCGCTCAAGGCATCGCTGGCGGAGGTTCTGTCGGACGTCTCCCTCCCCGTTGCCACGCCACAAAAACCCGTCAGCCAGATTGCGGACATGATGGTCGACAGCGGCATCGGCCGTATCCCGGTCGTAGATCCGGCAACCTCCCGGCTCGTGGGCATATTGAGCCGTCAGGACCTGCTAAAGGTTCGCCATGTCCACCGCGCATCCGAATGGAAGAGACGCTGACCGAACCTTCTTGGTCGTTCATCGGCTGAGTTCGTGGGGCCGGAAACAGATTAACCGCTTTTCTTTGCGGTATATGGGATGCGATCTGAAAATTTCAGAAGATATCTATTTTTCGTATGCGCCTTCCCTCCGATACAGCGACCACGCCCCGGTCGTGCAGTCTTCCGGATTGAAAGGAGCGACGGTGCGCATAGTTTGAACGGGTTCACCGGGCAAAGCGGCGCGGAACCTGACCATAGCGGCCCACTCCCCGTTGAGTTTCGGCTTATCAACCGTGAAATGTATGAACTCGAAGCCACTGCTGCCGGGTGGCAGACCGGCGCTAATCCGCAGCAGCAAGTCGCGCAGGAAGGCGGGGTGGCGGGTTCGGCAAATATCATTGGGCTCGGTCGCAGTGAGGTCTGCCGCTCCAATATCATAAGTAGTAGGTGTCGGTTCAGGCTGTGCTGCATCTGGGCTGCACGCAGACAGTGTACCCGCCATTAGCAGCGCGCCGGCTCTAGCGGCTGCCAGACCATTCCGCGTCCTCATCGCCTTCTCCCAAGCTTCGCCTTCGCCGTTCTGTTGTAAACACCTAAATGCCCGACTTTCCCAGCGAACACCCCACGTCCCGCGACGCACATCTGAAGGGACAGCAGGGGATTAGACGCACGCGAAAATTTCGGGTGGGATTCAGGTCCAACCCTTAGTGGAAGCTCAACATCCGATTTTTGATCCAGGTGCTGACGGTCTGCCTTTCCGGCAGGTGACGACCAAAAACCTCTCCCAACCAAATCTCAGAGGTGGAACATTTCGCATGCGATGAGGTCTAATATTGGGCTTTAAGGCAATGTCCGCACAATAGCGGCCCGTATGATGATTCTGCTCTTGTCCTCGTTGAAAGCCCCTTTCCGAATGGGCGATTGCATGATTGGGTTCACTCCCTGCGACGCCGCTAGAACCTGCCTTCGAAGCTGAGGCCGAAGGTGCGTGGATCGGTCAGTAGACCGCGCGTGCGCCCGTCGGAGTCGAGGAAGAAGACCGAGGGCTTCTGGACGTCGAACAGGTTCGAGACGATCAGGTACGCCCCGAAATTCTCGCCCTGCCAGCCCAGCTTGGCATTGACGATCGTGCGCCCGGGCAGATCGCGGAACGCCTGATCGACGGTGTCCTGATAGACGGCGCTGCGATAGTTGGCATTGACGTTGGCGGTGATCCCGCCCGGATGGCGCCATGTCGCCCCGCCCGAGAGCGTCCAGCGCGGCGCATTGGCGAACTCGTTACCCTGCGCGCTGGCGGAAAGCTCGCCCACGGTCACGTCGAAATCGGTGAACTTCGTATTACTGTAGCCCGCCCCGGCATAGAGGTTAAGCGTATTGGTCGGCCGTCCGCTCAGTTCCAGCTCGAAACCGTAGAGGCGTGACTTGCCCGCGTTGACGGTCTGCGTGTCGAACACCGCGCCGGGGCTGAGGCGCACGGCGACCTGCTGGTCGGTCCAGTCGATCCAGTAGGCATTGGCGTTCACCGTCAGCCGCTTGTCCAGCCACCGCGACCTTAGCGCGACTTCTTAGTTCCAGGTATATTCCGGGCCAAATGAATACGCCTCGCCGCGCTGCTGGTTGAGGCCCGCGCCGCCCGCACGGTAGCCGCGCTGCGCCGTGGCGCTGAGCGCGAGGTCGTCGGTGAAGTCATAAGTCAGGCCCGCCTTGGGCAGCCAGGCGTCGTAGCTGATGTTGCGTACCGGCTCGATCACGGTTCTGCGTCTCATGATCGTAGCGCAGGCCTAGGCGCAGCTTCAGCTTGCCGCCCTCGGTGCCGGAAAGAGATGCTTACCGCCAAGCCCCTGAGCGGTCTTGAGCAGTTCCAGAGCTCGAGGCGATAGCGGCACGCGGTGCTCTTTACAGGCCTTCATGCGATCCGGGGGCACCGTCCATACCGCTTTCGAGAAGTCGATCTCTTCCCACGTCGCCTTGAGCGCTTCGGAGGTTCGGGCTGCGGTAAGGATGATGAATTCAAGCGCCATGGCCGTGACTGCCTGTCGCTTGCGCAACGCGGCGATGAAGGTCGGCACCTCCTCGTAGGGTAGCGCCTTGTGATGACCGTCTCGGCCGAGCTTGCGATTGCGGGCTTCCTTGGTCTTGGACACTTTGGGGAGGATCTGGGCTAGGTGCCCGCGCCAACGCGCCGGGTTCTCGCCCTTACGGTACCCACGGGCCTTGGCGGCATCGAGAATGGTTTCGATCCGCCCCCTCACCCGGCTCGCCGTCTCGGGCTTCTCTCACCAAATCGACTCCAAAATCGACAGCACATGGGGTGTGTCCACGTCGGCCACCGATTGATCGCCGATCTTCGGATAGACATAGTCAGCCATAGTCTTGCGCCACTGCTGCCGGTGCTTCGGGTTGCGCCAGCTTTCCTCGTTCGCATCGATGTGGGCTTCGGCAACTTCCTTGAAAGTGGTCTCGGCGATCAGGGCTGCTTGGGCTGCCGCGAGCTTTTCGGCCTCCTCGCGATCGCGCTCCTCGATGGGGGCGATCCCGGACTGGACCTTGAGGCGCAGCTTGGTCGCTTCGACTCTGGCATTTGCCAGCGACAGGGCACCAAGACCAGCGGCAGCGCCAAGTCCTACATCGCGCGAATTCCCGTTCAGCATGAAGCGGAATACCCAAGAACGGGAGCCGCTCGCTTTAACCAAAAGGTGCAAGTCGCCTCCATCCGAATGCCTGCCCGGCTTGGCGTTCTTGACCGTCAGAGGCGTCAGAGCATTTGAAAGCTTACGAGGCATACCGGTCCATCGTTCCCAAAACCGTTCCCATAATAGTAGCGCGGTTTTATGGGAGCGCAATTGGACAGCATTGGACACTTATACATAGAGAGGAGAATAAACTCGACCAAATCAGCCAGTGTTCTTCACATGTTCGCACGCCACCGGATGATAGTATTGCGGACACCCTGTCCGCCATCATTCCCGTCTCGGGACGATACACATGGTGTTCTTGCGTGCCTGCGTTTCTCACCCGTCATCGCCGCCCGGTTTCTAACTCTCGATACGCCACTTGCGTCGAGCCAGCCGTGTGATCGGCCGTGAGCAGCGTCGGCAATCGCTGCGATAGTGCGAGCCATCCCATTCGACCGCGCGCCGAGGGCGATGACGATTGAACAAACAAAGAAAGCGCCCGAAAGCCACTCTTGCCCCCCCGTTGATGCGAAAATCTCGGACGGGATAATTGAGCACGCCATCGAAGCTCAACGAAACAAACCCGTCCTATTTTCTCTCCGCTGCGCTGCAGCCGGCGGCAAGAGCCCGCATCATCTCTGGCGCGGGCTCCTGGCATTTCGGTCGAGGGTCAGGCGCTCACCGGCTGCGGGCGATTGGCGAGCAGGTTGTCGACTACCGACGGGTCCGCCAGCGTGGAGGTGTCTCCCAGGTTCGAGACATCGTTCTCGCCGATCTTGCGCAGGATGCGGCGCATGATCTTGCCCGAGCGGGTCTTGGGCAGGCCCGGCGCGAACTGGATGACGTCGGGCGTGGCGATCGGGCCGATCTCGTGGCGCACCCACGCGATCAGTTCCTTGCGCAGGGCGTCGTCGGGCTCGACCTCGGCGTTGCAGGTGACGAAGGCGTAGATGCCCTGCCCCTTGATCTCGTGCGGCATGCCTACGACCGCCGCTTCCGCCACCTTGGGGTGAGCGACGAGTGCGCTTTCGATCTCCGCGGTGCCCATACGATGCCCGGAGACGTTGATGACGTCGTCGATGCGACCGGTGATCCAGTAGTAGCCGTCCTCGTCCCGGCGGCAGCCGTCGCCGGTGAAGTACGTGCCCTTGAAGGTGCTGAAATAAGTCTGGAAGAAGCGCTCGTGATCGCCCCAGACGGTGCGCATCTGGCCGGGCCAGCTGTCTGTGATGACGAGGCAGCCGTCGCCCGGCCCCTCGATCTCCTTGCCGTCGTTGTCGAGCAGTTTCGGCTGCACGCCGAACATCGGGCGGGTGGCTGAGCCGGGCTTGAGCGGGGTGGCGCCCGGTAACGGGGAGATCATCACGCCGCCGGTCTCGGTCTGCCACCAGGTATCGACGATCGGGCAACGCCCCTCGCCCACGACCTCGTGATACCAGGACCATGCCTCCGGGTTGATTGGTTCGCCGACCGAGCCGAGGAGGCGCAGCGACTGGCGGCTGGTCTTCTTCACCCAGTCGTCGCCTTCGCGCATGAGCGCACGCAGCGCGGTGGGGGCACCGTAGAAAATCTCGACGCCGAACTTGTCGACGACCTGCCAGAAACGGCTGGGATCGGGGAAGTTGGGCACGCCTTCGAACATCACGGTGGTCGCACCGTTCATCAGCGGGCCGTAGACGACGTAGCTGTGGCCGGTGACCCACCCGATGTCGGCCGCGCACCAGTAGATCTGGCCGGGGCGGTAGTCGAAGACGTACTCGTGGGTCATTGAGGCCCATACCGAATAGCCGCCGGTGGTGTGCAACACGCCCTTGGGCTTTCCAGTGGAGCCCGAAGTGTAGAGGATGAACAGCGGGTCCTCCGCGCTCATTTCGACCGGCTCGCATTCGGCGGCCTGATCGGCGACGGCCGAGGCCCAGTCGATGTCGCGACCCTCGGCCATCGGTACGCCGGACTTGGTGTGCGCGAGGACGATCACGCTGTCGACACCGGGACAGGCCTTGAGCGCCTCATCGACATTGGCCTTGAGCGGGACTTTCTTACCCCCACGCAGGCCCTCGTCGGCAGTGAGGACGACGCGGCTGTCGCAATCCTGGATGCGGCCCGCCAGCGCGTCCGGCGAAAACCCGGCGAAGACGATCGAGTGGATTGCGCCGATCCGCGCGCAGGCCAGCATGGCAACGGCCGCTTCCGGCACCATCGGCAGGTAGAGAGTGACGCGCTCACCCTTCCGGACGCCGCGTGCCTTGAGGAGATTGGCCAGGCGGCAGACCTGCTCGTACAACTGGCGGTAAGTGATGCGGCGGTCGGGAGCGGTGGGACTGTCCGGCTCCCACAGGATCGCGATCTGGTCGCCACGCTCCACGAGATGACGGTCGAGGCAGTTGGCCGAGAGGTTCAGGGTGCCGTCGGTGAACCACGAAATGCCGAAGTCCTCTTCGTGGAAACTGGTCTGCTTGACCACGCTGAAGGGCTTGATCCAGTCGATCCGCCGCGCTTCCTCGCGCCAGAACGCTTCGGGCTCGGAAACCGACCTTTCGTACATCTCCTGATAGCGGGCATCGTCGATCAGGGCGTTCCGGCTCCACTCGGCGGGAACGGGATAGACGGCCTCGGCCATGCGGATTCTCCTCTCATATCGTAGGGTCGGGCTCTCCCGGCCTTGCATGTTGCATAGCACAATGGACCCGGGCCGTTCCCATTGGACAATGGTAGAACGGGCCGGGCGGAATCTCGTGCCGTTTCGACGACGATGGCGGGCGATCTGATCTCGATCAAGGTGCATCGCATGATCGCGGTCTAGAGATTCGGCATTCAATCGAAAGGTAACGCCGTCATGATCGTCACCCTCCCCACCCGTTCGGGCATTGACCTCGACGTGCGCCCGGCAACCGAGGCGGATGCACCCGCGCTGACCGATTTCTTCACCCGCGTGACGGACGAGGATCGCCGCTTCCGTTTCCTGTCGGCGACCGAGCACGTCGGGCCGGTATTGCTGGAGCCGCTGGTCCACGCCGACCACTTCCGGACCGAATCGTGGGTCGGGATCAACCAGGCCAGCGGGCAGATCGTCGCGTCGGGGCTGTTGGCTTGTGACGGACCGCTGGATACCGGCGAGATCGCCATTTCGGTCTGCGGCAATCACCGCGGCAAAGGGATCGGCTGGGCCATGCTCGATTACCTCTCGGCCCAGGCCAAGGTCCGTGGCTGTCGCCGCGCCATTTCCATCGAGAGCCGTGACAATCGCGCCGCCATCGACCTCGAACGCGAAAGGGGCTTCAGGCCTGAGCCGTTCGACGGCGATCCCGGGCTGGTCGTACTGGAAAAGACCTTCCGCTGAATAGGGTGGCAGCGTACGCGCGCCGAATGCTAACGCGCTGGTAACCTGTTTTACGGCATGGGGTTCTCCCCCCAAGGAGACCCCATGCGCGATTCCCTCAAGCCCGGCCCGGCCGACAGTCGGACCCCTCGTTCCGCACGCGTCGGCGTGTCGATCCTGTGCGAGGTGCGTCAGGGAACCCGTCCGTGGAAACCGGCGCGACTGGAGGACTTGTCGCCCGGAGGCTTCCGCATCGGCCTGTTGCCCGATGCCCGGATGGAAGTGCCGCTGCGTATCCGCATCCCCGGCCTGCAGTTGCTAAGCGCACGCATCTGCTGGGTGCGCGAAGGCGCCGTCGGTTGCGAATTCGCCGAGCCCCTGCACGTGGCCGTGTTCGAGCATATCGTGCGCGCCGCCGGCTGATACGAAAAAGGGCGGACCTTGCGGCCCGCCCTCCTCGTTTTTCCAGACCTTGCGGCGCGATCAGATGTGGATCGCGCGGCCGTAGGCGGCGAGGGTCGCCTCGTGCATCGTCTCCGAGATCGTCGGGTGCGGGAACACGGTGTTCATCAGTTCCGCCTCGGTGGTCTCCAGCGTCTTGCCGACGACGTAGCCCTGGATCATCTCGGTCACTTCGGCGCCGATCATGTGGGCACCGAGCAGTTCGCCGGTCTTGGCGTCGAACACGGTCTTCACGAAGCCCTCGGGCTCGCCCAGCGCGATCGCCTTGCCGTTGCCGATGAACGGGAAAGTGCCGGCCTTGACCTCGTAGCCTTCTTCCTTGGCCTTGGCTTCCGTCAGGCCAACCGAGGCGATCTGCGGGTGGCAATAGGTGCAGCCCGGGATGTTGCGGCGGTCCAGAGCGTGCGGATGCACCTCCTTGTTGCCCAGTTCCTTGGCGATCGATTCGGCGGTGGTGACGCCTTCATGGCTGGCCTTGTGGGCAAGCCAAGGGCCCTTCACGCAGTCGCCGATCGCCCAGACGCCGGGGACGTTGGTGCGGCCATAGTCGTCCACCTTGACGAAGAACTTCTCGTCCGGCTCGATCTTGAGTTCTTCCAGGCCGATGTTCTCGACGTTCGGGACGATGCCGATGGCGACGATGACGTGGCTGAATTCCTGCGTCTCTTCCTTGCCGCCCTTCGGGGTGATCTTGACCGAGACGCTCTTGTCCGAAGCCTTGACGTCGCTCGCCTTGGCGCCGGTGAGGATCTTCATCCCCTGCTTGACCAGCGCCTTTTCGAGGAACGCGGACACATCCTTGTCCTCGACCGGCACGATGCGGTCCATCATCTCCACGACCGTCACGTCGACGCCCATGTCGTTGTAGAAGCTGGCGAACTCGATGCCGATCGCGCCCGAGCCGAGGACCAGCAGCTTCGTCGGCATTTCCTTGGGCGTCATCGCATGGCGATAGGTCCAGATGCGGTTGCCGTCCGACTTGGCGCCGGGCAGTTCCCGCGCACGGGCGCCGGTGGCGATGATGATGTGCTTGGCCGAGAGGGTTTCCGAACCCTTCTCGCCGGTCACTTCCAGCTTGCCCGGAGCGACGAGCTTGCCGGTGCCCATGTGGACGGTGATCTTGTTCTTCTTCATCAGGTGCGTGACGCCCTGATTGAGCTGCTTGGCCACGCCGCGCGAACGCTTGACGATGGCGTCGAGGTCGGCGGTGATGTTCTCCGCCGCGAGGCCATAGTCCTTGGCGTGCTTCATGTGGTGCAGGATCTCGGCCGAGCGCAGCAGCGCCTTGGTCGGGATGCAGCCCCAGTTGAGGCAGATGCCGCCGAGCAGTTCGCGCTCGACGATGGCGGTCTTGAGGCCAAGCTGCGCGCTGCGGATCGCCGCGACATAGCCGCCGGGGCCGGAACCGAGAACGATGACGTCGTAAGAATCAGCCACTCTTAACTCTCCTGTTCGATCGCGCGGGGGCGGCCCGCGTCGTCGATTGCGACGAAGGTGAAGACCGCTTCGGTCACCTTCACCTGTTCTTCTTCATGCCGGTGGCGCCGCCAGGCCTCGATGCCGATGGTCATCGAGGAGCGGCCCACTTTCCTGAGTTCACCGTAGACGCTGACTTCGTCGCCCACCTTGACCGGCTTGTGGAACTGCATGCCGTCCATCGCGATGGTGACGGCGCGGCCATGCGAGTGGCGCGCGGCGATCAGCCCTGCGCCCATGTCCATCAGGCTCATCAGCCAGCCACCGAAGATGTCGCCATAAGCATTGGCATCGGCGGGCATCGCGGTGATGCGGATGACGGGTTCGCGATATTCTTCCGCCATTTCAGACGATCTCCGAAGTCGCGGCAATGGCCCTGGGGCGGTCGTTCTCGTCGAGCGTCACGAACGTGAACAGCCCGGTGGCGACTTCGACCTGATGCTCGCTCGCCCGCGCCCGGCCAAAGCCGCGCGTGGCGATCGTCATCGAAGTGCGCCCCGTCCGCTGCACGCTTGCATAGACGTTGAGTTCGTCGCCCACGAGCATGACGCCGGGAAAGGTGAAGTCGGTCGCTCCCACCACCACGGCCTTGTGGCCGGTGCGGCGGGTGACCAGCGAGGCGGCGCCAAGAGCAAGCTGGCTCATCAGCCAGCCCCCGAAAACGCCGCCATAGGGGTTGAGGTCGGTGGGCATCGCTGTGACGCGGATGACCAGCTCTCCGGCCTCGTGCTCCATATCAGGCGATCATGCTCAGCGGGTTCTCGACGAACTCGCGGAACGCGGCCATCAGGCGCGCGCCGTCGGCGCCATCGATGGCGCGGTGATCGAAGCTGCCAGTTGCCGTCATGATCGTTGCCACTCCCAGCGATCCGTCTGGCATCACCCACGGACGCTTGTCACCTGCACCAATGGCGAGGATGGTCGACTGCGGCGGGTTGATGACGGCAGTGAACTGCTTGATGCCCATCATGCCCATGTTGGAGATCGAAGCGGTGCCACCCTGATATTCCTCGGGCTTGAGCTTGCCTTCCTTGGCGCGGGTGGCAAGGTCCTTGCTCGCCTTGGCGATCGCCGAGAACGACTTCTCGTTGGCACCCTGGACGATCGGGGTGATGAGCCCGCCGGGGATCGAGACCGCCACCGAAACGTCGGCGCGCTCGTACTTGATCAGCTCGTTGCCGGCGAAAGTCACGTTGCATTCCGGCACCGCGATCAGTGCGGCGCCCAGCGCCTTGACCAGCATGTCGTTGACCGAAACCTTGACGCCCTGCTTTTCCAGCGTGGCGTTGATCTGCGAACGCAGCGCCATCAGCTTGTCGAGCTGCACGTCCACAGTCAGGTAGATGTGCGGCGCTTCCTGCATCGACTGCGTAAGGCGGCGCGCGATCGTCTTGCGCATGCCCGAAAGCTTCTCGACCGTATGCGGGACGCGGGCATCGAGCAGGGCGCGGGTCTCGTCGGCCATCTCGACCGAAGACGTCGCGGCGGCGGCGGGAGCAGCGGCCGGGGCCGGGGCCGCGGGTGCCGGAGCGGCCTTCTTGGCGGTGCCACCCTGCGCGGCCTCGACGTCGGCCTTGACGATGCGGCCGTTCGGGCCGGAGCCAGCGACGCCCGAGAGGTCCACGCCCTTGGCATCGGCGATGCGCTTGGCGAGCGGGGTGGCGACGACGCGATCACCCGAAGCTGCGGCCTTCGGAGCCTCTTCCTTGGCGGCGGCCTCCGGGGCTTCAGCCTTGGGCGCTTCGATCGCAGAGGCGTCCTCGCCCTCTTCGACCAGCACGGCGATGACGGTGCCGACCTTGACGCCTTCGGTGCCCTCGGCGACGCTGATCTTGCCGATCACGCCTTCATCGACGGCTTCGAATTCCATGGTCGCCTTGTCGGTCTCGATCTCGGCCATGATGTCGCCGGAGGAGACGGTGTCGCCTTCCTTGACCAGCCATTTGGCCAGTTTGCCCTCTTCCATGGTGGGGGACAGGGCGGGCATCTTGATCTCGATGGGCATGGAAACTGTACGTTCCTTATTGTCCGTAGGGAGGCCGCTTTCGGGCGCTGGCCCCCTCCTTGGACGGCTTGAGCGTTGCGTTCAAGAACCTTGCAGTTTCTTTTTTCGCAACAGTGGTGGCTTGTCTTGCAGGCTTCGCGTATCGATAAGCCGGTTGGAGAGGGAACCACCCATGCGCATCTACCTGGTGATCGTCGACGAGAGCGAGGAAGCGCTCGTCGCCCTGCAGTTCGCGGCCCGCCGCGCGGCCAAGACCGACGGTGCGCTGCACCTTCTGGCGCTCGTTCCGCCGCAGCCCTTCAACGCCTTCGCCGGGGTCCAGGCGACCATCGAGGAAGAGGCCCGCGCCCGCGCCGAGACGCTGGTGACGGCGGCGGCCGGAAACCTTTTGTCGCAAGGCGCAAAGATGCCGGTCATCTCCGTTCACATGGGAGAAGACATCAAGATTGTGCGGAAATATCTGGAGGAGCATCCCGAGGTTTCGGCGCTGGTGCTGGGCGCGGCGAAAGAAGGCGGCCCCGGCGCTCTGGTCGCGCACTTCACCGGGCCGGGCATGGCGCATATGACCTGTCCGGTGTTCGTGGTCCCCGGCGGGCTCGATGCCGAGGCGATCGAACGGTTGAGCTGAGCGGCACGGGGCGGCACCTAACGGCACTCAAGGGTGCCACAATCGGTCCATTGCCCCACATAACCTCGTCATTGCGAGCGTAGCGAAGCAATCCAGGGCGGTTTGCTCTGCCCTGGATTGCTTCGCTACGCTCGCAATGACGATAAGGGGGGGGATCGAGTGAGGGGCGTTACCGCTTGCCCCGCCCCTGATGCCGGATGTTCTTCGGCCGCCCGCGCTGGCCGACGAAGTGCTTGCCCTTGTGCTTGAGCGCCGGAGCATTCCCGCGCGGCTCGATCCGGCCGCCGCCGTCGGGAAGCTCGTACTTGAGAGCGCCGGTCAGCGCATTGGCCTCCGCCAGTCGCAGCTTGAGGATCTGGCCGATCGAGAAGACCGTGCCCGTCTCGTCGCCGACCAGCACTTTGGCTTTCTCATCGAACGTGAATCGCTCGTCCCCCAGCGTCGAGACCGGGACCAGACCGTCACCGCCGAGGCCGACGATGGTGGCGAAGAAGCCGAACTTCTGGACGCCGGTGATGCGCGTGTCGAACACTTCGCCCACACGGCTCGCCAGCCAGGCGGCGACGTAGCGGTCGATCGTCTCGCGCTCGGCCTCCATGGCGCGGCGCTCGGCCTGGCTGATCGCGTCGCTGACGCGGCCGAGGTCTTCGCGGTCACGCTCCGACAGGCCTGACAGCGCCGGAATGTCGGCTTTTGGCTTCGGCTGCTCCAGCCCATAGGCATCGACCAGCGCGCGGTGCACCAGAAGGTCCGCATAGCGCCGGATCGGCGAGGTGAAGTGCGCGTAGGACGCCAGCGCCAGCCCAAAGTGGCCGGCATTGGCGGGGCCGTAATAGGCCTGCGTCTGGCTGCGCAGGACCGCTTCCATGATGAGCGCTTTCTCGGTCTCGTCGGTCACGTCCTTGAGCATGCGGTTGAACAGGCTGGGCGTGATGACCTGTCCCATCGCCAACTTCTTGCCGAACGTCGCGAGATAGTCCTTGAGCGCCATCAGCTTCTCGCGGCTCGGCGTCTCGTGAATGCGGTAGACGACGGGCGCGGTCTTCGCCTCCAGCGCCTTGGCGGCGGCGACGTTGGCGGCGATCATAAAGTCCTCGACGACGCGGTGCGCGTCGAGCCGTTCGCGGATCGCGATCTCGGTGATGCGGCCCTTCTCGTCCAGCTTCACGCGGCGCTCGGGCAGTTCGAGTTCGAGCGGATCGCGATTGCTGCGCGCGGTAGCGAGCGCCTTCCACGCGGCCCAAAGATTAGTCAGATGATCCTGCGCGCGGCCCTCGTCGATGCGCGCCTGCGCTTCTTCATAGGCGATGACCTCGTCGATGCGCACGATCGCGCGGGTGAAGCGCCAGTCGGTGATCTTGCCCTCGGCGTCGATCTTCATGTGGCAGGCCATCGCCGCGCGGTCTTCTCCGGAGCGGAGCGAACACACGTCGGCGCTGAGCACTTCGGGCAGCATCGGCACGACGCGGTCGGGGAAATAGACCGAGTTGCCGCGCCGACGCGCCTCGCGGTCGATCTGGCCGCCGGGGCGGACGTAGAACGAGACGTCGGCGATGGCGACGAGCGCGTCGAAGCCGCCCTCCCCGTCCGGCGCCGCCCAGATCGCGTCGTCATGGTCGCGCGCGTCGGAGGGATCGATGGCGACGATCGGCAGGTGCCGCAGGTCTTCGCGGTGCTCGGCGCTGAGCGGCAGCTTGGCGGAAACCTGCGCCTCTTCCAGCACTTCCTCGATGAAGTGGTTGGGAATGCCGTGCTTGTGGATGGCGATCAGGCTGAACGCCTTGGGCGCCAGCGGTTCGCCGAGCACTTCGGTCACCTTCACCGAAGGCCGCGCCGAACGGCCGATCGGCACGCCCAGCACCAGTTCGCCCGCTTTCGCCTCGCCAAGGTCCGAGATCGGCGAGGAATTGCGGATGCGCTTGTCAACCGGGGCCAGCCAGGGCTTGCCGCCGCCGTCGATCTCGACGACGCCGAGGATCTGGTCGGCGCGCAGTTCCAGCTTCTTCATCGGGAAGGCGCGCCAGCCGGTAGCGCTTTCCTCGGTGCGCGACAGCACGCGGTCGCCCTTGCGCAGCGCCGAGTTGCGCCCCTTCTCGATCAGGCGGATGCGCGGCGGCGGGGTGGCGTCATCGGGCTGCCAGGTATCGGGGACGGCGATCGCCTCTCCCTCGTCGATGTCGATCACGCGCAGGACGGTGACCTTAGGCAACCCGCCCATCTTGTGGAAGGCGGTGCGCTTGCCGTCGATCAGGCCCTCTTCGGCCATGTCCTTGAGCAGCGCCTTGAGCTGGATCTTCTCATTGCCCTTGAGGCCGAAGTGGCGCGAGATCTCGCGCTTGCCCGCAGGCTCCGTCGCGTTCTGGATGAAGTCGAGGATCTGCTTGCGGGTGGGCAATCCCGGAGCGGGGCGATCCTTCGCCGAACGATCCTTGACCGGACGGTTGACGGTGAGCCGATTGCCTGAGGTTCGGTTATTGGCGGGGCGGTTGTTTGCGGGCATCCCACGCAGATGCCCCCTGCAGCCGTGCAATGCAATCTCGCAGGCGCGAATTGCCCCCGGAAGCCAGGCCGCCTTGTGTGATCGCTCGTCTCATCCCCCTATTTCGTCATTGCTTCGCTTCGCTCGCAATGACGAAAAGTGGGCCTTAGATGTGATCGGGCTCCGCACCATAACGGTTGGCGCCGTCGCTTGAGGGCCAGACGCCGAACACGATGATGAGCAGCAGGGGCACATAGCCGAGCATGCCGTTCATCATCACGCTGGCCTGCGCCTCCTGCAGCTTCACCATGTCGCCGCTCTGGGCGATGATCATCATCTCGGCGACCTTGTCAACCGAAGCGACCGCCATGCCTAGCGCCGCGAACTGGATCAGCGCCGTCAGCCCGGCGATCCAGCCCGGCTTGTCGGAATCGTGCAGCCGCCGTGTGAACGAGGCAACCAGCAGACCGGTCAGTACGAGTGTGCTGGCGACGGAAGCCCAGACCGAAGTGCGCATCATCCCCGAAAGGCGGCTGAACATGCGCTTCTGCATCTCGGCTTCGCTCAGCCCCTGCTTCGCAGCCTCGAACACGTCTGCCATCATCGGTGCCGTCATCACCATCGAGATCACGATGGAAATCACGATCTGGATGATCGCCAGGAACAGGAAATAGAACCAGAAGGCCGAGCGACCCTCGCGTCCCTTGAAGTTGGTCAGGTTCGCGAGGTTGTATTTAATCGCTGCGATCATCCGGAGCCCCCGTGTGAAATCAGTAAGACCCCATTCAGTAGGATCGGGCGACGTATATCTTCTCCACGGCGCCACGTCCCGTGAAAATGCAGTTACCGGTCGCGGGTTCGGCGCCCAGCGGCGTATTGCGCATGGTGAGCTTAAGGCCCTTGAGCTTCTGCACCACCGCTTCGAGTTCATCACCGGTCGGGCGCGCCCACTCG
Organism: Novosphingobium resinovorum; assembly: GCF_001742225.1. NCBI lineage: Bacteria > Pseudomonadati > Pseudomonadota > Alphaproteobacteria > Sphingomonadales > Sphingomonadaceae > Novosphingobium > Novosphingobium resinovorum. Next base: position 881,183 of record NZ_CP017075.1, on the reverse strand, counting down.
ACTTCGACCCAGCCCGGATAGCGCTTGTCCTCGGCGAAGAACGCCGCGAGTTCCTCGAAGCTGGATGCCTTCGAGATGTTCGCGTCGCGCCTGGCCTTGGCTTCGGCGTGGAGCGAGGCCTGGATGTCCTCGATCTCGGCCGAAGCGCGGGCCAAGAATTCGTCCTTGGCGAGGCCGACGAAGTTCGCCTTGCCCGCCTCGGTCCACAGCTTGTCGCGGCGCAGCATCGAGACCTGACCGCCCGCCGCATCGCGCCCACCGATCTCGAGGATCAGCGGCACGCCCTTCTTGACCCAGGCCCAGCGCTTCTGCGTGGCCTTGCCGGGGCGCTTGTCGAGCAGCACGCGCACGCTTTCGCCAAGGGCCGACTGGCCGACGAGGGCCTTGCGCAGTTCCTCGCAGTAGGCGAGCAGCGCGTCGTCCTCGGGCGTGTCGCGCAGCATCGGCAGGATGACGATCTGGTGCGGCGCCACGGCGGGCGGCACGCGCAGGCCGTCGTCGTCGCCGTGCGTCATGATGAGGCCGCCGATCATGCGGGTCGAGGTGCCCCAACTGGTCGTGTGGGCATACTGCTGCGTGCCCTCGCGATCCTGGAAGGTGATCCCCGCCGCATGGGCGAAGCCGGTGCCGAGGTAGTGCGAAGTGCCCGCCTGCAGCGCCTTGCCGTCCTGCATCATCGCCTCGATCGAATAGGTGGCGACGGCGCCAGGGAAGCGCTCGTTCTCTGGCTTTTCACCGGCGATGACGGGCATCGCCAGCTCGGTCTCGGCGAAGTCGCGGTACATTTCGAGCGCGCGCAGCGTCTCGGCCATCGCATCGTCCCGGTCGGCGTGAGCGGTGTGGCCTTCCTGCCAGAGGAATTCGCTGGTGCGCAGGAACATGCGGGTGCGCATTTCCCAGCGCACCACGTTGGCCCACTGGTTGACCATCAGCGGCAGGTCGCGCCACGACTGCACCCAGCGCGCCATCGCCTGGCCGATCACGGTTTCGGAGGTGGGGCGCACGATCAGCGGCTCTTCCAGCTTCGCCTCGGGATCGGGCACGAGGCCGCCCTTGCCGTCACCGACGAGGCGGTGATGGGTGACGACCGCCATCTCCTTGGCGAAGCCCTCGACGTGCTCGGCTTCCTTGGCGAAGTAGGAGAGCGGGATGAACAGCGGGAAGTAGCAGTTCTGCACGCCCGCCGCCTTGATGCGGTCGTCCATCAGGCGCTGGATGCGTTCCCACACGCCGTAGCCCCATGGCTTGATGACCATGCAGCCGCGCACGCCCGATTCCTCGGCCATTTCGGCTTCGGAGATGACTTCCTGATACCACTGGGCGAAATCATCTTCGCGCTTGGTGGAGAGGGCGTGGCGGATCGCGGTCTTCTGATTCATGGCGCGCCTGTTAGCGAGACTTGGCGCAAGGTTCAAATGAATGGCGACGCGCTCTGCACGACCCTTCGACAAGGTCAGGGTGAGCGGGGGGTAGTGCAAACCTCCCAAACCCGCTCAGGCTGAGCTTGTCGAAGCCCCCGAAAGCCCGCGCGACCTTAGAACATCTCGGCCAGATCTTCTGGAAAATACGGTTCCTCCAGCGCGGCCAATGCCGCGCGGTCGAACCAGCGCCAACTGCGCATCACCGAGCGTTCCAGTTCGGTGTGGCCGCCGGTGTCGATCGCCTCGGGATCGGTGCCCGCAGGAGTGCGTATGCGGAAATAGCGCTCGTCGGCCGTCACCGGCACGCCTTCGATGGTGATGAAATCGGCGATCCGCTGCGCCATTTGCGGTCCCGGCTCGGCAACGAAGCCGGTTTCCTCCAGCAGTTCGCGCCTTGCCGCGTCCTCGTAGCTTTCGCCGGGATCGACCGCCCCGCCCGGCGTACACCAGAACGGCGGACGGTCGGGCGGGTCGAACCGGAACAGCAGTACGCGCTCAGCCGGATCGAGCAGAATGATGCGCGCGGCAGGGCGAGCGACGCGGGAGGTCATCACTTCGCCCCTTCGGCTTGCTTACTTGCCCAGCGCGTCGAGGCGCTTCTGGATTTCAGCCATCTGGTCGCGCAACGCGGAGAGATCGCCTGCGTCCTCGGCGGGCGGCGCCTTGGTTTCGGGCTGCTTTTCCGCACCGGGCATGAAGGCGGAGGACGCAGCGCGGAACATCGCCATGTTTTGCTCGGCCAGCTTGGCGAGCGGGTTGTTGCCCAGGCTGTCCTCGAACGCCTTGGCGAGCTTCGCCTGGTTGGCGCGAAAGTTCTCCATCGAGGCTTCCAGGTAGTGCGGAATCAGCGACTGCATCTGGTTGCCGTACATGCTGATGAGTTCGCGCAGGAAGTTGACGGGAAGCATCTGCTCACCGTTCGATTCCTCTTCCATGATGATCTGGGTGAGGATCGTGTGGGTGATGTCGGCGCCGGTCTTGGCGTCGAGAACCTTGTAGTCCACCCCTTCGCGCGTCATCTTCGAGAGATGATCGAGCGTGATGTAGCTTGACGAACGGGTATTGTAGAGCCGCCGGTTAGCGTACTTTTTGATGATTACGGTGTTGTCTTCGCCAGACGCCGTTTCAGTCATTTCCAGTCCCCATTTGCCGGATAGTTAAGTTACCATTCCGGGATATCGCATTGCAACACAAATTGCTGCGCAGCAAAAGAGGAAATCGGCGGAAATTCCGCGATTTTCAGCGCCCGAACCGCCTGCCGAGCAACGTCAGCAGCTCATATTGCGACAGCCCCGTGGTTACCGCAGCCTGAGGCAGCGCATAGTCCGCCGTGATCCAGTCGCCCTCCGCAACGTCGGGAGCGTGGGTGAGGTCGACGACGGTGAGGTCCATGCTCACCCGGCCGAGTACCGGCAGAATCGTTCCTGCGGCGCAAAAGCGTCCCTTGCCAGACCAGCACCGCAAATAGCCGTCGGCATAGCCGAGGGCGATCGTCCCTACCCGCATTGCGGCAGGCGCGGTGAACGTCGCGTTGTAGCCGATGGTCTCGCCCGCTTCGACATGACGGACCTGCAGGATCGCGGTCTGCGGGCGAACGACCTGGCGCAGCATGGGCGCCATCTCCGGCCGGGGCACTCCGCCGTAAAGGGCAATGCCGGGGCGGGTCAGATCGCCGTGATAGGCCTCGCCCAGCGCGATGCCGCCGCTGTTGGCGAGGCTTGCCCGCTTGTGGCGAACCCGCGTGCGGGCATCGTTCCAGCGTTCGCACTGGATGACGTTGAGTGGCGTATCTTCCTCGGCGGCCACGAGATGCGAGAGCAGGACGTCGATCTCGAGCTGTGCCAGCATCGGCTCGCCCAGTTGGTCCAGCGTCACGCCCAGACGGTTCATCCCGGTATCGACCATCAGGTCGCAGCGCCCGCCTCCGGCGTCGATCCAGCGCCGCGCCTGTTCGAGCGAGTTGATGACCGGCTTCACGTCCGTCGCCTGCGCATAAGCGGCGTCCGGCGGCGTCAGCGGTCCGTGGAGAACAGACAGCGAGCCGGGGCTCGCCACTTCAAGCACCGCACGGACTTCCGACCAGTGCGCCACGAAGAAATCGTCACATCCAGCAGCTTGCAGCACAGGTACGACCTTGTGCACGCCGAGGCCGTAGGCATCCGCCTTGACCGCTGCCCCTGCCCGCGCGCCGCCGGACATGCGGTCGAGCGCGCGCCAGTTGGATTGCAGCGCGTCTTGGTCGAGATCCAGGCGGAGCGCCGGAGCGGGCAGGTCGGAATACGAAGTCACGTGATGGCCCATAGACCCAGCTGTCGTGCCGGGGCAACTCGGCTGCAGTCGCTCAGATGTGGGAGATCGCCTCGACCGCCGCATTCCATGGCAGCAGGACCGCACCGTGCCGCGCAGGATAGTCCCGCGCGGCGGAGATCGCGGCGAATCCGGGCCATTGCGGCAATGCGCCCTCGCCTGCCAGCCACGCTACCACGGCGGCGCGCGTCGCAAGGATGTCCTTGACGGACGCGCCCGGTGCATTGCGGGCGAAGATAGCGGCGGAGGCCTGCCCGATCGCGCAGGCGTGGCTGCGCAGCCCGACGCGCGCGATCGCACCGGCATCGTCGAAGGCGAGGCCCAGCGCTATCGTGCTGCCGCAACTGCGCGAACGGGCTTCGCCGCGCAGGGGCAAGTCGTCGGTCAGCGGATGACGGGCCAGTTCGATCGCGAGTGCGAGAACGTCCGGCGTATAAAGTACGGCCGTGGACACGCCGGTCTTACTGCGCTTCGTGCGCTGCTTCGGCCGCACGGGCCTCGGCACGGCGTTCGGCGATGAGCTGGACCAGCGCTTCGCTGCTGGCGTTGATGAAGGGGTAGGTACGGGCCTGCGTGATCCATTCGGGACGGCCGCCGATGCCCCAGATCGTATCGTAGCCCAAGACCAGCACCGAGAAGCCCAGCACGATCACGATGACGCCCTTCACCGCGCCGAACCCGAAGCCCAGCACCCGGTCGATCGGGCCGAGCACGGAGGCGCGGCTCTTGGCACCGGCCCACTTGGCGACCAGCTTGACCGCCAGAAACGGAATGCCCAGCAGCAGCGCGAAGGCCAGCACCGCCGCCCCCGAATCCGAACTGATGTAATCGCCCAGTGCCGCTGTCAGCGGCGTATGGAACAGCCGGATGGCGAAAATGGCGAAAATCCACGCGGCAAGTGCAAGGATTTCCTGCACGAAGCCGCGAATGAAGCCGGTAATGGCGCCAATTCCCACGAAGAGGAGGACGGCGATGTCGAAGCCAGTCATAGACTCGCTGAATTAGGCATCGGACAGGATGCGGTCAACGAGGTTGGGCAGCATCGTCAGCCCGGAAAACGTCAGGCCCTTTTCCGGCACCGGACCGTTCGCAGGACCGAACGCTTTCGAGAACCCCAGCTTGGCCGATTCGCGCTGCCGGATCGAGGCATGGGCCACCGGCCTGATCTCTCCGGCCAGCGAGACTTCGCCGAACCATACGGCATCCGTGGACAAGGGCTTGTCGCCGAGCGCCGAGACCAGCGCCGCCGCCACGGCAAGGTCTGCGGCCGGATCACCTAGCCGGTATCCGCCCGCAACGTTGAGGTAGACTTCGGCATTCGAGAAACTGAGCCCGCAGCGCGCCTCCAGCACCGCCAGCAGCATCGCCATGCGGCCCGAATCCCAGCCCACCACCGCGCGGCGCGGCGTGGCGCCGCTCTGCAGCCGGACGATAAGCGCCTGGATTTCCACCAGTACGGGGCGGGTGCCTTCCATCGCCGGGAACACGGCGCTGCCCGCCATCGGTTCCTCACGACCCGAGAGGAAAAGCATCGAGGGATTGCCGACTTCAGCCAGCCCCGAGCCTTCCATCGAGAACACGCCGATTTCGTCCACCGGGCCGAAACGGTTCTTGATCGAACGCAGGATGCGGTACTGGTGGCTGCGCTCTCCCTCGAAGCTCATCACCACGTCGACCATGTGTTCCAGCACGCGGGGACCGGCGATGCTGCCGTCCTTGGTGACGTGGCCGACGAGGACAAGGGTGACGCCGTTTTCCTTGGCATAGCGGATCAGTTCGAAGGCACAGCCGCGCACCTGACTGACCGTGCCCGGCGCGCCTTCGATCTGGTCGGAATGCATCGTCTGGATCGAATCGATCACCAGCAACGATGGCTTGTCCATCATCCCCAGCGTGGTGAGAATATCCCGTACCGACGTTGCCGCCGCGAGCTGGATCGGCGCCCTGGACAGCCCGAGGCGCTCGGCCCGAAGGCGCACTTGCCCTGCCGCTTCCTCACCGCTGACGTAGACCGACAGCCCTCCTGCTTGGGCGACGTTGGCGGAAACCTGCAGCAGCAGCGTGGACTTGCCGATACCGGGATCGCCGCCCATCAGAATGGCGGAGCCGGGCACGAGCCCTCCTCCGAGCGCGCGGTCGAATTCCGATATGCCGCTCGTCTGCCGCCTGGGCACTTCGCCAGGCTGGTCGAGCGGGGTAAACTGGATCGGACGTCCGCCCGAGGACAAATCATGCTTCGCCGAGAACACCGTCTGCGGCGCGTCCTCCGCAAGCGTGTTCCACTCCCCGCAATCCGGGCATTGGCCCTGCCATCGGGTGGAGACGCCCCCGCAGGCCTGGCAGACATATCGACGTTTGGGTTTCGCCATGCCGCCCGCGTAAACGGAACGGAATGAGAACGCAATTGCCAATCCTGTAACCCTGCGTAAGATAACCCGCATGCAGCAAAAAGAACTGCGGATCGCTCTGGTCTGTTATGGGGGTGTCAGCCTCGCCGTTTACATGCATGGCGTCACCAAGGAGCTGTGGAAGGCCCTGCAGGCGAGCCGCGCCGCGTGGGCGAACGCGGCTGACGAGGAGGCGCCGCAAGGCAGCGCTGCGGTTTATCTCGACCTGCTCAGACGGCTCGAGACTGCCGGCAACTTGCGCCTCCGGATACTCACCGACATCGTCGCGGGAGCGAGCGCGGGCGGAATCAACTCCATCTTCCTGGCGCAGGCGATCAATTCCGGCCAGTCGCTGGAGCCGCTGACCGACTTGTGGCTCGATACCGCCGACGTGGACGTACTGCTCGATCCCGAGGCGAAGCCCTGGTCGAAAGCCGCGAAGTTCTGGGCGACCCCGCTCGTCACTTATCTGCTGCACCGCCCGGGCAACGCCGTCAGCGAAAGCGTAGCACCCGAGACACGGGCGGAAGTGCGCGAGAAGCTGTCACGCCTCGTGCGCTCGCGCTGGTTCGAGCCGCCGTTCGGAGGGATCGGCTTTTCGCGGCTCCTGCACCGTGCACTGACGGCGATGAGCAAGGTTCCGGCAGGCCGGCCTTTGCTGCCGGCCGGGCACCCGCTGGACCTCTTCGTGACGGCGACCGACTTCAAGGGCCATCTGGAGACGCTGCGCCTCCATTCCCCTCAGATGGTACTGGAAAGCGAACATCGCCTGACCTTCAGCTTCCGCGCGAAAGTCGGCACGCAAGGTGCTGCGCTGGCGCCGATTCCCGAGCTGGTGATGGCGGCGCGCGCCTCGGCGAGCTTCCCGGGCGCCTTCCCGCCTCTGCAGATCAGCGAGATCGATCGCCTTGTCGACGAACAGGGCGAGGCCTGGCCGACGCGCGATGCGTTCCTCGCCCGGATCATGCCCGAGCATGCCCGGCGCGGCGATCTCGGCTGCGTTTCGCTCATCGACGGCTCGGTGCTGGTGAACGCGCCGTTCGCCGATGCCATGGAAGCCCTGCGCGACCGTCCCGCCGCGCGGGAAGTGGACCGGCGCTTCGTCTACATCGACCCCACTCCCGACCATCTCGGGGCGGAGATGCGCCGGGACGATCAGTTGCCGGGGTTCTTCCCGGTGATCTTCGGTTCGCTTTCCGCCATCCCGCGCGAGCAACCGATCCGCGACAACCTCGAGGCGCTGGAGCAACGCTCGCGCGAGATGGCGGCGCTGCGCGAGATCGTGGTGGCGCTGCGCCCGGAGATCGAGGAGACGGTGGAGAAGCTGTTCGGGGGAACCTTCTTCCTCGACCGACCGACACCGAAGCGCCTTTCGGCATGGCGCACCAAGGCGCAGTTCGCGGCGTTCGAGCAGGCGGGCTTCGCCTATCACGGCTATGCGCAAGTCAAGTTCAGCGGCATCACCGCGATGCTGGCGCGCATGGTCTTCGAAGCGGCGCCCGAGTTCGAACTGCATTCACCCGAGCCGGTGCGTGACCGGCTGATCGCGCATCTTGCCGCGAACGGCCTCGACCGGGCGCAAGGGCTGCGAGATGCACATTCGCCGGCGATGATCGAATTCTTCCGTACGCACGACCTGCCCTTCCGGGTGCGGCGTCTGCGGTTGCTCGCCCGCCGCGTGACGCAGGAGTGGGAGGCCGAACCCGGCGTTACCGATCAGGACCGCGACGCAGCCCGCACGGCCATCTATCGTGCGCTGGCGCTTTACATCGACCGGGAACCGCTGGTTGCGCTTGGCGAGGATTTTCCGGCGCTGGCGCGCATGTTCTTCGAAGATCCTCAGTCCGTCGTCGATCACATGGCGCAGGCAAGGAGCCTGCTGGAAACCGACGCCGCAGTGGACGAACTGCTGGCCGAGGCACTGTCCGCCATGCCGCAGGCGCTGCGGCGGCGAGTGCTGCTGGCCTACCTGGGCTTCCCGTTCTACGACACCGTCACTCTTCCTCTGCTGCGCGGCGAGGGGCTGACCGAGTTCGATCCCGTGCTGGTCGATCGCATCTCGCCGGAGGACTGCCACGCGATCCGCGACGGACTTCGCGAGGAAACGCTGCGCGGCAAGGAGTTCTTCAACTTCGGCGCGTTCTTCAGCCGCAGCTACCGGGAGAACGACTATCTCTGGGGACGGCTCCACGGCGCCGAGCGGATGATGGACCTCATGGCCTCGACGCTGTCGGCGGAGCATGCGATTTCCGCGCCGGAACTGCTGGGGTTCAAACGACGCGCCTTCCTGGCGATTCTCGACGAGGAGAAGCAGCGACTGCGCGCCGACCCGGGGCTGGTGCAGCGGATCAGGCGCGAGGTCCTGGCAGGGAAATAGGAAGCCGCAGTTCGTCATTGCGAGCGTAGCGAAGCAATGCGAGGTTGGAATGGGAAGCGGGTGAGCCAAAATCGGCTCTACCCGCTCGCCACTTACTCCGTCAGGTCGGTCCAGGCGTCCTTGATGCGGTCGAAGAAGCCCTTCGACTGCGGGCATTCATCGCCGGTCTCGGTCGACTGCAGCTCGCGCAGGATTTCCTTCTGGCGCGCCGACAGCTTGGTCGGGGTTTCCACCGCGATCTCGATCACGAGGTCGCCGCGGCCCCGGCCCTGCAGCACCGGCATGCCTTCACCGCGCTTGCGCAGTTGCTTGCCGGACTGGATGCCTGCCGGAATGTCGAGCTGGATCGCCTCGCCATCGATGCCGGGGATCTCGATCGAGCCGCCCAGCGCCGCCGTGGTGAAGGTGATCGGCACCTTGGTCACCAGCGTCGTCCCGTCACGCTCGAACACGCGGTGGCGCTTGACGTGGAGGAAGATGTAGAGATCGCCCGGAGGCGAGCCGAACGGCCCGGCCTCGCCCTTGCCGGAGAGGCGGATGCGGGTGCCCGAATCGACGCCCGGCGGAATGTCCACCTGCAGCGTCTGTGGCTTGTCCACCCGGCCCTCGCCGCCGCACGAACGGCAGGGCTTCTCGATCACCTCGCCCCGGCCATGGCAGGTGGGGCAGGTGCGCTCGACCACGAAGAAACCCTGCTGCGCCCGGACCTTGCCGTGGCCGCCGCACATCGAGCAGCCTCGCTTGCCGGTGCCGGGCTGTGCGCCCGAACCGTTGCAGGGTTCGCACGATTGCGAGACTTCGATGGTGATCTCGGTGCTCTTGCCCCGGAACGCTTCGTCGAGGCTGACTTCCATGTCGTAGCGCAAGTCGGCGCCGCGCCGCTGCTGCTGACGAGCACCGCCACCGAAAGCGCTGCCGAAGATGGATTCGAAGATGTCGCCGATATCGCCGAAGTCTCCGCTGGCCTGACCGCCGCCTGCGCCCTGCTGGAACGCGGCATGGCCATAGCGATCGTAGGCCGCGCGCTTCTGCGGGTCCTTGAGGCAGTCGTAAGCCTCGCTGATCTGCTTGAAGCGTGCCTCGGAATCGGCGCAGCCCGGGTTCTTGTCCGGGTGGAAGCGCATGGCGAGCTTGCGGTAGGCCGACTTGAGGACCTTGTCGTCCGCAGTGCGCTCTACCTCGAGCAATTCGTAATAGTCGATTTCAGTCGCTGACACGTGATATTTCCCCGTCGGAATACCTTAACCGCCACCGGCGCGGTTTGCACAGGTGGCGGCCAGGGTTTTCATCAGGACTTGTCAGCCCTTGTTTTCGTCGACTTCCGAGAACTCGGCGTCGACCACGTCGTCGTCAGCCTTGGCGGCTTCCGGCGAAGCAGCGGAAGCCTGCTCCTTCTCGTAGATGGCCTGACCGACCTTCATCGCCACCTGGGTCAGTTCCTGAGCCTTAGCGTTGATTTCGGTCGCATCGTTGCCTTCCAGAGCGGTCTTGGTCGCGGCGATCGCGGCCTCGACTTCAGCCTTGAGCGAAGCGTCGATCTTGTCGGCGTGCTCGGTCAGCTGCTGCTCGGTCGCGTGGACGAGGCTGTCGGCCTGGTTGCGGGCCTCGGCCGATTCGCGGCGCTTCTTGTCCTCTTCGGCGAACTTCTCGGCGTCACGGACCATCTGGTCGATGTCGCTGTCCGAAAGGCCGCCTGAGGCCTGGATGCGGATCTGCTGTTCCTTGCCGGTGCCCTTGTCCTTGGCGGACACGTTGACGAGGCCGTTGGCGTCGATGTCGAAGGTCACCTCGATCTGCGGGACGCCGCGACGCGCGGCCGGGATGCCGACGAGGTCGAACTGGCCGAGCAGCTTGTTGTCCTGCGCCATCTCGCGCTCGCCCTGGAACACGCGGATCGTCACCGCCTGCTGGTTGTCCTCGGCGGTCGAGTAGACTTGGCTCTTCTTAGTCGGGATCGTCGTGTTGCGGTCGATCATCTTGGTCATGATACCGCCCAGCGTCTCGATGCCCAGCGACAGCGGGGTCACGTCGAGAAGCAGCACGTCCTTGACGTCGCCCTGCAGAACGCCCGCCTGGATCGCCGCGCCCATGGCGACGACTTCGTCCGGGTTCACGCCGGTGTGCGGTTCCTTGCCGAAGAAGTCCTTCACGACTTCACGCACCTTGGGCATGCGGGTCATGCCGCCCACGAGCACGACTTCGTCGATGTCCTTGGCCGAAAGGCCGGCATCGGCGATGGCCTTGCGGCAGGGTTCCAGCGTGCGCTGGATCAGGTCGGCAACCATGCGCTCCAGGTCGGAACGGGTGATCGTCTCGACGAGGTGCAGCGGAGTGGTGGCGCCGCCTTCCATGCGTGCGGTGATGAAGGGCAGGTTCACTTCGGTCGTCGCGGTGGACGACAGTTCGATCTTCGCCTTTTCAGCCGCTTCCTTCAGGCGCTGCAGAGCCAGCTTGTCGGTCTTGAGATCGAGGCCTTCCTTGGCCTTGAACTTGTCCGCCAGCCATTCCACGACCTTCGAGTCGAAGTCTTCACCGCCGAGGAAGGTATCACCGTTGGTCGACTTCACCTCGAACACGCCGTCGCCGATTTCCAGAACCGAGACGTCGAAGGTGCCGCCGCCGAGGTCGTAGACCGCGATCGTCTTGCCGTCCTGCTTGTCGAGGCCGTAGGCCAGCGCCGCAGCGGTCGGCTCGTTGATGATGCGCAGGACTTCGAGACCGGCGATCTGGCCGGCATCCTTGGTCGCCTGGCGCTGGGCGTCGTTGAAGTACGCAGGCACGGTGATGACCGCCTGCGTGACCGTCTCGCCTAGATACGATTCGGCGGTTTCCTTCATCTTCTGGAGCGTGAAGGCGCTGATCTGCGAGGGCGAGTAATCCTCGCCACCGGCCTGGACCCATGCATCGCCGTTCTTGCCCTTGACGATGTGGTACGGAACCAGCTCGGTGTCCTTCTTGGTCACCGGGTCGTCGAAGCGGCGGCCGATGAGGCGCTTCACCGCGAAGATCGTATTGTTGCCGTTGGTCACGGCCTGGCGCTTTGCAGGCTGCCCGATCAGGCGCTCACCATCCTTGGTGAAAGCGACGATCGAGGGCGTGGTGCGCGCGCCTTCTGAATTCTCGATGACCTTGGGCTTGCCGCCGTCCATGACGGCGACGCAGCTGTTGGTGGTGCCAAGGTCGATACCAATTACTTTAGCCATTATCCCCATTCCTCACGTCAGTGGGTGACACCGTGCGGATCGCCTCCCTTACACAAGGCAAGGCAGCTTGCACGGCTCGGTGACGTTCCAAGTCGTCGAGGCCGGATATAGGTGACGTTTCGCTTGGAACAAGCCTGTGTGAATGGCATTAGGCGCAACGATTCAGAAACGGGGCATAACAAAGGGAAATGCCTGTGACCAAACGTAACCTGCCCCCCCGTGCCTCGCTGGCCCTGATCTGCTCCGTGGCGCTGATTTCCATGGTCGCCGGTTGCGGCAAGACGCCCGACAGCCCGACCGAATCGAATGAGGCCACCCTTTCCGGCCCCGACGCCAAGCCCGGCATGGTGGCGAGCGACGGCAAGCTGGTGCTTCCGATCGTGGCTGGACGCCCGGGCGCAGTCTACTTTACGGTGCGCAACGACGGCGCCGAGCCGGTTACGCTGGCAGGTGTCCATGTCTCCGGCGCGGCTAAGGCGGAGATGCACCAGAGCAACGGCGGCAGCATGGCCAAGGTCGACAGCCTGCCGATCGACCCGGGCGCCTCGATGGTCTTCGCGCCGGGCGGGCTGCACGTGATGGTCTTCGACGTCTCGCCCGGCCTCAAGCCCGGCGGCAAGGCGGAGCTGACCCTGACGTTCTCGGACGGCGACAAGTTGTCGATGCCGCTGCAGGTCGAGGCCCTGGGGAGCGATACGGGGGGCGGTGGCATGAGCCATGAGGGTATGGATCACGGCAGCATGGAAGGAATGCAGCACTGATCGTCGGTGCGGCTGTGGATCAAGGGAACGAGCGGGCGCTGACGGCGGGCGAGGTCGATCTCGTCCGCTCGATCTTCGGGAATGCGGTGGACTGCGCGCCGGTGCGTGTCCGTCGCCGCCGATGGTTCCCATTCCAGCCCGTCAACACGGTCATGGCGCCTTGCGGGCACCTGCACTTCCATCCCCGTAGCGATCTCTATCTGGATGATTTCTCGCGCGCTGCGCCGGGACTGCAGGGGTTGTTCATCCACGAGATGACCCATGTGTGGCAAACCCAGCGCAAGGGACGCTGGTATCTGCCCCTGATGCGTCATCCGCTATGCCGTTACGACTACGTGCTGAGACCAGGCTGGACACTCGATCGCTATGGCATCGAGCAGCAGGCGGAGATCGTGCGGCACGTCTTTCTGCTGCGTGAGGGGCTGCACTTTCCCGGAGCGCCGGAACTGGCAGCCTATCGCGGGATTCTGCCGTTCCGCTGAAAGAAAGGAGCGAACACCGCCGTGTCCGCGCCTTTCTTAGTTCTATTCCCTGAGAGGATCAGCAATCGCGATCCCAGTAACGGTCGCCGCGACGATCGTAACGATAGCAGCCACGGTCGTTCTTCTTGGCCTGCGAACCCGCCACCGCGCCCGCTGCAGCGCCGATCGCCGCGCCCGTGCCGACGTCACCGCCAGCGATCGCGCCGACGCCCGCGCCGAGCGCGCCGCCTGCAAGGGCGCCCTCGCCCGCATAGTTACTCGCGCAGCCACCGATGCTCAGCGCACCGGCGGCCAGAATAGGAAGGATGAGCTTGCGCATCGATGTTCTCCGAAATTCTGTAGCCTATACACGAGTGAACGGAGGCGCGCGCGTGAGGTTCCCCGGCAACAATACGATACGGCCCACCTCCGGTATTTGCGGAGGCGGGCCGAATGTTCAGCTTAATAGAGAAACCCGATCAGTCCGGCTTCTTGGCTACGGCAACCATGGCCGGACGCAGGAGGCGGTCCTTGATCATGTAACCGGCCTGCATTTCCTGCAGGACCGTACCCGGCTCGGCATCCGCCGAGGGAAGCTCGATCATCGCCTGGTGCTGATTGGGGTCGAGCGGCAGGCCCATCGCGGCGATGCGGGTGATGCCGTGGCTGGCGAAGACCTTGTCGATCTCACGACCGGTGGCCTCGATACCTGCAACGAGGCCCTTGAGCTTGTCGTCTTCGCGCAGTTCCGCGGGGATCGCGGTCAAGGCGCGGGCGAGGTTGTCGGACACCGAGAGAATATCGCGCGCGAAACCGGTCGCCGCATAAGCGCGGGTGTCAGCGATGTCCTTTTCGAGGCGGCGGCGCACGTTCTGCGTTTCGGCGCGTGCGTAAAGCACGTCCTGCTCGGCCGTCGCCAGCTTCTCGCGCAGCTTCGCGATTTCCTCGTTCTCGCCCTTGGTGTCCACGAAGTCCTCCGGCACGCCCTGAAGTTCCTCTGCCACTGCGGGATCTATGGCGGGCGACTGCGTCTTGTCGTCGGTCATTTGTTCTTTGGTTCCAGCTATCCGATGAGCTTGCCCAGGCTCTGGGCAGTGAAGTCCACCATGGGGACGACGCGCGCATAATTCAACCGAGTCGGGCCGATTACCCCCACCACGCCGACCACCCTGCCCTCGCGGTCACGATAGGGTGAAGCGATGACCGAGGACCCGGAAAGCGCGAAAAGCCGGTTCTCCGAACCGATGAATATGCGCGTCGACTGCGCTTCGCGCGCGGTGTCGAGCAGCGAGCGGACGCGTTCGAGGTCGGTCAGCGCCGCCTCGTCGAGCAGGTTGGCCTGCCCCCGCACGATCAGCACCGGCCTTGCAGTGGCATCCTCGCTCCACACGGCGAGACCACGCTCCACGAGATCGCTGCTCGCGGCATCGAGGGCGGACTTGCCCGAAGCGATTTCGGCGCGCATCGCTCGCGCAGCCTGCGCCAGCGTGCGACCGCCCAGATGCGCGGAGATGTAGTTGGAGGCTTCCTCCAGCGCGCCGGAGGGAAGGCCCATTGGCAGTTCCAGCACGCGGTTCTCGATCCCGCCATCTTCGCCCACCAGCACCGCCAGCGCCCGGCCCGGTGCCAGCGGCACGAGTTGCAGGTGCATGAGTCGCGGCTCCCGGCGCGGCACCATGACCACGCCTGCACCCGACGAGAGGTTCGAAAGCAGGGCGCTGGTAGCCTCCAGCGCCGCTTCGATCGGCCCGGGCGCGGCGATGCGGCGCTCGATGGCCTGCCGTTCCTCGGCTGTGGGTTCGGCCACCTGCATGATGCCGTCCACGAACAGGCGAAGCCCCGCCTCGGTCGGCAGGCGCCCCGCGCTGGTATGCGGTGCGGCGAGCAGCCCCAGCCCTTCGAGGTCTGCCAGCACCGACCGGATCGAGGCAGACGACAGGCTCACCCCGCCCGGCCCGGCGAGCGTCTTCGAGCCCACCGGCACGCCGGTCGCCAGATACCCCTCCACTACAAGGCGGAAGATGTCGCGGGCGCGGGTGGTCAGTTCGGTGATCGGGGGCGTGGGCATATCGCGTGTCAATTTAGCCATCGCTCTTGAACCCTCAAGCCCAATGCGCCTAGGGCGAGCGGGTATTTTCACGACGAGGATTCCCAAGAATGCGCCCTTCCGGCCGTGCACCTGACGAAATGCGTGCCATCGACATCCAGACCGGCTTTACCAAGCACGCGGAAGGCTCTGTCCTGATCTCCTTCGGCGACACCCGCGTGCTGGTCACCGCCTCGGTCGAGGAGAAGGTGCCGCCGTTCCTGCGCGGCAAGGGCGAAGGCTGGGTGACGGCGGAATACTCGATGCTGCCCCGCGCCACGCATACCCGTGGCAGCCGTGAAGCCGCCAAGGGCAAGCAGTCGGGCCGCACGCAGGAAATCCAGCGCCTTATCGGCCGCTCGCTTCGCGCCGTGGTCGACATGAAGAAGCTCGGCGAACGCCAGATCGTGCTCGACTGCGACGTGCTGCAGGCCGATGGTGGCACCCGCACCGCCTCGATCTCGGGCGCCTGGGTGGCGCTGCGCCTTGCCGTCGACAAGCTGATGGCCGACGGCAAGATCAAGGAAGACCCGATCACCGCGCGCGTCGCCGCGATCTCCTGCGGCATCCACCAGGGCACCCCGGTGCTCGACCTCGACTACATCGAGGACAGCGGCGCCGATGCCGACGCCAACTTCGTGCTGATCGAAGGCGGCCTGATCGCCGAAGCACAGGCCACCGCCGAAGGCGCGACGTACGACGAGGAAGGCCTGCTGCGCCTCCTGCGCCTCGCCCGCATCGGCTGCGAGGGCATCTTCGCGGCGCAGGCCAAGGCGGTCGGCCGCTGATGACGCGCAAGCTCGATGGATCGAAGCTGGTCATCGCCACGCACAACGCGGGCAAGCTGCGCGAGATTTCCGCGCTGCTCGCCCCGTTCGGGGTGGACTGCGTCTCGGCGGGCGAGCTTGGCCTGCCCGAGCCGGAGGAGACCGGCACCACGTTCGTCGAGAATGCACTGCTCAAGGCCCATGCCGCCGCGAAGGCGGCAGGGCTGCCCGCACTGGCAGATGACAGCGGCTTGTCGGTGACGGCGCTCGGTGGACGGCCGGGCGTCTACACCGCCGACTGGGCGGAGCGACAGTGGTTCGAGGGTGAGCCCGGGCGCGACTGGTACATGGCGATGGGCAAGGTCGAGGGCCTGCTCAGCGAGCAGGGACCGGATGTGGACCGCTCCTGCTGGTTCACCAGCGTCCTTGCCATCGCCTGGCCCGAGGGCGACGAGGCGATCTACGAAGGCCGCGTCGATGGCACGTTCTCCTGGCCACCGCGCGGCACGATGGGATTCGGCTATGATCCCGTCTTCGTGCCTCAGGGTCAGAACGTCAGCTTTGCGCAGCTCACCGTCGCGGAAAAGCAGGCGATGAGCCACCGCGCCGACGCTTTCGAGAAGCTGGTGGCCGATCAGTTCGGCGATGCCGCTCACGGCTGACGATGCCCGCCTTGGCCGGGAGGCGGCCGCGAAGGGGAAACTCGGCGCGGCCATCCGGCATTTTCGCGCGGCGCTGGAGCAGGTGCCGGGCGATCCGGCGATCACTCTATGGCTTGGACAAGCGCTCTGCGCGTCCGGGCAGCTCTACGAAGGCGTGCCGTGCCTGCGCGACGCGGGCCTGGCGAGACTGTCCGGAAGCGCGGCGCCGGCAGACCTGATACCGGTCGCGCAGCTGCTGCAGAAAGTCGGCGATCCGGCGGCCTCGCTGGCGCTCTTGCAAGACATCGCCGCAAGCGGCCTCGACGAGTTTGGTTTGTGGCATGCAACAGCCACCGCCGCCGCGCAGTTGTCGCGCCACGAACTGGCGCTCGACGCCTGCGAGCGCGCCTCGCGGCACGCCCCCGACGCGACCGCCCTTTCAGTCCTGACCGCAAGCATAGAGATCGATGCCGGAAAGGCGCATGATGCAGCGGCCCGGCTCGACGCCGTTCTTGCCCGCGAGGCTCCCGTCCGCGACAGAATGCGCGCCTATCGGGAACGCGCCCGTGCGCTGGACGGACTAGGCCGCTGGCCGGAGGTCTTTCCCGACATTGAGGCCGGAGCCGCGCTCGCCGCTCAGGTCCCAGAGTATACAGCACAGGATGCGGGGCTGGTCGGCCGCATTCTGGGCCGGGACGCCGCCGACTTCGACGCCGCCATCATCCGACGCTGGCGCACCGAGGCACCGGCCGACGACCATCCCGCCCCGATATTCCTGATCGGCTACCTTCGCTCCGGCACCACGCTGATGCAGGAGGTTCTTGCCTGCGCGCCCGGCGTCACGGTCGCCGACGAGGCGCCGCTGCTGTCCGGCACGCAAGCCGCTATGCGGCCCGGACCGTCTCGCCTGAGTGCCCTCGACTCGCTCGATCGCGCCGCCGTCGCCGCGCTGCGGGCTCGCTACCGGGCGCTTGCGGCCATGCGCCTGGGACCGAGAGCTGCCACCGGCCGCCTCATCGACAAGTTCGCGCTCAACGTGATCGACCTGCCGGTGATCCTGCGCCTGTTCCCGGAAGCGCCGATCCTGTTCATGGTCCGAAGCCCACGCGATGCCTGTCTGTCAAGCGTCCTGCAGATGATGCCGCCCTCGCCTTCGACTGTGAACCTGCTGCGCTGGGATGACGCGGTGCGCTTCCACGCGCTCGTCACCGGCGCATGGCGGAGCTGGCGCGATGCGCTGGGGCTACATGCCTGCGAAGTGCGCTACGAGGCGCTTGTCGACGACCTCGAAGGTACGATGCGCGCCATCCTGCCATCCCTTGGTCTCGCGTGGACCGAAGGCATGCGCGATTTCCACAAGAGCGCCGCCACGCACGCCATCAACACCCCCAGCCGCAGCCAGGTGACGCGCCCGCTCAATCGCGCCTCGGTGGAGCGCTGGCGCCATTACGAGGCCGAGTTCACGGCGGTAGAACACCTGCTCGTCCCCGCCCTCGACGATTGGGGCTATTGACTTCGCGCGCCTATCCGCGCCTGAGAGAACGATGGCCCGCGCCCTCTACATCCATTGGCCGTTCTGTCTCGCCAAGTGCCCTTACTGCGACTTCAACAGCCATGTCCGCGACCGTGTCGATCACGCGCACTGGCAGGAGGCGCTGCTTGCCGACATGCGCCACGAACACGCGCTCGCAGGCGGAGAACCGCTGGAGTCGATCTTCTTTGGCGGTGGCACGCCCTCGCTGATGCCGCCCGCGCTGGTCGCGCGTCTGCTGCAGGAGGCCGAGGCGCTGTGGGGCTTCGCGCCCGGCATCGAGATCACGCTGGAGGGCAACCCCTCCTCGGTCGAGGCGGCCAACTATGCGGCGCTGGCGGACGTCGGCGTCAACCGCGTGTCGCTGGGCCTGCAGGCGCTGGATGACGCGACGCTGCGCTTCCTCGGCCGCTTGCACGATGCGTCGGAAGGCCTGAAAGCGCTGGAAGTGGCGCAGCGGCATTTCCAGCGCGTCAGCTTCGATCTCATCTACGCGCGTCCCGGCCAGTCGCTGAACGACTGGCGCGCCGAACTGGACCGCGCGTTGGCCTACGGCACCGGACACCTCTCGCTCTACCAGCTGACCATCGAGCCCGGCACGCGCTTCGAGACGATGGTGCGCAAAGGTGACTTCACCCCGCTCGACGAGGACGCCTGCGCCGACATGTTCGCGCTCACCCGCGAGGTCACTGCCGCCGCAGGGCTCCCGGCCTACGAGATCAGCAACCACGCCCGTCCCGGCGAGGAGAGCCGTCACAACCTCACCTACTGGCGCTATCAGGACTATTGCGGCATCGGCCCCGGCGCGCATGGACGGCGCGGCGGTCTGGCCACGGTGCGCCACCGCAAGCCGGAGAACTGGCTCGCCGCGATGGCGAAATCCGCGCAGGGCATCGTTGAGGAACGCCCGCTCGGCATCCCCGAACAGGCGAGCGAGGCAATGCTGATGGGCTTGCGCCTGCGCGAAGGGGTCGACCTCGCCGCGATGGCGGCAAGGTTCGGCATGGCCGAGGATCAGCTTTGCGATCCGGCCAAGACACGGTTCTACGAAGGACAGGCCCTCGTCTGGCGCGACGGCGCGCGGGTCGGCGTTACCGAAACGGGCATGGTCCTGCTCGATGGACTGCTCAGCGAACTGGTGCCCGCACAACTGGTCGAGGGCTGATGGCGCAGAAGGCCGACCTGCTCGAAGCCTGGGGCACCCATCTGGCGCAAGGACGGCGGCGCAGTCCGCATACGGTGCGGGCTTACGTTGCGACGGCAGGA
The DNA here is from genome assembly GCF_001742225.1 of Novosphingobium resinovorum. Lineage (NCBI taxonomy): Bacteria > Pseudomonadati > Pseudomonadota > Alphaproteobacteria > Sphingomonadales > Sphingomonadaceae > Novosphingobium > Novosphingobium resinovorum. The sequence continues at coordinate 861,975 of NZ_CP017075.1, read as the reverse complement.
CGGTTGCTCGACAGTCTGGGCGAGGCCGACTGGCACAGGCTGGCCGTACTCGATGCGGCGGGACTGCGCGCGCATCTGGCGGCGCGGCGGCAGGACGGCATCGGCAATGTCTCGGCCGCGCGCGAGCTTTCGGCGCTCAAGGCGTTCCTGATCTTCGCACGGGAAAAGGCCGGGATCGCTCAGGCATCGGCGCCGCGCGTTAAGGGGCCGCGCGTCAAGAAAGGCCTGCCGCGCCCCGTCACCCCGGACGAAGCGGTGGGCCTTGCGGAAGGGGTCCGGGACGACGCTTCGGAGCCCTGGATCGGCGCGCGGGACCGCGCGGTGCTGATGCTGCTCTATGGCTCCGGCCTGCGTATCGCCGAGGCGCTGTCGCTGACGGGCGCCGCGCTGCCGCTGGGTGAGACGCTGACGGTCACCGGCAAGGGCGGGAAGCCTCGGATGGTGCCGCTGCTACTTGCGGTGCGTAATGCGGTGACGGAGTATCTTACCCTGTCGCCGTGGCCGGTCGAGCGTGACAAGGCGCTGTTCCGGGGCGCCAAGGGTGGGCCATTGTCGCAGGGGATGGTGCAGAAGGCAGTGGCGCGGGCACGGGTATGGCTGGGTCTGCCGGCGAGCGCGACCCCGCATGCGCTGCGGCACAGCTTCGCCACGCACCTGCTCGGTGCGGGGGCGGACTTGCGCTCATTGCAGGAACTGCTGGGCCATGCCTCGCTGGGATCGACGCAGATCTATACCAAGGTCGATGCGGCGACGCTGCTCGACGTCTATCGCAATGCCCACCCGCGCGAACGCGACTGACTATTCCGACCGCGGCTTCCAGCGCAGCACCCGCCAGACGTAGAACACTACGGTCACCACAGCGACCGCTAGTGTCGCCCAGCCGAGCCACTGCTCCGCCTGCGCCAGCGTCTGGCCGAGCCACTTGCCGCCGAGAATCAATGCCACGTTCCAGATCGCCGCTCCGACGAAGGTGAAGGCGAAGAACTTGACGTGCCCCATGTGCGCCAGCCCGGCCGGGATCGAGATCACCGAACGGAACATCGGCATGAAGCGGAACACGAAGACCACCCAGTGCCCGTGCCTGCGCAGGAAGCGTCCGGCCACTTCGACATCGTGCCATTCCAGCGTCAGCCAGCGGCCCCAGCGGTCGATGAACGGCCGCAGCCGCTCGTAGCCGAGACGATCGGCTATGAGGAACAGCACGTAGTTGCCAAGGGCCGATCCCAAGGTTCCCCAGAACAGCAGCGGCCAGAAATGCATGTCACCGCGCGCAACGGCGATCCCTCCAAGGCCCATGATGACCTCGGAGGGGATCGGCGGGATGATGTTCTCCAGCGCCATGAGGAACATGATGCCGAGGTATCCGCCCTGCCGGACGATTTCGTAGATCCATTCACCCACGATGAGCGACACCCGGTTGTCCTTGCCCTGTCAGGGGGAAGGATAGCGCAGCTTGGAAGGGGAGCTTGAGCACCAGCCCCACCCAACTTCGGCTAGGCCGCTGAGCGGCCAAGCCTGCGTATCCCGCCCCTGAAGGGGCAGGAGAAAAGATCACATCGCGGCATGCCGCCTTTCGATCGCATCCCAAATGCGCGCGGCCGTATCTGTGCCGTTGAACCGGTCGATCGCCACGATGCCGGTGGGCGAAGTCACGTTGATTTCCGTCAGCCATTTTCCGCCAATCACGTCGATACCGACGAAAACCAGCCCCCGCGCCTTGAGTTCCGGCCCAAGCGCCGCGCAGATTTCCTCTTCCGCCGAAGTGAGCGTGCTGGCCTCGGCCGAGCCGCCCACCGCGAGGTTCGAGCGGAACTCGCCCTCGCCCGGCTTGCGGTTGATGGCGCCCGCGAACTCGCCGTCGACGAGGACGATGCGCTTGTCGCCTTCCGACACGTCGGGGAGGAAGGGCTGGACCATGAACGGCTCGACCCAGGCGTTCTCGAACATTTCGATCAGCGCGCCGAGGTTCGATCCGTCGGCGGGTACGCGGAACACCGCCTTGCCGCCGTTGCCGTGAAGCGGCTTGATCACGAGGTCGCCGGGATGGCGCAGGTTGAACGCCTTCACGTCCTCGATCCGGCGGGCGATGAAGGTTGGCGGCATGAACCGCGCGTAGTCGAGCACGAAGACCTTCTCCGGCGCATTGCGCACAGAAGCAGGGTCGTTGACCACCAGCGTCTTTCCTGCGAGCCGCTCCAGCAGGTGCGTCGCAGTGATGTAACCCAGGTCGAAGGGCGGGTCCTGGCGCATCAGCACCACGTCGATGTCTTCGCCAAGGTCAATCAGGCGATACTCGCCGCGCGTGAAGTGATTGCCCTCGACGCGCTGGACGGTGACGGGCGCGCCCCAGCAGGTCAGGCGGCCGCCAGCGCCGTGCGCGGTGTCGTAGGCCAGCGTGCGCACGTCGTAGTGATAGAGGGTGTGCCCCCTCGCCTGCGCGGCGAGCATCAGGGCGAAGCTCGAATCGCCCGCGATCTTGATCGTTTCGAGCGGGTCCATCTGGACGGCGACGCGCAAAGTCATGGCGGATTCGGGCCTTTCGGAGTCGGGGGTACTTTGGTCGGCGGCGGTCTAGCCGCGTTCGCGCCTAGGTGCGACCTCAATCGCGAGTTTCAAGTCCGCGTCAGCCTCCTGGCTGCCAGGCATTGACGATTCGGCGGGGCCAAACCCAAGGCGCGATCAGGATCACGTCGATGCGCTGGTCGTCGCCGGGACGTGCATAGCGGCTCGCTATCAATTGCGCGGCATCGGCCACGCGCCTGAGCCGCCGCTCATCGATGGCCATGGCGAGTTCCGCCTGCGTCGCCCGCCACTTCACCTCGACGAAACAGACCGTGCGGCCGCGCCGCGCGACGATATCCACCTCGCCCTTGCGGGTCTTCACCCGCCGCCCGACGACACGCCAGCCGGTGAGCCAGAGGTAGAGCGCGGCGATCCACTCCCCGCGCCGCCCATGCCGCTCGGCCCGCTTGCGCCGCTCGCTCATTTGAGTTCGAGTGCCCGGGCATAGAGCGTCTTGCGGTCGAGCCCGGTCGCCTTCGCCACCGCCGCTGCCGCCTGCGAGGCCTTGGCCGTGGCCAGCGCCTCGCGCAGCAGGGCATCGACGTCCACTTCTCCCAACGGTTCCTCTCCGGGCGGTGCGATCAGCAGCACGATCTCACCCTTGGGCGGGTGCGCGGCGTAGTATTCCGACAGTTCCTGTGGAGAACCGCTGCGGCATTCCTCGAATTTCTTGGTCAGTTCCCGCCCCACGGCAACCTCTCGCCCCGGCAGCACCGAGGCGATCGCGGCCAGCGACGCGTCAAGGCGCGGCGCCGTATCGTAGAAGATCAGCGTGGCGGGAACCTTACCCAGTTCGGCCAGCATGTCCTCGCGCGCCTTGGCCTTGTTCGGCAGGAAACCGGCGAACAGGAAGCGGTCGTTCGGCAGGCCCGAAAGCGTCATCGCCACTACCGCCGCATTCGGCCCCGGCAGGCTGGTTACCGCGATTCCCCGCTCCCTTGCGGTACGCACGAGGCGATAGCCCGGGTCCGAGATCAGCGGCGTCCCCGCATCGCTGACCAGTGCGACCGGCTCTGCTTCCATCAGCGCCAGCAGCCGTTCGCGATCGCCCTCCCCAGCGTGGTCGTCGTAGCGTACCAGCTTCTTCTTCAAACCGAGGTGATGCAACAGCTTGCCCGTCACGCGAGTGTCCTCGCAGGCGACTGCGGAGACGCCGCGCAGGGTCTCGATTGCCCTGAGGGTAATGTCCCCCAGGTTGCCAATCGGGGTTGCGACTATGTAAAGGCCCGGCAAGAGTGTGTTTTCCATCGGCCAGACTCATGGCCCAGATACCGAGGGAGCGGCAAGCTATGTTCGACCTTAAAGGGAACGGGCGCCTCAATCGTCGCAGTCTTCTCGCCGCGGCCGCCATGGCTCTGGTCGCCGGTTGTACCGTGGTGCCCAAGGCGCCTCAGCCCGGCCCGCCGCCCGCGCCCACGCCTCCTCCCTCGCAGAGCGAACTGCCGGTGGACAAGGACCGTCACAGCATCGCGCTGCTGGTGCCGATGACCGGCGCCAACGCGGGCGTCGGCCAGGCGATCGCCAATGCCGCCAACATGGCCCTGCTCGACACCGCCGCGAAGAACCTGCGCGTGACGACGTACGATACCAGCGCCAATCCGGCCGAAGCTGCCCGCCGCGCGGTGACGGACGGCAACCAGCTGATCCTCGGCCCGCTGCTCGCCGACGACATCCCGGCCGTCTCGGGCATCGCCAAGGCGGCCAAGGTTCCCGTCATCTCGTTCTCCAATGACGAGCAGGCGGCGAACCGCGATGTCCTCATCATGGGCAACCTGCCCGGGCAGTCGGTGACCCGCACGGTGCAGTATGCCCGTTCGCAGGGCATCTCCACGTTCGGCGCGCTGGTTCCGCGCGGCGACTACGGCGACCGTACCAGCGCCGCGCTGCTGCAGGCGGTACGCGCCAGTGGCGGCTCGGTGATCGCTCTGGAGCCCTACGAGCGCAGCGCCGTATCGATCGCTTCGGCCGCGCAGCGCGTGAAGGCCAAGGGCGGTTTCGACGCCCTGCTGATCGCCGACAGCGGATCGCTCTCGGTTCGTGCCGCCACGGCCTTCAAGGGCGCGGCGAAGACGCCCGGCGTGAAGATCCTCGGCACCGAACTGTGGAGCGGCGAGCGTGACGTCAACGCCTCGGCAGCACTGGCAGGCGCCTGGTATTCGACCGTGTCCGACCAGCGCTTCGCACAGTTCTCCAAGAGCTACCGCGCGCGCTTCGGTAGCCAGCCGTTCCGTATCGCCACGCTCGGCTATGATGCGGTGCTCCTGACCCTTCGCGTCGCGCGCGACTGGAAGCCGGGCACCCGCTTCCCGGTCGATACCCTGCGCGACACCAAGGCGTTTCCCGGTGGCTTCCTTGGCGTGGACGGCGCGTTCCGCTTCACCAAGGGCGGCCTGATCGAGCGCGCGCTGGAAGTGCGTGAGGTCGGCGCGGGCACGGTGAAGGTCGTCAGCCCGGCGCCGGTGAAGTTCGGGGAGTAAGGCTCTGCCCACCCCGTCCGGCTAGGCAGCCAGCTGCCAAGCCTTCCGGCCCTCCCGCAAGCGAGAGGGCAAAAACGACATGAACTCCCCTCCCGCTTGCGGGAGGGGTTGGGGGTGGGCCGGTTCCAACACCGCCCTTCAAGCCCTGCGGATAAAGCGCAAACCCCTGCTTGCCCCCACGATTCCGCGCGCCCTATAGTGGCCGCCATGTCCGACGACCTCTTCGACAAGCTCCCCGCCGCCACCGGCGAGTCCTATGACGGTTCCGCGATCGAGGTGCTGGAGGGGCTCGAACCCGTCCGCCGCCGTCCGGGCATGTACATCGGCGGCACGGATGAGCGCGCGCTGCACCACCTTGCGGCCGAAGTCCTCGACAACGCGATGGACGAGGCCGTCGCCGGTCACGCCAACCGCATCGAGGTGACGCTGGAGGACGAACCCGGCACCGCCGGCCGCATCACCATCACCGACAACGGCCGCGGCATCCCGGTGGACGAGCATCCCAAATTCCCGGGCAAGTCGGCGCTGGAGGTCATCCTTTCCACCCTGCACTCGGGCGGCAAGTTCTCCGGCAAGGCCTACGCCACTTCGGGCGGCCTGCACGGCGTCGGCATCTCGGTGGTCAACGCGCTGTCGGTAAAGACGCGCGTGGAAGTGGCACGCAACAAGGAACTCTACGCGCAGGAATTCTCTCGCGGCGTGACGCTCGGTCCGATCCAGCGTGTCGGCGCAGCGCCGAACCGGCGCGGCACGGCCGTCACCTTCACGCCCGACACCGAAATCTTCGGCGACCAGAAGTTCAAGCCCGCGCGTCTGTTCAAGCTGGTGCGCTCCAAGGCGTACCTATTCGCAGGCGTCGAAATCCGCTGGAAGTGCGCGCCTGCACTCGCGGTGGACGGGGTTCCGGCGGAGGCGACCTTCCAGTTCCCCGGCGGCCTTGCCGATCACCTTGCCGAGCAGATCGGCACTCGCGAATGCGTGACCACGCAGTTCTTCTCCGGATCACAGGACTTCCCCAAGGGCGAGGACGGCTCCGAACAAGGCCGCGTCGAATGGGCGATCGCCTGGCCGCTCTACTCCGACGGCTCGTACTCGTGGTACTGCAACACCATCCCGACGCCCGACGGCGGCACCCATGAGCAGGGCCTGCGCGGCGCGCTGACCAAGGGCATTCGTGCTTTCGCCGATCTCGTCGGCCAGGCCAAGAAGGCCAAGGACATCACGCCGGACGACGTGGTGACCGGCAGTGAGGTGATGCTCTCGGTCTTCATCCGCGACCCGCAGTTCCAGAGCCAGACCAAGGACCGCCTGACCTCGCCCGAGGCCGCACGCATGGTCGAGGCGGCGGTGCGCGACCACTTCGACCACTTCCTCACCGACAACCTCGATCGCGGCAAGGCGCTGCTGGGCTCCGTCATGGAGCGCATGGACGAACGCCTGCGCCGCAAGGCGGAGCGCGAGGTCAAGCGCAAGACCGCCACCAACGCCCGCAAGCTGCGCCTTCCCGGCAAGCTGACCGACTGCTCGGGCGAAGGTCACGGCGAAACCGAACTGTTCATCGTCGAGGGCGATTCGGCAGGCGGCTCGGCCAAGCAGGCGCGCGATCGCAAGACGCAGGCGATCCTGCCGATCCGCGGTAAGATCCTCAACGTCGCATCGGCCACGGCCGACAAGATCCGCGCCAACCAGGAAATCGCCGACCTCGGCCTCGCGCTCGGCTGCGGCACGCGCAAGGACTGCAACGCCGACAACTTGCGCTATGACCGCATCGTCATCATGACCGACGCCGACGTCGACGGCGCCCACATCGCCACGCTGCTGATGACGTTCTTCTTCCAGGAGATGCCGGACATCGTTCGGCGCGGCCACCTCTACCTCGCGCAGCCGCCGCTCTACCGCCTGACTTCGGGCGCGACTTCCGCCTACGCCCGCGACGATGCCCACCGTGCCGAACTGGAAGCGACCAAGTTCAAGGGCAAGAAGGTCGAAGTCGGCCGCTTCAAGGGCCTTGGCGAGATGAACCCCGGCCAGCTGCGCGAGACGACGATGAGCCCGGACACCCGCTCCCTGATCCGCATCACCCTGCCGCAGGAGAGCGAGGGCCGATTCGCAGTGAAGGATCTCGTCGACCGCCTGATGGGCCGCAATCCCGAACATCGCTTCCACTTCATCCAGAACCGCGCCGGCGACCTCGACCGCGAACTGATCGACGCCTGACGGATACCGCCCGATGAACACCCGTTGACCTTCATCCCGCCTGCCGTCAGCCTGCCCGCGATGGTCAGGCCGGGGGCAGGCAATGAGCGGATGGCGGGGTTTTCTCAGTTTCGTGCTGGCACTCGTTCTGGGTAGCGGCGCGGCACATGCGCAGGACGATACCGAGGCTTTGCTCAAGCAGCGTGTCGCGGAGGTCGTCGCGGTCATGCAGGGCAAGCGCGATGCCGCAGAGACTTTCGACGCCCGCTTCCTGAGCGAAGTTCCGGCCGAGCGCCTTCGTGCCCTCACCTCGCAGATCGCGGCGCAGGGCGGTGCGGTGGAAGGATATGCGGACTTCAAGCGCGAACAGCAACGTTCGGCCACCTTCACCCTGAAACTCGCCAATGCCACCGCGCCCGCCCGGATCGAACTGGGACCGGGCGACAAGCCCCTGGTGGCGGGCTTTCGCATCTTCGCGGTGACGCCTGCAGGCGACAGCCTCGACAAGCTGGATGCGGATTTTGCAGCCCTGCCGGGAAAGGCCGGGTTCGCGGTCTATCGCCTCGGTGATGACGCGCCGGTGCTCGCCAAAGGCCGCGAGGTGACGACACCGTTCGCAGTGGGCTCCTCGTTCAAGCTCTACGTCCTCGCGGCGCTGGCGCGGCAGGTGAAGGAAGGCAAGCGGCGCTGGAGCGACGTCGTGCTCGTATCGGGCAAGTCCTTCCCGAGCGGCACCGTGCACACCCTCCCCGACGGTGCGCCGGTGACGGTGCATACCCTCGCCAGCCTGATGATCTCCATCAGCGACAATACCGCGACCGACATGCTGGTGCGCCTTGCCGGGCAGGAGGCATTGGCACGCGAAGTCCGCCTCGCCCGGCACGCAAGGCCCGAGGCGATGGCGCCGATAATGACGACCGCGCAGCTCTTCGCCCTCAAGCGCGGCGGTGATGCGGTCACGGAGCGGTATGCCAGCGCCTCGCCGGAGGAACGTCAGCGCCAGCTCGATGCGCTGGACCTCTCGCGGGTCGCCGAGGCCGATCCCGGCGAAGTCTTCGGTCATGGCCCGGTGGCGATCGACCGGATCGAATGGTTCTCCTCCCCTGCAGACCTTGCAGGGGTGATGGACGACTTGCGCCGCCTCGACAGCCGCGAGGCGTTCGACATCCTCGCCATCAACCCGGCGATGGATAGCGCCACGGCCCGCACGCGGGCCTACGTGGGCTACAAAGGCGGCTCGGAGGACGGCGTGATGAGCATGACCTGGCTGCTGCGCGACAAAGTCGAGACATGGTCGGTGGTGACGGGAAGCTGGAACGATCCGAAGGCGCCGATCGACAACAAACGCTTTGAAGTGCTCATGCTGCGACTGGCGAAGCTGGCCGGCTGACCCGTCGCCACAGCACTGCAAACAACAGGCCCAGCACCAGCGGCATCACCGGCAGAGCAAGGTTCATCGCCAAAGGCCGCGCGAAGGCTGGCGCGGCGAAGGCGAGGAGGATCGCCAGCTTCTCCCACCCGGCGAAGCCGCGGCGCAGCCCCTGCCCCACCAGCCAGAGTAGCGGGAACGCCAGCAGCACCATGTCGTAGTCGAGTACGAAGGGCGTCACCAGCGGCGCTCCGGCGAGGGCGAGGACGGCCAGACCATCGGACCAGCCCCTTCGCCATGCTGCCCGCGCCAATAGGCCCGCTATCACCAGCGCCACCACCGCCTGCACCGCATAGGCAACCGATGTCGCGGCGCCCAGCAGCTTGAGCGCCGCGAAGGGGCTCATCATCTTGGCGTAGCCGACCGCGCCTGCCGCCATGGCCTCCTCGGCGCGGGCACTGGCGGAGAGCCAGCCTGACCAGACCTCGCCACCGAACAGCAGCGCCGAGGCGGCGGCAAGCAGTCCGGCGGTGAGGGCGGCTGCGAGGATCGTTCGCCATTGACCGGTGAGCAGCAGCACGATCGGCAGCAGCAGCCCGAACTGCGGCTTGATCGTCGCCAGCCCCAGCAGCACGCCCGCCAGCACCGGCCGCGTGGGCACGAGCCACAGTCCAGCCCCGAGCAATCCCGCGACGAGGAACGCCGTCTGGCCGTGCGTCACCACGATCGGCACCGCCGGGAACGCGAGGAGCAGCAGCCACAAAGGAACCGGCACCAAAAACCGGTGCCACCACGCCCGCACGCTCGCGACATAGACCGCCCCCGTCGTGACCAGCCACGCGGCGAGCGCCGGGAAATAGCCCAGCCCGCCGAGCGGCCAGCAGAACGGCAGGAATGAGGGCGGGTAGAAGAAGGCGGTGTAACCGCCCTCGGATGCAAAGAAGGCCCTTTGCGCGGCGATATGCGCGGCGCCATCGTACACGTCCGCGCCTGCCCGGAGCATGTGCCCGACCGTCCAGAAGCTGATGAAATCGCTCCCCAGCAGGAAGCCGTTGCGATCGACACCGCCATGCGAACTCGCCACCAGCCAAGCCAGCATCGCGACATTGAGCAGCGCGAGAATCCGCAAGTAAGCGCCGCAACGCGCCGCGCCCAGCCAGTCCATCTTTCGCAGGAAATCGAGCCCCATGCGCTCTGCTCTGCAACGCTCGCGCGGGGAAGTCCATCGCCCGCCCGTCGTATCCGGATCGATATTGCCTTGCAGCATCGCACCCCATAAGGCTTAATCAAACGGTTAAAGTCACAGGATGAGCCGATGCAGCGTTTCGAAGGCACCAGCAACTACGTCGCCACCGAGGACCTCAAGGTCGCCGTCAATGCCGCCGTGCTGCTGCGCCGCCCGCTGCTGGTGAAGGGCGAGCCCGGCACCGGCAAGACCGTGCTGGCCGAACAGATCGCCGAGGCTCTCGATGCCCCGCTCATCACCTGGAACGTCAAGTCCACCACCAAGGCGCATCAGGGCCTGTATGAATACGACGCCGTCGCCCGCCTGCGCGACGGCCAGCTCGGCGATGCGCGGGTGCACGACATCGGCAATTACATCCGCAAGGGCAAGCTGTGGGAGGCGTTCACCTCGCCGCGCCTGCCGGTCCTGCTGATCGACGAGATCGACAAGGCCGACATCGAGTTTCCCAACGATCTCCTCGCCGAACTCGATCGCATGGCCTTCGACGTCTACGAGACCGGCGAGCACGTCGCCGCCGTCGAGCGCCCGATCGTGGTGATCACCTCGAACAACGAGAAGGACCTGCCCGACGCCTTCCTGCGCCGCTGCTTCTTCCACTATATCCGCTTCCCGGACCGCGAGACGATGGAGGCGATCGTCGACGTTCACTTCCCCGGCATCCAGAAGGTGCTGGTGCGCAAGGCCATGGAGATCTTCTACGAACTGCGCGAAGTGCCCGGCCTCAAGAAGAAGCCCTCGACCAGCGAACTGCTCGACTGGCTCAAGCTGCTGATGAACGAGGACATGCCGCTCGACGTGCTGCAGAACAGGGACTCCGCCAAGGCCATCCCGCCGCTGCACGGGGCCTTGCTCAAGAACGAGCAGGACGTGATGATGTTTGAAAGGCTGGCCTTCATGGCCCGGGGAAACCGCTGAGATGACCGCATCCTATTCAGGGCGCTGCAACTGCGGTGCCGTTACCGTCGAAATCACCGCAGAGCCGGTCGCCACCCGTCAGTGCTGGTGCCGCCAGTGCCAGAAGACCGCCGGTGGCGGCCCGACCAACAACGCGATGTTCCCGACCGACGCGGTGACGCTGACCGGGGATCGCGGCGAATTCGTCTACGTCGCGGCCAGCGGCAATACGCTGACGCAGGAGTTCTGCGTGGCCTGCGGCAGTCCGGTCCTTGGCCGATCGAGCGCGCGCCCGCAGTTCCGCACCATTCGCATCGGCCTGCTCGAAGGCGACCATGGCGTGAGGCCCGCGATGGCGATCTGGACCGACGACGCACCGGACTGGGCGGTGATCGATCCGGCGCTGGAACGCTGGCCGCAGCAGCCCCCTGCCCCGGCTCCCACGCCGCAGGACTGATCGGCGGCACCGGGTCATGACCGCAGGGCCGAGCACGCACACCCGTTTCGCCGCGATCCGCGCGCGGCTCGAGGGCTTCACGCCGCGTCCGGGCTGGCGCGCGTGGGTCTACGAGTTCCTGCTGTTCGGCTTCAAACAGGGCTGGGCCTGCCTGTTTGGCGGGCTGCTGCTCGCGCTGCTCCTCGGCACGCACTTGTTCTATCCCGACGATGCGCCGCTCGCCCGATACGATTTCCTGACCATCAGTGCGTTCGCCATCCAGTTGGCGATGCTCGCGCTGCGGCTGGAGACGTTGGACGAAGCCAAGGTCATCCTTGCCTTTCACGTCGTCGGCACCGTGATGGAGCTTTTCAAGACCGCCGTTGGATCGTGGGAGTATCCCGAAACCGCGATGTTGCGTGTGGGCGCGGTGCCGCTGTTCTCGGGATTCATGTATGCGGCCGTCGGCAGCTACATCGCCCGCGTCTGGCGTATCTTCGACTTCCGCTTCACCGGCTACCCGCGCGAGGGGCTTTCAGTGGTGCTGGCTTTGGCGATCTACGTCAATTTCTTCGCGCATCACTGGCTGCCCGACTTGCGGCTCGCGCTATTCGCCATGCTGGCCCTGTGCTTCGCCCGCACCCGCATCTGGTTCCGTGTCTGGCGGGAGGATCGGTGGATGCCGCTGCTGCTCGGCTGGTTCCTCGTCGCGCTGTTCATCTGGTTCGCGGAGAACCTCGCGACCTTCTCGCACGCGTGGATCTACCCGAGCCAGCGCAGCGGCTGGGCGATGGTCCACTTCGGCAAGCTGGGTGCGTGGTATCTGTTGATGTATATTTCCTTCGTGCTGGTCGCGGCCGTGCATAGGCCGAAGATGCGCGCTCAAGGCCGCAGGGAAGGCGCCCCATGTTCCTGAACTTCATCGACGAACTGCGCAGCGCAGGCATTCCGGCCTCGCTCAAGGAGCACCTCGTGCTGCTGGAAGCGCTCGACAAGGACGTGATCGAGCAGACGCCCGAGGCGTTCTACTACCTCAGCCGCGCCACCTTTGTGAAGGACGAGGGCCTGCTGGACCGCTTCGACCAGGTATTCCGCAAGGTCTTCGAAGGCGTGTTCAGCGACTACGGCCAACAGCCCGTCGATATCCCCGAAGACTGGCTCAAGAAGCTCGCCGAACGCTACTTCTCGGCCGAGGAGATGGAGGCGGTGAAGGCGCTCGGGTCCTGGGACGAGATCATGGAGACGCTGAAGAAGCGTCTGGAGGAGCAGGAAAAGCGCCATCAGGGCGGCAACAAGTGGATCGGCACCAACGGCACCTCGCCGTTCGGGCACTCGGGCTACAACCCCGAAGGCGTGCGGATCGGCGGGGAAGGCAAGCAGGGCCGCGCGATCAAGGTCTGGGAAAAGCGCGAGTTCGCCAACCTCGACAACACCCGTGAACTCGGCACCCGCAACATCAAGGTGGCGCTGCGCCGCCTGCGCCGCTTCGCCCGCGAAGGCGCGGCGGAGGAGCTTGATCTGGACGCCACCATCGCCGGGACCGCCAAGCAGGGCTGGCTCGACGTCGTCATGCGGCCCGAGCGGCACAATGCGGTGAAGGTCCTGCTGTTCCTCGACGTCGGCGGCTCGATGGACCCGTTCGTCAGGCTGATCGAGGAACTGTTCAGCGCCGCCACGGCGGAGTTCAAGAACATGGAGTTCTTCTACTTCCACAACTGCCTCTACGAAGGCGTATGGAAGGACAACCGCCGCCGCTGGTCGCAGCGCACGCCGACTTGGGACGTGCTCCACAAGTACGGTCACGACTACAAGGTGATCTTCGTCGGCGACGCCGCGATGAGCCCCTACGAGATCAGCCATCCCGGCGGCTCGGTGGAGCACATGAACGAGGAAGCAGGCACGGTCTGGCTGAACCGCGTGGTGCAGACTTATCCGGCGACGGTGTGGCTGAACCCCAGCCCCGAACGACAGTGGGGCTATTCGGGTTCGACTCGCATGATCCGCGAGATCATGGGCGGAGCGATGTACCCGCTGACGCTGGACGGGCTGGACTCGGCGATGCGCGAACTCACGCGCAAGAAGGGGTGACCGTCGCCGTCGGCGTGATAGGATCGATACATCAAGGAGATGACCGATGATGACGTTTCTGCTGATGCTCGCTGCCGGCGTGGCAGTTCAGGGTGAAGCCAGCGCTGCCAAAACTCGTCAGTGCGAATTCAAGGTCGAGCAGGTTTCCGCCAGCACCGGCACGGTAAAGTTCGAGCCCGGCAGGGACGCGCCGATGCTGCTCAGCGCGGTGGAGAAGCGAGTCAACGGCTGCTCCGTGCTCACCGAGGCGGGCACGGGCCGGACCATCGAGCCCCCTGCCGTAACCAACGACCCCGCCAAAGTGAAGCCGGCTCAGTAAAGCAGCAGGTCCGCGACTCCGGCGCGCCAGGCGGCCTCGTCGCGGGCGGCGATCGCATCGAGATCGGCGGGCGTGGAAGCCGGGTCATCGACCCATTCGCGCAAGGCCGGGCCACCGTTGATGACGTCGATGGCAAGGCGCTCGAATTCATACTCGTACGGGAAGTCGCGCCAGAGCGGATAGTGCGGATAAAGGCGCCTGATCGCCTTGAACGCCAGTGCCTGCAACCGCCACGGACGGAATGCCTGGTGATCATAGAACGCGCCTTCCGCGTGGATCATCAAACCGTTGCACAAGGTCTTGGCGTGCTTGTGGAAGGTCGGCTCGAACCAGCACTCGCGGATCGCGCAGCCCTCCAGCCATTCGGGCGCGAAGGCGCGCATCTCGGCGAGTACCGCCTTGGCATCGATGTCGGGGGCTCCGAACAGGATTTCGAGCGGGCGGGTGGTCCCGCGCCCTTCGGAGACGGTCGCGCCCTCGATCATGACCGTCCCGGCATAGGCGCGGGCCATGTTGAGGTTGGCGGCATTGGGGCTCGGGTTGATCCAGATGCGGTCCTGCGGCCAGCCGAAACCGGGCGCGGACTCGGGCTCCCAGCCCTCCATGGCGATCACGCGGTAATCCACGTTCAGGCCGAAATGGCGGATGAACCAGTGGCCCATCTCGCCAAGTGTCAGCCCGTGGCGCATCGGCATCGGCCCGGCACCGACGAAGCTCTCTTGCCCCGGCAGCAGCGTCGTGCCCTCGACCGGACGTCCGGCGGGGTTGGGGCGATCGAGCACCCAGACGCTCTTGCCCTGCGCGGCGGCCTCTTCGAGCAGGTAGAGCAGCGTAGTGACGAAAGTATAGATGCGGCAGCCGAGGTCCTGTAGGTCGAACAGGAACACATCGGCGGTCGACATCATCTGCCCGGTCGGGCGGCGCACCTCGCCGTAGAGACTGAACACCGGGATGCCGTAAACCGGATCGGTCTCGTCGAACGTCTCGACCATGTTGTCCTGCTTGTCGCCCTTGAGACCGTGCTGCGGGCCGAAGGCGCTGGTCACGTTGACCCCGGCCGCGATCAGGGCGTCCAGCGAATGGACCAGTTCCTCGGTCACCGAGGCCGGATGGGCGATGAGCGAAACGCGCTTGCCTTCGAGCGGGGCGCGCAGGGCGGGGTCCGCCAGCAGGCGGTCGATACCGAATTTCATGGCGCGGTGGGTGCCGCAATGGTCGCCGTGAAGCAAGCCGGATCGTGGAAGTCGGGAGCGTCACTGCAATGGGCCAGTGCCCAGTAACTCTTGTGGCCGCCTTGTTCCTCTATCACCGCCGTGAAACCGCACCGCCACGGCGCAAGCGGCAGCCCGGCGGCGGGGATCGCGGCATCGAAGATCGCCATGTCGGTGCCCTGCCGGATGGTGCACTCGGGTTCGCGCGGCATCGGCCTTTCGGCCATGCCTTCGCGCCGGGCGGTGAAGTCGTAGACGTTCCAGCGCTCGGAGGGAGAAAGGTTGATCTCGGTATAGCCCGGTCCATCGCCGTGCTGGAGAAACAGCTCGAAGCAGGTGGTCTGCCACAAGCCATCCGCCCTGCCCTTGCCCGCGAAAGGCGGCACGACCAGTTTTCCCGCCCCCATGATCTTCCAGCGCGCGCGCAGCCACTGCGCGTCATGCCCGATGATCCGCGCCTCCACACTGCGGACGGCGAGTGGAGGGTGGGCGGGGTGGGAGACGAGTTCGGTCATTGTCCTTCGCTATGCGCTGAAATGGCTCCATGGCAATGCGGTTCTGGCGAAACGAAAGAATGCACGCGACAAACCCACCCCCAGCCCCTCCCGCAAGCGGGAGGGGCGCGAGACCAGACGATTTATCGCCTGGTCGCAGCGGGGTGGGCACCGCCGCACCCATCGGCGTTTATTTCCCCCCCTCCTCGTGCTAGGCGCGCGCTTCCCTCAAACCGAAGCGGAACCGATGACCTACAATTCGACCCTGCTGCGCCTCCTCGACGAGCGAGGCTACATTCACCAGTTCACCGATGCCGAGGGCCTTGACGCCATGGCCGGCAAGCAGGTGGTGCCGGGGTATATCGGCTTCGACCCGACGGCGCCTTCGCTGCACGTCGGGCACCTCGTCTCGATCATGATGCTGCGTCAGCTTCAGCGCGCGGGCCACAAGCCGATCGTCGTGATGGGCGGCGGCACCGGCAAGATCGGCGACCCCAGCTTCAAGGACGAGGCGCGCAAGCTGCTGACCGAAGACCTGATCAAGGAGAACGTCGCCTCGATCCGCCGCGTCTTCGAGCGCTTCCTGACCTTCGGCGACGGCCCCAGCGACGCGATCATGGTCGACAACGCGGAATGGCTCGACAAGCTGGAATACATCCCGTTCCTGCGCGACATCGGCCAGCACTTCTCGGTCAACCGCATGCTCAGCTTCGATTCGGTCAAGCTGCGCCTCGATCGCGAGCAGTCGCTCAGCTTCCTCGAATTCAACTACATGATCCTGCAGGCCTACGACTTCCTGGAGTTGTCGCGCCGCGCCGCATGCCGCCTGCAGATGGGCGGATCGGACCAGTGGGGCAACATCGTCAACGGCGTGGAACTCGCGCGCCGCGTCGATGGCACGCAGGTCTTCGGCCTGACGACGCCGCTGCTCACCAATGCCGACGGCACCAAGATGGGCAAGACGGTCGGCGGCGCGGTGTGGCTGAACGAGGACCAGCTTTCGCATTTCGACTACTGGCAGTTCTGGCGCAACACCGACGACCGCGACGTGGGCAAGCGCCTGCGCCTGTTCACCGACCTGCCGCTGGACGAGATCGAGCGCCTCGAAGCCCTTGAAGGCAACGAAATCAACGCCGCCAAGATCGTCCTCGCCAACGAGGCGACGAAGCTGTGCCGCGGTGAGGAAGCCGCGAAGTCCGCCGAAGCCACCGCACAGGCGACCTTCGCGGGCGGCGGCATGGGCGGCGATCTGCCGACCATCGAGGCCGGAGCAGACGGCATCCGTCTCGGCGCGGCCTGTGTGGAACTTGGTTTCGTGGCATCCAACGGCGAGGCCAAGCGCAAGATCGCCGAGGGCGCGGTGCGTCTCGACGACGTGGTGATGGACGATCCCGCCCTGCTGATCACACTGGCGCCGGGCGAAAGCCGCAAGCTCAGTGTCGGCAAGAAGAAGCACGGCGTCATCACAAAGGCGTAATACTTAATCCCGCCGACCTGCCGGGGGCAAAGTCGGCGGGATTAACCGCTTGTTTGCCATTTGCGCCTAGAGTTCTTCGACGGCAAAAAGCAAAAGGCATGGAACCATGAGTGCAGGAGCGCAGCTCACTGTAACCGACAAACGGCGCGCAGCGCGTCACCCCGTCGATTACACCGTGATCGCCGAGCACCGCCAGCTCGGCGACCTCGACCTGCACATCGTGAACATTTCGGCCCAGGGCTTCATGATCCAGGGCGAGATGACGCTCGAGCGCGGCGAACGGCTGGTCATGCGCCTGCCCGTGGTAGGCCGGATCGAGGCGCACATGATCTGGACCCACGAGGGCCGTTCCGGTTTCCAGTTCGAGCGCATCATCCGGATCGATGACTTCCTCAAGCTGGTCGATACTCTCCAGCCCAATCCGCGCCTGCGTCCCAAGCGCTGAACATCAGGCAAGTCCCGTTAGGAAAATGCTGCGTACGCACAAAACCATATTGATATAATATAACATGACAATTAGAGGGCTTGGACATGACAGCCCGCCCTCCCCGAATCGCCCTGCTGGCCTGCGCCAGCCTTGTCGCAACCGTCGCCGCCGATCCCGCGCTGGCCCAATCCGTGCCGGGAGCGTCCGGACAGGAAGCATTTGGCCCCGCCACCGCGTCCAAGAGCGGCCACGCGCAGGAGAGTGGCCCTGAGATCATCGTCACCGGCCGCGTCATTTCCGGCAACGCCGACCCGATTTCGGCTCCGGTTGTGCTGACCGGCGATGCCCTCACCCGCAATCTGAAGCCGCAGATCGGTGACATGCTGAAAAGCCTTCCCGGCGTCACCAGCAGCGGTTTCGCCCCCGGCGTATCGCGCCCCATCCTGCGCGGCTTCGACGGCCCGCGCGTTCAGGTCCTGCTTGACGGTCTCGGCTCGCTCGACGCATCCGCCGTTTCCGCCGACCACGCGGTGTCGCTCGACACGCTGAACATCGAGCGCGTCGAAGTCCTGCACGGCCCGCGCGTCCTGCTTTACGCCAGCGATCCGGCAGGCGGCGCGGTCAACGCGCTGGACAAGCGCATCCCACGCGCGGTGCCGGACAAGGCGTTCACCATCGACGCGCTGGGCAGTTACGGCACCGCCGCCAACGACGTGAACGGCGGGGTCGCCGCCAACGTCAGGCTGGCCGACAAGTGGGTCGCGCACCTCGATGCCTCCTACTATCATTCCGACGATCTGCACGTCGGCGGCTACGTGCTTTCCCCTGAACTGCGCGCCGAGACTCTGGCTTCGGCCGACGCCCTTGCCGCCGACGGAGACGCCGCCGGCGCTGCCAATCTGACGGCTCAGGCAGGCCGCAAGGGCAAGCTCGCCAACAGCGGCACCGAGGGCTGGACATATGGCGGCGGCGTCGCGTTCATCGACGCGGGCGGCGACATCGGTGTCTCGGCCCAGCGCGTGGCCAACGACTACGGCATTCCCCCGCGCCCCTCGACGGATCCGTCCTCGACGATGATCAGCCTGCGCCAGACCCGCGTTGACCTGCGGGCGGGCCTCAACCTCGACGGTTTCCTCAAACGCCTCGAACTGCGCGGCGCGTACGGCGATTACACCCACGCCGAGATCACCGACGGCGCCGTCGGCACCCGTTTCAACAGCCAGTCGCTGTCGGCCCGGCTCCAGGCCGACCAGACGCGCCGGGGCATCTGGAGCGGTTCGAGCGGCGTCCAGTATTCGTCCTCCACGCTGGACATCACCGGCGACGAACTGCTGCTGCCGAACACCGAGACCAACCGCTTCGCGGCTTTCACGCTGCAGCAACTTGAAGTCGGCCGGTTCGATCTCGAAGCCGCGCTGCGCTACGAGAATACGCAGATCCGCGCCAAGCCCAATGGCGGCGACCTGCTGACCGGGCAGAGCCGCCAGTTCGACCAGTACTCCGCAGTCGTCGGTGCCGCATGGCACCCGACCGATACCTTGACCCTCTCGGTCAACTACCAGCACGGCGAACGCGCCCCGTCCGCGGAGGAACTGTTCGTCAACGGCGCGCATGACGCCACGCAGTCGTTCGAGGTCGGCAATCCCAACTTCACGCTCGAAAAGAGCGATGGGATCGAAGCCGGCATCCGTTACAGCGGCAGCAATTTCGCCGGATCGGTGACCGCATACGGCACCAACTTCGGCAACTTCATCGCCGCCGTCCCGACCGGCCAGATCGACGCGGAATCAAGCCTCCCGATCTACCAGTACCTTCAGGCCGCCGCTCGCTTCCGCGGCATCGAGGCCGAGGGCGCGCTGACCGTGGCCCGCACGCAGAGCGGCGGCACCTTCAAGATCGACAGCGGGGTCGACTATACTCACGCCAGGCTGGTCAATCTCGGCCCGGTCCCCCGCATCCCGCCGCTGCGCGTGCGCGGAGGGTTGGAGTACGATTCGCCGGTCTTCGACTTGCGCGGCGAAGTCGAATGGAACGCCCGGCAGAACCGCGTGGCCGAGAACGAGAACCCGACAGACGCCTTCACGCTCGTCAACCTCAGCGCCACCTGGCGCCCGGTCGGCGAGAAGGGGCCTCTCACCCTCATCCTCTCCGCCAACAACCTGCTCGACGCCTCGGGCCGCCTGGCGGCATCGCAGACCAAGGACTTCGTGCCGATCGCCGGGCGTGACGTGCGCCTGACGGCCCGGATCACCTATTAAAAGAAACAATCCGGTTTAGCCCAATCCAACTTGGCAAGGGGAGGCCACGCTGCCATGCAGCCCGCGTGAGTCTCCCCCATCCTTCTCCCGACGGCGCCCCCACTTCGCCGCTCCAGATCGCCGACTACCGCAAGTTCTGGCTGGCCCGCTTCTTCGCGGTGCTGGCGACGACGGGTACGGTCGTCATCATCGGCTACCAGCTCTACGACGTCGCCCGAACCGACTACGCCATGTCGATCACGCAGGCCTCGTTCCAGCTGGGCCTGCTCGGCTTCGCACAGTTCCTGCCGGTGTTCCTGCTGACCCCGGTGGCGGGCGTCGTCGCCGATCGTTTCGACCGCCGCAAGGTCGCCGGAACAGCCGCCCTGCTAGACATGTGCGTCGCGCTGGGCCTCGGCATCATCACCACGCTGGAAATCCGCAGCCTGCCGGTGCTCTATGCCTTCGCGGTGATGCACGGCATGGTCCGCGTATTCATCAGCCCGGCCATGTCGGCGATCGCGCCCAACATCGTGCCGCCCAAGCTGATCCCGCGCGCGATCGGCTTCAACTCGATCGCAATGCAGGCGGGCACGATCATCGGCCCTGCCGCTTACGGTTTCATGTTCGCGGCCCACCACGCCCTGCCCTACTGGTGCTCGGCGCTGTTCACGCTGGGCGCCTCGATCGCCATCCAGGCGATCCGCCACTTGCCCGCCATCCCGCGCGACCCGGCCAAGGCTCACCCGATCCGCCAGATCGTCGAGGGCTTCCGGTTCGTCTGGAGCGAGCGCTTCCTGTTCGGCTGCATCACGCTCGACCTCTTCGCCGTGCTGCTCGGCGGCGCGACCGCGCTGATGCCGGTCTTCGCCCGCGACCTGCTGCACGTCGGTCCCGAGGGTCTCGGCCAGATGCGCGCGGCGACGGCGGCAGGCGCGGCGGTGGTGGCGTTCTGGCTCTCGTTCCGCCCGCTGCAGTCGAACGTCGGCGTCAAGATGCTGGCGGCCGTCGTGGCCTACGGCGCCGCGACGATCGGCTTCGGCCTCTCGCGCCACTTCCTGCTGTCGCTCGCCTGCCTTGCCTGCCTCGGCGCCGCCGACATGATCTCGGTGTTCATCCGCAGCTCGCTCGTCCAGTTGCGCACGCCCGACACCGTGCGCGGCCGCGTCTCGGCGATTTCCGGTCTCGCCGTCTCGGCCTCGAACGAGCTGGGCGAGTTCCAGTCGGGCTTCGCCGCAGCCCTTCTCGGCGCTACCGGAGCAGTTGTCTTCGGCGGCAGCGCTGCCATAGTCATCACCCTTGCCTGGGCCTGGTTCTTCCCGGAACTGCGCCGGGCACGTACCTTCGAAGCCCGTTGGGAGCAGAAATCATGAAGGCCGACAGCATCCTCGCCACCATCGGCGATACCCCGCACATCCGCCTCTCCCGCCTGTTTCCGGACCATGAGGTCTGGGTGAAGGCGGAGCGCGCCAACCCTGGCGGCTCGATCAAGGACCGCATCGGCCTCGCCATGATCGAGGCGGCGGAAGCCGACGGCAGCCTCAAGCCCGGCGGCACCATCATCGAGCCGACTTCGGGCAATACCGGCATCGGCCTCGCCATGGCGGCAGCGGTCAAGGGCTACACCCTTGTCCTCGTCATGCCCGAATCGATGTCGGTCGAACGCCGCCGCCTGATGCTGGCCTACGGCGCCAAGTTCGACCTCACTCCGCGCGAAAAGGGCATGAAGGGCGCGATCGAGCGCGCCAAGGAACTGATCGAGGCGACCCCGGGCGCCTGGATGCCCCAGCAGTTCGACAACCCTGCCAACGTCGACGTCCACGTCAAGACGACCGCGCAGGAAATCCTCAAGGACTTCGCCGATGAGCCCATCGACGTGCTCGTCACCGGCGTCGGCACCGGCGGCCACCTGACCGGATGCGCCGAGACGCTGAAGGCCAGCTGGCCTTCGATGAAGGCCTATGCGGTCGAGCCGACGCTCTCGCCGGTGATCTCCGGCGGCCAGCCCGGCCCGCACCCGATCCAGGGTATCGGCGCCGGTTTCATCCCCGGCAACCTGCACACCCAGTCGATCGACGGGGCCATTCAGGTCGATCCCGCCGACGCCAAGGACTGGGCGCGTCGCTGCGCAACCGAGGAAGGCATGCTCGTGGGCATCAGCTCGGGCGCGACGCTTGCCGCCATCGCCCAGAAGCTGAAGGACCTGCCCGCAGGCAGCCGCGTCCTCGGCTTCAACTACGACACCGGCGAGCGCTATCTCTCGGTGCCCGACTTCCTGCCGGAGTGATATCCATCGTGACGACTACCCCCACGCTCGAGCCCGTTTCCTACGAACACGCCGGTGTCGCCCTCACCGGCTGGCTCGCCCGCCCCGAAGGCGCGGCCCGCGCGGCCGTCGCCCTGTTCCCGACGATCGCCAACGTCATCCCGCTGATGGAGGAGCGCGCCCGCAAGCTCGCCGCAGAGGGCTATCTGGTGATGATCACCGACTTCTACGGCGAGCCGATCGAGAGCTTCGAGGCTTCGTTCCCCGTCGCCGAGAAGCTGCGCGCCGACAACGCCTACTACCGCGCCCGCATCATCGCCGGGATCGATGCGCTACGGGGGCTCGCCGATGGCATCAAGCTCTTCGCCGTCGGCCACTGCATGGGTGGTCAGGCCGTCCTCGAAGCCGCCCGCGCAGGTGAGGATCTGGCCGGCGTGGTCAGCTTCCACGGCACCCTGCCGACCACGGCTCCGGCCCAGCCCGGCGGGATCAAGCCCCGCATCCTCGTCTGCCACGGCGATGCCGACCCGCTCGTGCCCCGCACCGATGTCGTCGCCTTCTGGGAGGAAATGGATGCGGCCGGAGCCGACTGGCACTTCCACAGCTACGGCAACGTGAAGCACGGCTTCACCGACCCGCACAGCCCGGACAAGGGCATGGCCTTCCTCGACTACAACGTCAGCGCCGATCGCCAGTCCTGGGCCTCGATGCTGTCGTTCTTCAACGAGATACTGGGCTGACCTCCCATTCCTCCCTGAGCTTGCTCGGGGAGGAATTTGCAAACAAAGCCCGTCATCCCCAACATCGTCATCCCAGCGAAGGCTGGGACCGCTGGCCTGTTACGACCAACTATCGTCCGGACGCCCTGCCGAGGGTTGGGTTTTGCGCTGCCAGCGGTCCCAGCCTTCGCTGGGATGACGGGGGTGTGCGTGCAGTCAGCGCACGCAAAAACACCCGCTGGCGAGTGCGGGCCATTACGCCGGGGAAATCAACGCATCCGAAGTGAACATCGGGTCGGCGTCGGGAGCGTCCAAGCAGGGACGCGGGGTTTTGTTTTCCGTGAAGCTCTGGCGAGCGGCCGGGTAACTCACGGTGCAGCCCGGCTCGACCTGTATTCCATCGGAAAGTCCCATGTGGCCGTCGTTAGGGTTCGCATCGTTATCGGCCGAAGGCTATCCGGGATGGCCGTCCCATGCCCAACGACGTGTCGAAGGATCGTATGGACGGCGTTTCCGGTAGCGCAGAGACAGTCCGGGTCTTCGAACGGACGCGTGGTTTGCGCGATCGCGGCTGAAACCGCATCCCGGCCCACGACGCCGACCCGATACACCTCTCCGGCGTGATCATCGCCGGATCGGATGTCGGGTCATATAACCTATTTGGCGATAAATGTCAAGAATGCGGCAGATGATCCCGGGTGCGCTCCAGCACTTCGCCATCAAGCCGCCGATAGAAGCAGCTGCGCGCACCGGTGTGGCAGGCCGGACCTTCCGGCGTCACGAGCAGTTCCAGCGCGTCCTGATCGCAATCGACGCGAATTTCCTCGACGCGCAGGAAATGGCCCGATGTCTCACCCTTCAGCCACAGCTTGCCCCGCGACCGCGAATGGAAATGCGCCAGCCCCGTTTCACGCGTCTTCGCCAGCGCCTCGGCATCCATGTAAGCGACCATCAGGATCTCGCGCGAGCGCGAATCGACGGCGATGGCGATGAGCAATCCCTGGGCGTCGAAGCGCGGCAGGAACGCCGTTCCCAGTTCACGCTCGGCGGCTGTCACGTCTGTCATCCTCGGACTAATCCCTGTTCCCGCTAACAGCGGCATAATTGTTGCACCACAGCCACAGCAAGGGACCAAAATCCACGTCAGTCAGCGAAGTCTCTTTCCAAAAAAGACGATTCGATGAATTCTGGCTTTGCAGCTGGGGGGCTGCTTCTGACCCACAGGTCGCTCGCAGGCAAGTGTTCGGCAAGGAACACCGGTCTGAAACGGAAAGCGGGCCACGGTTCAGGGAATGCTTTGATGAGGGATCGGACCAGGCGGTATCAGGGGCACCGCTGAACTGCGCAAGCAGGGTTCAAACAGTTTCGTCACGAGGACGCCCGGAACTCACAAGGTTCCGGGCGTTTTCGTATTCAGGGCGAATCGCCTCAGGTCACATCGAGAGCTTCATCCAGCACGCGGGCGAAGCAGGCGATCACCACACGCTCCGCTCCTGCCCGCTTCAGCGCCGAGACGCAGGCATCGCTGGTGGCACCGCTGGTCAGCACGTCATCGACGAGGACCACCTTCGCACCTTTCAGCGCTGCCTTCCGCTTCGGATGGACGGCAATCGCACCCGACAAGGTCCGCTTGCGTGCCAGCTTGCCCATGCCGCCCAGCGAGCGCGTCGCCTTGCGTCGCACCAGCGTATCGACCGCGAGGCCCGCGCCGCTGCGCCGCCCGATCTGCCGGGCCAGTTCCGCCGCCTGATTGTAGCCGCGTTTCCACAGCCGCCAGCGATGCAGCGGCACCGGCACCAGCAGCCAGTCGGCATCGACGAAAGGCAGCTTGGGCACCATCAGCCCGGCCATCATCGGTGCCAGCGCGATGCGATTCCCGTGCTTGAACGCCAGCACCAGCTTGCGCGAAGGTTCGTTGTAGAGCGTCGCGGCCGCGATCCCGGCATGGCGCGGCGGATCGGCAAGGCACGGGCCGCACGTGCCGCCCTCCGGCATCGTATCGCCGAAAGGCCGCTGGCAGGCCGCGCAGGCCGGATCGCCCGGGATCGCCAGCGTACTCCAGCAATCCGCACAGAGCCCCGCCGCCGAACCGATCGCCGCCCCGCACAGCGGACACCGCGGCGGAAACACGAGATCGACGAGCGGTGAAAGTACGTGTCCCAGGCCCATGGCGCGATCCTATGCACGCCGTGTTGCACGACAAGCACGCCACGAGGGCATTGCAAGGTTTTCATCGACGCGGCAGGGGAGCATCCATGGCAACCAAGGCTCCCCCCCGCATCTTCTCCCCCGCCCGCCGCGCCGCCCTGCGCCGCCGGATGCTCAGGCTCCAGCAGCAGCCGGATGCGCCGCGCTACCTGATCGACGACATGGTGGAGGACGTGCTCGAACGCCTCTCTTTCCTGCGCTTCGAACCGAAGACGGCGCTGGTTGTCGGCGACTATTCGGGCGCGCTGGCTCTGGCGCTACGGGCGCAGGGTGTGCCGGTGACCGAAGTGGACCCGGCCATTGGCTTCGTTGAGGAACAGCCCTGGCCGTTCGACGGCTTCGACCTCATCGCCAGCCTCGGCACGCTGGACACCGTCAACGACCTTCCCGGCGCCTTCGTCCACGCACGCAAGGCGCTGGCGCCGGGCGGACTGCTGATCGCCAGCTTCCTCGGCTCCGGCAGCCTGCCGGTCATGCGCGAAGTCATGATGGCGGCGGACGACGAGCGTCCCGCCCCGCGCCTTCACCCCTCGGTGGACGTGCGTGCAGGAGCGCAACTGCTCCAGCGCACGCTCTATGCCGATCCGGTGGCGGACCATCGCCATCTGGACGTGGGGTTCCGCAGCCTCGAACGCCTCGTCGGGGACCTGCGCGCGCAGGGTCTCGCCAATGTGCTCGCTGATCCCGGTCCGCAGCTGGGCAAGGCGGCGCTGGCGCGGGCGCACGATGCGTTTGCGGCCGCCGGTGAGGGCGGCCGCACGGTAGAGCGGTTCGAGATCATGACGCTGTCCGGCTGGAAGCGCTGAACCCGTAAATCTCATCGTCATTGCGAGGGCCGAAGGTCCGAAGCAATCCAGAGCGGCCCAAACCGCCCTGGATTGCTTCGCTCGCAATGACGAACGCTGGCTTGCTTACGCCAGCGCCGCCTGAGCCGCCGCCAGACGCGCGATCGGCACGCGATAGGGCGAGGCCGAGACGTAATCCAGACCCACCTTCTCGCAGAACGCGATCGAGGCCGGGTCGCCGCCGTGCTCGCCGCAGATGCCGAGCTTGAGGTCGGCATAGGTCGCACGGCCGCGCTCGGCGCCGAGCTGGACCAGCTGGCCCACGCCCTCGATGTCGAGGCTGACGAACGGATCGCGCGGGTAGATGCCCTTCTCGACGTAGGGGCTGAGGAAGCGCGCGGCATCGTCGCGCGAGACGCCCAGCGTGGTCTGCGTCAGGTCGTTGGTGCCGAACGAGAAGAACTTCGCTTCTTCCGCGATCTCGCCCGCCATCAGTGCCGCACGCGGCAGCTCGATCATGGTGCCCACGAGATAGTCGAGCGTCTTGCCCTTCTCCTCGAACACCTTGGCCGCGGCCTGATCGACGACCTTCTTGAGGATCGCCAGCTCGCGCTTGGTGGCGACGAGCGGGATCATCACTTCCGGCACGATCGCTTCACCCGAAGCCGCTGCGACGTCGCAGGCTGCCTCGAAGATGGCGCGGGCCTGCATCTCGTAGATTTCGGGGAAGGTGATGCCGAGGCGGCAACCGCGATGGCCGAGCATCGGGTTGAACTCGTGCAGTTCGTCCGCGCGGCGCTTGAGCGTGTCCACGCCGATGCCGATCGCGTCCGACAGCTCCGCGAATTCCGCGTCGCTGTGCGGCAGGAATTCGTGGAGCGGCGGGTCGAGCAGGCGGATGGTGACGGGCAGGCCCGCCATCACCTCGAAGATCGCCTGGAAGTCGGCGCGCTGTTCGGGGAGCAGCTTGGCCAGCGCCTCGCGGCGGCCCTTCTCGTCCTCGGCCAGGATCATCTGGCGCACGGCGGAGATGCGGCCTGCATCGAAGAACATGTGCTCGGTGCGGCAAAGGCCGATGCCTTCGGCGCCGAACTGGCGCGCCATCTTGCAGTCGGCGGGCGTTTCGGCGTTGGTGCGTACCTTCATGCGGCGGTGCTTGTCGGCCCACTCCATGAGCGTGCCGAAATCGCCTGCCAGTTCCGGCTCGATGGTGGCGACTTCGCCCGCCATGATCTCGCCGGTGGCGCCGTCGAGGGTGATGAGGTCGCCCTCCTTCAGCTCGCGGTTGCCGATGCGCAGGGTGCGTGCCTTCATGTCGATCGACAGCCCCGATGCGCCCGAGACGCAGGGACGGCCCATGCCGCGCGCCACGACCGCCGCGTGGCTGGTCATGCCGCCGCGTGCGGTGAGGATGCCCTTCGCCGCGTGCATGCCGTGGATGTCCTCAGGCGAGGTTTCCACGCGGACGAGGACGACCGCCTCGCCCATTTCCGCGCGCTTCTCGGCGGTGTCGGCGTCGAGCACGATCGCGCCCGAAGCCGCGCCCGGCGATGCGGGCAGGCCCTTGCCGAGAATGTCGCGCGGCGCCTTGGGGTCGAGCGTGGGGTGAAGCAGTTGATCGAGCGCCATCGGATCGACGCGCTTGATCGCGGTGGCTTCGTCGATCAGGCCTTCCTCGACCATGTCGACGGCCATCTTGAGCGCAGCCTTGGCAGTACGCTTGCCCGAGCGGGTCTGCAGCATCCACAGCTTGTTCTGCTGCACCGTGAACTCGATGTCCTGCATGTCGCGGTAGTGCTTTTCGAGCAGGTCGAACACCGCGGCGAGTTCGGCGTATGCCTCGGGCATCGCCTCTTCCATCGACAGCGGCTTGGCCCCGGCGCGCTCGCGGGCGGCCCTGGTCAGGTACTGCGGGGTGCGGATGCCGGCGACGACGTCCTCGCCCTGCGCGTTGACCAGCCATTCGCCGTAGTAGGCGCGCTCGCCGGTCGCCGGATCGCGGGTGAACGCGACGCCCGTTGCCGAAGTGTCGCCCATGTTGCCGAAGACCATGGCCTGCACGTTGACGGCGGTGCCCCAGTCACCGGGGATGTCGTTGAGGCGGCGGTAGACCTTGGCGCGGTCGGCGTCCCAGCTGTCGAACACGGCCTGGATCGCGCCCCACAGCTGCTCCTGCGGGTCCTGCGGGAACGGCTTGCCCAGTTCACGCTCGACGATCGCGGTGTACTGCTTGACCAGCCCCCGCCAGTCGTTCGCGGTCAGTTCGACGTCGTTGTCGTAGCCGTTGTCTTCCTTGGCGATCTCCAGCGCTTCCTCGAAAAGATGGTGTTCGACGCCGAGAACGACGTCCGAATACATCTGGATGAAGCGGCGGTAGCTGTCCCACGCGAAGCGGTCATCGCCCGAAGTCGACGCAAGACCCTCCACGGTCACGTCGTTCAGGCCGAGGTTCAGCACGGTGTCCATCATGCCCGGCATCGAAACGCGCGCGCCCGAGCGGACCGAGACCAGCAGCGGATCAGTAGAATCACCGAAGGACTTGCCGACCGACTTTTCGATATGGGCCAGCGCCTCGGCCACTTCGGCCCGCAGTTCGTCCGAGAAGTTCGCGCCCTCCGCGAGATACTTCACGCATTCTTCGGTGGTGATGGTGAAGCCGGGAGGCACCGGCAGGCCGATTCCGGCCATCTCGGCAAGGTTCGAACCCTTGCCCCCGGTGATCACCTTGTCCTTCGCGCGCGGATCGTCGTGCTTTACGCCGCCGCCGAACGTGTAGACCTGCTTAGTCATTAGTCCCAAATCTCCGGGATTTTTGCGCAAGAATGCAGACCGTGGGGAAACCCTCCTACCCCTCGATCCGCGAGAAATCCGCTACGTTGTGCACCGCAGCACGGAAGCGATCAAGCAGTGCAAGACGAGATGTTCTTTTTATGGAGTCAGTATCGTTGACTGTCACCTGATCAAAGAACCCGTCAATAGGTGCGCGAAGCGATGCCAGCGCACTCATTGCACTTGCGAAATCTTCTGCAGCAACGGCTGTGGCTGCCCGAGGTTCCGCAGCATCGAGCGCGTCGATCAACGCCTGTTCCGCCGGTTCGGCGGCATAGCCGAGCCCCGAACCCGCTGCAGCATAGATTTCCTGCATGTCGGGATCGTCCACGTTTTCGAGCGGGTCCTCGTCGCCGGTGTGCGGGTGCGCGGGTGCAGCATCGGACGCCGACCAGCCTTCCTTCTTGAGGATGTTGGCGGCGCGCTTGTAACCCGCGAGGAGGTTGGCGCCGTCCTCGCTGCCGACGAATGCCTGCAACGCATGGACGCGGGCGAGCAGGCGGACCAGATCGTCCTCGCCGCCGAGCGCGAACACCGCGTCGATCAGGTCATGACGAACGCCCGCTTCCTTCTGCTGGACCTTGAGGCGGTCGGCGAAGAAGTCGAGGAGTTCGATGATCTCTTCGTCGACAATGCTATCGCCGATGACGATCGCACCGGGTTCCAAACCTGCGGCCGTTCTAGCGTGATCAAGAATGGTTTCCTCATTCTTCACTGCGTCATCATGAACCGAAGCCATATGCTTCAAGAGTGTCGGTATTAAAGACAGCCGTATATTGGACGCCATCAGTATTTTGATAATGGCAAGTGCGGCTCGTCTAAGGGCAAAAGGATCTTTTGAACCGGTCGGCTTTTCACCAATGTAATAGAATCCAGCCAGCGTATCCAGCTTATCTGCCAGCGACACCGCCACAGTCACCGGCGCGGTGGGCACTTCATCGCCCTGCCCGACCGGCTTGTAATGGTCGCGGATGGCGTCGGCCACGGCGTCGGGCAGGCCCTCGGCGCGGGCGTAGTAGCCGCCCATGAGCCCCTGCAGCTCGGGGAACTCGCCGACCATCTCGGTGACGAGATCGGCCTTGCACAGTTCCGCCGCCTGACGCGCCAGCGCCGGATCGCAGTTCGGGACGATGCCCTCGGTGGCCAGCCACTCGGCCAGCTTGGCCACGCGCTCGACCTTGTCGGCGACGGTGCCCAGCTTTTCGTGGAAGGTGATGCGGGCCAGCTTCTTCGCCTGATCCGACAGAGTAACCTTGCGGTCCTGCTGCCAGAAGAAACGCGCGTCGGACAGGCGCGCGGCCAGAACCTTGCGGTTGCCCGCGACGATGCCCACGCCGCCGTCGGTGGCGTCGATGTTGGCGGTGCAGACGAAGGCGTCGGCGAGATTGCCGTTAGCGTCTTCGCAGACGAAATACTTCTGGTTGACGCGCGCGGTCAGCTGGATCGTCTCGGGCGGGACTTCGAGGAACGCCTCGTCAAAACGGCCGAGCAGCGGCACCGGCCATTCGGTGAGGCCGGCGTTCTCGATCACCAGCCCCTCGTCCTCGACCAGCTTGAGACCGGCGGCGGCAGCGACGTTGCGCGCCTCGTCGCGGATCAGGTCCTGACGTTCGACATGGTCGACGATGACGTGGCAGGCGGACAGCTTGCGGGCATAGTCATGCGCGCCGCCGATGGTGATCTCGCCGGGCGCGTGGAAGCGGTGGCCCTTCGTGGCATAGCCCGATCGGATGCCGCCGACTTCGCACTCGACAAGATCCTCGCCCAGAATGGCGACGATGCCGGAGAGCGGGCGCACCCAGCGCAGCGAATCCGTGCCGATCGACGCGGCGCCCCAGCGCTGCGACTTGGGCCAGGGGAAGGCGCGCACGATGGCGGGGATCGCCTCGGCCAGCACGTCCCTCACGGCGCGGCCGGGCTTCTCGACGACGGCGAAGTAGGTGTCCTTGCCCTTGACGTCGCGGACTTCGAGTTGGTCCTTGCTCAGGCCGGTCTTGCGCAGGAAGCCTTCGAGCGCCTGCTCGGGCGCGCTGGTGGCGGGGCCTTTGGTCTCCTCGCTGACGGCCTCGGTTACGTCCGGCAGACCGTTGGCGATCAGCGCGAGACGGCGCGGCGTGGACGATACGGTGATCTGGCCGGGCGTGACGCCAGCGGCGGCGAGTTCCTTGCGGAACAGCTTTTCCAGATCGGCGCGCGCGCCCGCCTGCATGCGGGCGGGGATTTCTTCACTGCGCAGTTCGAGAAGGAAGTCGGTCATGTCAGTGGCCCGTTTCGCGGGTTGATAGGTGGGCGCTGTGGTCCTTCGACAGGCTCAGGACGAGCGGAGTTGGGGGAAGACGTCCTTCTACACCCCGCTCAGGCTGAGCTTGTCGAAGCCTCATACGGTCCACCCGGGGAACTTGGCTTCCCACTTGTCCTTGTTCACGTCGATCCACGCCTGACACGATCCCTTGGCGAGATCGCGCACGCGGGCCATGTAGCTGGCGCGTTCCTGCACCGAGATCACGCCGCGCGCCTGTAGCAGATTGAACAGGTGCGACGCCTCGATCGCCTGGTCGTAAGCTGCAAGCGGCACCTTGGCGTCGATGCAGCGCATGCATTCGGCCTCGGCGGCCTTGAAGCCGGCGAACAGCGCATCGGTGTCGGCGATCTCGAAGTTGTACTTCGACTGCTGCTGCTCGTTCGCCAGGAAGACGTCGCCGTAGCTCACGCCTTCGTTGTTGAAGCGCAGGTCGTAGACCGAATCCACGCCCTGAATGTACATCGCCAGACGTTCGAGGCCGTAAGTCAGCTCGCCCGCGACGGGCTTGCAGTCGAAGCCGCCCATCTGCTGGAAGTAGGTGAACTGCGTCACTTCCATGCCGTCGCACCAGACTTCCCAGCCCAGACCCCAGGCACCCAGCGTCGGGCTTTCCCAGTCGTCCTCGACGAAGCGGATGTCATGCTCCAGCGGATCGACGCCGATCTCGGCGAGGCTCTGCAGGTACAGTTCCTGAAGGTTCTCCGGGTTCGGCTTCAGGATCACCTGATACTGGTAATAGTGCTGCAGCCGGTTCGGGTTCTCGCCATAGCGGCCGTCCGTCGGGCGGCGCGAGGGCTGGACATAAGCGGCCTTCCACGGCTCGGGACCGAGCGCGCGCAGCGTCGTAGCAGGGTGGAAGGTGCCTGCGCCCATGCGCATGTCGTAAGGCTGCAGGATGAGGCAGCCCTGCGCGCTCCAGAAGTTGTGGAGCGTCAGGATCATGTCCTGGAAGCTGAGCGGCTGTTTGGCGGCGGTCATCGGGGTTCCGTCGAATTCTTGAATGCGCGGCCTTTGGCGGATCGGGGCTGCCAAATCAACAACACAAAGCATTGCTTAGGGCATTGCGGCGCATTGCGGCACCGCCCGCGCCCGCGTCGTTTGCGGATCGTGTTCATCTCCATTGCCGTCTGCATCGTATGGTGCATAGGGTGGGACCGGCGTCGCTGGCGCTGATCCGTTCACGCCGCCTTACAGTTTCCTCCCCGATAGGTTTGCCATGCCCCGCGTTCGTACCCTTATTCGTAGCGGGCTCGGCTCCGCCCTGCTCGCCTTCACCGCCCTGTCGTCCCCGCTCGCCTCGGCGCAGGAGACGGCGCAAGCATCCGCCGTCCGACCGGCGCTCTGGAAAGTCGCGGACGAGGACACCACGATCTGGCTGTTCGGCACGATCCACGTCCTGCCCGAGCAGGTGGACTGGTACGCCGGTCCGGTCGCCAAGGCGCTCGACAGCGCGCAGGAATTGGTGACCGAGATACCCATAGACGACACCGAACAGGCGCAGGGCACGATCCTGCAGATGGCTGCGCGCAAGGATGGCAAGTCCCTGCGCGACACGCTCTCCGCCAAGGAGCGCACCGCCTACGAGGGCGCGCTGACATCCATCGGCATCCCGGCACAGGCTTTCGATGCCAACGATGCCTGGTTCGCCGCACTCATGCTGACGCTGATCCCGCTCAAGACCGCAGGCTACAGCACCGAGACCGGGATAGACCAGCAGGTCGCCGCCAGGGCGCGGGCGCGACATCTGGCCAACCATGCCTTCGAGACCGTCGACTACCAGATCGGCCTGTTCGACAATCTATCCGAGCCGACCCAGCGCGCCTATCTCGACGAAGTGGTCGAAGCGCTGCCCGACGTGAAAACCGACGTCGACAGGATGGTCGCCGCGTGGAAGGCAGGCGATGCCGACCACCTCGCCGAACTGATGAACGAAGACGAGAGCGATCCGGAAATCCGCAAGGTGCTGATCACCGATCGTAATGCCAACTGGGCGAAGTGGCTCAAGGCGCGCCTCGACAAGCCGGGTACGGTGTTCGTCGCGGTAGGCGCCGGGCATCTCGCCGGGCCGGGCAGCGTGCAGGACCAGCTTGCGGCGGCTGGCGTTTCCTCGACCCGGGTACAGTAGATGATCCGTCGTTTTGCGGTACTTCTGGCGATCGCCGGGCTGGTCGCCTGTTCGAGCGAGCCCCAGCAGGCCAACCCCGCGTTGTGGCGGGTCGAGGACGGTCGGGGCCACGTCGGTTGGCTCTTCGGCACGATCCACAGCGCCGAGCGCCCCCTCGTCTGGCGCACGGCGAAAGTCGGTTCCGCACTGGACGAAGCCGGATCGATCATGGTCGAAGTCGGCAACCTCGCGAACGAGGCGGAAGTCGCCGCCACTTTCGAAAGCCTCGCGCGCAGCGAGAACGAACCGCCGCTTTCCGAACGCGTACCGCCGAAAGACCGCGCCGCTCTGGCCACTTTGCTGAAAAAGAGCGGCCGGGGCGACGGCGACTTCGCGGCGATGGATACCTGGGCCGCAGCCCTGACGCTCGCCCGCGCAGGGGCTGACGAAGGCGATACCCGCAACGGTGTCGACCGCGCCGTGATCGCGGCGGCGGGGCAAAGGCCGGTGGTCGAACTCGAAGGCGCTGCCGCGCAGCTCGGCCTGTTCGACGCCCTGCCCGAGCGCGAGCAGCGCGACCTCCTCGCCGCAGTCGTCGCCGAAGCCGTCTCTCCCGACCGCGATCTTTCGGCCAGCTGGCGCAAGGGCGACGTGAACGCGATCGAGGCGGAGACCCGCTCGGGCCTGCTCGCCGACCCGGAACTGCGCGCGGTGCTGTTCACCGGCCGCAACCGGCGCTGGACTGGCCGGATCGCACAGGCGGTTCGCTCGGGCAGCAAGCCGTTCGTGGCTGTCGGCGCAGCGCACATGGCCGGGCCTGAGGGATTGCCCGCAATGCTGACGGCCGAGGGGTTCACGGTCACGCGGGTGGAGTGAGGCTTTGGGGGCTTCGACAAGCTCAGCCTGAGCGGAATTGGGAGATTTATTCCAACCCCGCTCACCCTGAGCTTGTCGAAGGGTCGCAACCGCCCCCTCAAACACCGCGACATCGCGCCCACGGACGCACGAACGGCTTGCTTTTCCGCCCATCTCCCAGTAAGGGCCGCGCCTTCCTGTCATGGTCATCCCTGGAGGCGTGGCAGGACGGTGCGCACCGATGAGCGGCGTGTCATCGCATTATTATCCAGTTTTGAAAGGCAAGATCCATGAGCGATACGCTTAACCTGCCGGCCGAGACGCGTGATCGGGCTGGCAAGGGAGCCTCCCGTGCACTGCGTCGTGAAGGTCGCGTCCCCGCCGTCATCTACGGTGGCAACGAAGAGCCCCTCGCGATCCACGTCCAGGAAAAGGAGCTGTCTCGCCAGCTCGGAACCGGCCACTTCTTCAACTCGATCATCGAAGTCGAAGTCGATGGCAAGAAGTTCCGCACCCAGCCCAAGGACGTTGCCTTCCACCCGGTCAGCGACCGCCCGCTCCACGCCGACTTCCTGCGTCTCGCCAAGGGCGCGACCGTGCACGTCAACGTGCCCGTCGTGTTCGAGAACGAAGAGCTGTCGCCGGGCCTGAAGCGCGGCGGCGTGCTGAACATCGTTCGCCACGACCTCGAACTGGTCTGCGACGCCGAGAAGATCCCGCACGAGATCACCATCGACGTGACCGGCTTCGACGTGGGCGAATCGATCCACATCAGCCACGTCAAGCTGCCCAAGGGCGTCGAGAGCGCGATCACCGACCGTGACTACACGATCGCGACGATCGCCGCTCCCTCTGCCCTGCGCAGCGAAGAAGGCGAAGCAGCGGCCGAGGCCGAGTAAGCTTCTCCTGCTTTCGGGTAGAAAACGGCCTCTCCCACCCCGCGTGGGAGGGGCCTTTTCTTTTCATGCAACCGCAAGGACGCAGGCAAGGAATACGGATGGCCACGCAGCTTTGGGTCGGTCTGGGCAATCCCGGTCCGCAGTATGTCTTCAACCGCCACAACGTCGGCTTCATGGTTGCCGACGCGATCGCCGAGATTCACGGCTTCGGCCCGGTCCAGAAGAAGTTCCAGGGCTGGCTGCAGGAAGGCCGCATCGGCAGCGACAAAGTGCTGCTGCTCAAGCCCGCTACCTTCATGAACGAGAGCGGCCGCTCGGTGGGCGAGGCGATGCGCTTCTACAAGCTGGACCTGTCCGCCCTCACCGTCTTCCACGACGAACTCGACCTGGCGCCGTTCAAGGTGAAGGTGAAGCAGGGCGGCGGCCATGCCGGGCACAACGGGCTGCGCTCGATCGACCAGCACCTCGGGGCGGAGTTCCGCCGCGTGCGGCTCGGCATAGGCCATCCCGGGCACAAGGACCGCGTCCACGGCTACGTGCTGGGCAACTACGCCAAGGCCGAGATGGACCCGCTGGCCGACATGCTGGGCGCGGTGGCGGCGGAAGCGGATCGGCTTGCGAACGGCGACGACGCCCGCTTCATGAACGACGTGGCGCTGCGCCAGCAGGACTGAAGGGTGTCGAGTTAGCTTACATATGGATCGCTTCACCCCTGCCTGATTCAATGAAATTGGCGGAAATTGGCGATTGGCACGGTGATTGCGTATTGCTGGTCAACCAACTCGGGTAACTGGGGTAAGACTACGATGATCCGCAAGACTCTGATCGCTCTCACGATCACCGCCGGCGCCACCGTCGCCATGGCCTCGCCTGCGCAGGCGACCTATTCGAAGGGCAAGCATACGCACTCCTGCGATTGCGGCGACAAGATCGGCAGGAAGATGTGCGGCGGCAGCACCTCCACCAGCAGCTCGACTTCGGGCGGCACCACGACGACTTCGGGTGGCACGACCAGCACCTCGGGTGGCACGACGACTTCGGGCGGTTCGACCTCCGGCGGCACCACTACGACGACCTCCGGCGGCACCACCTCGACCTCGGGCGGTTCGAGCGGTGGTTCCTCGGGCGGCACCGCGGTTCCGGAGCCGGGCATGCTGGGCATGCTGGGTGCAGGCCTGATCGGCCTGGCCTACGCGCGCCGCCGCAAGGCCCGCGCCTGATATTTCGGCACTGGTGCCCACCCCGCTGCGACTAAGGCCTTTGGCCTAAGTCTCGCTCCCCTCCCGCAAGCGGGAGGGACGTCTCCGTTTCTCCCCTCCCGCAAGCGGGAGGGGGTGGGGGTGGGTTCTACCTAATCTGGCAAAAGGCCGTCGCCGGATCACCCGGCGGCGGCCTTCGCCTTTTTCAGTTCGCGCGCGATCGCACGGTTGGCGGGATCGAGATCGGCGGCTTTTTCAAGCAGTCGCTGCGCCTCGCCGAGATCGCGCCCCGCCACGACGCGCACCAGTCCGGCAACGAAAAGATAGTCCGGATTGTCGCTGCCCAGCGCTACCGCCTTGTCGGCAGCGCGGATGGCGGCATCCCCCTCACCCAGCCCGCTTCGCGTGAATGCGAGGCGCTTGAGCACCTCCGGGTCCTCACCGCGCATCAGCAGTCTCTCGTAGATTCCCGCCGCCGTGGCCCAGCGCTGCCCGGCGATGGCGGATTCGCCTTGGCCGACCAAGGCCATCGTCTCCTTGAGCCGCGCTGGATCGAGCCGCGCCTGCAGCGCCGCCGCCTCGGGCGCGCCGACCGCACGGGCAGCCTGTTCGGCAGCTTCCAGCACCTGCGGCCCGGCCAGCGTCGATGCCGCGAGCGGCTGCAGCGTTGCCCATGCCCCCTGACCGTCGCCGGTCGCCAGCTGCGACTCACCCAGCATCAGCCGGGCATAGGGATTGCCCGGAAGCGCCAGCACCGCCCGCCTGAAGATCACCCGCGCCTGCTCCGCATGGCCCAGCTGCAGCAATGCCTCGCCATAGCGCATGCTCAGCGTGGACCCTGCCGCCAGTTCGGATTCGCGCGTCTGGAGCGTGGTGCGGATCTTCTCCCACTGCCCTTGTTCGGACAGCAGCTGGATTCGCATTACCTCCACCTCCGGGTCGTCAGGCGCCACTTCGGCAGCCTGATCGACCAGCTTCGATGCTTCGTCCAGCTTGCCCAAACCGTCGTAATGCTCGGCCAGCGCCAGCATCGGCGCCGCACGGTCGGGAAACGCATCGATAGCTGTGCGATAGGCGCGCGCGGCATCCTCTTCGCGGCCCTGCGCCGATGCCAGATCGCCTGCCATCACCAGTGCCTCATACGATCGTGGCGCGATGCGCTGCATCTCTCCAAGCAGCGAAGCCGCGCGCGCCAGGTCACCGTTCTCCAGCAGATAGCGGGCGTAGGATTGCGCCAGCCGGATATCGCCCCCCGCTTTCATTCCCTTTTCGAAGGCATCGCGGGCGGCCTCTTCGTCTCCCAGCGCCAGTTGCGCCTCGGCGCGCACGCGCCATCCGTCCACCGAGGTCTCGTTGCCAAGCGTTGCCAATGCCGCCTTTGCGTCACCGCGCAGCAGGGCGACTTCGGCCTTCATTCGGGCCATATCCTTGCCCCCTGCCCGTTCGAGCCGTCCGATCGCCCCTTCGGCCCCGTCCGGATCGCCGAGCCGCAGTTGCGTCTCCACCAGCAGTGCCAGCATCGGGGCGTCCGTGGGCCTGTCCTTCAGCGCGGAGGCCACTTCCACACGCGCCCGCTGGTAATTCCCGGCGGCGAAGTCATCGCGCGCCTTGGCGTAAAGGGTTTCGGGACTGTCGCCACAAGCCGCCAGCGCGACGAGGGCCACAAGCGGAAGGGCTATGCGCATGGTGCTCTTCATGGCGGCGGGCTTACGGGTAAGACCTGAAATTTCCGTCAACCGCCTGCAACCGCTCTCGCTCTGGCCAAGCGCCCCGCACCCGGCTATGGGCGCGCCTTAAACAGTTTTCGGAGTTTTCGATGGGTTTCCGTTGCGGAATCGTGGGTCTGCCCAATGTCGGCAAGTCGACCTTGTTCAATGCGCTGACCGAGACGCAGGCGGCGCAGGCGGCCAACTATCCGTTCTGCACGATCGAGCCCAACGTCGGGCAGGTCGGCGTGCCCGACCCGCGCCTCGATGCGCTGGCGGAAATCGCGGGTTCGGCCAAGATCATCCCGACGCAGCTGTCGTTCGTGGACATCGCCGGCCTCGTGCGCGGCGCGTCCAAGGGTGAAGGCCTCGGCAACCAGTTCCTCGGCAACATCCGCGAAGTCGACGCGATCATCCACGTCCTGCGCTGCTTCGAGAACGACGATATCCAGCACGTCGACAACAAGGTCGATCCCATCGCCGACGCGGACACCGTCGAGACCGAACTGCTGCTTTCCGACCTCGAAAGCCTCGAGAAGCGCGTTCCCGCTGCCCAGAAGAAGGCGACGCAGGGCGACAAGGAGGCCAAGATCGTGGCGTCTGTGCTCGGCCAGGCACTCGACCTGCTGCGCGACGGTAAGCCCGCCCGCCTGACGCAGCCCAAGGACGAGGACGAAGCGCGCGTCTTCGCGCAGGCACAGCTGATCACCGCCAAGCCGGTGCTCTACGTCTGCAACGTCGAGGAAGAAGCCGCCGCCGAGGGCAATGCCTTCTCCGCGCGGGTATTCGAGAAGGCCAAGGCCGAAGGCGCCAGCGCCGTCATCGTCTCGGCCGCGATCGAGGCGGAACTGACCGGCATGGACATGGAGGACCGCATGGTGTTCCTCGAGGAAATGGGCCTTGCCGAAGCCGGTCTCGCGCGCATCATCCGCGCAGGTTACGAACTGCTCGAACTGCTGACGTTCTTCACCGTCGGCCCCAAGGAAGCGCGCGCCTGGACCGTGCACAAGGGCGCCAAGGCCCCCGAGGCTGCGGGCACCATCCACTCCGACATGCAGCGCGGCTTCATCCGCGCCGAAACCATCGCTTATCCCGACTTCATCGCCTGCAAGGGCGAGGCGGGCGCCAAGGAAGCCGGCAAGTTCCGCCAGGAAGGCAAGGAATACGTCGTCGCCGACGGCGACGTGATGCACTTCCGTTTCAACGTCTGAGTAAACGCAGAATAACCGTCGTCCCGGACTTGATCCGGGACCGCTGGCAGTCTTCCGGCGCGCCTCGTCAAGGACGCACCCTGCGGTTATGCTTCAATTCCATCTTCGTCATTCCCGCGAAGGCGGGAACCCATCTCCTGACTTCGCTTGTTGAACCGTCATCAGATGGGTCCCCGCCTTCGCGGGGATGACGGTTCTATTTTAACGGCAGCACTCCCCCTCCTCGAACGCCGCGATGATCGGGCATGGTCCGGTGTCGCTTCCGGCGCATTCCCGCTCCAGCTTGCGCAAGGCGTTTCGCGCCCGTTCGAGCCGGGCGATCTCCTCATCCAGATGCGCGATCCGGGCCTGCGCCATCGTTCGCGCCCGCGCCCGGTCGTCGCCCGCATCGAGGCCGAGCAATTCGGCAATCTCGTCGAGGATGAACCCGGCATCCTTCGCCGCCCTCACGAAGCGCAGGCGCCGCACGTCCTCCTCGCCGTAATGCCGCTGGCCTTTCGCCCCCCCGGTACTGGCTGGGCGCGGGTCGTGGAGGAGGCCCTTGCGCTGATAGAAGCGCACGGTCTCGACACCGACACCTCCGGCATGGGCGAGTTGGGAAATCGTCAGGGCCACGCTTGACTCCGTACTAGGGTACGGAAGTTATAAGCATGGCATGAGCGATCACCAAGCCCCCGCCAGAACCGCCGTGCTGTACCGCATGGTCATGGAAAAACACGTCTGCCCCTACGGCCTCAAGGCCCGGCACCTGCTGAAAAGCCGCGGTTACCGCGTAGAAGACCACTGGCTGACCACCCGCGATGAAGTGGACGCCTTCAAGGCCGAGTACGGCGTCGCCACCACGCCGCAGATCTTCATCGACGGCGAGCGTATCGGCGGCCATTCCGACCTCAAGCGCTTCCTCGGGCTCGATGATCAGGCCAAGCGCATGAGCTATGCGCCGGTGCTCTGGGTGTTCGGAACCGCCGCTGCCGTCGCGCTTGCCGCCAGTTGGGCTTCTCTCGGCTCCCCGCTGACGGTCCATGCGGCGGAGTGGTTCGTGGCTATCACCATGATGCTGCTGGCGATGCTCAAGCTGCAGGACATCGAGACATTCTCCTCGATGTTCCTGGGCTATGATCTGCTGGCGCGGCGATACGTGCCTTACGCCTATGCCTATCCGTTCCTGGAATGGTTCGCAGGCGCCTTCATGGCGGCGGGCGTGCTGAACTGGCTGTCGATCCCGGTGGCGCTGGTCATCGGCGGCGTCGGCGGAGCCTCGGTATTCTACGCGGTCTACGTCCAGAAGCGCGAGTTGAAATGCGCCTGCGTCGGCGGATCGGGCAGCGTGCCGCTGGGCTTCGTGTCGCTGATGGAGAACGTGTTCATGGTCGCCATGGCGCTGTGGATGCTGCTGAAACCGATGGCCATGGGATGAAGCTCAGCTGCGGCAGCGCATGACCCCGTCGGCGCGGTAAGCCACACGCTCCTGGGAATCGTGAACGATCAGACGGGCGGGCCAGGTCTGCTGGTCGCTGGCGTTCCCCGAGTCAGGGAGCCGCACGATATCGACCCAGCTCGACAGCCCGACATATGTGGTGCGCGCGCCGCCCGACAGATCGGCGCTCTCGTCTTTCGCGGCGAAGCGCTTGAGGTCGGCTCCTACGCGCATGAAACCTTCGCCGCTGGTGGCGATGAAGATCGGGCCACGCTTTCCGGCGTCCTCTTCTTCGACCACGTCCTTCTCGAAATTGCACCCGGGCTTGTCGAGCCCATAGCGGTCCATGTCGAGTTCGGTGATCGGGATCGGCACGATGGGCTTGAAGGGTTCCTTGCTCATGCGTTCGACCATGGCGACGTCATGCGCATTCTCGGCGGCCTCCTCGGCAGGAGTTTCCCTGCCGCAGCCCGCCAGAAGAGCGAGCGCGGCCAATACCATCGCGTGTTTTCGCATCATTTCCGCCCGAACAGTTTCTCTATGTCGTTATGGGCAAGTTTAACCCACGTGGGGCGGCCATGGTTGCATTGGCCCGAGCGCGGTGTCCGCTCCATTTCGCGCAGCAGCGCATTCATCTCCGCGACCGACAGGAGACGCCCCGCGCGCACCGAACCGTGACAGGCCATCGTCGCCAGCACGAGGTCAAGTTTTTCGCCCAGCAGCAGCGCATCGCCGTTGCGCGCGAGGTCGTCCGCCACATCCTGCACCAGCGCGCCGACATCGCTCTTCGACAGCACCGAGGGCACCGCGCGCACCAGCATCGCCGCCGGTCCGAAGCGCTCGAGGATAAGGCCGTGGCGGGCAAGATCGGCCAGCTTGTCCTCCAGCGCATCGCAGGCGGCTTCCTCCAGTTCGACGACTTCGGGCAGCAGCAACGCCTGCGAGCGGTTCATCGCCTCCTCGGCGCCCGCCGCCTTGAGCTTTTCCAGCACGAGCCGTTCGTGCGCCGCATGCTGGTCAACGATGACGAGGCCGTCTTCCGCTTCGGCGACGATGTAGGTCCCCGCCACCTGCCCGCGTGCGACGCCGAGCGGATAGCGCAACGCTTCCTCGCTCGCTTCTTCGGCCGCTTCGGCGCGCGCGGCGGGCTGGGCCATGACCTCGGCCTCGTAGGAGCGCCACGCCGTGCCCGTCTCCGAAACGCGCGAGGGTTGGTAGTCACTGCGCGGCGCAGAATATTCGCGCGCGAACAGCGAGCCGATCGAGGGTGCGGGCGCAACCGGCTCGACCTGCCACATGTTCATCGCGGCGGCCTGAGGCGGCTGCGCGCTCTTCTGCCCTGCCCCCTCCAGCGCATGCCGCAGCGCGCCGACCAGGAAACCACGTACGAAGGCCGGATCGCGAAAGCGCACCTCGGTCTTGGCGGGATGGACGTTTACGTCCACTTCCTCAGGTGGAATCTCAAGAAACAGGGCCAGCACCGCATGGCGATCGCGCGCCAGCATATCGGAGTAGGCACCGCGCACCGCGCCGACGAGCAGCTTGTCGCGCACCGGACGCCCATTGACGAACAAGTACTGGTGATCCGCCACGCCGCGGTTGTAGGTCGGCAGGCCCGCCACCCCGGTAAGCCGCGCCGTTCC
Source organism: Novosphingobium resinovorum (assembly GCF_001742225.1). Lineage (NCBI taxonomy): Bacteria > Pseudomonadati > Pseudomonadota > Alphaproteobacteria > Sphingomonadales > Sphingomonadaceae > Novosphingobium > Novosphingobium resinovorum. Next base: position 820,399 of record NZ_CP017075.1, on the reverse strand, counting down.
GCGCTCGGCCTCGATGACCACGCCGTCTTCGGCAAGCTCACGCGCGACGAGGCGGGCGACGCGGGCCGCCAGTTCCTCGCGCGGCTGCACGGAGATGGTGCGGCGCCCGTCATGCTCCAGCACGAAACCGACGTCGGGCCGCGCCATGGCGAGACGGCGCACAACATCGAGGCAGACCGCATATTCCGAGCGCGGCGAGCGCAGGAACTTGCGCCGCGCAGGCACTTTGCCGAAGAGATCCTCGACCCGGATGCGCGTTCCCGGCGGCAATGCGGCGGGCGCGTCCACCGCGACGGTGCCGTGATCGACCACCCGCTTCCAGCCCTCGGCAGCATCGTGCGGACGGCTTTCGATCGTCAACCGCGCGACAGAACCGATCGATGGCAAAGCTTCGCCCCGGAAGCCCAGCGTGGCCACCAGTTCGATCGCCTCGTCGGGCAGCTTGGAGGTCGCGTGACGCTCCAGAGCAAGCGCGATCTCGTCAGGGCGCATGCCGCAGCCGTCGTCGGTCACCTCGATCATGTCGAGACCGCCCGAGGCGATCCTCACGGTGATCTGCGTGGAGCCCGCATCGATGGCGTTCTCGACCAGTTCCTTGAGCGCGGACGCCGGCCGTTCGACCACTTCGCCGGCGGCGATGCGGTTGACGAGGTGTTCGGGCAGGCGGCGGATCGTGGGCATCAGGGTCTCGGCAAAGATTGGGGGCTTCTCGACAAAATGCGGACGTTGAAGGCGTCATGGACGCATCGTGCGACGGCAGGTCAAACTAGCGACGAAACGGCGCTAATTCGAGACGGGCGATGAGCGTTTCCCCCCGGAATCGGGAACAAAATTTTGGCCTTTCGCGAATCGATGGGCTAAGGGGAGCCCTCCTACCCGCAACCCCCGGTCGTCGATGTCGAGAGTGATTCGGCAAACGATTGGTAAGAAACGGATTTTAGATGGCCGGCCCCTTCTCGCGATTCTTCAAACTCGGCTCCCAGAACATGGCGATCGACCTCGGCACAGCTAATACGCTGGTCTACGTACAAGATCGCGGAATCGTGCTGAACGAACCTTCCGTCGTTGCCATCGAAACCCTGAACGGCGTGAAGAAGGTCAAGGCCGTCGGTGACGACGCCAAGATGATGATGGGCAAGACCCCCGACAACATCGAGGCCATCCGCCCGCTGCGCGACGGCGTCATCGCCGACATCGAAATCGCGGAAGAGATGATCAAGCACTTCATCCGCAAGGTGCACGGCAAGAAGAACCTGTTCCGCTACCCCGAGATCGTGATCTGCGTTCCCTCGGGATCGACCTCGGTGGAGCGCCGCGCCATTCGCGACGCCGCCAGCAACGCGGGTGCCAGCCAGGTCTACCTGATCCTCGAGCCGATGGCCGCGGCGATCGGCGCCGACATGCCCGTCACCGAGCCGGTCGGCTCGATGGTCGTCGACATCGGCGGCGGCACCACCGAAGTCGCGGTGCTCTCGCTGCGCGGCCTCGCCTACACCACTTCGGTGCGCGTGGGCGGTGACAAGATGGACGAGTCGATCGTCTCCTACGTCCGCCGTCACCACAACCTGCTGATCGGCGACGCCACGGCAGAGCGCATCAAGAAGGACTACGGCATCGCCATCATGCCGGCCGACGGCATCGGCGAGACGATCCACATCAAGGGCCGCGACCTCGTCAACGGCGTGCCGAAGGAAATCACCATCAGCCAGGCGAACATCGCCGAGGCTCTGGCCGAGCCGATCGGACAGATCATCGAAGGTGTGCGAATCGCGCTCGAGAACACGGCGCCGGAACTCGCCGCCGACATCGTCGACCAGGGCATCGTCCTGACCGGCGGCGGCGCCCTGATCCAGGGTCTCGACGATTATCTGCGCGAAGAGACCGGCCTGCCCGTCAGCGTCGCGGAAGATCCGCTGTCCTGCGTCGCGCTCGGCACCGGCCGCGCGATGGAAGACCCGATCTATCGCGGCGTCCTGATGTCCGCCTGATCGAATAGGGAGCACCGCGCCGTGCGAGGTGCGGGCTCCTTGAAAAGCGCGGCGGATATCCTGCACCGGACCGCCGCGCGGGAATGACAGGAGTGCATGGCGCATGGCACCGCCAGCCAATCGGCGCTCCGGCTTTTCGCGCAGGGCGCAATATTCGACGTTCTTCCAGTACACCGCCGGCGTGCTCGGCGCGGTGGTGGGATTGGGCCTGCTCGTCGTCTCCATGGTCAATCCGAATGCGTTTTCGGCGCTGCGCGGTGCCGCTTCGGACCTGACGGAGTCACCTGCACAGGCGACCGCCGGCGGGCGGCGCGCTGGCAAGGACTTCATGGCGGAGATCGGCGGCTTCTTCCTTTCGGGACGCGAGCATGCCCGGCTGGAACGCGAACTGGCCGAAGCCAAGGTGCGCATCGCGCGGGCGCAGGCCACCGAAACCGAGAACCGCCGCCTCAAGCAGTTGCTCGATTTGCGCGAGGACGATGGGCGACCGGTCGCCTATGCGCGGCTGGTCAGTTCCACCGGCGCCAGCACCCGCCGCTTCGCGACGCTGGGCGCGGGGACCGACAAGGGCGTGGTAAAGGGCATGCCCGTCCGTTCGCCGATGGGCCTCGTCGGGCGCGTCCTCGAAGTCGGCATGTCGAGTGCGCGCGTGCTGCTCATCACCGATACCGAAAGCATCGTCCCGGTGCGCCGCGCGCGCGACGGCGTGCCCGCCTTTGCGCAAGGACACGGCGACGGCACGATCCGCATCCGACTCGTCAACCTCGGCCTCAATCCGCTGCGCAAGGGTGACGTGATGGTCACCTCCGGCTCGGGGGGGCTCTATCGGCCCGGCACGCCGCTTGCGGTCATCACCGAACTGCTGCGCGACGGTGCGATGGCGCGGGTCCTGAGCAACCCGTCCGACACCGACTACGTCGTCGTCGAGCGCGCCTGGGCACCGCCGCCCCCGCCGCCTCCCGCCGAACCCGCGCCCGGGAGCGAGTGATCGTGCCGCTGCTGTCCGGCAACGACACGGTCGTAAAGCAGAGGATCAACCGCAAGCCCTCGCGCACGATCGCGGGCGGGGTTCCGTGGCTGACGGTGATGCTGGGATCGCTGGCGCCGGGCTGGGTGCTGATCGCGTCGGCGCCCGTCCTGCCCCCGCTGGGCTTCCTCATGTTCATCGCCTGGCGGCAGTTGCGCCCCGGCCTGATGCCGATGTGGGCCGGACTCCCGCTCGGCCTCTTCGACGACCTGTTCTCGGGATCGCCGTTCGGCACCGCCGTGCTGCTGTGGTCCTTGTCGACGATCGTTCTGGACCATGTCGAGACACGCCTGCCCTGGCGCAACTTCCTGACCGAGTGGCTGGTGGCGATCGGGCTCATCGTGGCGTATATCGTACTTTGCCTCGGCGTATCGAACATCGCCGGTGCTTCCGCCCCCCTCAATGTGATCGTGCCCCAGATCGTGATTTCCGTGATTATCTACCCGCTCGTCGGCCGCTTCGTGGCCTTGATGGATCGCCTTCGCCTGACCCCCTTCGTGGTCATGCGATGAAGTCCTGCTCATGAAGTTCAATTTCAGGCGTCTGATCCGCGCCCCGCACGTCACCAACGGCACCCTGCGCAACAGCTTCGATCGGCGCACCATCGTCGTCGGCGGCATCCAGGGCGGAATCGGCTGCCTGCTCGCCGCGCGCATGACGTACCTCTCGGTCTTCGAGAACGAGAAGTACAAGCTCAAGGCGGAGAGCAACCGCGTCAACCTGTCGCTGATCCCGCCGCGTCGCGGCTGGATTCTCGACCGCCACGGCCAGCCTCTAGCCTCCAACCGCGCCGACTTCCGCGTCGACGTGATCCCCGAGCGGATGAGCGATCCCGAGCGCACCATCGCTGAACTCGGCAAGCTGCTGTCGCTCACGCCGATCGCGATGCAGGACCTGCAGGACAAGCTGGACCGCTCGCACGGGTTCGCCCCGGTCGAGGTCGCATCCCGCCTGGATTGGGAGCGTTTCGCCTCGGTCAGCGTGCGCCTGCCGGACCTTCCCGGTGTGGTCACCCAGCGCGGCTACTCGCGCTTCTACCCTACCGGCCCCTCTGTAGGCCATCTCATTGGCTACGTCGGCGCCGCCTCGGCCGAGGAGTACGAGAAGGACCATGATCCCGTCCTGCTGACCCCCGGCTACAAGCTGGGCAAGGATGCGCTCGAGAAGTTCTACGAGAAGGACCTGCGCGGCACCCCCGGCGCGCGGCGCGTCGAGGTGACCGCCTCGGGCCGCATCGTGCGCGACCTCGACACGCGCGAGGATGTTCCGGGCAAGACCATCAAGACGACCATCGACGCCGCGATCCAGGACTACGCGGCCCGGCGCATCGGCCCCGAATCGGCCGCCGTTGTCGTGATGGACTGCCAGACCGGCGACGTGCTCGCGATGGCGTCGATGCCCAGCTTCGATCCCAACAGCTTCTCCGACGGCATCGGCCGCCTCGAATGGAAGATGCTGTCGGACGACGATCACGTGCCGCTGCGCAACAAGGTGCTGCGCGGGCTCTATCCGCCGGGCTCGACCGTCAAGCCGATGGTGGCGCTGTCGTTCATGGAAGCCGGGCTCGATCCGAACGAAAGCGTGTTCTGCGGCGGTGGCCTGCGCGTCGGCAACCGCGTGTTCCACTGCTGGCAGCGGCGCGGCCATGGCCAGGTCAACATGGCCAAGGGCATCTACCAGAGCTGCGACGTCTACTTCTACCACTTCGCCCAGCGCATCGGCATGGATCCGATCGCGGCGATGGCCAAGCGGCTCGGCCTTGGGCAGGAGTTTCCGCTGCCGGTTGCGGGCCAGTCCTACGGCACGGTGCCGAGCCCCGCGTGGAAGCTCAAGAAGTACGATAAGCAATGGCAGACCTTCGACACGGTCAATGCCACGATCGGACAGGGCTACTTCCTCGTGAACCCGCTGCAGCAGGCAATCCAGGCCTCGCGCATCGCCAGCGGGCGGATCATCATGCCCAAGCTGATCCACGGCCACGAGCATGAGAAGCAGGCATCCCTCGGCGTGCCCGAGGAGCATCTCGCCTATATCCGGCAGGCCATGTCCGACGTCGCCAACGGTCCCGGATCCGCGCCCCATGCACGCTTGCCCTTCCCCGACATCAAGCTGGCGGGCAAGACCGGCACCGCGCAAGTCGTCGGCCTCAACGTCGGCAACGGCAAGGGCGGCTTGTGGAAGCACCGCGACCACGGGCACTTCATCTGCTTCGCCCCTGCCGATAACCCACGCTATGCCTGCTCCGTGGTCGTCGAACACGGCGGCGGTTCCGGCGCGGCCTATCCCATCGCGCGCGACGTGCTGACTTACATCTTCGACAAGGAGAAGGGCATGGAAGTCCTCACCGAACTCGAGACGAAGTGGGGCGGCACCGCCAAGGAGCGCCTCGACGCCCGCTTCCGCGCCTATTCCGCGCAGTACGGGGTCGGCGCCCCCAAGGTCTCGCCGGAAGAGGAGCGCCGCAAGCTGCAGGGCGCCGACCAGCCCGACGACCCGCGCCAGCCCATCAGCGAGGCGCAGTCGCCCGCGCCCGAGCCCGCCGATGACGCGGACCGGCCTGCGGCACCGCCCTCGCCCACTGCCACGCCCGCCACTTCGCCCGGGGCCGGAGGATCGCCGCAATGAGCCGCTCCATCGTTCCCGAGGCGATCTCGCGCCAACCCTGGCAGATGATCATCCCCCTATGCGGGCTCGTCGGACTCGGCGCAGCGGTGCTCTATTCGGCAGCCGGCGGCAGCCTGCAGCCTTACGCGCTCAGCCATGTCGTACGCTTCTGCGTGTTCCTGGTCATGGCCATGGTCATCGCCCGGATGAGCCGCAACCTGTTCCGGATGGCTGCCTATCCCATCTACGGCGCGATCCTGATCCTGCTGGTCCTCGTCGAACTGATCGGCGCGGTCGGCGGCGGCAGCCAGCGCTGGCTAAACCTCGGCTTCATGTCGCTGCAACCATCGGAACTGATGAAACCGGCGATCGTCCTCGTGCTCGCGCGCTTCTACGAGACATTGCCCCACGCCATGACCGCCAGCTGGCGCGGCCTCGTCCCGGCGGGCGTGCTGATCGGCGTTCCGGCACTGTTCGTGCTGATCCAGCCCGACCTGGGCACCGCCACCGCCGTATGCTTCGGCGGCGTGGTGACGATGTTCCTCGCAGGACTTCCCTTGTGGTGGTTCCTGGGCGCGGGCGGTGCCATGATGGTCATCGCCCCGATCGCGTTCTTCACGCTGCTCCACGATTACCAGCGTAACCGCGTGCTGGTGTTCATGGACCCGGAGGGCGACCCGCTCGGCACCGGCTATCACATCACGCAGTCCAAGATCGCGATCGGTTCGGGCGGCATCTTCGGCAAGGGCTTCGGCAACGGCACGCAGAGCCACCTGCAGTACCTGCCCGAACCCCACACCGACTTCGTCTTCGCGACCATGTCCGAGGAATGGGGTCTGATGGGCGGGCTGTTCGTCCTCTTCGTGTTCACCGTCGTGATCGGCTGGGGCATGGGCGTCGCCCGTCGCGCGCCCGACCGCTTCTCCAGCCTGCTGGCGGCGGGCATGACCGCGACGATGTTCTTTTACGTGATGATCAACCTGATGATGGTCATGGGCCTCGCCCCGGTCGTCGGAATCCCCCTGCCCTTCATGAGCCACGGCGGCACCTCCATGCTCACCAACATGATCTGCCTGGGCACGATCATGGCGGTAAACCGTTGGAATCAGGGCAGAGGCTCACTCGGCTGAAACTTTTTCAAGTTTTCGCTTCCAATGTAAAAATCTGCCGTTATAGGGGCCTCTCCGCCGCCGACCGGCGGGGCCGCAAGGCCCTTCGAGGACAGGTAGCGTGGACGCATAGCTCAGTTGGTAGAGCAGCTGACTCTTAATCAGCGGGTCCTTGGTTCGAGCCCAAGTGCGTCCACCATCCTGTTTCCACGAAGACCATGTGGGGACGCATAGCTCAGTTGGTAGAGCAGCTGACTCTTAATCAGCGGGTCCTTGGTTCGAGCCCAAGTGCGTCCACCATATACCAATCCTGCGGATACCCGTGGGGACGCATAGCTCAGTTGGTAGAGCAGCTGACTCTTAATCAGCGGGTCCTTGGTTCGAGCCCAAGTGCGTCCACCACCCCTTCTAAGCACCATGATCGTCTGCACCGCGATGGGTGACGCACCCCAGGCACATGGCCCGGGATGCGCCTGATAGGTCACAGATCGTGATCAGCAGCCACGCGACTTGAAGTGCTGCTCGATCGCATTGTGCAACCCTTTTCGGCCATGTTCGCCTGCGCGACCGAGCGCGTTGACAAACCCTCGGGGAAGCGAGCCTCGGCTCGATCGGATCGACTTGCCCTGATCCTTGGCAAAACCCACGACCGACTGCGCGGCCCTCGTCCCGGCCATGGCCTGCGTGCTGCCAAGCAGCGTGAAGGCAGCGGTCATCGCGACGAGAATCGTTCGTTTCATCATTGGAAGTGCGACCTTTCCGTTGGGAGTGATGCCGACGGTCGTACCCATCGAATTCAGCCCTTTCCCGTCGGCACGCAACGAATACCCCGGCCCGGTAAATATCGTCCGGACAACAGTGATGAAGGTATTGATTTAACGTCGGATTAAACATGCTGCAACGCAACATTCACAATCCGTCATCGCGGCGTCACTTGCCGGCTGAAGTTGCACCACAACGCAGCAATTCCATCATGGTCCGCTGGATTTCGTCGAAATCCTTCATCGAATTCCTGCCGCAAATGGCCTGGCGTCCGCCACGATGGTTAATCTTCGATGAGGGACGCCGAATTGTTGGCCTCGCATAAGGTTTCTCAGTTCGCCGATGGGCTCGCCTGGACCGGAATTCCATAAGCCTGACCCAGTTCCTGAATCACTCTTCCGGCGAGCGCACTGCGAAACTCGATGCCGACCGTGTTACCGTCCAGCCAGCGCACATGGGCAGGGATGGGCTTGAAGTTGGCGATGCGCAGTTCGATGGCCTCACCCGGCACGAAAGCCTCGGCGCTGCCGACAATGCTGCAGCCGCCTTGCGAAACGTCGCCCAGTTCGACCGGAAAAACGTGCCAACTCGATTTGCGGCACCGCGCCTGAAGCAGCACGGGGTGGCGCTGGGCCAGTCGGTCGTTCTCGTCAGCCAGCATTATACCCTCTTAGCTTCGCCTGAGGGTGCCTAGCGACCAGAAGTAAATCCGAAGTTTCAGTGCTCCGCCGAAAGTCCGTCGCTCTCGAGAGGCGGCGAACCGGTGGCGGCGATCTGTGCGTCGATCTCCTTGGCTCGGTCCACGATGGTCTTGTTCGCGGCCTTGTAGCGCTCTTCGAACGTCGGCTCGCGTTTGCAGCCCCCGAGGAGCGCTACAAGCGCGAATGCCGCGATCAGCCCCGTACGCATCAATAGTCCTTCTTGATGCGCACGTTCAGGCTGTTCACGCCCGAGCCGCCGGCCTGGCTGAGCACCGACAGCCACTTTGTCACGCTGACTTCCAGCTGCGTGGCAGTGAAGCCGCGCGCGTCGGTGATCAGTTCGACGTAGATGTCGTCGGTGAGGTACTGTCCTGCGGCGACGGCCGTGCCGCGACCGGCCTGCTCGTCCGGACCAAGGATACGCAGGCGGTCGATCCCGGCGGCGGAGCGCAGCTTGCCGAGCGGGTTGAGCCCACCGCCGGTCCCGCGCAGCGAATTGAGCGAGGATGCCAGCTGCACCGCCTGCAGTGCCGAAAGGTTGGCGATCGAGCTGCCGAACAGGATGCGCGATACCACTTCATCGTCAGGCAGGCTGGGATCGGACGAGAAGTCGATCTGCGGGTTCATCGCGCGCCCGGTGACGTTCACGTTGACGGTAACGTCCTCGATGTCGTCGGTAGCAGTGATCTGGACGGTGGGGTCGATCGTCGAGCCGCCAGTGAACAAGACGATGCCGTTTTCCAGCTGGAACGAGCGTCCGGCGAAGCCCAGAGTACCACGCACCAGCTTGACCTCACCCGAAAGCGAAGGGGCCGCGCTGGTGCCAGTGACGTTGAAGTCCGCACTCCACTCCGATTCGAGGCCCATGCCCGACACGTAGAGCTTCTCCGGCGCCCGCAGGTGCAGGTCGAGGCGAACGAGCGCGAAGGCGCTGGCGGCGGTCGGCGCGGGTTCGTCGCCGGTGATACGCTGCGGGCCGACCGGCGGCTTGAAGCGAACGCCGGTCAGGCGCGGCACTTGGGCGGCACCCTCGCGCACGATCTGGTAACGGGTTTCCGGCAGCTTGATCTCACCTGCGAGCAGGGCCGGCTCGCCCGCAACCTTGGTCAGGTGCAGGTTGCCCGTTGCCGTCGCCGAAAGCGCATCGCTGCGTGCAAGCCTTGCGCGGTCCAGCTTGACGTTGAGGTCCATCGGATAGCCCGCGTCGGCGGCGAGGCTGACACGGCCACTGGCGCTGACGGTGCCGTCTCCGGCCTTGGCGGTCAGCGAGGTCAGTTCAAGCGAGTCGCCGGTGAACTTGCCCGCCAGCGCCATGCGGCTGAGCCGCGTGCCATAAGCGAGGTTCTCGTAGACCATGTCCCGGCCCTGCACGACGCCGTTGATGCACGGGCTCGACACGCGGCAGGTGAAGTCCGCCGCCAGCCCGACCGAGCCTGTGAGCGTCTGTCCGGACAGCCCGGCGAACGAGAACAGCGTGTCGGCCGGACCGTTGTAGCGGATGCCGCCACCCAGCGGCGCATCCATCAGGCGCGCCATCCATGGGCCATCGCCCGGCGGCAACGGCTTCAGGCTTGCGGCCATGCGGCCGATGACGGTGCCGCGACGGCGGAACACCGCGCGTCCTTCGCCGCCATCCGGCAGCAGCTTGCCGACGAAGTTGATGTCGACACCCTGGCTGACCGCCGATGAACTGGTCCGGGTGAAATTGGTGAGGGAGAGGCGGGCATCGGCGCGGGGGAATGCGGTGGCGCTTGCCTGCTCGAAGTCGAAGCTGCCGCTGACCTTGCCGCCAATGCCGTAGCCCGGCGCGAAGGCGTTGAGGATGGCGAGATCGACGCCCTCCATGCGGCTCTGCACCTTGATGCCTTCGCCGTAAGTGCCCGCCAGCTTGAGGCTGCCGCCACCGAACGCGATGTTGGTGGGAAGCAGTTCGTACGTGCCGTTCTTCGGGATGATCCGCGCGGGCGTGGTCGTCTTGACGTCGAGGCCGCGCACCCTGCCCTGCAGCGCCACGCGCCACAGTTCGGGCTGCATGTCGGCGTTGAGGCCGAGCCGGAACGGTACGCCGCTGACGCCTTCGATCAGGCCCTTCGCCTTGCCGCGCCCGTCGCGATAATCGACGATTACGCGGGCCGCTGCCAGATCGAGCGCACCGATGCTGGTGCCCGCGATCTGCGCGTCGGCAACGACGTAAGGCTGGTCGTAGAGCACCGCCCGGCCGTCGATGATGGCCGATCCAATGGATAGCTTGGCAGGGCCGTCGAAGATCGCGTTCTTGGCGCGCAAGTTGAAGTCGGCCGCCTGGTACTTGCCCTCGGCATCCAGCCGCACGAGGCCGCCGATGCCGTTGCCGGTCGCGGTCAGTTGTCCCGCGAAGGGACCTGCAGGTGTCTGCACGATTCGCCCGGCGAAATCGACGCCGGACAAGTTGGCGCTGTTGATCTGTACCGAAGTCTGCTTGCCGAGGCCAAGCGTCACGTCAGCGCGCAGCGGTCCGTAGTCGGTGTCGCCCTTGGCATCGAGGCGATAGCCGCCCGGCGCGCCCTTGATCCGCGCATCGAGGTTGGCAAGGCCGATACCGAGACCCGGGCGCTCCGCCGTGACATGGGCGTCGGGGTTCGTGATGGTTCCCGTCACTCGAACGCCCAGGGCGCCGTACTGGCGCGAAGTCCCGTTCGCGGCGAGCGCAATGCGCCCGTCGGGCGACCAACTGCCCTGCCCGCCGGTGACTTTGAGCAGCGGCGCATTCATGCGGACGCTGGAGAAGCGCACCACGCCGTCCGAACCGTACTTCACGTTGGACGACGCCGAGAAATTGCCGCCGAGATAGGTCTGCAGGCTGGCGTTCAGCAGTTTGGTGGAGCGTGCGCGCACCGTGCCCTGCAGGGCGAAGCCCTGACCCTCGGTCTTGAGGTCCATGTTGGTACGGATGTTGAAGATGCCGACGCTGTCGACGCGGTAGTTGTCGATCTTGCCGTCGATCGCGCCGGTATAGAGCCCCTTGCTCATGTCGGCGACAAGGATCAGCCCGGCGTCGATACGATCGGAGCGCAGGCGCATGTTATCCGACAGGATGCGCGTTCCTTCGATCGCGAGATCACCGTTGAGCGTAACGTTCGCCAGCGTCCCCCCGGCGACGGTATCGAGCCCGGTGATCCGACCGACCCGTGCGGCGACGGGGATCATGATATGCCCGGCGTCCACTTTCGCAGCGCCGCGCGCCGTCAGGTTCTCCAGCCCCATGTCGTTCATCACCAGCCGCCGGGCGGCCAGCTGATAATTGACCACAGGCGTGGTGAACGCGCCGTCGAGCGCGAGGTCGGCGGTCAGGCCCGCACCGCTGAGGTTCTGCGCCATGGCGGCAGGCTTGAGCAGGACGAACGCGAGCTTGAGGTCCTCGAACCGGTTCTCGCCGAGATCGACGAGGCCGTTCGGGGTCAGGTTGAATGCGTCGCTCGAGATCATGCCCGACAGTCTGGCGCGGCGCTTATCGAAGGCCGCGGTCAGGTCGATATTGGTGATCGGCCCAAGCAGGCTGGCGGTCGGCCCGGTGAACATCCGGGCGATCTGCGTCGGTCCCTTGATGACGAACGTACCGTCCCGCGCGGTCAGCGCCAGCCGCGCCAGTTCGCCGCTGCCGAGGTTGGCATCGAGCTTGCCGTTCCAGGCCGCCCAGTCGCCCTTGCCCGCCAGCTTGAGCGTGACCGGCTGGGTAAACCCTGCGAGGCCCGCGATCAGGCCGCCCTTGGGCGCATCGATATCGACATCGAGGCCAAGGCGGTTGCGGTCGGGTACGGCGTCGAGCACGGCGTTGAAGCGATCGCCGCCGCCTTTGCCCGCGACGGCGATGGTGCCGCCCTTGGCGCTGACTTGCGCGCGGCCATCGGCGATATGCGCGCGTCCGGCGACCGTCATGATCCGGCGCTGGCCGGAAACCGGCGGTTCGGCAATGAAGCGGTCGATGCGCAGTTCGCCGACGTCGATATTGAGGTCGGGCAGCAGCGGCGCGTCGCTGGGCGGCGTCGCGCGGAAATGCGGGGTGCGGCGCAGCACCACGCGTTGCGCGGTAGCGCTGCGCACGTCCACATGGTTGTCGAGATAGGCGAACGGGCGCCAGTCCACGCGAATTTCGGGAGAGTACAGGAACTCGCCGCGCGGATCGCGCACGGACAGACCACGCAGGATCATCTTGCCGTAGAGCGAACCGTCGATCCGCGCGACGGTGATCTTCATGCCGTTCTGGAATTCAAGCGCGGCGATCTGGTCCGCGACGAAGCGGCGGCCGGGGCCGGTATTGATCCCCAGGACCACTGCGACAAGGAATGCGACGACGCCCAGCAGCACGAAGGCGACGGTCTTGAGCGCCCTTACGCGGATGCGATGCCAGCGCGAAGGCTGTTCGACCACGACCTCGGTGGCTTCGGTTTCCGGCTGGGGCGCCATGCCTTCGCTGTTCTCCTCCGGGCCGGCCATCAGAACGCCTGCCCGATCGATACGTAGATGTTGAAACGCGATTCACCCGGCTGCCGGTTGATCGGCGTCGCCACGTCGAGCCGCATCGGCCCGAAGTTGGTGTAGAAGCGGCCGCCGATGCCGACGCCATAGCGCAGATTGTTGAACTGCGGCATCGTCTCGCGGTAGGCCTGACCGGCATCGACGAAAGCAACGACGCCGTAGTTGCCGAAGCGATAGCGCGCCTCGAACGACCCCTCGTTCAGACTGCGACCGCCGACGGGGTTGCCGTCCGGCGCCTGCTCACCGAGTGCCTGATAGGCGAAGCCGCGCACCGAGCCGCCGCCGCCCGCATAGAGCCTGCGTGATGGGGCGATGTCGAACAGCCCTGCGCCCTGGATCGTGCCGAGGCGGATCCTTCCCGCCAGCACGAAGCTGTCGCTGATGGGGTAGTAGGTCGAGGCATCGAGCCGCGCGCGGATGTAGGGATCGAAGCCGTTCCTTACGGTGGCTTCCGGCTGGATCAGCGTAGTCAGGCGGTAGCCCTTGGTCGGGTTGAGCAGATCGTCGGAAGTGTCGAACCCGACCTGCCCGTTGAGCCCCGCAACGTAATAGGTGCGCCGCTTGCGAGTACCGCTTGCAGCATCGTAATCCGTCTCGGCTGTGCCCAGCATCTCGACGCCGAAGGCATAGGTGTAGCGCTTTTGCCAGATGGGCGTGGAATCCCGGGCGATGCGCGCGGCGATACGCCCGGTATAGGCGCTATAGGCGTCGTAGTCGTTGTGGAACGCCTCGGCGACCAGTTCGAAAGTGCGGTCGCGCTTGCCCGCATTGGAGCGGCGGAAGGTTACGCCCGCACCCTGTTGCCGCGTACCGGCGATGGCATGCGCGATCAACGCACCCTCGGGCGGGAACATATTGCGGTGAGTCCAGGTGGCCTGAGCCGTGATGCCCTCTCCGGCCGCATAGCCGACCGACCCGGCGATCGTGCGCGGCGGACCGGCATCCTGCTTCACGTGCAGCGTGACGTACTCGGTGCCGTCGCCGGCCTGATCGCCCGTCTTCTGCGGTTCGACCGCAACGGTCGAGAACAGGCTGGTGGCGACCAGCGCCTTGCGCAGATCATCGACCTTGCGGCTGTCGTAAAGCTCGCCGCGCTTGAACCGGGCGAGAACCTGAATGTGCTTCGCATCGAAGGCCATGTCACCGTCGGTTGTAAAACCGCCGAAGCGACCACGCGGGCCGACCGTCACCGGCAGCGTATAGACGCCGTTGCCCGCGTCCTGATCGAGCAGGATATCGCGCTGGCCGACTTCGGCGAAAGGATAGCCGTTCTCGGGAAGAGCCACGGCAACCCGTGCCTCGGCGCCCTGCACACGTTCCGCTACTATCGGCTCGCCCACCTTGAGCGGGAAGTTGTCCGCGATCAGGCTGGGCGGCACCGTCGGGTCGGCCTTCACCTGAATGTCGGAGAAGACATAGCGCTTGCCCGGGTTAACCTGAATCACCGCGGTCAAGCCTGGCTTGTCCTGATCCGATGACGGGTCCATGCGCGTACGCACCTGCGGGCTGTACCAGCCCTCGGACGCGAGGACCGTCTGCATGAGTTGGCTGTCCTCGGTCAGCCGCGCGGCGATCATGGCGCTGTTGGCGGCCTTGCCGTCACCCTTCTTCAGCGCGGAAAGCGCGTCGAACTGACCTTCGAGGTCGGTATCCGTCTCCTTGTCGGCAAGTTCGAGGCCCTTGATGTCGAGGCGATAACGCACCTCCACGTCCTTTTCGGCGGCATCACCCTCGGCGATCTGGACCGGAGTGACCTCGAACTGATCGATCGGCGGCAGCGGCGCAGTCAGTTCGGCGTCACGCACGGGTGCGTCGCCGATCGCCTCGACCGTGTCTCCATCCGCCAGAGCAGGGTCACCGGCGGGAGGCGCGGCACCTTCAGTGGGCTTCGCGCCACTCTGCTGCTGCGCCATGCGCCGTTCGAAAGCGTCGATCGATTCGAGCGGCTTGTCGAGTTCGGGATCGTCGGAGGTGTCGAGCGCAGGGATCGAGGAGTTGAACTCGCCATCGGGGATGATCGGATCGACCTGAGGCAGGGCGGAGTCGGACGGTAGCGCCGGCACCTGAACCTGCCCTGCTTCGAGATCCTGTGCCGCCCCCTGATCCGGCTTGGGCGAAGGGGCGGCGGTTGCTGTCTCTTCGGCAGGTTTCGTCTGCGCCGATGCATTGCCCGACGGCAACATCGTACCCAGAGCTAGTACCAGGGCGACCGCGCCGCCGGCACATCCATGACGCAAGGACAGGGAACGATCCGGCCGATGATCGATTAGCCTGAACATGGACACCGCGACGAATCACCCCTTTTCCGGACCGGTCTGCCCGGCCCCTCCTGAGAATGCCTATCGCATTGCAACAGCGAAAGTTCCCTCGTTCACACAGGCTTGTAGTGAATAGCGCGGGATCCGGGGCTGGCAACGCCGCATCCGAAACCGTCCCCGGCTCAGATGCCAGTTCCCCGCTGGCGATGCCGCGCGCGGCATGGTTTCGAGTGGTGAAGCGGGTCTATGTCATGATCGGGTTCCATGAACTGGGGCTTCTGTCGGCGGGGCTTGCGTTCTACACCTTCCTTGCCCTGACGCCGCTGATCGCCGCAACCGTGATGGTCTACGGCCTTGTCGCCGACGTCGGCATGGTGCGCGAGCAGATGGACAGCATCGTCGATGTCGTGCCGCCCGAAGTCGCCCGCCTGCTGGAAGAGCAACTCCTGCGGATCATCTCGACGAACTCGGGCGTAACCGGACTTGCCCTCGTTATCGCGCTGTTCTTCGCGGTCTATGGTGGCATGCGTGCGGCGGGCGGAATGGTCAGCGCGCTCAACATCATCAACGAGGAGCGCGAGACGCGCGGCGTGATCGCCCGCACAATGCGCACCGGCGGCCTGACGCTGGCGGCGATCCTGCTGGCCCTCACCGGAGTCCTCTCCGGCGGCGTCTTCGCCTGGCTGCAGACCGAGACCAGCGTATATCTCGGCAGCGCTACCCAGATGACGTTCAAGGTGCTGACCTGGGTGGCGGCAATCACGCTGGGCAGCGCCGGGTTCGCGCTCATCATGCGCTACGGACCGGACCGGCGCCCCGCCAAATGGCGCTGGCTGGCGCCCGGCTCACTGCTGGCCACGCTCTTGTGGCTGGCGGTGTCCTTCGGGTTCTCGCTCTACGTCGCCTACATCAGCGACTACAATGCGACGTACGGTTCGCTCTCGGCCATTGTCGTGTTCCTGATGTGGCTGTTCCTGTCGGCCTACGGTGTGCTGCTGGGCGCGCTGCTCAATGCCGAGATCGAGCGCCAGACCTTCTGCGACACCACGGTCGGTCCGGCTCGCCCAGCCGGAGAGCGCGGGGCGGTACTGGCCGACCTGATCGACGACGGCATACCGTCGGCAAGGCAACTCGAACGGCGCAAGCATCACCGCGCCGAAGCAGAGCGGCGTCGCGCGGACGGCGCCAGCGCCGAAGCGTAACGGCCGCGCGCCCGTAGCCGCCGATGGGCAAAGTGCCGAACCGATAGAAAGACGGCCTCCGCCATCGTGTCCGCGATGACCCGCCGCGACGGTTGAACCCGGGCCGCGACAGCGCATAGCTACGGGCAAAGGAAACGGCAGGTCCGGCCCCGGCCAGCACCACGCCCGTGAGAGGAAGGACCGACCAATGAGTGATGTTCTGGGCTACAAGGGCAAGCGCGTAATCGTCAGCGGCTGCTTCTCCGGCATGGGCGAGGCCGCCGCGAAGCTGCTGGTATCGCTCGGCGCCGAGGTCCACGGCTTCGACTTCAAGGAAAGCGCCGTGCCGATGGCCTCGTTCACGCAGATCGATCTGCGCGATCCGGCCAGCCTCGAGGCCGCCGTCAGCGGCGTAGGAGGCAAGATCGACGCCCTGTTCAATTGCGCGGGGCTGCCTGGCGGAGGCGGTTTTCCGGCCATGGACACGATGAAGGTCAACTTCCTCGGCACCCGTCACCTGACCGAGCAGGTCATCCCGCTGATGGGAAGCAAGGGCGCGATCGTCTCGATCGCCTCGACGGGCGGCCTCGGCTGGAGCCGCCGTATCCCGGTCCACATGCAACTGCTGGCGACGCAGGGCTTCCAGGCCGGTCTCGACTGGTGCGAGGCGAACATGGACCAGGTCGGCGAGGGCTACGCGTTCTCCAAGGAAGCCGTCATCGTCTGGACGCAGTTCATGGGTGCCCGCCTGATCAAGCAGGGCATCCGCATCAACTGCTCGCTCCCCTCGCCCACGCAGACGCCGATGATGGCGACCTTCCACGCGGTGTCCGGCAAGGAGGTCGTCGATGCCGCCGCCGAGCCGCTCGGCCGCTACACCACGCCGGAAGAACAGGCGGGGCCGCTGGTCCTGATCAACTCCGACCTCGCAGGCGTGGTCAATGGCGTCGTGCTACCGGTGGACGGCGGCTTCATGGGCGGCTTGGCCACGGGTCAGGTCGATATCACGAAGATGATGGCCCGAAAGCAGGATGCATAAGCAGGATGCATAGCTAGTCGTCGTCCCGGACTTGATCCGGGACCGCTGCCGGTCTTTAGGTTGAGCTTTCGACGCGACAGGACGGAAGAAGACAGGCGATGAGCGATGCGGTGCTGTACGAAATCGACGAGGAGGGCATCGTCCTCCTCACGCTCAACCGCCCCGAACTGCGCAACCCGATCTCCGACGCCGAGGTCATCGAGGCCCTGCTCGCCGCCCTCGCCCGGCTCGAGACGGACCCGCAGGCCCGTGTCGCCATCCTGACAGGCGCGGGCAAGGGCTTTTCCTCCGGCGGCAACATCAACGAAATGAAGCCCGGCGGCACCCTCAACGCCGGGTCTCCCGCCGCCACGCGTCTTTCCTACAAGCGCGGCATCCAGCGGCTCCCGCTCGCCTTTGCGGCGCTGGAAGTGCCGATCATAGCCGCCGTCAACGGCGCCGCCATGGGCGCGGGCTGCGACCTCACCTGCATGTGCGACTTGCGCATCGCGGGCGAGAGCGCGAAGTTCGCGGAGAGCTTCGTCAAGCTCGGCCTCATCGCGGGCGACGGCGGCTCGTGGCTGCTGCCGCGTGTGATCGGCTGGTCTAAAGCCGCCGAAATGGCCCTCACCGGCGATCCGATCGACGCCGCCGAGGCGCTGGCCTGCGGCCTCGTCAGCCGCGTGGTACCGGATGGCGAACTTCTCGACGCCGCCCGCGCCCTCGCCCGCCGCATCGCCGCCAATCCACCGCACGCGGTACGGATGACCAAGCGGCTGCTGTGGGAAGGCCGCCGTGCGGACCTTGCCACGCTGCTGGAGATGGCCTCGGCCATGCAGGCCGCCGCCCACGCCACGGCCGACCACGAGGAAGCCGTCGCCGCTTTTCTCGCAAAGCGGCCACCGCAATTCAAAGGCTCTTGATCCGAATGTGAAGCAAGCCTATTTCGATCACACTGAAATGTGAGATCGAACACTACAATGGCTACCGATGTGATCGACAAGGTCCGCAAGCTCGTAACCGAGGGCGGAATGAGCAAGTCCAGCCTGGCGCGCGCCGCCGGCCTCCACGCCAACACGCTGCGCGACTGCACCGAGGACGACTGGAACCCTACCGCCGAAACCCTCGGCAAGCTGGAGCGCGTCCTTTTCTCGAACGACGAGCGCGAAGTGCTCGTTCCGATCGAGGAGATCATCGACGAAGCCCGCAACGGCCGCATGTTCATCCTCGTCGACGACGAAGACCGTGAGAACGAAGGCGACCTCATCATCCCGGCCCAGATGGCGACTCCGGCCGCGATCAACTTCATGGCGATGCACGGGCGCGGTCTGATCTGCCTCGCGATCACCAGCCAGCGCGTCGATGAACTCGGCCTCAACCTGATGAGCCGCCATAACGGCACGCGCCATGAAACTGCCTTCACCATCTCCATCGAGGCACGCGAAGGCGTCACCACCGGCATCTCGGCGGGTGACCGTGCGCGCACCATTTCGGTCGCCATCGACGGCACCAAGACCCGCGACGACATCGTCACCCCCGGCCACGTCTTCCCGCTGCGCGCCCGCGACGGCGGCGTGCTGGTCCGCACCGGCCATACCGAGGCGGCGGTCGATATCTCGCGCCTCGCCGGGCTCAACCCCTCCGGCGTGATCTGCGAGATCATGAAGGAGGACGGCACCATGGCCCGCATGGACGACCTCATCGGCTTTGCGCGCCTGCACGACCTGAAGATCGGCACGATCCGCGACCTTATCGCCTATCGCCGCAAGCACGACCGCATGATCGAGAAGCGCAACGAGATCAGCTTCCACTCGCGCCATGGCGGCGACTGGGTGGCACGCTCGTACTTCAACCGCGCGACCGGCGACGAAACCGTGGCGCTGGTCAAGGGCCGCATCGACCCGTCGAAGCCGACCATGGTGCGCATGCACACCCTGTCCTTCTTCGCGGACATCTTCGGGGAGGACACCGGCGATCGCGGCGACCTGCTGCACCGCTCGATGGAAATGATCGGCGAGGAAGGCTCGGGCGTGATCGTGGTCATCAACCGGCCGATGAACAAGTTGATGTCGCGCGTGATGGACATCAAGCAGGAGTTCCGCAATGGCGGCACCCCGGACCTCGAGGAATTGAGGGACTACGGCGTGGGCGCGCAGATCCTGGCGGAACTGGGCATTCACGACATGGTCCTGCTGACCAACACGCACCACTCGCTGGTCGCTCTCGAGGGATACGGACTCAACATCGTCGGCGAGCGGCCCATCATCGCCCCGACCAGCGAAGGATCGAACTGACATGGCCCGTTTCCTCATCATCGAGGCGCGTTTCTACGACCATCTCAACGACATGCTGATCGCGGGCGCCAAGGCCGCGCTCAAGGCGGCGGGCCACAAGGCGGAGGTGATCACCGTACCGGGCGCGCTCGAAATCCCCGCCGCCATCTCGCTGGCCGATGCCACCGGCGACTATGACGGTTACGTGGCCATCGGCGTCGTCATTCGCGGCGAGACCTACCATTTCGAGATCGTCGCCGGCGAATCGGCGCGCGGGATCATGGCGCTGACCATGGACGGCATCGCCATCGGCAACGGCATCCTCACCGTCGAGAACGAGGAGCAGGCTCTCGTCCGCGCCGACGCCGCGCAGAAGGACAAGGGCGGCGAGGCCGCCAAGGCGGCCATCGCCCTCTACGACCTCAAAGGTCGCTTCGGCGGCTGAAAACCAATCGTCACGCGATGCCTGAAACGGATAATCCGGGGGCATCGCGTGATCGAATTGAATAAGTAACTATACCTAAATCCATTCAATACCGTTCACATCAGCGTAATTTCTCTACGATTAATCGCCGATTTCAGAATGTTCACTTACAGGACACCATCGGATTCGCGGTTTTCAATTATCATCCATCGTGTAGTTCGTGAGCAGGTCGCTCCGATTTTGCTCGAAAACGGATGTATAACCTAAAACAACTGACGCCGGGCAAACCGGCGGGTCGCAAACCATGGCTCGTGGTATCGGGTCCGGGAGGAGGCACTGCTTCCTCCCGCTGGAGAACGCTTGGGTGAACAAGGACGCAATCGCGAAGTCGCTGGCCGCCGATCTGGAGACGCGCCTCGACCAACTGGAAGAGATCGGCGCGATGATCGCCGCCGCCCATCTCCAGGCTGCCATCGAATCCTTATGCCGGGAATTCGGCATTCCGCGTAAAGCGTCCGATACGGATTAAGCTACGCGAGACGTTTCCTCGGAAGTTTGCCTATGATTTGTCCGTGGCGGATCAAGCAACACAGCGGCGACTGCAGGTCATAACCTGCTGAGCGCCGCTGCTTTTCTCGCAACGATGGGCATAATCGCCGCGATGACTTTCGCGAAGGAAGTCGTGCGGCCTGCATCAGGCGATCCTATTCGATGGAGAACACGGACCAGTTGATGCGCAATCGGGCGAAAGCGATCCGGCTGATCGGCATCGCCAACGAACTTCTGGCAATGGCGCGGGAACTGGAGATCGGAGAGAGTCCCTCGGCGATACTGGAAAGCCTCGCCATCACCGGGGAAGCTCGCGAACCCAAGGGCACGGCGAGCCAGGATCACCCGATCTGGGTGGAACTCGCCCGCCAGACTTACGACGACCGGCGGCGGCGCACCAAGATCTTCCGCTCGGAAGAACTGTTCGGCGAACCGGCGTGGGACATCCTGCTCGACCTCTTCATCGCCGCCAAGGAGCGCCGCCGCGTCTCGGTGACGAGCGCATGCATCGGCTCCGCCGTCCCTTCGACGACGGCGCTGCGCTGGATCGCGATTCTCGAAAAGCAGGGGCACCTCGTACGGGAGGCCGATCCCGGGGACGCGCGCCGGGTCTACGTCAAACTGAGCGCGCGGGGCTATGCCGCGATGCTCGAATACTTCGCCTCCGCATCCCGCTCAGTCGTGTTGATCGACGATACCGCAAGGGACAGTGTCGCCGCACGCTGAGGCGATCGGCCTCCAGCCACCTCTTCGCCCCATGGGGGGACAGGCTGGTCGCCGTGCGGAGGAAGCGGGTGATCGGCGCCATTTCCCCGGCGCCGATCACCCGCGACACTTCAGGTTCAGGCGCTCAGGCGACCGAACGCGCTCAGGCCCGCATAGCGCGCGGCCTTGCCCAGCTCTTCCTCGATGCGGATGAGTTGGTTGTACTTGGCGAGCCGGTCCGAACGGGCCAACGAGCCGGTCTTGATCTGGCCGCAATTGGTGGCGACGGCGAGGTCGGCGATGGTCGCGTCCTCGGTCTCGCCCGAACGGTGCGACATGACGGCGGTGTAACCGTTGCGGTTGGCGATCGAGACGGCTTCCAGCGTCTCGGTCAGGGTGCCGATCTGGTTGACCTTGACGAGCAGCGAGTTCGCCAGGCCCTTCTCGATGCCCATGGTCAGGCGCGCCGGGTTGGTGACGAACAGGTCATCGCCCACCAACTGCACCTTGTGGCCGATCTTATCGGTCAGCGCCTTCCAGCCCTCGAAGTCGTCCTCGCTCATGCCGTCCTCGATCGAGATGATCGGATAGGCTTCGGTAAGGTCGGCAAGGTAGTCCGCGAAGGCCACCGGCGACAGGCTCAGGCCCTCGCCGCTGATCTCGTACTTGCCGTTCTTGAAGAACTCGGTCGAGGCGCAGTCGAGCGCGAGCTTGATGTCGGTGCCCGGCTTGAAGCCTGCCTTCTCGATCGAGGCCATGATGAAGTCCAGCGCATCGCGGGTGCTGGCAAGGTTCGGCGCGAAGCCGCCCTCGTCGCCCACGGCGGTGGCGAGGCCCTTCTCGTGCAGGCCCTTCTTGAGCGTGTGGAAGATTTCCGCTCCCCAGCGCGCGGCTTCCGCCAGCGACGAGGCGCCGACCGGCATGACCATGAATTCCTGGAAGTCGATCGGGTTGTCGGCATGCTCGCCGCCGTTGATGATGTTCATCATCGGCACCGGCAGGACATGCGCCGAAACGCCGCCGACGTAGGAGTAGAGCGGCAGGCCGCGCGCATTGGCGGCGGCCTTCGCGGCGGCCATGCTGACGCCGAGGATGGCGTTGGCACCGAGGCGCGCCTTGTTCGGCGTGCCGTCGAGTTCGATCATGGCAAGGTCGAGGTCGCGCTGGTCTTCGGCGTCGAGCCCGACGAGCGCCTCGGCGATCTCCCCGTTGACCGAATCCACGGCCTTGAGCACGCCCTTGCCGAGATAGCGGCTCTTGTCGCCGTCACGCAGTTCCATCGCTTCGTGCGCGCCGGTCGATGCGCCCGAGGGCACTGCCGCGCGGCCGAAGCTGCCGTCTTCCAGCAGGACGTCCACCTCCACGGTGGGGTTGCCGCGGCTGTCCAGGATTTCCCGTCCGTGAATGTCGATGATCGCGGTCATGTCTGCGGTTCTCCTCAAGCGGGCGCATTACGCGCCATCCGTCCGGAGGCGGTCTTAGCAGGGGAACTTCGCGTGACAAGTTGCGTTGCAGCAAGGAACGACAAGTTGTGTTACTCTGTCCGCACATGGCTTATGATGCCAATTCGCGCCAAGGATAGACAAGGAAGGATAATCGCATGGTCGAACCCACCATCTCCGCCGGAAACGGCACCGAAAGCGCCAAGAATCACTTCTCCAAGGCGGTCGAGGAAGCCAAGGCCGGTGCGCAGGCTTTCGCCGGTGAAGTGTCTAGCGAATGCAAGACCCGCAGCGGCGAAGCCAAGGACAAGGCCAGCGCCTTCGCGGCCGATGCCAAGGTCAAGGCCGCCGGCTATGCAGAGGAAGGCAAGGCCAAGGCCAGTCAGGCGATCGTCGGCGTCTCCAAGCTGATCGACGACAATGCCGCCCTGATCGACGAGAAGGTCGGCGTGAAGTACGGCGATTACGCCCGCAGCGCATCGAAGTCGCTGGCCGACGCCGGAGCCAAGCTGGACGAGAAGTCGATCGAGGACATTGGCGAGGATGCCAAGACGTTCGTGCGCAACAGCCCGTGGCAGGCACTCGGCATCGCGGCCGCGACCGGCTTCGTGCTTTCCCGCCTGTTCAGGGGCAAGTGAAGGCGCTTCGGCGCCTGAGCTGACTTCCTGAGAGAATGCAGGACACCACACCCACCCTCGCCCCTGCGGCCGAGGATTACGAGAATCTGTCGCTGGCGCAGGATTTGCGCCAGCTGGCGGATGAAGCGAAGGTTTTTGCGCAAGCTGAACTCGCGTTTCAAAAGTCGCGCGCTGCATATGTTGGGTCGGAAACACGCACTATCGTCATGCTGCTCGTGGTGGCAGCGGTGCTGGTTTTCTTCGCTGTCATGGCCTTCGTCGTCGGTACGGTAATTGCTCTCGGCCCGCTGCTCGGACTGTGGGGCGCGATGGCGGTTATCACGCTGGTATTGCTTGCGCTTGCCGCATTCGGGGCCTGGAGTGCGCGCGCACGGCTGCGCCGTATGCTGCGTATCGCGGGCGGTTCTCAGGACGATTAATCTATTTAATCTATTACGGGGGCTCGAATGGGCAAGCAGGCAGCGCAGGTTCTGGTGGACCGGGCCGCGCGCGACGCCGCGAAGGCGAAGTTCGACGGACATTACCAGGCCTTCAGGGCCGACATGGACGAGCGCGGGATCGGCGGCCGGATCGCTGACGAGGCGCTCGATCAGGCCAAGCTGATGTTCGACGAGGCCGTTGCCGTTGTCGAGGAGCATCCCGCCGCAATCGGCGGAACCTTGGCAGCGCTCGTGCTTTGGTTTCTGCGTAATCCCATTATCGACCTGGCGCAGCGCCTGTTGGACAGTGCGCGCGACCGGGTCTCTTGACCAAGGAAGGAACGCCAGGTGAGCAAGACCGAGTCGTCCACCCCGATCGCTGCCGGTAAAGGCGCAAACGTCGTCGCCCTGCCCGCGAAAATCGCCGAGCCCACGCCGTCTGACAAAGTCATCGCCTTCGTCAAGAAGCACCCGGTACTGACCGTCGCAGGCGGTGTCGCCGTCGGCGTCGCGGTGAACGCCCTCCTGCCGCGCCGCGTCAGCAGGCGGATCGTCGCGCGCACGCTGGACCTCGCGGAGGCTGCCGGCACCGCCAGCGTCGTACTCGGCCGCAAGGCGGGCGACAAGGCGCATGACATCGGCATCGATGCACGCAAGCAGGCCTCGAAGTTCGCGGACAGCGCTGAAAAGGTCAGCGATCTGGCCATTCTCAATCTCGAAAAGTACGGCCTGGCTGCAGTAGGCGCCGCAAGTGCCCTCGGCCGTGCGACTGCCCGCCGAGCCAGCAGGCTTGGCGATGCGGCTGCCGACACCGCCAACCGCCTTGGAGACGCGGCGGCTGTCCGCTCGACCAAGGTTCTGCACATGGCCGAAGACCTCAAGAAGCGTGTCAGATCGTAAACGGCTCGTGAATTTCAGCTAAAGGCGCACCTTTTCGCTTACTGCGCGATCAAGGTGCGTCTTGTGCACTTGCTCCTTGACCTCTCCAAAATTATAGGCCGCTTATCTCCCAACCAGCAGGAAAGCGGCACTCTCCCATGCAGAAGCTTCACCTTGTAATGGGCGGCCGGGTCAAGGATCCGCGCAGCCTCGAATTCACCGACCTCAAGGCTCTCGACCTCGTCGGTGTCTATCCCGATTTCGCCGAGGCCCAGAATGCCTGGAAGTCGGCCGCGCAGCGCACCGTCGATGATGCCGAGATGAAGTACGTGATCGTGCATCTTCATCGCCTGCTCGAGCCGGAACTGCCGGCAGCCTGAGCAGCGGAAACGAAAAAGGCCGGCGGAAACGCCGGCCTTTTTCTTTATCCTGAAGCGGAGAGGATCAGATGAATTCGATCTTCTGCACCAGGTAGAACTTGTCGCCCGACGGGACGGTCACTTCGATCTCTTCCTCGACCTTGCGGCCGATCAGCGCCTTGCCGAGCGGCGAGTTGTAGCTGATGCGGCCGACCTTCGCGTCCGCTTCGTAAGGGCCGACGATCTGGTACTTCACCGGCTTCTCGTCATCGTCGAGAAGAGTGATGGTGGCGCCGAAGATGATCTTGTCGCCCGACAGCGTCGCGGGATCGATGATCTGCGCGCGCGTGATCTTGTCCTCAAGGTCGGCGATGGTCGCCTCGACCTGGCCCTGGCGCTCCTTGGCGGCGTGGTACTCGGCGTTTTCCGAAAGATCGCCGTGGGCACGCGCTTCCTCGATGGCGTCGACGATGAGCGGACGCTCATCGCGAAGCGCCTTGAGGTCCGCGGTCATCCGCTCGTAACCTTCCGCGAGCATCGGCAGCTTTTCGACACTTGCCATTCTAATTCATTTCCTCCTGCGGCCTTCCCCCAAAGGTCTTGCGACTAGTTTCCTGTCCCCGCCCTAGGCGGGCGGGGCCGATCTGCTGCGATGTGGGGGGAGGCGAGATCGATTTCAGCTATAGTAGTCCTGCAACGATCGCACTTCAAGTTTGCTCCCGCGAATTGTCGCGATCGCCTCCGCCGCAGCGACACTGGCCGCCGCCGTGGTGAAGATCGAAACCTTGCCGGTCAGCGCCGAGGCGCGGATCGACTGGGAGTCCACCAGGCTCTGCCAGCCTTCGGTGGTATTGAAGATCAGCGCGATCTCGCCATCGACGATCTTGTCGACGATGTGCGGACGGCCTTCGGCCACCTTGTTCACGAGATCGACCTGCAGGCCCGCCTCGGCCAGATACTTCTGCGTGCCGCTGGTGGCGACAATGCGGAAGCCCTGCTCGATCAGCGTCTTCACCGCGGGCAGGATCACCGGCTTGTCGCTGTCCTTGACCGAAACGAACACGGTGCCCTCGACCGGCAGCTTCATGCCGGCGCCAAGCTGCGCCTTGCCGAAGGCGCGAGCGAAATCGCTATCGATTCCCATGACTTCGCCGGTGGACTTCATCTCGGGGCTGAGCACCGGATCGACGCCGGGGAAGCGGTTGAACGGGAACACGGCTTCCTTGACCGCCATGTACGACAGGTCGCGCTTGAACGGCGGGAAGGTGTCCAGCTTCTCGCCCGCCATGACGCGCGCAGCGATCTTGGCGACCGGCTGGCCCAGCGCCTTGGCAACGAAGGGCACCGTGCGCGAGGCGCGCGGGTTGACCTCGATGAGGTAGACCTCGCCGTCCTTCACCGCGAACTGGATGTTCATCAGGCCCTTGACGTTAAGGCCGAACGCCAGCTTCTCGGCCTGACGCTCCATTTCGGCGATGATCTCGGGCGGCAGGCTGTAAGGCGGCAGGGTACAGGCGCTGTCGCCGGAGTGGATGCCCGCTTCCTCGATGTGCTGCATGACGCCTGCCACGACCACGCGCTCGCCGTCGCACAGGGCATCGACGTCGCACTCGATGGCGTCGCGCAGGTACTGGTCGATGAGGACCGGGCTGTCGCCCGAGACCTGCACGGCGGTGGTGATGTAGTCGTCGAGCTGCTGTTCGCTGTCGACGATCTCCATCGCGCGGCCGCCCAGCACGTAGCTTGGGCGCATCAGCACCGGGTAGCCGATGCGATTGGCGACGTTCACCGCCTCGTCGCGGCTGCGGGCAATGCCGTTGGCGGGCTGCTTGAGGCCGAGCTTGTCGACCAGAGCCGAGAACCGCTCGCGGTCTTCGGCAAGGTCGATCGCGTCGGGCGAGGTGCCGAGGATCGGAATGCCCTCGTCTTCCAGCGCCTGCGCCAGCTTGAGCGGAGTCTGGCCGCCGAACTGCACCAGCACGCCGACGAGTTCGCCGCTCTGCTGCTCGACGCGCAGGATTTCCAGCACGTCCTCGGCAGTCAGTGGCTCGAAGTAGAGACGGTCCGAGGTGTCGTAGTCGGTCGAAACCGTCTCGGGGTTGCAGTTGACCATGATGGTCTCGTAGCCGGCCTCGGACAGGGCGAAGCAGGCGTGGACGCAGCAGTAGTCGAACTCGATGCCCTGCCCGATGCGGTTCGGACCGCCGCCGAGGATCACGATCTTCTTGCGGTCGGACGGCATGGCCTCGTCCTCGGGCTCGCCGAAGATCGGGGCCTCGTAGGTCGAGTACATGTAGGGCGTCACCGCCTCGAACTCGGCGGCGCAGCTGTCGATGCGCTTGAAAACGGGGACGACGCCCAGCTTGCGGCGAAGCTGGCGCACTTCCTTCTCGCTGGTGGCACCGGCCATGGCGCGCAGCGCGTCATGCAGCAGGCCCGAGCGCTTGGCCTGGGTCTCGCCCAGACCGCCCGCGACGCCGACCGAACGCACCGCCAGCGTGGCGAGGCGCTTGTCGGAGAAGCCCATCGCCTTCAGCTTGCGCATGCCCGCCGCATCGTTGGGCAGACCTTCAGCGAGGATCTTGGTTTCCTCGGCGATGATCTCCTCGATGTGGCGCAGGAACCACTTGTCGTAGTGGGCGATCGCGTGGATCTCGTCCACGGTGAAGCCTTCGCGGAAGGCCTGCGCGGCGTGCAGCAGACGCTCCGGCGTGGCGCGCGAAAGAGCGGCGGTGATGACGTCACGGCCGGCGCCTTCCAGCGCGGGCACGCGGTTGAAGCCGTCAAGGCCGGTTTCGAGGCCGCGCAGGGCCTTCTGCATCGATTCCTTGATGTTGCGGCCGATCGCCATGACTTCGCCGACCGACTTCATCGCGGTGGTGAGGTCGTTCTTGGCGCCCTTGAACTTCTCGAAGGCGAAGCGCGGGATCTTGGTGACGACGTAGTCGATGGTCGGCTCGAACGCGGCGGGCGTCGCGCCGGTGATCTCGTTCATGATCTCGTCGAGCGTGTAGCCGACCGCCAGCTTGGCGGCGACGCGCGCGATCGGGAAGCCGGTGGCCTTCGAGGCCAGCGCCGAGGAACGCGACACGCGCGGGTTCATCTCGATGACGATCAGGCGGCCGTCCTTGGGGTTCACCGCGAACTGGACGTTGGAACCGCCGGTCTCGACGCCGATCTCGCGCAGCACCTCGATCGAGGCGTTGCGCATGATCTGGTATTCCTTGTCGGTCAGCGTCAGTGCCGGGGCGACGGTGATCGAATCGCCCGTGTGGACGCCCATCGGATCGACGTTCTCGATCGAGCAGATGATGATGCAGTTGTCATGGCGGTCGCGCACGACCTCCATCTCGTACTCTTTCCAGCCGAGCAGCGATTCCTCGATCAGCACTTCGGTGGTCGGCGAGGCATCGAGGCCCGAACGCACGATCGCCTCGAACTCGGCCTTGTTGTAGGCGATGCCGCCGCCGGTGCCGCCCATCGTGAAGCTGGGGCGGATGATCGAGGGCAGACCGGTGCGCTCAAGCACCGCGAACGCCTCGTCCAGCGTATGGGCCACGCCCGAACGCGCCGAGTTGAGGCCGATCTTGTCCATCGCGTCGCGGAAGCGCTGGCGATCCTCGGCCTTGTCGATCGCGTCGGCGTCGGCGCCGATCATCTGGACGCCGAACTTCTCCAGCGTGCCGTCGTTGAACAGCGCCAGCGCGCAGTTGAGCGCGGTCTGGCCGCCCATCGTGGGGAGCACCGCATCGGGGCGCTCCTTCTCGATGATGCGCGCGACGACCTCGGGAGTGATCGGCTCCACGTAAGTGGCGTCGGCCATGTCCGGGTCGGTCATGATCGTGGCGGGGTTCGAGTTCACCAGGATCACCCGGTAACCGTCCTCCTTCAGCGCCTTGATCGCCTGAGTGCCCGAATAGTCGAACTCGCAGGCCTGACCAATGATGATCGGGCCTGCGCCGATGACGAGGATCGAGGAGATGTCTGTACGTTTGGGCATGTTAGATCGCAAAGCCTAGCAAATGAGCAATGAGCGCAAGGAGAGCGAGTGCCGCAGTACCTATAACGGCGGCGGCAGCCTCCTTCCCTATCCATTGCAGGGTTAACTTGGAACGTAGCCAAATTTCCTTTGGCCGGATAAACTCACGGTCCAGCGCATCCCCGAGCGCTGTAACTTCTTGCTCAGCTACGAGTTTCTCGCGCGAACTTAGATTTCCCACATCATTTGCGAGGGAAATTTGTTTGGCAAGCGAAGTCACCTCGCTCCGCACCTCGATAAACTGACGACTATTATGATCCAATCCGACTACGCGATCAGAGGCTGGAACCTCTTCAGATTCGTCAGCATCTTTCCGTCCATTAGCCCGGCCTTCGAGTTCTTCAGCATATTTGTAACCAGCGTCAGAAATCGCAAAACCATTTTCATCAACGTAGCTATATTCACCATCAACATAGCCACTCGACGCAAGATTTGAGACCGCCATCTCTACGCGCCGTTCAGACACGTCAAAATTCAAAAGTCTCTTGATTTGGCTGATCGTCAAACTTCCGCTGTGAACTTGAAAATAATTGTACAATGCGAGCAGAACGACTGCCTCTAATTCAGCTTGCTTGATCATATACCCGTTCTGCCCGCTCATTTTGCTTCAACCCATAAGATCGCCGAAGGCCTTGTCCCAGTAGTCAGGATCGGCTTTCGCGTTCTGGATGATGGGGTTGGCGTCCTGCTCAGTGCGAATGACTTCGCGAAAGCGGTCGGCCTGGAACTGGTGCATCGAGCCGCCGTACTCGCCCTGGTTGGTGGACCAGGCGCCCGTCTCGATCATGCGATCGATGAAGGCCTTGCCGGCTTCCTTGGAGTGCTTGCGCACCTTCGGGCCGAACTTGCGGACGGCGACGGAGACCTTGTCCTCGAAGATGAGCTGCAGTTCGCCGTAGGGATAAAAGCGCGGCGCGACCGAGAGTTCGGCCGCCGGCCCGGCGACGTAGTAGGCGATCATGTGGTCGATCAGAGCGGACATTGCGCTAGTCATTTCAGGCACCTTCTTTGTTATGAGGTGCCTGGATGCATAGGCAATCCGCCGGGCCGGGTCGAAAGCTCCCTTGGCCGCACCGGCAATCATCGCCGATGCGTGGGACGGCGCGAACGCCGCCAAGGGAGCCTGACCCGCTGCGACCATCAGCCGAGCATACCCACGAACTTCTCGAACAGGTAGAAGCTGTCCTGCGGGCCGGGGCTCGCCTCGGGGTGGTACTGCACGCCGAAAGCGCGCTTGCCCTTGATCGCGATGCCGCAGTTGGTGCCGTCGAACAGCGAGACGTGGGTTTCCTCGACATTGTCCGGCAGGCAGGTGTTGTCCACCGCGAAGCCGTGGTTCATCGAGGTGATCTCGACCACGCCGTCGGCATGGCGCTTGACCGGATGGTTGGCGCCGCGATGGCCCTGGAACATCTTGGCTGTCTTGGCGCCCGCCGCGATGCCGAGCATCTGGTGACCGAGGCAGATGCCGAAGACCGGCATGTCACGCTCCAGCAGCGCCGCGATTACGGGCACGGCATAAGCGCCGGTCGCCGCCGGGTCGCCGGGGCCGTTCGAGAGGAACACGCCAGCGGGTTCGAGCGACAGGATGGTTTCCAGCGAAGCCTCGGCCGGAACCACGGTGACGCGCGCGCCAGCCTTCACGAGATTGCGGAAAATGTTGTCCTTGGCGCCGTAGTCGATCGCGACGACGTGCGGGCGGGTCTCGCCGTCGGCAGTGCCGTAGCCCTCACCGAGTGTCCAAGTCGAGCCTTCCCAGCCCTGCTGGATTTCGCGGCTGACCAGCTTGGCAAGGTCCATGCCTTCGAGGCCCGGCCATTCCTGCGCCCGCTTGATGAGCGCGGGAATGTCGAAGTTGCCTTCGGGGTCATGGGCGATGACGGCGTTGGGCGCACCGGCGCTGCGGATGCGGCGGGTGAGCGCGCGGGTGTCGACGCCCGAAAGGCCGACCTTGCCCTTGCTCGCCAGCCACTCGGCGTAGCCGCCTGCGGAACGGAAGTTCGAAGGCAGCGTCACGTCCTCGCGGACGACGCAGCCGACGGCGCCGTCGACCAGCGATTCGAGGTCTTCCTCGTTCACGCCGACATTGCCGATATGCGGGAAAGTAAAAGTGACGATCTGGCCCGCATAGGACGGGTCGGTCATGACTTCCTGGTAGCCGGTCATCGCGGTGTTGAAGCAGACTTCACCCACGGACTCTCCGACATGACCGAAACCACGTCCCCAGACGACGTGTCCGTCGCTGAGAACCAGAACGCCCGTTGCCCCTTCGGGTTTGGGCGCAAGCGAAGATGCGGCGTCGGCCATGGTGGGTCGCTCCGTTGACGGCGTTTCTAACGTTGTGTGCTAAGACGCGGCCGCTAGAGAGGGTTGTGCACCGCGTCAAGGTGTGGGGGTGCAATTTGGGCGCGCACGTGCAAATCGGCGCGCAGGTTGCTAGCTTTGCCACACGCACCACCCCGTTCACTCAGTTCATTTGCAGGAAAACCCATGCTTCGTGATTCGATCAAGGCCGCGCAGATCACCGCCATGAAGGCCGGTGAGAAGCAGCGCCTCGCCACTGTCCGCCTCATCCTTGCAAAGATCAAGGACCGCGACATCGAGCTGCGCACCGCCGACACGCTGCCCGACGACGACGCGCTGGTGATCGACGTGCTGCAGAAGATGGTGAAGCAGCGCCGCGAATCGATCACCCTGTTCGAGCAGGGCGGCCGCCCCGAAAAGGCTGCCGACGAACAGGCCGAGCTGGAAGTCATCGAAACCTTCCTCCCCGCCCAGTTGTCCGAGGAAGAAACCATGGCCGCCATCGAGGCGATCAAGGCGGAGACCGGCGCCAGCGGCATGAAGGACATGGGCAAGGTCATGGGCGAACTGAAAGCCCGCCACGGCACCGTGCTCGACATGACCAAGGCGAGCGGCTGGGTTAAGGCGGCGCTGGCCTGATTTGCTGACAGGCGGCAGGTCTCGTGCTCACCCCCCAATGGCTCGACCAACTCCGGTCCCGCACCGCGCTTTCCGCTCTGATCGGCCGCTCCGTGCGGCTGCAGAAGGCGGGGCGCGAGCATCGGGCCTGCTGCCCTTTCCATAACGAAAACTCGCCCAGCTTCTACGTCAACGACGAGAAAGGGTTCTACCACTGCTTCGGCTGCGGCGCCCATGGCGACGCCATCCGCTGGATGACCGACCACCAGGGCCTCGCCTTCATGGACGCGGTCAAGGAACTGGCGGCCGAGGCCGGGATGGACGTCCCCGCGCCCGATCCGCAGATGGCGCGCGCGGCGGAGAAGCGCGACAGCCTGCACGACGTGATGGCCGCCGCGCAGGCGTGGTTCAAGGCCAGCCTGTCCGGCGCAGAAGGCGCGGCGGCGCGCGCCTATCTCGCCACGCGCGGATTCGATGCGCATACCGTGCAGCGCTTCGGCTTCGGCTATGCGCCCGAGGGGCGGCAGGCACTGAAAGAGGCCCTCTCCCGCTTCCCCGAGCCCATGCTGATCGAGGCGGGCCTGCGGATCGCCGTCGAGGAACGCGATCCCTACGACCGTTTTCGGGGCCGCCTGATGCTCCCCATCGAGGATGCGCGCGGCCGGGTCATCGCCTTCGGTGGCCGCATCCTCACCAAGGGCAAGACCGATGCGCCCAAGTACCTCAACTCGCCCGATACCCCGCTGTTCGACAAGGGCCGCACGCTCTACAACCTGCACCGCGCCGCGCCCGCCGCGCGCCAGTCGGGGCGGATCGTGGTGGTCGAGGGCTACATGGACGTCATCGCGCTGGCCGCCGCCGGGATCGCCGATGCCGTCGCGCCGCTGGGCACTGCGCTGACCGAGCACCAGATCGAGATGCTCTGGCGCCATGTCGAGACGCCGACCCTGTGCTTCGACGGCGACACGGCCGGCCAGCGCGCGGCGATGCGCGCGATCACCCGCGCCCTGCCGCTGCTGCGCCCTGCCCACTCCCTGCGAATCGTCCGCCTGCCCGAGGGGCTGGACCCCGACGATCTCATCAAGCAGCGCGGCTCCCGCGCGATGGAGGACATTCTCGGCGAGGCGAAGTCCCTCGTCGAAGTGCTGTGGGAGGCGGAGCGAGATGCCGTCCCGCTCAATACGCCCGAGGACAAGGCCGGCCTCAAGGCCCGCCTGATGGCCCACGTCGAGACGATCCAGCACCCCGACATCGCCGGGCTTTACCGTCGCGAACTGCAGGACCGATATTCCGAATTCGCCTTCCCGCGCCGGGAGAATCGCTGGCAACAGGGTGGAGCGCAAGGTGGTGGGGGAAACTTCCAGCCTCGCCAGAACCAGCGCGGAAGCGGCAAATGGAACGGCAAGCCGAGCCCTGCCCCCTCCTCGCCCGAATCGATCGAGCGCCTGAACACCCGATTCGCAGGCGCAGGCACCCGCGATGCGCTCTCCGCCGCGATCATCGCCGGGCTCATTCGCTGGCCCGCGCAACTTGCGCGCCACGCGGAAGCGCTCGCCCGCACCCCCGGTCTCGATCCGCGCTTCGAGACACTGGTGGACTGCTGCGGCGCCGCAGACGCGCTTGAAACCGAGGTTCTCGCCACCATATTGCGAGACAACGGCCTGGTGCAACCCAAGGCCGCCGAGTACGCAGGGCTTAGATTCGGCTTCCTGATTCCCGAAACGAGCGAGGAACAGGCGGCAGCCGAACTGGCCCAGGCGATCGACCTCCTCGTCGAGCGACCAGTACTCGAAGCGGCACTGGCAAAAGCAACGGCGCGGTTCGAATCAGAGCTTTCCGACTCGGCATTCGCCGAACAGCAGCGACTGCTGAAGAGAAAGCTGGAATTCGATAGCCGTCTCAGGCAAATGGCAACCAGACATGCGTCGTGATTGTATAATTATACAAGGTTTACGGACCCCAGGTTTACGCACTCACGACGGCACGGGATAACGGCGAACTGATGAGCAAGAACGACACCAACGGCGCGGACAACGAGGGTACGGACGCACCGCTGATCGACCTCAACGAAGGTTCGATCAAGAAGCTGATCGCGCGTGCCAAGCGTCGCGGCGTCATCACTTACGATGAGCTGAACGAGGCGCTGCCTCAGGACATGTCCTCGGACCAGATCGAGGACATCACCTCGGCTCTGAACGAGATGGGCGTCAACATCGTCGACAACGACGAGGATGCCGAAAGCCAGGAAAACGACGACCGCGATTCGGAAGACGATAACGACGACAGCGAAGGCGATGAAGTCTCGCCGCGCGTCAACGTCGATCCCGCGAAGAAAAAGGAAACGGTCGAGCGCACCGACGACCCGGTGCGCATGTACCTGCGCGAGATGGGCGCGGTCGAGCTGCTCAGCCGCGAGGGCGAAATCGCCATCGCCAAGCGCATCGAAGCCGGCCGCGACATGATGATCCTGGGCCTGTGCGAAAGCCCGATCACCTTCCACGCCATCATCCAGTGGTCCGAGGCGCTCAACAACGGCGAGATGCAGTTGCGCGAGATCCTCGATCTCGACGCGATGCTTTCGAAGGAGCCCGCGCCCGAAGCCCTGAGCGAGGACGGCGAGAGCGAGGACGACGGCGAAATCAGCGAAAAGACCGCCGGTCCCTCGTTCAAGGACGACGATTCCGACGACGAGGACAACTCCGAGGAACTCGACGAGGACGGCAACCCGATTCCCAAGCGTCAGGCCGAGGAAGAGGAAGAAGACAACACCCTCTCGCTCGCGCAGATGGAAGCGGCCCTCAAGCCGGAAGCGCTTGAGAAGTTCCTGCTGATCACCGAACTGTTCCAGACTTTCGAGCGCCTGCAGCGCGATCGTCTGGAAGCGCTGGCGCTGGGCATCGATTTCCCGGCCGCCGAGGAAGACCAGTACCAGCAGCTTCGTGAAGACCTCACGGCGCAGGTGGAATCGGTCAAGTTCCACGCGACCAAGATCGAATATCTGGTCGACAACCTCTACGCCTTCAACCGCCGCCTGACGACGCTGGGCGGGCAAATGCTGCGTCTGGCTGAGCGTCACAAGGTGAAGCGCACCGACTTCCTCGAATCCTACGTCGGCCGCGAACTGGACGATACGTGGATCACGGACGTCGCCAAGAAGGACAAGAAGTGGGCCGCCTTCGCCGAGAACGAAGCCGATCCGGTCGAGCGTATCCGTCTGGAAGTCTCGGACATCGCCGCCGCGACGGGCATGGCGCTTCCCGAGTTTCGCCGCATCGTGAACATGGTCCAGAAGGCGGAGCGTGAAGCGCGCATCGCCAAGAAGGAAATGGTCGAGGCGAACCTGCGCCTGGTGATCTCGATCGCCAAGAAGTACACCAACCGGGGTCTGCAATTCCTGGATCTCATCCAGGAAGGCAACATCGGTCTGATGAAGGCGGTCGACAAGTTCGAGTACCGCCGCGGCTACAAGTTCTCGACTTATGCGACCTGGTGGATCAGGCAGGCGATCACGCGCTCGATCGCGGATCAGGCCCGCACGATCCGCATCCCGGTCCACATGATCGAGACGATCAACAAGCTGGTGCGCACCAGCCGTCAGTTCCTCCACGAACAGGGCCGCGAGCCTACGCCCGAGGAAATGGCCGAGCGTCTGTCGATGCCGCTCGAGAAGGTGCGCAAGGTGATGAAGATCGCCAAGGAGCCGATCTCCCTCGAAACGCCGATCGGCGACGAGGAGGATTCGCACCTCGGCGATTTCATCGAGGACAAGAACGCGATCATTCCGGTGGACGCGGCGATCCAGGCGAACCTCAAGGAAACGGTCACCCGGGTCCTTGCGAGCCTTACCCCGCGTGAGGAGCGCGTGCTGCGCATGCGCTTCGGCATCGGCATGAACACCGATCACACGCTGGAGGAAGTCGGCCAGCAGTTCTCGGTGACGCGCGAACGCATCCGCCAGATCGAGGCCAAGGCGCTGCGCAAGCTCAAGCACCCGAGCCGGTCGCGCAAGATGCGCTCGTTCCTGGACCAGTAAGAGAAAAGCCCCGCTTCGGCGGGGCTTTTTTTACAGGCTCAATCGCCTTGCCCGCGCAGTTGCTCGCGAAACTCCCGCGCCGCTGCCTCGAGCCTTTCCGCGCCGACGTCGAACACCCAGCGTTCCAGAACCGGCGCCGGAGCAAGGCCCATGGGGACCAGCCTGTGCCGGGTGGCAAGCGCGGCGGCAAGCCCAGCGATCATGTGCGCGGGCGCTCCGGCCGTCCCGTCCGCCGAGAGGCCGCTGTCGCGCATGCCCGGTGCGAAGGCGGCGCTGCGCACACCGAGCGCCAGCGCGAAAGTGGCCGCCGAGCGCACCGCTTCGCGCAAGTGAAGCGGCGTCCACCCTTGCGGATGGCCCAGCCCGACCACCAGCAGCGCCTTGGCCGCAACCGTTTCGGGCGGCTGGGAAATCAGCAGGCATTCGCCCGGAGCACCGGTGAAATGGCCTTCGCGGCGCAGTTCGAGCAGCCGCCCGCCCAGCGCTGCGTCGAGGTGAGCCAGCCCGCCCGTGGGCGCGCCGGCCGGTTCCTCGCTGAACATCGCCGCGCACGAAAGGTCCACTTGCGCGCCCGCACCGTCCCACGCCGCCACATCCAGCGTCACGTCGAATGCCGAGCCGACGTTGTGTACGACGCCCCCGCTCCCGCTCATGCCGCCTCTCCCGCAGGACGGGCGGGGCGGAGAGGAAATGCGGGCCAGAGGGGCCAGTTGAGGATCATCGCGGTCTGCCTTCGTGAAGTTGCATCCCGGTGCTAGCCCGCCACCGAGGTCCGCATCAGACCAATAAGATCGTCGCAACTATTCGAAGAACCCGAAAACCCCGCTTCTGCCTCCGCGTCCGGCCCTCCTATTGCCCGCCGCGCTCGCAGGCGCCTGAGCTGACAACCCGGAACCCTTCGGCGCGCGCCATGCAGGCATTGCTGAAAGTCTGGCGATGGCGACGCTTTTGCGCACAGACCGGCGCATATTCGCGCGTACAGATCGCGGGCTTTTCCGGGCGCGGGCGATGGGGGCGATCCGGTCCCGGCATCGTCTCCAGACACCCTGTGAGAACCAGCACCCCGGCGAGGCTCAATGCGCGCATGACGGTCAGCTTCATGGCAATCCCCTTTCTTCTGTCGGCCCTGCGTCCGGCCTTTTCGGGCCAGCCTATCGGGAGCCGGAACTTGCGCCCCTGAACAAACCCTTGCAAGCATCATGCGGCTGAAACATCCATATGCGCTGCACAATTGCCCGCATGGCTCCATTGGCGATCCAAACGCTGTGCCCACAAGACTCGCAATATTGCAAAGCCGCGACTAAGGGAGCCGCAAACGAATCCCTCGCAGGCAGGAAGCACCTCTCCCATGCGTATCGCGATCGCATCCGACCACGCCGCCGTCGACCTCAAGGCGACCTTGCGCGAATACCTCATCGAGGCCGGCCACGAAGTCGCCGACCTCGGCCCCGAAACCGCCGACCGGGTGGATTACCCCGATTACGGATACAAGCTGGCCTCGGTCGTCGCCGACGGCACCGTGCAGTTCGGCGTCGCGCTTTGCGGCTCGGGCATCGGCATCTCGATCGCCGTCAACCGCGATCCCGCCTGCCGCTGCGCGCTGGTGGGCGAGCCGCTCTCGGCCGCCCTCGCCCGCGAGCACAACGACGCCAACGTCATCGCCATGGGCGCACGCCTGACCGGCGAGGACATGGCCAAGGCCTGCCTCGACGCTTTCCTCTCCACCGAGTTCGGCGGCGGCCGCCATGCAGGCCGCGTCGAAAAGCTCTCCAATCCGTCCTTCTGAAGGAGCCAAGAACCATGACCGTAGAAACCGCCATCCGTTCACCCGGCTTCTTCACCGACACGATCGCCCAGAGCGACCCCGCCGTCGCCGCCGCGATCGGCCACGAACTGAAGCGCGAACGCAAGCAGATCGAACTGATCGCCTCGGAGAACATCGTCTCCAAGGCCGTGCTCGAGGCGCAGGGCTCGGTGCTGACCAACAAGTACGCCGAGGGTTATCCCGGCAAGCGCTACTACCAGGGCTGCGAGCCTTCGGACGAAGTCGAGACCCTCGCCATCGAGCGCGCCAAGCAGTTGTTCGACTGCGGCTTCGCCAACGTCCAGCCCCACTCGGGCGCGCAGGCCAACGGCGCAGTGCTGCTCGCGACCGTCAAGCCCGGCGACACCATCATGGGCATGAGCCTCGACGCCGGTGGCCACCTCACCCACGGCGCCCGCGCAGCGCTTTCGGGCAAGTGGTTCAAGGCCGTGCAGTATGGCGTGACCAAGGACACCCACCTCATTGACTACGATGAGGTCGAGGCCCTTGCCAAGGAACACCAGCCCAAGCTCATTATCGCGGGCGGCTCGGCCTATCCGCGCGTGATCGACTTCAAGCGCATGCGCGAGATCGCCGACAGCGTCGGCGCGCTGTTCCAGGTCGACATGGCGCACTTCGCCGGGCTCGTCGCGGCTGGTCTGCACCCCTCGCCGTTCCCGCATGCGCACATCGCCACCACCACCACGCACAAGACGCTGCGTGGGCCCCGTGGCGGCATGATCCTGACCAACGACGAGGCGCTGGCCAAGAAGATCAACTCGGCGGTGTTCCCCGGCCTGCAGGGCGGCCCGCTGATGCACGTCGTCGCCGCCAAGGCCGTCGCCTTCGGTGAAGCGCTGCGCCCCGAATTCAAGGACTACGCCGCGCGCGTGATCGAGAACGCGCAGGTTCTGGCAGCCACCCTCAAGGCGCGCGGTGCCGCGATCGTCTCGGGCGGCACCGACACCCACCTCGCGCTGATCGACCTCTCGCCGCTGGGCGTCACCGGCAAGGACGCCGACGAGGCGCTGGAGCGCGCAGGGATCACCTGCAACAAGAACGGCATCCCGTTCGACCCGCTGCCGCCGATGAAGACGAGCGGCATCCGCGTCGGTTCGCCCGCCGGCACCACCCGCGGTTTCGGTCCCGAGGAATTCCGCGAGATCGGCAACATGGTCGCCGACGTTCTCGACGGTCTTGCCAAGTGCGGCGAAGCAGGTGACGCTCAGGTGGAGCAGAACGTTCGCACGCGCGTTGAAGCGCTGTGTGATCGTTTCCCCATCTACGAGGACTAAGTCTATGACCGACCCGCAGCGCCCCCAGAACTCCGGCCACTTCGTCAGCGATGCCCGCGAGGAACTCGCCGGAATGCTCAAGGATGGCATGGCTCATCCTTCGACCAAGCCGGTTCTGATCTGGGGCGCTGCGGGCGCGGTTGCGGGCGCGTTCCTGCCCTTCGTCTCCATCGGCCTCGGGCTGGCGGCGGGCGCAGGCTACAAGTTCTACAAGCGCGTCCGTCCTGAATGAAAGTAACCCACTGAATGCGCTGTCCTTTTTGCGCCCACGACGATTCCCAGGTCAAGGACAGCCGCCCGACCGAGGATGCCACTGCGATCCGCCGCCGCCGCCAGTGTTCAAGCTGCGGCGCCCGCTTCACGACGTTCGAACGCGTGCAGCTGCGCGAGATCGTGGTGGTCAAGAGCAACGATGCGGCCGGGCTCGAACGCCGCGAGCCGTTCGACCGCGCCAAGATCGAGCAGTCTGTCACCCTCGCCTGTCGCAAGCGCGGCATCGACCGCGAGAAGATCGAGCGGCTCGTCTCGGGCGTGCAGCGCCAGGTCGAGACGATCGGCGAGAACGAGGTGCCTTCGCGCGTCATCGGCGAACTGGTGATGGAAGGGCTGCGACAGCTCGACTCGGTCGCCTACATCCGCTTCGCCAGCGTCTACCGCGCCTTCAACGAGGCGAGGGATTTCGAGGAATTTGCAGGAACCGTGCGCGATGTCGGCGTCAATTGAAATGAAACAGCCCGTCATCGTACTGGTGCGCCCGCAGCTGGGCGAGAACATCGGCAAGGCCGCGCGCGCGATGCTCAACTTCGGGCTGACCGAGATGCGCCTCGTCTCCCCACGCGACGGCTGGCCGAACCCCTCGGCAGGCCCGGCGGCGGCCGGTGCCGACGACGTGCTGGAAAAGGCCGAGGTCTTTGAGACGCTCGCCGAAGCCGTGCACGACTGCGCCAACGTCTACGCCACCACCGTGCGCAAGCGGGGCGTCACCAAACCGGTCGTCACGCCCGAGGAAGCCGCGCGCGAGGTCTACGCGGCAACTGGCCGCTCGGCCTACGTGTTCGGGCCGGAGCGTTCGGGGCTGGAGACGGACGACGTTGCCCTCGCCCGCGCGATCCTGACGGTGCCGATCAACCCCGAGTTCGCCTCGCTCAACCTGGCGCAGGCAGTGATCCTGTGCGCCTACGAATGGTCGAAGGGCGCCGCATTGGCGCAGCCGACGGTTGAGGAACTGCTCCCCCCTGCCCCGCAGGACGAACTGGAAGGCATGATCCAGCAGTTCGAGAAAGTGCTGGAGCCGACCAAGTACTTCTACCCGGAAAGCCGCTCCGCCGCCACGCGCCGGACCTTGCGCAACATGCTTACCAAGCCGGGCTGGAACAGCCTCGAAGTGCGCACCATGCGCGGCGTGCTGAGCGCGCTGGGCGGCAACCGGCGGCCTAGGAATTCGGAAGAATAGCCTGGATTTCATTTGCGGGTTTATTGCTCCTGCGTAAAACGGCGGCTGCCTACAGTTTCGGGAATTTCTCAAACATGATCCGCATCATTACTGTCACCGCCCTGGCGCTTGCCACGCTGTCGCCCGCGATGGCCAAGGACAAGCAAGGCGAGCCGCTCAATCCCGACAAGAAAATATGCCGGTTCGAAGCACCCACGGGGACCATCATGCGCAAGCGCGTGTGCCATACCGCTGCGGAATGGAGTGCCATTGATTCGGCAGGTGCAAAACAGGCAGGGCAGATGATGGGGCGGGCCAACACCATGGGCAGCCCGCTCGGCACCGGTCAATAATCGCCCCAGACTTGGCTTGACTCCTGCGCCCGACCCTATAAGGGCGGCCCCTCACATGGCGCCTGCGTCTTCGCAGCACGTCCACTCGGCCCCGCACTCCCGGTGAAGCGGCGGCCGCATCCGGCATAATAGGCCTGATGGTGCGCCCCGGGGGAACCATGGATCGTGCAGCCACGATGGCCGCACGGCAAGCAGATTGAAGGACGACATTATGTCGAAGCGTCAAAGCTCGAAGTACAAACTCGACCGCCGCATGGGCGAGAACATCTGGGGCCGTCCCAAGAGCTCGGTCAACCGCCGCAGCTACGGCCCGGGCCAGCACGGCCAGCGCCGCAAGAGCAAGGTTTCGGACTACGGTCTGCAGCTGCGCGCCAAGCAGAAGCTCAAGGGCTACTACGGCGACGTGACCGAGAAGCAGTTCAAGCGCACCTACCAGGAAGCGTCCTCGATGAAGGGCGACACCAGCCAGAACCTGATCGGCCTGCTGGAGCAGCGCCTGGACATGGTCGTGTACCGCGCCAAGTTCGCGCCGACCATCTTCTCGGCCCGCCAGATCGTTTCGCACGGCCACATCCGCGTCAACGGCGTGAAGTGCAACATCGCCTCGCGTCGCGTGAAGGTCGGTGACATCATCACCCTGGGCAACAAGGCCAAGGAAATGGCTCTCGTTCTCGAAGCGCAGAACCTGCCCGAGCGCGAAGTGCCCGACTACGTCGCCCAGGACGGCACCGACAAGGTGACCTTCGTTCGCGTTCCGACGCTCGACGAAGTGCCCTATCCGGTGAAGATGGAACCGAATCTGGTCGTCGAGTTCTACTCGCGCTGATCCGGTTCTCCGGCAACGGAAACAAGAAAAGGCGGTCCTTCGGGGCCGCCTTTTTCTTATGTGTTTCGAACTGTTCAAACGACACGAAAAATTACACGATTTGCAGCACTTGTAAGGGAACTGCCGTCGAGATCGGGCATTAGCCTAGCATCATGACTCGCTACCGTTTCATCACTCCGCACCGCACCGGTAAATGGTACAATGATCTCAGGACAGCGCAGCGCCATGCCTGCGAGATCGGCGCCGGATTTCTCGACG
Organism: Novosphingobium resinovorum; assembly: GCF_001742225.1. Taxonomy (NCBI): domain Bacteria; kingdom Pseudomonadati; phylum Pseudomonadota; class Alphaproteobacteria; order Sphingomonadales; family Sphingomonadaceae; genus Novosphingobium; species Novosphingobium resinovorum. Next base: position 778,586 of record NZ_CP017075.1, on the reverse strand, counting down.
AAATGACCGGCCGCTTCGTCGCCTATGTCGAGACGGTGCTGGAAACCATGCACGGCGAAGACGCACCGGGCATACCCGTCACTGCGTGACCGGGCTTCAGCTTAGCGGACGCTGATCCCCAGTTCGCCGAGAATCTGGCTTGCCTGCATGCGCGAGATGATCGCGCCACGGAACAGGGTAGCATCGACCAGACGCAGGCCACCCAAGTCAGCCCCACGCAGATCGGCGCCGTCGAACCGCGCCCCGGTCAAATCCGCATCGCGCAGGCTGCAGTCCAGCAATGCCGCTTGCCGGAAATCGCAGCGGCTCAGATCAGCCTGCGAAAAATCAACCTGCTGCAGCGTCGCGCCCCGGAACGAATGGCGAGGCAGGCGCGCGCTGACCAGCAGGGTCTCCTCGAAGACGGTGTCGAGAGACGCAGCATCCGACAAATCGGCACCCGTCAACTTGCACCGAGTTATCCTCGCCGAAGCCAGCGAAGCGCGTCGGAACGAAACGTTGTTGAAATCGCTGGCATGAAAACTGGCGCCGTCGAGGTCGCTCCCGGAAAAGTCGACGAAAGCGGCCCTGCAGGACTTCCAGGTCGTGCCGTCGAGCTTGGCCCTGCTCAAATCGGTTCGGCGCAGGCTGCAGGCCTCGAACGTCCAGCCCCACAGGTCAAGCCCGCTGAGTTGCGCCTCATCCAGATCGCAACCGACCAGATGGCGCACGGAATCGGGCAGCCGCTCGAAGTCGGCGCGCGTCAGTGTCCGGTCGCGAACGATGGTGCCGGTACTGTCGTCCATGCTCCGCTCCGACCGATCATTCCTTGCGGAAATAGTCCCGCCGGAAGTCGGCCGCGAACGCCGCAAAGCGTTGCTCTGCGATCGCGTCGCGCATGCCCTGCATCAGTTGCTGGTAGAACGAGAGATTGTGCTCGGTCAGCAGCATCGCGCCCAACATCTCGCCGGACTTGATGAGGTGGTGGATGTAGGCGCGGGTGTACGTACCGCAGGTCGGGCACTTGCAGCGCTCGTCGATCGGGCCGGTGTCTTCGGCGTGACGGGCGTTGCGCATGTTGAGCGGGCCGTTCCAGGTGAAGGCCTGCCCGTTGCGGCCCGAGCGGGTCGGCAGCACGCAGTCGAACATATCGACGCCGCGCTCCACCGCGCCGACGAGGTCATCGGGCTTGCCCACGCCCATCAGGTAGCGCGGACGGTCGGCGGGAAGCTGGCCGGGGGCGAATTCCAGCGTGGCGAACATCGCCTCCTGTCCCTCGCCCACGGCAAGGCCGCCGATCGCGTAGCCGTCGAAGCCGATCTCGGTCAGGGCATCGGCGCTGGTCTTGCGCAGGCCTTCGTCGAGCGCGCCTTGCTGGATGCCGAACAGGGCGGAACTTTCCGCATGCGCGCCACCGGTGTCGAAGGCGTCGCGGCTACGCTTCGCCCAGCGCATCGACATTTCCATAGAGCGGGCGATGACGTCGCGGGGCTGGTCGATCTTGGGGCACTCGTCGAAACACATGACGATGTCGGAGCCGAGCAGGCGCTGGATCTCCATCGACCGCTCGGGGCTTAGCATGTGGCGCGAGCCGTCAATGTGGCTGGCGAAAGTCACGCCTTCCTCGGTGATCTTGCGCAGATCCGACAGGCTCATCACCTGATAGCCGCCGCTGTCGGTCAGGATCGGGCGGTCCCAGTTCATGAACTTGTGCAGGCCACCGAGGCGCGCGACGCGCTCGGCGCCGGGGCGCAGCATCAGGTGATAGGTATTGCCGAGCAGGATGTCGGCGCCAGTGGCGCGCACGTCCTGCGGCTTCATGGCCTTGACTGTGGCAGCGGTGCCGACCGGCATGAAAGCGGGCGTGCGGATCTCGCCGCGGCGCATCTGGATGGTGCCGGTGCGGGCCTTGCCGTCCGTGGCGTGGATGGAAAACTGGAAACGAGGCTTCATGGCGCCGCCCTTAGAGCATTTTCAGGCGCGGTGGAAACATCCGATCGCCAACGATTTCGCCGCACCCTCCGTCACCCGCGAGCGCAGCTAAGCGCTCGCGGGTGACGAGAGGAAGGAGGACGATCAGAACCCGTAGACCAGCGAGAAGCGCGAGATCGTGTCGGTCTTGAGCGATCCGCTGGGCGGACGCGTCTCATGCTCGATGGAGTAGGACAGCTTGGCTTTCAGCCCCCTCATCATGCCGGCCTCGATCGCGGTCATCGAGGTGAAGGTGTTGTTGTCCGACCCGATGTAGCTGCTGGCGTCCTGCGTCAGCTTGATCGTCGGGTTGATCGTCCAGTCGAAGTCGATCGAGGTCAGCACCGACCATGTCGTCTGGTTGACGTCGTCCACATAGTTGGTGGCGCGAAACGCCGGACCTGCTTCCAGCGCCAGCGTCATGGCGGGACGGTTGAGCACCCGGTAACCGAGACCGCCCGAGAGCGTGTAACGATCAGCGAAGCCCTGAATGCGGTCACGCTCGTACTGCGTGCGACCATAGGTGAAGAAGCCGTCGTTCAGGGTGTAGCGCGGCTGGTAGCTGGCAGAATACTGTTCGCGGGTTACGGTGTCGCGATCTTCCTGATAGTCCGCGTTGGCCTGGATGATGTGCTCCCACTTGATACCCTTGCGGTTGAGCTTGAGGGCAGCGGTAAAACCGAAGTTCTCGGTGTTTCCTGTGGAGCGGAAGGCGCCGACCTCGATCTGGCCCTTCCACAGTTCGAGCACACCCGAGGCACGGATGCGGGCCAGTTCCGCCTCAGTCTTGGCGGCGATCTCCTTGGCGCGACGGTCGTTGTAGACCCGCTGCATGTCGCGGATCTCGTCCTTGTCGTAAGGCTGGGTCTGCTGCGCGAACTTGACCATCGCGGACACGGAGGCCCCGTCGTCGGTCTTCATCGCGGCTTCCAGCAGTGCGCGCACCGCCAGCGGCAGGCGCGGCCGCTCCGCCCTCACGTAAGGCACGAACTCGGGATAATCCGGCAGGTCGAGCACCAGCGGCGGCGGCGGGAGCGGGACCAGAACGAGCGGCTCGTCGAACTGGTGCACTTGCGCATGGGCGGGAACGGCAAGCAGCATAACGGGAAGGCCGGAGAGGACCGGTCGGAGCATCGTCATGCTGCAAACGCTAACGCGTCACGTGCGCAAACGCCACCCGCTCTTGAAGATCCATGTGATGAATCCGACGCAAAGGACGAGGAACAGAAGCGTCAGGCCGAGCGACAGCGCGATCGGCACGTCCGAACTGCCGTAGAACGTCCAGCGCAGCCCGTTCACGAGGTAGACCACCGGGTTCGCCATCGCAACCTGACGCCAGGGCTCGGGCAGCATGTCGATCGAGTAGAACGTGCCGCCGAGGAACGTCAGCGGGGTCAGGATCAGCAACGGTACGATCGTCAGCTTCTCAAAGCTGTCCGCCCAGATGCCGAGGATGAAGCCGAACAGCGAGAAACTGGCGGAAACCAGCAGCACGAAGAAGAACGCATAGACCGGATGCGCGATCGAGTAATCGACGAAAAAGCTGGCCGTCGCGAGGATGATCGCGGCAAGGATCAGCGACTTGGTCGCCGCCGCGCCGACGAAGCCGACGAGGGTTTCGGCGACGCCCACGGGCGCGGAGAGCAGCTCGTAGATCGCGCCGGTGAAGCGGGGCATGTAGATGCCGAAGCTGGCGTTGGAGACGCTCTCGCCCAGGATCGTCAGCAGCAGAAGGCCCGGTACGATGAACGCGCCGTAATTGAGGCCGTCCACCCCGCTCTTCATCTGGCCGCCGATCGCGGCCCCGAAGACGACGAAGTAGAGCGTGGTGGTCAGCACCGGCGCGAGGATCGACTGCATCGCCGTACGGAAGGCGCGCATCAGTTCCTGCCTGTAGATGGTCCAGGCGGAGCGGGCGTTGAACAGGCTCATGCCGCAGTCTCCTGAACAGGCGCGTCGGGCCCTTCGAGCAGGTTCACGAAGATGTCCTCCAGGCTCGATTCGTGGATGTCGATCGCGGTGTAGTCGATCCCGGCGCGGGTCAGGGCCTTGGTCAGTTCGGCGACTTCGGCGGTGCCCGCAGACGCCCCCTCCCCGCCGCCGCCGCGATAGACGAGCGTGCGGCCGTCCTCGGAAAGCGTCACGGGGAATGCCGCGATCCCGGCGGGAACTTCGGCCAGCGGCTGCGCGAGCGAGATCAGCGCTTCGGTGCGGCCCAGGCGTTCCATCATCGCCGCCTTTTCGTCCACCATCAGGATTTCGCCCTTGCGGATGATGCCGACGCGGTCGGCCATTTCCTCGGCTTCCTCGATGTAGTGGGTGGTGAGAATCACCGTGGTGCCACGCTCGCGCAGGAGGGCGATCTGCTTCCACATGTCGCGGCGCAGTTCGACGTCGACGCCTGCGGTGGGCTCGTCGAGGAACAGCAGTTCGGGTTCGTGCGCCAGCGCCTTGGCGATCAGCACGCGGCGCTTCATGCCGCCCGAGAGGTTGCGGATCTGCTCGTCGCGCTTTTCCCAGAGGCTGAGCGCCTTGAGGATGTCCTCGACCAGCGCCGGGTTGGGGGCGAGCCCGAAGAGCCCGCGCGAATGGTTGACCGAGCGCAGCACCGGCTCGAACATGTCGGTCGCCAGTTCCTGCGGCACGAGACCGACGCGCTTGCGCAAGGTGCGCCAGTGGCGGCCCATGTCCTCGCCGAACGCGGTGATCGTGCCCGAGGTCGGCCGCACCATCCCGCAGACCGCGCCGATCAGCGTGGTCTTGCCAGCGCCGTTCGGCCCGAGGAGCGCAAAAATCTCGCCCTTGTTGATGGTGAGATCGACGCCTTTGAGCGCCGTGAAACCGCCTGCGTAAGTTTTCGTCAGGCCGCTGATTTCGAGGATAGGCTGCATAGCCGCATGAATGGGGCCGAAACGTTCCGGTTCCAAGCCCCCGGACGCAGTATCTTTTGCAATGCGGCGTTGAGGAGATCAGCGCCGCCGATAGGGCTCGCAGGCGATCCCGTCGTTATCGCCGTCGAGTTGCGGGTTGTAACCCGGCTGCCCGCGCCGCATGGGCGCGGCGCCGGCGGCACGCGCCTCCGCGCAGATGCGGAACGCCCCGGAAGGAACCGACCGCGCCACAACCGGGCGCGGCACGGTTGCGGATACCACGCGCGCTCCGGAATTTCGGGGATTGGCGGCGCGATAGACGGCCGGGGCATCGAACTCGGAACCCCAGATGCCCGCGCGCTGCGCCTTGCTGTGATCGGCAAGCGCGGCATAGCTGGCAGGCGCGTTGTCGAGCGCAATCGCCAGCCCCTTTTCCAGCATCGCCGCCGCAAGATCCACGCCCCCTGCCCGGCAGCTTGCGACCGTCCGGCCATGGACATCGCGGTCGCGGGAGGAGCAGGTCAGTTGCCGGGCATCGACCATGGCGCGCAAGGCAGCGGCTGCGTCGGAGCCGCAACTCCAGCTGCTCCAGTTCACGCGGCAGGTCTGGCGATATTCGGGTGCATCGATGCCGAACAGACGCACCTCACGCCCGCCGACGAACAAGGAGTCGCCATCCACGGCCCGGCCTGCGCCCGCGAATTCCTCCGCCGATGCGGGAGACACCGCCGCGACGAGCAATGCCGGCAATATCCAGGATTTCATGTGGCCGCCCCCATGCGCCCGGACCTTCCCGGGCATTGGGGCCGACAGTGCGCCGCAAAGGCTTACAGCAATTTAACAGCCATCCGTAACCTTCCCGTAACCACGCAAGTCACGGAAGCAGCAGCGAGGAATCCCCGTAGCTGTAGAAGCGATAGCCGTTGGCGATGGCATGGGCGTAGACCGCCTGCATCTTCTCCAGCCCCATCAGCGCCGAAACCAGCATCATCAGCGTGGACTTGGGCAGGTGGAAGTTGGTCATCAACCCGTCAATCGCGCGGAAGCGGTAGCCCGGGGTGATGAAGATCGCGGTGTCGCCCTCGAACGGACGGATCACGCCGTCTTCGCCGGTGGCGCTTTCGAGCAGGCGCAGCGAGGTGGTGCCTACTGCGATCACCCGGCCACCGGCGGCGCGCGCGGCGTTGAGGCGGTCGGCGGTGGCCTGATCGATGCGGCCGAACTCGGCGTGCATCTGGTGGTCCACGGTGTCGTCGGCCTTCACCGGCAGGAAGGTGCCTGCGCCGACGTGGAGCGTCAGCGTCTCGCGCGCCACGCCCGCCGCGTCGAGCGCCTCGACCAGTTCGGGGGTGAAGTGCAGCGCCGCCGTGGGTGCGGCGACAGCGCCCTTCTCGCGCGCGAACATCGTCTGGTAGTCGCTGGCGTCGGCCTCGTCGGTGGGTCGCTTGCCCGCGATGTAGGGCGGCAGCGGCATCCTCCCTGCACGTTCGAGCAGGACTTCGACCGGCTCGTCGCCCTCGAAGGCGAGCGTCCAGCTGCCGTCGGGCAGGCGGCTTTCCGCGATGGCGGTAACCTCCGCCGGGAAAGCGATGCGGTCGCCCTCGCGCAGGCGCTTGGCGTTGCGCACGAACGCCTGCCAGCGGCGAAGGTCGATACGCTTGTGGAGCGTGGCGCCGATGCGCGCTTCTCCGCGCGTGCCCTCAAGCTGGGCGGGGATGACGCGGGTGTCGTTGAAGACGAGGACATCGCCTGCGCGCAGTTGAGCAGGCAGGTCGCGGACGTGATGGTCGGCGAAGGGAGTGTCGCCGTCCACCACTAGCATCTTCGCCGCATCGCGCGGACGCGCCGGACGCAGGGCGATGCTCTCGGGCGGAAGGTCGAAGTCGAAGAGGTCTACGCGCATGGCGGCGCGCTAGACCAGAGCGGGGCTGCGGGCAAGGCGTCGTCCCGGACTTGATCCGGGACCGGTGGCTGTCTTTAGGCGCCCCCCGGCCACGGGTGCCCCGCCGGAAGAGGAGTTGTTTACGGCCAGCGGTCCCGGGCGAGCCTGGGACGACGCGATTGGCTCAGTTGGACTTGGAGTTGTTCAGGTCCGAAATCGAAGGCGCCTTCAGCGCAGGTGCCGCCGGAGCCACCGGCGCGGCCGGGGCCGGCTTGTTCTCCGACGCCAGCGAGGCCTGGACAATCTTCGTCGGGTCCTCGGGCGGCTCGCCGCGATGGATCGCATCGACGTACTGCATCCCCGAGATCACACGGCCGAACACCGTGTACTTCTTGTCCAGCGCGAAGCGCGGATAGAACACGATGAAGAACTGGCTGTTGGCGCTGTTCGGGTCGTTGGTGCGCGCCATCGAAACGGTGCCGCGGAGGTGCGGCATCGTGTTGAATTCGGCCTGAAGGTCGGGAAGCTGCGAGCCGCCCTGCCCGGTGCCGGTCGGATCGCCCGTCTGCGCCATGAATCCGTCGATCACGCGGTGGAATATCTGGCCGTTGTAGAAGCCCTGCGCCGCCAGCGTCTTGACCCGCTCGACATGGTGCGGAGCCCACTGCGGCATCATGCGAATGGCGACGCGGCCGCCGTCCGACAAGTCAAGCAGGAGCACGTTCTCGGGCTCATGCGTGATGTCGGTGTCGATCGTGGTCGGCAGGGGCGGAGGCGTCGGCGTGGCCGCTGCCTCGTCCTTTTTGTCCTTGTCCTTCGCGATGGCCGGGGCCGCGACGAGGGCGGCGCCGAGCATCAGCGCGGTCAGGGGAAGGCGAAACTTCATGTATCTGTCACCTGGGCAATGAACGGCCGAGCCGCGTAATCGGACGCGATAAAGCGCCCCCGCTGTCGGCACAATGAATGATTTCCACGCGGACCCGCCCATCCGCGCAAGCTCAGTAGTCCCCCAATAATCCGTTTTGCGCGATCCGCCCGACGACGTCCTCACGTACCGCCGGGCTGACGAACTTCACGATGTCGCCCCCGAACATCGCGATTTCCTTGACCAGCTTGGACGCGATCGGCTGCAGGCTGACGTCCGCCATCAGAAACACCGTCTCGATGGTGGAATTGAGCTGCTGGTTCATGCCGGCCATCTGGTATTCGTATTCAAAGTCCGCCACCGCGCGCAGGCCGCGCACGATCACGCTGGCGCCCTGCTTCTGGGCGAACTTCATCAGCAGCGCATTGAAGCCGACGACGCTGACGTTGTCGATCCCCATCGCCGCGACCTCGCGCTCGACCATGGCCATGCGCTCGTCCGGCGTGAACAGCGGGTTTTTCGACGGGTTGGTGGTGACGCCGATGATCAGCTTGTCCACCAGCTTGGCGCCGCGCCGGATGATGTCGGCATGGCCCAGCGTGATCGGGTCGAAAGTGCCGGGGTAGACGCCGATACGCTCAGCCGAAGCCATCAGTGATCCCTCTCGATGATATAGCGCGCAACGGCGCGAAGCAGGTCGGCTTCCTTCCCATGCTGGGCGAGATGGCCGACGGCTTGCTCGACCAGCATGCGCGCCTGTTCGCGGGCGCGTTCGGGGCCGAGCAGCGAGACGAAGGTTTCCTTGCCCGCCGCCGCGTCCTTGCCCACGGCCTTGCCCGCGAGAGCGGCGTCGCCCTCGTGGTCGATGAGATCATCGGCGATCTGGAAGGCCAGCCCGATGTCGCGGGCATAGCCGCGCAGATGTGTGCGCCCCTCCGGCGGAATGCGGCCGAGGATCGCGCCCATCTCCACCGCCGCGCCGAGCAGCGCGCCGGTCTTGAGCTGCTGCAGGCGGGTGACGGTCTGCAGGTCGAACTCGCTGGTTTCGGCGACGAGGTCCATCATCTGCCCGCCTGCCATGCCCTGCGCGCCGCTGGCGTGGCCGAGCGTGCGGACGAGTTCGATGCGGGTAAAGGGATCGGGCGTGGTCGCCGGATCGGACAGGACCTCGAAAGCGAAGGCGTGCAGCGAATCGCCTGCAAGCACGGCAGTGGCCTCGTCGAACGCCAGATGAAGCGTCGGCTTGCCATGGCGCAGGGCGTCATCGTCCATGCACGGCAGATCGTCGTGGATCAGCGAATAGACGTGGATCGATTCGATGGCGATACCGGCCCGGATCGCAGCTTCGCGCTGGACGCCGTACATCTCCGCGACGCTGGCGAGCAGCAGCGGACGCAGCCGCTTGCCCCCGCCGATCGCGGCATAGCGCATCGCCTCCACCAGCTTAGCGCGGGCATCGTCGGGAACGGCGAGCAGCGCGTCGAAGGCGCCGTCGATCTCCTCGGCGATCCGCGCGAGACCCTCGGCCAGCAGCGAATCAGGCGCGGCCACTTCGGTCACAGGTCGAAAGGCTGGGTGCCCGCCGCCGCGCCGTCCGGCCCGGCGACGATACGCTCGATCCGCGCCTGCGCAGCGTCGAGGCGCTTCTGGCAATGCTGCCGCAGCTTCTCGCCCTTTTCGTAGAGCGAGATCGAATCTTCCAGTGGCACGTCGCCGCTTTCGAGCTGGCGCACGATGGTTTCCAGCGCGCGCAGTGCATCCTCGAAGCTGAGCGTGTCGATGGTCGAAGTTTCGGATTCCATGGGCAAGCAATGGCGCTCGGCGCAGTAACGGTCAAGGTGGGGCCAGTATTTACCGGCCGTAACGTCGTATGGAAGACCTTGGTGCTGCCCAGCCCCTCTTCTAGACCCCCTTTAGGTGCCGTTGAGTGCCGTTATGTCCATACGCTCTGGCGCAGCCGGAAAGACGCGGCTAAGGGCTCCCCCATGAGCGGAATCACCCCTGACGTCGTCGAGGCGCATGGCCTCAATCCCGAAGAATACGAGCGCGTCCTGAATGCGCTGGGCCGCGAGCCGAACCTCGTGGAACTCGGCATTTTCTCGGTGATGTGGTCGGAGCACTGCTCGTACAAGTCGAGCCGCTTCCACCTCAAGAAGCTCCCGACGGAAGCGCCTTGGGTGATCTGCGGCCCCGGCGAGAACGCCGGCGTGATCGATATCGGCGACGGGCAGGCCGCCATCTTCAAGATGGAAAGCCACAACCACCCCAGTTATATCGAGCCTTATCAAGGCGCTGCGACCGGCGTGGGTGGCATCCTGCGCGACGTCTTCACGATGGGCGCGCGCCCGGTGGCGAACATGAACGCCCTGCGCTTCGGCCGTCCGGACCATCCGAAGATGAAGCACCTCGTCAAGGGCGTGGTCGCGGGCATCGGCGGCTACGGCAACTGCGTGGGCGTGCCCACGGTGGGCGGCGAGACCAACTTCCACAAGGCCTACGACGGCAACATCCTCGTCAACGCGATGACCGTCGGCGTCGCCGATACGAACAAGATCTTCTACTGCGCCGCCACCGGTCTCGGTAATCCGATCGTCTACGTCGGCTCCAAGACCGGCCGCGACGGCATCCACGGCGCCACCATGGCCTCGGCCGACTTCGGCGACGACATCGACGAAAAGCGCCCCACCGTGCAGGTCGGCGATCCCTTCGTCGAGAAGCTGCTGATCGAGGCGTGCCTCGAACTGATGGCGACCGACGCGATCGTCGCGATCCAGGACATGGGCGCGGCGGGTCTGACTTCCTCGTCGGTCGAGATGGCCAGCAAGGGCGGCGCGGGCATTCGCCTCAACATGAACAAGGTGCCCTGCCGCGAAGAGGCGATGACGCCTTACGAAATGATGCTGAGCGAAAGCCAGGAGCGCATGCTCATGGTGCTCCAGCCCGGCAAGGAAGCCATGGCCGAGGCCATCTTCAAGAAGTGGGAACTGGACTTCGCGGTCATCGGCGAAGTCACCAACACCGGCCACATGGTGCTGGAATTCGACGGCGAAGTGGTCTGCGACATCCCGCTCGGCCCCCTCGCCGACGATGCGCCGGAGTACGAGCGCCCCTACGTCTCGCCTGAGGAATACAAGGCCTGGGCGGCCGTCCCGGCGCTCGGCGAGGTGCCGGAAAGCACCGATCTCGGCGCCGACCTCATCAAGCTGATGGGCGGAGCGGACCTCGCTTCGCGCAAGTGGATTTGGGAGCAGTACGACAGCCAGGTCGGCGCGGACACGATGCAGAAGTCCGGCGGCGACGCAGCCGTAGTGCGCGTCCACGGCACGCAGAAGGCGCTGGCGATCAGCACCGACTGCTCGCCCCGCTACTGCTACGCCGACCCCTACGAGGGCGGCAAGCAGGCGGTCGCCGAGACCTACCGCAACATCAGCGCGGTCGGCGGGTTGCCGTTGGCGATTACCAACTGCCTCAACTTCGCGAACCCGCAGCGCCCCGAGATCATGGCACAGATCGTCGGCTGCCTGAACGGCATGGGCGATGCGTGCCGCGCGCTGGATTACCCGATCGTCTCGGGCAACGTCTCGCTCTACAACGAATCGAAGGCCACCGGCGGCGGCTCTGCGATCCTGCCGACCCCAGCGATCGGCGGCGTCGGCATCCTCGCCGACCATGACCAGATGGCGACAGTGGCGTTCAAGGCCGAGGACGAGGAAATCTTCCTGCTCGGCGGCGAAGGAACGCACCTTGGCCAGTCGCTGTGGCTCAAGGACATCGGCGGTCAGGAAGCTGGTGAGGCGCCGAAGGTCGACCTCAAGCTGGAAGCCCACAATGGCGGCCTCGTTCGCGGCTGGATCGGCGAAGGCAAGGTCACGGCGGTCCATGACGTCAGCGACGGCGGCCTGATCGTCGCGCTGGCCGAGATGGCGCTGGCAAGCGGCCTCGGCTGCACGCTGGACGCGGACCTCACCACCGCGCAGGCGTTCGGCGAGGACCAGTCGCGCTACGTCGTAACCGCGCCTGCGGGGACTGTCCTGCCGGAAGCGGTGAAGATTGGCACCGTCGGCGGCACTGCCGTTGCAGGCGTGGAGATCGCCGCGCTGCGTGAAGCCAACGAGGCATTCTTCAAGGACTGGATAGAGGGCTGAGAGCCCTTCCCCCGGCCCTTCGGGACAAAAGAAAACCCCGGCGCTCGAAGGAGCGGCCGGGGTTTTCTTTTGCTTCGCGTCTGGCCGATGGGGCTTCGACAAGCTCAGCCTGAGCGGGGACGGGAGGTTTGCCTTCGAACTCGCGCCACCTTGGAAACGGGGCGGTTTACACCAACCCCGCTCACCCTGAGCTTGTCGAAGGGTCGCCCCCCGTGTTTTCAGTACCTTACCAGCTCTTCTTCGGCTTCTTGTGGAACGGCTTGCCGCCGCCGCCACCCGCCGGACGGTCCTGGCGCGGACCGGTCGGGCGCGCGCGGTACGGGGCCGAGCCCTCGCCGCCGGGACCATCGGAACGCGGACCATTGCCGTGCGGACGGCGGCCACGACCCTGCGGGCCTTCGCGGTCGCGGCTGCGGTGACGGGCGGCGTCACGCGGCGCATCAGGCGCACGCTCGATGAGGATGGTGGCTTCGTACTCACCGTCTTCACGCGCGGTGCGGGCGACGGCGCGTTCGAACTGCTCGGCCTGCGCGGCAGGGATCTGGAAGTAGGTCTGGTCACCGTTGATGCGAATCTGGCCGACCGCATCGCGGGTGACATGGCCGCGGCGGCACAGCACCGGCAGGATCCAGCGCGCTTCGGCCCGCTCGTCGCGGCCCACGTTCATGCGGAACCACACGACGTCGTCGAAGCCCGGACGCTCGCGCTTCTGGCGGGATTCGGGCGAATTGCCGAGCAGTTCCTCGGGCTGCGGCATCGCGGCGCGGTGCGCGCGCACAAGCGCGGCAGCGACGTCCTCTGCGCTCAGCGTTTCCAGCACGACCTTCGCCAGTTCGCGGTCGTCGTCCTCGACTTCGACCGGCGCCAGCAGCTTTTCGAGCAGGCGGTCACGGTCCTGCGCACGGATCGCCTCGGGCGTCGGGGCCTCACCCCACTCGGCCTCGATGCGGGCGCCGCGCAGCATCATCTCGACGCGGCGGCGGCGCGGATACGGCACCAGCAGGACCGCCGTGCCCTTCTTGCCCGCGCGGCCGGTACGGCCCGAGCGGTGCTGCAGGGTCTCTGCATCGCGCGGAATCTCGACGTGGACGACGAGGCTGAGCGACGGCAGATCGATGCCGCGCGCGGCGACGTCGGTGGCGACGCAGACTTTGGCGCGGCGGTCACGCAGCGCCTGCAGCGCGTTGTTGCGCTCGTTCTGCGAATGCTCGCCCGAAAGCGCCACGGCCGAGAAGCCGCGCTCCACCAGGGTGGCATGCAGGTGCTTCACGTTGTCGCGCGTGGCACAGAACAGGATCGCGGTCTCGGCATCGTAGAAGCGCAGCAGGTTCACCACCGCATGCTCGATGTCGGAAGGCGCGACGGTGACAGCCTTGTAGGCGATGTCGCCATGGCCGCGGTTCTCGCCGACAGTGGAGATGCGCAGCGCGTTCTTCTGGTAACGCTGGGCCAGCGCCTCGATCGGGCGGGGCATGGTCGCCGAGAACAGCAGCGTGCGGCGGGTTTCCGGCGTCGCGTCGAGCAGTTCTTCCAGATCCTCGCGGAAGCCCATGTCGAGCATTTCGTCGGCTTCGTCGAGTACGACGGCGCGCAGGGCCGAGAGGTCGAGCTTGCCGCGCTCCAGATGGTCGCGCAGACGGCCCGGCGTGCCGACGACGATCGCCGCGCCGCGTTCCAGCTGCTTGCGCTCCTTCACCGGGTCCATGCCGCCGACGCAGGTGACGATGCGGGCGTGGGTCTTGGCATAAAGCCATTCCAGCTCGCGGCTGACCTGCTGCGCCAGTTCGCGGGTCGGCGCGATGGCGAGTGCCAGCGGCTTGACCGCGAAGGCGAGTTCGTCGTCGGCGAGCAGTTCGTCGGCCATGGCAAGGCCAAAGGCGACGGTCTTGCCCGAGCCGGTCTGCGCCGAGACGACGAGGTCGCGGCCATGCGCCTCCGATTCGGTCACGGCGGCCTGAACAGGGGTCAGGGTTTCATAGCCATGTCCGGTGATGGCTTCGGCGAGAGGCGCGGGAATCTGCGGAAAAGTCATTATAGGGTCAACGGGTCCTGCCGCTTCGAGGCGGCTTTCAAAGAGCATAGGGAGGGCTGCGTGGCGGCCCTCGGGCTCACCTGTTGGGCGGCCCATAGACCAAACCGCGTGAATTTGCGCGCTACAATTTCACTTTCGCGACGATTCGTGCTGATTGACGGGATCAGGACTGCTCTGCCCAAAGCGGACGCGATGCCGGTTTCGCATCGGCGCATTGCTCGGGCAACTGGTCGAAACTCGGCTCGAAACCGAGCAGAACGTACATGTCCCGCTCAAGATAAGGCGCGGCATCGCCTGCACTCATATCGACACGGGCACACTCTCCGAGACCCGGCAATCGCGTCCTAAAAATTCCTTTGCGCACAGTACTTAAGCGCATGAGATTCACCCCCTGGAGTTGTCAGCCCGGCCTGCGGAGCGCCCGGCTAACGATCCCTTTTACGGCGATCAAGTCACACGAGAGGCTGTCATAATTCTGCAAGATGCACAAGCGCGGGACGATGCGGCGGGCGTGCTTGTGATGATGTCGTGACTTGCCCATAACCGGACGCAGATGAACCGCCCCGCCGACGCCGTTTCGATCTCCGCCCTGGTCGCTGCCGACCCTGCACGCGCAGTGCCAGTCTTGCGCGCCAGAATCCTGCGCGAACCCCGCAATGCCGTGGTCTACCGGATGCTTGGGCGGGCGCTGCGGGCCCTGGGGCGCGACGAAGAGGCGATTATGGCCGAAGGAGACGCAATCCGCGCTTCGGCGCACGACCCGGACCTCGTCATCATTGCCCGGGCGTTGTTCGCCGGTGATCTGCCCGTGGCGGAAGCCGGCCTGCGACAAAGGCTTCGCGACCAGCCCACCGATGTGGCAGCGATCCGGATGATGGCGGAGCTGGCGGGCCGCATCGGCCGCTATCGCGACGCCGAGGCACTGCTGCGCCGCGCCCTAGAACTGGCCCCCGGTTTCACGGCGGCACGCGCCAACCTCGCCATCGCGCTCTATCGGCAGAACCGTTTCGCAGAGGCCGTCGCCGTTCTCGACACAGTGCTCGCGCAAGGCGAAGCACAGGCGGGCGATCTGAACCTGCGTGCGGCGGCGCTGGGACGGATAGGCGACTATGCCGAAGCGCGGCGCATCTATGCGGACCTCACGGAAACGTTTCCGGATCACGCCAGGCTCTGGATGAGCTACGGGCACATTCTCAAGACGCTGGGCGAGCAGGCGCAAAGCGTTGCCGCCTACCGCCGCGCAATCGCCATCGAACCGGGGCTCGGGGAAGTCTGGTGGAGCCTGGCGAACCTCAAGACATGGCAGTTCAGCGACGCGGATCTCGCCGCGATGGAAGCCGCGCTGGAGGACGAGACGCTCTCTGACGACGACCGCCTGCACCTGCACTTTGCACTTGGCAAGGCGCTGGACGATCGCAATGTGGCGGACCTCGCTTTCAAGCACTACGAGACGGGTAATCGTGTGCGCCGCGAACAGCTCGATTTCGATCCGAAGGTCGTGCGCGAACAGGTGAATGCCGTGATCGCAGCGGTAACCCCCACACTGCTTGCCCGGATCGAGGGGGCAGGCCATCCCTGCCCCGACCCACTCTTCATCCTCGGCCTGCCGCGCGCAGGCTCCACGCTCATCGAACAGATTCTGTCGAGCCATTCCCGGGTGGAAGGCACCATGGAACTCCCAGACATTCCAGCCATGGCCATGCGGGAAGCACAGGCCTATGGCAGCAGCGCACGGGAATGGCCGGAAGCGCTCGCCGCGATGCCCCCTTCCCGCCTTGCCGAACTGGGCGCCGAGTTCATCGAGCGCACCCGCATCCAGCGCAAGACAGACAAGCCGTTCTACATCGACAAACTGCCCAACAACTGGGCTTATGCAGGCTTCATCGCCGCAATCCTCCCCAATGCCAGGATCATCGACGCTCGCCGCGCTCCGCTGGACTGCTGCTTCTCGAATTTCCGGCAGCATTTCGCGAAAGGGCAGGCGTTCTCTTACGATCTGGAGCACATCGGACGCTACTATGCCGAATATGTCCGCGCCATGGCACATTACGACGTGATCATGCCCGGACGGATCCATCGGGTAATTCATGAGCGCTTGCTGGACGATCCCGAAGCGGAAGTACGCGCCCTTCTCGCTTATCTCGCTCTCGATTTCGAGGAGGGGTGCCTTCAGTTCCATCGCAACGACAGGGCAGTTCGAACCGCGTCGAGCGAGCAGGTGCGCCGTCCCCTCAATCGCGATGGCGTGGACCAGTGGCGCCCCTACGACGCCTGGCTCGGCCCGCTACGCCGGGCACTTGGCGATCTGCCGGAGACGTATGCGACACGGTGAAGCGGCTCTGAAAATTGTGGCGAAAATGTCATACATTGCACTGCACAATTAGCGTTCGATTGCTGACCTATTGTCAAATCTCATGAATTGTGGCCGCTTCCCGATCAGGCAATTACAGGGGGAAGCGGGTGAATTCATCGCGTTTTGGTTGTCGTCGCAGCGTTGTCGTCGCGCTGCTCGGGTCGTCCGCGATTGCTGCAGCGCAACCTGCGTTGGCGCAAAGCGCTCCAGCCGCCGGTGAGGACGGCGTCATCCTCGTCACCGCGCAAAAGCGAACCGAAAACCTCCAGGACGTGCCGATCGCCATCACCGCGCTGGGCGGCGAGAAATTGCGCGAGTTGCAGGTCAAGGAACTGCAGGACGCGGTCAAGAACATCCCCTCGGTCACGATCCAGACTACTCAGCCCGGCTTCAGCCAGGTTTACTTCCGCGGTGTGGCGTCGGGGGAGAACGCCAATCACTCCGGTCCGCTGCCGACCGTGGGCACCTACCTCGACGAGATGCCGATCACGACCATCCAGGGCGCGCTCGATATCCATGCCTACGACATCGCGCGCGTGGAGGCGCTGGCGGGGCCGCAAGGCACCATCTACGGCGCAAGCTCGATGGCGGGGACGATCAAGATCGTGACCAACAAGCCCGACTACTCGGGCACCTACGGCGCGGCCGACATGGAACTGAACTCCGTCGCCCACGGCGATGTCGGCGGCGTGGCGCAGGGGTTCCTGAACTTCAGGCTGTCCGACCGCTCGGCCCTGCGCGTTGTCGGCTGGTATCGGCATGACGGCGGCTATATCGACAACATCGCCGGCAGCCGGACATACCCGGTCTCGGGCATAACCCAGACCAACGCAGACCTCGTCGAGAAGAATTACAACGACGTCGACACTTACGGCGCCCGCATGGCGCTGGGCATCGAACTGGACGACGACTGGACGATCACCCCGACGCTGATGGGGCAGGTCCAGAAGGTCAACGGCAGCTTCGCGCAGGAACGCTCGAGCGCGGTCAGCAAGAAGCTCCAGACCGTCCAGTACAACCCCGAAAGCAGCAAGGACGAATGGTATCAGGCCGCCCTCACCATCGAGGGCAAGATCGGCAACTGGGACCTCGTCGCCACGGGCGGCATCCTCAACCGCAAGGACCGCACGGAGTCCGACTATTCGGACTACTCTTACTTTTACGATGCGCTATATGGCTCGGGCGAGTTCCTCTACGACAATGCGGGCGATCTCGTCAGCCCGAACCAGTACATCAAGGGGCGTGACAAATACCGCCGCCAATTCGGCGAACTGCGTATCTCTTCGCCGCAGGATAGCCGCCTGCGCCTGATGGCAGGGCTCTTCGCCCAGCGCCAGGTCCATGAAATTACGCAGAACTACATCATCGACGGCATCGCCGACGCCATCACCGTGCCCGGCACCGAAAGCGATATCTGGCTCACCCGCCAGAAACGCGTGGACCGCGACTATGCCGCTTTCGGCGAACTGAGTTTCGACATCACCGACCAGCTTACCGCGACAGGCGGCCTGCGGGTCTACAAGTACAAGAACTCGCTCGTAGGGTTCTTCGGCTACAGCGCCGGCTATTCGCCGCGCACCGGCGTCGCTGCCTGCTTCGAAGAGGCGAAGGTCGCCGGTTCGCCATGCACCAACCTCGATGCCAAGACGTCGGACACCGGATCTATCTACAAGGCCAACCTGACCTACAAGCTGACGCCTGACTGGCTGGTCTATGCCACCTGGTCGCGCGGCTTCCGCCCTGGCGGGATCAATCGTCGCGGCGGTCAGCCACCTTATGCGCCGGACACGCTGGACAACTACGAATTCGGCTGGAAGAGCCAGATCGGCGCGTTCCATTTCAACTATGCGATGTTCCGCGAAGACTGGAGCAACATCCAGCTATCATTCCTTGGTGAAAACGGGCTGACGCTTATCCGCAACGCGGGTCAGGCACGGATTTACGGCGTCGAATTCGACATGGGCTACCGCGAGGGCGGGCTGACGCTCAATGCCTCGGGCAGCTACAACGATGCCAAGATCACCAAGGATTTCTGCCTCATCGCCAATGCCACGTTCGATTGCTCGATTCCCGACGGGAACACCCGCCTGGCTCAAGCCGGAACGCATCTGCCGATCACCGCGCGCTTCAAGGGCAATGCCCTGGCTCGCTACGAATTCCCGATCGGCGAATGGACCGGTCATATCCAGGGCGCAGTCAATTACATCGGCAAGCGACGCAGCGATCTGCGCAATGCAGAGAACGCCATCAAGGGCGAATTCGCCGCCTACACCACCGCAGACTTCAGTATCGGTATAAAGAATGATATCTGGCGCTTTGATATTTATGCAAACAACATGTTCGACAGCAACGGGGTGATCAACAGCTCCGTCCAATGCCTTGAAACCACCTGTGGCGATCCCTTGGGGCAGACCGGTACGGGCGGCGTGTTCTACGACTATGTGATCCGGCCACGCGTGATCGGGCTGAAGATCGGACGGGACTTCTGATCGCTTGGACGTCGCAGGAGACGATACCGGTCCGCCCGCGGGAGTGAGCACCGCCAGCGATGGCACCGGCCTCGGCAAGGAGCATCTCGGGCTCCTTGCCGCGATGGCTCTGGTCATGGGCAACATGATCGGTTCCGGCGTCTTTCTCCTGCCGGCCAGTCTCGCCCCGCTTGGCTGGAACGCGGTCGCTGGATGGATCGTGACGACCGCAGGCGTCCTGGTCCTAGCTTACGTACTCACCGGATTGACCAAGGCCGAACCCGGCGCGGGAAGTCCAGCCGGCTTCGTGTCCGTCGCATTCGGTCAGATGACGGGTTTCTTCGTCAGCTGGATCTACCTCGTCTCTATCTGGACTGCGGTTGCGACGATCGCCGTAGCCGCAGTCAGTTATATGTCGAGCGTACTTCCAGCCCTGTCAGCCGCCCCATTCGGACCTGCGTTGGCGGCAATCGTCCTCTTGTGGCTGACCGCTCTCATCAACTTGCGCGGCTTGCGGTCGGCCGGCGGTTTTCAGATCGCGACCCTAGCCATCAAGATCGTGCCGCTGCTCGTCGTGATCGTCATAGCGGCAAGGCTGCTGTTCAACGGTGAAGCCCAGGTCATGCCGCTCGATGCCGTGCCGATCACACCGGGATCCATAAATGCGTCGGCGACGCTCACCTTGTGGGCTTTACTGGGGTTCGAATCCGCCAGCATCGTCGCGGCGCGGGTACGCAATCCGCAAGTGAACATTGCCCGCGCCACGCTATGGGGAACGGGACTAACCGGATTGCTGTACCTTATCGTCTGCTCCGCCATCGCGATGCTCTTGCCGATGAGCATCGCGGCCGCGTCCCCTGCGCCGTTCGCCACGTTCGTCGCGCGCTACTGGAACGGATCGGCGGCCGCCATGGTCACGCTCTTCGCCGTGGTCAGCTGCGTCGGAGCCCTGAATGGCTGGACCCTGCTCGAAGCCGAACTGTCACGCGACATGGCAGTTCGGGGACTACTTCCCCGGTGGTTTGCCTCCACCGATGGCGAGGGAACGCCCCGCCGCGCGCTTGTGGTATCGACCGGAATCACGACGCTTTTCGTGATCATGAACGGATTGCGCTCCATGCGCGGCCTGTTCGAATACCTGCTGCTGCTGTCCACTTCGGCGACCCTCTGGCTTTACCTCGCCTGCGCACTGGCCGCGTGGAAACTGCGGGTCTGTCGTCCGTTCGCCGCTCTGGGCACGCTCTACGCGCTGTGGGCCTTGTGGGGCGCAGGCATCGGCGCGAGCGGGATGAGCTTCATCCTCATGGCCTTGGGCCTGCCGATCTGGCTCTGGACCCGCCGCGAAACCTAAAGCAGCGCATCGAGCCACTTTTCGACGAGCCCTTCTGCTTCGTCAGGCGTAAACGGCGCCTTGCCCAGGCTAAGTTCCAACCACAGGCCATCGATCAGCGCAGTCAGGGCGATCGCAGGCAATCGGGCATCGCCCATGGCGGGATTCACTGCGAGGATAAGCTCCTCGATACCCGTCCTGAACTGACCGTATATCTGCTGATGTAGCTGGCCGATCCCGTCATTCACCGGGGTCATGCTCCAGAACGCAAGCCATGTCGCGAGCAGGGCCGGATCGGCGATCCGCGGCCGGAAACTGGCCGACAGATAGGCCAGAAGTCGCGCGCGGGGCTCCTCGCCCGCGGCGGCCACCGCATCCGCCAGCGCTTGCTCTACGCGGCCGCCGGTCCAACGATAGGCCTGTGCGATCGCATCGGTCACGCCTGCGAAGTAATGGCGCAGCAACCCCGGCGAGACACCCGCCTCGGCGCAGATCGCCCTTACCGACGTCCCGGCTACGCCATGTCGTGCAAGGCACCTGGCGGTAGCCTCCACCAGGCTCTGGCGGCGTTCGTCGGGATGCTCCCGCGTGAAGGATTGATGCTGGGCCATATGCTTGTTATACGATCGTATAGCAAGGAGCCCGCCATGGCAACGCAAGTCGCCGACGCCCCCATGACCGATCCGCTGGAAGGCTGGAGCCTGCCCGCGTGGACTTACTCCGACGCCGAATTCTTCGAGGCGGAAAAGGAGCGCGTGTTCGCGCCCAGTTGGCAGATCGTCTGCCACGAAAGCGACATCCCCAACCCCGGCGACTGGCACACGCTCGACTATATCGGCGAGAGCGTGGTCGTGGTGCGCGGCAGGGACGATGCCCTGAGAGCCTTCACCAACGTGTGCCGACACCGCGGTTCGCGCATCGTCGATGGTTCGAACGGCTGCGCGAAGAAGTTGGTGTGCCCCTACCACGCCTGGACTTACGACCTCGACGGTCGCCTGACCGGCGTGCCGGACAGCGCCAGCTACCGTGCTTTCGACAAGGCCGGGCACGGGCTTGCACCGGTCGAGATCGAGGTCTGGAGTAGTTTCGTCTTCGTGCGGCTGGTGAATGACGGCGGCCCATCGGTGGCCCGGATGATGGCGCCTTACGAGCAGATGGTGGCACCCTATCGCTTCCGCGAATTGAAGGCGCTCGGCCGCGTGACCTTGCGCCCTCGCGATGTGAACTGGAAGAACATAGGCGACAACTATTCCGACGGGCTGCACATCCCGGTCGCCCATCCGGGCCTCACACGGCTGTTCGGTCGCAGCTATGGCGTAGAGGCTGAGGCAAACGTCGATCGCATGTGGGGCGACCTGATGGACATGCCCTCCGCCAACTGGTCGGAGCGGATGTACCAGCGCCTGCTCCCGCCGGTGCCGCACCTGCCGCCGGAACGGCAGCGTCACTGGCTCTATTTCAAGCTGTGGCCGAACGTCGCCTTCGACGTCTATCCCGATCAGGTCGATTTCATGCAATGGCTTCCGGTCAGCCCGACCACCAGCATTATCCGCGAGATCAGCTATGTCCTCGATGATCACCGGCGCGAAATGAAGGCGGCGCGCTACCTCAACTGGCGCATCAATCGCGAGGTGAACGCAGAGGATACCGCGCTCATCACCCGCGTGCAGGCGGGCATGGCGTCGCGCAGTTTCTCGATCGGGCCGCTCTCCGACAAGGAGGTCTGCCTGCGCCACTTCTGCAAGCGTATGCGGGAGATCATTCCCGCTGCCCGCTTCGAACATTCCCCCGCCCCCGGCTGGAGCAGGACCGCATGACCGACCGTTACGACGCACTCATCATCGGCGGCGGCCATAACGGCCTGACCTGCGCCTTCTATCTCGCCCGCGCAGGGCTAAAGGTGCGCATTCTGGAGCGGCGGGACATCGTCGGCGGGACGGCGGTGACGGAGGAGTTCCACCCCGGTTTTCGCAACTCGGTCGCCAGCTACACGGTCAGCCTGCTGCAGCCCAAGGTCATCGCCGACATGCGCCTTGCCGACCACGGCTACCGCGTGATCGAGCGGCCCATAAGCAATCTCCTGCCGCAAGAGGATGGCGGCTACCTCAAGCTCGGCGGCGGACTGGAGCGCACACAGACGGAGTTCCGCCGTTTCTCCGCGCACGACGCCGATGTTCTCCCGGCCTATTACGATGCCCTTGAAGGCGTCGCCGAGGTGCTGCGCGACCTCGCTCTTAGGACCCCGCCCGAGGCAGGCGGTGGTTGGCGCGCGCTGGTCGATGCGGCCCTGCAGGGGCGCAAGCTGGCTGGCCTGTCCATGGAAGCCCAGCGCGACGTGCTCGACCTGTTCACCAAGTCGGCCCGCAGCCTGCTGGACGGCTGGTTCGAGAGCGAGGCCGTGAAGGCCGCGTTCGGCTTCGACGCGGTGGTCGGCAACTATGCCTCGCCTGACACGCCCGGCAGCGCCTACGTCCTGCTGCACCATGTCTTCGGCGAGGTGAACGGCAAGAAAGGCGCCTGGGGTCACTCCGTCGGTGGCATGGGCGCGATCACGCAGATCATGGCCAAAGTCTGCCGCGACCTCGGTGTCGAAATCAGTCTGGAAGCGCCGGTTTCTCAGGTCATGGTCGATGGCGGCAAAGTCGCGGGCGTGCGCCTGGAAAGCGGTGAGGAGATCGCCGCACCCCGCGTGATCGCCAATGTCGGGCCGAAGCTGCTCTACGACCGGATGATCGCGCCCACCGACCTCGATGCCGACTTCCGGAGGCGGATGAAGGGCTTCAAGGCGGGAAGCGGCACGTTCCGGATGAATGTGGCGCTTTCGGAACTACCCCGCTTCACTTGCCTTCCCGAGCCCGGCGAGCATCATCAGTCCGGCATCATCATCGCCCCGACCCTCGATTACATGGACCGCGCCTTCATCGACGCCAAGCAGTTCGGCTGGTCGCGCAAGCCTATCGTCGAGATGCTGATCCCCTCTACCGTGGACGACAGCCTCGCCCCTCCGGGCCAGCATGTCGCCAGCCTGTTCTGCCAGCAATTCGCGCCCGAACTACCCGATGGACGCGACTGGGACATGGAGGAGGACAAGGCCGCCGATGCCATTATCGACACGGTGGAGGCGCATGCACCGGGCTTCCGCGCCTCGATCCTGGGACGACAGGTGCTCAGTCCCAAGGGGCTGGAGCGCAAATTCGGGCTGGTCGGCGGAGACATCATGCACGGGAATCTGACGCTCGACCAGATGTGGTCGGCGCGGCCGGTGCTGGGGCATGGCGCGTATCGGGGGCCGATCAAGGGGCTCTACATGTGCGGCGCGGGAACACATCCCGGCGGCGGCGTGACCGGGGCTCCGGGGCATAATTGCGCGCATGAGGTCATTGCCGACAGTCGCGGAATGGCGCTGGGTTTCGGTGGGATGTACCGACGTTTTCGCTAATTTTCAGCCGATTACGGCCAGGATCGCGGCGACAGCGGGGCGCGGAGTCAGGTCGGCGTTGAACAGGCCGAAGTTGTTCATCTCGCCGGGTCCGGCCCAGCAAAACAGTTCGTAAAGGCTGATCGCGCGGATGAAGGGCTGGGCGAGCGCAGCCTCAACATCGGAGGCGAGCAGGCTGGCCTGCTGGTCCAGCGAAACCGGCGGAGAAGTAACGTTTTTCGCGCTTCCACCCGTGGTTCTGCCCCATTCGGTGATCACGCCTTGTGTATGGCGACCTGCCTCTATCTTCTTGCCGAAGCCCTTCAGGCGGTCCGCTACCACGGTTGTGGGGCTGGGGTAGATATGGGCGTTGCCGTAAGTCGTGAAAGGCCCCTGGTCTGCCTGCATGAAGTCGTTGCTGGCGATGAGGGGAATCGTTTTCAGTCTTGATTCTGCTTTAAATTCTGCCGAGAAGTCTTTGATATACGAAATAAATGCCGGAGCATTTCCGGTTCTAAATCCTAGACGCGGATCGCGAACGCCGTTGTAGGTTACAGGATTCAGATCGGGCTCGTTCGGGAATTCGATGGCCCAGATCGCACCGGGAGCCTGAGCGGCGAAAGCCTTGAGATCGGCGATCGACTTTGCGATTTCCCGGCCGGAGAGGGTGAAGCAGAACGTCACGCCCGCCCGCGCGAGACCGATGTACGTGTTCCATCCGGGCGTCCCGCTGTAGGGCTCCCGGCATCGCATTCGCCGCAGGCCGCCAAGTTTATCCAGCGCAGGCAATATGTTGCGCACCTTGTAGAGCGAGGCCGTATCCTGCGGACGCCCCTGCACCATCACCCTGTCGAGCCGCGAGGGCGCCGCGCGGACGGTTGCCGGGACCAGCGGCAGGACCGCCAGCCCGGCCGCCGCTTGCCTGCGTGAAAACATTGCTGCGACCATGCGGACCTCCCGGCTACATAACGGCACTCAACGGCACCTAAAGATACCCTAACGCACCTCGACCATCGGACTACTTCGCTACCGCACCGGCCTTCATCACGTGGACGACCTGCTCCAGCACACGCACATCGGACAGCGGATCACCTTCCACTGCGATCATGTCGGCGAACTTGCCCGGCGCGATCGAGCCCAGTTCCTTCTCATGCCCGATCAGCGCGGCGGCATCGATCGTAGCGGCCCGGATCGCCTGCGCCGGGGTCATCCCGTAGCGGACCATGTACGCGAACTGCCGCGCATTCAGCCCGTGCGGATAGACACCCGCGTCGGTGCCAAAGCCTAGCTTCACACCCCGCTTCACTGCCTTGGCGAAGCCGTCGCGTTGCTGCTGCGTCGTCTCGCGGTTCTTGCGCAAGTATTCCTGCGGCCAGCCTTCGCGCGTACCCTGCTCGTCGATCCAGTCGCCGTCGTAGATGTCCATGACCAGCCAGACGCCCGCCTTCTTCGCCATGGCGAGGCCCTCATCGTCGATGAGGCTGGCGTGTTCGATGCTGTGTACGCCGGAGCGGATCGCCGCCTTGATGCCCGCCGCGCCGTGGGCATGGGCGGTCGCGTAGCTGCCGTGCGCCTTCGCGACGTCCACGACGGCGCGCATCTCGTCGTCGCTCAATTCGATCTGCCCCGGCTCGGTGCCGATCGCGAGGACCGCGCCGGTGGCGATCATCTTGATGAAGTCGGCGCCGTGATCGAACAGGTACTGCGCCTTCTCGCGCGCTTCACCGGCATTGTGGACGACGCCGAGGCGCATGTCGGCGGGAAGCTGGTCGTTGGGCACGATGCCGTTGAGTTCGCCGCCGCCGCCCGGCGACGTGATGTAGGCCCCCGCGACGAACATGCGCGGCCCCGGCACCAGCCCCTGCGCGATGGCATCACGCAAGGCCACGTCAGTCAGCCCGCGATAGGTGCCGACATCGCGCACCGTGGTGAAGCCCGCCTCCAGCGTCACTTTCGCGTTGTGCGCGCCGATCAGCGCCGTCAGTTGCGGCGAAGTCTTGAGCGGCGCGGCGACGTCGGCGCTCTGCCCGGTATCGGCGAGGTGCGTGTGGAGATCGATCAGCCCCGGCAGCACCGTATAGGCCGACCAGTCGAGCGTTTCGGCACCCGGCGGCGGCACGGCGCAAGGCTCGACCCTCGCCACCCGCTCGCCCTCAACCAGCACGCATTGCCCGGTGCTGGCAGTGCCGCTCTCCACGTCGAGCAAGCGCCCTGCCCTGACATAGACCGACGCCGCGCTCGCCGGAGCAGCCAGCCCCGCAAGAGCCAGAGCCGCAGCGAGCGCCGCCGCCCTCACTTGCCCGCGAGGTCCGTCAGCAAGGTGGTGTAGTAGACCACGCCCGGCGCGATGTTCAGCAGGCCGATGCGCTCGTTGAGGCCATGGGCGAATTCGTCGGAGTCCCGGATCATCGAGGCGCTGGCGCCATAGCTCGGCACGCCGAGCGCGCGATACCACATCGAGTCCGAAGCACCCGAGGACTGCGAGGGGATGATCGGCACCGGCCCCCAGGCCGCCTTTACCGCCTTGCCCACTGCCGCCACGAAGTCCGGCCGCACCGGCGATGCGGGCGCCTCGACCGAATCGTCGCCGGTCACGTCGGTGAACTTCGCCGCGGGCATCGCCGCCACCTTCTCCAGTTCCGCCATTATCTCGGGCCGGGTGTGGCCGGGGAAGATACGGCAGTTGATGTTGGCCGTCGCGCTCTGCGGCAGCGCGTTCTGGGCATGGCCGCCCGAGATCATCGTCGGCACGCAAGTCGTCGACACGCGCCCGACCGTCGCGGGATTGGCGCGCAGCACCTGCAACGCTGCCGGATCGTTCGGATTGGCAACGAAGGCCTTCATTGCCGCCGCGAGCTTGGGGTCGGGCTCGATCTTCGTGGCGCCGGTCCAGTACTGGCGCGTCACGTCGTTGAGTTCGGGCTTGAAGCGATAGGCGCCGATCCGCTCCATCGCCTGCGCCAGTTGCACGATCGCGTTATCGGGCCGGGGCGCGGAGCTGTGACCGCCGGGGTTCGTCACCTCGACCTTGTAGTCCACGTAAGTCTTCTCGGCCCCCTGCCAGCTCCAGTAGAGCGGCTTGCCCGCCTCCGACAGCGTGCCCGAGGAGCCGTCGACGTTGAGCACCAGTTCCGCGCCCTTCAGCCGCTCGGCGATGACCTTGGAGGTATCCATGGTCGTCTCCTCGTCGCCCGAATAGGCGATGACGATGCTGCGTTTCGGCCGGAACCCTTCGCGCCGCAGTTCGATCACCGAGGACAGCGCCAGCGCCGCCTCGAACTTGGTGTCGCTGGCGCCGCGCCCGAAGAGATAGCCGTTCTCCACCACCGGGGTGAAGGGATCGCGCTCCCAATCCTCCGGTTTCGCCTCGACCACGTCCATGTGCGCGGAAATGACGAGGGGCTTGAGGCCGGGGTCGCTGCCCTTCCACGTCGCGATCAGGTAGGCGGTGTCGCCGAGCGGCACGATCTCGATGTCGCTGGCGGTCCACCCGGCTTTCAGCAGCGCATCGCGGAACAGCGCCGCGACTTCGCCGGTCTTGTTGCCCGGCCCCTGCACCGAGCGAAGAGCGATGGCGCGCTTCGACAGGTCAAGCACTTGCGCTTCCGCCTCGGGATGGCCTTTCGCCTGCGCGGTACTCGATGCGAGCAGGCTGGCGCCGAGGGAAAGCAGGACCGGGATCGAAAAGCGCATCGTGATGAAGCCCCTGAACTTGGTGTCTTGCACGGTCGCGCCGACAAAGAATCGCCGCGATCGCGAGAGGGCTATCCTGTCGAGCGACCGGGGCCTGCGCAATCCCGCCCGCCACCCTTCGTCATTGCGAGCGCAGCGAAGCAATCCAGGGCAGCTTTAAACCGCCCTGGATTGCTTCGCTGCGCTCGCAATGACGGGGTGGGGGTGAAGTTGTCGCGCCATAGTGAGCACCACTCATCGCGACGTGAAGAAATCCCACACTAATCGCTGGCGCGATAAGCGCCTATCTCGCACTTGCGGCACGTGTGCCGATCCAGTTTCCATTTTCCTCCGACAGCAAGGACATTCCATGCAAGTCAACGCCTATGGCGCACATGCCGGCGACAAGCCCCTCGAAGCCATGACCATCGAACGGCGCGAGCCGGGCCCGCGCGACGTCGCGATCGACATCAGCTATTGCGGCGTGTGCCACTCGGACCTGCACACCGTGCGCAGCGAGTGGGGCGGCACCCTTTTCCCCTGCGTTCCCGGTCACGAGATCGTCGGCACCGTCAGCGCGGTGGGCGGCGAAGTCAGCCGCTTCAAGGTCGGCGACACCGTCGGCGTCGGCTGCATGGTCGACAGCTGCGGCCACTGCGGTTCGTGCCATGACGATCTCGAACAGTATTGCGAGAACGGCTTCGTCGGCACCTACAACGGCAAGACGGCGGATGCGCCCGGCCACACCATGGGCGGCTATTCGCGCGGGATCGTCGTCGATGAAGGCTTCGTCCTTTCGATCAGCCACCCGGCGGAGCAGCTTGCCGCCGTGGCGCCGCTGCTCTGCGCGGGCATCACCACGTACTCGCCGCTGCGTCACTGGAACGCCGGTCCGGGCAAGAAGGTCGGCGTCGTCGGCATCGGCGGTCTCGGCCATATGGCGATCAAGATCGCGCATGCCATGGGGGCCGAAGTCGTCGCCTTCACCTCGACGCCCGCCAAGCGCAAGGACGCGATCGACCTCGGCGCCGACAGCGCGGTGGTCAGCCGCGAGGCCGAGGAAATGGCTGCGCACACCGGCACGTTCGACCTGATCATCGACTCGGTCGCGGCGAGCCACGACCTCGACACCTATATCGGCCTGCTCAAGCGCGACGGCGCGCTGGTCATGCTGGGCGTGCCCGAGCATCCGCACCCCTCGCCCAATGTCGGCGGCATGATCTTCGGCCGCAAGACGATCGCGGGCTCGCTGATCGGCGGCATTGCCGAGACGCAGGAAATGCTCGATTTCTGCGCCGAGCACGGCATCGTCTCAGACGTCGAGATGATCGACATCCAGCAGATCGAGGACGCCTACGAGCGCATGATGCGCAGCGACGTGCGCTATCGCTTCGTGATCGACAGCGCGTCGCTCGACGCGGCGGCCTGACCGCAAGCCGGCGGTCGCCTTCGCAAGGAGGCGACCGCCGGCCCGGTGCTTGACGCGCGATCACCCAGGCCCGCGCGTTTGCTTGGCCTACGTACCTTTTCGGCGACGGCGCGGCGTTCGCCCCCGTCGGCATGGCGGCCGAAGTCTGGCGCTGGAACGTCCGGATACTGGGATCGAGGTGATCGATCACGGACGCCGCGCCCATACTCCTCACCCGGACACATCACACAGCGGGATTGCGCGCGCAACGATCGCTGTTGCAATTGTGTCGCAGTCGCGGAGCTTTCTCATCCGACCGTCTAAACGCAGCGGAATTTCGCTAAGAGTCATTTTATGATGCGTGCGATGATTTGAGCGCAACACCATGCCGCCCGAACGCCAAAGCGACGGGCTGGCTGGTGCGTACCGAGCCAGGGCGGTGCGGCAGGCATATCCAGAGGGGGATAAAGATATGAGGTTCGTTTCCAGCCACGCCGAGCGCAGCGCCGTCCGGAAAGCCTTGCTATGCGGCGCCGCGCTGACGCTGCTGCCGACCACCGCCTTCGCGCAGGACGCGACCGCCGAGGCCACCCTCGACACCAGCCGCACGACGATCGACGGCGAGAACGCCATCATCGTCACCGCGCCGCACTATGTGCCGGAAGGCACCAACACGGCCTCCAAGGCGAACATCCCGCTGATCGAGACGCCGCAGTCGGTGTCCGTCATCACCCGCGACCAGATCGACCTGCTCAACTTCGTCGATGCCCAGCAGGCCGTGCGCTATACCGCAGGCGTCTTCGGCGAGAGCTACGGCCCCGATTTGCGCTTCGACTTCCTGACCGTGCGCGGTTTCACGCCCAAGGAATACATGGACGGGCTGGCGACGCCGAACTCCACCTCGATCTCCAGCGTGGGCGTCGATCTCTACGCCTTCCAGTCGCTCGACGTGCTCAAGGGGCCTGCTTCGGTGCTCTACGGCTCGTCGCCGCCGGGTGGCCTTACCAACGAGACCAGCCGGCGCGCCAGCAGCGAATTCGGCGGCGAGATCGGCGTGAAGTACGGCACCGACGACTACAAGCAGATCGCCGGAACCATGACCGGGCCGGTCAGCGACATGCTCGACGTGCGCTTCACCGCCCTCTATCGCAATCGCGATGCCGAACGCGACCTCGTCCACGCCGAGCGCCTGCTCGCCGCGCCGACCGCGACGCTCAAGCTGGGTCCGGACACGAAGCTGACCCTGCTCGGCTACTATCAGTACGACACTGTGCGCGGCGACACCAACGGCTTCATGCCGGTCTACGGCACCCTGCTCGACAATCCGCTGGGCAAGATTTCGCACCGCGCCAACGTCGGCGATCCGAACAACCTCTACAAGCGCAGGCAATGGGGCGCGGGCTGGGATTTCAGTCACGACTTCGGCAGCGTCAGCTTCCATTCCAACACCAAGTGGAGCCGCTATAACGAAGATACGCCCACCCAGATCTACGGCAGCGGCGGTCTGATCGACAACAATTTCGACGGTATTCCAGACGATTATCGCACGGTCCTGCAGTCGAACTTCACCTACAAGGAACACGTCACCAGCTTCGCCACCGACAACCGGTTCGACGCGACGCTGGGAACCGGTCCGATCGAGCACAACCTGATCGCCGGAGTCGACTATCGCCGCACCTTCAACGATTCCGCCTATACCTTCAATTACGGGATCGGCACGGTGGACCTGTTCGACCCGGTCTACACCACCTACACAGACGCGCAGCTTCGCCCCGGCTATGCGACGCGCTTCAACACGCAGTGGCGCAAGCAAACCGGCATCTATCTTCAGGACCATGCCGCGATCGGCAACCTGTACCTGACGGTCAGCGGCCGGTACGACTGGGTCCGCATGAGCTACATGACGCCCTTCGCCGCAGCGGACGTCGATACCCCGCTCACCAAACAGAGGCAGAAGAAGTTCACCTGGCGCGCGGGCGCCAACTACGTCACCGACAGCGGCTTCGCGCCTTACGTCAGCTACGCGACCTCGTTCGAGCCGGTCGTCGGCACCGACGGC
Organism: Novosphingobium resinovorum; assembly: GCF_001742225.1. Lineage (NCBI taxonomy): Bacteria > Pseudomonadati > Pseudomonadota > Alphaproteobacteria > Sphingomonadales > Sphingomonadaceae > Novosphingobium > Novosphingobium resinovorum. Next base: position 748,134 of record NZ_CP017075.1, on the reverse strand, counting down.
GTCACCCTGGCCCCGTACAAGCCGAGCGCGGGCAAGCAGTGGGAAGGCGGCGTCAAGTACGACGCGCGCGGCCTTGGCGAAGGCATCAAGCTGCTGGTGACGGCGACGGTGTTCAAGATCAACCAGACCAACGTGGTGGCGACGGCACCGTCGGTGTCCCCGGTCTTCGGCACGCAGTCCGGCGAAGTCGAGGTCAAGGGCGCGGAACTGGAATTCGTCGCCCGCCTGCGCGACCAGCTCTCGATCAACGGCGCCTACAGCTACAACGACAGCGAGGTCAAAAAGAGCAACGTTGCTGCAGAAATCGGCGCGCCGCTGCCCGTGACCCCCAAGCACAAGTTGTCGCTGTTCGTGGACTATACCATCCAGAAGGGCTCTCTGGGCGGTCTGGGCTTCGGCTTCGGCGGGCGCTACACCAGCGACAGCGCGGGCAGCCTGCCCGGCCCGTTCAATCCCGTGGTCTACTACGGAGAGGCGTCCACGCTGTTCGATGCGATCGTCCATTACGATATTCCGGGCTGGCGCATCGCGGTCAACGGATCGAATATCTTCAACAAGCTCTACGTCGCGCGCTGCTCGGGCCCGGCGGGCTGTACTTATGGGGCTGGACGTCAGGTAATCGGCACGGTTACCAAGACCTTCTGACCTGAATGACGGGAACTGCATGCGCGACATATCGGTACGACGGCTGATCGCGCATGCCGTCCTGCTGGCTCTGGCCACGGGAACTACACCGCTGCAGGCGCATGGTCCGCAGGAACTCGGCGAGCCACCGCTGCCCCTGTTGTCACCCACGGGCGGGGCAGCAGCCGAAGGTCCCTCCGGAACCCTGCCGCGCACCCCGGCCAAGGCCGGACAAACGCTGCCGCTCAAGCCCGACCGCAAGATCCGCTTCGACACGAGCGAACTGACGGCTGCCTCGATCGACCTGTCTCCGGACGGGCGGACCATCGTGCTGGATATGCTTGGCGACATCTACGTCATGGACGCCAAGGGCGGAGAGGCTAGGCCGATCAGCCGGGGTATGGCCTATGACAGCCAGCCCGCCTTCTCGCCCGACGGCAGGCGCATCCTGTTCCTCTCGGATCGATCGGGAGCCGAGAACCTGTGGGTCATGGATGCCGATGGCGGTGATGCCCGGCAGCTCAGCTTCTACGACGACGATCCGATATTCGTATCCCCCGTCTGGTCCAGCGACGGGAAGACGGCCTGGGTCAGCCGCTTCTGGCCGGACCGCAATGCCTACGAAGGCTGGCTCTTCGCCGCCGACGGCAGCGACAGGTTCGGCACCGCGGCGCTGCCGAACTGGCCGGATGCTGGCCAGACAGAGGACAAGATCAACAGCCTCGGACTCATGCCGAGCGCGGACGGCCGCTTGCTCTATTACGCCAGGCTCAAGGGATCGCCGGACTTCGACACCCTTGCCGAATGGCAGATCGCCCGCCGCGACCTCGCGACCGGCATCGACGATACGATCGTCAAGGCAATCGGCGACATTCGGCTCGGCCCCGTCCAGTCGAGCGCCTTTCGCCCCGTCCTCTCGCATGACGGACGCACGCTGGCCTACGGCATGCGCCGGGTGGGCAGGACGTTCCTCCACGTTCGCGATCTCGGCAGCGGCATGGACCGCGAACTGATCCGGATCGATCACGACGAACTTCAGGCATCGGCCTGGAGCGACATCATCCCCCACTTCGCCTTCACGCCCGACGACAAGGTGCTGGTACTGAACATGGGCGGCGGTATCAGCCGCATCGATATCGCCAGCGGCACGGCGACGGCCATCCCGTTCACCGCTCGCATCGACATGGACCTCGCCCCCCTCACCCGCCGTCCGATCCGGCAGGAGACCGGCCCTGTCCGCGCGCGGCTAATGCAGACGCCCGCTCTCTCGCCCGATGGAAGGACGGTCGCCTTCTCCGCGCTGGGCCATCTCTACACAGCCCCGGTCGAGGGCAGCGCACGCCCGCAGCGCATCGACGCCGACGAGACGCCGCAGTTCCATCCCAGCTGGTCGCCCGACGGCAAGCGGTTGCTCTATGTCACCTGGACGGCGCAGGACGGCGGCTTCGTGTGGGAGAAGCCGCTGGACGGTGGGCCTGCCCGGCGCCTGACCGATACCCCCGCGTTCTACACGCACCCCGTGTTCACGCCTGACGGCGCGTCGGTCCTCGTCATCAGATCGCCTCAGGCGGACCGGCTGAACAGCTATGTCGAATTCGGCCAGTTGCGCAGCGCCGACCTCGTGCGGCTGGGCAGAGGTGGGGATGACGACGGCGACAGCGACGGCGAGCAGGTCGTGCTGAGCGGCCGGATCGGCGGCACGCCGCATTTCGGGCCGCTGCCGGACACAGTCTACCTGAACGAGAGCGACGGCGTCCATGCCGTGAAGTGGCGGGGGCGTGCTAGCGACCACCTTGCCGTACAAGCTGCCGGGCCGAACTGGTATTTCGCGCAAGGCCTCGCGTCCGCCGACGATCTGAGGATCAGCCCCGACGGGCGCTGGGCGCTCGCCCATATCGCACAGCAACTGCATCTCTTCACCATGCCCGACAAGGCCGGCGAGACGGTGAACCTGACCGCGCCCGCCGTCAGGCACCGCCGCATCACCGACGTCGGTGCCGACTTCTTCGGATGGTCGCAGGACGGCCGGACGATATGGTGGTCTGTGGGGTCGACCCTGCACCGCCGCGCCCTCTCCGGCGTCAGGCTCGATGATGCGGGCACACCGCCCCGCGCGGCGGACGTCGGCGGCGCGGCGCGGCCGCTCGTCGTCACCGTTCCGCGCGATACGCCGCAAGGCACCCTGCTGCTGCGCGGTGCCCGGGCGATCACCATGAAGGGCGACGAGGTCATCCCTGACGCCGATATCCTGATCATGGACGATCACATCCGCGCCATTGGCCCCCGAGGCAGCTTTCCCGTGCCCGCCGATGCCGCGATCCGTGAGTTGGCAGGCGCAACGATCGTCCCCGGCTTCATCGACATCCACGACCACGTCGCCGACATCCGCCGCGACGTACTCGACATGCACAACTGGGGACCGGCGGCGAACCTGGCCTACGGCGTGACGCTGGCCTTCGATCCCTCCTCGCTCAGCATCGACATGCTGGCTTACGAGGACCTGGTGGACAGCGGCCAGATGATCGGCTCGCGCATCATGACGACGGGACCGGCCGTCTTTTCCTTCAACGACTTCCGCTCGAAGGCCGAAGTGAAGGCGGTCCTCTCCCGCTACCGGGACGATTACCGCCTCGGCAACATCAAGCAGTACCGCACCGGCAACCGCCGCACCCGGCAATGGGTGGTCGAGGCCGCGCGGGAACTGGGCCTCAACCCCACGACCGAGGGCGCGCTGTCCCGCAAGCTGGACATCACCCACATCATCGACGGCTTTTCAGGCAATGAGCACAGCATCCCTCCCGCCACACTGCATGACGATGTGCTGCAACTCCTCGCCCGCAGCGGCACGAGCTATACGCTGACCCTGCAGATCACCCATGGCGGCGTTCCGGGGCAGAACTACTTCATCGCGCGCGACGCTCCGCACGGCGATGCGAAGTATGCCCGGTTCGCCCCGGACTGGTTCCGCGACCAGAAATTCTGGCAGCGCGAGTGGCGCGATCCGGGCGAGTACCTGTTCCCCGATGTGGCGAAGAGCGCCGCCCGCTTTACGCACATGGGCGGCCTGCTCGGCCTCGGCGCGCATGGCGAAGTCCCGGGCCTCGGCACTCACTGGGAAATGCAGGCTTATGCCATGGGCGGGATGACGCCGCTGGAAGTGCTGCGCGCCGCGACGATCGACGGTGCCCGCGCGATCGGACGGGACGCCGACTTCGGCAGCCTCGAGCCGGGCAAATATGCCGACCTCGTCATTCTGGACCGCAACCCGCTGGATGGCATCGCGAACACGCTGTCGATCCGGCAGGTCATGAAGAACGGACGCCTCTACGAGAGCGATACGCTCGACGAAATCTGGCCACGCAAACGCGCGATGCCTCCGTTCTGGTTCAGCAAGCCGCGGGGCTAGGGTGTGATCGCATTTGACTGAAAAACCGTTCGTCATCCCCGCGAAAACGGGGACCCAACTGATGTCCTTGCAACAGTCACCATCAGGAGATGGATTCCCGCCTTCGCGGGAATGACGATGATACAGCTGAAGTCGATCACGCTATAGGACGTCAACGCATAAATGGACGTATCGATCGTGAAATGGTGCGCCCGACAGGATTCGAACCTGTGGCCCCCAGATTAGGAATCTGATGCTCTATCCTGCTGAGCTACGGGCGCGTGCCGAGGCGTCCTAGCGGCTGCATGGCAGCTTGGCAATCAGTTCGCCTGCTCGGGCGGGACAACCGGGAACGGCAGCGGCATGAGGCCGATTCCTTCCTCGATCAGTTCCTTCGCCTCGGCGGGGCTGGCCTGCCCGTGGATGGTCTCGACCTCACGCTCGCCGTAATGCATGGCCCGTGCATCCTTGGCGAAGCTCTCCCCGACATAGCGCGAGGATTTCAGCGCCTCGGCCTGCATCGTCGCCAGAGCCTGCATCAGTTCGGCGGCCTGCGGCGGCAGTGGAGCATTGGCGACGGGCGCACTCGGCGGCGGCGCCTTGGCGCGTGCCGGAGCAGGACTCGGCGCTACTTGCGGCAACTGGTTACCCTTACGCGCGAGACGCGGCGCCTGAACCGCCTTCGCCACCTCGCCGGAACCGCAATGCGGACACGCCACCAGGCCACGTTCCTGCTGGCGTGCATAGTCGTCCGAGGACTTGAACCAGCCCTCGAATCGATGCTGTGCCTCGCGGCATTCCAGGTCGAAAACGATCATGACACCAGCTATTTGGCGATGGTGCGACGGTTGGCAAGGCTTGGAAGCTGACCGCGCACTTCGGCGATGCGCGCCGCGTCGAGATCGACGAAACCCACGCCTGAGGTGCCACCGTCATCCGCACCGCCCATGTCGAGCAGGACCTCGCCCCAGGGGTCGATCGCCAGTGAATGGCCGTAGGTTTCGCGGCCATCGTCATGCCGCCCGCATTGCGCGGCCGAGAGCACGTAAGCACTGGCCTCGACCGCGCGGGCGCGCTGCATGAGGTGCCAGTGCGCCTTGCCGGTGGGCACCGTGAAGGCAGCGGGAATGGCGATCACGTCGCAGTGCGCACGGCCCAGCGCTTCGAACAGGGCCGGGAAGCGCACGTCATAGCAAATCGCCAGCCCCAGACGCCCGAGCGGCGTTTCCACCGTGACCACCTCATCACCGGCCACGTAAGCGTTCGATTCGCGCCAGCTTTCGCCGGTCGAAAGATCGACGTCGAACATGTGCATCTTGTCGTAGCGGGCGCGGATTTCCCCCGCGTCGTCGATCACGAAAGCCCGGTTGGCCCACTTGCCGTCTTCACGCGCGATGGCGAGCGATCCGATATGCACCCATATCCCTTCCCGCCGCGCCGCATCGCGCACCGCCGCAAGAACGGGATCGTCCGCCTCGCTCCGGATCGCCTCGCGCGCGCGCTCGCGCTTCCTGTCCAGCAGGCCGGACATCTCGGGCGTGAACAGCATGGCCGCCCCGCCCGCACGTGCCGCAGCGACGGCATCGACGATCGCCGCCGCATTGGCCTGCGGGTCGATGCCCGTCGTCATCTGGAACAGCGCCGCGCGGATCATCCGGTCAGAGCCCCAGTACCGGATCGAGCTTGCCCTCGCGGTCGAGCGCATTGATGTCGTCGAAGCCGCCGAAGGGCTTGTCGTCGATCAGGATCTGCGGGACCGTGGTGGCGCCGGGCACGCGCTCCAGCATTTCGGTGCGCTTCGGGCCGCCCATGGTCAGGTCGTATTCCTCGTAGGCGACGCCCTTCTTGTCGAGCAGCGACTTGGCGGCGACGCAGTAGGGGCAGCCCCACTTGGTGTAGATTTCAATCTTCGGCTGGCTCATGCCAAACTCCATTCAGATGCTCATTGAGGGTCAGGCCTTGAAAGGTCGGGCGGCTAGCATATCTAGGAATGCGAGTCATGGCCCGCCAAGGGGATGGCTCACAGAACGAGGCGCCGCATCGCGGGCCTCATCCACACGAAGATTGCTCATTGGAGGATTTTTGTCATGAACCGCATCGATTTTTCGCCCTATCGCCGCACCATGGTCGGCTTCGACCGCCTGTTCGACATGATCGAGAACCAGGCGCGCGCGAATTCGGGCGACAAGTACCCCCCCTTCAACATCGAACGGCGCGGCCAGGATGCCTACCGCATCACCCTGGCGGTGGCGGGATTCAAGCCGGCCGACATCGACATCACCGCGCAGGCGAACCTGCTGGTCGTGAAGGGCCACAAGCCCGATGAGACCACCGATGGCGAAATGCTGCACGTCGGCATCGCCCAGCGCGGTTTCGAACGCCGCTTCGAACTCGCCGACTACGTGCGTGTCGATAGCGCAGACCTTGCCGACGGCCTGCTCGTCATCGACCTCGTGCGCGAGGTTCCCGAGGCGATGAAGCCTAAGAAGGTCGTGGTCGGAGGCAGCAAGCTGACCGTCGTGGAAACCGGCGAGGATACCACCGCAGCGGCGTAACCGCCCGCAACGGCGCTCGCGTTTCCCGTCCCTTTGCGTGAGTGCCGAGTACGGAGCTATGGGCGGTCCGGTTGTCCGGGCCGCCCTTTTGCATGCGATGTTGCGCAGAACGCATGCACGGTGCCGGATTAATCCTCGCATAGCGTGCTTCTCGACAGTAGCGCCTGCAGTCATGTTGCGGACCTTGTGCTCATGACCGCGATCCTCGGGATCGTGCTGCCCGTTTTCTCGCTAATCTTCGCCGGCTGGCTGGCAAGGCGGATCGGCGTCATGGGACCGCAAGCCACCAGTGAACTCAACCGCTTCGTCGTCTACCTCGCCCTGCCCGCGCTGCTGTTCGATATCGTCGCGAAATCCAGCTGGCACGAATTGTGGCAGCCCCATTTCCTGGCCGTGTTCACCCTCAGCACCATGGCGATCTTCACGCTGACGGTTGCCGCTCACGCCCGGCACTCCGGTTTCGAGGCCGATGGCCCCGTGCTGGGGCTCGCCGCGAGCTATCCGAACACCGGCTTCCTCGGCTTTCCCTTGCTCCTCGCCGCGCTGGGCCCATGGAGCAACACGCTCACGCTGATCTCCACGATCGTCGTCGCCTGCGTCCTGTTCGCGGGCGCCATCGTGCTGATCGAAATCCGCCTCCACGTCGGCAGCCATCCACTGCGCGTCGCTGCCAAAGTCGGCAAGTCGCTGGCGACCAACCCGCTCATCGTGGCACCCATGGTGGCCTGCTTCTTTCCCACCACCGGCATGGCCGTGCCTCAGCCTGTCGAGGTTTTCCTGAAACTGCTGGGCGGCGCGGCCTCTCCGGCGGCGCTGGTCGGCCTTGGCCTTTTCCTCGGAGAAAAGCGTCAGGCGGCAAAGGGAGCCGGTACGCTGACGGCGATGCTGGTGACGCTCAAGCTGGCGGTCCACCCGTTGCTGGCCTGGGTGCTGGCCGTCACGCTGTTCCCGCTTGACCCGCCCGCGCGCCATGCCGCCGTGCTCCTCGCGATGCTGCCGACCGGAACCGGCCCTTTCATGCTCGCGGAGTTCTATGGCCGTGAAGCCGGCGTCACCGCGCGCGTGATCCTGATTTCCACCGTGCTGTCGATCGTGACGGTTTCGGCCTACCTGACGATGATCGGCTGATCCGGAACCGCTGGACTCAGGCGCTGGAGACGGCGCCCGAGCCGCTGGCGGCAAGCGCATAAGCATCGAGCTTGCCGTGCAGTTCGCGCCGCAGGTCTTCGTCGATCCACGCGGCATCGAAGGCGTTGCGCGTCACGGTCAGCAGGTCTTCCCGTTCGAAACCGGCAAGTTCATGCACCATCAGCATGTTCTCGTTGATGTACTTGCCTTCCATGTAGGCCGGATCATCCAAGTTGAGCGTCAGCCGCAAACCCCGGTCCAGCATCCCCCGCGCGATCGACTGCCGCTCTCCGGGGCGCATCATTTCGTTCGCATACGGGCACACGGTGAAGAACAGCCCGCGCTCCCCGGCCATGGCGATCAGTTCGGGTCGGTCGAGCAGGTTGGCGCCATGGTCGATGCGCTCGACGCCGATCTCTTCGATCGCCTGCCGGATATGCTCGTGGGTATTCTTCTGGTCGACGTCGCAGTGCATCGTCAGCCGGAAGCCCTCTTCACGGCCGCGCCGGAATATCTCGGCGAACTTTTCGGGCGGGTTGTCCTTCTCATCGGAGTCGAGCCCCAGCCCGACGATCAGGTGCTTGTACGGCAGGGCCATCTCGAACACGGCCATCGCGCTTTCCGCACTGCGTTCCCGCACAAAGCACATGATCAGTTGCGAGCGGATACCGAAATCACGCTCCGCCTCGATGCGACCGCGCGTCAGGCCTTCGATCATCACCGAGAACGGGATGCCGCGATCGGTGTGCTGCTGCGGATCGAAGAACATCTCCGCATAGACGACGTTCTGCCCTGCGACCTTTTCCAGATAGGCGTAGACCAGATCGCGAAAGTCCTCCTCGCGGTGCAGGACGAAGCTGCCCTCGTAGAAGATCGCCAGAAAGCTGGGCAGGTCATGGTAAACGTAGCTGGCCCGCATCGCATCGACATCGGCGTAAGGCAAGTCCACCGCGTTGCGCGCCGCCAGCCTGAACTTGAGTTCCGCTTCCAGCGTTCCCTCCAGGTGGACGTGCAGTTCCGCCTTGGGAAGACCTGCGATGAACTCGACGATCGAACCGTTCCCCATGCTACCCCAAGCCTCCATTTTCGCGCGATCCTGCAGGCTATAACGGCGACGGCGAACGCGGAAGCGGAAATTGCTGCATTGCAAAAAGCGCTCAGGCGGCCACCTCCATCCGCGCGGGTGTGAGCAGCGAAGGCGCCGAAAAACGCCCTCCGACCTCTGCCAGATCGGCGAGCGTGGGTGCCACGCAGCGCAGCGACACGCGATCGGCGAGGCGCTCCGCCCGGATGCCCGGCCCCTTGATCCAGAACGCCCCGTCCGGATGATGCTTGCCGCTGCGCAGCGCCTCGAGCGGATAGAACAGGTCGGAGAAGCGCAGCACTTCGTTGGTGGCGGATGACGTCACCATCACGTCCTCACCCGGAGCCTGCTCGATCATGCAACCCGCATCCAGCATCGCGCCTTGCCGCCGCGCCCACATCGGCTGCCTGCCGTCGGACAGGCGCAGCGCCTCGATCCGTGTCGCCGCCGCTTGGGCCGACGCATCGCTCTCAAAGTGGAGCAGGAACTGTTGCGACATTACCGGGGCATAAGTCCACTCTGCCGCGACCCCACCGAACGCGAGCAGTCGATCGATATCCCGGTGCCGGAATATCTGTCGTCCGCCGTCTTCCTCGTGCGACAGCATAGGCTGCTGCCCCAGGGCGGTGACGAGCACGAGATTGTCGTCTTCCCTGGTCATGGCCAGCGCCTGCCCGACCATCCGGTCCATGTTGCGATAGCCGTCGAGCACGCTCCCCCCATATGTCTCCAGATCCTGCGCCGACGACTGGATGCTGAACAGCGCAGGCTCGAACTCGCGCCAGTGGAAATGCTGGAAATGCGCGGTGCTGTTCAGGAAGAACGTGGAGAAATGGGGGCGGGCGCTGCGGTGGATCGAGCGGAACAGGTCCCACTGCAGCCGGTCCAGTATCATCGCCCGTCGCCATTTGACGTTACCACTTCGCTCCCCCGCCAATTGGCGAATCGCGGCCAGCACCGACCTTGCGGAAAGCCCATGTGCGAGCATGAAACGGCCGAAACGCGCAAAGTCCGCCCCGGATACATCCGGTCTGGCGCTGTGTTCACGCACATAGCTGCGAACCAGCCCTGTGTAGGCGTCGAAATGGCCGGGCGGCTGGGCGATCGGCTCCGTCGCCCAGGGATCGGGCAGGAAATGCCCCCGGAAGCCCGGCTGCGACGCCGCATTCATACTACCGCAGATCCAGTTGCTGCGCCCGCTGCGGCTCACCAGATCCCAGATGCGCGGCGCATCCAGCGCGGCGCCGTCATTGAGCTGGAAACAGCGATGCTCCGCGTAGGAAAGCCCGGTGTGGACCGTGACCCACTGGATCCACGGTTCGAGATACGGCGCTTCCTCCTCCGCATCGGTGACGGCGACCAGCGCGCTGTCGCGCAGGCGCCGGAAGTTCGGCAGATGCCCCTCGGCTATGAAGCGGTCGAGCAGCCTTGGCGACAACTCGTTGAATTCGAGGACGATCGTGGACATCCGTGGCTCCGCATCGGCATTGCGCCAAGCATGCCCGGATGTGCCGTCCCGCCGCCAGACGAGATGGCTCCGTTACGGAGATAGGAGAAGCCCTTCCCCTCCCGCACCGGGAGGGGAAACAAGCATCGTCAGACCAGACGCGCCTGACGCAGCGCCGCGGCGACGAAGCCGGCGAACAGCGGATGCGGCTCGAACGGGCGCGACTTGAGTTCCGGGTGGAACTGCACGCCGACGAAGAACGGGTGGTCCGGGCGCTCGACGATCTCGGGCAGCAGGCCGTCGGGCGACATGCCGGAGAAGATCAGGCCATTGCCTTCCAGCGCCTCGCGGTACGAACCGTTGACTTCGTAGCGGTGGCGGTGCCGTTCGCTGATCTCGGTCGAACCGTAGATCGCGGCGACGTGGCTGTTGGGCGAGAGCGCGGCGGTGTAGGCGCCAAGGCGCATGGTGCCGCCAAGGTCGCCGCCTTCGGCGCGGGTCTGCAGGCCGTCCTCGGTCATCCACTCGGTGATGATGCCGACGACGGGTTCCTCGGTCGGGCCGAATTCGGTGGAGCTGGCCTTGGCGATGCCCGCCGAGCGCGCGCCCTCGATGCAGGCCATCTGCATGCCCAGGCAGATGCCGAAGAACGGCACCTGACGTTCACGCGCGAAGCGAACCGACGCGATCTTGCCCTCGGTGCCGCGCTCGCCGAAGCCGCCGGGGACGAGGATGCCGTGCATCGGTTCGAGCGCGGCGGCGATCTCGGAATCTTCCTTCTCGAAGATTTCGGCGTCGATCCAGCGCACGTTGACTTTCACGCGGTTGGCCATGCCGCCATGGACGAGCGCTTCGTTCAGCGACTTGTAGGCGTCCTGCAGGCCGATGTACTTGCCCACGACGCCGATGGTCACTTCACCCTCAGGGTTCTGGTAGCGGTCGGTGATGTCGTCCCAGCGCTCAAGCACCGGCGCCTTGGCCGATTCCAGCATGCCGAAGTGATGCAGGACTTCGGCGTCGAGGCCCTCGCGGTGATACTGCAGCGGCACGGCGTAGATGTTGGGCGCGTCGAGCGCCTGGATAACCGCCTGCGGGCGCACGTTGCAAAACAGCGCGATCTTGCGGCGCTCGCTCTCGGGCAGCTCGCGGTCGCAGCGGCACAGCAGGATGTCGGGCTGGATGCCGAGGCCGGTCAGTTCGCGCACCGAGTGCTGCGTCGGCTTGGTCTTCAGTTCGCCGGCAGCGGCGATGTAGGGGACCAGCGTGACGTGGACGAAGCAGGTGCCCTCACGGCCGAGTTCGTTGCGCAGCTGGCGCATCGCCTCGACGAAGGGCAGGCCCTCGATATCGCCGACGGTGCCGCCGATCTCGCACAGCACGAAGTCGAGATCCTCGGTCTCCGTCAGGGCGAAGTCCTTGATCGCATCAGTGACGTGCGGGATCACCTGCACGGTCGCGCCGAGGTAGTCGCCGCGGCGCTCCTTGGCGATGATGTCCTGGTAGATGCGGCCCGAGGTAATGTTGTCGGCCTTGCGACCCGAGACGCCGGTGAAGCGCTCGTAGTGGCCGAGGTCGAGGTCCGTCTCGGCGCCGTCGTCGGTCACGAAGACCTCGCCGTGCTGATACGGGCTCATCGTGCCCGGATCGACGTTCAGGTAGGGGTCGAACTTGCGAATGCGGACCTTGTAGCCACGCGCCTGCAGCAGAGCCGCGAGGCTCGCCGCCATGAGACCCTTGCCCAGCGAGGAGACCACGCCGCCGGTGATGAAAATATGCCGCGCCATGGGAATCGGGCCTTAAATTGCATGGGGGCCCTCAGGCAAGCGCCCGGAGCCTCATTCCACAGATCAAACACATGGAAATGCCGTCTGACTGCGCCAGACGGCATTCCGATTACGGTGAGGCGCTCGAAAGCGCCTGCAGGGATTACTGCTTGGCAGCACCACCAAGCGGATCGGTCGGAACCGAGTCGCCAGCGGGAGCACCCTGCTGGGGTGCAGCGGGAGCTGCCGGGTTGGCCGCGCCGCCGAGCGGATCGGCAGGCTGGACCGGAGCAGACTGCGCAGGAGCGGTGTTGCGCTGGAGCGAGGTGTCGATGTCGCGGCCGCTCGTCTCATTGACGGCGAGAGCGGCAAGACCGATGCTCAGCACCACGAAGACAGTCGCCAGAACGCCGGTCGCGCGGGTCAGGAAGTTGGCCGCGCCGCGCGCCGACATCAGGCCCGAGGGGCTGCCGCCGACGCCGAGGCCGCCGCCTTCGGACTTCTGCACCAGGATCACGCCCACCAGCATGGCGGCAACCAGAGCCTGCACCACGGTCAGGAAAAGGAACATCTTCGTCTCAGCCTTATTGCGGGGACATACCCCGCTTTCTTGACCGGGCAGATAGGCGCTCGCGGGCGAGCGCGCAACCCGGCAACTTTATTGCTGCGCCGCCCCGCAGGACGGCGCATGGATCGGGCTTACTCCGCGAGCGAAGCCGCCGCGCCGACGATCGCCAGGAAGCTCTCGGCGGTCAGGCTCGCACCGCCGACCAGAGCGCCGCCGACATCCGGCACCGCAAGGAGTTCGGCCGCGTTGTCGGCCTTCACCGAACCGCCGTAAAGAATGCGCACCTCGGCGCCGGCATCGCCATAGATGGCGACCAGCTTGGCGCGAATCGCCTTGTGCATGGCTGCCACGTCCGCGACCGAAGGCACCCGGCCGGTGCCGATGGCCCATACCGGCTCATAGGCGACCGAGAGCTTTTCCGGCGCGCCGTCTGCGATGGGGCACGAACCTTCGAGCTGCGCGGTGACTACGCCCTCGGCATCGCCCGCATCGCGCTGGGCCTCGGTTTCGCCGACGCACAGGATCACCGCCAGACCGGCCGAAAGCGCGGCCTGCGCCTTGGCGTTGACGTCCGCGTCGCTTTCGCCGTGATATTCACGGCGCTCCGAATGGCCGACGATCGTGAAATCGGCGCCTGCATCCTTGAGCATCGGTGCGGAAACGTCACCCGTGTAAGCGCCGTTTTCCTTCGCATGGCAGTCCTGCCCGCCGACGCCGATCAACTCGACCGCGTCCCGCATGCGGAAGATCAGGGTCGAGGGCGGCGCCAGTCCGACCTGCACCTTGGGGAAACGCTGGGCGGAACGATCGATTGCGCGCGCCTCGTTCAGCATGGCGCGCGTGCCGTTCATTTTCCAATTTCCGACGATGTAAGGCAATCCAGCCATTTCAATCCTTTGATCGATCTCGGCGAACCTTCGGGAACTCCCCCGCGGGTCCCCCTCGCAGATTTCCGGTAATGCCGTTGCCGCGGAACCGGGAATCAGGTCGTCGCTGTCGCCGGGCAGCTAGGGCACCAGAGCATCGCTTGTCAAAATTCATGGATGGTTAAGCGCGGGGATTCTCCACCAGTGTCGTAGTAATGCCACCTCGCGGCTTTTGCCCAAGGCTTGTGCAAGCGGCATTGCAGGATGCGCGAAGGCCCCCTAAAGCCTGCGCCGTTTACATGCGAAGCCTCACGGTTTCGCGCCAATATTCTGCTGATCGGCACGGTTCATGCTCCATTTCTTCCGCTCGTTTCTGAAGTCCAAGGTCGGCGCGATCGTCGGCCTCGTCGTTCTCGGCCTTATCGCCCTCGCGTTCGCCAGCGGCGATATCGCGGGCCTCGGCGGTTCCGGCAGCGCGGCTCCGGGGGTTGCCGTCGCCACCGTCGGCGGCGAAAAGGTGACCACCGATGAACTGTCCCTCGGCGCCAAGCGCGGCCTCGAGCGGGTCAAGCAGCAGAGCCCGACCGCGACGATGAAGCAGCTGATCGCCGAGGGCGGCCTCCAGCAGGTGCTGGACAGCCTGATCGACGGCGTCGCTTTCGCCGTCTACGGCGAGAAGCACGGCGTCGTCCTCAGCGACCGCCTCGTCGACAGCGAACTGACGCAGATCCCCGCGTTCCAGGGCGTCGACGGCAAGTTCGACCAGAACGTGTTCCGCCAAGCCCTCGCCCAGCAGGGCCTCTCCGAACAGGCGCTGCGCGAGGACATTCGCAAGAACATGATCGCGCAGGAACTGGTCGTGCCCGCGCAGATCGGCTCGGTCATGTCCGAATATGCCGCGAAGCGTTACGCCTCGCTGCTCAGCGAGACCCGCAGCGGCACCGTGGTCGCCCTGCCCTCGCTGCTCTTCGCGCCCGACAAGCAGCCGACCCAGGCCGAACTCGCTACCTTCTACAAGGCGCACACCGGCCAGTTCGTCCGCCCCGAGCGTCGCACGATCCGCTATGCGCTCGTCAGCGCCGACAAGATCCCGGCCCCGGCTGCACCGACCGACGCCGAGATCGCCGCGCGCTTCGAGGCGAACAAGGCCGCCTATGCCGCCAAGGACGATCGCCGCATCACGCAGCTGGTCGTGCCGACCGAGCCGGCCGCCAAGGCCATCGTCGCCGAAGTCGAGAAGGGCAAGTCGCTCGAAGCCGCCGCTTCGGAAAAGGGCCTGTCCGCCGCGAAGCTCGAATCGTTCAGCCGTGAGGATCTCTCGCGCCAGTTCTCGGCCGCCGTCGCGCAGGCCGTCTTCGCCGCGCCGGTCGGCAAGCTGGCCGCACCGCAGAAGAGCGTGCTCGGCTGGCACGTCATCCGCGTCGACGAGGAGATCAAGACCCCGGCCAAGACCCTTGCCGAAGTGAAGGGTGACCTCACCAAGCAGATCGCCGAGGAAAAGACCCGCAAGTCCTACAGCGACGCCTTCTCGAAGATCGACGCGCAGCTTTCGGGCGGCTCCAACCTCGCCGAAGTCGCCAAGTCGCTCGGCGCCGAGGTCAAGCAGACCCCGTCACTGACCGCTGATGGGCAAGTCTACATGAAGCCCGGCGAAACGATGCCCGCCGAATTGCAGCCGCTCCTCAAGACCGCGTTCGAAATGGGCCAGGAACAGCCGCAGGTCGCCGAGATCGAAAAGGGCAAGTCCTTCGCGATTTACGACGTCACCGACATCCAGGCGTCCGCCCCGGCTCCGCTGGCGCAGATCCAGAACGACGTGAAGCTCGCCTGGGCCATCGACGCCGGTTCGAAGGCCGCCAAGGCCGCCGCGCTCAAGATGCAGGCCGCGATCCGCAAGGGCCAGTCGATCGAGCAGGTCATGGCTGCCTCGGGCAAAAAGCTGCCCGCGCCGCAGCAGGTCTCGATGTCGCGCCCGACCCTGGCCGCCGCGCTGCAGTCGGGCCGTCAGGTGCCGCCGCCGGTCTCGCTGATGTTCCACATGGCCAAGAACACCGTGAAGGTGCAGTCGGCCGAGGGTGAACGCGGCTGGTTCGTCGTCCAGCTCAAGGACATCGTGCCCGCCACGATCGATTCGCCCGACATGATCCGCCGTGCCCAGACCGAACTCGGCCAGCAGCTCGGCCAGAGCTACGCCTCCGCGCTCGGTGCCGCGATGCGCAAGGACGTCGGCGTGAAGCGTCACGACGATGCCATCACCGCCGTGCGCGACCAGCTCGCCGGCACCGCCGCCGCCAACTGAGCCGAAGCGAGGGGTGGCAGCAATGGAGCGCGAATTCGATCGCAAGGCGACGCTTGAGCAGCTGGCGCAGGGCAAACCCGCGCTGGTCTGGCGCAAGCTCGTCGCCGACACCGAAACGCCGGTTGGCGCCGCCCTCAAGCTGATCGAGGACGGGCGCGGCGACTTCCTGCTCGAATCGGTCGAAGGCGGCGAGACGCGCGGGCGCTACAGCCTGCTCGGCCTCGACCCGGACCTCGTGTTCCGTGCGAGCGGCGAGGCCTGCGAGATCAACCGCGCATGGCAGGCCGACCGCGAGGCGTTCGCACCGCTCGGCGGCGGCACCCTCGCCGAACTGCGCGCGCTGGTCGAGACCTGCCGCTGCGAGGTTCCGGCCGCGCTGCCCAAGGCTCTCGCCTGCCTCGTCGGCTACTTCGGCTACGAGACGATCGGCCTTGTCGAGAAGCTGCCGCGCGCGCCGCAAAGCCCCCTCGAAGTGCCCGACATGCTGTTCGTGCGCCCGTCGCTGATCCTGATCTTCGACCGGCTTTCGGACGAACTGTTCTGCGTTGCGCCGGTGTGGCCGGAAACGGGTGACGCCGCTCTGGCCGTCGACCGCGCCGCCGAGCGCATCGACGAAGCCCTGCGCCGCCTCGCCGCCCCCGCACCCGTCGTGCCCGTCGCCACCGATCTCGCCGAGCCGGTGCGCACGCCCGTCGTCGCGCCGGAAGACTACAAGGCGATGGCCCTGCGCGCGAAGGACTACATCGAGGCGGGCGACATTTTTCAGGTCGTGCTGGCCCAGCGCTTCACTTGCGAATTCCCGCTCCCGCCGCTGGCGCTTTACCGCAGCCTGCGGCGCGTGAACCCCTCGCCGTTCCTCTATTTCCTCGACCTGCCCGGCTTCGCGCTGGTCGGCTCCAGCCCGGAAATCCTGGTGCGCGTGCGTGACGGCGAAGTCACCATCCGCCCGATCGCGGGCACCCGTCCGCGCGGCGCCAGCCCGGCCGAGGACAAGGCCAACGAAGCCGGCCTCCTCGCCGATCCCAAGGAGCGCGCCGAGCACCTGATGCTGCTCGACCTCGGCCGCAACGACGTCGGCCGCGTCGCCGCTGCAGGCACCGTCGAGGTCACCGACAGCTACACCATCGAGCGCTACAGCCACGTCATGCACATCGTCTCGAACGTTGTCGGCCGGCTCGACACCGCGAAGCATGATGCCATCGACGCGGTCTTCGCGGGCTTCCCGGCAGGCACCGTCTCGGGCGCGCCCAAGGTCCGTGCCTGCGAGGTCATCGCCGAACTGGAGCCCGAGACGCGCGGCCCTTACGCGGGCGGCGTCGGCTACTTCGCGCCGGACGGTTCGGTGGACAGTTGCATCGTCCTGCGCACCGGCCTGCTCAAGGACGGCGTGCTGCACGTGCAGGCAGGCGCAGGCATCGTGGCGGACAGCGACCCGGCCTACGAACAGCGCGAATGCGAAGCCAAGAGCGGCGCCCTCTTCGCCGCCGCGCGCGAAGCGATCCGCGTGGCCGGGGAACCCGGGTTCGGGCAGTGAGCGCCTTCACGACTGAATACCGCTATCCCGATTATCTGCACGCCAACCGGCTATATCTGCTCCGACAGTGGCTGACATTGCGGTCGGCCCTGTTCTTGCTGGCGCTGTTTGTGACCGTCTCCGCGCTGAACGTCGGCGCTTATGCCGGGTCCCTTCTTTCAAGGATCGGCGCATCGGCATTGCATTCACTGGCCTATTTCGTTGGAGCCGGAGTGCTGCTCGCGATCGGCTTTTTCTATTCGTTGCCCCGCACGGCCCTTACCCATTGGCAGAAAAACGATCTTGCCGGAAATGCCGCCAGCTATCGGATGCAAGGCGACGGCTTCACCGTGGCCAGCCCCTCGGTCGACCTGAGCCTTAACTGGAAGGACTTCCGCTGGTGGACCGAAGACGATCGGCTTCTCCTCGCCAAGCCTGAAGCTGGCTGCACCATGATATGGTTGCCCAAGGACCAGGTTGGCAACGACATTCTCGACAGCTTTCGCGAAGGCTTCGGGCGGTGTCAGGTCAAGCGGATCTGATCGCATGCGAACGCCCCTAGCCCTCGCAGCTTGCGCGATCCTCGCCGCCTGCTCCGCCGACGAACCCGCAGCCAAGCCATCGGCCCCGCCTCCTCCGCCATGCCAGGGCGCGAGCTTCGAGGGCGCCAGCTTCACGCACTGTACCGCCGTGCCGGGTCGTCACACCATTCACACCGTCCTCGGCCCCAAGGGCGGCGCGCCGTATCGCAGCCTCTCGCAACTCGCGGTGGACCGCCCGGCGCGCAGCCACGAAGTTGCCTTCGCGATGAACGGCGGCATGTTCGACGCCGATGGCAAGCCGATCGGCTACTACGTCGAGAACGGCGAGAAGCAGCATGCCCTCAATACCAACGAAGGCTGGGGCAACTTTCACCTCAGCCCCAACGGCGTCTTCTACGGCGACGCGGCAGGCAACTGGCATGTCCGCGCCAGCGACGACTTCGCAAAGTCCGTCACCGACCGTCCCGATTTCGGCACCCAGTCCGGCCCGATGCTGGTCATCTCCGGCAAGCTGCACCCGAAGATCGACGATGACGGCACATCGCTGAAGCTGCGCAACGGCGTCGGCATCGATGACAAGGGCCGCGCCCACTTCGTCATTTCCGACGAGCCGGTATCCTTCGGCAAGCTCGCGCGCTATTTCCGCGACGCCCTGAAATGCGACAATGCGCTGTTCCTTGACGGCAGCGTATCCTCGCTCTGGGACCCCGAACATGGCCGCGTCGACGGCGGCCCTCCGCTCGGCCCCTTGATCGTCGTCGAGAAAAGCGCAAAGGCGAAGTCATGATCCTCGTCATCGACAATTACGACAGCTTCACCTGGAACCTGGTCCATTACGTGATGGAACTGGGCGCCGAAGTGGAGGTCGTGCGCAACGACGCGCTCAGCGCAGGCCAGGCCATTTCCAGCGGTGCGAAGGGCTTCCTGATCTCGCCCGGCCCCTGCACCCCCAACGAGGCGGGCATCAGCCTCGACCTCGTCGGCGCGGCAGCGGATGCGGGGATGCCGCTCCTCGGCGTGTGCCTCGGCCATCAGTCGATCGGCCAGTATTTCGGCGGCAAGGTCGTGCGCGGCGGGCTGATGCACGGCAAGACCTCTCCTGTCACGCATGACGGCACCGGAGTCTTCGCCGGGCTGCCCTCGCCCTTCACCGCGACGCGCTATCACTCGCTGATCGTCGAGGATATCCCTGAGACGCTGGTGGTGAACGCCCGCTCGGACGACGGCCATGTCATGGGCTTCCGCCATGCGAGCCTGCCGATCCACGGCGTCCAGTTCCATCCGGAAAGCATCGCCACCCAGCACGGCCATGCCATGCTCGCAAACTTCCTGCGCACTTGCGGTATCGAGGCCAAACTGCCGGAACGGCTGAGCGCATGACCCTTCCCGACCCTCTCCACCCGATCGCCGAGGACGAGGCCCAGGCAGCCTTCGCCGCAATCCTCGACGGCGAAATGCCCGAATCCGAAATCGCCGAGTTCCTCGTCGCCTTGTCGGATCGCGGCGAGACCGCCAGCGAAATCGCGGGCGCGGCTCGCGCCATGCGTGAGCGGATGATCCCGGTGAAGGCGCCCGCAGGCGCCATCGACGTCTGCGGCACCGGCGGCGACGGCTTCCACACCCTCAACGTCTCGACCGCCGTTTCTCTGGTGGTCGCGGCTGCGGGCGTCCCCGTCGCCAAGCATGGTAACCGCGCTGCCAGTTCCAAAGCGGGCGCCGCCGATACCCTCGAAGCGATGGGGCTGAACCTCGACCGCGCCGTCGAGACTGCAGAATCCACGCTCGCCGAAATCGGCATCGGCTTCCTGTTCGCCGCGCGCCACCACCCGACGATGGGTCGGCTGATGCCGCTGCGCAAGTCGCTAGGCCGCCGCACGATCTTCAACCTGATGGGGCCGCTGGCGAACCCGGCGCAAGTCTCGCGCCAGCTAGTCGGCATCGCACGCCCGGCTTATGTGCCGATCTACGCCGATGCCCTGCTGCGGCTTGGCACCGAGCACTCGATGGTCATTTCCGGTGATGAGGGCCTCGACGAGTTGAGCCTCGCAGGCGGCAACGAAGTCGCGGATATTCGCGGCCGGGAACTGTCGATGCGCCGCGTCGCTCCGCAGGATGCCGGTTTACCGACGGCCGCAGTCGATGCCATTCGCGGCGGCGACCCCGCCTACAACGCCCGTGCCCTCAACGACCTGCTGATGGGCGCTCCCGGCGCCTATCGCGACGCCGTCCTGTTCAATGCCGCAGGCGCGCTGCTTGTGGCCGGTGAAGTGGACACCTGGGCCGAGGGCGTCGAAGAAGCGGCAGAAACGATCGACAAGGGCCTCGCCAAGGCTTTGCTCGACTGCTGGATCGCGGCAACCCGTGCCTGACGAGGATTCCATGTCCGATAAACTTACCGAAATCTGCGATACCAAGCGCGAGGAGGTCGCCGCCCGCAAGCCGCTGGCCACGATCGCCGATCTCGACGCCCGCGCTGCCATGCAGACGCCCCCTCGCGGCTTCGAGGCGGCACTGCGCGCCAAAGCCGCGACCGGCTACGCCTTGATTGCAGAAATCAAGAAAGCATCGCCTTCCAAAGGATTGATCAGAAGCGACTTCCAGCCATCACAGCACGCGGTCGCCTATGAGCGGGGCGGCGCCGCGTGCCTGTCCGTGCTCACTGATGCTCCCTACTTCCAGGGCCACGAGGATTTCCTCATCCAGGCCCGCGCCGCCTGCGGCCTTCCGGTGATCCGCAAGGATTTCATGGTCGATCCCTGGCAGGTCGCGGAAGCGCGCGCGATCGGTGCCGATGCCATCCTCATCATCGTCGCCGCACTGGACGACGTGCTGATGGCGGAAATCGAAGCCGCTGCGACCGAGCGTGGCCTCGACTGCCTCGTCGAAGTTCACAACGAATCTGAAATGGAGCGTGCAAGTCGTTTGAAATCGCGCCTTATTGGTGTGAATAACCGTGACCTGCGACGTTTCGCCACCGATATCGGCACGACTGAGCGCCTCGCCCCGCTGGCGCCGGCAGGCACGCTGCTGGTGAGCGAAAGCGGCATCAACGTCCATGCCGATCTGGTACGCCTGTCCTCGTGCGGCGCCCGGACATTCCTCGTCGGCGAAAGCCTCATGCGCCAGAACGACATCGAGGCAGCCACGCGCGCGCTACTAACCGGAGCCTGAACGCCATGGGTTCGCGATGAGCAAGTCCCTCACTCACATCGACCCGGACGGCAACGCGCACATGGTCGACGTTGGCGCCAAGGCCGAGACGCAGCGCATCGCCGTGGCATCCGGACGCATTTCCATGAGCGCGGATGCCCTTGCCGCGATCCGCGCCGGGAATGCTCCGAAGGGTGACGTGCTTGGAACCGCGCGCATTGCTGGCATCATGGCGGCCAAGCGGACGGCCGATCTCATCCCCATGTGCCACCCGCTGCCGCTCGATGCCGTAAACCTCGACTTCGCTTTCGAGGATAATGCTATCCGCGTCATCGCGAAGGCTTCGCTGACCGGTCGCACCGGGGTAGAAATGGAAGCGATAACAGCAGCTTCTATCGCACTTGTCACAATTTACGACATGGCCAAAGCGCTCGACAAGGGCATGGTCATCGGAGACATCCGCCTGGTCGAGAAAATCGGCGGTAAATCAGGCCATTGGAAGATGGACGGATGGACTGAATGAACGGCTCCGCGCCGCTCTCTCTGGAGGAGGCACAAGCTCGCCTCCTCGCGCTCGTCACCCCGCTGTCGATAGAGCGTGTCGATATCGAAGGCGCGCTCGGCCGTTTCCTGGCTGAACCGCTGCACGCCAGACGCACGCAGCCCTCCGCAAATCTGTCAGCCATGGACGGCTACGCCGTCACGGCAGGCGACATGCGCGGCCCCTGGAGGATCGCCGGTGAAAGTGCCGCCGGGCATCCTTATGTCGGCCCGCTCTCGCAAGGAGAGGCAGTCCGAATTTCGACGGGCGCGATGCTGCCGCCCGACGCGGCGGCCGTCATAATCCAGGAAGACCTGACACGCGAGGGCGCGAACCTTATACTCTCGGGCGAGCCGCCCGCACCGGCGCACAAGCACATCCGCCATTGCGGGATGGATTTTGCCCAGGGCGTGGAAGTCCTGCCCGCTGGTCTGCACATCGCGCCCGCGCAGATGGCGCTGGCGATCGCGGCCGGCCATACGCACCTTCCCGTGCATCGCACACCGCGCCTGACCGTGATCGACAGCGGCGACGAACTCGCCTCCGATCCGGAGCGCTGTGCACCGCACCAGGTTCCCGCCAGCAACGGCGCGATGCTGACGGCCATGGCGCGTTCGCTGGGCGTGGATGCGCGGCGGATCGGCCCGGTGCCCGATACGATCAAGGCAATAACCTCCGCTTTCGAAGCATCCGCCGATGCCGACCTCATCGTAACGAGCGGCGGCGCTTCGGTCGGCGATCACGACCTCATTCGTCCGGCACTCGAAAGCTGGGGCGCGGGCATCGATTTCTGGCGTGTCGCGATCAAGCCCGGCAAACCAATCCTAGTCGCCACCCGCGACGTGGCAGGACGCCGTCAGATCGTGCTGGGCCTGCCGGGCAATCCGGTCTCCAGCTACGTCACCGCTTACCATTTCCTGCTCCCCGTCCTGCGCGCGATGCAGGGGGCTGCGCGCCCCTTGCCCATGCGGCTGACAGCCCGGCTGGCCATGCCGCTGCACCCAAGCGGCCGTCGCCGGGAATTCCTGCGCGGTTGGTGGGACGGAGAAAATGTGACGGTAAGCCCGCTGCAGGACAGCGGCGCCCTGTCGTCCCTGGCGGCAAGCAACGTGCTGGTCGATCGGTCGGCGCTGGCCGGTCCGGCACAGGCTGGTGAAGAAGTCCGGATATACTTGCTCCAGAACGGCGGTATTGCCTGAAGTATCGGCAATTGGTTGCTTGATTGTTCCCTCAATGTTCACTACCAGAACAAACGCGATCAGGGTTTGCCTGGTTCGGAGGTCACGAGAAGGCAGCGACATGTTGACGCGCAAGCAGCACGAATTGCTCCGGTTCATCCAGGTCCGGCTTGAGGAGACAGGCATCTCCCCCAGCTTCGAGGAGATGAAGGAGGCGCTCGACCTCAAGTCCAAGTCCGGTGTTCACCGACTGATTTCCGCACTGGAAGAACGCGGCTTCATCCGCCGCCTTCCCAACCGTGCACGTGCGCTCGAAGTCTTGCGCCAGGCCGATGACACGGGAAGCAAGGCCCTGCGTCCTTCTGCAGCGAACAGCAATGATGGATTGGCGCGTCCGCAGACGCCGCGTCGTTCCGTCGAAGCCGCCAACGACGTTATCGAGATCCCGCTGCACGGGCGTATTGCCGCAGGTGTGCCGATCGAGGCTCTCGAAGGACAGTCCATGTTGCCTGTCCCTGCCGCCCTGCTTGGCTCCGGCGAGCATTACGCGCTCGAGGTCTCCGGCGACTCGATGATCGAGGCGGGCATTCTGGATGGTGATTTCGCCCTCGTGAAGCGCACGAATGCCGCTCGCGACGGCGAGATCGTCGTTGCCCTGATCCGCGGGGAAGAGGCCACCCTCAAGTACCTTCGGCGCGAGGCGGGAATGGTGCGGTTGGATCCCGCAAATGCCGCTTACGAACCGCAGATTTACGGTGCGGACGAAGTGGAAGTCCAAGGCAAGCTCGCCGGCCTGCTTCGACGGTACAACTGACACGGCCACGCTGCGCCATGAAGGCCTTGGCGCAGCAGCAACCGGTAATTACTGCGATTTGCGCGGCGCAGGAGCATTCCTGTAACGGTGAACAGGCCGGGGACGCCACCAGCCGTGTTCACCTTGGGTCTGGGCTACCGTATCGATACGGGCCTTGCCCAGATATACCGCCAGCCCGCCAGTCTGCCCAAGCGATCCTCGATCGGCCTTGAACCAGCGCGGCTTGCAACTGCGCGGCAGCCAGCGATCCGATATGACGATGTCGCTGCGTTCGCATGCAGCGGCGAGCGACCGTTCCGCGACGGCATCGCGGCCCCGCGAAACCAGCACATGCCACGTGGTGCCGGAGCGTCTGACCGGCAAGGCGCAGAAATCACGGTTGCAGCGGGCACCCGGGAAC
The DNA here is from genome assembly GCF_001742225.1 of Novosphingobium resinovorum. Classification (NCBI taxonomy): domain Bacteria; kingdom Pseudomonadati; phylum Pseudomonadota; class Alphaproteobacteria; order Sphingomonadales; family Sphingomonadaceae; genus Novosphingobium; species Novosphingobium resinovorum. The sequence goes on along the minus strand of NZ_CP017075.1, from coordinate 724,277 downwards.
TTGTCGAACGTGACCGGGTCTGCCTCGATCCCGGCGAATTCCATGAGATTGTCCCGGGCGTAGCCGCTTTCGCTGTTTCGAAGCAGGTAAAGCCGTTTCCCGCCATCTTCGACCAGCCCGACATGGCGACCATCTCCGGACACCAGCATGTCCGCCGCCGGTGCGGTCGCCAGCAAGAACACACCGACCGAGGCGATCGGTAGCCCGGCCCAGCGAATGCGGCCGCTCCAAAGGCCCATCCACAGACCTCCCGCGACGAAAAGCAGGAATGCCCAGGTGTCTGTACCGGGAAGCAGGTTCACAGCGCCCGGTCTCGACGCGAACCAGCGGGCCAGGCCGACCAGCAGGTCTATCGAGATTCCGGCGAGCCACCAGACCGGCCCGCCCAGCCCGGCGATATCGAGGACCAATGCACAAGCCAGCAAAGGCATCACGACAAAGGTAGACAGCGGAATTGCCGCCACGTTGGCCAGCGCTCCATACACTCCGGCGCGGTGGAAATGATACAGGCCGATCGGCATGAGCGCGAGGTCGATGACCACGCCCGTCAGCAGCAGGAGGGCAAGATGGCGAAGCCCGGTCATGGCAAGCCCTTCGTCGCGCGGTCCAAGGAAGTGCCGCACGGGCTTGGCCGTACTGACGGCGATCAGCGCCAGGACCGCGCCGAAGCTCAGTTGGAAGCTCGGCCCGATCACCGCCTCCGGCCAGAGCAACAGGACGCAGAACGCCGCCACCGCAAGCATGCGCAGGGACAAGGGCTCCCGCCCCAAAGCCAGTGCGATCAGGACCAGGAGGGAGCCGATGCAGGACCGAACGGTCGGAACTTCCGACCCGGAAAGCAAAGTGTAAGCGACGCCTGCAGCGGCCCCCGCACCGGCCGCGACGACCGGCAGCCTCACCCTCAGGGCCACCCACGGGAACAGCGCCAGCAACCGGATGACCAGTAGATAGACCGCCCCGACCATCGCGCTGACATGCAGGCCGCTGATCGAGAGCAGATGCGCCAACCCCGAGTCGCGCATGGCCTGGTCGTCAGCCTCCGTAATGCCGCCGCGATCGCCGGTGACGAATGCAGCGGCGATGCCCGCTCGTTCGTCCCCGATGCGGGCGCGAATATGGTTCGTCAAAGATTGTCGGATATCCAGCAATCCCCACTCGCTTCGCTTGCCTTTCCGGACGACCTTCACCTCACCTGTGACCGAACCGCTCGCGGCGATGCCTGTGAACCAGGACGTGCGCGCAAAGTTGTAGGCGCCGGGCAGCATGGGCGGCGCCGGCGGCATCAACCGTGCCCGGAAAGCCACCAGATCGCCCACCGCGATCCCGGTCGTCGATCCCTTGCCGGGAACGTTGAGCCGGACCTTGATCGCGTTGCCGGGCGAAGCGTCATGGCCGGAGCCGCTCAGGGGGTCACGCATGGCCAGCAGCAACCTGTCGCGTCCCAAGGCCGGCTGCGATTCGATCGCCAGAACCTGCGCGCTGAAATTTCCCGATAGCGGGCGCTCGATGGCGGGTTGTCCCACCAGTTCGGAACGCGCCCAGACGACGAGGCAACCGGCAACCACCACCAGCGGCAACAGCGACAACGCCCGACCGAGATGCGGGTAAACCACGCGCAAGGGAAAGGATGCATAACAAATTGCACAAATTGCAACAAGAGCGCCGCAAAGGCCTGCCCAAGCAGGTGCCGAAGGCAGCCAAAACCACGCAATTATGCCGGTTGCGAAGGCCACCGTCACCCATGGTGCGCGTTCGAATTCCGCCCCGGAAAGAAATCGCTCGACGACTGCCAAAACCCTCGACAAGAGGCCCTTGGCGGTCCATGGCCCATGCTGCAATGCAGCGGTTCCGGGGCTTTCCGGAGGCGGAATTTCACAAGTTGCGGCGTGGGTCCCCATTGCCGCCAATAGGACAGGAAGGTCGGGTAGATGGCAAGCGGTAGTGCATCGGGCGAAGCGACTGGCAAAAAGGCCGTCGTAACGCGCTTTGCTCCTTCGCCGACCGGTTACCTTCATATCGGTGGCGCTCGTACGGCACTGTTCAACTGGCTGTTCGCGCGCCGTCATGGCGGCAAGTATCTGCTGCGTATCGAGGATACCGATCGCGCCCGTTCGACGGAACCCGCGATCGACGCGATCTTCGACGGCTTGTCCTGGCTGGGCCTCGACGGTGACGAGGCGCCGGTGTTCCAGTTCGCCCGCTCGGACCGTCATGCCGAAGTCGCTGCGCAGCTGATGGAAAACGGCCACGCCTATCGCTGCTACCTGACCCAGGAAGAACTCGCCGAGCGCCGCCAGAAGGCGCAGGAAGAACGCCGCCCGTTCCGCATCGACAGCGAATGGCGCGATGCCGATCCCGCGACCTGGCCGGCCGACCGTTCCTGGGTGGTGCGCGTCAAGGCCCCGCGTGAAGGTTCGACGACGATCGAGGATCTCGTGCAGGGCACGGTCACCGTGCAGAACGAGGAAATCGACGACTTCGTCATCCTGCGCGGCGACGGCACCCCGACTTACATGCTGGCCGTGGTGGTGGACGACAACGACATGGGCGTCACGCACGTCCTGCGCGGCGACGATCACCTCAACAATGCGTTCCGTCAGCTCGTCGTCATCAACGGCATGGGCTGGGACGTGCCGGTCTACGGCCACGTGCCGCTGATCCACGGCTCGGACGGCGCCAAGCTGTCCAAGCGCCACGGCGCGCTGGGCGTCGATGCCTATCGCGACGAAATGGGCCTGCTGCCCGAGGCCGTGTTCAACTACCTGCTGCGCCTCGGCTGGGGCCACGGCGATGAGGAAATCATCAGCCGCGAGCAGGCGATCGAATGGTTCGACATGGTCGATGTGGGCAAGAGCCCCTCGCGCTTCGACCTTGCCAAGCTCCAGAATCTCAACGGGCATTATCTGCGCGAGGCCGACGACGTGCGGCTTGCGGGCCTCGTCGAAGCGCGCCTCGATGGCGTCGACGGCGATGAGCCTGCCGACCTGCTGGTCCGCGCGATGCCCGTGCTCAAGGTCCGTGCCAAGGACCTCAACGAACTTGCAGAAGGCTCTGCCTTCCTCTTCGCCCAGCGTCCGCTCGCCATGAGCGAGAAGGCGCTGGCGCTCCTGACCGACGAGGGGCGCGAGCGCCTCGCCGCGATCCATGAGCGCCTGTCCGGCCAGGCCGACTGGACTCTCGAGGCATTGGAAGCCAACCTGAAGGCAATGGCCGAAGACCTGGGACTGGGTCTCGGCAAGCTCGCGCAACCCTTGCGGGCAGCCCTGACGGGTCAGACGACCTCGCCGGGGATATTCGACGTACTGGTATTGCTCGGACGGGAAGAGAGCCTCGCGCGCATCGGCGAGCAGGCTCAGGTTCCCGCCGGGTCGCAGTCATAAGGAGATAATTGGTGGGTGATCAGGCTAAACTGAGCGTCGGCGGCGCGGAACACGACTATCCCGTTCTCAAGGGAAGCGTGGGTCCGGACGTCATCGACATCCGCAAGCTCTACGGCCAGACGGGCGCGTTCACGTTCGATCCGGGCTTTACCTCGACCGCGAGCTGCGAGTCGGCGCTGACCTACATCGACGGCGACGAAGGCGTTCTGCTGCACCGTGGCTATCCGATCGGCCAGCTGGCCGAGAACTCCTCGTTCATGGAAACGAGCTACCTGCTGCTGAATGGTGAACTGCCGAGCAAGGACGAGCTTGCCACGTTCGAGAACACCATCACGCGCCACACCATGCTGCATGAACAGCTGGCGACGTTCTATCGCGGTTTCCGCCGCGACGCGCACCCGATGGCGATCATGTGCGGCGTGGTCGGCGCGCTTTCGGCATTCTACCACGACTCGACCGACATCGCCGATCCCGAGCATCGCAAGATCAGCTCGCACCGCCTGATCGCCAAGATGCCAACGATCGCGGCGATGGCCTACAAGTATTCGGTCGGCCAGCCGTTCCTCTACCCGGACAACAAGCTGAGCTACACCGGCAACTTCCTGCGCATGACCTTCGGCGTGCCCGCGGAAGAGTACGAGGTGGTTCCGGCGGTCGAAAAGGCGATGGACCGCATCTTCATCCTCCACGCCGATCACGAGCAGAACGCCTCGACCTCGACCGTGCGTCTTGCCGGTTCGTCGGGCGCGAACCCCTTCGCGTGCATCGCAGCGGGCATCGCCTGCCTGTGGGGCCCTGCGCATGGCGGCGCGAACGAAGCCGCGCTCAACATGCTCAAGGAGATCGGCACCCCCGATCGCATCCAGCACTACATCGACCGCGCCAAGGACAAGAGCGATCCGTTCCGCCTGATGGGCTTCGGTCACCGCGTCTACAAGAACTACGACCCGCGCGCGACGGTCATGCAGTCGACCCTGCGCGAAGTGTTCGAGGCCCTCAACGTCACCGATCCGCTGTTCGAGACCGCGCTGCGCCTCGAAGAGATCGCGCTCAGCGATCCCTACTTCGCGGAGAAGAAGCTGTTCCCGAACGTGGACTTTTACTCGGGCATCATCCTTTCGGCGATCGGCTTCCCGACCACCATGTTCACCGTGCTCTTCGCCCTCGCCCGTACCGTGGGCTGGGTCGCGCAGTGGAACGAAATGATCTCCGATCCCGGCCAGAAGATCGGTCGCCCGCGCCAGCTCTACACCGGCCCGACGCAGCGCGACTACGTGCCGCTCGACAAGCGCTAAGGTTCATTCCGCGCGCAGTCGTGGATATCCGAAGCAAAGGCCCTCGCGAAAGCGGGGGCCTTTTTGTTTGCCGTCATCGTCAAAACCGATCCATTTGAGCATTCACGCCACAATCCGGCCGCATCCGGCGTGCAGCCTCTCCTCGAAAGGGGCGCACAATCATGATGTTTGTTAGAATTCTGGCGACGACCCTTGGCCTGCTGATGATGGCGGCAGGGATTTTCGTGGTCTTGCAAGGCACCGGCGTGCTCAGGTGGCCGGCCGACAGCGTGATGGTTGCTGACCGGGCATGGGCCGTGCGCGGGGCAGTCTTCGCGATGGTGGGCGGCATTGTCGTGTGGCTCGCCCGCAGATGCTAAAACCAGTCAGGCGTCGGGATCGACCGGCACTGCGAGGATGAACCGGGCACCCTGCCCCGGCGAGCTTTCGATGGAAAGCTCGCCGCCCATCGCGCGGGCAAGGCGCCGGGAAATATAGAGACCAAGGCCGGAGCCGCCGTCACCGCTGCGGCCCAGACGCTCGAACTTCTCGAATACCCGGAGCTGATCTTCATCGCTGAGGCCAGGCCCCTGATCCGCGACGAAGACGATGGCGCGTCCTCCCTCGACCGAAACCCGCACATCGATGCGCGACCCTTCCGGCGAGTAGCGAATGGCATTGCCGATGAGGTTCAGCAGAACCTGCAGGACACGGCGGAATTCCGCCAGAGCCGGGGCATGGTCATCGAGCGGCGGCGCCACGATCGAGATGTCTTTCTCCCGCGCCCGGACGCCCAGGATACCGGCGGCCTGCCGCGAGACATCAGCGAGATCGATGTAATCCGGCGTCGTCGAGAAACCGTCCTCCTCTACGACTTCCAGATCGGCCATGTCCTCCAGCAGACCAAGCAGCAGCTTGCCCGCGCCGGCGATCTCTCCGGCATATTCGGCATAGGCATCGGGAAGCGGTCCGGCGAGGCGCGTGCGGATGGTCTCGGCGTTGGCGACGATCCGCGCGATCGGCTGCTTGAGCACCGGCGCCAGATCCTGCCCCACCAGTCCGCGGCGCTGCAGCGGCGCTTCAGGCTCCGCTACCGGCACCCAGTCCGACGGTGCCTCGTCGGAAAGCAGCAGCAGTTCGAAGCCCGACGGCTCGAAGCCGGGCCGGATATGCGGCACCAGCGAGACGCGCCAGGATCGCGGCGAGCCCGCGACGACCACCGGCGCGCCGTCGAGCAGTCGCCAGTGAAGCGGCTGCTGGTGCGTCACGTTCTCCGGCGGCAGGAAGTCGGTCCAGCAGCGCCCCGCGCCTTGCTCCATCGCGGCGGACACTTGCGCCAGTTCGGGAGAATCGCACGTCACCGCGACCAGACGCTGCCCCGCGTCGAGCCATGCACATAGTTCCGCGACATGGCGATCGGTCACCGCGCGGCGATGTTCGCCCGGACTGCCTTCTTCGGAATCCAGAGCGGCCGTCTGCCAGCTGCGCACATGGATCGAGCATCCCTCGCCCTCCGGCTCGACTTCGATCCACGAAGAAATCGCATCGTTGCCATCCTGCGCCCTGATCGCCTGAGCCAGGCGGCGGCGCGCCTGTCGGGCACGGCGCACCAGTTCGAGCAATTCCGGCACCGCGATCGTACCGGGCATTTCGCCACCACAGCGCAGCTGCAGTCCGGCGAGAGGCTCGTCGGCGCTGATCAGACGATCGTGCTCATCGCACGTCGCATGGGCCAGAATGGCGCCTTCGCCCGGGCTCATCGCGAAGTCGCACCGTTCGAGAGGATCGACGCAGCGCGCCATGCATCGATGCCGGATAGCCCGTTCGGAAGGTTCGCCCCCGCGTGAATCGCCAACACCTGCTCCTCGGCAAGACCGGAGGGCAGTTGCGCGGCGAGCAGGCTCAGCGCCAGTCGCGCCTGCTGGCCCGGCTGCGTCGCCGTGGCGGCCACGTCGCGTGGTTCTCCCGAACGCAAGGACAGAGCCGTCAGGAACAACGCGACCCCGGCATGAGATATCGACAAGGCCGTCTCGGTGTCCAGATCGGCGACCAAGCGTTCCGCCCACTGCAGCCGATTGGCGTGGGCCGCGTGATGACGCCGGGCCTCCGCTTCGACCGCAGACGCGCGTTCGGATAGAGCAGGTTCGGCACCGACAAGCGCCCGCAGGATCGCAAGCACCGCTTCCAGCACGGCGTCAGGCAGTTCCGCCAAGGGCAGAGCCATCCGCCGTTGCCCCTGGCTCCAGTTCGCCTGAGCCGCAAGGAAGCCGCGCGCCAGGGCATCGCCGCAGCCCGCTCGTTCGCGTATGAGCGGCGAAGCTACCGGGTCGAGGCCGATCCGCTCCTGCAATCGTTCGGTCAGTTGCCATTCCAGCGCGGCGGCGTGGATATGCGCCAGCAACACCGGCTCATCGAGGAAAGCCCGCGTCAGCACCGCGATTTCCTCGGGAGCATGCGCACGCCGGTCGGCACTTCCGATCAGGGCATCGAGCAATTGCCCGGCGATGTCGGCGAGAATGCCCTTTACGCGCGCGAGAATCTCTTCGCTCAGAGCCGCGTTCTGTTCGGCGGCGACGAGATAGCGCAGCACCGGAAGCGCAGACGCCGCCGCAGCGTCACCGCGCACGAGGTCGCGTCGCAGAGCGGCCTCCACGGCTTGCGTATCCGCCGGATGAGCGGCCTGATCGATCATATGACCCGTCTAACCGGCATCTGGTTAATTCGAGGTTAGCCGTCGCGCCGACGCGGCAGCACGAGTGCCGCAGCGACCAGCCCGGCCGAAAGTAGCCTCACGACAAGCAGCACCTGCCCGAACCCGGACGCGAACGCGAGGATCAGGCCCAGCAACGCCCGGTCTGCGAAGAGACCGGCGAACCGCCCGGCGGCGATGCGCGGCAGCAGCACCAGAAGCATCATGAGAACAGCCGGAGTGCACAGCCACGCCAGCACCGGCTCCCCCGGAAAGCGCGGCGTGTCCAGCAGTATCAGCGCGGCGAAGACCACGTCGACCAGCCAGACCAGTGCATCCGCGCGCGGGATCGCCGGAGATGCCTGGCCCAGCGCGTGCCGCTCCGCCGCGCGCAGCAGTCTGCTCGCCTCCACCAGCAGCCAGGCGATCGCCAGGAACCCGAAGGCGCACCACAGGAAGCCGAACCAGCCCGCACCCGCCGCAATAAAGAGCATGACCAGCACCGCCGCCGACACCACATTGCTGGCATTGCCCGCATGCAGCAGCGACGATCCGAAGCTCAGGACCGCAAAGCGCGCGATCGTACGTCCCGGCGTCCGCGCTCCCTCCTGCGCGAAGCGCGTACGCATCCACTCGTCCTCCAGCGCGTAGGCTTCCGCCTCGCTGCGGACCATACGCCAGCCTGACCCCGCCCGCGCCGCAGGCGGAACCTCGCGCATGGTGATGCCGGACTGGAGCGCGATGCGTGTCAGCGCCGAGATCGCATCCACGTCGAGCGGCAATTCGTGCAATCGCTCGACCAGCGCCCCCGGCACGCGCATCAGCCCGGCGGTGGCGCGATTGATGTCGATCCGCTCGAAACCGGCGGCAAGCGCGCCTTCGACCGGCTGCACCAGCACGGTCGGAGCCCGTCCTTCGAGAAGCGCCGCAGCCGCCGTCGGATCGGCGAAAAGCCCCTCCGAAACGACGATCAACTCGTCTCCGGCCGTAACCAGACCGGCCAGTTGACCCGCCCCCGTCGCAATGCCGAACTGAAGCCCCGCGTCCTCCGCATCGTGTTGAAGGGCGATCAGTTCTGGCGTGGTGCCGCGCGCCATGCAGATGACGCGCTGGCATTCCAGCGCCAGCGCCATACCGAGTTGGTGCTGCGCCACGCTCGCCCCTGCAACGCGCAGGAATGCGCGCGGGAACGGCTGCCCTGTCGCGGCAGGCTCCGTCATGGCCAACAATGCTATGCGCAAATCCGAAACTCCAGCACCCCGGCCAAGGATGTAGGCAGGTCGGAGCCCAGTGCCAAGCCCCAGTGCCAAACCCCAGTACCCGACCAAACCGGCAGTCGGCCTGAACGGGGGATCAGGTTCCGGAAAACTCCGTCAGGTAGGTCTTGAGGCGGCGCACCACGGCAGGCTCACCCGGCGCGGCATCGAGGGCATCCTGTGCCAATCCCAGCAGATGCACCGAGTGAAAGCTCGCCGCCAGCCCCTTCAGCCGCGTCGCTGCGACCACCCAGTTGCCGTCGCACCGCGCCCGCTCGAGGAGATCGACCTGCCGACCGACGCCCTCGATATAGGCCGCTCGCAGTTCCGCCATCAGTACGGGATCGCCCCCGGCTGCAGCGGCGAGAGTGGCTTCCAGGGCTCCTGCTTCATATGCCATTTCCCCAGTTTAATCCCGGAAGTCTTAAACCGGGGTTTATCGGTCCGGTGCACGTGGTATCCTGGCTGGATGGTTGGGGAAAACAGGATCATCGCGTTCGGCGCGGGCACCGGCGAGCCGTCGGACACCCAGATGTCGGAAACCGCCGTGGAATCGGCGACGGAGTCGGACACCTCCGAAACCTGGGACGACGCCTGGGTGGCGGCAGATGACGCCGGCGAATCCTTCACGCCCTCTTCCGGGCGCGAATGGATCGCGCCCGCCGTTGCCGGGGCGGCGGTCGTCGCATGGAGCGGCCTGTTCCTGTTCGCGCAAGTGCCCGCAATGAAAACCGGCCTGACGCTCGCCGCGGTTCCCGCGCTCGTCATGCAATGGTGTGTGCCCGTGCTGCTGGTCGGCGTCGTCTGGTTGATCGCGATGCGCCGCAGCACACGGGAGGCACGGCGCTTCGGGCATATCGCGCAAACGCTCTCGGCCGAATCCGCCCTGCTCGAACGCCGCCTCACCACGGTGAACCGTGAGTTGAGTCTCGCACGCGAATTCGTCGCCGCACAAGCGCGCGATCTCGAAACGCTGGGCCGCCTCGCAGCGGAACGTCTTTCCCAGAATGCCGAACGCCTGCAGGAACTCGTGCGCGACAACGGCGCGCGGGTCGATTCGATCAGTTCGGTCAGCACCGCCGCGCTCGACAACATGGAGAAGCTGCGCGGCCAGTTGCCCGTCATCGCCAGTTCGGCGAAGGACGTCACCAACACCATCGCCAATGCCGGTCGCACCGCCCATGCCCAGCTTGAGGACATGATCAACGGCTTCAACCGGCTCAACGAGTTCGGTTCCGCCAGCACCCGGCAGGTTTCGATGTTGCGCGATCAGGTCAACGAGACGCTCGACGGCTTCAGCGCCCGCAGCGAACAGCTCGAACAGGCCGTCACCGCGCGTTTCTTGGCCCTCGACGAACGCGGAGAGGAATTCCGCACCCGACTGGACAAGCACGAGGTCGATGCCCTCGCCGCGATTCGCGTCCGCGCCAAGACGCTGACCGACGAAATCGACGAAGGGCGTCGCCAGCTCGACCGTCAGGAAGCCGAAAGCCTCACCTCGCTGCGCGCCCGCCTCGGTGCCCTGCGCGACGAGAGCGACGTTGTCTCTCGCGCGCTGCGCCAGGCCGAGGAACGTGCGACCGAGCACCTGCGTACGTCGCTTTCCAACCTGTCGGAAGAACAGGCCGCCACCGGCGTCGCCATCATGGAGGCTCAGCAAACCGCTGTCGATGCGCTGGCCAGCCGTCTGGCGGCGATCGCCGGCGAAGCCTGCCAGATCGACGAATCGATCGGCCTTCGTGCCGAACACCTCGCCATGGAAGCCGAGGAACGCCAGTCGCGCCAGGTCGAGCAGGAGCGGCACGCGATCGCCCGCATCGACCACATGCTGGGTGAACTCGACGCCTCGATCGCCGAGCGGCTCGAACGGCACCGTATCCAGGCCGCTGCCCTTGCCGAACGCGCGGCTGCGGTCACCGGCGAACTCGGCCGTTTCGAGGCCCGCCTCGAAACCATCGCCGCGCAAACCGGCGAAGCGGAAGATCGCTTGTCCATCAGCCTCACGGCGCTCACCGACCGCCTCACTGCCGCGCGCGCCACGCTCGCGGTCACCGACGATGAGGTGGAGAAGCTCACCGAAGACAGCGTGCGCCTGCTCGAACTCATCCAGGCGAGCGCCCGCCAGACCGGCAGCGCCCTTCCCGAAGCGCTGGCGGTTTCGGAAGACCGCCTGCGGCGTATTCAGGAAGGGCTCGGCAGCGTGCTTGCGCAGCTGCGCGAAGCGGCACAGGGCGGCGAGGATGTCGCAGCCGAAATCGGTGTATCCGGTCGCGATCTCGACGCGCTCATCGGTGGACTTTCGCAGGCACAGGCGCAGATTTCCGCACGCGGCGCCGATCACGTCGCCTTGTTCGGGCGCCTGCAGGACACGCTCGGCGAGATCGACGCGGCCACACAGACGGCCGCCGACAAGGCGGGAGGCGCCCTGGTCGGCGCCCTCGCCGCGCTCGGCACCACCCTCGACGAGACGGTGTCCGCGATCGAGGAAGACAGCGCCGAACGCATCGTGCGCATCGCCGAAACCCTCGGCGACGAAAGCGCCGCCGCTATCGAAAAGGCCATGCGCGGCAAGGTTTCGGAGATTTCCGGCCAGCTCGAGCAGGCCGTGGCTCATGCCTCGGGCGTCACCCGCGAAGCCGCCACGCAGCTACGCGAACAGATCGCCAAGGTGGATGACCTCGTCGGCAATCTCGAAGGCCGGGTCACGCAGGCACGCGAACAGGCAACGGAGCAGGTCGACAACGACTTTGCCCGCCGCGCCGCGTTCATCACCGAATCGCTCAATTCAAACGCCATCGACATTGCCACGGTTCTGTCGAGCGACATCTCGGACAGTGCCTGGGCCGCATACTTGCGTGGCGACCGGGGCATATTCACCCGCCGGGCAGTAAGCCTGCTCGACGCCGGCGAGGCCAAGGCCGTCCAGCAGGTCTTCGAGCGTGACGACGCCTTCCGGGCCAACGTCAGCCGCTACATCCACGATTTCGAATCGATACTGCGGCAGGTGCTCTCGACCAGAGACGGAAACGCCCTTGGCGTCACCCTGCTGTCGTCGGACATGGGCAAGCTCTACGTCGCGCTGGCACAGGGCATCGAGCGCCTGCGCGGGTGAGGTTGGGCTGACCGAGTTTTCGTCATTGCAAGCATGGTGAAACAATCCAGGGCCGCGCTGAACCGCCCCGGCATTGTTTCACCATGCTCGCAATGACACAATATTAGGACGTTGCGGCAGATACCTCAGCCCTCTTCGCGGCCTTATTCGCCCCGATATACCGCCCCGACATGAGCCTCACCCCGCCGGGCAGCGAGCTTTTCCTGCCGTTCGCGTTCGCGGTAGGCGGCGCGCTGTTCCTCGGTACGCTCACCGTGACAGGCCGGGCAACTGACGCCAATCTCATAAAATTCCGAAGCCCGGTCTTCGGCGCTGATCGGGCGGCGGCAGGCATGGCATAGTTCATAGCTGCCCGGTGCCAGCCCATGGCCGATGGTCACCCGCTGGTCGAAAACGAAGCACTCGCCTTCCCACAGGCTCTGCTCCTCCGGCACGGTCTCCAGATACTTCAGGATGCCGCCCTTGAGGTGAAAGACGTCCTCGACGCCTTCCTGCTTGAGAAAGGCCGTGGACTTCTCGCAGCGAATGCCGCCGGTGCAGAACATCGCCACTTTCGGCGCCTTGCCCTGCCCGAGCAGCCGCTCGCGCTCGCTACGGAACCACTCTGGAAACTCACGGAAAGTCTTCGTGTGCGGATCGATGGCCCGCGCGAACGTACCCACCGCTACCTCATAGTCGTTGCGGGTATCGATCACGATCGTATCCGGATCGGCAATCAGCGCGTTCCAGTCCTGCGGCTCGACATACGTGCCCACGATCGCCAGCGGGTCGATGTCGGGCTGGCCCATCGTCACGATCTCACGCTTGAGGCGCACTTTCATGCGGTGGAACGGCATGTGCGGCGCGTCGGAGAACTTGACGTCCACGCCCTCGCAGCCCGGCAGCCCACGCACATGCGCCACGATCGCATCGATCCCCGCGTCGGTCCCGGCAATGGTCCCGTTGATCCCCTCACCCGCCAGCAGCAGCGTGCCGCGAATGCGGTGCTCATGGCACAGCGCCTCAAGCGGCGCTCTCAGCGCCGCCGGGTCGTCAAAACGGGTAAAGCAGTAAAGCGCCGCCACGCGCAGGCGCGGCGCGCTGGTATCCAGTGGTTCCATGGCGTGCCTCTAGCGCGGAACGGCGCCAAAGCCAAAGCTCAGTAGCCGAGATCCTTGACCGGCGGCGTCCCGAACAGGTTGACGTCGTCCACGGTGATCCACCCGTTCGCGTAATTGGCGTAGTAGAGCCCGAAAAGCACCACCGCCACGATGGTCGCCCGGCGCGCGACCAGCTTTGGGCGGAAGTTCACCGGCGCGCTGGTGGCGTGGCCCTTCTCGATGACATGGCCCTCCACTTCGTCCGGCGTGCGCAGGCCGACCGGGAGGACGATGAACGCGCTGAGCACCCAGAACAGGGCGTAGATCGCGATCATCGAGGTCCAGTTCATCGCCATCGCATCAATCCTCCAGCAACAGCACCTGCACTTGCGGCTTCTTGCCCGACCAGCGCGTCGCAGCGCGGCGAGCGGCAAGGCGCGCGGCTTCGGAGCGCGTATCGCGATCCGCCTTGCCCGCGCGCTTCAACGCCTCAGCAACGTCGCGCCTGGCTTCCTCGACGAACCCAGCGTAGTCCTCGTCGAGCGGCAGGCCCAGCGCCGAGATTTCGACCCTGCCCTCGCGATCCGCTGCCACTGAAATGACGCCGTTGAAGGCGATGCGGCGGCGCATGATGATCGCCTCGCCGTCAGCGGGCGCGATGATGTCGCCGTCGAGCACCAGACGGCCCGCGCGCACTTCGCCGAACTTGCCCGGGTGGTTGGGCGCGAGGCGCACGAGATCGCCGTTCTTCTGGAAAATCGCCTTGGGAATGCCGCTGGCGACGCCGAGACGTGCTTGTTCCTTCATGTGGCGGATTTCGCCGTGCACCGGCAGCAGGATCTGCGGCCGAATCCACGAATAGAGCGCTTCCAGCTCCGGGCGGCCGGGGTGGCCCGACACATGGATTTCGCTCTGACGATCGGTGACGACGATGACGCCCTGCTCGGCCAGACGGTTCTGGATGCGGCCGATCTGGATCTCGTTGCCGGGAATCTGGCGGCTGGAGAACAGCACGACGTCGCCCTTGTCGAGCTTGATCGGGTGATTGCCCTCGGCCACGCGGGCGAGTGCCGCGCGCGGTTCGCCCTGACCGCCGGTGGCGACGATCAGCACGTCGCCGCGCGGCAAGTCCATCGCGGTGTCGGGATCGACGAGGTCAGGCAAGTCCTTGAGATAACCGCAGGACTGGCCGGTCTGGATGATGCGGTCGAGCGAGCGGCCCGCCACGCACAGCTGACGGCCGGTCTTCTTCGCCACATCGCCCAGCGTCTGCAGGCGCGCGACGTTGGAGGCGAAAGTCGTCACCAGCACGCGGCGGCCCTTGTGCTTCTTCACTTCGGCCAGCAGGCCCCGGTAGACGTCACCCTCCGAACCCGACGCTTCCGGATTGAAAACGTTGGTGGAATCGCAGACCAGCGCGAGCACACCTTCGTCACCGATGGCGGTCAGTTCAGCCTGCGTCGCCGGGGTGCCGACTTGCGGCTCGTCGTCGAGCTTCCAGTCGCCGGTGTGGAAGATACGGCCATACGGCGTCTCGATCAGCAGCGCGTTGCCTTCGGCAATCGAGTGCGCCAGCGGGACGTAGCGGATGCCGAACGGGCCGATCTGGAAGTTCTCCAGGTCATCGACCACGTTGAGTTCGACCCGGTCGAGGATGCCCGCCTCTTCCAGCTTGGCGGCGACCAGCTTGGCGGTGAACGGCGTCGCATAGAGCGGCACGCCCAGTTCCTCGGCGAAGTACGGGACCGCGCCGATGTGGTCCTCATGCGCGTGAGTCAGGACGATGCCGAGCAGGTTCTCGCGCTCGTTCTCGATGAATTCGAGGTCGGCGAAGACCAGGTCGACGCCGGGGTATTCGTTACCGGAGAACGTCATCCCCAGATCGACCATCAGCCACTTGCCCTGACAGCCATAGAGATTGACGTTCATGCCGATTTCGCCCGAACCGCCGAGCGCACAAAATAGAAGTTCCTTACCGGGAATCACTTAGAAGCTGCCCTTTCGGCAATGATGGCGAGGCCGTCGATCGTGAGATCGGCGTCGACCGCGTCGAAGATATTGGTGGCCTCGTCGAACAGGACGGCGAGGCCGCCCGTGGCGATGACCTTGGCGGTACGGCCGATCTCGGCACGGATGCGGGCGATCAGGCCCTCCATCATCGCGACGTAGCCCCAGAAGACGCCGATCAGCATCTGGTCCTCGGTGTTGCGGCCGACGACGCTGGTGCTCTTGGGCGCCGCGATGGCGATGCGCGGCAGCTTCGCCGTATTGCCAACCAGCGCGTCGAGCGAGAGGTTGATGCCCGGCGCGATGATGCCGCCCTTGTAGGCTCCGTTGAAGTCTATCACGTCGAAGGTGGTCGCGGTGCCGAAATCGACGACGATGAGGTCGCCCGCATGCTTGTCGTGCGCGGCGATGGCGTTCACCGCCCGGTCGGCGCCGAGCGAACTGGGCTGTTCCACGTCAATGTCGATGCCGTACTCGGCCTTGCCCTGCCCGGCGATCAGCGGCTCGATCTCGAAGTAATGGCGCGCCAGTATCTCGAGATTGTGCAGCGCTCGGGGCACGACGGTGGAAATCACGATCTGCGTGACTTCCTGCGCCTTCACGCCGCGAATGGCGAGCAATTGCATCAGCCAGACGGCGTATTCGTCGCCCGTGCGGCGCGGGTCGGTGGCGATGCGCCAGCGGCCCTTGATCGTGCGACCTTCCAGCAGCGCGAAGACGACATTGGTATTGCCGGCGTCGATAGCGAGCAGCATGCTCTTTCAGTTCCTCATACGAGCAGGACGTCACCCGCGTGGATCGTCCGGATCGATCCGTCAAGCAGGGCGAGGCGGAGGTTTCCGTCCTCCGCCAGTCCCGCGAACGCACCTTCGACCGCGTCTTCACCGGGCGGAAGCACCCGAAGCGGGGTTCCCTGCGGGTGTGCCGCACTCTGCCAGCGACGCAGCAGCGGGGCAAGGCCGACCGAGCGCCAGCGCTGCAGTTCGGTGTCGAAGCTGGCTGCCAGCGCCTCGGCGAAGATATCGCGGCTGGGGGCCAGCTCGCCCAGCGCAGCGGTCCGGCGACCCGGGACTTCGGGCGCATGGACGAGGTTCACACCGATGCCGACGATGACCACGCCCGAAACCATCTCCAGCAGGATGCCCGCGACCTTGGCTTCGTGAAGCAGCAGGTCGTTCGGCCACTTGAGCATCAAGCCGGAACTGACGAAGCGGGACAGCGCCTCGTGAACCGCAAGGCCCGTCAGCAGCGCCAGCGTGGCAGGCGACGGGTCGCCCGGCGCGATGCGCACCACGGTCGAGCCCATGAAATTGCCCGCACCGTCATCCCAGACGCGGCCAAGACGCCCCCTGCCCGCATTCTGCCGGTCCGCAACGAGCCAGCGGCCCTCTGGCAGGTATTCACCGCCGGAGAGCCGCTGCGCGAGATCCTGATTCGTGGACCCCGTTTCTGCTACGATTTCGATCAAAGCGTGTGGAACAGCGCGGTCGCGGCAGTGTCCGTCAGGCCCTGCAGCCATCCGCTCAGCAGATAGCCCAGCGGCGAGATGAACAGGCAGGTCACGACCAGGATCGCCTTGTGCCACACGTCGCTCTTCCACTTGATGGCATCGACCGGCTCATCGAAGTAGATCACCTTGACGACCTTCAGGTAGTAGAACGCGCCGATCACCGAGGCCGCGAAGCCGATCGCCGCGAGCGGCATCATGTTCGCATCGACGGCAGCCTTGAACACCAGGAACTTGCCCCAGAAGCCGAACATCGGCGGGATACCGGCAAGGCTGAACATCACGAATGCCAGCGCAGCGGCAAGACCCGGACGGGTGCGCGAGAGGCCCGCGTACTGGCCGATTTCCTCGACGTTGTCGCCGTTCTCGTCCCGCAGCATCAGCACGGTGACGAAGCCCGCAACGGTCATCGCGACATAGATCACGAGGTAGAACAGCATCGCCGAAGCACCCTGCGGGTTCGCCGCAGCGAGGCCCACGAGGATGAAGCCGACGTTGTTGATCGACGAATAGGCCATCAGGCGCTTGATGTTCTTCTGACCGATCGCACCCAGCGCACCAACCACGATCGAGGCGAGCGCCACGAAGACGATGATCTGGCGCCATGCGTCCGACTGGTCGCCGAAGGCATCGAGCATCACGCGCATGGTCAGGCCGATGGCCGCGACCTTGCCCGAAGTGGCGAAGAACTTCGTCACCGGGGTCGGCGCGCCTTCGTAGACGTCCGGCGTCCACATGTGGAACGGCACGGCGCTGATCTTGAAGGCAAGCCCCGCCAGCATGAACACGATGCCGAACAGCGCGCCGTTGGACAGGCCACCGGCCAGCGCGGCGTTGATGCCCGCAAACGAGGTGGTGCCGGTGAAGCCGTAAGTCAGGCTCATGCCGAACAGCAGGATGCCCGAGGCCAGCGCGCCCAGCACGAAGTACTTGAGGCCCGCTTCCGCCGAGCGTCCGTCGGTCCGCACGAAGGCGGCCAGCACGTAGGCGGCCAGCGAGTTCATTTCGAGGCCGATGTACAGCGCCAGCAGATCGCCCGCCGACACCATCATGCCGCTGCCGACCGCCGCGAAGATCACGAGGATCGGGAACTCGGCCCGCATCGCGCCGAGGCGCTCGAAGAAGGCAGGCGCGACGACGAGCGTGGCGGCGGCCGAAAGGTAGATCAGGATCTTGCCGAAGGCCGAGAAGGCATCGGCGTGAACCTGGCCGAAGAACGCGGAGTAGTCCGGACCCATGTGCCCGCCGCACAGCGCGGGGGCAACGAGGAATGCGGCCCCGACCAGCGCCGTGACGGCAAGGATCGAGATCAGGCGGCTTGCCTTGTCACCGCCCCAGGCGGCGATCAGAAGCAGGATCAGACCTGCAATGCTCAGCGTTTCTTCCGGCGCGATCAGGCGCAGGGAGTGCGACCAGTCCATCAGTGTGACCCCCCATGCGCAGCGGCTTCTTCGTGCGCAGGCTTAGCTTTTCCAGGTGTAGGCGCGCTGTCGCCGGCCGGCTTGGCACGGGCGAGGCGCGCGTCGAGCGCGGCGATGTCGGCACGCATCGGAGCGATGAAGCTCTCGGGATACACACCCATCCACAGCGCGGCGAGCGCGAGCGGGATGACCATCGCCAGTTCGCGGGCGTCGAGGTCGGGCATCGCGGCAGCATCGGCGTTCTTCTGCTCGCCGAACACGACCCGGCGGTAGAGGTACAGCATGTAGGCCGCGCCCAGGATGATGCCGGTGGTGCAGATCAGCGCCGTCCAGGTCGAGACCTGATAGATGCCGCCGAGGCTCAGGAATTCGCCGACGAACCCGCTGGTGCCCGGCAGGCCGATCGAGGCCATCGTGAACAGCAGAAAGAACACGGCGTAACGCGGCATGTTGATCGCGAGGCCGCCGTAACGGCTGATCTCGCGGGTGTGCAGGCGATCATAGATGACGCCGACGCACAGGAACAGCGCGCCTGCGACCAGACCGTGGCTGAGCATCACCAGCATCGAGCCTTCGAGGCCCTGCACGTTGAAGGCGAACAGGCCGATGGTGACGATCGCCATGTGCGCGACCGACGAATAGGCGATCAGCTTCTTCATGTCGCTCTGCACCAGCGCAATCAGCGAGGTGATGACGACGGCGGCCATCGACAGGCCCCACACCAGAGGTCCGAAATAGACCGAGGCTTCGGGGAACATCGGCAGCGAGAAGCGGATGAAGCCGTAGCCGCCCATCTTCAGCAGCACGCCCGCCAGGATGACCGAGCCGCCCGTCGGCGCCTGAACGTGCGCGGCGGGAAGCCAGGTGTGGACCGGCCACATCGGCATCTTCACCGCGAAGCTGGCGAAGAAGGCGAGCCACAGCCAGGTCTGGACATGCGGGTCGAAGTCGTAGGCCATCAGCGTCGGGATGTCGCTGGTCCCGGCCGTGTGGACCATCCACAGCATCGCGACGAGCATCAGCACCGAGCCGAGCAGCGTGTAGAGGAAGAACTTGTACGAAGCGTAGATGCGGTCCGCACCGCCCCAGATGCCGATGATGAGATACATCGGGATCAGACCGGCTTCGAAGAACATGTAGAACAGGTACATGTCCTGCGCCATGAACACGCCGAGCATGAACACTTCGACGAGCAGGAAGGCGGCCATGTATTCGCCCACGCGCTTCTCGATCGAGCGGCTCGCGCCGATGCAGATCGGCATGAGGAAGACCGAGAGCATGATGAGCAGCAGGGCGATGCCATCGATGCCGAGGGCGTAAGAGAAGCCCGAGAAGATGTTCAGGCGCTCGGTGAACTGCCACTGGGCGCCGCCCACGTCGAAGTTCATCCACAGGGCGATGCCGAGGACGAGATCGACGAGGGTTGCGAGCAGCGCGACGGTGCGCGCCGCTTTCGCTTCGAGGAAGAGGCATGCCAGTGCGCCGAGGAGCGGCACCAGCAGCATCAGGCTGAGGATCGGAAAACCAGTCATCATCTTATCCCGCGATCACCCAGCTGATGGCGCCGACAAGGCCCAGCAGCATGACAAGAGCGTAGCTGTAGAGATAGCCCGATTGGACTTTCTGCGCGTAAGTCGAACCCCTGGCGACGACAGCCGCCGCACCGTCGGGACCGAAGCGATCGATCACGCCGATGTCGAGCACCTTCCAGAACACGCCGCCCAGCCAGAAGGCAGGCTTGACGAAGATCGTGTTGTAGAGCTCGTCGAACATCCACTTGCGGTAGACGAAGGTGTGGACCGGGCCGAGTTGGTCGGCGACCGCCTTCGGGAACGCGGTGTTCTTGATGTAGCCGTACCAGGCGGTGACGAAGCCGATGGCCATGACCGTGAACGGCGCCCACTTCACCCACATCGGAACGCCGTGCATGGCGTGGATCAGGTGCTCGTGGAAGACCAGGGCGCCCTTCCAGAACTCGCCCTCGCCTTCGGAGACGAAGGCGTGGTTGAAGACGAAACCGGCAGCTACAGCGCCGACCGACAGGATCAGCAGCGGCAGCAGCATCACCAGCGGGCTTTCGTGCGGGTGATAGCCACCCGTGCCGTCGCCATGGTCGCCATAGTCCGGACCGCGCATGCCGAGTTCGGCAGGTGCGTGGGCGTGGTCATCATGCGCCGCATCATGAGCGTGGTCATCGTGACCGTGCGCGTCGTGGGCATGATCGTCATGACCGTGGCCATGGGCGTCATGCACAGCGTGCTGGACGTGCTCCGACTGGTTCCAGCGCGGCTTGCCGAAGAAGGTCAGGAAGACCAGGCGCCACGAATAGAAGCTCGTCATGAGCGCGGCGAAAATGCCCATCCAGAAGGCGAACGTGCCGACCTGGCTGCCCGAACCGAAGGCCGCTTCGAGGATCGCGTCCTTCGAGTAGAAGCCCGCGAAGCCGATCACGCCGGCAATGCCGACACCGGTGATGGCCAGCGTACCCGCCGTCATCGTCCAGAAGGTGATCGGGATCTTCTTACGCAGACCGCCGTAGAAACGCATGTCCTGCTCGTGGTGCATCGCGTGGATGACCGAACCGGCGCAGAGGAACAGCAGGGCCTTGAAGAAGGCGTGCGTGAACAGGTGGAACATGGCCGCACCGAACGCGCCCGAACCGGCCGCGAAGAACATGTAGCCCAGCTGCGAACAGGTCGAATAGGCGATGACGCGCTTGATGTCCCACTGCGTGCAGCCGATCGTGGCGGCGAAGAAGCAGGTGCAGGCACCGATCACGGCGACGACGTGCATCGCGGTCTCGCTCTGCTCGAACATCGGCGAGAGACGGCAGACCATGAAGACGCCCGCGGTGACCATGGTGGCCGCGTGGATCAGCGCCGACACCGGGGTCGGGCCTTCCATCGCGTCGGGAAGCCAGGTGTGCAGGCCAAGCTGCGCCGACTTGCCCATCGCGCCCACGAACAGCAGCAGGCACAGCACCGTCATGGTGTCGAACCGGTGGCCGAGGAAGCCGATGGTGGAACCGGCCATCGTCGGCGCGGCGTGCAGGATCTCGGGGATCGAGACCGTGCCGAACACCAGATAGGTGCCGAAGATGCCGAGCATGAAGCCAAGGTCGCCCACGCGGTTGACCACGAAGGCCTTGATCGCGGCGGCGCCGGCCGAAGGCTTGCGGAACCAGAAGCCGATCAGGAGGTACGAGGCAAGGCCCACGCCTTCCCAACCGAAGAACATCTGCACCAGGTTGTCCGCCGTCACCAGCATGAGCATGGCGAAAGTGAACAGCGAGAGGTACGCGAAGAAGCGCGGCTGATCCGGCTCCTCGCTCATGTAGCCCCAAGAATAGAGGTGCACGAGCGCCGAGACCGAGGTGATGACCACGAGCATGACGGCGGTGAGCGTATCCACGCGCAGCGCCCAGTCGAAGGTCATCGTGCCCGAGGCCACCCACTTCAGGACCGGGAAGACGCTGGCTTCAGCGCTGCCGGTCAGGAAGGCAATGAAGATCGGCCAGGACAGGCCGCAGGCGATGAACAGCGCGCCGGTCGTCAGCACCTTGGGCACGACGAAGCCGAGCGACTTGTTCGCGAACCCGGCAAGGATCGACGCCAGCAGCGGCAGGAAGACGATGAGGTAGATCGACACGGACTTACCCCTTCATCCGGTTGACGTCGTCGACGGCGATGGTGCCGCGGCCACGGAAGTAGATCACGAGGATAGCAAGCCCCACTGCGGCCTCGCCCGCAGCCACCGTCAGCACGAACATGGCGAAGATCTGGCCAGTCAGGTCGTGCAGGAAGGCGCTGAACGCGACGAGGTTGATGTTCACCGCAAGCAGGATCAGTTCGATCGACATCAGGATGACGATGATGTTCTTGCGGTTGATGAAGATGCCGAGGACGCCGAGCACGAAGAGGATCGAGCTCACGACCACGTAATGTTCGACGCCGATCACAGCGAGACCCCCTTGCCGATTTCAGGCTTGACGTTGACCGTCGCGTCCTGCGGACGGCGCTGGTTCTGCTTGCTGATCTTCTGGCCGCGCGTGTCGTTACGCTGGCGATGGGTCAGCACGATGGCACCGATCATGGCGACGAGCAGGATGACGCCCGCTGCCTCGAACAGGAACAGGTAGCGGCTGTAGAGCAGTCCGCCGATCGCCTCGATGTTCGAGAGACCCGCAGCCGTTGCAGCAGTACCATCCGGCGTGCCCAGTTCCAGGTTACCGGCGCGGTAGGCACCGATGCCCAGCACGATCTCGGCCAGCAGCACGATGGCCACCAGCGCCCCGAACGGGAAGTAGCGGACGAAACCGGCGCGCAGTTCGGCGAAGTCGATGTCGAGCATCATGACGACGAACAGGAACAGCACCGCGACCGCACCGACGTAGACGATGACCAGCAGCGCCGCGATGAACTCGGCGCCGGTCAGCACCATCAGGCCGGCGGCGTTGAAGAACGCCAGGATCAGCCAGAGCACCGAATGCACCGGGTTGCGCGAGAGGATGGTGATGGCGCCGGAGGCCACCGTCATCACCGCGAAGAGGTAGAAGGCGATAATATGGATCATGGGAAGCCCGTTTCCTTGCGCGCGCCGGTTAACGGTACGGCGCGTCGGCTTCAAGGTTCGCGGCGATAGCACGCTCCCACTTGTCCCCGTTCGCCAGCAGCTTGGCCTTGTCGTAGAGCAGTTCTTCGCGCGTTTCGGTCGCGTATTCGAAGTTCGGCCCTTCGACGATGGCATCGACCGGGCAGGCTTCCTGGCAGAAGCCGCAGTAGATGCACTTGGTCATGTCGATGTCGTAGCGCGTGGTGCGGCGCGAACCGTCGACGCGGGGCGCCGCCTCGATGGTGATCGCCTGCGCCGGACAGATCGCTTCGCACAGCTTGCAGGCGATGCAGCGTTCCTCGCCGTTGGGATAACGGCGCAGGGCGTGCTCACCACGGAAGCGGGGCGAAAGCGGGTTCTTCTCGAACGGGTAGTTGATCGTCGCCTTGGGCTTGAAGAAATACTTCAAGGTCAGCCAGTGCGCCTTCACGAACTCCCAGAGCGTGAAGCTCTTGATGAGGTATGCGACGGTCATGCGAAGTGTCCGGTAGCCATGAGGTAGCCGCTGACGATCACGACGAAAGCGAGCGAAACGGGGAGGAAGACCTTCCAGCCCAGGCGCATCAGCTGGTCGTAACGGTAACGGGGCACCGTCGCCTTGACCCAGCTGAATACGAAGAAGAAGAAGAAGATCTTGAGCAGGAACCACACGAAGCCCGGGATCAGGTACAGAACCGGGATATCGAGCGGCGGCAGCCAGCCACCCCAGAACAGCGTCGCGTTGAGCGCGCACATCAGGAGCACGTTGGCATATTCACCCAGCCAGTAGGCGGCGAAGGCCATCGACGAATATTCGGTCTGGTAACCGGCGACGAGTTCGGATTCCGCTTCGGTAAGATCGAACGGCGCGCGCTGCGTTTCCGCAAGGCTCGACACCAGGAACATCACCCACATCGGGAACAGCAGCGGGTTCGCGACGAAGCCGTTGATGATGCCGAGGACGTGGCCCTTCTGCGCGAGGACGATGCCGTTCATGTTGAACGTGCCCGCCCACAGGACGACGCAGATCAGGATGAAGCCGATCGAGACTTCGTAGGAGATCATCTGCGCCGAAGCGCGCATCGCCGAGAAGAACGGGTACTTCGAGTTCGAAGCCCAGCCCGCCATGATCGTGCCGTAGACGCCCAGCGAGCTGATCGCGAGGACATAGAGCAGGCCGATGTTGATGTTGGCCAGGATCGCGTTCGAATTGAACGGGATCACCGCCCAGGCCATCAGCGCCACGGTGAAGGTCACGACCGGCGCGATCAGGAAGATGCCCTTGTTCGCGGCCGAAGGGATGATGGTTTCCTGCAGGAAGACCTTCAGGCCATCCGCGAAGGACTGCAGCAGACCGAACGGGCCGACCACGTTGGGACCACGGCGCAGCGCCATGGCGGCCCAGATCTTGCGGTCGACGTAGATGATCATCGCGACGGCCAGCATCAGCGGCAGCGCGATCAGCAGGATGCCGCAGATCGTCGAGAGCAGCCATGCCCCCTCGAAAGGCATCCCGAGGGACTGGAAGAACGAAGTCATTCCGCGGCCTCCGCGAACTCTTCACCGTGCAGCAGCTCGGCCGAGCAACGCTGCATCGTCGCGCTGGCGCGCGCGATCGGGTTGGTCATGTAGAAGTCCTTGATCGGATAGGCGATCGCGCCCGAAGCCGAACCGCCACCCGCCGGGAGCGCAGCGCCGTAGTCGGCCAGACCCTCGACGCCGAGCGCCGGGACCGAGGCGACCATGGCGGCGCGAAGCTGGTCGAAGCTGTCGAAGCCAACCGAGACGCCGAAGGCGTCGGCCAGTGCGCGCAGGATCGTCCAGTCCTCACGCGCGTCGCCGGGCGCGAAGACGGCCTTGTCGGCGAACTGCACGCGGCCTTCGGTGTTGACGTAAGTGCCGGCCTTCTCCGTGTAGGCCGAGGCGGGCAGGATCACGTCGGCAGCGTGCGCCGCCTTGTCACCGTGGTGACCGATGTAGACGATCATCGAGTCTGCGAACCTGGTGTAGTCCACTTCGTCGGCGCCGAGCGAGATCAGCACCTTGGGCTTGGCGGCGGCGAGGTCGGCGATGCCGCCCTTCTGCGCGTAGCCCAGCATCAGGCCGCCCATGCGCGAAGCGGCCATGTGCAGGACGTTGAAGCCGTTCCAGGCGGTGCCGTCTTCCAGAGTGCGGACAAGGTTGAACTGGCCTGCAAGAGCAAGGCCGGCTTCCAGACCGCCACGGCCGAGAGCCGCGCCGCCCAGGATCACCGCCGGGCGCTTGGCGCCCGAAAGCGCCTCCGCGACGTGGCCCGGCAGGTTGCCGATCAGCGAGAGGTCTTCGCCGAGGAACTCGCCGCCGAAGGTGGTTTCCCACTCGGGACCGATCAGGAACACCTTGGCGCCGCGCTTCACGGCCTTGCGCAGACGGACGTTGACCGTCGGCGCTTCCCAGCGAACCATCGAGCCGACGATCAGGATGGCATCGGCCGTCTCGATGTCGTTGAAGGTGGTGTTGAAGTTGACGGCGGCCAGGCTCGACGTATCGTAGTCCATGCCGGTCTGGCGACCTTCGAGGAGGGTCGAGCCGAGCGCACCGACGAGCGCCTTGGCGGCGAACATCGTCTCGCAATCGACCATGTCGCCCGCGACAGCCGCGATCGAGGCGCCGGGGTTCAGGGTCGACAGCGCGGCGAAAGCCTCGTTCCAGGTGGCCTGGACCAGCTTGCCGTCACGGCGCAGGAACGGCTTGTCGAGGCGGCGCTTGGTCAGGCCGTCGACCTGGAAGCGCGCCTTGTCGCTCAGCCATTCCTCGTTCACGTCGTCGTTGTTGCGCGGAAGTGCGCGGAGCACTTCGCGGCCGCGCGCGTCGATGCGGATGTTGGCGCCGGTCGCGTCCGAAACGTCGATCGAGAGCGTCTTCTTCAGCTCCCACGGACGCGCTTCGAACGCATAAGGACGGCTGGTGAGCGCGCCGACCGGGCAGAGGTCGATCACGTTGGCCGACATCTCGTGATGCGCGGCCTTCTCCAGATACGTGGTGATCTGCATCGTCTCGCCGCGATAGAGCGCGCCGATCTCGTCCACGCCGGCGATCTCTTCCGAGAAGCGCACGCAGCGGGTGCAGTGGATGCAGCGCGTCATCGTGGTCTTGATGAGCGGGCCCATGTACTTCTCGGTCACCGCGCGCTTGTGCTCGTGATACCGCGAACCGCCGCGACCGTAGGCGACCGACTGGTCCTGCAGGTCGCACTCGCCGCCCTGATCGCAGATCGGGCAGTCGAGCGGGTGGTTGATGAGAAGGAATTCCATCACCCCTTCCCGCGCCTTCTTGACCATTTCGGAGTCCGTGCGGATCTCCTGGCCTTCGGTGGCGGGAAGCGCGCAGCTTGCCTGCGGCTTGGGCGGTCCGGGCTTCACTTCGACCAGGCACATGCGGCAGTTGCCGGCGATGCTCAGGCGCTCGTGATAGCAGAAGCGCGGGATTTCCTTGCCGGCGAGTTCGGCGGCCTGCAGCACGGTGGCGCCTGCAGGAACGTCGATCTCGACGCCGTCTACTTTTACCTTAGGCATTATTCTGCAGCCTCTTGCAGCGAGCCGTGGCGCGCTTCGATACGGCGCTCGATCTCGGGACGGAAGTGCTTGATGAGGCCCTGGATCGGCCACGCGGCTGCGTCGCCGAGCGCGCAGATGGTGTGGCCTTCGACCTGCTTGGTGACCTGCTGGAGCATGTCGATTTCCTCGACATGCGCGTCGCCGGTGCGCAGGCGTTCCATCACGCGCCACATCCAGCCGGTGCCTTCACGGCACGGCGTGCACTGGCCGCAGCTCTCATGCTTGTAGAAGTACGAGAGGCGCGAAATGGCGCGGACGATGTCCGTGGATTTGTCCATGACGATGACGGCGGCGGTGCCGAGGCCCGAGCCGACCGCCTTGAGGCCGTCGAAGTCCATCGGCGCGTCCCAGATGTCGGCCGAGGGCACCAGCGGCACCGACGAACCGCCGGGGATCACCGCCAGCAGGTTGTCGCGGCCGCCGCGAATACCACCGCAGTGACGCTCGATCAGTTCGCTGAACGGGATCGACATCTCTTCCTCGACCACGCAGGGACGGTTCACGTGCCCGCTGATCTGGAAGAGCTTGGTGCCCTTGTTGTTCTCGCGCCCGAAGGAAGAGAACCACGAGGCGCCGCGACGCAGGATGGTCGGAGCCACCGCGATCGATTCCACGTTGTTCACCGTGGTCGGGCAGCCGTAGAGGCCCGCGCCGGCCGGGAACGGCGGCTTCAGGCGGGGCTGGCCCTTCTTGCCTTCGAGGCTTTCGATCATCGCGGTTTCTTCGCCGCAGATGTAGGCGCCGGCACCGCGATGGACGAAGACGTCGAAGTCGTAGCCCGAACCCGCCGCGTTCTTGCCCAGCAGGCCCGCCGCATAGGCTTCCTCACGCGCGGCGAAGAGCACTTCGGCCTCGCGGATGTATTCGCCGCGGATGTAGATGTAGGCTGCCCGCGCACCCATCGCGAAACCGGCCACCAGAGCGCCTTCGAACAGCAGGTGCGGATCGTGGCGCATGATCTCGCGGTCCTTGCACGAACCCGGTTCGGATTCGTCCGCGTTGATGACCAGGAAGCTGGGCTTGGGGTTGCCGTTCTGGTCGAGCGGCGGCTGCTTGGGCATGAAGGACCACTTCATGCCGGTGGGGAAGCCCGCACCGCCGCGACCGCGCAGACCCGATGCCTTCATCTCGTCGATGATGGCGTCACGTCCGCGCGCGATCAGGTCCTTGGTGTTGTCCCAGGCGCCGCGCGCCTGCGCTTCCTTCAGGTTCCACGGCTGGAAGCCGTAGAGGTTGGTGAAGATGCGATCCTTATCGAGGAGAGCCATTACCACTCGCTCCGATAGTCATGGTTTTCGGTCATCATGGCGACGAGGTTGGTCGGCTCACCCACCGGTTCCACGGTGTGACGGGCCGGGTCCTGCGTGCCCGCCTTCGGCGTCTCGCCGCGCGCCAGTGCGTCGAGCACGGCGTTCAGGCGGTCCGAGGTCAGGTCCTCGTAGTTGTCGTCGTTGATCTGGACCATCGGGGCCGAGGCGCAGTTGCCCATGCACTCGACTTCGGTGAACGACCAGAGGCCGTCTGCCGAGATGTGGCCCTTCTTCATGCCGCGCGACTTGCAGGTCGCCAGCAGATCGTCCGAACCGCGCAGCATGCACGGGGTGGTGCCGCAGACCTGCACGTGGAAGCGGCCGATCGGCGCGATGTTGTACATCGTGTAAAACGAGGCGACCTCGACCACGCGGATGATCGGCATGTCGAGCTCAGCCGCGACATATTCCATCACCGGGATCGGCAGCCAGCCCTGCGTGTTCTCTTCGGCGCCGACCTGGCGCTGGGCAAGGTCGAGCAGCGGCATCACCGCCGAGCGCTGACGCCCTTCGGGATAGCGCGCGACGATGTCCTTGGCCTTGGCGGCGTTCGCCTCGGTCCAGGCAAAATTACCCCAACGGGCCCGCAATTCGGGCGTATCGGGTTCGATATAGCGGTCAGCCATGCTTACCTCTGCGCTTCAGCCACTGATCCTGGCCGAAAAAGAAAATCTCGAAGCCGCCGATGGCAGTCGCCAGCATGGCGATCATCGGCGAGGGAGCGATCCCGAGCCAAAGAACGACGAAGTAGAGCCCGACGAGGAACAGACCCGTGAGGGTCGCCCAGATGCGGATCATTTCTACAGTGTTGAACTTCGTCACAGGTCCCACCCCTTTGCGATCATCAACGAATGAATTCGACGCGCGAACACTTGTCGCCTTCGAAGCTGTAGACCGCGATCACGTCGAACGGGTCCACGAGTTCCGAACCGTCGCTCGCAGGGCCGCGCGTCACGTGCTCGCGCATCAGCACGTAAGCGCCGATCTGCGAGGCTTCGACGATCTCGGCCTTGTTCTGCGGCCACTTGGCGAAAGCGGCGGCGAGGCCCGAGCGGGTGCCTTCCTTGCCTTCGCGCACTACGGCGCCACGATAGTTCGCTTCGCAGGCATCATCGGTCATGTACGAAACGTACGTGTCCACGTCCTGCGCGTTGTAGGCCGCGATCATGGCCTTTGCGGTGTCCAGGTTGCTCAACGGTCGCACTCCCCGAACACGATATCCATGGCGCCCAGGATCGCCGTGGCGTCAGGCAGCATGTGACCCTTGGACATGAAGTCCATCGCTTGCAGGTGACTGAACGCGGTCGGGCGGATCTTGCAGCGGTAAGGCTTGTTGGAGCCGTCCGAGACGAGATAGACGCCGAATTCACCCTTTGGGCTTTCGGTCGCGACGTAGACTTCGCCCGCCGGGACGTGGAAGCCTTCGGTGTAGAGCTTGAAGTGATGGATCAGCGATTCCATCGAGCTCTTCATCTCGGCGCGCTTGGGCGGAACCACCTTGCGGTCGGTGGAGGCCACCGGACCTTCGGGCATCTCGCGCAGGCACTGCTTCATGATGCGGGCCGACTGGCGCACTTCCTCAGCGCGGCACATGAAGCGGTCGTAGCAGTCGCCGCTGGTGCCGACGGGAACCTCGAAGTCCATGCGGTCATAGACGTCGTAGGGCTGCGCCTTGCGGATATCCCAGGCGATGCCCGAACCGCGGATCATCGGGCCGGAGAAGCCCCATGCCAGCGCGTCTTCCTTCGATACCGTGGCGATATCGACGTTGCGCTGCTTGAAGATGCGGTTGTCGGCGACGAGGCTCAGTGCATCCTCGAACAGTTCCGGCAGGCGCGTGTCGAGCCAGTCGGCGATGTCGGTCAGCAGCTTGAGCGGCACGTCCTGATGCACGCCGCCGGGACGGAACCAGGCCGAGTGCATGCGGGCGCCCGAGGCGCGCTCGAAGAAGTTGAGGCAATCCTCGCGGATTTCGAACAGCCACAGGTTCGGCGTCATCGCGCCGATGTCCATGATGTGCGAACCCATGTTCATCATGTGGTTGCAGATGCGGGTCAGCTCGGCGAACAGCACGCGAAGGTACTGGGCGCGCAGCGGAACCTCAAGGTTCAGCAGCTTCTCGATCGCGAGCACATAGGAGTGCTCCATGCCGAGCGGCGAGCAGTAGTCCAGGCGGTCGAAGTACGGCAGCGCCTGGAGGTAGGTCTTGTGCTCGATCAGCTTCTCAGTGCCGCGATGGAGCAGGCCGACGTGCGGATCGATCCGCTCGATGATCTCTCCGTCCAGCTCCATGACCATGCGCAGAACGCCGTGGGCCGCCGGGTGCTGGGGACCGAAGTTGATCGTGTAGTTGGTGATGACCTCGTCGCCGGTGGTGGGCGACTGTTCAAGCAGCATGCTCACTTGGCGTCTCCCTTGTCCGGACGGCTTTCGGTTTCCTTGGGCGCCTCAGGGGCCTTCCCGTCTTCGGTCTTGGCCGGAGCGGGCGCGGATTCCTTTTCGGCGGCCTTTTCGTTCGCCTTGTCACCGGCGCCGGTATCGGCCTTGCTCTCGGTCGCCTTGGGCGTCGGAGCGGCGGCCGGGGCTGCGGGCGCAGGCGCCTTCTCGTCACCCGGCAGGATGTAGTCGGCGCCTTCCCACGGGCTCATGAAGTCGAACTGGCGCAGATCCTGCGCGAGGCTGACCGGCTCGTACACAACGCGCTTGTCCTCTTCGGAATAGCGCAGTTCCTGGTAGCCGGTGAGCGGGAAGTCCTTGCGGAACGGGTGACCCTCGAAACCGTAGTCGGTGAGGATGCGGCGCAGGTCCTTGTTGCCGGCGAAGATCACGCCGTACATGTCGAACACTTCGCGTTCCAGCCAGCCGGCGTTCGGCCACAGCGTGGTGATCGTAGGGACCGGGGTGTGCTCAGCCGCCGTCACCTTCGCCATGATGCGATGGTTCTTCGTGACCGAGAGCAGCATGTAGACGACTTCGAAACGCTCAGGACGCGACGGATAGTCGACGCCGGCGATTTCCATCATCTGCTGATATTCGTGATCGTCGCGCAGGATGCGCAGCGCGTTCTCGATCTCGTCACGCGCGATGGTGAGCACGATCTCGCCATGCTCCTCCTTCGCGGAGACGAGCTTGGGGCCCAGCGCGGCGACGAGAGCGTCGAGGACGCCCTCGTTCGAGGCGATCTTCGGAGCGGAATGCAGAACGGGCATCTGGCCTTACCTCTCGACGGTGCCCACGCGGCGGATCTTCCGCTGCAGCTGCATCACGCCATATAGCAGCGCTTCGGCAGTCGGCGGGCAACCCGGCACGTAGATGTCGACGGGCACGATGCGGTCGCAGCCGCGCACCACCGAGTAGCTGTAGTGATAGTAGCCGCCGCCGTTGGCGCAGCTGCCCATCGAGATGACGTACTTCGGCTCCGACATCTGGTCGTAGACCTTGCGGAGCGCCGGGGCCATCTTGTTGCAGAGCGTGCCTGCCACGATCATCACGTCCGACTGGCGCGGAGAGGCGCGCGGCGCGGCGCCGAAGCGCTCCATGTCGTAGCGGGGCATGTTGACGTGAATCATCTCGACCGCGCAGCATGCGAGGCCGAAGGTCATCCACCACAGCGAACCCGTGCGGGCCCACTGGAACAGTTCCTCGGTCGAGGTGACCAGGAAGCCCTTGTCGGACACTTCCTGATTGAGATCCTTGAAGAACGACTGGTCGGGCGCGGTGATCGCGCCGCCGACCGGCGACATCGGGGCCAGAGGCTGGCCCGCCGAGTTAACGAGCGTGCTCATTCCCAGTCCAAAGCTCCCTTTTTCCATGCATAGGCGAGGCCGATGGCCAGTTCGCCCAGGAATACCATCATCGTCGCCCAGCCGGCCCAGCCCGTCAGCTTGAGCGACACGGCCCAGGGGAACAGGAAGGCAGCTTCGAGATCGAAGATGATGAAGAGGATCGCCACCAGGTAGAATCGCACGTCGAACTGGCTGCGCGGATCTTCGAAGGCGGGGAAGCCGCACTCATATTCGCTGTTCTTGTCTGCGCTGGGCTGGTGCGTGCCGGTCAGCCGGGCAACGCCCAGCGGAAGGAACACGATCACGGACGAAAGCCCAAGCGCGATCACCAGGAAGATGAGGATCGGCAGGTATTGCGACAGATCGGTCAATGTTCTTGCCTCTTACCGCGAATGCGACGTTGGCGGACTCGAATATGTCATGGTGAGCCCGTCAAGTTGGCGCGTCCTTAGGCCAGCCTACCGCGCCTCGCAAGGGTATCCCGGCACAATAATCCGCCATTCGCATTGCATTGCAACACGACAAAGTGTCCAATCCCGCAGTTTCCCGGCGCTTGCCCACCCCGAGGCGCCTGACGCAATCGTCAAGTCGCTTCGCGCAACCGGTTTATTGCGAATTGTTCGCGAAACGCGGCCGACATATCTTGGCAATCAGGCAAGGCTTCCCATCTCCTGGCCATCGTCCGAACGAAACCGGCGGGACGGTGTAGAGGCGGCTCGTACTGTCGCATCATTGCAATTGACGCAGCGCAACATTATCCCGTTCGTCAACTAGAACAGTCATCAGTGTGAAAGGTATGCCAATGGCCCAGATTTCGGCTTCCGACCCGATCGTCATCCTCTCTTATGCGCGCACCCCCATGGGCGGTCTGCAGGGCGTGCTGGCGGACGTATCGGCGACCGACCTCGGCGCGACCGCGGTGAAGGCCGCCGTCGAGCGTGCAGGCGTCGCTGGCGAGGACATCGAGCGAATCTACATGGGCTGCGTGCTGCCTGCCGGTCTCGGCCAGGCCCCTGCCCGCCAGGCCGCGCTGAAGGCCGGCCTGCCCAAGTCGGTGCAGGCGACGACCGTCAACAAGGTCTGCGGCTCGGGCATGCAGACCGTCATCATGGGCGCCGAGGCGCTGGCCGCCGGTTCGCTCGACGTGGTGATCGCGGGCGGCATGGAATCGATGACCAACGCCCCGTATCTTTCGAAGAAGCACCGTTCGGGCGCACGCGCCGGTCATGACACGATCTACGACCACATGTTCCTCGACGGTCTGGAAGACGCCTACGAAGGCGGCTCGATGGGCTCGTTCGCGCAAGTCACCGCCGACGAATACCAGCTGACCCGCGAGAACCAGGACGATTACTCGATCGAGTCGCTGCGCCGCGCGCAGGAAGCGATCACCTCGGGCGCCTTCGCCGCGGAGATCGTCCCCGTCACCGTGAAGACGCGCAAGGGCGAAGTCGTCGTCGATACGGACGAGCAGCCGCCCAAGGGCAACCCGGACAAGATCCGCACCCTGCGCGCCGCCTTCGCCAAGGACGGCACCATCACTGCCGCCAGCTCCAGCTCGATCTCGGACGGCGCGGCCGCCGTGGTGCTGACGCGCAAGAGCGTGGCCGATGCCAAGGGCCTGACGCCGGTGGCCACCGTCGTCGGCGTCGAGGCCCACGCACAGGAGCCGGCCAAGTTCACCACCGCCCCGGTCGGCGCGATCACCAAGCTGGTCGAGAAGGTTGGCTGGAACCTCGCCGACGTCGACCTGTTCGAAGTCAACGAAGCCTTCGCCTGCGTCGCCATGTTCGCGATGCACGACCTCGGCATCCCGCATGACAAGGTCAACATCCACGGCGGCGCCACCGCGCTCGGCCATCCGATCGGTGCTTCGGGCACGCGCATCATCGTGACGCTCATCAACGCGCTCAAGGAAAAGGGCCTCAAGAAGGGCGTCGCCAGCCTCTGCATCGGCGGCGGCGAAGCCACGGCGATCGCGGTCGAACTGGCCTGACGACAAGGAAATGCCCCCTGCCCGCAACCCGGGCAGGGGGCATTTCCTAACGCGCGGCGTGTCTTGTGGTGGGCGATCCGTGTCATCGTCATCCCCGCGAAGTCGGGAACCCCTCTCCTGACAGTTCCTGTTGCACCGGCATCAGCTGGGTCCCCGCCTTCGCGGGGATGACGAACGGTGTTTCAGTCAGACATGACCTCACTGCGGGAACAGAGTTAGGCCCGTGTTAACCAATCAACCCTAACAGCCATCAGGTTTCTGATGACTAGGGTTGCCGATGTTCGACGTTCTGCTGTGCATTCACGATCAGCATGACAGATGGTTTGTCCTGCTGGCAGCCGCGATCTGCGTCGTCTCCACCCTGTGCGCGGTGCAGCTGCTGCGTCATGCCCGTCACTTGTCGGGATCGGCTGCTCGCCATTGGATCGTGGGTGCGGGCAGCGCCATCGGCTTCGGCGTCTGGGCAACGCACTTCGTCGCGATGCTCGGCTACGGCCCGGGACTGGTCGTGGGATATCACGTTCCCGCTACCGTGATCTCGCTGCTCATCGCGGTGGTCATGACCTCGCTGTCGTTCGCGGTCTCCCTCGCCCTGCCGCATCGCAAGGGTTTCGCGCTTGCCGGCCTGCTCGCGGGCTCGGGCGTCATCGCGATGCACTACATCGGCATGTCCGCGATCGAGTTTCCCGCCGACATCCACTGGCGTCCCGCCTTCGTCGCGGTGTCGCTGCTCTTCGCGGTGCTGCCCGCCTGCCCCGCCCTCGCGCTTTCGGTCAAGGGGCGTTCGATTCCCAGCGCGCTGGCGGCTGCGGGCCTGCTGGCCCTCTCGATCGTGTTGCTGCACTTCACCGGCATGGCCGCGATGCAGTTGACGCCCGCGCCGCTCGACCTGCACGGCGGCACCCTGCTCTCCCCCGACAGCATGGCAGCCGCTATCAGCGCCGGATCGCTCGCCCTGCTCGCCATCAGCATCGCGGTCCTGAGCATCGCCCGCCGAGCCCGTCTGGTTCTCCATGCGACTGAGCGCGACATGAGCATTCTCGTCAAGGGCATCACCGACTGCGCCATCTACATGCTCGACCGCGACGGTCAGGTGGTCAACTGGAACGCGGGCGCACAGCGCCTGAAGGGCTACACTTCCGATGAAGCCGTCGGAATGCCGCTCGCCGCGTTCTACACGCCCGAAGATCAGGCCGACAACCTGCCCCGCCGCGCCGTCGCCGATGCCGCCAAGACAGGCAAGTTCAGCGGCGAGGGCTGGCGCGTCCGGCGCGACGGCACCCGCTTCTGGGCTCACGTCACCATCGAGAAGGTCGCCAACGAACTTGGCGAGCACATCGGCTTCGCCAAGATCACCCGGGACATGACGCGGTTCAAGAAAGACGAGGACCGCGTTCGTGAAATGACGGGCCACCTCGACGCGGCGCTGGCCAACATGCACCAGGGCCTGTGCCTGTTCGACGCGGACGGCCGCCTGCGCATTGCCAATCCGCGCTTCAACGCGATCTGGGGAATCGCCCCGGACACCTCCCTGTCAGGCATGAAGGCCGAAGCCGTCGCGGGCGCCGTTCTCGCCGCGCCCGCCGGGCGCTCGGCCTCGCGCGGGCGCCGCGATGACCTGCATCGCCATTTCACGCGCCCCGTCGCCGACATGGCCGCCGCGTCGGTCACCCTCGACCTCGGCGAAACCCTCGTCGTATCGATGACGAGCCGCGCGATGCCCGGCGGTGGGCGCGTCGTGACGTTCGACGACATCACCGAACGCCGCCGCTCCGAGGCGAAGATCGCGCACATGGCGATGCACGACAACCTGACCGGCCTGCCCAACCGCAACAGCTTCGCCCACTGGATCGACGCCGAACTGGAAGAGGCGCGCCACTTCGGGCACCAGCTTGCCGTAGTCATGATCGACCTCGACCGCTTCAAGGAAATCAACGACACCCGCGGGCATTCTGCGGGCGACGCCGCTCTGCAACATCTCGCCCAGCGCATGGTCGATGTGCTGGACGACGGCGAGATCGTCGCACGCCTTGGTGGCGACGAATTTGCCGCCGCCAAGCGCTTCCGCGACCGGAACGAACTCGATGTATTCCTGCGGCGCGTCGAAGAGTGCTTCGCGACTCCTTTCGGGACGGACGACAACGCCTTCCATCTCGGCGGCAGCATCGGCCTCGCGGTGTTTCCCGAGGACGGCTCCCGGCGCGAGCAACTGCTCAACAACGCCGACCTTGCCATGTACCGCGCCAAGGGCAGCGTCACCGAACGCATCGCCTTCTACGAGCCGGAAATGGACGAGACGGCGCGTGCCCGCCGCCAGATCGCCAATGACCTGCGCCATGCGGTCGATCGCGGCGAACTCACGGTGCTGTATCAGCCCCAGCATGAACTCGCGACCGGCAAGCTGTCCGGCTACGAGGCCCTGCTGCGCTGGCGCCACCCGACGCGTGGCCTTGTCTCACCGGTCGAATTCATCCCGATCGCGGAGGAGACCGGCGAGATTTTCCGCATCGGCGAATGGGTCATGCGCGAAGCCTGCCGCGAGGCGCGGTCCTGGCCGGATCACCTTAAGGTCGCCGTGAACCTCTCGCCCATCCAGTTGCTACAGAACGACTTCGTGGCGATCGTGCAGAACATCCTGATTGAGACCGGCCTGTCGCCGCGCCGCCTCGAACTGGAGATCACCGAGACCGCGATCATCGCCGACAAGCTGCGCGCCCTGCATTTCCTGCGCCAGATCAAGACGCTGGGGGTTAGCATCGCGATCGACGATTTCGGGACCGGCTATTCCTCGCTCGACACGCTGCACTCGTTCCCGTTCGACAAGATCAAGATCGACAAGTCGTTCGTGCTGCGATCACAGCAGAGCGTGGAGGCCTGCGCGATCATCAAGGCCGTCCTCGCGCTCGGCCACAGCCTCAACGTGCCGGTTCTGGCGGAAGGCGTGGAGACGATCGAGCAACTGGACCTGCTTCGGGAACAGGGCTGCGACGAGGCGCAGGGATTCTACTTCGGCAGGCCGGGCCTGTCCCCGAGCCTCATCGGCCAAGCGGCGGACAACCTGCAGGCCGGCTGAGAACCGAATCTCAGGGCTCCCCGGTGCCCCAAAGCTGCTCTTCGCGTACGAAGCCCTTGTGCCCGTCGGTGTCGAACGGACACCAGCCCTCCTTGCACTCGCCAAGCAGGCCGACCACGCCCGGCTCGACGCGCCAGAGCATGGCGGCCGCGCTGCTGCCCTTGGCGCGCATCTCGATCAGGCTGCCGTCCTTGACCATGGCCGCGCGCTGGCGGGACAGCAGGAGGTCGCGCATCCAGCCCTTCGAGCCCTCGGGGTCTTCCACCAGGCGCCACGGGCCTTCGCGGCGCAATACCTTCACCGGAAGATGTGGGCGGCGATAGACCCAGTCGATCCGGTACGAATCGCCCGGCCCTACGCGCAAGTTGGCGATCTCCGCATCGATCGAGGCCCAGTAAGGCACCTTGTCGTCATTGGCGGCGCGCGCGGGCTGCCCGGCCAGAAAGGCAAGGGCAACGAGAGGCAGAAGGAAGGCGGGACGGTTCATCGCGGCGATCTTACCGCGCGGCGCCGAGGCCCATCAAGGGTGCTTGACCACGCCCCTGTGGACGGCCTAGCCCATGTCCCGAAATGGACACCGCGCGCCCGCTCCCGCCCCGTCCCCGGGTGATCGTCACGCGGCGGCTTCTGCCGCAGGTGGAAGCACGCATGGCCGAGCTTTTCGACCTCGTCCCCAGCCCCGACGACAGACCGATGACACGGGCGCAACTGGAGGCGGCGATGCGCGATTGCGACGTGCTGGTGCCGACCGTCACCGACATGATCGACGCCGCGATGATCGCCGGAGCCGGAGAGCGCATCGCGATGATCGCCAGCTTCGGCGCGGGAACCGATCACATCGACCTCGCCGCCGCGCGCGCCCACCGCATTCTGGTGACCAATACGCCCGGCGTGTTCACCGACGACACCGCCGACCTGACGCTCGCGCTGATCATTCTCGTCTCACGGCGCTTCAGCGAGAATGCCAGGACCTTGCGCGAGGGGCGCTGGGAAGGTTGGGCACCTTCCTCGATGCTGGGCCATTCGCTCAGCGGCAAGACGCTGGGCGTCGTAGGCATGGGGCGGATCGGTCAGGCGGTGGCGCACCGGGCGCGGGCTTTCGGGCTGGAGATTCGCTACCACAACCGTCACCGCCTGCCCCCGGCGGTCGAGAACATGGTTTCGGCGCGATATGAGCCCGAACTCGACCGGCTCGTCGCCGAAGCCGACATCCTGACGCTCCATTGCCCGGCCGGACCGGAAACCGAGCACCTGATCGACGCGCGCCGGCTCGGACTGATGAAGCCGGGCGCGTGCATCGTGAACACGAGCCGCGGCCGCCTCATCGACGAGGAGGCACTGATCGCGGCGCTGTCCCACGACCGCATCGCCGCCGCTCTCGACGTATTCGAGCGCGAGCCGCAGGTCGATCCGCGTCTTCTGGCGATGCCCGGTCTCGTCGCCCTCCCCCACCTCGGCAGCGCTACGTACGAAGGGCGCGGCGCGGCGGGGCACAAGATCGTGACCAATATTCGGTCGTGGGTGGACGGCCATCGCCCGCCCGACATGGTGCTGCCCGACCTGATCTGAAATCGCAGGCACCGATCCACTTCGGGATCGCAACCCCTTGTCCCGAATTAGCTTCCTGATCTAACCCGGCGTAAAGGGTTCGGCCGCTATCGCGGGATCGAATCTCTTGAGGAATGACCGCGCGATGTTCAGGCGTTCGACAATGGCTGCTCGTCTGCTGCTACCTGCGGCGCTCGCCGCGCTGGCGCCGACGGCCGCCTTCGCGCAGGACGGGCGGCTCGACGTCGCGGACGGCGGCGACACCGCGTGGCTTCTTGCGGCCTCGGTTCTGGCGCTGTTGGTGCTGCCGGGCGTCGCACTGCTTTATGCGGGACAGGTCCGGGCGAAGAACGTGCTGTCCATCCTGATCCAGTGCGGTGCGATTTTCGCGGCGGCCTCCACGTTGTGGGTCATGGTCGGCTATACGCTCGCTTTCGGCGACCTGGCGGGAGGCTGGCTGGGCAAGGGCAATGCGTGGATGCTGATCGCGCTGGGCAACGTGCGCGCGGGAACTGCCGTACCGGAAAGCACCTATGCACTGTTCCAGATGGTCTTCGCCGCCCTAGCCCCGACCCTGATCGTCGGCGCCTGCGCAGAGCGGGCACGGTTCGGCTGGGTCGTCGCCTTCGCCGCGCTGTGGAGCCTTGTCGTCTACGCGCCGGTCGCGCACTGGGTCTGGGGCGGAGGCTGGCTGGCGCAAGGCGTGGGCACGCTCGACTGGGCGGGCGGGATCGTCGTCGATGTGACCGCCGGTGCCTCGGCGCTGGTCGTCGCGGTGATGCTCGGGCGGCGCAAGGGCGTCGTGCAGGGCCTGACCGCGCCGCATGCGCCCGCGCTCGCCATCGCGGGCGCTGCGCTGCTGTGGGTCGGCTGGCTGGCGCTGAGCGGAGGATCGGCCGTCGCCGCCAACGACGATGCCGCCGCCGCCATCATCGCCATGCACGTAGGCACCGCGGCCGCCGCCATGGCATGGCTTCTGGTAGAGCGGCTGACGATCGGCAAGCCGACCGCGATCGGCTTCGCGAGCGGCGCGGTCGCCGGAATGGCGACGCTGGCCCCGGCGGCGGGCTTCGTATCGCCGGGCGCCGCCATGCTGATGGGCGTGCTGGGCGGAGTGACCTGCCATTTCGCCATGCGGCTGGTGCGTCGCAAGCTGCTGATCGACGATGCCCTCGGTGTCTTCGCAGTGCAGGGCGTCGGCGGGATCGTCGGCTCGCTGCTGCTGGCGGTGTTCCTTTCGGAGGGTCTCGGCGGCGTCGGCTATGGCGAGGACATGAACCCGGTCGCGCAACTTGCGGCGCAGGGGATCGGCGTGCTGGTGGTCGCGGTATGGTCGATCGTCGGAACGGTGATCCTCGCGCTCATGGCGTCGCTGGCGTTCCCCATGCGGGTGTCGGAGGATGCCGAACGCGAAGGACTGGACAGCGCCACCCACGGCGAACGGGCATGGAATTTCGATTGACACCCACCCCCGCAAAACCGGAAATGCGGCGATGATCACCTATTTCCGGCAGGCTGGCCGCAGTGTCGCCCGCTCCCTGGACTTTCGGGGCAAGGCCGACCGCCGCGAGTTCGTCACCTACATCCTGATTTCACAGATCCCGGTCGCAGTGCTGGCCCTGGCGACGAGTTGGCTCGATCCCAGCCCTGTCCTGCGCGCCGTCATGCTGGGCGTACAGGTGAAGGTCGCTCTGCCCCTGTTCGCCCTGTCGATCCGCCGCTTCCACGACCTCGGCCGGAGCGGCTGGTGGAGCGCCCCTCTGCTGATCCTCGTCGCCCGCATGCTGCTGCTGGAACTCGTAAGCATCCTTGCCGGATGGAGCGTGCGCAGCGCGATCGAGGCCGTGCTCAGCTATGTCGACTGGTTGCTGACCTTGCCCGCCGTCGCCAGCTTCCTTGCAATGGTCGCCTGGCCGTCCCGCTCCGAAACCACAACGGCCGGCACGGATCGCTCCGTACCGGCCGCTTGAAAGCCGCGTTGTCCTGTCCGATCAGTCGCCGGTCAGGATACGATCCACCAGTTCCTTGACGGTCGGCGTGAAGCCATTCGAATAGAACGGGTCCTGCTTGAACTTATAGGCCGCGTGACCCGCGAACATCAGGTTCTCGTCGATCGGACCGCCGTGGGCGATGTCCTGCAGGGTCTTCTGGATGCAGAAGCTGCGCGGGTCGGCAAGGCGGCCAGTGGTGTAGTCGTCGTGGTCCTTCCACGAAGAGAAACCGCAGTGCGACAGGCAGCCCATGCAGTCGGCCTGATCCTTGCGGATTTCGTCGCGCTCTGCCGGGTTCACGAAGATGATCGTGTCGTCCGGCGTACGCAGGCCATCGGTGAAGCCCTGCGCCGACCAGGTCCGCGCGCGCTCCAGATCCTTGGGGGCGACCCAGAAGTTCTTGCCCTTCACACCGACGTCGAGACGCACGGTGTGCACGCCCGCCTCAACTTTCGAATAGGGGATCTGACGCTCCGAGCGCGCTTCCAGATTGCGCAGGAACGGGTTGCGCACGGCCGAAGAATAGAAGCCGGTGGGCGAGAAG
Source organism: Novosphingobium resinovorum (assembly GCF_001742225.1). NCBI lineage: Bacteria > Pseudomonadati > Pseudomonadota > Alphaproteobacteria > Sphingomonadales > Sphingomonadaceae > Novosphingobium > Novosphingobium resinovorum. Next base: position 684,119 of record NZ_CP017075.1, on the reverse strand, counting down.
CGGTGGAGCAGCACGTCGCCGGGCTCCAGCGTGCGCAGGTGGTCCTTCCACGCCTGCGGGATCGGGCTCTCGTGCGTCAGCAGCGGACGGGTGCCGTACTGGAACGCGATCGAGCCGAGTTCCGGGTTGTCGATCCATTCGTTCCAGTCACGCAGGAACCAGACGCCGCCCGCCATCACGATCGGCACGCTGTCCGGAACCCCTTCGGCGCGCATGGTGTCGCGCAGGGCCTTGACGCGGGGATACGGATCCTCGGGCTTGAGCGGGTCTTCGGCGTTGGACAGGCCGTTGTGACCGCCCGCCAGCCACGGATCCTCGTAGACCACCGCGCCCATCAGGTCGGCGACCTTGTGATAGGCACGCTTCCACAGCGCGCGGAACGCACGCGCGGAGCTGACGATCGGCAGGTAGTTGACGTTGAAGCGCGCCGCGATCTCGGACAGCTTGTAAGGCATGCCCGCACCGCAGGTGACGCCCGTGACCATGCCCCGGGTCTTTTCCAGAACGCCTTCGAGAATCTGCTGCGCGCCGCCCATTTCCCACAGAACGTTGATGTTGATCGCGCCCTTGCCGCCCGAAATGTCGAAAGCCCGGCGGACCTGCTCGACCGCGCCGTCGATTGCGTAGTCGATCAGTTCCTGGTGGCGCTCCTTGCGGGTCAGTGCGTTGTAGATCTGCGGGATGATCTTGCCTTCGGCGTCGTAGCTGTCGGCATTCACCGCGCTGACCGTGCCGATACCGCCCGCAGCCGCCCACGCGCCCGAACTCATGTGGTTCGTCGCGGCGACGCCCTTGCCGCCTTCGACCAGCGGCCAGACTTCACGGCCACCATAGATGATCGGCTTGAGACCCTTGAAACTCATTTTCTCTCGTCTTTCCCCAGGCTTTCGCGGCTCAGCCCTGCGATCCATTGGTTTTCGGCGGCGCTACCCCCGAAATTCGGCACGGCTTGATATCTGCCGGCGCAGGCCTTGCCCCTGCGGCTTCAAACTGCGCATAATAGCCCTGTAATTCGGGCTTGCGAACAAATTCCGTCAACCGATAGCCCACCGACGCAAATTCGCAGAAAAGCAGCGAAGGCGGCAGGCCATGCCCACCGGCGGGGCGATCGACATCCACGACCACCAGCTTACCGCCGGGACGCAGCGCCGGGCGCAGCCTCCAGAGGAAACCGTAAGGGTCGCCGACCTCGTGGTACATATGGACCAGGAAGATGCGGTCGAAACTCTTCTCGGGCAGGCTGGGATCGCTCGGGCGGCCCAGCTTGATCGAGACGTTCTCCAGTTCCTCGCGCATGACGCGCGTGGCGAGGCGTTCGTTGGCACCGCGATCGATATCCTCGCCCAGAACCCGGCCCTTCTTGCCGACGCGGTGCGAGAGGCGGACGGTGTAGTACCCCTCGCCCGCGCCGAGATCGGCCACGCTCATGCCGGGCGCCACGCCTGCAAGGTCCATTACCGTGTTGGCCTCGCCCGCGCTGTCGCGCTGGGCTTCGGTGGAGAACGTGCTGGAGGTGCTTTGCGCAACGGGGCGATCGGGCTTGGGGAACTTCGGCGCGCCCTTTTCCCGGCCGTCATCGACGGCGGGCTGCTGGCAGGCGGCCAGGCTCAACAGAGCAGGCACCAGCACGGCCGGAAAGAGGGTATGCGCGCGAAACATGCGGCCCCTTAGCGCCTGTGCGCCCGATTGGCAAAACGGTTGAAAGAGATCCGTCGCATTCATGCCCTCTCGCCCCGGCCACTGTCCCGGGACGAGACGGCCGCCACGTTTCAGTCGGCGTCTTCGACTTCGACCTTCTCGCCGGTCACGCGCTGCGACAGGGCCGCGGCCATGAACGGATCGAGGGCGCCGTCGAGCACGTCGTCAGGCGCGGTCGAGACCACACCCGTGCGCAAGTCCTTCACCTGCTGGTACGGCTGCAGCACGTAGGAGCGGATCTGATGCCCCCAGCCGATGTCGCTCTTGCTCGCGTGTTCGGCGCTGGCGGCTTCCTCGCGGCGGCGCATCTCGGCCTCGAACATGCGCGCTTTCAGCATGCCCATGGCGATTTCGCGGTTCTTGTGCTGCGAACGGTCGATCTGGCTGGCGACGATGATCCCCGAGGGCTGGTGCGTGATGCGCACGGCCGAATCGGTGGTGTTGACGTGCTGACCGCCCGCGCCCGAAGCGCGATAGGTGTCGATCTTCAGATCAGACGGGTTGATCTCGATCTCGAAGGTATCGTCGATCACCGGATAGACCCACACCGACGAGAAGCTGGTGTGGCGCCGGGCCGCGCTGTCATAAGGGCTGATGCGGACCAGGCGGTGGACGCCGCTTTCGGTCTTGGCATAGCCATAGGCGTTTTCGCCCTTGATGAGCAGGGTGCAGCTCTTGATGCCCGCCGCTTCGCCCGCGTGATAGTCGACCAGCTCGACCTTGTAGCCGTGGCGCTCCGCCCAGCGCGTGTACATGCGCTGAAGGATTTCCGCCCAGTCCTGGCTCTCGGTTCCGCCGGCCCCGGCGTGGACTTCGAGATAGGTGTCGTTGCCGTCCGCCTCGCCCGAAAGCAGCGCGGTGACCTTGTCCTGATCGGCGCGCTCGGCCAGCGCAGCGAGCGCCGACAGGCCCTCGGCGATGGTTTCCTCATCGCCTTCCATCTCGCCCAGTTCGACGAACTCGACGGCATCGGCCATCTCGGCGCTGATCGAGTTCACCGCGCCGATCGCGGCCTCGAGACGGCGACGTTCCTTCATGACCGCCTCGGCCTCCTTGGGCTTTTCCCAAAGGGTCGGGTCCTCGACGCGCGCGTTCAGCTCGTCGAACCGGCGCAGCGCGCGGTCCCAGTCGAGGAACTTGCGGACCAGCGCGAGGGCCTTCTCGATACGGACAATGTGGGCCTGCCCCTCGGCACGCATGGCGAAAATCTCCGATGAGCCGGGATCACGACCGGCCTGAAACAAACGAGCCGCACCGCTTAGCGCAGTACGGCTGTTTGTAAAGTGGCGCTCAGGCGGTTCGGCGCAAGGGGCCGGGTTCAACCGGGGCGCTTGGCCTTCATCGCCTTGACCGCCGCCAGCGTCATCGTGACGTGTTCGCGGTAGTCCATGTCGGAGTGGACGAAGGCGACGTGGCCGCTCTGGTCGATGACGTAGCTGACGCGCTGGGTCATACCTGCCGGGACGCCCGGCCGGGTGAGTGCGACGTCGTAATCCTTGGTCACCTTGGGGCTGGCGGTGGCGACCGCGAACTTGTCGCGGCATTCCTCGGTCGAGAATTTCTTGAGCGTCGGCAGGTCGTCCGCCGACATGCCCACCACGGTTGCGCCAAGCTGCGCGAACTCGGGCGTGGCTTCAGCGAAGGCGTGGGCCTCCAGCGTGCAGCCCTGCGTGAATGCCTTGGGATAGAAGTAGAGCACGACCGGCCCCTTCTTCAGCGCCTTGGCGAGATCGAAGTCGACTTCCTTGCCCGCCTTGGCGCCCTTGGCCGCGAACTGCGGCGCCTTCGCGCCGACCGCGAGACTGGCATGCGCGGTGCCCGAAACGGCGAGGAGCCCGAAGGCGGCGACAGCGGTAAGAAGGCGGTTCATGGCGCGGATAGTGACCCGACGATCCGCGCCTGTCCAGCCGGTTACTCGATCCAGCCGAGAACGGTGCCGACTTCGTAAGTCTCGCCCGTCTGCGTGACGATCTTGAGCGTGCCGGTGGCGGGGGATTCGACCTCGTTGGTGGACTTGTCAGCCTCCAGCGAGAACAGAGGCTGGCCTTCGGTCACTTGCGCCCCATCGGCGGCGAGCCATTCGGCGACCTGGCCCTCCTGCATGGAGAAACCGATCTTCGGGAGCAGGATTTCGACGGCCATGGTGGTTATGATCCCCTTCACGCGCCCGGCATGGCGGGCTGTTCGATCGATGGGTAGCGCACTCGCGGCGGCAGGCAAGCGAGGGGCGGACATATCCGTCTCGGCGATGTTGCGGGTGATCGGAGAGGGCTTCGACAGGCTCAGCCTGAGCGGGGTCGGAGGTTGGAAGAACCTTGCGATGGGGCAGGAAATCCACTCCACCCCGCTCACCCTGAGCTTGTCGAAGGGTGCCTGCGCTACCCCCGCCCGTCCTCGTGCGCCATCCAGTGCACGAAGCGGTGAAGCGGGTACATCGCGTCGTGCGGATTGCCGATGGTCGAAGGCCCCGCCTCTCCCAGATGCACGATGCGCTGCGCGCCCCCGGCGGCGAGGCGGTCGCGGTAGGCGGCCATGCGGTCGAACGGGTAGAAGCCGACCGTCTGCGTCGCCACGTTGATCCACTTCACCGCGTCGTCGAGGCTGTCCACGCGCACGACGTTGGCGGTCTTGTTGATCGGGTGGAAGTCCACCGGCTCATCCGAGCGGATCACCAAGCCCCGCCCGTCGGTGCGGCCCCAGACGCCGTACTCGTCATCCATCAGCGTCATCGATTCGACCGCCTCGCGCATGTCCCTATCGAGCGGGCGCACATCACCGCTTTCCGCCGCACGGCGAGCCACGTGATGGTGCAGGCGCGCGCAGAAACGGTCTACCGCCGCCTCGTCCCCCTCGACGAACTGGAAGCGGCTGGCGACGCAGGCCTCCTGGTTGAGCGTCATCACGTCCGCCGAGCACAAGTCCGCGACGCGGTCGATGGTCGCCTCGTCCACCAGCGCCTCGCGCCCGACCATCGAGATCGAAGTCTTGGGATCGAAGGACACCAGCTGGAAGCCGGGGCCGAGGTACTTGATGACGTTGTTGATCGCGTCCCCGCCGCCCCAGGCGACGATCTTGTCGAAGTACTGCGGGCGATAGAGCACCCGCTCGGTCGCATCGTCGCCGCCGCGCCAGTAGACCGCCGACATCGAGCGCACGATCGGATGGGTGGGATCGAGGTCCGCCATCGTGCGCAGGATCGCGACCATGGTGAAGGGATCGGCGCTGCTCATCTTGAACAGGTTGATGCCCTTGACCATCGCCCCCTGCGCCACCGACTTCACCGCGACGCCGGGAGAATTGCCCGGCAGCACATGGATCAGGCGCGGTGCGAAGGCGCGCACGAAGCTCTTGCGGCCGGTGAAGTCCTGCTTCGGCACCCATTCGTCGAGCGCGCGCGGATCGGGGAAGTTCTGCTCGACTTCGGCCATCAGCACCCGCTTGTCGAGATAGGCCGCCGCGTGGCGCGCGGTATTCTCGACGACGGCGCGAGGCAGGATATGCGTGCGGCACATGCGCTCGATGCATTCCTGCATGTGCGGGTTGTCGCTGGCGAGCAGGCGCTGACCGGTCTCGACGAGGAAGTCGATGATCTCGGCCAGCGGCACATTGAGGAGCGGCGGCACTTCGGTGCGCGGCGGCACCGCGCGATCGAACGGAATGCGCGGCGTGGCGAACGTGACGCCGAGGTCGCGCGACGTCTGGATCACGTCGGTCCCGTGCAGCACTTCGCCGCGCAGGAAGAACGGGGCGGAGACGAGGTCTTCGCTGACCTCAGGCTGTGCGATCTCGTTCATGCCACACCTCGCACATAAGCGTCGACCGTGCCTGCGCAGCCGATCTTGTCGTCGCCTTCCAGATCCGCATAACGGGCGATGTCGTCGCGGATCGACGGGCCGTGGTTCCCGCAGGCGCAAGGGGAATGGTCCAGCGAAATCCTGTCGCCGGTGATGACGCCGCCCCAGCGTCCGTCGAGCGAGAGGTCGAAGAACGCCGCGCGCCCTTCCTGTTCGCCGCCCGCATGGGGAAGCGCCTCGTCACCCGACTTGTCGAGCAGCACCGGCACGATCCACGGCGGCACGTGATAGCGCCCGCCCTCTCGGCACTTCGGCATGCCGGAGTTCAGTTCCTGCATCGAATAGTTCTGGAAATGCCGGTCGGCCGGGATGTTGAACGTCTCGAACACATAGTCCTGATAGTCCGCCGGAAGCTGCGCGCGCTTGAGCCCCCCGCCGACGTAGATCGAGTTGTCCGGATTGAAGTCCTCACGCCCGTAGCCCGCGTCGCGCACGGCCTTGGCGACCTGCCACAGCCCGTTCCACAGCCCCGAAAGCTGGAGCTTGCGGTGGCGGTTCTCGATGATGAACTGCGCCGTCGCGGGCACCGCATCGGCGACCAGCCGCGCGCGCTCGGCCGATGTTTCCTCGAAGGCGGCGATCTCGTCCGGACGGGCGGTGCCCTCGGCAATCTTCTTGCGCATGACCACCATCGCCGTCAGCGAACCGACCGTGATCGGCGGCACCGGATAGGCCCAGCGCGGCCACTCGGGATTGGCGAAAGCCTCGTACTGCGCCTGCGCGATCGCCGCGTTCTTGGGCACCGTCGCCACGGGCGCGCAGCCGACGATCAGCCGGTCCTGCGCCGGCACGACGCCCGAACCCCAGGCGAAGACGTTGACCGTGTCGATCCGTGACCAGTCCATGTCCTTCTGCGAGGCGATCAGCATCGCCGACTTGCCGGTGGTGCCGCTGGAGCAGGAGATGAAGTGCCCCTGCTCCGCCAGCCGCGCGATCCAGTCGTCGATCCCGGCGATCCCGTCCGTCGCGATGCCCTCGAGCGGATGGGCCGAGACCGTGCCGAGCCACTTGGTCAGCCGATCCCAGCGCTCGTCCATCAGGTAGCTTTCCGGATAGGACTTGTAGGCGGTGTGCGGAAACAGCACCGGCACCACGTCCTCGATCCGCGCGATGCTGTCGATCCCGGCGTCGCGGGCGCGCAGGCCGAGCAGCCTGATCCGATCGCGGCGCTCCTGAAACCGCTCGTCCAGCGCGGCGACCTGGGTTTCGCGCAAGTCGCCCGCGGAGAACGCGAAGCGCTCCGGGTCAGCGACCAGCGCAGTGAGTTTGTCCGCAGCAATGCCCATGCTTCCCTTACTCCTCTCCCTTGCCGCCGCGACGGACTGGACAGTCCATCGCGACTCGATTAATAACACCTTATGCGTTTCATTATTCACGAGCCTCTTGGCGACGCAAGCCAAATCGGGTCCATGGGGATCATGCTCGAAGACACGCACCCTGCGCTCCCCAAGGCGGGCCGGCCCACGCGCGAACAGGCGCAGGCCCGGCAGGTCGCCCTGCTCGACACCGCGCTCGAACACTTTCTCGACAAAGGATACGAAAGCGCCACGATCGAGGGGATCGCCGCCGACGTGAACATGACCAAGCGGACGGTCTATGCGAAGTACCCGGACAAGGCCGCGCTGTTCCGCGCCGCCGTCCGCCACGGCACCGAGGCCCGCGCGGTCGGTGCCGAGGTCATCGCCGCCACGCGCAGGGACACGCTGGAGGATACGCTCATTGCCATCGCGATGCTGCGGATCGGACTGGTGGGAGAACCTGCGGGTGCGAAGCTGCAACGGCTCATCAATACCGAGAGCTACCGCTTCCCGGACATCTTCCAGACCTATTACGACATCGCCGCGCTGCCGACCGTGCGGTTCCTCGCGCAGATCCTCGAGGAAGAGACCGAGGCAGGCCGCCTCGCCATCGGCGACGCGATGCTTGCGGCCAACGTGTTCATGAGCATGGTCGTCAGCGGCCCGGTGCGCTTCATTCTCTCGGGCAATATGCTGACCGCACAGGACATCGACCGGCGCGTGCGCTTCGCGGTCGATCTGTTCCTCAAGGGGGCGGAGCCGCGCTAGACAGGAAACACCGCGACCCGCGAACATCGGGCGCGGCAGGGGAGAATGCCGAAATGTCCGATAATTCCGCGAAGCCGCAGCCCGTCGTAGTGATCACCGGCGCCAGTTCCGGCATCGGCAAGGCCAGTGCGGCCGAGTTCGCCCGCATGGGCTGGCACGTCATCGCGACCGGGCGCGATCCGGCGCGCTGCGACGCGGCCGAGGCGCAGCTGCGCGCCTTCGGCAAGGTCGATTTCCTGCGCGGAGACTTCGCCGAAATGGCCGACGTGCGGCGCGTCGCACGTGAGATCGCGGCCCTGACCGACAAGGTCCACGTCCTCGTCAACAATGCAGGCGGCATCCGCGACGGGCTCTACGTGTCCTCCGAGGGACTGGAGGCGACTTTCGCCGCCAACCACCTCGCGCCGTTCCTGCTGACGCGCGAACTGCTGCCCCTGCTGGAGCGCGCGGGGCAGGACAGCCCTCCCGGCACGGTGCGCGTGATCGCCGTCTCATCGCTCGCGCATGAGCAGGCGAAAGCGATGCGCTGGGACGACCTGATGATGCTGGACGACTTCGCCACCGGTCCCGCCTATTGCCAGGCCAAGCTTGCCAATCTGCTGTTCACCCGCGAACTGGCCAACCGCCTCGCCGACAAGGGCATCACCGCGCAGGCCATGCATCCGGGCAAGGTCGGCTCGAATTTCTGGAGCCACGGCGAAGCCTCGCTGCAGGCCTATGGCAAGGGACAGGATCTCGTCTCGCCCGAGCAGTCGGCGCGCACGATCGTCTGGCTCGCCACCGCGCCCGAGGCGGGCGTGAACGGCGGGCGCTATTTCCACGACCTTGCCGAGATCGCCGCCGCCCCGCAGGCGCTCGACGACGCGGCGGCCGCGCGGTTGTGGCAGGAGAGCGAGCGCATTCTCGCCGATCTCTGAGGAAGTGCCCCGTGCCCGATCCTTGATGGAGCAGGTCACGGGGCGACGTCTGCGACCCGCATGGGCTACCGCTCAGGGCGCGGAGGAAGGGAGAGGACTCCGCGCCCCTGGCCGCGATGCGCGGGCGACCATTTGCGGCTGATAAAGGGTATATAGCAGGCAAACGATTGCAAATTGTTCTTTAGGCCTAGAGGAATTTGCGTAGCGGTTGGTCGATACCCTAAAAACCACGGCGCCCGCGCTTGACCCCGTGGCGCCGCGCGCCGCAAGGAGGCGGCGACATACTCGACACGGGAACCCGCCCTGATGACTCCGATCGACCGCCCCCGCCGCAGCGCGCTCTACCTGCCCGCCTCGAATGCCAAGGCTCTCGCCAAGGCGCGCACCCTGCCCTGCGACGTGGTGATCCTCGACCTCGAGGACGCGGTCGCGCCCGAGGCCAAGGAAGAGGCCCGCGCCGCCGCCGTCGCCGCGATCGCGCAAGGCGGCTTCGGCCACCGCGAAGTCGCGATCCGCGTCAACGGGCTCGATACCGAATGGGGCGCGGCGGACCTTGCGGCCGTCGCCGGGTCGAAGGCCGACGCGGTGCTGGTGCCCAAGGTCAACGGCCCGCAGGACATCGACCGGCTGCAGGATGCGCTGAGCGGCGCTCCCGAGGCCATGCAACTCTGGGCGATGATAGAGACTTGCGCGAGCGTCTTCGCACTGGAGCCGATCGCGGCGAAGGCCCGTTCGACGCGGCTGTCGCTTTGGATCATGGGCCTCAACGATCTCGCCAAGGAGATGCGCGCGCAGTCCGTGCCCGAGCGCACGCCGTTCCTGCCGTTCCTGTCGATGGCGGTCGCGGCCGCGCGGGCGCACGGCGTCACCGTGCTCGACGGCGTCTGCAACGAATTCCGCGATTTAGGTGTGTTCGAGGCGGAGGCGCGGCAGGGGCTGCTGTTCGGCTTCGACGGCAAGAGCCTGATCCATCCCGCGCAGATCGAGCCCTGCAATACGGTGTTCTCACCGAGCGAGGCGGACCTCGGCTGGGCAGCGTCGGTGATCGCGGCGTTCGCGCTGCCGGAGAACAAAGGCAAGGGCGCGATCAAGGTCGATGGCAAGATGACCGAACTGCTGCATCTGGAGCAGGCCCGGCGGCTGGTCGCGGTGGCGGAGCAGATCGCAGCCTCGGTTTGAGGCCACGATCATTCTCATTGGGTCGTCATTCCCGCGCAGGCGGGAACCCATCTCCTGACGGCGCCTGTTGCAGCTCCATCAGATGGGTCCCCGCTTTCGCGGGGATGACGAAGAATGTTTAAGGCTGGCACGTCGAAAGAACCGGAGTGGAGACCGACTGCTACTCGCTCTTGGCCCCGGCTTTCCCGATCACCCCAGGCTCATTCGCGATCACCCTCAAAACCGCCGCCCAGGCATCGACGTTCTGCTGAAGCGCCGCAGGATCGACCTTGTCGAGCGTATCGTCCGGCGTGTGGTGCAAATCAAAGTAGTGCATCCCGTCCTGCCCGAGATCGATCACCGCCAAATCCTGTGCCTTGATGATCGCGGCGACGTCGGCCCCGCCCTCGGTCTCGCCCTCATGCGGGACCACGCCCATCGGCCAGAGCGCCGCCTTCACCTTGTCCACCAGCGGCTTGTTTTCAGGTGCAGTGTTGAACTTCGCCGCCCAGACCTTGTCCGCGCCGAAGTCGCTCTCCATCGCGACGGCGTGAGGCTCCGACCCGTGCATGCGCGCATAGGCCGCGCCGCCGCCGCCTCCGACGCCCATTTCCTCGTTGCCGGACCACAGCACGCGGATGGTGCGCAAAGCCTGCCCGCCCTGCTGCGCGGCAAGCGCCGCCGCCGTCACGATTGCACAGCCCGAAGCATCATCGATCGCGCCGGTGCCAAGGTCCCAGCTGTCGAGGTGACAGGCGATGACGATGATCGGCAGCGAGGGATCGCGCCCCGGCAGGTCGGCGATGACGTTGCCCGATGGCGCGTCAGGGAATGGCTTGCCCTCCAGCGTCAGGTCGATGGCCATCGGCTTGCCCCCCGCCGCAGCCCTTGCGGCAGTGCGGGCGATCAAGTCGGCGTCGGGGTTCGACACCGCCCCTGCCGGGATCGGCTGCACATCCTTGGCGAAGATGGTGACGCCGGTATGCGGGTTGCGGTGGCTGTCGGTGCCCGCCGAGCGGATCACCACGCCCGCCGCGCCCTTGCGCGAGGCAATCGTCGGCCCCTGACGGCGCACATTGCCGTAAGGGCCATAGCCCGAACCATCCTGCGCCGCGCGCATCGCGTGGTCGATGAAGGCCACCTTGCCCTTGAGCGATCCCTCGGGCGCCGCTTCCAGCGCGTCGAGCGTCGGGAAGTAGACCAGCGGCGCCTTCAGCCCGCCCTTGGGCGTCGGAACCGAGAAACCGAGCGCGGTGATCGCCAGCGGCTGCGCGTAAGGCGCAGTCAGCTTCGCGCTCTCGGGACCGCGCTTCCAGGCGAGGGTCTTGAACTCCTCCACCCGCACGTTCTGGAAGCCGAGCGCCTTGAGCTTGGCCGAACCCCAGTCGCGTGCGCGCGCCTCGGCCTCGGAGCCGGCCATGCGCGGGCCGATCTCGGTGGTCAGGCCCTCGACGATGTCCCAGGCGACGCCTGAGCCCTGCTGGGGAGTTGCGAAAGCCGGGACGGCAGCGGACAGCGCGGCGGCAAGAAGCCCCGCGCGAAGGACTGGGAGGGTGCTCATGTGCGCAAGTGCTAACCGAGCGATCCGTCGCTGCCAAGCGTCGTCCCGGCCTTGAGCCGGGACCGGTGGCTGCCTTTAGACATGCCCTATCGTCGGGGCTCGGCGCGAAATGGGCTATTCTCGGCCAACGGTCCCGGAGCAAGTCCGGGACGACGAAGAGTTGCCATGTGGATAAGCAGTGCCGCGTCTTGTCGCCGCCGGTATGAGCGAACACAACCGCGCCATGCTCGCCGCCCTCACCCGTCTTCAGGCCCTCGCCGTGATCGCCCTCTTCGTGGTGCTCGCACTGGCGACGCTGACGATCGGCGCCTCGCAGTCCGGTGAGGCGATCAGCGGCGACGGGCGCTATTCCGACGTGCAGCTTTATCACGACATCGGCAACGCAGTGGCCGGGGGCGAGGGCTACTACCATGCCGCCACCCGCCTCCAGCGCGCGCACGGCTTTCCGACCAGCCCCTTCGTGACGGTGCGCCTGCCGACGCTGGCGTGGATCGAGGCAGCGCTGGGCTGGCGCACGGTGCATGTCCTCCTCTGCGTGCTGCTTGCCGTCACCGCCGCCGCATGGTTTACGATGCTGCGGCCGCTGGTGAGTGGACGCGAGCGGATGCTGGCCATGCTGCTCGTTCTGGTCGGCGGCGCGATGGTCGCGAGCCCCGGGCTTTCGGTGTCGCATGAATTGTGGGCGGGCGTGCTCGTGGCGCTGGCCATGGCACTGCGGGTCAAGGGCCTGACGGCTCCCGCCTTCCCGACCGCCGCCTTCCTTGCCGCCGCATCGGCGCTGGCGATCCGCGAACTGGCGCTGCCCTTCGTGCTGCTCGCGGCATTCTGGGCTTGGCGGAGCGGCCGATACCGGGAACTGGCCGCGTGGGCTGCGCTGATTGCAGGCTATGCCGTGGTATTGCTTCTGCACCGGCAGGCGGTCGTGCCGCTCTCGCTTCCCGGCGATGCGCTGTCACAAGGCTGGGACGGCCTTCGCGGCCCCGGAGCGGTGCTGCAGGACATCGCCGACGTGACGCTGCTGCACCTGATCCCGGCTCCGTTCAGCTATCTCGCCGTGCTGCTCTGCTTGCTCGGGTTTTTGGGAGCGCCGCCGCCGCTGGCCCGCTTCGCGCTGCCGTGGCTCGCGACGATCGCGCTGCTGCTGGCGGTCTTCGCAAGGCCGGTGAACTTCTACTGGGCGATCCTGAGCGTGCCGACCGTCATGGCCGGACTGGCCTTCCTGCCGCGGACGCTGCGTGACTTGATCAGAGCGGCATCGTCATCCCGGACGTGATCCAGGACCGCTGGCCCTGACCAGCCCACGTTGCTTCGCGCGCCTTGAACGATGGTTCATGCCTGAAGACCGCCACCGGTCCCGGAGCAAGTCCGGGACGACGCGTGTACTTTGCCTCACCCTTGGCAATGTGCCCTCACCCCTGTAGTAGCGGCCCCAACTGTTTTCCAGACTTCGAATTCCATCCAGAGGAACCGCATGGCCGCCCAATACGCCTATGTCATGAAGGGCATGACCAAGACCTTCCCCGGTGCCCAGAAGCCGGTGCTCAGCGACATCTCGCTGCAGTTCTACCAGGGCGCCAAGATCGGCATCGTCGGCCCGAACGGCGCCGGTAAGTCCACCCTGATCAAGATCATGGCCGGCATCGACACCGACTTCACCGGCGAAGCCTGGCCTGGTGAGAACATCACCGTCGGCTATCTCGAGCAGGAGCCGGAACTCGATCCGACCAAGACCGTCCTCGAAAACGTCAAGGACGGCGCGCGCGAGACCGCCGATCTGGTCGACCGCTTTAACGAGATTTCCAACATCATGGGCGATCCGCCGGAGGACGTCGATTTCGACGCGCTCATGGAGGAAATGGGCGACCTGCAGGGCAAGATCGACGCGGTCGACGGCTGGACGCTCGACAACCAGCTCGAAATCGCGATGGAGGCCCTCCGCTGCCCGCCGAGCGACTGGCCGGTGAACAGCCTGTCGGGCGGTGAAAAGCGCCGCGTCGCGCTGACCCGCCTGCTGATCCAGAAGCCCTCGATCCTGCTGCTCGACGAACCGACCAACCACCTCGACGCCGAATCCGTCGAATGGCTGGAAAACCACCTGAAGGAATACGCGGGCGCGGTCCTGATGATCACCCACGATCGCTACTTCCTCGACAACGTTGTGAACTGGATCCTCGAACTCGATCGCGGCAAGTACTTCCCCTATGAGGGCAACTACTCGACCTACCTCGAGAAGAAGTCCAAGCGCATGGAGCAGGAGGACCGCGAGGAATCCGGCCGCGCCAAGGCGCTCAAGGAAGAACTCGAGTGGATCCGGCAGACCCCGGCCGCGCGCCAGACCAAGTCCAAAGCGCGTATCCGCAAGTTCGAGCAGTTGCAGGAAGCGCAGTCGGGCCGCCGTCCCGGCAAGGCCCAGATCGTCATCCAGGTGCCCGAGCGCCTCGGCGGCAAGGTCATCGAGGTCAACAACATCTCGAAGGCCTACGGCGACAAGCTATTGTTCGAGAACCTGTCGTTCATCCTGCCGCCGGGCGGCATCGTCGGCGTCATCGGCCCGAACGGCGCGGGCAAGTCCACGCTGTTCAAGCTGATCACCGGCAAGGAAACGCCGGACGAAGGCACCATCGAGATGGGCTCGACCGTCCACCTCGGCTTCGTCGACCAGAGCCGCGACCACCTCGACCCCAAGAAGAACGTCTGGGAGGAAATCTCCGACGGGCTCGACTACATGAAGGTCAACGGTCACGACACCTCGACCCGCGCCTACGTGGGTGCGTTCAACTTCAAGGGCGCCGACCAGCAGAAGAACGTCGGCAAGCTGTCGGGTGGTGAGCGCAACCGCGTCCACATGGCCAAGATGCTCAAGGAGGGTGGCAACGTCCTCTTGCTCGACGAACCGACCAACGACCTCGACGTGGAAACGCTGGGCGCGCTGGAAGAGGCGATCGAGAACTTCGCGGGCTGCGCCGTGGTCATCAGCCACGACCGCTTCTTCCTCGACCGTCTCGCAACCCACATCCTCGCATTCGAGGGCAACAGCCACGTCGAATGGTTCGAGGGCAACTTCGCCGCTTACGAAGAGGACAAGCGCCGCCGTCTGGGTGATGCCGCCGACCGTCCGACCGCGCTGGCGTATAAAAAGCTGACGCGCTGATTTGCGCTGTTTCGAAAGCCGCCATCCGGCGGCTTTCGGTACGGCACCGGCCCAGACAAAGCCGTTGCTCGGGAAACCGGGCGGCGGCTTTTTTTGTCGCTGCAACATTACGAAACTTAACGGTGAGCAACGCCGCCATTCACCATTGCGACAGCGCTGATCCGGTACACCCCGTTCAACGATGAGCCGCGCTTCGCCGTCCGGCACTTCGGTTTGGAGACCGGAACAATGGCAACGATAAACAGAAAAGCAGGTGTACTGATCGCCGCCGCCACCATGGCGCTCGCGATCACAGGCATGTCGAGCCCGAGCTTTGCCCAGGACCAGGGCCGTGATCGCGGCAACAACGCCCGTGCAGAGCGTCCCCAGTCCCGGCCGCAGCCCCAGCAGCAGCAGCGCCTGAACGGCCGCAGCGAGATCGGGCCGCAGCTTCGCCAGATGCGCGAGCAGCAGCGCCAGCCTCAGGCTCAGCCTCAGACACGCCCCGCCCCGCAGCAGCAAGTGCGCGGCGACGACCGCCCCAACTGGCAAGGCTCGCGCCCTGCGCAGGGTCAGCAGCAGGGCCAGCAACAGGGACGTCCGGGCTGGCAGGGCAACGACCAGCGCCCTGGCGGCGATCGCGGCGCCGGACAGGCGATCCGCCGCGACGATAATCAGAACCGGGATCGCGGCAACGGGTGGCAGGCCGGCAACGACCGCCGAGGCGACGACAACCGCGACCGCAACAATGCATGGCGCGCGGACAACAACCGCCGAGACGACAACAACGGTTGGCGAGGCAACGACCGTCGCGGAGACAACAATAACGGCTGGCGCGGTAATGATCGCCGCGGAGACAACAATAACGGCTGGCGAGGCAACGACCGGGGCGATCGCTATCAGGCGTGGAACCGCAACGACTGGCGCCGTGACAACCGCTACGACTGGCAGCGCTATCGCGATCGCAATCGCAACACATACCGCATGGGCCGGTATTATGCGCCCTACGACGGCTATTCCTATCGCCGCGTGAGCATCGGCTTCTCGCTCGGCTCGATGTTCTACGGCAACCGGTACTGGATCAACGATCCTTACGCCTATCGCCTGCCGCCGGTCTATGGCCCCTATCGCTGGGTCCGCTACTACGACGACGTTATGCTGGTGGACATCTATAGCGGCGAAGTGGTGGACGTGATCTACGACTTCTTCTGGTAAGCCGCAAAAACGTGAAGCAAGACAAGCTCCCGGATGTAAAACTCCGGGAGTTTTCTTATGTCCTACGACGATCCGGCAGACTGATACTTCACACGGGCGATTGAACTCCCGGCGAATGCGGATAGTCTGCCTGTCATGACAACGCCCGCCCATCCCGACTGCAAGGCTCTTGCCCGTATCGGCGCGGCAGTGCGGGAACGGCTGGCAGCCGAGCCCGGCATCCGTCGTTTCCCGGAAGAACGCGCGGAAATCTACGCCATCGACGGCTTTCTCGCGGCGCCGACTTGCGCGCGCCTGATGACGCTGATCGACGGTGTCGCCTGCCCGTCCAGCTTGGTCGATGGAACGTCCTGGCCGGATTACCGCACCAGCTATTCGGGCGACATCGACGAAGCCGACGAATGCGTCCGCATTCTCGAAGCGCGCCTCTCGGCGGTAACCGGCATATCGCCCATGTGCGGAGAAGCGGCGCAGGGCCAGCGCTACCTTTGCGGGCAATACTTCAACGAACATTGCGACTGGTTCGATACGGCCGCCGGTTACTGGCGCGACGAACGGCGCTGCGGCGGACAGCGCAGCTGGACCGCCATGGTCTATCTCAACACGGTAGACGAAGGCGGCATGACCGATTTCACCCGCGTCGCGCTCAGCATTCCGCCTTGCGCCGGTACGCTGCTCTTGTGGAACAATGCCCTGCCCGACGGTTCGCCAAATCCATGGACCATGCATGCGGCACGGCCGGTGGTGCGCGGCGTCAAATACGTCGTCACCAAATGGTTCCGCACACGGGCATGGCAATGATGTCTTGACATTTATAACCAAATAGGTTATATGGCCCAGCATCCGATCCGGCGATGATCACGCTGGAGAGGTGTATCGGGTCGGCGTCGTGGGCCGGGATGCGGTTTCAGCCGTAGCTACGCAACCCACGCGTCCGTTCGAAGACCCGGACTGTCTCTGCGCTACCGGAAACGCCGTCCATACGTTCCTGCGACATACGGCAGGGCATGGGAGGGCCATCCCGGATAGCCTTCGGCCGATAACGATGCGAACCCTAACGACGGCCACATGGGACTTTCCGATGGAATACAGGTCGAGCCGGGCTGCACCGTGAGTTACCCGGCCGCTCGCCAGAGCTTCACGGAAAACAAAACCCCGCGTCCCTGCTTGGACGCTCCCGACGCCGACCCGATGTTCACTTCGGTTGCGTTGATTTCCCCGGCGTAATGGCCCGCACTCGCCAGCGGGTGTTTTTGCGTGCGCTGACTGCACGCACACCCCCGTCATCCCAGCGAAAGCTGGGACCGCTGGCCTGTTACGGCCAACTAGCGTCCGGACGCCCTGCCGAGGGTTGGGCTTTGCGCGGCCAGCGGTCCCAGCTTTCGCTGGGATGACGACGTTGGGTATGCCGACGTTGGGGATGGTGACACGCGCGCATCCTTCCCACGGGGGCAGGATTCAGGTGTCTTCGCCGCTCCGCGCACAATCCCGATTGTCGAGGTACGCGAACAGATGATCCATCCGCTTGTGCAACCGGATGATCTCCAACTGCGTGCGCAAGTTGACTTCGTAGTCATGCCGCGCCGCGATGCGATCCTTGTCGGAGGCGCGGTTCTGGCTCATCATGATGACCGGCGCCTGAATCGCCGCCAGCATCGAGAGCATCAGGTTGAGGAAGATATACGGGTAGGCATCGAAGGGGTGCAGCCCGAATGCCTCCA
The DNA here is from genome assembly GCF_001742225.1 of Novosphingobium resinovorum. Lineage (NCBI taxonomy): Bacteria > Pseudomonadati > Pseudomonadota > Alphaproteobacteria > Sphingomonadales > Sphingomonadaceae > Novosphingobium > Novosphingobium resinovorum. The sequence goes on along the minus strand of NZ_CP017075.1, from coordinate 666,799 downwards.
GAATGCGGCTGTTCACCAGCATCCATCCAAACAGGATCACACCGAACGCGATGATGAAGCCCCAGGACCCTCCGACGGCCGCAACGCGATCCGCCAGCCGGTCGCCGAAGCTGGCGTGGAGCGCCGCTTCCTCCTGCGCATCCAGCCCCATCACCTGACCAGAGGCGATGCGCTGCAGCACCCGTCGTTCCTCGGCATCGACATCGTTCAGAGTGCGTCCGAGCAGTTCCTCGCAGAGCTGTTCGGGCGTCAGGTCGGTCCGGTGCATCGCGTCTCCGTCAGGTCAGGCAGCAAGCGCCTCGGCAATCAGCAGCCTCGTTTCGGGAACGCCGTAAAGGGCGATAAAGCTCCCCATCCGCGGCCCCTGCGGCGATCCGAGCAGCGTTTCATACAGCGCCTTGAACCAGTCGCGCAGGTTTTCGAAGCCGTAAGCCTCGTTCTTGCCGATCTCGTACACGATGTTCTGCAGGTCTTCGGCCGAGGCCCCGTCCAGCGAAGCCAACTGCGTATCGAGGTCCTTCAGTGCCGCCGCCTCGTTCTCCGTCGGCGCACGGCGATGAAGGGTCGGCGCGATGAAGTCGCGATTGGTGGCGAGCGCGGCGCGGACCATCTCTGCAAGGTCCGGATGCGCTTCGGGGCTGGCCTCGGCCACATAGTTGCCGAGGTAGGACCACACCTGCTCCGCCGTCGCGTCCGCGCCGAGCACGCCGACGAGGTTGAGCAGCAGCGAGAACGTCACCGGCACGGTGTCGCCCGCACCTTCACCACCGCCATTGGCGCGCAGCAGGTGCCAGGTCGGATTGCCCAACTGCTTGTCGAGCGCCTGCCCGGCGAGGTTGCCACGGAACTGCCAGTATTCGTCGACCGCCTTGGGGATCACGCCGGCGTGGAGCTGCTTGGCGCTCTTGGGCTCGCGGAACAGGTAGAAGCCGAGCGACTCCTCGGTGCCGTAGGTCAGCCACTGGTCGATGGTCAGGCCATTGCCCTTGGACTTCGAGATCTTCTCGCCGTTCTCGTCGAGGAACAGTTCGTAGATCAGCCCCTCGGGCTTACGCCCGCCGAGAACCTGCACGATCTTGCCCGACTGGGTGACCGAGTCGGTCAGGTCCTTGCCGCACATCTCGTAGTCGACACCCAGCGCAAACCAGCGCATCGCCCAGTCGACCTTCCACTGCAGCTTGGCCTTGCCGCCGAACGCCGACTGCTCGACGACGGTGCCGTCCTCGTCGGTGAAGCGGATCAGGCCGGTCTTAGCGTCGACGACCTCGACCGGCACCTGCAACACCACGCCCGTGGTGGGCGAGACCGGCAGCACGGGCGAATAGGTCCGGCGGCGCTCCTCGCGCAGCGTCGGCAGCATGACATCGAGGATCGCCTGGTTGCATTCGAGCACCCGCGCCAGCGCGGCGTCGAACGCGCCCGAATTGTAGCGGTCACTGGCCGAGACGAACTCGTAGTCGAAGCCGAAGCGGTCGAGGAATTCGCGCAGCATCGCATTGTTGTGATGCGCGAAGCTCTCGTGCGTGCCGAACGGATCGGAGATGCGGCTGAGCGGCTTGCCGAGGTTGGCGGCGAGTACGTCAGCATTCGGAATGTTGTCCGGAACCTTGCGCAGCCCGTCCATATCGTCGGAGAACGCGACAAGCCGCGTCGGCGCGCCGCCGGTCAGCGCCTCGTAAGCGCGGCGGACGAGCGTGGTGCGCAGGACTTCCTGGAAGGTGCCGATATGCGGCAGGCCCGAGGGACCATAGCCGGTCTCGAACAGCACCGGCGCGCCGTCCGGTTTGCCCTGCGGGAACCGCTTGAGCAGCTTCTGGGCCTCCTGGAAGGGCCAGGCCTTGGACACACGTGCGGCTTCGATCAGGGCATTTTCAGTCATGGCCCGCGCTCTAAGGCGAAATGCGCGATTATCGCAAGGGTTCAGTCGATGGCTCACGTACTCCAGCACCAAAACACGCCGTCATCCCAGCGAAGGCTGGGACCGCTAGCCGCGTAAAGCCCAACCCCTCGGCCGGGCGCCCTGACGATAGTTGGCAATAACAGGCTAACGGTCCCAGCCTTCGCTGGGATGACGGCGTATGAGGAGGAGCGTTCAGCCCCTCCTTGCACGCTCAGTCCCGCCACGCCCAATCATAGACCAACGCGTCCTCGCGGAACGCGAACCGGTCGATGTGACGGGCGACCACGTCGGTCAGGCCCTGCACCGCGTCGCGGTCCTCGCCGGTGATGGTGATGGCGATGCCTTCCGCATCGGCGTCCATCACGGTGACGGCATTGGGGAACGTCACCGTTCCCTTATCGCCGTCCACTGCGGTTTCCAGCTTGTGGCTCCAGTGCTTGCAGAGCTGGCGAACGTACTTGCCGCCATTCGGTGTCTTCACGGTCGCGGCGATGGTGCTCACTTCTCGATCCTTTCGATCTTGCGGGTGGCCTCGTCGATGACATCCGCGATCTGCAGGATGAAATCACGATCAGCCCCTTCGGTCGAGAGCCGGTCGAACACCGCCGTCTTGAGCGCGTGGAACGCCCGGCGCACCGGCGCCGGATCGACCCGGTCGCGTTGTGCGGCAAGCGCCCCGAGGCGGCCCTTGAGTTCGGCGAACTTCTCCGCATCGGCCTCGGCCTTGGCGCGACCTTCGGCGGTGGCCTCGAAAGCCTTGCGGGCGCTGTCGCCGGAGACCGGGGCGATCAGGCCGGTCTCTTCCATGTAGATCAGCGCGGGGTAGACCACGCCCGGGCTCGGCGCATAGTCGCCGCCCGAAAGCGCCTCGATCTCGCGGATCAGTTCATAGCCGTGGCGCGGCGCCTCGACGATCAGGGCGAGCAGCAGGGTCTGCAGTTCGGCCTGGTCGAACAGCCGCTTGCGACGACCGCCGCCGCGCGGACCGTCAGGACCACCGCGTCCGCCGCGACCTTCAAAGCCGCCACCGAAGCCGCCGGGAAAGCCCTTCCCGAACCCGCCACCAAGCGGTCCACGGGCCAGCCCGTACAGGCCGTGCCTGCCGCCGTGGCGGCCAAGCATCGCGCGCAAGTCTTCGGCGCCTTCGGCCATCGCTGCCATCATGTCCTCGCGCCCGAAGCGGCGCTCTCCACCGTGACGGCCGCGTCCGCGACCGTGGTTGCAATCTGAGTTTCTCATCATTCGTTCCATATGTTTCATGATGGTCTTAAGATATATCTTGAGTGAAATCAAACAAGAGGGAAATTTGTATCGAGCCGTAATTTTTTCCGTGGAGCGCGAGAGCCCGGCGTTTCCAATTCCGCCCCCCGTGCCTAATGAGAGGCCATGGCCGCCCTGCCCCTCCCTGCCCTCCACGCCAGTCATGGCGGCTGCTGGCTGCGCGAGAAGGATCTGACGGGCCTCGGCACCCGCCCTCTTTCCAAGGGCGAGGCGGTGATGGCCGCCGCCGACACGCCGCTGCTGATCCTCAACGCGCCCCTGCTGGCGACACGGCTGGGCTATCCGGACCTCTCGGGGCTGGACCTGCTGGAGCTTTACGCCTTCGTCCATCCGGCGCGCTTCGTGGTGCCGACGCCCAAGGGCCTTGCCCATGCCCTCGGCCTCGCCGAGCCGGAGGGTGATTCCGATGTGCCGCGCCTGCTGCAGGAAGCGGCCGGCGCCCTGCTCGACATGTGCGAGAACGGCGCATGGTCGGAACGCGAGGGCGCGTGGACCTCGCTGCAGTCGCTGGTGCGCATGCGCTGGCCCTGGGCCACGCTGCTGACCGGCCGCATCCGCAAGCCCGAACGCGCCGAACGCTGGCTGTTCACCCGCCTGCCCGAATGGGAGGAAACCCCCGAAGTCCCCCAGCCTCGACAAGTCGTGCTGGAGGACGAGGAAGTCCTGCAGCGCCTCGCCAGCCTCACCGGCAGCGCCGCCGAGCAGCGCCCCGGCCAGCGTGCCTATGCGGTGGAGACCGCCCACGCCTTCGCCCCGCGCGAACGGTCCGGCCGCCCGCACGTCCTGCTGGCGCAGGCGGGCACCGGCATCGGCAAGACGCTGGGCTATCTCGCCCCCACTTCGCTGTGGACCGAGAAGGCGGGCGGCACCGTCTGGGTCTCCACCTATACCAAGGCGCTGCAGCGCCAGCTGCGCGCGGAAAGCCGCCGCGCCTGGCCCGAGCGACGCGCCGACGGCACCCGTCCGGTCGTAGTGCGCAAGGGCCGCGAGAACTACCTCTGCCTGCTGAACCTCGAAGATGCGCTGCAGGGTGGCTTCAACGGGCGCGCGGCGATCCTCGCGCAACTGGTGGCGCGCTGGGCGGCGTACTCGCAGGACGGCGACATGATCGGCGGCGACCTGCCCGGCTGGCTCGGCACCCTGTTCCGCCAGCGCGGCATCGCGGCGCTGACCGACCGACGCGGCGAATGCGTCTACGCCGGGTGCCCGCATTACCGGAAGTGCTTCATCGAGCGTGCGACCCGCGCCAGTGTCGGCGCCGATCTCGTGATCGGCAATCACGCCCTCGTCATGGTCAATGCCGCGCGCGGCCGCGATCCGGCTTCCCGCCCGACCCGCGTGGTGTTCGACGAAGGCCATCACGTTTTCGACGCCGCCGACTCCACGTTCGCCGCCGCACTCACTGGCGCCGAGGCGATCGAACTGCGCCGCTGGGTGATCGGCCCGGAGAAAGCCTCCAAGGGCCGCCGCCGGGGCCTCTCCGCCCGCCTCGCCGACGTCGCCAGCTACGACGAGGCAGGCGCCAAGGCCATCGCCGCCGCGCGCGAGGCCGCAGAGGCACTTCCCGGTGACGGCTGGATGGGCCGCATCGCCGAGAACGCCGCGAGCGGGCCGCTGGAAGAACTGCTCGCGGCGGTGCGCGCCACGGTTTATGCGCGTGACGAAAGCGGCGGGCAGGAAGCGGGCTATGGCCTCGAAACCGAAGCGGCCAGCCTCGAAGGTTCGTTCGTTGAGATCGCGCAAGGCGCCCGCGCGGCGCTGGCGGAACTGCGCCAACCGCTGATCCGCCTCGGCATGCGTCTCGAAGCGCTGCTGGAGGAGCCGCCCGACTGGCTCGACGGACCGGGGCGCGCCCGCATCGAAGGCGCACGCCACTCGCTGACATGGCGCGTCGATACGCTGGGCGCGTGGGAATCGCTGCTCGACCGCATGGGCGGCCCGGCCGATCCCGAATACGTCGACTGGCTCGCCGTCGATCGATCGGAAGCGCGCGAGTTCGACATCGGCATCCACCGCCGCTGGCTCGATCCGATGAAGCCGTTCGCGCAAGTCGTGCTCGAACCGGCGCACGGCGTCGTCATGACCTCGGCCACGCTGCGCGACGGCGAGGACTGGGCCAAGGCCATCGCCCGCTCCGGCGCGACGAACATCGAGGTGATGCCGCGCCTGTCGATCCACCAGAGCCCGTTCGACTACGCGACGCAGGCCGAAGTGCTGATCGTCACCGACGTGCTAAAGGGCGACATTCCCGCCCTCTCCGCCGCGTTCGGCCGCCTGATCGAAACCTCGCGCGGGGGCGTGCTCGGCCTGTTCACCGCGATCCGGCGGCTGCGCGCGGTCTATGGCCGCATCGCCGACCGGCTCGCGCGCGGAGGCCTCCCGCTCTACGCGCAGCACGTCGATCCGATCGATACCGGCACGCTGGTCGACATCTTCCGCGACGATCCCGCCGCCTCGCTGCTGGGCACCGATGCCTTGCGCGACGGGGTGGACGTTCAGGGCGATTCCCTGCGCCTCGTCGTGATGGAGCAAGTGCCCTGGCCGCGCCCGACGATCCTGCACCGTGCCCGGCGTCTGGCGGGCGGCGGCAGCGCCTACGACGACACGCTGATCCGCGCCAAGCTGGCTCAGGCGTTCGGCCGCCTCATCCGCAGCCGCGAGGACCGGGGGCACTTCGTCGTGCTCTCGCCCGCGTTCCCCTCGCGCCTGCTCTCCGCCTTCCCGGCAGGCACACCGATCCGCCGGGTTACGCTGGAGGAGGCTTTACAGCGCGTGGCCGGTCATGCTCAAGGAGCCGCAGCGGACCGGGCGGAAGACTCGCAGTCGCTATCCTGATCCGCTGTTGTAGAGTTGGCCCCATGAAAATCCTCGGCATCTTCCGTCACGCCAAATCGGACTGGACCGATGCCCGTCTGCGCGACTTCGACCGCCCGCTCAACAAGCGCGGGCGGGTCGGGGCGGGTGTCATGGGCAAGCACATCCTCGAACACGGTGTAGGCTGGCGCTACATCCTCGCCTCGCCCGCCGTGCGCGTCACGCAGACGATCGAGCTTGCCGGTGAAGCGGCCGGAGAGACGCCGCCCGTCACCTGGGACCGGCGCATCTACCTCGCCAGTTCGGCAGCGTTGATCGATGTGCTGAAAGATCAGGAAACGGACCCGCGCTCGATCCTGCTGGTCGGGCATAATCCGGGGCTGGAGGATCTGATCTTCGACCTCGTGCCGGATGATGGCTCCAGTCCGTTGCGCGATGTGGTTGAGGACAAGTTCCCCACCGCTGCCTATGCGGTGGTGGAACTGGACATAGAGCACTGGTCTGACTTGCGCGAAGGCTGCGGTCGGCTGACGCATCTGGTGCGCCCGCGCGACCTCGATCCCTCGCTCGGGCCGAGCCTGACCGAGTAACACCGCGCCAGGGCATACAAGCACCCGTCATCCCAGCGAAAGCTGGGACCGCTGGCAGTGCTTGAGGCGAAACCTATCGTCGAAGTGCCCTGACGCTGGCTCACGCCTAAAGATTTTCCAGCGGTCCCAGCCTTCGCTGGGATGACGGGCGTTTTGCTGGGAACGGGGAGAGCATTGCCCTCCCCCCGAAATCACCCCTGCACCGTCTCCGTAATTCCCGCCAGGTGCAGCTTGTGCGCGAGATACCGCTCGGCATCGAGCGCGGCCATGCAGCCCACGCCCGCAGCGGTGATCGCCTGACGGTAGACATGGTCCGACACGTCGCCCGCCGCGAAGACGCCGGGAATGGCGGTCTTGGGGGTGCCCGGCTCGACGATCAGATAGCCGGTGTCGTCCATCGCCAGCTTGCCCTTGAACAGCTCGGTCGCGGGCGCGTGGCCGATCGCGACGAAGGCGCCGTCGGCCAGCAGCTCGCTCTGCTCGCCGGTCTCGGTGTCGATCAGCGCTAGAGCGCGCAGGGCGCCGTTCTCACCCGCGAGGAAGCGGTCGACCTTCTTGTTCCAGACCGTCGTGATCTTGGGGTGCGCGAAGAGGCGATCCTGCAGGATCTTCTCCGAACGCAGCGAATCGCGGCGGTGCACCAGCACCACCTCGGTCGCGTGGTTGGTGAGGTAGAGCGCTTCCTCAACCGCGGTGTTGCCGCCGCCGATCACGACCACCTTCTTGCCGCGATAGAAGAACCCATCGCAGGTCGCGCAGGCCGAGACGCCCTTGCCCGAAAGTTCCTGCTCGCCGGGGACGCCCAGCCACTTGGCCTGCGCGCCGGTGGCGATGACGAGGGTGTCGCCTTCGTAGATATCGCCGCCGTCACCGGTCGCGATGAAGGTGTCGCCCGAAAGATCGACGTTGGTGATCGTGTCCCACATCATGCGGGTGCCGACGTGGACCGCCTGCGCTTCCATCTCCTGCATCAGCCAGGGGCCCTGGATGACCTCGCGGAAGCCGGGGTAGTTCTCGACGTCGGTGGTGATGGTCAGCTGGCCGCCGGGCTGCAGGCCCTGCACCACGATCGGCTCCATCCCCGCGCGCGCGCCGTAGATGGCGGCGGAAAGTCCGGCCGGGCCGGAACCGATGATGAGCATGCGGGTCTTGTGCGTGGTCGCCATTTCGTAACTCTCGCGTGAAATCCTTGGCCCGCGAGATAGGGCCTTGCGCCTCGCTCGCCAAGCGCTGCGGCGGAAAAGCATTACTTTCATCCCCGCAAATTCGCCCTTGGATTGACCTGTGCGGCGCGCGTCCCCATCCAACGAGGATGAAGAACCAGCTCGGCCCCACCTCGAACCGTTTCGTCTCGCAGCGCCTGCGCCTGCACTATGTCGATTGGGGCAATTCCGATGCCCCGCCGCTGATCCTGCAGCATGGCGGGCGCGACCACTGCCGCAGCTGGGACTGGGTGGCCGAGGAACTGCGCCGCGACTGGCACGTCATCTGTCCGGACCTGCGCGGCCACGGATGCGCGCGTGTCACCATCCCAAACGCCGGCATCATGGACGCCTTCGTCTACGACTTCGCGCAGCTGGTGCATACCCTCGGGCACGAGCAGGTGACGATCGTAGCGCACTCTCTGGGCGGCAACATCGCGACGCGCTTCACCGGGCTGTTCCCCGAGAAAGTGGCGAAGTTCGTCAACATCGAGGGCCTCGGCCCGCCGCCGGCCAAGCATCGCGCGCAGGAGAGCGAGGGCGCGGGGCCGCGCCTGCGCAAGTGGGTGGAAGACAAGCGCAAGGCCTCGGCTCGCACGGTACGCAAGTACGCCTCCCTGCGCGACGCCTACCAGCGCATGAAGGAGGAAAACGGCTTCCTCACCGACGAACAGGCCCGCCATCTCACCATCCATGGCGCCACCCGCAACGAGGACGGCACCTGGAGCTGGAAGTTCGACAATTACCTGAACGTCTGGACCGCCTCGGACCTGCCCACCGATCACATCGTCGAACTGTGGCGGGCGATAACCTGTCCCACGCTGATGCTGTGGGGCAAGGACAGCTTCGCCGCCAGCCCGGCAGGCGACGGACGGATGGAGTTCTTCCCGAGCGCGCGGCTGATCGAGTACGAGAACGCCGGGCACTGGCTCCACCACGACCAGTTCGACCGGTTCATGGGCGATGTGCAGGCGTTTCTGGCATAAGTTACTCCCCCCGTGGGAAGGATGCACGCGCGTCGCCATCCCCAACGTCGGATCCCCAACGTCGTCATCCCAGCGAAGGCTGGGACCGCTGGCCGCGCAAAGCCCAACCCTCGACAGGGCGTTTGAACGATAGTTGGCCGTAACAGGCCAGCGGTCCCAGCTTTCGCTGGGATGACGAGGTTGGGCGTGCAGTTAGCGCACGCGGAAATACCCGCTGGCGAGTGCGGGCCATTACGCCGGGGAAATCAACGCATCCGAAGTGAACATCGGGTCGGCGTCGGGAGCGTCCAAGCAGGGACGCGGGGTTTTGTTTTCCGTGAAGCTCTGGCGAGCGGCCGGGTAACTCACGGTGCAGCCCGGCTCGACCTGTATTCCATCGGAAAGTCCCATGTGGCCGTCGTTAGGGTTCGCATCGTTATCGGCCGAAGGCTATCCGGGATGGCCCTCCCATGTCCTGCCGTGTGTCGCAGGAACGTATGGACGGCGTTTCCGGTAGCGCAGAGACAGTCCGGGTCTTCGATGGACGCGTGGTTTGCGCGATCGCGGCTGAAACCGCATCCCGGCCCACGACGCCGACCCGATACACCGAAGCAATGTGATCTGCACCGCTCCGGATGCTGGGGCATATAACCCATTTGGTTGCCAATGTCAAGTCTCAACAAGAGCCGCAAGCATTCGTTCCCGCTTTACGGCATCCACGCCCAGCGCCTGTTCCAGATAGGCATCGAACGTGCCGTATCGTTCCTCGACCGCTTGCCACGCGGCTTCCAGATAGTCGGGCTCGACGCCCATCAGCACCTGCAGCACGGCATCGTCGAGTTGGCCGGTGATCGCCCGGATCGCCTCCGCACCCGAGGCGATGCGCGCCTTGACGTTTCCGGCACTGTTGGTGAGCAGATAGTCCGCCATGATGTCATCGCGGTGGATACCCAGCGCAGCGTGCAGCATCGCGACCGCAATCCCGGTGCGATCCTTGCCCGCCATGCAATTGACCAGGCTGGGTCCCCGCCCCCGCGCCAGTTCGTCGAACCAGTCCCGTATCATCGCCTGCAGTTCAGGCCGGAAGCAGATGCCCCCGTAATTGCGCGTCAGGCTCTCGCGCGTGGACTGCGCGGTACGCTGCCGGGTCGTCTTCGCCGCGGCCAGATGCGGGGCGTGGCGCAAGTCCGGATCGTTGGCGAAGAACACTCGCGCGGCGAATGTCTGGGGGCGGCGGCAGGGATGCACACTCCGTTCCCTGGACGTCCGCAAGTCGAAGACGCTCGTGAGCCCAAGCGCGGCGATATGCTCGAGGTCTGTATCGCTTGCACCGTGATGCTGGCCGGATCGCCACACCACCGCGCACTTCATCTTCCCGCCCGCAGCAACCGCATAGCCGCCCGCATCGCGGAAATTGTGCACCCCTTCAAGGAGCAGGATACGATCGTTCAAGCGACCCACCGAGCCTCCAGCCATTGCCGAACAATAGCCGTGTTCAGTATCTCTTCTCACACGATCGGGACAGGCTTTTCAGGAACGCCGGGGCGACGATCACCGCTTGCCGACATGCACAAGGCGCGTGCTGCGCAGATGACCTCGGACGCGGACGTGAGCTTGCGGCGGTAGGTAAAACAGTCCGGAGCCGCGCCATCGGACGCGGCACGAACGGTCAGGCCAGAAGGAAGTACCCAAGCGCGGCCCAGCAGGCCATGCAAAGCAGGATCGCGATCGTCAGGCCGCGCCCGTCATGCTCCTCACCACGGTCCATGCGCTCTGCGGCGTAGACCATGCCCGCCGACAGGCGCGTGGAGAAATCGCGTCCGCTATCAGGGATACGTTCGAAACGGAGAATATTGTCGTCAGCGACCTTCATAACGCATCCTCAAATGGTCGAGGCGGTTGTCACGCGTGGTTCCCGCGCCATGGCCGCCCGGATCAATCCCGAAAGGGTGCGCCTGTTGACGTCACTCCGATTTCTTTGCTGGGACAAGTTCTACCAGAATCCGTCGCTTTGTTCCAGAATATCCCGAATGCCTCACATCATTTTAATCCCCAATGCGGCAGCGATATTATACTCATAACGAAGGTAATTTTCGTACCGATTGGTGAAATATCCGCACTAAGAAGGTGGAGGGCGTTATTGCGGTGCAAAACGATCGCAAGCCCCGGAAATGCGGTCCAACTGCAATCGTTGCGCAAGTCCGGGATACCGGTTTCGCCGCAGGGCAGCAGCAACAGAACGCGGCTGCGGCGAATCTCGCGGACCGCACGGAGAACGACGACGCGACCGTCGCCCCTGCGCCGGTTTTCCGTCCGGCTGTTCCGCCGCCGCGCCGAGGTGATTCGGGCGGCGCGACGGATCATCGGCGGTTAAGCTCTCCGCCATCTTGCTGCCGACGCAAGCGCGGCCTAGGAACGGGGCCATGACCGCTCACCCGCGCCTGAAGATCAAGATCCAGATCCATTCCGGCGACGAGATCGCGATGGGACCGGGAAAGGCCGACCTTCTCGATGCAATCCGCGAACACGGATCGATCTCCGCCGCAGGGCGCGCGATGGCGATGAGCTACCGCCGGGCGTGGCTTCTGGTCGATGTCATGAACCGCTGCTGGGATGCCCCGCTGGTCCAGACCGCCCCCGGCCGCGCGGCGACGAGCGGCGCGCGGCTGACCGAACTCGGAGAGGCGGTGCTCGCCCACTACCGCGCCTTGCAGGATGGCATCGCGCACGCCGCGCGCGGTCCCGACTACGACGCGCTCGCCGCACGCCTGCTGCCCGAGCCGCGCGCCTCGCAGAAGGATTGAACGGCGCCTTACCGCGCCCGGCTTGCAATCGACCACACGCGATATACTGTCGAATACAATACGCCTTCCCGGAGATTTGTGATGCGCAAGTTCGTGGCCCTGCTGCTGGCGGTCCTGGCCGTCCTGTACGGAGCCGCCGCTCCCGTTAGCGCGGCTTCGGGCGGACAACCGCCGCTGGTGCTGGCCGCGGCGAGCCTGCAGGAATCGATGAACGCCGCCGCCGACGCCTGGGCGCGCAAGGGGCATCCGCGCCCGCGCATCTCGTTCGCCGCGTCCTCCGCGCTTGCCCGCCAGATCGCCTCGGGCGCTCCGGCGGACCTGTTCGTCTCCGCCGACGAGCCGTGGATGGACGACGTGCAGGGCAAGGGACTGGTGCGCAAGGGCACGCGCGTCTCATTCCTGCGCAACGACCTCGTGCTGATCGCCCCGCGCGCCAGCACTATCCGCCTGCGGATCGGGCGCGGCATGCCGCTGGCCAGGGCGCTCGGCAACGGGCGGCTGGCGATCGCCGACCCTGCGGGCGTTCCGGCGGGCATCTACGGCAAGCAGGCGCTGACCCGGCTGGGCGTGTGGCCCTCGGTTCAGGACCGGCTCGCCCCGGGGGACAGTGTGCGCGGCGCGCTCGCTCTGGTGAGCCGGGGCGCCGCGCCGCTCGGCATCGTCTACGCGACGGACGCCCGCGCCGATCCCGGCGTGCGCGTGGTCGGCACCTTCCCGCCCGCGAGCCACGACCCGATCAGCTACCCGGTCGCCACCCTTTCCTCCTCCCGCAACCCGGAAGGCGAGGGATTCCGCCGCTACCTGATCTCGGCCGAGGGCAAGGCGCTGTTCCGCCGCTTCGGCTTCGGGACGAAGTAAGCCACAGGTGAACCCGCTTTCACCGGCCGAATGGGAGATACTGGTTCTCTCGCTCAAGGTCGGCGGTGTCGCCATAGCGGCGGCGCTGCCGGTGTCCTTCGCGCTCGCCTGGGTGCTGGCGCGCTGGCGCTTTCCGGGCAAGGTGCTGGTCGATGCGATGGTCCATCTGCCGCTGGTGCTGCCGCCGGTCGTGACCGGCTGGCTGCTGCTGCTGGCCTTCAGCCCGAACGCCCTGCTCGGCGGCTTCCTAGAGCGCACGCTCGGCCTGACCTTCCTGTTCCGCTGGACCGGCGCGGCGCTGGCCGCCGCCGTGATGGCGCTGCCGCTGATGGTGCGCGCGATGCGCCTCTCGCTGGAAGCGGTCGACCGCCGACTGGAGAGCGCCGCGCGCACGCTCGGCGCGGGGCCGTGGCGCACCTTCGTCACCGTCACCCTGCCTCTCAGCGCCAATGGGGTGCTGGCGGCGCTGGTGCTCGGCTTCGCGCGCTCGGTCGGGGAGTTCGGCGCGACCATCACCTTCGCCTCCAACATCCCGGGCGAGACGCAGACCCTGCCGCTGGCGATCTACAGCGCGCTGCAGGTGCCCGGCTCCGACCTGCAGGTGGCGCGTCTCGCGGGACTTTCGGTCGCGCTGTCGGTCGCGGCATTGGTGCTGTCCGAATGGCTCGCCCGGCGCAGCGGGCAGGAGCGGGGTCGCCATGTCGTTTGACGTCGCCCTCACCCTGAAACGCGGCGAGCGGCGGATGGACTATGCCTTCGTCGCCGGAGCGGGCCTGACGGCGCTGTTCGGCCCCTCCGGTGCAGGCAAGACCAGCCTGCTCGACGCCGTCGCGGGCCTGCTGCGCCCGGCGGAGGGACGCATCGCGGTCGCCGGAGCCACTCTGTTCGACAGCGCCGCGCGCATCGACCTCCGGCCCGAGAAGCGGCGCTGCGGATACGTCTTCCAGGACCTGCGCCTGTTCCCCCACCGCTCGGTCCGCCGCAACCTCGAGTTCGGCCGCCGGGAGGGCTCGACGCTCGACTGGGATCATACGCTCGACCTGCTCGGCATCGCCGGATTGCTCGACCGCATGCCCGCGACGCTGTCCGGCGGCGAGGCCCAGCGTGTCGCAATCGGGCGCGCGCTGCTGTCCGCGCCCGAATTCCTGCTCATGGACGAGCCACTCGCATCGGTCGACGTGGCGCGGCGCGAGGATATCCTGCGCCTGATCGAGCGCATTCGCGACGAACTGCGCCTGCCGATCCTCTACGTCAGCCACGACCGCGCGGAAGTGGAGCGGCTCGCGCAGACGATCGTGCCGGTTGCCGGTCCGGGGATTGACGCGGCCTGAGCGCACCGCAAGTCTGGTAACGGGACTTGTCAGTTCTCTCGCGCCGGGCGTCCGCGTATGGGCGTCGCGCGGAAAAACGGAGGGAATCAATGCGCATTCTGGTGGTGGGACCGACGGGCCGGACAGGCAGTCATGTGATCGACGCACTGCGCGGCCGCGATCCCGACGCCGATATCCGGGGCCTGTGCCGCTATCCACAGGAGCCTGCGCGCGCGATCGAAACGGTCCCCGGCAATCTCGACACCGGCAGCGCCAAGGCACGCGCCATCGAGACTGTTCCCGGCAACCTCGATACCGGCACCAGCAGGAAGCGCGCCATCGAGACGGTCCCGGGAAATCTCGATACGGGAAGCGCCAGGGCACGCGCCATCGAAACCGTTCCCGGCAACCTCGACACCGGCAGCGGCAAGAAGAAGCGCGCGGTGGAACTGGTTGTCGACCCGCTCGAAGGCAGCATCGCCATGTCGCGCGCGATCGAGACGGTGCCCGGCAATCTCGACACCGGCACGCGCCGCGCCCATTCCATCACCTGCCTGACCGGCGATCTCGAAAACCCTGCCGACCGTGCGCGGGCGGTCGAGGGCATCGACGTCGTCATCCACTACGCCCCCGCCTTCCACCCGCGCGAAGCGGCGATGGGCACCGGGATGATCGACGCGGCGGTGGCGGCGGGCGTCTCGCGCTTCATCTACGTCTCGGCGCTGCATGCGCAAGTCACCAGCGTGCCCGGTCATGCCGCCAAGCTGGCGGTCGAGGCATACCTCGCGGAATCCGGCCTCCAATGGACGGTGCTGCGCCCGCAGACCTACATGCAGAACATCGATGTCGCCGCCGTGCTGGAAGCCGGTGCGCTGGACCTGCCCTTTGCGCTCACGACGCGGCAGGGCTATCTCGACATGGCCGATCTGGCGGATGTGGTCGCCAAGGTCGCGAGCGAGGACGGCCATGCCCTCGCGACTTACGATCTGGCAAGCGACGAGGCGCTGAGCACGGCGGAGATCGCAGCCCTCGTCACCACAGTGAGCGGACGATCGGTGACTGCTGGGGAACTCCCCGTCGCACAGCTCGTCGCCGGACTGGAAGCGGCAGGCCCTGCCTTTGCTTACGTCGCCGATGCGGTCACGCGCCTCAACGCCTGGCAGGCCCGCAGTGGCGGCCGGGGCAACCCCGGCGCGCTGCGCTGGCTGCTCGGCCGCGAACCTGCGAGCTTCGAGGACTACGTGCGCCGCAGTCTGACCGAATAGATCAGCCTGCGCCGATCAGTTCGCGGCCGATGAGCATGCGGCGGATTTCGTTCGTGCCTGCGCCGATGTCGAGCAACTTGGCATCGCGCAGGTAGCGTTCGACCGGCCAGTCCTTGGTATAGCCTGCGCCGCCCAGTGCCTGCACCGCCTCGCCCGAGACGCGGAAGGCGTTCTCGCTCGCCAGCAGGATCGCGCCCGCTGCGTCGAAGCGCGTGGTCTGCCCGGCATCGCAGGCGCGCGCCACGGCATAGACGTAGGCGCGCGCGGACTGCAGCGCGACGTACATGTCCGCGACCTTGGCCTGCATCAGCTGGAACGCGCCGATCGGCTTGCCGAACTGCCTGCGCTCGCGAAGGTAGGGAATGACGGTGTCGAGGCATGCCTGCATGATGCCAAGTTGAAGGCCCGCCAGCACCACCCGCTCATAGTCGAGCCCGCTCATCAGCACGCCGACGCCGCCGTGCAGCGGCCCCATGACGTTCTCTTCCGGCACCAGGCAGTCGTCGAACACCAGCTCGCACGTGGGCGAACCGCGCATGCCCATCTTGTCGATCTTCTGGCCGATGGAGAAGCCCGGCATGCCCTTCTCGATCAGGAAGGCGGTGATGCCTTTGGAGCCCTCGCCGGTCTTGGCATAGACGACCAGGGTATCGGCATAAGTGCCGTTGGTGATCCAGAACTTGGTGCCGTTGAGGCGGAAGCCTCCAGTAACCGCATCGGCGCGCAGTTTCATGCCGACGACGTCGGACCCGGCGCCCACCTCGGACATGGCGAGGCTGCCGATGTGCTCGCCCGAGATCAGCTTCGGCAGATACTTCGCCTTCTGTTCCTCGGTGCCCCAACGGCGGATCTGGTTGACGCACAAGTTCGAATGCGCGCCGTAGGACAGCCCGACCGAGGCCGATGCGCGGCTGACCTCCTCCACCGCGATGACGTGTTCGAGATAGCCCAGGCCGATGCCGCCCCACTCCTCCTCGACCGTCAGGCCATGGAGGCCCAGCGCGCCCATCTCGGGCCAGAGATCGCGGGGGAACCAGTCTTCGGCGTCCACTTTCGCGGCGATGGGGGCGATCCGCTCGTCAGCGAAGCGCGAAACGCTTTCGCGGATCATCTGCGCGCTTTCGCCCAGAGCGAAGTCGAAATCGGGGGTGGCGCGCATGGGTTCCTCTCCTCTGGCTGCCTGATCTTTGACAACGCTCCTAGAGCAATATCGATGCAGCGCGAAGACGGAATATTACGAGAACCCGCGCAATTATGTCTCCGCACCAATTCTCAGCGAGGCGAGCGCCGCGACCAGCAGAGTGCCCGCTGCGAAGGCCATCGTCCAGATCGGCTCGCCGGGAAAGAAGGCCTTCATGATCGAGCCCATCACCGTCGCGACCAGCAGTTGCGGCAGCACCACGAAGACGTTGAACAGGCCCATGTAGATGCCGAGCTTCGACTGCGGCAGGCTGCTCGCGAGGATGGCGTAAGGCATCGCGAGGATCGAGGCCCAGGCGATGCCGATGCCGATCTCGCACGCGATCAGGGCCTTGGGATCGCGCAGCAGCAGGAACCCGGCAAAGCCCAGCGCTCCCGCCACGAGGCACAGCGCATGCGTCCGCGCCTTGCCCAGCCGGGCCGAAAGCATCGGCAGCAGCGCCAGCGCGGCGATAGCCGCCACGCCGTTGTAGACCGAGAACAACACGCCGACCCAGTTGCCCGCTTCCTGATAGGCAGCACTCGCGGGGTCGGCCGATCCGAAGTGGTACTGCGCCACTACCGGCGTCGTGTTGATCCACATGATGAACAGCGCCGACCAGCTGAAGAACTGCACGAAGGCGAGCCGCTTCATCAGCGGCGGCATTCCCGCGAAGTCACCGACGATCCCTGCCAGCATCGAAGCACTGCGGCCCGAGCGCGCAAGGCCGATAGCGGCCATGATGGCGATGCCGTAGCCTGCGAGGAGCGCGGCGAGGAGATAGACTTCCTTCTCCAGAGCCCATGCCTTGACGAGCGCCGCAACGACAGCACCGGCGACGATCCACGGCAACCCGTTCCAGATCGGGCGCCCGGCGAGTGCAGCAGCACTGGCGCCCTCCGCCTCCTGCGCATCCCCGAACGCCGCTTGCTCCTCGGGCGAGTATTCGCGCGTCGTCAGCACCGTCCAGAGCACGGCAGCCAGCAGCGCCAGTCCCCCTGCCCAGAAGCTGTAGCGTACCGTATCGGGAATCTCGCCGAGCGCCGCCGCGTTGGAGACGCCGAAGTGCTCCAGCGCATAAGGAAACAGCGACCCCACCACCGCGCCCGCGCCGATAAAGGCGGTCTGCACGGCATAGCCCGCCGTGTGCTGATCCTTGCGCAGCATATCGCCCACGAAGGCGCGGAAGGGCTCCATCGAGACGTTGAGGCTGGCGTCGAGCATCCACAGCAGCAGCGCCGCCATCAGCAGGCCCGACGAGGATCCGGCGCTCTCCGGCATCGCCAGCAGCGCGATCGTCGCCAGCACCGCGCCCGCCAGGAAATAGGGACGGCGACGACCGAGGCGCCCCAGCCACGTCCGGTCTGACATGTGACCGACGATGGGCTGGACCAGCAGGCCGGTCAGCGGCGCGGCGACCCAGAGCGCGGGGAGATCATCGATCCCCGAGCCCAGCGACTGGAAGACGCGGCTCATGTTGGCGTTCTGCAGCGCGAAGCCGATCTGGATGCCGAAGAACCCGAAGCTGATGTTCCACAGCCCCGCCCAGCCCTGCCGGGGTTTCTCCGAAGCCATGTCCGTCATCGCATCCCTTCCCTAAGCTCGCGGACTTGACGCCGCGCAGTCCGCCCGCCTTGCACGATGCGCCGGATGCGACAACATGCATACGAATGCCTAGCCGGTCATGCCCAAGCTGATCCGGATGAAACCGGCACCCGTTCCTTCCCGCTCAGGCTGAGCTTGTCGAAGCCCCCTCGACAAGGCACCTGCCTAACTACGCTACCCCGCCGTGCTTCGCCGCACCACCAGACGCGCCGGCAGCGTGCGCGAGGGCGCCGCGCGGTCCGCGATCTGGTCGGCCAGCGTCTCGACCAGAATTTCTCCGGCGCGCCTGAGGTCCTGCATCATCGTGGTCAGCGGCGGGTTGGTCATGCTGGCAGCGGGAAGGTCGTCGAAGCCCATCACCGCCACGTCGCCGGGGATCGACAGGCCCGCCTCGCCCAGCGCGCGCATGGCGCCGATGGCGATGAGGTCGCTGGCCGCGAAGACGGCGTCGAAAATCACCCCTTCGCCAATCACCTCGCGCATCGCCGCATGGCCCATGTCCTCGAGGTTTACCACGTCGCGTTGCAAGCGCGGGTCCACCGTCACCCCCGCCTCGCCGAGCGCCTCGCACAGCCCCCGGTAACGATCGGCAAACTCGGGATAATGCTCATCCGCCTGCCCGAGAAAGACGATGCGCCGACGGCCAAGGCCGAGCAGATGCTCCCCAGCCAGCCGCCCCGCGCCGAGGTTGTCGGAACCGACCGTCGCCCCGATATTGACCTCGTCCACGCTGCCCCAGCGCACGAAGTGCGTGCCCTGCCCGACCAGTTGGCGCAGACGGCTCTCGTAAAGCGTATAGTCCCCGTAGCCGAGCAGGATCAGGCCGTCGGCGCGGTGGCTGTCCTGATAGCGCACGTGCCAGTCGTCCTCCAGCTTCTGGAACGAGATCAGCAGGTCCAGCCCCCGGCTGGCGCACTCGCGCGTGATCGCGCCGAGCATGGCGAGGAAGAACGGGTTGATCTTGGAATCGTCGGGCGACTGTTCCTCGAAGAACAGCAGCGCGATCGTGTTCGAACGCTGCGACCGCAGCGACGAGGCGTTCTTGTCCACCGAGTAGTTCAACTCGCGCGCGATCGCCTCGATCCGCTCGCGCGTAGCGGCGCTGACCGACTTGCTCCCCCGCAGCGCGCGGCTGACGGTGGGCTGCGAGACACCGGCGCGATAGGCGATGTCGAAGCTGGTCGGGCGGTTGGTCGGCTTGCGTCCCATGGTCTCCTCCACCCGATGCTGCGCCGCAACAATGCCACAGTACCAGGTAGCTAACTTCATATAATCACGTAATTACGCGGTATCCTGATCGTTGCACGGAAGACACGCCGCGTTTCCCTCCGG
Source organism: Novosphingobium resinovorum (assembly GCF_001742225.1). NCBI lineage: Bacteria > Pseudomonadati > Pseudomonadota > Alphaproteobacteria > Sphingomonadales > Sphingomonadaceae > Novosphingobium > Novosphingobium resinovorum. The sequence goes on along the minus strand of NZ_CP017075.1, from coordinate 647,693 downwards.
CATCTACGTATACGTATGCCATATTATGCGCAACGTAGGACCGCCTTAAGCAGAGGGGGTCGAATGGAGTCGCGGCAGAAATGCACGGGCTCATCAGGAGGAGATGCCGGGCGCCAGGTGTGCTGTCCCGGCCAGAACAGGGGAGGACACTTCATGTCGCTTCGTAACGAGTTTTCGGCCGCGGGCACTTCGTCCCGCATGGCCATCGCCGCCGCCATGATCGCGGCTGCCCTTCCTGCCGCAGCGTGGGCGCAGGACGCCGCCCCGGCGGAGGACAACGCCAGCGCCGACACCATCGTCGTCACCGGCTACCGCGCATCGCTGCTCAACGCGATCAACCAGAAGCGCAACGCCGAGCAGATCGTCGAGAGCGTCTCGGCCGAAGACATCGGCAAGCTGCCTGACGCCTCGATCGCGGAATCGATCGCCCGCCTGCCAGGCCTGACCTCGCAGCGCGTCAACGGCCGCTCGAACTCGATCGCCATCCGCGGCTTCGCGCCGGACTTCTCGACCACGCTGCTGAACGGCCGCGAGCAGACCTCGACCGGCGACAACCGCGCGGTCGAATACGATCAGTATCCGTCCGAAGTCGTCAGCGCCGTCAACGTCTACAAGACGCCGATGGCCAGCCTCGTCGGCCAGGGCCTGTCGGGCACCGTCGACATGCGCACGATCCGTCCGCTCGACACCGGCAAGCGCGTCATCTCGGTCGGCGCGCGCGGCACTTATGCCGATCTCGGCAAGCTGAACGCGGGCTCCAAGGACAAGGGCTACCGCCTCAACGCCACGTACGTGGACCAGTTCGCCGATGACACCATCGGCATCGCGCTGGGCGCCAGCTATCTGAACGAGCCTTATCAGGTCCAGGAATTCAACTCCTGGGGCTATGCCGACACGCCCGAAGGCGACAAGGTCATCGGCGGCTCCAAGTCCTACGTGACCTCGACCACGCTCAAGCGCCTCGGCCTCAACGGCACGCTGCAGTGGAAGCCGACGCCGAACCTGACGATGACGCTCGACGGGTTCTACTCGAACTTCAAGGACAACCAGGTCAAGCGCGGCATCGAACTGCCGCTGTACTACGACCCCGACACTGCCTCGCTCGCCAATGCGACGGTGACGGACGGCATGGTCACCTCGGGCACCTTCAACGGCGTCAAGAGCGTGGTGCGCAACGACCTGTTCCAGCGCCACGCGAAGCTCTATTCGTTCGGCTGGAACACCAAGTGGGAAGGCGACGACGGCTGGAAGGCGTTCTTCGACGTCAGCTATTCCAAGACCGACCGCAGCGAACTGACCATCGAGACACTGGCCGGGACCGGCCGCAACACGATCGGCGCGCTCGACAGCATCGGCTTCACCATGACCGACAAGGGCGCGGTGTTCTCGCCCAGCCTCAACTACGGCGACTACAACCTGATCCTGCTGACCGGCCCGCAGGGCTGGGGCGGCGATCAGACCGCCGTGGACGGCACCAAGATCCTCAACGGGCAGGACGGCTACTACAACAATCGCCACATCAAGGATGAGTTGTGGCAGTACCGGGTCGAGGTCGAGCACGAGTTCGAGAGCGGCCTGCTCCACTCGTTCCAGGTCGGCTGGAACTACACCAACCGCTCCAAGACGCTGGTTCCGGAAGAGTATTTCCTCGGCCTGAAGGCCAATACCGATGGCCTCACCAGCGTCACCATCCCCGAGGAATACCGCCTCAAGGGCGAGACGCAGCTCAGCTACCTCGGCCTCGGTCCGGTCGTCAGCTACGATCCGGCAGCGCTGGTGCGAGACGGCATCTATAACCTTGTCGCGAACCCCTACGGCGACGTCATCGTCAAGAGCTACGCCATCCGCGAGCGCCTGATGACCGGCTATATCCAGGGGAACCTCGATGCCGACATCGGCTCGGCGCACCTGACCGGCAACTTCGGCGTGCAGGCGCAGTGGACCGACCAGAACTCGGTCGGCGCCGGTGCCATCCTGCTGCAGCCGCCGGTGAACCCGAACGGCTCGCCCAACATCGGCGCCCGCGTCCGCAAGGTCAGCACCGACTATCTCGACGTGCTGCCCAGCCTCAACCTCTCGCTGCGCTTCCCGAGCGACACCGTGATCCGCTTCGCCGCCGCGCGCGAGATCATCCGCCCGCGCCTCGACGACATGCGCGCCTCGGAGAAGTTCGACTACACGATCACCGGCAACGTGGCCCAGGTCACCGGCGAGTCCGGCAACCCATACCTGCGTCCCTGGCGCGCCAATGCGCTCGACCTGACGTTCGAGCAGTACTTCGGCGGCAAGGGCGTGATCGCGGCGCAGTTCTTCTGGAAGGACCTGAAGAGCTACATCTACAACCAGCAGTCCACCGTGCCCACCGACAGCCTCGCGCTGCAGGACCCGGGCGCAGGCGTGGTGCTGTCGCCGACCGCGCAGTACACGATCCCGGTCAACGGCAAGGGCGGCAAGCTCTACGGCGTCGAAATCGCCACCACCCTGCCGTTCGAGACCATCATTCCGGCACTCGAAGGCTTCGGCGTGACCGGCTCGGTCGCCTATACCAAGAGCAAGATCCAGGCGACGCCGGACTCGCCCTCGGGCGATCTGCCGGGCTATTCGAAGTGGGTCGCCAACGGCACCGCCTACTTCGAGAAGTGGGGCTTCAACGCACGCGGTTCGGTGCGCTACCGTTCGACGTTCCTGGGTGAAGTCTCCGGCTTCGCCGCCAACCGCGTACGCCGCCGCGCGGCTGCGGAAACGATCGTGGACGCGCAGATCGGCTACGACTTCCAGGCCGGTAGCGCGCTGGAGGGCCTGTCGCTCTACGTGCAGGGGCAGAACCTGACCAATGCGCCGTTCATCACGACCAACCCGGGCGATAGCCGCGAGGTCATCGACTACCAGACGTACGGCCGCCGTTTCCTGGCCGGTTTCACGTATAAGTTCTAACTCCCCCGGCGCCGCGATGGAACCCTCCTCCTCCTCAACGGCGCCACACCGGCGGAACCGTCGAAGTTATCCCTCCCTTCGACGGTTCCGCCTACCCTTCCCCGACGGCCATCCGGAGATCGCCTGTGATGAACCGCCTGATACCTTCTCTCTCGGCCCTCGCGCTGGCCCTCTCCAGCGGCGGCGCGTTCGCCGGGACGGTCGAGGACATGCGCGCCCGCACGCCCGAGCAGGAAGTGATCTATTTCGTCCTGCCCGACCGTTTCGAGAACGGTGACACCGCCAACGACGAAGGCGGTCTTGGGAGCGGCCTCAAAGGCGGCAAGCTGCAGACCGGCTTCGACCCCACCGACAAGGCGTTCTACCACGGCGGCGACCTCAAGGGCCTGACCGCGCGGCTGGATTACATCCAGGGCCTCGGCGCCAGCGCACTGTGGGTCGGGCCGATCTTCAAGAACAAGCCGGTGCAAGGCCCCAAGGGCAACGAGAGCGCGGGATACCACGGCTACTGGATCACCGATTTCACGGCTGTCGATCCGCACTTCGGCACCAACGAGGACTTCAAGGCGCTCGTCGAGGCCGCGCATGCCCGGGGCATGAAGGTCTACATGGACATCATCGTCAACCACACGGCGGACGTGATCCAGTACAAGGAAGGGGTCTCGCAGGGGTATCCCTATCGTTCCAAGGCGGACTATCCGTTCTCGACCCGGGGCGGCGTGAAGGGTCCGGCGATCAACCCCGGTTTCCTTGGAGAAACGGTGCAAACGCCTGAGAACTGGGCGAAACTGACCGATCCCTCGTTCGCCTACACCCCCGTCGTGCCCAAGGCGGAGAAGGACGTCAAAGTCCCCGCCTGGCTCAACGATCCGATCTACTACCACAACCGCGGCAACACCGACTGGAAGGGCGAGAGCGCGCAGTACGGCGACTTCGTCGGCCTCGACGACCTCGCCACCGAGAACCCGCGCGTGGTCGATGGGATGATCGAGATCTACGGCAGCTGGATCGACCGCTTCGGCATCGACGGCTTCCGCATCGACACCGCGCGCCATGTAAACGCGGAGCTGTGGCAGAAGTTCGTGCCCGCCATGCTGGAGCGCGCGAAGGCAAAGGGAATCAACAACTTCCATATTTTCGGCGAAGTCGCGACGGGCGATTACGACCCTGCCCTCCTCGCCTCATGGACGCGCAATGCGGGCCTGCCGGGCGTGCTCGACTTCGCGTTCATGCGGGCGGTCGACGATGCTGCCGGCGGCGCCAAGGATGGTGGCACCGAGACGCTGGCGCGCCTCTTCGACGACGATGCCCTCTATGCGGGCGGCAAGGCGGGCGCGCTGCAGCTGCCGACGTTCCTGGGCAACCACGATGCCGGGCGCCTGCCGATGTTCCTCAAGCTGGGTAAACCGCTTGCGAGCAACGACGAACTGCTGAAGCGCTCGATGCTGGCCCATGCCATGCTGCTGACGCTGCGCGGTGTGCCGACGATCTACTACGGCGACGAACAAGGTTTCATCGGCCATGGCGGAGACCAGTGGTCGCGGCAGGATATGTTTGCTTCCAAGGACTTGCGCCTGACGGACGAACCGCTGCTGGGCACGACCCGCGCCCCGAATGCCGAGCATTTCGACCCGACGCACCCGCTCTACAAGCTGATCGCGCAGCTCGCGACCTTGCGCCGCCAGACTCCGGCGCTGACGGGCGGCATGACCAAGGTTCTCACCGCGTCCGACAAGCCGGGGCTGTTTGCGGTCTCCCGCTTCGATCCGGCTACCGGGAATGAGGTCGTGCTGGCCTTCAACACCTCCACCGAGGCGGTCGAAGGCAACCTCGCGGTTGAGCCGAAATCGGCGCAATTCCAGACGCTTGCGGGCTCCGCATGCCCTATGAAGGCGACCGCTCCGGGATCGGTTTCGATCGCCATGCCACCGCTCGGTTTCGCCGTCTGCGCGGCCCGGCCCTGAGCGGCACACGGGCGGCACCCAACGGCACCCTAACGACACCTAGACGTACCAGAGAACGCCATGACGAACCCAGAAACCTCCTCCAAGGCGCCATGGTGGCGCGGCGCGGCGATCTACCAGATCTATCCGCGCAGCTTCGCCGATTCCAACGGCGACGGCATCGGCGACCTGCCCGGCATCACCTCGCGCCTCGACCATGTCGCCCGGCTCGGCGTCGAGGCGATCTGGATCTCGCCGTTCTACCAGTCGCCGATGGCCGACTTCGGCTACGACATTTCCGACTACTGCGCGGTCGACCCGATGTTCGGCACGCTGGAGGATTTCGACGCGCTGATCGCGAAGGCGAAGGCGCTTGGCCTGAAGGTCATCGTCGATCAGGTCTATGCCCACACCTCGGACCAGCACCCGTGGTTTGCCGAGAGCCGGTCCAGCCGCGGCAATGCGCGGTCGGACTGGTACGTCTGGGCCGATCCCAAGGTGGACGGTTCGCCGCCCAACAACTGGCAGTCGGTGTTCGGCGGCCCGGCGTGGCGCTGGGATGCGCGGCGCGGGCAGTATTACATGCATAATTTCCTGGCCGAGCAGCCGCAGCTCAATTGCCATAACCCCGAGGTACAGGACGCGCTGCTGGCGGTGGCGAAGTTCTGGCTGGACCGGGGCGTCGCGGGCTTCCGCATCGATGCGCTCAACCACTCGATGCACGACCCGATGCTGCGCAACAATCCGCCCGCGCCGGACGACGGGAAGGTGCGCACGCGGCCCTACGATTTTCAGCTGCAGGTCTACAATCAGTCGCACCCGGACATCCTCAAGTTCATCGAGCGGCTGCAGGCGCTGATCTCCTCCTATCCCGATACCTATTCGCTGGCCGAAGTCGGCGGATCGCGGGCGATGGAAGAGAAGCGCACCTTCACGCAAGGCCCTGCCCGTCTGGACAGCGCCTACGGTTTCGATCTGCTCTATGCCGACGCGCTGCGTCCCGCGCACATCGCCGAAGTGCTGCAGTTCTGGCCCGACGAACCCGACGCCGGATGGCCGAGCTGGGCCTTCGAGAACCACGACGCCCCGCGCGCCCTGTCCCGCTGGTGCGCACCTGACCAGATCGACGCCTTCGCGCGGATGAAGATGCTGACGCTCCTGTCGATCCGGGGCAATCCGATCCTGTTCCAGGGTGAGGAACTCGGCCTGCTGCAGGACGAGATCCCGTTCGAGATGCTGCAGGATCCGGAGGCAATCGCCAACTGGCCGCTCACCCTCTCACGCGACGGCGTGCGCACGCCGCTGCCGTGGATGGCGCAGAGCGAGCATGGCGGCTTCACCTCCTCCGCACCATGGCTGCCGCTGAGCGAGCAGAACCTGTCGCGCGCGGTCGACCGGCAAGAGACGGACCCGGCTTCGCTGCTCAACCTGACGCGGCATCTGCTGCAGCTTCGCGCCGCCGATCCGGCGCTGCGCCGGGGCTCCGGCGAAGTGCTGCTCGCCGACGACACGCGCCTCGTGCTGCGCCGAGAACTTGAAGGGCACCGTGTGCTGGTCGTCGTCAACATGAGCGATGCGCCTGCAGCATGGCCTGCAGCAATTCCGACCGGCGGCCGCGTTCTGGCCGCTGTGAATAACGCCGAATGCGCCCTCACCTTGGGCACGCTCCCCGCATGCGGCGCCTTGTGGATCATCGAAGGAGAAACGGCATGAAGCCGCTCGCCCTGCTGGCTAGTGCCGGCATCGTCATCGCCGCCCCTGCCATGGCGCAGGAAACCAAGCCGCAAGTCACCGCTCAATCGCCCGACGGCTCGATCGTGCTGACGGTCACCATCGACAACGACAGCCGCCCGATGTGGTCGCTCACCCGCAAGGGCAAGCTGCTGATCGCGCCGAGCAAGCTGGGCTTCATCCTGACGGATGGCCTCAACATGACGCGCGGCTTCGCCATCGAGAGCAGCGATACCGCGAAGGGCGACGACACCTGGGAACAGCCCTGGGGTGAGCGCCGCTTCGTCAAGGACACGTACAATCAGGTCACCGTCCGCTTCAAGCAGGGCAAGACCTACGGGACGCGGCTGATGAACGTCACCTTCCGCCTCTTCGACAACGGCGTGGGCTTCCGCTACGAGATCCCCGAACAGCCCGGCCTCAAGACGATGAAGATCGCCGACGAGACGACTGAGTTCGACATCGTCCCCAAGGGCACTGCATGGTGGATCCCCGGCGGCGAGTGGAACCGCTATGAGCAGGTCTACCAGAAGACCCCGATCGACGCCGTCTCTACCGCACACACGCCGATCACCATGAAGCTGGAGGACGGCACCCATCTGTCGTTCCACGAAGCGGCGCTGGTCGACTATGCCGGTTACTGGTTCAAGCGCGCGACCGGGCAGACCTTCCGCACAACCCTTTCGCCCTCCTCGCGGGGCCCGCGCGTGGTGCGCGATCTGCCCTTCGCGACGCCGTGGCGCACGGTGCGCATCGCGGATGACGCCGAAGGTCTGGTCGACAACGATCTGGAGCTGAACCTCAACGAGCCCAACAAGCTGGGCGATGTCAGCTGGGTGAAGCCGGGCCGCTACATCGGCATCTGGTGGGGCATGATCCGCAACGACTGGACCTGGGCGGAAGGCCCGAAGCACGGCGCCACCACCGAGCGGACCAAGCAGTACATCGACTATGCCGCGAAGCACAAGTTCCGCGGCGTGCTGGTCGAGGGCTGGAACAAGGGCTGGAACGGCGACTGGTTCGGCCACGGCGACGAATTCAGCTTCACGCAGGCGACGCCCGATTTCGACATCGAAGCGGTGACGAAGTACGCCGCGAAGAAGGGCGTCAAGCTGATCGGTCACCACGAGACCGGCGGCAACATCGCCAATTACGAAGCGAACATGGACGCCGGTTTCGCGCTCTACCAGAAGCTGGGCGTGGACACGGTGAAGACCGGCTACGTCGCCGACCATGGCGGCGTGATCGCGAACACCGACTATCCCGGCGGCCCGGTCGGCCCGGTCCGCATGGAGTGGCACGACGGCCAGCGGCAGGTCGAGCACCACCTCGCCGTCGTCGAGGATGCCGCGAAGCACCACATAGCCATCGACGCGCATGAACCGGTCAAGGACACGGGCCTTCGCCGCACGTACCCCAACTGGGTCTCGCGCGAAGGGGCGCGCGGCATGGAGTATAACGCCTGGGGCAAGTTCGCCAACGGCCCGGACCATGAGCCTACGCTGGTCTATACCCGCATGCTGTCCGGCCCGATGGACTTCACGCCCGGCGTTCTGAGCCTCGAAGGCGCGAACGGTCCCCTCGCCTCGACGCTGGCGAAGCAGCTGGGGCTGTACCTCGCGATCTACTCGCCGATCCAGATGGCAGCAGACTTCATCGAGCAACTCGACAAGTACCCGCGCGAGATGAACTTCATCGAGAGCGTGCCGACCGACTGGGCCGAGAGCCACCTGATCGCGGGCGAAGTAGGCGACTATGCGATCTTCGCACGCAAGGACCGCGCTTCGCCGAGGTGGTTCGTCGGCGGCGTGAACGATGCGACGGCGCGCACGGTGACGCTGAAGTTCGACTTCCTCGATGCGGGCAAGAGCTACAAGGCCAGCGTCTGGAAGGACGGCGAAGGCGCGACGTATGAAACCGAAGCGCGCCACAACATCGCCTACGACACGCGCACGGTGAAGAAGGGCGATACCATGGACGTGTGGCTGGCCCCCGGCGGCGGCACCGCGATCCGGCTGGAGCCGCGCTGACGATCCGCACGAAGGCCCCGTCGTCCCGGACTTGATCCGGGACCGGTGGCTGTCTTTAGGCGCGGTTCATCGACCGGGCACCCTGCGCGCAAGTGGGTCCCGGCGCGGCCACCGGTCCCGGATCAAGTCCGGGACGACGATTTGACGGGGCCGAACTCAACTGCAGCTGGCCTTCGTGGTCGTCGTCGCGTCGGAGATGCCGTCGCCCGAGCTGGCGCCAAGGCTGCGATCGTCGCGGATGATGTAGGCGGCCTCGCGGCGGAAGTTGGGCTGGCCGACGAACCAGGTGCCGAACAGCGGCTGGTAGGTGTAGTTCACCTCCACATACATCACCGCCGAACCCGACACCGCCGTGATCGTCGGATTGCCCATGCCCGCCAGCGTGGTGCCGGTCAGGCCGGCCTTGGCGACGCCGTATTGCGACTTCACCTTGAGGCTGCCCTGGCAGCGCTGCCAGTGGATGTACTGGCGCTTGGTCGCAGTGTCGTATTCGAGGCTGGAGAGGATGATCCGCCCGTTGGCGGCGAAGTTGAAGTACGACCCCTGCACCAGCGCTCCCGACATCACCGAAGCGACGTCCGCTTCCTTGACGGTGGGGGTCACCGCGCTGTTGTCGGTCTGGCCGAGGCGCGAGGCGTTATCGGCCACCGAGCTGGCGATCTGGGCGATCTGCATGTTGATCATCGCCATCCATGCCAATTCGGTTCCGTAGAAACCCATTGTGACGATGATCGGCAGGATCAGCGCGAACTCCATGAAAGAGACACCGCGCTGATCGCGGCGCAGCCTTCCGGCAAGACCCGCAGCAAGGCGCGCGATCATGGGCAGCTCCCCGCATCCGAGCCATACTTGGCCTGTAGCTCGTAAGGCTGGTTCTTGCGCACCGTGCTCGCGGTCAGCGTGCGCTGGCTCGTCGAATTGGGCATGAACGGCACGATGAACACGGGCGTATAGGTCACCGTCGCGGTGTAGAGCACGACGTCGTTGCCGCCACCGTTGTCGCTGTTCCCCACATCCGCGTCCCATCTGCCGTTGCGGTTCTCGTCGGTGTAGGTTTCGCCGTTGTCGCACTTGCCGTTGGTGTTCTTGTCGTTCCAGGCCTCGGCGCGTTTTATGTCGGCGAAGTCGTAGTAGCTGGAGCGCTTGAAGGCGACCGTCGCGCCCGGCGCTACGCGCTGGACCATCGCGGTGACGTAGGCGTCGGCCTTGGTGTTGTCGGCGATCTCCAGTCCGTCCTGACGCGAGGCCTCTTCCACCGCGCCGTGCAGGATCGCGGTGAGATAGGCGCGGTGCGCCATGTCGTAGATGCCGATGAGCAGCAGCAGGAGCACCGGCGCGGCGACGGCGAACTCGATCACCGCCGAGCCGCGCTCGCCCGCCCGGAGGCGACGGAGCAGCGGCGCCGTCACTGCACGACCCTCAACTCGCCGACCTGCTTGGCGATCTCCTGGAACGCGGTGTTCAGTTCGGACGAGCTGTTCGCGGTGTACGAACTGTCGTCGGATGCGCAGGTCGTCAGATCGCTGCTCAGGCTGGACGTGAACGCCACGACCCAGACGCGGATACCCTTGGCCTTGATCGCCTCGCACGTCGCAAGGAAGCGCTGGGTGTGGCGGGCGGTGTCGTTGGTCGTACCGTCGGTGGTGACGCGGCGGTCCCAGTACTCGATGCCCCAGGCCTGGGCGATGTACTGGTTGGGCTCCATCTGGCCGTCGGTCATGAAGATGACGTGGCGCGAAACCTTGCCGCCGTTGGACGGTTCGTCGCTGTTGAGGGTCGACCACATGCCCTGCTGCGACATCAGGCGCCCGCCCCAGATCATCCCGACGTCGAGGTACGTGCCCCCGATCGCCACGAGCGAGTCCGCGTAGGAATTGAACGCGCTCTGCGTCATCGTCGCCAGCAGCTTTGCCTGCGCCGGGCAATACGTTCCCGCATCACCGCCGTTGTTGGTGGTCGCGGTGGTGTAGTAGCCGCTGTCCGACCAGCGGCGGTAGGACACCTCCGGCCAGAGCGGACGCCACTTGGTCTTGTCGTCCGACGTCGGCGCCGTGTCGAGGTCGAGATCGAGCGCGGCCTTGGGCGAGATGCCCGTGCTGGTCGAGTAGCTGAAGGTGGCCTGCGCCACGGTGTCGCGTTCCTGGATGCAACCGCCCCAGGTCGAGGACACGTTCGCGCCGTTGGTTCCGGTAGGCGTGGCGACCGAGTTGAACTTCTTGAAGCTGCTCGTGTCGTACGTAACCTGATGGTAGCGCATCGTGTAGGGACGGGTCAGCCAGCGCCAATAGACGTAGTATGGCGAGTTTCTATCGGAACGAATACACGAGTATTCCTTCTTCACTTGCGATCGTGCCTGCCCGGACCCCTGCTCGCTGAACGCCGTATCTGCGGGCTTGGCATTATTGCAGTCGTTCTGCGAACTGTAGCTCGTCGTCGGAATAACGGCAGTCCATGTGCCGCTGTAATCGCTGCCGCCCGAATCGTCGGGCTCGTAGGCGCGCGACTGGTAGGGATAGCTGTCGACGATATAGCTGCTGTTGACCGCCGTAAGCAGCCTGCCGACGTTCACCGTCGAACTGAACGGCACGAAGCCGTAGCGCACGCGCGCATTGCTGTTCGCGGTGGCGTTGTAGATCGTCGTGTAGAAATTCTTCATCGCCGCGCGCAATGCCTGGATGCGCGTCTGCGAGCCCGAAAGCGTGTAGTCCATCGAACCGGTGGTATCGAGCACCATCATCACGTCCGCGTTGCCGACGCCCATCGAGCTTCCGCAGTTTACCCGGATGTCGAAGCTGTCCTTGCCGAAGATGCGCATCAGCAAGGTGTCGAGCACGGTCGTCGCGGTCGCGGTGACGGTCTGGCCGTCGTCGGTGGAAGTCACGGTGAACACCGTGGAGCGCGTGCCCTGCTGCGCGTCGTTGAAGTTGGTGTTGAAATACGCCGTCGCGGCCGCCTTCGAGGCGGTGTCGAAACCAGCCGTCGTCACCGTGCGCCGCCCCGCCAGCACCGCCGCGTCGCAGGCAGACTGGATTTGTTCACGCACGAGGTAATCGCGGCTCAGATCAACCGCCGAGCCCACCACGACCGCCGCCACGAGCATGCCGATCGCTGCGATCGGAAGGATGTTGCCGCCGGAATCGCGCAGGACACCGTTCAGCACTTCGCGAACGGCCTTGGCGGGATAGAGACATGCTTGACGCATCGTAAACCAGGCTCGCTCTTGGAATTGCCCCGATAATCTCCTGCCGATACCAGCAATGTCTTAAGGAAGTTTTGGCGAGCGCGCGGCTTTGCGTCCGGCCGCAGTCCGCGGCGAAAATATTTCGGTCCGTCGGGAACCGGGGAACGCCGTTAACGTTATCCGACCTGATCCGGGGACCGTGCGTGATGGGGGAGCGGTCCGGCTGCAGCGGTTTTTTACCCCCGCGAGACGAGTGAATGGCAACCGCCCGCGGACTGGATTCCACCAAGTTTCTCTACATCCTGCTACCCATCGTCATCGGCCTGACCTTCATCGCCGATACCCGTTTCCCGCTGGGCACCTCGATCTGGGTCATCTATTTGCTGCCTACGGTGCTGGCTTATCTCGCGCCGCATCGGCTGGCGCCCCTTGCCGTGGCCGCCGCGACGACCGTGCTGATCGTGATCGGCTACCAACTCGCGCCCGAAGGCGTGGCCAAGGAAATCGCGCTCATCAACCGCACCCTGGGCACGATCACCAACCTGACGCTGGCCGGCATCGGCGCCGCGTTCATCAGCTACCGCAATTCCACCCGCGCCCTGCAGGCCCTGCGTGAAGGCGAGGCCAGGCTGGCGCGGGAGACCACCGGAAACCTCTCCCTCGACGACCTCTCGCACCGCGTGATCAGCTTCCTCGTCGACCGTTTCGGCGCGGCGGCGGGGATCGTCTACGTCAATGACGAAGGCGCCTTTCGCCGCGTCGCCAGTTACGGCGTACCCAAAGGTGCCGGGGTTCCCGACCAGCTCGCGCCCGACGACGGCCTGCTTGCCGAAGTGATCCGCGACGGGCGCACCCGTACGATCGCGAAGGCCCCTGCCGGCTATCTCTCGTTCGGGACCGCGCTCGGGCAATCGCCGCTGGACCGTCTGGTACTCGGCGCGGCCGCGATCGACGGCAAGGTCAATGCCGTCATCGAACTCGGCTTCCTTGACACGCCCGAGGCCCGCCCCGAAGACGCGCCCCGCTTCCTCGACACGATTTCCGGCGCGGTCGGCCTCTCGCTGCGCTCCGCCAAATACCGCGCGCGGCTGGAGCACCTGCTCTCCGAAACCCAGCAGCAGGCCGAGGAACTCGCCAACCAGAGCGAGGAACTGCGCGCCACCAACGACGAACTGGAAGCGCAGGCCAAGGCCCTGCAGAATTCCCAGACCGAACTAGAAGCCCAGCAGGCCGAGCTGGAACGCTCCAACGCCCAGCTGGAGGAACAGGCGACCTCGCTCGAAGCCCAGCGCGACGAGCTGACCCGCGCCCAGACGATGCTGCGCGGACAGACCGAGGATCTGGAACAGGCGAGCCGCTACAAGAGCGAATTCCTCGCCAACATGAGCCATGAGCTGCGCACGCCGCTCAACTCGCTGCTGATCATGGCGCGCCTGCTGGCCGACAATCGCGGCGGCAACCTCTCGTCCGAGCAGGTCCGCTTTGCCGAGACGATCGAGACGTCCGGCAACGACCTGCTCGCGCTGATCAACGACGTGCTCGACATTTCCAAGATCGAGGCGGGCAAGCTGGAGCTGGAACCGCGCACGGTCCCGGTCGCCGCGATCCTCGCCAAGCTGCGCGATACGTTCGCCCCCGCCGCCGCCAAACGCGGCCTCGAACTACGCATCGCCGACGTGGCGGGCGAAATCGAGACCGACCCTCTGCGGCTGGAGCAAGTGCTCAAGAACTTCCTGTCGAACGCGATCAAGTTCACCGAGCGCGGCCATGTCGCCGTCGAGGTCGGCCGCGCCGCCGGCAACGTCGCCTTCACCGTGCGGGACACCGGCACCGGCATCCCCGCCGACAAGCAGGGCGCGATCTTCGAGGCGTTCCGTCAAGCCGACGGCGGCATCGCCCGCAAGTACGGCGGCACCGGCCTCGGCCTCTCGATCTCGCGCGAGTTGTCGCAGTTGCTCGGCGGCACGATCTCGCTGGAGAGCGAGCCCGGCAAGGGCAGCGCCTTCACCATCACCCTGCCCGAGCACTTCGACGCCGAAGCCGCGCCCGAACAGGTCCGCCGCCCCTCGCCCACACCGCTTGCCACGTCGCCGACGCCCGCGCCGACGGCCCCGCGCCGCCTCGCCGCTATCGCCGACGACCGTGAAACCCTCAGCGGCGATTCGCGCGTGATCCTCATCGTCGAGGACGATCCGGCTTTCGCGGGTATCCTCGCCGATCTCGCGCACGAAGTCGGCTTCTCGTGCCTGATCGCGGGGACCGCCGACGAAGGCGCCCTGCTCGCGCGTCAGTATCTGCCGCAGGCGGTGATCCTCGACATGCACCTGCCCGACCATACCGGCCTCTCGGTGCTCGACCGCATCAAGCGCGACGCCCGCACCCGACATATCCCGGTCCATATCGTCTCGGCCGACCATGACGACCATGCGGCGCTCGCCAGCGGCGCGGTCGGCTACCTGTTCAAGCCGGTCAGCCGCGACACCCTGGTCGACATGCTCGAAGGGCTGGAGGCGCGCATGGCCCAGCGCCTGCGCCGCGTGCTGGTGGTCGAGGACGACGCCCAGCAGGCCGAGGCGATCCACCTCCTGCTCGCCTCGCGCGATGTCGAGACGGTGGAGGTCCACTCCGCCGCCGAATGCCTGGGCAGCCTCGGCACCGAGACGTTCGACTGCATGGTGCTCGACCTCAACCTGCCCGACATGTCGGGGCTGGACCTGCTCGAACGCCTTTCGCACGACGAGAGCGTCGGCTTCCCGCCGGTGATCGTCTACACCGGCCGCGACCTCTCGCCCGAAGAGGAGATGCGGCTGCGGCGCTATTCCAAGTCGATCATCGTCAAGGGCGCCAAGAGCCCCGAGCGCCTGCTCGACGAAGTGACGCTGTTCCTCCACCAGGTCGTCTCCGAACTGCCACAGGAAAAGCAGCAGCTGCTCGCCCGCTCGCTGGGCCGCGACCAGGCGCTGGAAGGCCGCCAGATTCTGGTTGTCGAGGACGACATCCGCAACGTCTACGCGCTCACTTCGGTGCTGGAGCCGCACGGCGTCGGGGTACGCATCGCCCGCAACGGGATCGAGGCGCTGAACGAACTCGCCCGCAGCGTCGACAGCGACGGGGCGCCGGTCGATCTCGTGCTGATGGACGTGATGATGCCCGAGATGGACGGGCTGACCTGCATGAAAGAGATCCGCAAGGACCCGCAGTGGTCGCGCCTGCCGATCATCGCGCTCACCGCCAAGGCCATGGAGCGCGACCACCGCGAATGCATCGACGCGGGCGCCAACGACTACCTCTCCAAGCCGCTCGACATCGACAAGCTGCTCAGCCTCGTGCGCGTATGGATGCCGCGATGATCGGGCGAGAGAGATGATGGTCATCCGCTCCGGCGACAGCCTGAACGACATCGAACTGGACCTCATCGTCGAGGCCATCTGGCGGCGCTACCAGTACGATTTCCGCGATTATTCGCGCGCCTCGCTGCTGCGCCGCCTCGAACGCGCGCAAGCCCATTTCGGCGTGGCGCACCTCTCCGGTCTGCTCGACGTGATCCTCCACGATTCCGCCAGCCTGCCGGTGCTGATCGGCTTCCTGACCATCCAGGTCAGCGACATGTTCCGCGACCCCGAATATTTCCGAATGATCCGCGAGACGGTGATCCCCCACCTCGCCACATGGCCGACGATCAAGGTGTGGATCGCGGGCTGCGCCAACGGCGAGGAGTTCTACTCCCTCGCCATCCTGTTCCGCGAGGCGGGGCTGGAGGATCGCACGATGTTCTATTGCACCGACATCAGCCGCCCCGCGCTGGCCAAGGCCGAGGCAGGCATCTTCGATATCGAGCGCATTGCCGGCTTCTCGCGCAATTACCGCGAGGCGGGCGGCAAGGGTTCGCTTTCGGACTACTACACCGCCAACAGCAACGTCGCCCGCTTCGATCCGGCGCTGCGCCGCCGCGCGGTCTTCGCCGACCACAATCTCGCCAGCGACGCGGTGTTCTCCGAGGTCCAGCTGGTGTCGAGCCGCAACGTGCTGATCTATTTCGACCGCGCCCTGCAGGACCGCGCGCTCGGCCTCTTCGCCCAGTCGCTGCCGCCCGGCGGCTTCCTCGGCCTCGGCTCCAAGGAGACCGTCGCGTTCTCGGCGGAGACCGAGTGCTTTTCAGACTTCGCCCCGGCCGAGAAAATCTGGCGGCGCACCACGCACCATGTGCAGGAGGCCGCCTTTGCCGAATGAACCCTTGCGCATCCTTGCGGTGGACGACGTCCGCGAGAACCTGATCGCGCTGGAAGCCGCGCTCGACCAACCCGGCGTCGAACTCGTCACCGCATCCTCCGGGTTCGAGGCGCTGGAACTGCTGCTCAGGCAGGACTTCGCGCTGGCCCTGCTCGACGTGCAGATGCCCGAGATGGACGGCTTCGAACTGGCCGAACTCATGCGCGGGACCGAGCGGACGCGCGGCGTGCCGATCATCTTCCTCACCGCCGTCGCCACGGACGAGCGGCGCAAGTTCCGCGGCTTCGAGACCGGCGCGGTCGATTACCTGCTCAAGCCCATCGACATCACCGTACTCAATTCGAAGGTCACGGTGTTCGTCGAGCTGGCCCGCCAGCGCCGCGAGATCGCATTCCAGCGCGATGAACTCGGCGCCGCGCTGGGCCGTCTGCGCGCGCATGGCGACAATTCGCCAATGGCGGTGCTGGAGATCGACTCCAGCCTGCGCATCGTCGGTTGGTACAAGGGCGCCGAACGCACGATGGGCTACACGGCAGCCGACATGCTCGGCGTGCCCCTTTCGGAAGCGCCGTTCCTGCCGCCGAACGGCGGGCGCGAGGCGTTCCTCAAGGGCATGGGCGAACTGCTCGAAGGCGGCGACCGCCGCGCCATGCAGGAGCACCGCTACCGCCGCGCTGACGGGGTGCTGCGCGAAGGCGAATGGTACTGTTCCTCGCTCGCGGGCACTGGCCTGCGCCCGGGCAGCGTGATGATCGAGATGCTCGACATCACCGAACGCCGCCGCGCCGAGGACACCCAGCGCCTGCTCATCGGCGAACTCAACCACCGGGTGAAGAACACGCTGGCAACGGTGCAGGCGATCGCCTCGCAGGGGTTCCGCCATGCCCGCTCGCACCGGGAGTTCCAGGACGCCTTCACCGGCCGCCTGCAGGCACTGGCGCGCGCACACTCGATGCTCAGCGCGACCACGTGGGAGAGCGCGAGCCTGCGCCGCCTCATCGCCGACCACGTCGCCATCGGTGCGCTCAGCGAGGATAGGCTGCTGCTCGACGGCCCCGACGCCGACCTGCCACCCGAACTGGCGCTGCGCTTCTCGCTGGTGTTCCACGAACTCGCCACCAATGCGCACAAGTACGGGGCGTTCTCCAATGCGGTCGGCACCGTGCGCCTCGCCTGGACCGTCACCAGCCACGTGCTGGCGATGGAATGGAGCGAACACGGCGGCCCGCCAGTCTCTCCCCCTGAGCGGCGCGGCTTCGGCTCGACCCTGATCGAGCACAGCATGGTTTCCGACGGCGCGCGCATCGTCTCCGAGTTCGCGCCCGAAGGCGTGCGTTGGTCGATGGTGCTGCCCCTAGTTGCAGGCGCGGGCGTCGCCGAACCCGCCCCGCAGCCCGTCCCGCCACCACCCGTCGCAAACGCGCCCGCCTCCCTGCCGCCGATGCGCATCCTCGTCGTCGAGGACGAGCCGCTGGTCGCGATGGAACTGATCATGGAGATCGAGGACGGCGGCTGCATCGCCATCGGCCCTGCGACGTCGTGCGATCAGGCCCTCGCCATGATCCGCGAAACCGGGCCGGACCTCGCGCTTCTCGACGGCAATCTCAACGGCGAGAAGATCGACCCCGTCGCCGACGCCCTTGCCGCACGCGACACGCCCTTCGCTTTCGTCAGCGGCTACGACCGCGAGCATCTGCCGCGCGGACATGCCGACCGGCCGATGCTCAACAAGCCCTTCGTCGTCGCCGACGTGCGGGCGATGCTGCTGCAGCTGGCCGAAAGCGCGAAGGCGCCTATCCCCCAGAAACTCGCGGAGTGACGCAGGCACGGCAGGGCGCTATCGCCGAACCATGTCAAACGTACCGTCCGTCCTGTTCGTCTGCCTCGGCAACATCTGCCGCTCCCCCCTCGCCGAAGCCGCGCTGCGTCATGAGGCCGAGCGTGCCGGGCTGGAGGTGATCGCCGATTCGGCCGGCACCGGGTCATGGCATGTCGGCAAGGGACCGGACCCGCGCTCCTGCGCCGAGGCCGCGCGCCACGGCATCGACATCCACTCCTACCGCGCGCGGCAGGTAAAGGCGCAGGACTTCCGCCGTTTCGACCGCATCGTCGCGCTCGACGCCTCCAACCTCGCCGACTTGCGCCGCCTCGCGCCCTCGGATGGCGAGGCGCGCCTGTCGCTGCTGCTCGACCACGTGCCGGGGCTGGAGGGGCAGGACGTGGCCGATCCGTACTACGGCGGGCCGGAAGGGTTCGAGTCGACGTGGGAGCAGGTCAGCGCAGCGGCACGGGCGCTGGTGGCAGAGTTGAAGGCGCGATAGGCCCACCCCGCTGCGACTAAGGCCTGCGGCCTAAGTCTCGCTGCCCCTCCCGCAAGCGGGCCGGGGAAAACCGTTTCAGCCCTCCCGCTTGCGGGAGGGCTGGGAGGCTTGGTCCGAGGGACCTAGCCGGACGGGGTGGGCCCGACGGCAAGCCACTACCCCTGCTCCCGCATCCAGTACTGCATCGGCTTCGGACGATCGCCCTCATCCCGGTGGTCCTTCCACGCCAGTTCGGTGACCAGTCCCTCGACCGGCACATACCCGCGCCTGCGCCAGAACCCGTCGAGCGGCACGTATCCCTCCGGAAGGTCCGGATGATCGAGAGGCCGCACAACCGCCGCGAACGTCGTCGCCTTCGCACCGCACCGCCGCGCCTGCGCCTCGCGATGGTCGAAGAAGGCATGGCCGATCCCCTGCCCGCGATATTCCGGCAGCAGCACGGATTCGCCGAAGTAGAACAGCCCCGCCACGTCCAGCCCGCGCGACTCGAAAGGCCCGCGAAACTCCGCCTTCTGCACCGCCATGGGAGAGGCCGTCGCCATACCCACGACCCGGGCTCCATCGCGCGCCGCCACCAGCACGGCATCGGTCGCCTCGGCAAATTCGCGCAGGTAGCTTTCCTCGTAAGCCTCCGCGCCGTCGTAGAGGTAGGGCCATTCGGCGAAGACCGCGATCCGCAGCCGCGCAAGATCGCCGACGGCCGCCAGCATCTGCGCCCCCGTCAGCACCTGGATAGTCACGCTCATCCGCACAATTCCTCGCTCATCTTCGCCCCGGAGGCCCCTGCCGCGCGGGCAGTTTGCTTTTACACCGGCTTCCATTATATGCCCGCTCGAATGCCCCGGCCTTCCCGAAGCGCCGGGGCTTGCTCTTTCGCACGTTTTGCAAGGACCCAAGCGCATGTCCCGTCGCCGCCAGATCTACGAAGGCAAGGCCAAGATCCTTTACGAAGGCCCCGAGCCCGGCACGCTGATCCAGTACTTCAAGGACGATGCGACCGCGTTCAATGCCCAGAAGAAGGGCACTATCCAGGGCAAGGGCGTCATCAACAATCGCATCAGCGAGTATGTGTTCACGCGCCTGAACCACATCGGCGTGCCCAACCACTTCATCCGCCGCCTCAACATGCGCGAGCAGCTGGTCCGCCAGGTCGAGATCATCCCGATCGAGGTCGTGGTGCGCAACGTGGCCGCCGGTTCCATCTCCAAGCGCCTCGGCATCCCCGAGGGCGAGATGCTGCCGCACACGCTGATCGAGTACTACTACAAGGACGACGCGCTGGGCGACCCGCTGATCGCCGAGGAACATATCGCCTGCTTCGGCTGGGCCAACCATGACGAGATGCAGGACATCGCCGCCATGGCGATCCGCGTGAACGACTTCATGGCGGGCATGTTCGCGGCGATCAACATCCGCCTCGTCGACTTCAAGCTCGAATTCGGGCGCATCTGGGACGGCGACTTCAGCCGCGTGATCCTCGCCGACGAGATCAGCCCCGACGGCTGCCGCCTGTGGGACATGACCACCGGCGAGAAGCTCGACAAGGACCGCTTCCGCCGCGACCTCGGCGGCGAGGAAGAGGCCTACCAGGAAGTCGCCCGCCGCCTCGGCCTGCTGCAGGACGACAACGGCCCGAGCGAAGTGCTGGACCTCACCAAGCACCGCAAGCTGCGCGGCAAGTAAGCCTCGCAAGGCGTTGAATTGAAAGGGCGGTGTTCCGGTGGGAGCGCCGCCTTTTTTATTCTGCAATCCTCCCTGTCGCGCAGCGATGGGGAGGTGGCAGTCGCGTCAGCGACTGACGGAGGGGGCCTTCCAAACCCCTCCACCACCGCCTGCGGCGGCGGTCCCCCTCCCCATCGCTGCGCGACAGGGAGGAACGTACTTGCCTTCGCCTTCCGGCCTTGGCACTCCTCAAGGCGATGAGAGTTTCCCTGATCGCGCTCCTTGTCGCACTGGCTCCCATGCCACTGGCTGCAAAGGACAAACCCGCCCAAGAGGCTGTCTGGGCCTTCGACCGCAGCGACATCCCGGTCGATCCCGATTTCCGCTTCGGCCGCCTCGCCAACGGCATGCGCTACATCGTCCGCCACAACGCGACGCCCGCCGGAACCGCGATCGTGCGCATGGACGTCGAGGCGGGATCGCTCGACGAATCCCCTGCCGAACAGGGCTTCGCGCATTTCCTCGAACACATGGCCTTCAACGGCTCGCAGCGCGTGCCCGAGGGCCAGATGGTGCCGCTGCTGGAGCGCGAGGGGCTGGCCTTCGGCGCCGACACCAATGCCTCGACCAGCTTCGACCGCACGCTCTACAAGCTGGACCTGCCGCGCAATGACCCGGCGCTGATCGACACCGCGCTGATGCTGATGCGCGAGACCGCCAGCAACCTCACCATCTCGCAGGAGGCGGTGAACCGCGAGCGCGGCGTCGTGCTGGCGGAAATGCGCGACCGCAATTCCTGGGCCTTGCGCAACGCCATCGACACGACGCGGTTCTTCTACCCCAAGTCGCTCTACGCCCAGCGCTTCCCCATCGGCACCGTCGAAACCCTGAACGCCGCCGACGCCGCATCCCTGCGCGCCTTCTACGAGCGCGAATATGTCCCCGCCCACGTCACCCTCGTCGTGGTCGGCGATTTCGACGTCGCTACGGTGGAGGCCGGCATCGTGCGCCATTTCAACGACTGGACCGCAAGGCCCGCCGAGCCCCAGCCCTTCCCCGGCCCGGTCAAGGCGAAGGACAAGGCGCGCACCGGCGTCTATCTCGACCCGGCCTTGTCCGAGCGCGTCACCGTCCAGCGCAACGGGACTTATCAGGACGAACCCGACTCGATCGCCGAGCGCCGCGAGACACTGCTGCGCTCGATCGGCTACGACATCGTCAACCGCCGCCTCCAGCGCCTCGCCCGCAGCGCCGAGCCGCCGTTTCGGGGCGCGGGCTTCGGCACCGGCGACGTGTTCAAGGCGGCGCGCTCGACCCGCATCATCATCGACACCGTGGACGGCAAGTGGCGCGCCGGGCTGGAGGCAGCCGGAATCGAATACCGCCGCGCCCTCGCCTACGGCTTCTCGGCGGCCGAAGTCGCCGAACAGGTGGCGCAAGTGCGCACCGGCATCGTCAATGCCGCAGCCTCGGCCTCGACGCGCAGCAATGCGATGCTGACGGCGCTGGCGCTCTCGCTGGTCGATGACGAGATGGTGCCTTCCACCCCGCAGTCGGGGCTGGAACGCTTCGAGCGCTTCGCCCCGCAGATCACCCCCGACGCCGTGCTCGCCGCACTCAAGCGCGAGGCGTTGACGCTCAACGCGCCGCTGATCCGCTTCCAGGGCCGCAAGGCGCCCGAAGGCGGCGAAACCGCGCTGCGCGATGCCTGGCGCGAGGTCATGCGCGCGAAAATCGACAAGGAAACCGGCGCCGACACCGCGCAGTTCGCGTACACCGATTTCGGCCCGGCAGGGCAGGTCGTGTCGGACACCCGGCGCGAAGACCTCGGCATCCGCGAGGTGCGGTTCGCCAACGGGGTCATGCTGAACTTGCGCAAGACCGATCTGGAGAAGGACCGCGTGCGCGTGAGCCTCGCCATAGACGGCGGCGACCGGCTGAACACGCGCGAGAACCCGCATGCGACGCAGTTGGTGCCCAATCTCGACGATGGCGGCCTCGGCAAGCACAGCCGCGATTCGCTCGACACGATTCTCGCCGGGCGCAGCGTCGGGCTCGGGTTGTCGAGCGCGGCGGCGAGCTTCGATTCGCGGGTGACGACGACCCCGCGCGACCTCGAAATCCAGCTGCAGCTGCTAGCCGCGCTGGTCACCGACCCCGGTTACCGGCCCGAAGGCGAAGTGCGCTATCGGCAGGCGATCAACAACTACTTCGCGCAGCTCGATGCGACCCCGGCCTCCGCGCTCGCGGCCCGCATCGGCGGCATCCTCAGCGACGACGACCCGCGTTTCAGCCTCGGCAACGTCGAGGATTATCGCCACTTGTCCTATGCCAAGCTGAAGACCGACGTGAGCGATCGGCTGGCCCGGGGCGCGATCGAGATCGGCCTTGTCGGCGATATCGACGAAGACGCCGCGATCGCGCTGGTCGCCCGCACGTTCGGCGCCCTACCCGCGCGCGAGACGGTCTTCCACGGCGAGACCGGCCAGCCCCCGCGCCTCTTCGCGAAGGATCGCTCGGCGCGGATCGTGCGGCATACCGGCCCGGCCGATCAGGCGCTGCTGCGCATCACCTGGCCCACGCGCGACGATGCCGATCCGGTCGAGGCGCTGGAACTCGAACTGCTGGAGCGCGTCATGCGCGTCGAGCTGACCGACCAGCTGCGCGAGGCGCTGGGGAAGGCCTACTCGCCCTCGGCATCGAGCCAGCTTTCGCATGAGTGGAAAGGCTATGGCACCTTCTCGGTCAACGCCTCGGTGGACGTCGCCGAAGTGCCCGCGACACGCGCGGCGATCCGGCAGGTGCTGGACGATCTGCGCAAGGCCCCGGTCAGCACCGACATCCTGCTGCGCGCGCGGCAGCCTATGATCGAGGGCCTCGCCAACGCGCTCAAGAGCAATGCCGGGTGGATGGCGCTGGTGGACCACGCTCAGTCCGAGCCCGATCGGATCGAGCGTTTCCAAAATGCGCGCGAACGGCTGCTGGCGCTTACCCCGGCGGACGTGCAGGCGATGGCGCAGCGCTACCTTGCGCCAGAGGCCGGGCTGGAGGTGCTGGCGCTGCCGAAGGATGTGACGGAGCCGAAGTAAGCCCCCACACACCTCGTCATTGCGAGCGTAGCGAAGCAATCCAGGGCTGTCTTGAGCCGCCCTGGATTGCTTCGCTACGCTCGCAATGACGGACGGAGGGGCTACCGCGCATGGTTGGTTCGCGTGGGTTGCCCAGTCCGCTCCGCCCAATCGACGATCAGATCATCATACAGCTTCTGATCGATCAGGTCGTACTTCTCCGGGAAGTTACGGAAAGCATCCATCGCGCTGGCGACCGAGCCGGTCTCCATCAGCTCGCGCGCCATCTTGAGGTGGTTCACCGCCGCCGAGACCCAGCCCCACCCGGTCGAAAGCGTGAAGCGCGTGTCCGGCAAATTGAACCCGAGCGTGCAGACCGGGATCGGCATATGCGGGATGACTTCGGCCTGCTGTTCCGGCGGCGCGCTAGCGAAGACCACCGCATCAGCGCCCGCCTCGGCATAAGCGTGCCCCCGCCGGATCGCTTCTTCCACCGAGCCCGAACCGCCGCCGCCATTGGCGCTGGTGTAGAGTTCATCGCAGCGCGCGATGATCACCAGGCCCGAATCGCCCCGCGCCTTCACCCCGGCCTCGATCCGGCACTGCATTTCCTCGATCGAGCACAAGCCGTTGACGTGCTTGGAATGCTTGGGGTTCACCTCGTCCTCGACGTGATACCCGGCGATCCCCGCCGCAACGTACATCTTCGTGAAGCGGTATGCATCGGCCACCGTCTCGCCCAGCGTATCGGCGTCGGCGATCAGCGGAATATCCATGGCCTGCGCGATGCGGCCCGCCTGATCGATCTGCTCGATCTGGCTGAAGATGCCGTTGTCGGGCACCGCATAGTGAAATGCCGAGCAGGCATGGCCGCCCAGATACGCCGCCTTGAACCCGACCTGCTGGACGATTCGCCCGGTGAGCGCGCTG
The DNA here is from genome assembly GCF_001742225.1 of Novosphingobium resinovorum. Lineage (NCBI taxonomy): Bacteria > Pseudomonadati > Pseudomonadota > Alphaproteobacteria > Sphingomonadales > Sphingomonadaceae > Novosphingobium > Novosphingobium resinovorum. The sequence continues at coordinate 623,663 of NZ_CP017075.1, read as the reverse complement.
TAGGCCTCGGCGGCGACAAAATGCTCGCCGTTCTCGATCAGCGCGCGCAGCTTCTCACCCGGTGTCGGCATCGTCGGCTCTCCCTCTTTCGAACGGAGGGCTCGCACGAAGCCGCCGGGCGGGCAAGCGGGTCAGGCGGGTATCGGCCCCGCGTTGTTGCCGATCCGCTCGAGCGCGGGGACGAGTTGGTCGAAATGATCGATCACCGCCGCTGCGCCCAGTTCGCCCGGCGGCAGGTCGTTGAAACCGAAGCTGACCGCGATGCACGGCAGCCCCGCCGCCGCCGCCGCGCGGGTGTCGTACGTGGTATCGCCGACATAAGCCGCACGCCCTTCCCCGCCGCGTTCCAGCATGAGCTGCAGCAGGTCGGGACGCGGCTTGGCCCGGCCGGGGCCGAGGGTGTCGCCGCCGATCACCGTGTAGAACCGCTCCGACAGGCCGAGTTCGCCGAAGATCTTCGTGGCGAACCGCTCCAGCTTGTTGGTGACGACGGCGATCTTCACGCCGCGCGCCGCCAGTTCGTCCAGCATCGCCGCGCCGCCGGGGAACAGGCAGGTCTCGACCGCGATGTTCGCCTCATAGAAGGCGAGCAGCGCATCGTGCAGTTCCTCGAAGCGCACATCGTCCACCGCGCCGCCCGTCGCGACGAGCGCATTGGCGAGCATCTTGCGCGCGCCGCCGCCCACGAACCCGCGCACTTCCTCGCGCGGGACGGCCCGGCGGCCTTCCAGAGAAAGAGCGTGATTGACCGCGTGGCCAAGGTCACCGAGGCTGTCGAGAAGAGTTCCGTCGAGGTCGAAACCGACGATCTGAAAAGGAAAGCTGGTCATTGCACCAAGCAGTGCAGGCTCGGGATGGAAACCGCAACAATTTGCTGGCAGGAGAGCACCCATGACTTTGGCCAGTAACCCCCTCGCAATCGTCGTCCTCGCCGCCGGCAAGGGCACCCGCATGAAGAGCGACCTGCACAAGGTGCTCCATCCCGTAGCCGGCCGCCCGATGCTGGAACATTTGCTGGCGAGCGCCGCGCAGTTGGCTCCCGAGCGGCAGGTCGTGGTCGCCGGGCATGGCCGCGAGCAGTTGGAAAAGGCGCTGGGCAGCCGCGCGACGATCGCGGTGCAGGAACCGCAGCTCGGCACCGGCCACGCCGTCCAGCAGGCCGAGGGCGCGCTGGCGGGCTTCGACGGCGACGTGCTGATCCTCTACGGCGACGTGCCCTTCGTGCGCGAAGAGACGATGCGCGCGATGATCGCCCGCCTCCATGCCGAGGATGCCCCGGCAGTGGTCGTGCTCGGCTTCCAGCCCGAGGACCCGCTGCAGTACGGCCGTGTGCTCGCCCATGACGACGGGCGCATCGCGATGATGGTCGAATACAAGGACGCCACCGAGGAACAGCGCGCCTGCCGCTTGTGCAACTCGGGCCTGATGGCGGTGAAGTCGGCCGATCTGTTCGACCTGCTCGCCAAAGTCGGCAACGAGAACGCCCAGGGCGAGTATTACCTCGTCGATATCGTCAATATCGCCACGCTCGAAGGACGCGCCTGCGCGGTGATCGTAACTGACGACCCGGACGAAGTCGGCGGCATCAACAGCCGCGGCGAACTCGCCGAAGCCGAGGGCCGCTGGCAGAAGGCGCGCCGGGTTCAGGCCATGGCCGATGGCGTGACGCTGATCGCGCCGGAAACCGTGTTCTTCGCCTGGGACACGAAGCTCGGCCGCGATGTTACCGTCGAGCCCAACGTGGTGTTCGGCCCCGGTGTGAGTGTCGCCGATAACGTCGTCATTCACGCCTTCTCGCACCTCGAGGGCGCGACGCTCGAAAGCAGCGTCGCCATTGGACCTTACGCTCGCCTACGGCCCGGCGCGGTGCTCAAGGCCGGGTCCAAGATCGGCAACTTCGTCGAGATGAAGAACGCCGTGCTGGGCGAAGGCGCGAAGGCCAACCACCTGACCTACCTCGGCGACGCGGTGGTCGGTGCGGGCGCCAACATCGGCGCGGGCACGATCACCTGCAACTACGACGGCTACTTCAAGCACAAGACCGTGATCGGCGAACGCGCCTTCATCGGCTCCAACAGCGCGCTGGTGGCGCCCGTGAAGATCGGCGCCGACGCGATCGTGGCGGCGGGCAGCGCGGTCACCCGCGACGTGGCGGACGGCGAACTGCGCCTCGTTCGCGGGGAACAACTGGTCAAGCCCGGCTGGGCCGACCGCTTCCATGATGCCATGAAGAAGAAAAAGGCCGAGTTGAAAGGCTGAGCTGACGTCAAAGGACAGCGCCCGTCATCCCAGCGAAGGCTGGGACCGCTGGCCGCGTAAAGCCCAACCCACGGCTGCAAAGTGCTAACGCAACGTAGCGCCTAAAGATTTGCCAGCGGTCCCAGCCTTCGCTGGGATGACGGGCTTTGTCTTCAAACGCCTTGCTGTCTTACGATCCAATCACCTTCCTGCGCGCGATATTGCTCAGCTCTACTTTGGCGATCTCGCTCTTGGGGTCATACTGCAGCGACTGGTCGTAGAACTTCTCCGCCTCGTCATACTGCCCCATCGCCGCCTTGGTGAAACCCATCCCCCGCAGGGCGCGCGCCGCTATCCGTGCGTCCTTGCCGGTCGTGGACTTGTCGACCACGGCCCACGCCTTGGCGAACAGATCGTAGCTGCCCTGCCAGTCCCGGCGCGATTTGAAGAGTTCGGCATATTCGTTGGCGAAATGGGCATTGCCCGGCGCCATCTGCGAGGCCTGCCGCAATTCAGCCTCGGCAAGATCGCCGCGACCGAGATCGATGAGCGCGAAGCCCTTGCCGAAATGCGCCTCGCACAGCGCGGAATCGACTTCGACAGTGGCACCGGAAGCCGCTCCGCCATCACGGCAAAGGCGTGGGCGCAAATCGCCGGAAAGCCGCTGGTCGGCATCGGCGATGACCTTGTCGAACAGCTTGACCGCCTGCGCCTGCTTGCCCTGACGGATCAGATCGTAGCCCTGCTGGACATGCGCGGCCGCATCGAAGCGGGTATCCGTCACCCGCGCGGCGGGTGCGAAACTGGCCGCCACAAGATGCGGCTGTTGCTGCACGGGTTCGGCATGAGCCGTTCCCGCGATGAAAATCGAAACAAGAACGGAAGACGCAATTCGAGCGTTCATCGGTGTTTTTCCTCTCCCCAAAACACCGATACCGCGCCGGTCTGTGCCGAGCCCTTCTACGTGGGCCAATCGTCAGACAGTGTTCGTTGAACTGCGAAGAATATCCGACCGGCGCGGTTTGACAAGTCATCTTGCCGAAATCAAACCCTCGTCTCATCGCACATGGCCCGCTGGTGGGCCGACGACGGAGATTTTCGATGGCAAACAGCCCCTGGAGCCATACGCGCAGTTCATCGCTTTCCGACGACGTCGATTTCGAGATCAAGGGCCAGGAACTCCAGTTCGTCGAGATCGAACTCGATCCCGGCGAAAGCGCGGTGGCCGAAGCCGGGGCGATGGTCTGGAAGGACGCCTCCATCGACATGACCACCGTGTTCGGCGACGGCTCGGCGGATCAGGGCGGCGGCTTCATGGGCAAGCTGCTGGGCGCGGGCAAGCGCCTCGTCACCGGCGAGAGCCTGTTCACGACCGTCTTCACGCATCGCGGCTCAGGCAAGGCACGCGTATCCTTCGCGGCGCCGATCCCCGGCTCGATCCTGCCGATCAAGCTGGACGAAGTCGGCGGACGGTTGATCTGCCAGAAAGACGCCTTCCTGTGCGCCGCGCGCGGCGTGTCCATCGGCATCCACTTCCAGCAGCGCATCATGACCGGCCTGTTCGGCGGCGAAGGCTTCATCATGCAGAAGCTGGAAGGCGACGGCTGGGTCTTCGTCCAGATGGGCGGCACCGTGATCGAGCGCGAGCTTCGCGCCGGAGAAGAACTCCACGTCGATACCGGCTGCGTCGCCGCCTTCCAGCCCAGCGTGGAGTTCGACGTGGTGCGAGCAGGCTCCGTCAAGTCCATGATTTTCGGCGGGGAAGGCGTGTTCTTCGCCCGCCTGCGCGGCCCCGGCAAAGTCTGGATCCAGTCGCTGCCGTTCTCGCGGCTCGCCGGGCGGATGCTGGCGGCGGCAGGCTCGACCGGCGGTCAGAACCGCGGCGAGGGATCGCTGCTGGGCTCGCTGGGCAACCTCATCGACGGAGATTGATGACGCGAATGTAATGTGCAGGACAGCGCCCGGTCATCGGCGATCCGGCACTGTCCTGCCATGGCTCACGATACATCCGCCTTGCCGATGATATCACGATATGATATCGCGATATCATGACGCGTATTCTCGCAGACCTGCCCGACGAGGACATCCGCTGGCTCGACGCCCGCGCGGCCGAACTCGGCCAGTCGCGCGCTTCGGTCCTGCGCGAGGCGGTATCGACCTACAAGGCCCAGGCGCAGCCGGCGAGTGGCAAGGACTGGCTGGATCAGGCTTTCGGCATCTGGAAGAACCGCCAGGACATCGGCGATTCAATAGATTGGCAACGCCGCGAGCGCGCTTCGTGGACCCGGCCGTGGGATGACGACTACGAAGAGGTGAAGGCCGAATTTCCGGACCTTTTCGACGAGCAGGATGACCGCGAACGCGCGCATTATCTCGCCCAATCCGGCCGGAAGCCGTCTGCAAAATGAGCGGTTATTCGTTCGACAGCAATATCCTGATCGATGCGCTGAACGGTTTTCCGCCCGCCCACGCCGAGATCGCACGTGTTGATCGGCCCTGCATAAGCAGGCTGGTCTGGACTGAGGTACTTTCCAAGGAAGGCGGCGCGACTCTAAGAAACATAGAGATATTCCTGTCGGGCTTCCTGATCGAGGAAGTGGACGCGGAGATCGCCCGCCATGCCGCAGCGCTACGACGGGAGCGACCGAAACTGAAATTGCCCGACGCGATCATCCTGGCCTCCGCGCAAGTGCGCCAGCGCATTCTGGTTACACGAAATACCAAGGATTTTCCGGCAAGCATGCCGGGCATCCGCGTCCCCTACTCTCTCTAGACCAAGGCACTTAATCTCATGTGTGGCATCATCGGCATCGTCGGCAAGGAAGACGTGGCGGACCGGCTGGTCGACGGCCTGCGCCGGATGGAATATCGCGGCTACGACAGCGCTGGCGTCTGTACGCTGTTTGACGGCCAGCTCGTGCGCCGCCGCGCCGAGGGCAAGTTGATGAACCTCGTCAAGGAACTGGCGCGTGATCCGGCGCCGGGCCTGACCGGCATCGCCCATACCCGCTGGGCCACCCACGGCGCGCCGACTGCCGCCAACGCACACCCCCACGCGACGGCGGAACTCGCGCTCGTCCACAACGGCATCATCGAGAACTTCAAGCCTTTGCGCGAAGCCCTCGAATCGCGCGGGCGCACCTTCGAGAGCCAGACCGACACCGAAGTCGTCGCGCATCTGGTGTCCGAGCAGGTCGAAGCGGGCGCGTCGCCGGAAGACGCCGTCAAGGCGGTGCTGCCCCAACTGCGCGGTGCCTTCGCCCTCGCCATTGCCTTCCGCCGCTTCCCGGACATGCTGATCGGCGCCCGCCTCGGCTCGCCGCTGGTCGTCGGCTACGGGGATGGCGAGACCTACCTCGGATCGGACGCGCTGGCCCTCGCCCCGCTGACCCAGAAGATCACCTACCTCGAGGAAGGTGACTGGGTCGTCATCACCCGTGAGGGCGCGACGATCTACGACGCCGACAACAATCCGGTGACGCGCGAAGTCGTCACCTCCGGCGCGTCGGCCGTGGCGATCGAGAAGGGCAATTTCCGCCACTTCATGCAGAAGGAAATCTTCGAGCAGCCCACCGTGGTCGCCCAGACGCTGCGCAGCTATCTGCGCCAGGTCGACCAGTCGGTAGCGCTGCCGCAGATCGATTTCGACCTCGGTTCGGTCAAGCGCATCACCATCGTCGCCTGCGGCACCAGCTTCTACGCCGGCATGGTCGCAAAGTACTGGATCGAGACTTTCGCCCGAGTACCTGTCGATATCGACGTGGCCAGCGAGTTCCGTTACCGCGACCCGGTTCTGGAAGACGGCGGCCTCGCCCTCTTCATCTCGCAGTCGGGCGAGACGGCCGACACCCTCGCCGCGCTCAAGCACTGCAAGGCGGCCGGGCAGACCATTGCCGTCGTCGTCAACGTGCCCACCAGCACGATGGCGCGCGAGGCGGACCTGCTGCTGCCGACCCACGCCGGTCCGGAGATCGGCGTCGCCTCGACCAAGGCCTTCACCTGCCAGCTTGCCGTTCTCGCCGCCCTTGCCGCGCATCTGGCGGTCAAGCGCGGGCGGATGGACCGCGCTGAGGAAGCGGAAGTCGTCCAGCACCTGCTCGCCACACCCGCCAGCCTCAACGCCGCGCTCGATCATGACGAGGAAATCGCGGCCATGGCGCACCTCATCGCGCCGGCGCGCGATGTGCTTTACCTCGGGCGTGGCCCGGACTACCCGCTGGCTCTCGAAGGCGCGCTGAAACTCAAGGAAATCAGCTATATCCACGCCGAAGGTTATGCTTCGGGTGAAATGAAGCACGGCCCCATCGCGCTTATCGACGAAGCGGTGCCGGTGATCGTCCTCGCCCCTTCCGGCCCGCTGTTCGAGAAGACCGTCAGCAACATGCAGGAGGTGCGCGCACGCGGCGGCAAGGTCGTGCTGATCTCAGACGCGGAAGGCATTGCCGAGGCGGGCGAAGGCTGCATCGCGACCATCGAGATGCCGCGCGTGCACCCGCTGATCGCGCCGCTGGTCTACGCGGTGCCGGTGCAACTCCTCGCCTATCACGTCGCCTGCGTGAAGGGCACCGACGTCGACCAGCCGCGCAACCTCGCCAAGAGTGTCACGGTCGAGTGAACGCGAAGGCGCGCGGTTGACGAACCGCGCGCCCTTGCCTCACATCGAAGGCGCGTAACCGCCGTTGAGCGGATAGGTCTGCCCCGTGATCCACTCCGCCGCGTCGGAGCACAGGAACGTCACGAGCGCGGCGACATCGTCGGACTTGCCGTAGCGGCGGATCGTGTAGCGGGCCATCTGCGCCTTGGCGTGATCGCCCTGCATGACTTCGGCGAGCTTCTCCGCAGGCATGTCCGGCATCAGCGAGGACAGCGAGACGGCGTTGCTGGTCACGTTGTAGCGCCCGAGTTCCTTGGCGATCGAGCGCACGAAACCCTGCGCCCCCGCCTTGGCCGAGGCATAGACCGCGAGCTTGGGCTCACCCACGCGGCCTGAATCCGAAACTATGGTGACGATGCGGCCCTTCTTCGCCGCCACCATGTTCGGAATGAACGCAAAGCAGGCATTGTAGACGCCGTAGAGGTTGGTGCGCAGATAGCGGTCCCAGGCCGAGGGCTCCTCCTCCCAGAAGTTGAGGGTCGGACGCAGCGAGCCTCCCGGCCCGGCCATCCCGGCATTGTTGACCAGGATCGTCGCGGCGCCGAGCTTGTCCCTGATCGCGGCATCCGCGCCGCGGATCGCATCGAGATCGCCGACATCGAACGGCACCGCCAACGCAGGCACGCCCATCGCGCGGATTTCCTCGGCCACGGCTTCTGCGCGTTCGGGCACGAAATCGTTCACTGCGATGCCGCCCGCATTGTGGCGCGCCAGTTCCAGCGCGATCCCGCGTCCCGCGTTCTGCCCGGCGCCGGTGACCACCGCCACTTGTCCACCAAGGTCGAGTAGATCGTGTTCGCTCATTTCATCCCGCTCCCATGTTGCATGCGCATTAGATAGTATTTACTATCTTTATCTGCGAGTCCCTTGGCACTGCCCGTATCCGCCGATCATCCCGGCGATGCCCGCATGCCATCCGACCCGAGTGAATAAGGTGCGGCGGTGCTTGCCAAGAGCCGGAAGGCCGAAGCGTCCCGAATATCGCGGCGACGCTGGCGATACCGCCCGAGGGAGAGGAGAAGAGATGTTCGAGGAATTCGACCTGACCGGCCGCGTGGCGCTGGTGACCGGCGGCGGCACCGGCATCGGCCGGGCCATCGCGCTGCTGCTGGCCCGGCGCGGCGCGGACATTGCAGTGGCGGGTCGCAAGCGCGCGCCGCTCGACACGGTGGTGGCGGAGATCGAAGCGCTCGGCCGCAGGGGTCTGGCGGTAGAGGCCGACGTGCGCGAACTGGCGCCCGTACAGGCCATGGTCGAGACGGCAGCAGTGCATTTCGGGCGGCTCGACATCCTCGTCAACAATGCGGGCGGAGCCCATGGGCACGTCGGCATTGCGAAGATGGACCCGGCCAAATGGGACCGCGACATCGCGCTCAATCTCAATTCGGCGATGTATGCCTCGCAGGCGGCGTTTGCGCATTTGCGCAAGGTGAAGGGCTGCATCGTCAACGTGTCCTCAGTCGCCGGGATGCACGGAACGCAGGGCGTGGCGGCCTATTCGGCGGCCAAGGCGGGCGTCCAAATGTTCACCCGCGTCGCGGCTGCCGAGTGGGGGCCAACAGGTGTGCGCGTCAACGCCGTCGCCCCCGGCATGACCGCGACCGAGAAGGCCCGCGCCGGGTGGGAGAAGGCCGGCTTCGACGCGGACAGCGCCGCGCATGTATTTCCGCTGCGCCGCTACGGCCAGCCCGAGGACGTGGCGCAACTGGTCGGCTTCCTGGTCAGTGATGCGGCGAGCTACATCACCGGCGAAGCCATCGCCGTCGCGGGCGGACCGGTTCTGGGCGGAATGGTCAGGATCGACGATTGAGAAGTCCGGGCACTGACCATTAGCACCCGCTCATAATTCGTCATTGCGAGCGAAGCGAAGCAATCCAGAGCAGTCTGACACCGCCCTGGATTGCTTCGCTTCGCTCGCAATGACGAGATGAGAGTGGAATATTCCTACAGCTTCGCTTCCATCTCGGCGAGTTCGGAGCGCAGCCACATCGTTTCCGACAGATTGCGTCCGCCGCTCTCGGCCAGCAGGACTTCATGCGCGGCCTTGCGGACGGCGATGGCCTCGGCGTTGGTCGGTTCCGCGCCGAGGGCTATGTCGGTGAGGTGCACGGCCTCCAGCGCCGCGCCGCCGTCCAGCTTTTCCTGCGCGCGCCGGGCAAGGTTTCCCGCCCCGCCCGCCAGTTCGACAAGGTCCGCATCGATGCTGCTGCGCGGCACGCCGTAGAGCGCGGTGGTGCCGTCCTCATAGTGCAGCCAGCCCGAATACTCGCGCCAGATCGACTTGACCGCCCAGCTCGCCTTGCCGTGAAATTCGCCAATCTCCAGCCCCTCGGGCCAGGCGAATTCACGCATCAGAGTGTGGACGTCCTTGCCCGCCTTCATGCCCTCCAGCGTATAGTCGCGTACATAGGAAACCGCAGCGTGCAACTTGTCGAGGTCGGCGCGGATGCGATCCTTGCCGACGATCGCCTCGCCGTGGCCGGTGATCACGATTTCCGCGCCGAGATCGCGGATGGTTTCCAGCGACTTGAGGTAATTGCGCACCAGCCGCGGCTTGTCGCCGCGCAGGGTATTGAGGAACGGCATCGACAGCCACACCGGCCCGAAGACATTGCCGGTAAAGGCGATTTTCTCCTTCGGCAGCCAGACGGTGAGGCTGTCCACCGTCTCGCCCTCAGGCGTGGAGATCAGCTCGAAGGTGCGCCCGCCGAGTTCCAGCGTCAGGCGGCGATCGACGAGAATGTCCGGCACGACGTTCGGCGGCGGCTTCGGTGTCGAACCGCGCTTGAGCGTCGAGCCCCAGAGCTTGCGGCTTCTCGGCCCGAAGAAGGCCTGCAGGCCGTTCATGTCGGCCAAAGCCTCGTTGAAGCCGGGGCCGCCAATCACTTGCGTGCCGTCTTCGAGGAATTCCGGCAAGCCGCCGTAGTGGTCCGCATGGCTCTGCGTGAGGATCACGAAGGCGAGCGGCCCGGTCCGATGCGGCGCCAGCAGGCGCTTCGTGCGCTCGGCATTGTCCATGAAGCCGGTGTTGACCATCACGTCGCCCTCGGCGGTGGTGACGAGGTAGGCGTTTGAGATGTCGTTCGCCTGGAAGATGAAGTCGGTCACCCGGATCGCCTCGGCCTGCTCGTCGCCTGCGCGCACCAGTCCGGCCAGCTTGGGTCCTGCATCCTTTACGTCGCTCATTTCAGACCTCCTCGAAGCTGATCATGACTTTGGCGGACTGCGGGCTCGCGGCGATCTCAAGGCCCTTCATGACGTCGCGGAACGGCAGCTTGTGGCTGATCATCGCGGCGATCTTGTCCTTGAGGCGCGGCATGGCCGCGATCACCTCGGGCATTTCGGTGGGGTAGCCGACGGCGGTGGTAATGGTCATCTCGCTGGTCAGCATGCGACCGGCCGGGAACTCCAAAGGCTTCATGTAGGCGGCGGTGATGACGAGGCGCGCGTGGAACTTCGCCATCATGATCACTTGCGTCAGGATGTTCGGCGCCCCTGCCGCGTCTATGTACGCATCGGTGCCGACGCCCACGCGCCCATAGCTCGGTACTTCGCCATGAAGGCGCGCCAGTTCCGCGCGCAAGTCCACCTCGGCCGGGTTGAGCGCGGCCCGCACGCCGAGCGCCCGGGCGCGTTCCAGGCGCTCCTCGGAAAGGTCGAGCGCCACCACGTCGGTCACCCCGCGATCGATCAGCCACAGCAGCATGCCGAGCCCTATCGGCCCGCAGCCGAACACCACGACCTTGTCGCCGGGCTTCACCTCGGCCCGATTGACCCCGTGCATGGCAACCGCAAGCGGCTCGCACATGGCGGCGACGTCGTAGTCGATGCCGTCGGGGATCGGCAGGATCGATTCTCCCAGCCGCGCCTCGCGCACCAGCAATTCCTGTGTGAAGGCCCCTTCCGGGCCGCCGGAGCCGATGTTGCCCGGCGTCATCATCGGATTGACGACCACCGGATCACCGACCGCGATGCCCTCGACCCCCGCGCCGACCTCGATCACCTCGCCCGCGCCTTCGTGGCCCAGCGCCGTCAGCGTGCCCGGCGTCGGAATGCCGCCGATCTTGATGTACGAAAGGTCGGAGCCGCAGATGCCCACCGACTTCATCTTCACCACCACGTCGAGCGGCCCCGTCGCGGGACGTTCATAGGGGTCGAGCCTGACATCGCCCGTGCCGTGGATCCTGAGCAGTTCCATACGCCTCTCTCCTTGCCGATCCGCCGCGTTTACGGCCGGACCATGTATCCGCCGTCGATGGTGATCGTCTCACCGGTCATGAAGCTGCTGGCGTCCGAGCACAGGTAGGCACCGATGCCCTCGAAGTCGGCTGGAAAGCCGGTGCGCTTCATCGGTATCGTCGGGGCGAAGTGCTGTGCCACCGCGTCGGCGCGGGCGCCCTCACCCATCATCGGCGTGATGACGAGGCCCGGCGCGACCACGTTGGCGCGAATGCCGAGCGGGGCCAGTTCGATGGCAAGGCAGCGGATCGCCGCCGCCACCGCCGCCTTGGAAGACGCATACTCCATCTTCCCCGCAAGGCCCTGGAACAGCGAGAGCGAGCCGCAGGCGACAAGGCTGCCGCCCGATTCGTCCCCCGCCTCGACCCGCTCCTTCATCAGCCTCGCGCCTTCGCGCAGAGTGAAGAAGGCGCCGTGCAGCGCGGTCTTCTGGAAGTCGTACCAGTGATCGGTCGGCATCTCGAAGACCGAGTTGTAGCGCGGCGAAGCCCCGGAATTCGCGAAGACGCAGTCCACGCGCCCGAAGTCGGCCATGACCGCCTCATAACCCTGGGCGATGTTCGCCTCTTCCGAAACATCGACCTGATAGGCGACGACTTTCCCCGCACCGGCCGCTTCGAGTTCGGCCTTGGCCTTCGCGCTCTTCTCGGCGTTGCGCGCCCAGATCGCGAGGTCGCCACCCATCTTCGCTACGCCCATCGCGAAGCCGAAGCCGATGCCGCCGTTGCCGCCGGTCACCACCGTCACCTTGCCCGCGCAGTCGAACAGGCTTTTCGCCATCCTTGTCTTCCTCTGTCCCAAACCGTGCCGTCATCGCGGCGTGTTCACCGGCGCGATGTTCCTCGCGAGAGGATTGCCCGGCAAGCGCGGCAGGCATAGAATTCCGGCCCTAACGTGGCGTCCGGGACACATTGCGGCCGACCTGTCGAAGATGACGCTGATGGAGATGAGCATGCCCGAGGCGCATCGTTCGAAGATGAGCATCGACGCGCAACTGGAAACGCGCGGCGTGACCGCGCAGATCGTGCGCTTCGACATTCCCGACCCGACCGACACCGTCCATGCGGTCGGCCGGGACTACCACGTCAACATGTGCCTCACCCCCCGTCCGCTGCAATCGCGCGGCGGCTATCGCAAGCGATGGGGACCGCACCGACTGGAACGGCTGGGCGACATCTTCGTGCTGCCGCCGGGCGAGGAACTCCACATCAAGGGCGGCACGGGGCGGCAGGCATCGCTGACCTGCACCATCGACTCGGGACTGGTGCACGACCTCGTCGGCCATCGCCTGACCTGGGACGATCCGCACCTTGCCGCCGCGCTGGACATCGGCAGTGCGCAGATCCGCGCGCTGCTGTTCCGCATCACCGCCGAAGTGCGGCACCCCGGCCTCGCTGCGCAGCGGATGCTGGGCTTCCTCGGTAGCGAACTGGCGATCGAACTGGGACGCCATTGCCTTGAGGTGACCGAGCGGCCCGTCACCGGCGGTCTCTCCGGCTGGCGGCTGCGGCTGATCGACGAGCGCCTTGCCGACGACCTTGCCGCGCCGTCGCTGGAGGACCTGGCGAAGCTGTGTGTGCTGTCGGTGCGCCAACTCACGCGGGGGTTTCGTGTCAGCCGCGCCTGCTCGATCGGCGACTACATCGAGCAGCGCCGCATGGAGGCCGCCAAGCGCCTGCTGATGGAGGGCGAGAGCGTGAAGACCATCGCTTTCACCATGGGGTTCTCCTCTCCCTCCAGCTTCACCTTCGCCTTCCGCCGCGCCGTGGGAGCCAGCCCCAGCACCTTCCGCCAGAGGCAGGGGCGCGTCCTCACCGAGCCTGTCGGGTCTTGACCCGAATTCGACAGAAGGTCTGGTTTTGACGGGTCATCCGCGTTGCCACGGCGGGGCATCGACAGGTTATCTCGTGCCCATGAAAGGCCGACCGATCGGCCGCCGGGAAGAGGACAACCACACCATGGCCACCACCGCCACCACCACTGAGCACCATCTGGGCTATGCCCTCGTCGAGCAGGCGATGAAGGAAACCGGGATCGACAGCTTCGACAACGACAGCTGGCGCGAGGGCTTCGACGTCTTCACCCGGTCGTTCAACGAAGGCATCGCCAAGGGCTGGATGAGCGAAGGCGGCATCGCCCGCGCCCGGAACGACACGCTGCATTACCTACGCGGCCGCCTCAAGGTCTCGCAATACCTGCGCGAGAATCCGGAACTGCTGCAGCGCCCTGTAGAGCGCCCGGTCTTCGTCATGGGCGTGCCGCGCACCGGCACCACGCTGATGTCGAACCTGCTGGCCGCCGACCCGGCGCGCCGTTCGCCGCTGACCTGGGAGATCGACGATCCGGTGCCGCCGGTCACCTCGAACGCCCTGCTGACGACCGACCCGCGCGCGACCACCCGGCTCGCGCAGGAGAAGGCCGCGCTCGAAGCCAACCCCGCCATGGGCAAGTACTATCGCGGCTCGGCGGTCTACCCCAACGAATGCGTGTTCTTCATGGCGCACGATTTCAAGACGCTGATGATCGAGTCCAAGGGCAAGCTGCCGCTCTACAAGGACTTCATCTTCTCGTGCAACATGACCAGCGCCTACGAGTACCACAAGAAGTTCCTGCAGGTGCTCCAGCAGCACACCACCGGCGTCTGGAACGTCAAGAAGCCCAGCCACTCGCTGTGGCTGGAGACGATCTTCAAGGTCTATCCCGACGCCCGCGTGATCTGGACCCACCGCGATCCCTTCACCGCGACGGGGTCGCTGTGCTCGGTGATCTCGCTCAGCCATCAGGCGCACATGGGCCGGATCGATGCGGAGTGGCTGGCCGAGGACTACCCCTGGCAGGCGGCCGAACACGCCAACCGCATCATGGATTTCCGCGACAAGTACGGCGAGGACAGGATCATCGACGTCCACTACGCCGACATCGTCGAGGACCCGGTCGCCGCAACGAAGAAGGTCTACGCGGCGCTGGGCGACGAATGGACCGCCGAGGCCGAGGCCGGAGTCCAGAAGTGGGTGGACGACAACCCACAGGACAAGTTCGGCCGCCACGAATACAAGCTGGCGCAATACGGGCTGAGCAAGGAGGCGCTCGAGCCGCTGTTCGAGCGCTACCTCTCCCGCTACGACGTCGCGCGGGAGGGCTGATCGTGCTGGAAGGACTGCACTACCAGAACGCCTATGTCTGTGACGACATCGAAGCAGGGATCGACCTTTTCAGGGGCCGCGGGATGGCGAAGGAACCGACTATCATCCCGGTCGACCAGATCGTGCTGACGCCATCGGGGCCGAAGCGCCAGAAAAGCCGCATCTGCTTCATCTGGATCGGCGACCTGCAATATGAACTGATCGAGAGCGAGATCGACGAGGTCGGCATCTTTGCCAACTGCCTGTCGAATGGCGGCCCCTTGCGCTTCCATCACATCTGCTTCCGGGTGCCCGACTGGGCCGACTTCCGCTCCCGGGTGGACGCGCAGGAATTCCCGATCGCGATGGAGCGCGACTTGTCGGGCGAGCCGGAGGGAGGACTGAAATTCCTGTACCTTGATGCGCGCAAGGTCTTCGGGCACTACATCGAATATACCTGGATGCCCGAGCCGATGTGGCAGCATATCCGGGCGATGTGAGAACCGGGCTGGCGTTGTAACGCCGGGGCTTCGACAAGCTCAGCCTGAGCGGGATCGGAGTTCATGATCGCCTTCACCTCTCTCGTCGTCATTCCCGCGAAGGCGGGAACCCATCTCCTGACGGTGCCTGCTGCATGAACATCAGATGGGTCCCCGCCTTCGCGGGGATGACGAACGATGGTTCGGTCAAACACGATCCCGCTATGAACCCCGCTCACCCTGAGCTTGTCGAAGGGTCAGGCCATCACTCCCACATCTCCATAAAGCGTCGACCTCTGCCGCAGCTTGCGTCCGACGCTCTCCGCCGCCGCGCGCATGTCGGAAACCTCAGCCAGTTGCCCGTGCGAGGCTCCGGCCGCGCGGCTGATACTCTCGTCCATCAGCACGCCGCCAAGGTCGTTGGCGCCTGCCGCCAGCACCGCCGCCGCCCCGTCCATGCCCAGCTTGACCCATGAGACCTGTATCGAATCGATCGCCCCGTGCAGCGCCAACCGGGCGACCGCATGCATCATCACCGCCTCACGCCAGGTCGGCCCCTTGCGGCATTGGCCCTTGCGGTAGAACGGCGCCTCCATGTGGACGAGCGGCAGCGGCACGAACTCGGTGATACCGCCGGTGTCGAGTTGCAGCTCGCGCAAGGCCAGCAAATGACGCGCCCAGTGCAGCGGACTTTCGAGGTGTCCGAACATTATCGTCGAAGTCGTCGGCAGCCCCACCCTATGCGCCGAACCGACCACATCGAGCCATTCGGCGGTCGTCAGCTTGTCCGGGCAGATCTTCTCGCGAATATCGTCGCACAGGATTTCCGCCGCCGTACCGGGGAGCGAACCCAGCCCCGCATCGCGCAGCATGGACAGGTAATCCGAGACCGGCATCCCCAGCGTCCGGGCACCCTGGCTCACCTCCAGCGGCGAGAAGGCATGGACGTGCAGGTCCGGGCACGCATCCTTCACCGCGCGCAGGATCGAGAGGTAGGTCTCGCCAGTGTAGCGCGGGTGGATGCCGCCCTGCAGGCAAACTTCGGTCGCCCCGCGCGCCACCGCCTCACGGGCGCGGCCGGCGATCTCCTCGAGGTCGAGGTCGTAGGGCTTGTCACGATAGCCCGCCTTGCTGCTGGTCTTCGAAAAGGCGCAGAACGAACAGGCATGCGTGCAGATGTTGGTGTAGTTGATGTTGCGGTTGACGACGTACGTGACGACGTCGCCGCGCACCTCGGCCCGCAAGGCGTCCGCCGCCTCCACCACCGCCTGCGCAGCACTGCCCCGAGCCGCGAACAGCGCGGCGATCTCTTCCTCGCCGAGCGCAAAGCCGCCTGCCGCGCGATCGAGTATCCGGTGCAGCCGCGCCGCCACCGGGCCGTCGTACCGCATGCCAAGCGGCGCGTGCACCGTCCCCGGCGCGCGGTCCGTAATGCCGGGACTCCAGCGACTGTCGCGCCCCAGTCCATCGGCATCGGCAAGCCGCAGCACGGCGGGCCGGATCGCCGGATCGAGCCAGCCCTCCGCCTCGACGAAGCGCGGATAGATCGTCAACCGCTCTACCAGCGGCAGCCCGGCCCGGGCGCAGACCGCCTCAAGCCGCGCGATTTCGGGCCAGGGCGCCTCGGGGTTCACGTGATCGAGCGTCACCGGGGAGATGCCCCCCCAGTCGTCGATGCCTGCGTCGATCAGTTCGACGAGGCGCTCATCATTGAGGTTCGGCGGTGCCTGCACCGAGACTTCGTCCGGCAGCACGATCCGCGCGGCGGCGATGGTGCGCAGGAAGTCCGCCTCGCTCGCCTCGATAGCGCCGGACATCTTCGTGCCGGGCTTCGGGCAGAAATTCTGGACGATGACTTCCTGCAGGTGCCCATGCGCTTCGTGCAGGTCGCGCAGGGCGATCAGCGCCTCGATCCGCTCGCGCGGGGTCTCGCCGATGCCGATGAGGACGCCGCTCGTGGTCGGCACCCGCGCCCGCCCTGCCGCCGCCAGCGACGCGAGACGAACCGCGGGGACCTTGTCCGGCGATCCATGATGGCACATGCCCTTGTCGAGCAGGCGCTCGGACGTACTCTCCAGCATCAGCCCGACCGATGCCGCGACCGGGCGCAACATCCGCCAGTCGGCTTCCTCCAGAACCCCGGCATTGATATGCGGAAGCAGGCCCGTCTCTTCCAGAACCCGCTGCGCACAGTGGCGCACGTAGTCGATGGTGCGCGTGAAGCCGCGCTCCTCCAGCCACTCGCGCGCGGCTGCATAACGCCGCTCCGGCGCATCGCCGAGCGTGAACAGCGCTTCCTTGCAGCCCGCCGCGAGCCCAGCCCGCGCGATCTCCAGCACCTCTTCCTCGGTCAGATAAGGGGCATGCAGCCGGGAGGGCGTCGTCGCGAAGGTGCAGTAGTGGCATACGTCGGCGCAAAGCCGGGTCAGCGGGATGAAGACCTTGCGCGAATAGGTCATCCGTGCCGGTGTCAGCGCTCCGAAGCGGGTGTCGCGCCGCATCCGTGCCTCGGCGAGAACATCGTCCAGCGGCGCGGTGAGGAGTCGGGTTATCAGTGCGTCGTCGTCGCGTGCCATGGTCATCCTGTTTCGATACCGGCTGCGATCAGTGCTTCGCGCGCAAGCCTCTCCCGGTCACCGGCGTGGCACATGACTGTTGGGCAAACGGTGACCGAAAGGCCCCTCTCCCGCAAGCCCCCTGCATCGGCGGCATCGGCCTCGTCGATCACCAGATGGTCGAGAAGATCGCCCCGGTGATTGGAGTAGTGATCGGCGATCGAGGCGTTGGAAACGGGCCTGCCCAGTTCTCCCAACAACTTGCCGAGCGGTCCCTTGATCGACGCGCCGCCGACCAGCGGCGATACCGCCACCACAGGAACTCGCCGCCGCACTAGTGCCTCGCGCACACCGTCGAGACTGAGGATCGGATCGACGCTGAGGTACGGATTCGAGGGGCAAATGACGATGGCGGCAAGGTCGTCGCGGGCCAGTGCCTCGGCGAATGCGGGCGATGGCGCAGCACCGGGAACGCCGTCGAACCGCACCCCGGTGGCCACCGGCCGGCACTGCTCGGCGACGAAATAGCGCTGGAAGTCCAGCCACCCCTGCGCGGTGCCGACCTGGGTGCGCACGGGGGCATCGCTCATGGGAACTATCGCGTGCGCGATACCGAGTTCGCGCGTCAGCCGCGTGGTCACCTGCGACAAGGTATCGCCCGCGCGCAGCCGCCAGGACCGGGCAATGTGCATCCCCATGTCGCGATCGCCGAGGTTGAACCAGTCCGCCTCGCCCAGCGCGCGCAGCATGGCCATGGCCTGCCATGTCTCGTCCTTCACGCCCCAGCCGCGCACCGTGTCGTTGAGCCCCGCGAGTGCGTAAGTCACCGAATCGATGTCCGGGCAGATCGTCAGGCCAAGGTGCTCGAAGTCGTCCCCGGTATTGACCACGATGGTGAGGTCTTCCGGCGCGAGCACTGCCGCCAGCCCCGCCGCCAGCTTAGCCCCGCCGACACCGCCGCTGAGAGCGAGTACGTGCTTGCCCGTCATCGAAACATGTCCTGTTCCACTGGACGCAGGCCGCTCACCGCACCCGGTCCGTCATCCTCGCAGGTCCAGCGGCCTGCGCCCCGCACGACGGCGACCGGCGTGCCTTCGTCCCCCTCGCCCATGACCAACGTCGCCATAGCTGCGATCGAGTCCGCCACCGCAATCACCGTCGCCTGCAGCGTGCGGCCGTAGAGATCGACGCCGCGCCCTCGGCGGTCCTCCAGCACGGCAAGCCCCGCGCAGCCGATCGCGGTGCCCACCGTGCCGATGCGCCATGCGCGGCCCATGGAGTCGGCGATCACCACCGCCACCCGCACGCCGCTGGCCTCGGCCAGTTCCGCGCGCAAGCGCCGCGCAGACGCATCGGGCTCGCACGGCCAGAGCAGCACCGTGCCCGCATCTCCGCCGGAGACATTGCTGGCGTCGATCCCGGCATTGGCAAGCACATGGCCGGTGCGATGCCGGGCGATGATCGCGGCGGGGTGCGGGCGCATGATCTCGGCGCTCTCGTCCAGGATCGCCTGCGCCATGGCAGGATCGCGCCCGGTCCGCTCCGCTAGAGCCCGCGCCTCCTCTCCCGGCGTCAGCGCCGCAAGGTCGATTGAACGCCCTTCGATCTTGGAGACGATCTTCTGCGCAACCACGCAGATATCGCCATCGCGTAAGCCGTCACCCTCGGCCGCGAGCGCGGTGCAAATCGCTTGCGCAATAGACTGCCCCGCGGCGAACATGGGCAATCCGGCAAGCGGTCGTACTGTAAGTTCTCGAAGAGCGTTCATCCTGTTCTCCCGAACGACACCTTAGGTCCGCCCCCGACAACGACAATCCAAAGACGCGAAACTTCGCGGGAGAGATAACAGGCATGGCAAGTATCGCGATCATCGGCGGCACCGGGGCACTCGGAAAAGGCATCGCACGCAGGCTCGTCGCGGCGGGGCACGCGGTGACGATCGGCTCGCGCTCCGCCGAGAAGGCCCAGGCGACCGCCGGGGAACTCGGCGCTGCGGGCTATGCCGCCAACGCCGATGCGGCGGAAGGCAAGGACGTGGTGATCGTAACCGTGCCCCACGCCTCGCAGGGCGATACGCTGGCGCAGATCCGCGACCGGATCGGCGATGCGGTGGTCGTGGATACGACCGTACCCCTCGTCCCGCCCAAGGTCATGCGCGTCCAGCTTCCCGTCGAAGGCAGCGCCGCCGCGCAGGCGCGCGCGCATCTCGGCCCCGAGGCACGGCTGGTCACCGCCTTCCACAACGTCTCGGCCCATCACCTCGATTCCGACCATGCGATCGACTGCGACGTGCTGGTCTTCTCTGACGATGTCGCGGCCCGACAGACGGTGGTGGACTTGTGCCCCGGCATGGGCCTGCGCGGTCTGTCGGGTGGAGCGCTCGCCAACTCGGCGGCGGCGGAAGCGCTGACCTCGATCCTCATCTACATGAACAAGACCTACAAGGCCGACGGCGCGGGTATCCGCTTCACCAATCTGGCCGAAGCGCCCGCGATCCCATGACCGTCTGGGCGCTCATCCCGGTCAAGGCACGAGGACGCGGCAAGACCCGCCTCGCCCCCGCGCTGCCCCCTCATGAGCGTGACAGGCTGGTCGAAGCGATGCTGTCGCGCGTGATCGAGGCGGCAGCGGGCGCGGTGGACCGTACGATCCTCCTGGGACCACCACGCGGCGCGTTGCCCTTCATCTTCGACGATGGTGACGGACTCAACGCGGCGCTGGAAAACGCGCTGGCAATCCTGTCGCG
The DNA here is from genome assembly GCF_001742225.1 of Novosphingobium resinovorum. Lineage (NCBI taxonomy): Bacteria > Pseudomonadati > Pseudomonadota > Alphaproteobacteria > Sphingomonadales > Sphingomonadaceae > Novosphingobium > Novosphingobium resinovorum. The sequence goes on along the minus strand of NZ_CP017075.1, from coordinate 603,630 downwards.
AGGTGCTCCGCCCGATCGACTGATCGTCGTCGCGGGAGACCTGCCGCGCCTTGATGCACAGGACCTGCGCCAGCTTGCCGCCCTGCCCGCCTGCACCCTCGGCATCGCCACCGATCGCCACGGCACCGGCACCAATGCGCTCTCGCTGCCCTTGCCCAAAGCGGCAGGCTTTCGCTTCCAGTACGGCACCGGCAGTGCCGAACTTCACCGCGCGGCTGCGGAAACGCTGGGCCTGAACGCCGTGACGATCACGACGTCGGGTCTCGCGAAAGATATAGACGAGCCCGCCGACCTGGCCGATGCTGAACACCTGTTCGCTTTGGCGAACTGACCAGAGGCCGCACACGGCCCCGTAAAGCGGAGAGGCGAGTGCAGGCAAGCGACATCGACCTGACCGGGCAAGTGGCCTTCGTGACTGGCGGCGGCGGCGGCATCGGCCGCTCCATCGCGCTGTGCATGGCCGACATGGGCGCCGACGTGGCGATCATAGAGGCGATCCCGGAACGCTGCGCGCAAGTCACCGCGATGATCGAGGCGCGTGGCCGCAAGGCGCTGTGCATCCCCGGCAACGTCATGGACGTCGAGGCCCTGCAAGGCGCGATCGCGCGCACGGCGGACACTTTCGGACGGCTCGACGTGCTGGTGAACAACGCGGGCGGCGTGACCCGGCGCGGATTCCTCGACCTCACTGAGAAGAACTGGCGGCGGCACATCGACCTCAACCTGGTCAGCAATCTCGCCGCGACACAGGCGGCAGTGCCGGTGATGATCGCAGGCGGGCGCGGCGGCGCGATCGTCAACGTCACCAGTATCGAAGCTAGCCGCGCAGCACCGGGCTATGCCGTCTATGCCGCGTGCAAGGCTGGGATCAACAACCTCACCCGCACCCTCGCGCTCGAATTCGCCGAGCACGGCATCCGCGTGAACACCATCGCGCCCGACTACACGGTGACGCCCGGCACGCGCGGCCAGTTCACCGGCCCGGTGGACGAGGCGGCGTGGTTCCAGCCCAGCCCCGCGCAAGTCGAAAGCGCCCGCAAGCGCATTCCTGCGGGCCGCCCCGGGATCGACGAGGAATGCGGCCGCGTGGCGGTGTTCCTCGCCTCCCCGATGGCCAGCTACGTGACCGGCACCGTGATCCCGGTAGACGGAGGCTCGTGGGCCTCGGGCGGATGGGCGCGCGACCGTAACGAGGTCTGGATCCTGCCGCCTGAAGTCACCGAATAGCCAGAAACGAGAGAGCGATGACCTTCACCCTCAGCACCAGCCTGCCCTTCGACCACATCGACAAGCCGCAGGAATGGGGCACCATGGAAGCGCTGCACCAGATCGCGAAGGCGGTCGAGGCTGCGGGCTTTTACGCGGGCACCGTCACTGACCATCCGGTGCCCTCTTCGCGCTGGCTCGACAATGGCGGGCATTATGCGCAGGACCCCTTCGTCATGCTTTCGATGCTGGGCGCCGCCACGACCACGCTGCGGCTGCAGACCAACATCCTGGTCCTGCCCTATCGCAACCCGTTCATCACCGCGCGCGCCGTATCGAGCCTAGACCATTTCACCGGCGGGCGCGTGATCTTCGGCCTGGGCGCGGGGTACATGAAGGCGGAGTACAAGGCACTCGGCGTCGATTTCGACAGCCGCAACGACATCATGGACGAATATATGAAGGCTATGAAGCTCGCCTGGACCGGCGAGGACTTCACCTTCGAGGGCAATGGCTTCACCGCGCTCGGCAACCGTGTGCTGCCGACCCCGGCGCAAACCCCGCATCCGCCGCTGCTGGTCGGCGGCAACTCGAAGCGCGCCCTTCGCCGCGCAGTGGAGCTGGGCGATGCCTGGCACCCGTTCTTCGTACCCAAGGCGATCACCGATACCGCCCGCACCGCCAATCTCGAAGGCGACGAGGACATCCTGGAAGCCATCGCCTACATGGCGGCGCATTGCGAGAAAGTCGGCCGCGAGACTCCGCCCAAGGTCATCGCATCCTCGACTTATTCGGTGAAAGCGGGCTGGAACGCGCAGGAGGCGCTGGACCATTTCGCCAACCTCAAGTCGCTCGGCGTCGATGGTTCCGGCGCGACGATCTACACTGAGACCCGCGCGGAATATCTCGAACAGGCGCAGAAGTTCGGGGAAGAGGTGATCGCGAAGATCGATTTCTGACGCTCTGGCCGCACCAAGGCCCACCCCGCTGCGACTAGCTTCGCCTAAGGCTCAGCAAGTCTCGCTCCCCTCCCGCTTGCGGGAGGGGTTGGGGGTGGGTTCATGCGCTCAGCCCTGCACCGCCGCCAGTGCTTCGTGAAACGCGCGGACCGCCGCTTCCTCGTCGCCGTTCCAGACTGCGCCCGAAAACGCAAGAAAGTCCGCGCCCGCCCGCACGAGGTCACCGCAGTTTTCCGGAGTAATCCCACCGATGGCGACGCACGGAATCTCGAAGATCGACTGCCACCATTCCAACACGTCGAGACCAGCGATATGCTTGGTCACCTTCGTCGTGGTGGGGAAGAACGCACCGAACGCCACGTAGTCGGCGCCGTTCTCGCCCGCTTCCATGGCGAGGTGACGGCTGGCATTACAGGTCACGCCAATCTGCGCATCGCGGCCGAGCGCCTGACGTGCCTCCTCGACGCTGCCGTCCTCCTGCCCGAGATGCACGCCGTCCGCGCCGAGGCGCTTGGCGAGGCCGATCGAATCGTTGACGATGAACGCCACGTCGCGATCCCCGCAAATCTTCTGCAGCGGCTCGGCCAGACGCGCGGCCTCATGCTGGTCCACGTCCTTGACGCGGAACTGGAAGGCCGCGACTTCGCCTGCGTCCAGAGCGCGGGCCAGACGGTCGGGGAAGGCCCCGCCGACGTCGAGCGGCGAGATCAGATAGAGCTGCGTGGGTGCGCGCGGAATGTCGGCTTCGTCTTTCATGCGGGTGCTCTAGCCGCGCCGCGCCTCAACGCCAAGCGTTCCGAACACGCGGCGTTCGGGAACCGTTCAGGCGCCCGGGTGTTGCATGGCGCGCCATGAGGATACCGATAGCGCTCGCCCTGACCGGAGCCGCCCTTGCCGGCTGCACCGTCATACCCCCGGCCGATCCGGCCCGGATGCAACCATATCCACCGGCCTATCCGCAGGCGAGCGCTCCTCCGCCTCCCGCAGCGCCGCCGCCGTCAGCCCCTCCGGCCGCGAGCTATCCCGGCCCGGCAGTTACGCCGCCCTATACTCCCGCCCAGAGCTATCCCCCGCCGTCGGAACTGCCGGTCGCGACTCCCGAGCCCTCGCTGACTTACGCCGCGCTCGGCCAGACGGTAACCGTAGGCGGCCCGCGCATCACCCCGCTGGCGGTGCTGGAGGACAGCCGGTGCCCGATGAATGCGCGCTGCGTCTGGGGCGGGCAGGTCCGCCTGCGCGTACGCATCGACAGCGGGCGCGGTGGCGAAGTCGAGGTGACCTCGGGCAAGCCGGTGACGGTCGCCGACGGCACGCTCGAACTGGTCGAGGTCCAGCCCGACAAGGTCGCGGGCGGTGACAACCACGGCACCGTCGCACAGTCGGCGTATCGCTTCGGCTTCCGCTTCATGGGCGGCTACTGAGCCCACGAAAAAGGCGGCGCCCTTTCGAGCGCCGCCTCTTCCTGTCCGGTCCCGAAGGATCAGGCCGCCGCGGCAGCCTCGGCCTTCTGCGTCGAACCGAGGTAGATCGCGTCGATCGCCTCGCCCAGCGCCGCGTCGAATTCCGCGTCGCTCATCTGCGAACGCAGGTCCGAAAGCAGCGCGCGGCTGAAGCTGGCGATGATGCCCTTGTTCTTCGCCAGTTCGACGCAGGCGTCGGCGCGCGAGTAACCGCCCGACAGGGCCACCACGCGCAGCACCTTGGGGTGATCGATCAGCGGATCAAACGTGCCCGGCACGATCGGCAGCGAGAGCTTGAGCATGACCTGCTGGCCCTCGGGCAGCGCGTCGAGATTCTTGAGGATTTCGGCGAGCAGGATCGCATCACACTCGGCGCGGGTCTCGCTCTTGATGTTCACTTCGGGCTCGATGATCGGCATCATGCCGTGCGAGAGCACCTGTGCACCGATCTCGAACTGCTGCTTGACGACGGCGGCGATGCCCTCGGCATTGGCCGAGTTGATGACCGAGCGCTCCTTGGTGCCGTAGACGCCCAGCGCCTTCGAGCGCGCAAGCAGTTCGTCCAGCGTCGGCATCGGCTTCATCAGCTGGACGCCGTTGGCTTCATCCTCAAGGCCCTTGTCGATCTTGATGAAGGGGACCACGCCCTTGGCGATCAGCGCCTGCGCGGTGGGCACGCCATCGACGGTGCCGTCCATGGTGCGTTCGAACAGGATCGCGCCGATGACCTTCTCCCCCGAGAACACCGACGACGAAATGATGCGCGCGCGCATCTCGTGGATGAGACCGAACATCTCCTCCTCGGTCGACCAGGCATCCTCCTCGATACCGTAGCCCTTGAGAGCCTTGGGCGTCGAACCGCCGCTCTGGTCGAGTGCGGCGATAAAGCCGTCACCGTCGGCCATCTTGGCCGTCATTTCCGAATACTGCATGGTTTCTCCTCCTGAGTTGTTCGGCAACTTGAAATAAAGCCTACGCTGCGCTCCCTCTGTTCGCAACTGCGGCATCTGTCATTAGGGGGTCAATTCGGTATAGCGCGCGGCGGCACGTGCCGCGCCCTCGCGTGCAGCATGACGTTCAGGCGCCGGCGCAGCGGAATGTCCACGAAGCGCACGCAAAGCCAGCCGAGCCCGACGCAGGCGGCAAGGTAGACCGCGCCCATCAGCACCTCGTTCCAGCCGAGATCGTCCTTGAAGTAGCGCAGCGGCTCCATCAGCGCCCAGTGCACGGCGTAGACCGCATAGGACACCTCACCGAGGAACCACGCCACGGGCATCAGCACGCGCGAAGGTTCGCCGCGCGAGCCCAGCCAGACCAGCAGCGGCGAGACGAGCACGGCGCAAGTGACGTCGTACCAGCCCTTGGGAATGAACGCCGGATCGGCGACCAACATCGCGAGAATGGCGATGAGGCAGAAAACGCCGAGCCAGCCGGGATGGCGGACCTCTTTCACGGGTAGCCCGGCGATCAGCACGCCTGCGGTGAACGACATCGTCGTGCGCAGCATCGTCGTGCCCATCTGGCTCCACAACGGGCCAAGATTGCCACCCTCGCGTGCCAGCACTGCGGGCACGAAGAAGCAGGCGGCGGCGATCGCCACGGCAAGCTGGCCGATGCGCGGCAGGCGGAACAGCACCAGCGCGAGGCCGAGGCTGGCGACGAGTTCGAAGAACAGCGACCACGCCGGCACGTTCATCGGGAACAGCGTGTTGGTGAAGGGCGACGGCAGCATCAGCAGGTTGGGCGGCAGCGACTTGGCGATCTTGGCGTAGCTGTAGAGGTCGCCTTTGCCCGTCCAGTGGTTCGAGATCGCCGAGAGCGTGGTCACGACGATCCCCGCCAGGAACAGCGGATAGAGCCGCACCACGCGCTGCTTCATGAACTGCCAGGTCGTCAGCCCGCTGCGCCAGCGCGGCAGGTAGGTGCGGCACAGCACGAAGCCCGACAGCGCGAAGAAGAAGTCCACCGCGACATAGCCGTGCGGGGCCTGCGAGATGTTGTAGTGGAACAGCGCCACGGCAAGCGCCGCGATGCCGCGCATGCCGTCGAGCGTGACGTACCGGCCGTGCCAGGGCGGTGCGGGTCGGTCACTGGCGGTCATGCGCAGGCCATCGTCTCGAAAAATCCCCCGTCGTCCCGGACTTGATCCGGGACCGCTGGCCGAGAACAGCCCACCTCGCGATGCGGCGTGCCCCGGCCAGCAATTACCTAAAGACAACCACCGGTCCCGGAGCGAGTCCGGGACGACGATGAACTCAGGCCTCCAGCGCCGCGACGCCGGGCAGCACCTTGCCTTCCATCCATTCGAGGAAAGCACCGCCCGCCGTCGAGATGTACGAGAAGTCCTTCGCCACGCCCGCATGGTTGAGCGCCGCCACGGTATCGCCGCCGCCCGCCACCGAGACCAGCGAGCCGTCCGCCGTCAGCGCGGCGGCGGTCTTCGCCAGCGCCACGGTGGCGGCGTCGAACGGCTCCATCTCGAACGCGCCGAGCGGGCCGTTCCACACCAGCGTGCGGCAGTTCTTGAGCACGTCGCCCAGCGTTTCCGCCGCGTTCGGACCGGCATCGAGGATCATCTCGTCGGCCGCGACTTCATGGACGTTGCAGATGCGCAGCGACGGCGGGTTGGCCGCGAATTCCTTCGACACGACCACGTCGTACGGCAGGTGGACGGTGCAGCCCGAGGCGTCCGCCGTGGCGAGGATTTCGTTCGCGGTATCGGTCAGGTCATGCTCGCAAAGCGACTTGCCCACGTCCACGCCCTTGGCGGCGAGGAAGGTGTTCGCCATGCCGCCACCGATGATGAGGTGATCGACTTGGCGGACGAGGTGCTTGAGCACGTCGAGCTTGGACGAAACCTTGGCCCCGCCGACGACCGCCGCGACCGGCTTCTCGGGCGTGCCGAGCGCCTTTTCAAGCGCTTCCAGTTCAGCCTGCATCGAGCGACCGGCGTAAGCGGGCAGCACCTTGGCGAGACCTTCGGTGGTGGCATGCGCGCGGTGCGCGGCGGAGAAGGCGTCGTTCACGTAGAAGTCCGCATTCGCGGCGATCGCGGCGGCGAGTTCGGGGTCGTTCTTTTCCTCGCCCTTCCAGAAGCGGGTGTTCTCGAGGATGGCGATGTCGCCGGCGCGCAGGATGCCGACGGCCTGCTTCACGATGTCGCCCGCGATCTCGGGCACGAACATCACTTCCTTGCCCAGCGTCTTCTCGACCGCGCCGACCACCATCGAGAGCGACTGGCTCGGCACGCGCTCGCCCTTGGGGCGACCGAAGTGGGCGAGGAGGAGGACCTTGGCGCCCTTCTCGGCGAGTTCCAGAACCGTCGGGGCGGCGGCGCGGATGCGGGTGTCGTCGGTAACGGCGCCGTCCTGCATCGGCAGGTTGAGGTCCACGCGCACCAGCGCGACCTTGCCGGTCACATCACCAAGGTCATCAAGGGTCTTGAATGCCGTCATCTCTCGATCCTTATCTCGTCGCCCAGGGCGATATCGCCGTCGTCAAGCACCGTGCCCAGCACACCGCCCCGCCAGTCCGGCAGGAGCGCGCCCTTGAGGCCCTGTGCCACTTCCTCCATGCGGCTGCACGGATCGCATTCCATCGTGACTGCTATGCGCAGGGTATTGCCGATCGCCAGGACATAGCCGGTTTCTCTCGGGAAACGCAGTCCTTCGACCAGCAGGTTCGCCCGCCGCGCATGCCATGGCGGCTCTTCGAAACCGAACAGGCCGCCGCAGATTTCAAGTTCGCCCAGCGCCGCCCGCCAGCTTTCGATCTCCATCAGGGAGACCTGCCGGTGCGGCCGCTTGCCCGGACGCACCGCGCCGCGAAAGTCCCCATGGACTCCCGCGGCGGCAGTTACGGCGACGGACCGCAGTTCCTCCATCGGCGCGCGAGGGCGTTGCCTTCGCGCGATACCGATAAGGCGGCCCGTCCGCATCAAGGTCTCAGAGCAGGCCGCCCATCACGCCGGCCGTGTCGACCATGCGGTTGGAGAAGCCCCACTCGTTGTCGTACCACGAAAGAACGCGCACCAGCTTGCCTTCGAGAACCGAGGTTTCGAGGCTGTCGATGGTGGACGAGTGCGAATCGTGGTTGAAGTCGATCGAGACCAGCGGCTCCTCGGTGTAGCCGAGCACGCCCTTGAGTTCGCCTTCCGCAGCGGCCTTGAGCAGCGCGTTGACTTCCTCGGTGGTGGTGTCGCGGCTCGGCACGAAGGTCAGGTCGACGACCGAGACGTTCGGGGTCGGCACGCGGATCGACGAACCGTCGAGCTTGCCCTTGAGGTCCGGGAGCACGAGGCCGACGGCAACGGCGGCGCCGGTGCTGGTCGGGATCATGTTCATCGCGGCGGCACGGGCGCGGCGCGGGTCGGAGTGGATCTGGTCGAGGATCTTCTGGTCGTTGGTGTACGAGTGGATCGTGGTCATCAGACCGCGCTCGATACCGATCTTCTCGTGCAGGACCTTGGCGAAGGGCGCCAGGCAGTTGGTGGTGCACGAAGCGTTCGACACGACGGTGTGCTCGGCGGTGAGCGCGTCATGGTTCACGCCGTAGACGACGGTGAGGTCGACGTTCTTGGCAGGCGCCGAGATCAGCACGCGCTTGGCGCCGGCTTCGATGTGCTTCGAGGCCGAGGCCTTGTCGGTGAAGAAGCCGGTGCATTCCAGCGCGATGTCGACGCCGTTGGCGGCATGCGGCAGGTTCGCGGGATCGCGCTCGGCGGTCACCTTGATGCGCTTGCCGTTGATGATGAGGTCGTCGCCGTCGACTTCGACGGTGCCCGCAAATGCGCCGTGGACGCTGTCGCGCTTGAAGAGGAGGGCATTGGCCTTGGCGCTGGCGAGGTCGTTGATCGACACCAGCTCGAGGTCATGGTCGGTACGCTCGAGAATGGCGCGGGCGACATTGCGCCCGATACGTCCGAAACCGTTGATCGCAACCTTGGTCGCCATAATCCTAATCTCCTCTTAGGTGGTATTCTTAGCTGCTGAGCTTTTCCAGAACCTGCGGCACGATCGCATCGACGGTGAAGCCGAAGCGCTCGAACAGGACCTTGGCCGGGGCCGAGGCGCCGAAGCGGTCGAGGCCGATGTTGAGGCCGCCATTGCGGCTGAATGCGGTGAAGCGCTCCCAGCCGTGTGTCACGCCCGCCTCGATCGAGACGCGCAGGATCGACGGGTCGTTCGGCAAGACTTCGTGCTTGTACGCCGCGTCCTGCGCCTCGAACAGTTCCATGCACGGCATCGAGACGACGTCTGCGCCGATGCCCTGGGCCTGCAGTGCGCCCTGCACCTTCACGGCCAGTTCGACTTCCGAACCGGTGGCGATCAGGATCACCTTGCGGTCACCCTCGGCGCGGCGCAGCGTGTAGGCGCCGCGGGCAGAGAGCATTTCGCCCGAAGTGCGCAGCTGCGGCAGGTTCTGGCGGGTCAGCGCGAGGACCGAAGGCGTCTCGGCGCTTTCCAGTGCGATCTGCCAGCACTCGGCGGTCTCGATCACGTCGGCCGGGCGGAACACGTAGAGGTTCGGGATCAGGCGGAGCGACATGACCGTCTCTACCGGCTGGTGAGTCGGGCCATCTTCGCCAAGGCCGATCGAATCGTGCGTCAGCACGTAGATCACGCGGGTCTGCTGCAGCGCCGACATGCGGATCGCGTTGCGCGCATAGTCGGAGAAGATCAGGAAGGTGCCGCCGTAGGGGATCACGCCGCCATGCAGCGCCATGCCGTTCATCGCCGCCGACATGCCGAATTCACGGATGCCGTAGTAAACGTAGCGGCCGGCGTAGTCCTTGGCCGAGAACGCCGACTGGCACTTCGCCTTGGTGTTGTTCGAACCGGTGAGGTCGGCGGAGCCCCCGACCATCTCGGGCACCAGCGGCGCGAGGACGTTGAGCACGTTCTCCGACGCCTTGCGGGTCGCGACGGTGGTTTCGCTCTCCAGCCAGCCTGCGAAAGTCTTCGCGGCTTCCTCGCCCGAGGGCAGTTCGCCGTTCATGCGGCGGGTCAGCTCGGCGCCCTTGTCCGAAGCGGCAAGGCGGGCGTCCCACTCGGCGCGCAGCTTCGCGCCCTTTTCGCCCAGCGACCGCCAGTCGGCGAGGATCTCGGCCGGGATCTCGAACGGAGCGTGGGCCCAGCCGATGTTCTCGCGGGTTGCGGCGATCTCGGCATCGCCCAGCGGCGAGCCGTGGACGTCGTGGCCGCCCTGCTTGTTGGGCGAACCCTTGCCGATCAGGGTGCGACAGGCGACCAGCGTGGGCTTGTCCGAAGCGGCAGCCTGGCCCAGCGCGCGCTCGATATCGGCGAAGTCGTGGCCGTCGCACTCGAACACGTCCCAGCCCGAAGCGCGGTAGCGTGCCGGAATGTCTTCCGAGGTCGAGAGCGAGGCGTCACCGTCGATGGTGATCTTGTTGTCGTCCCACAGCACCTTGAGACGGCCCAGCTTGAGCGTGCCGGCAAGGCCGATCGCCTCGTGGTTGACGCCTTCCATGAGGCAGCCGTCACCGGCAATGACCCAGGTGTTGTGATCGACGAGGTCGTCGCCGAACGTCGCGGCGAGGTGGCGCTCGGCCATCGCCATGCCCACGGCCATCGCAACGCCCTGGCCCAGCGGCCCGGTGGTGCATTCGATGCCTTCGATCAGAAAGTTCTCGGGGTGACCGGCGCAGACCGAACCGAGCTGGCGGAAGTTCTTGATGTCCTCCAGCGTCGGGCTGGCGTAGCCGGTCAGGTGCAGCAGCGAGTAGACCAGCATCGAGCCATGGCCCGCCGACAGCACGAAGCGGTCGCGGTCGGCCCACTTGGGCGCCGAGGGGTCGAACTTGAGGAACTTGGCGAAAAGCACCGTGGCGACGTCGGCCATGCCCATCGGCATGCCGGGGTGGCCGCTGTTCGCCGCCTGAACCGCATCCATCGAAAGCGCCCGGATGGCGTTGGCCATCGGCGCAAGACGGTCGGAAGCGAGGGTCATGGGATTACTCCGGGTACGCGCAAAAATGCGGGACGATTCGAATTTCGCGACCCCCTTTAGGCAGAGGTCGCCTCCCGTCAAGTTCACCGCCCGATTTCACCCTCTTCACGCGCAGATCGGATATTGTCCTGCAGCCCATCGTATCTTCCGCACTATTCAAGCGCAGACAAGTGACAAGATTGTGAACAACCCGCGCCAACTGCTTGCCCGGCCGCCACAACCGGCGCAGCGCTTGGCCATGGAAAACCCGCTCAAGGGCCGGGCGATCGGCGCGGCCACCGAGGAAAGCGCATCCACGCGCTCCATGTCCCTGCTTGCGCTCGACCGCATCGAGGCCGCATTAACGCGGATAGAGAACGCGGCCCCCACATGCATTGCCAAGGGCGCGGACTTGCGCCGTCGCCATGAGGACCTCAAGGCGAGCATCAGCCAGTCGCTGTCGGGGCTCGACGCACTTCTCGCCCAGCGCGTACAGGCGGAGGACGCCTGATGGGCAACGTGACGCTCGGGATCGGCGGGCGCGAATTCATGCTCGCCTGCGCGGACGGAGAGGAAGCGCATATCCTGCGCCTCGCCCGGCTGATCGATTCGAAGGCCACGGCATCGGGCGCGGTCGGGCAGACCGAGACGCGGATGCTCCTCTTCGCCGCACTGATGATGGCGGACGAATTGCACGAACTGCGCTCTCGTCCCGAACCGCAGGCGGTCCTGCCGATCGAAGTCCCGGCAATCCCCGCGCAATTCGCGGAAAGATTGGCGCGCATCGCCTCTCGCGTCGAAAATCTTGCCGACCTCCTTGAGACTGAAGCCGCAAGCGCCTAGATAGAGAGCGACGGGATCTGCCCGGCACGTGCCGTTCGAACATCCCTGAGGCTATAAGCAATCCATTGGGGGCTGTCCCTGCCCGGATCCTGGTCCGGAACACATGGTCCCCACCTGACGTCGAGGCGTCAGAGGATTTCTAGGAAACGACCCATGGTGGACCCGTCACCCCCCATACATTCTCAGGCCCTTCTTCTCGCGGATGAGAAGGCTGCCTTGCGCAAGCGCTTCCGGCAGGCGCGGGCCGAGCATGTCGAGGCCCTGCCGCAGGGGCTGCGCGCGCTGATTCTCAACCGGCCGCCTGCGCCGATCCTCGCGCTCATCCCTGAAGATGCGACCATCGGGCTCTATCATCCGGCAGGTTCCGAAGCGCCGTCGCTGGGCTGGGCGCGCTGGCTGTCGGAGAACGGCCGCCGGATCGCCCTGCCCTTTTTCCCGGCGCGTGAAGCCGCCATGGAGTTTCGCGTCTGGGACAACCCGTGGGACGACCAAAGCCTCGAAACGGGACCGTGGCGGGCCCTCCAGCCGCCGGCCGAGAGCGAAAACGCAGTGCCGAATGTCGTGATCGTGCCGCTGGTGGCGTTCACTGCCGAAGGGCATCGCCTCGGCCAGGGCGGCGGGCATTACGACCGCTGGCTGGCGGCCCATCCGCAGGCCACTGCGATCGGGCTTGCATGGGACTGCCAGTTGGCCGAGGAACTGCCCGTCGAAGCCCACGACCGGCCGCTCGCCGCCGTGGTCACGCCGACGCGGATATATAGCATATAAAGAGGACCTGACATGCGCGAAACACCGACCTGGCGAATCCCCTTCGGGGTGCTCCTGCTGGTCGTCGCGCTGGGGCTCTATGCCATGCTCATCGCCAGCTACGTGCCCGCGCTGATCGGTGAGTGGAATGCCCTCGCCCAGACGCCGGTGTACATTGTGTTGGGCGTAGTGTGGCTGCTGCCGCTCAAGCGTTTCCTGATCTGGATGGAAACCGGGCGCTGGAGCGCTCCGGTTACGACCAAAGCCAACTGATCCCGCCGCCGTCATTGCGAGCGTAGCGAAGCAATCCAGAGCCGCGCAAACCGCCCTGGATTGCTTCGCTACGCTCGCAATGACGAAGGGTGGGAACGGCCGGAATATATCCAGAAACGAAAAAGGCCGAGCGTGAGCCCGGCCTCTTCATTCGATCGCTGCTGGAACCACTTCATAAGAAGTGGCGCGAGTGACGGGGCTCGAACCCGCGACCTCCGGCGTGACAGGCCGGCACTCTAACCAACTGAGCTACACCCGCGCAGCAATGTATGTGAGGTTTTTAGACTACCTCAAGTCACTGGATTACCAGCATTTTTCCCAAGTGGCGCGAGTGACGGGGCTCGAACCCGCGACCTCCGGCGTGACAGGCCGGCACTCTAACCAACTGAGCTACACCCGCGTTCTTGCGGTTGCGTCCGCTTGGGAGCGCCGCCACTAGGCCAGCCTCGCAGGGCTGTCAACGGCTTTGCGGAAGGCTTTTTCATTTTTTCGGCGACAGTGGAAATTAACCTTATTTTCGCGAGTGGCGACGCAGTCTTGCACCGGGGCCGCGCTGGGCGGCCGGGGGAGAATCGCCCGTGATTACAGCCAAGCGCATCCTCTGCACGCTATCCCTGACGGCCGCCGCCTTCACCGGCAGCACTCTTTCCGCCGAGGCCCGCAGCACCAGCGCAGTCGCCACCGACAGCGCCGTCTTCGTGGAACGTGTCGATGCGCTCAACGGGCGCAGGCTGGAACCTGCCAGCATGCTCACACGCGGGGACCGGGTCGTGACCGTAGTGACGTGGCGGCGCATGCGCGGCACCGGCGGCTTCGTCCTGACCAACCCCCTGCCCGCCCGTCTCGCCTACCAGCGCAGCGCCAGCGACATGCAGGAAGTGTCGGTCGATGGCGGCCGCTCGTGGGGCCGTCTGGAGGCGATGCGCGTCGACGGACGCCAGGCGACGCCCGAGGACGTCACGCATGTGCGCTGGCGCATCCCCGCCAGCTACGCGGCGCTCGGTCAGGGACGCATCGCTTATGCGGGCGTGGTGCGGTAAAGGCGACGATCGAACCGTCGTCCCGGACTTGATCCGGGACGACGTCAGCACTTTTCGTATTTCCAGTTCCGCTTCTTACCCTCGGCGATCCACTCAACCGCCTGAGCCATGCGCTTCTCGCGCGTCGCGGCGGTCTTCGCCTCGGTGATCCATTCGAGATAGTCGCGCCGCGCCGCAGGCGAGAACGCATCGTAATGCGTCCTTGCCGCAGGAACCCCGTCCAGCGCCGCCGCGAAGTCATCCGGCATGGCGATTTCGGGCTTGGGCTTGCGGGCCTGATTTACCGCCGTGCCTTTAGCTTGCACCCGCCCACGCGCAGCCTGCAGCTTCCGTACAAGCTCGGCTTCGTCCGGCAGGTCGGCAATCGCGGTGATGCGCCCGAGTTGGCCCATCGCATCGCCCTGCCGACCATCCCCGTGAATGACGAAAGTACAGTGCGCCTTGAACGCCGCCATGCCGGCAACGTTCTTTGCGTTCACGAGGAAGTGCGGCATCCCCCACTTGATCGCCTCTTCGGCATCGTGGAGCGCGCGGTGAGCCAGTTCACGCAGATGTTCGAGGATCGGGCGGGCGAAATCCGCAGCTTTGGCGATATACTCGTCTACGCGCGGATCCCTGCCCATCTGCCCTCTCCTACCCTGCGAGGATCAGCGCCGGGGCCTCGATCAGTTTCCTGAGGTCCTGCGCGAAGCTCGCCGCATCCCAGCCATCTACCACACGGTGATCGCAGCTCATCGAGATATTCATGAGCTTGCGCTTCTCGATGCGCTCGATGCCGTCGGCGCCCTTCACGAACATCGGACGCTCGACGATGCGGTTGGGGCCGATGATGGCGACTTCGGGGCGGTTGATGACAGGCGTGGTCGCCACCCCGCCCATCGGACCAAGCGACGTCAGGGTGATCGTCGAGCCCGAAAGCTCCGACGACTTCGCCGAGCCATCGCGCGCCGCGTTGGCAAGGCGGGTGATCTCCGCCGCCAGCTGCCACAGATTGTGGTCCTGCGCATCGCGGATCACCGGGACCATCAGGCCGCCGGGCGTCTGCGCCGCCATGCCCAGATGCACCGAGCCGTAGCGCGTCACCACACCCGCCTCGTCGTCGTAGTGCGCATTGAGCATCGGGTACGTGGGCAGCAGCTTGCAGATCGCCGTGATCAGGAACGGCAGCATCGTCAGCTTTGGCCTGTCCCCGCGCCCGGCATTGAGCTGCGCGCGCGTCTCCTCCAGCGCGGTGACATCGTACTCCTCGACATAGGCGAAGTGCGGGATGTTGCGCTTGGAGGCGGCCATGTTCTCCGCGATGCGGCGGCGCAGGCCGATGACGCGGACCTGCTCGTCCTTGCCCTTCACGCCTGCGGGCTGGAAGCCGCCGCTGGCGTTGTAGGAGAGGAAGGCGTCGAGGTCGCTATGGCGCACGCGGCCATCTTCGGCGGGGCGCACTTCGCCAAGGTCGATGCCGAGATCACGGGCACGCTGGCGCACGGCGGGGCTGGCGAGAACCTTGGCGTGAGGGGCGGGCTTTGCGGCGGGCGTGGGCGCGCGGGCTTCGACAGGCTCAGCCTGAGCGGGGGTAGGGTTCGGAAGCGGTTCTGCAACCACCTCCGCTCGTGCTGAGCTTGTCGAAGCACCGGCCACTGCCCGCTCGACATCGCCCGCATCCGGCGTCTCGACCTCGATCCGCTCCTCGACCACCTCGGCTTTCGGAGCAGGCGCGCTCTGTTTACGATCGCCCTCCTCGTTCCCCGCGCCTTCGATCTCGATCACCACCAGCGGCGAGCCGATGGCGATCACGTCGCCCGCCTCGCCCGCCACTTCGACGACCTTGCCCGAAACCGGGCTTTCCATCTCGACGGTGGCCTTGTCGGTCATCATGTCGGCAAGGCGGCCGTCTTCCTCGACGGTGTCGCCGACCTTGACGTGCCAGGCGACGATCTCGGCCTCGGCGATGCCTTCCCCGATGTCGGGCAGGCGGAAAATATAGCGTCCCATCCCAGTTATTCCTTCATGAGCCGATCGACCGCCTCGCCGATGCGGACGGGACCGGGGAAATAGGCCCACTCGAGGCTGTGCGGATACGGCGTGTCGAAGCCGGTCACGCGCTCGACGGGGGCTTCGAGGTGATAGAAGCAGCGCTCCTGCACCAGCGTCACCAGTTCGGCGCCGAAGCCGGAGGTGCGGGTCGCCTCGTGTATCACCAGGCATTTCCCGGTCTTCTCCACCGACTTTTCCACAGTCGCCATGTCGAGCGGGACGAGCGTGCGCAAGTCGATGATCTCGGCATCGATGCCCTTCTCGGCCAGCACCGCCTCGGCGACGTGAACCATGGTGCCGTAGGACAACACCGTCAGCGCTGCCCCTTCGCGCACGATGCGCGCTTTGCCGAGCGGGATCTTGTAGTAGCCCTCCGGCACCAGACTGCCGGGATGGCCCTTCCACGTCCGCGATGGCTTGTCGTAATAGCCGTCGAACGGGCCGTTGTAGATGCGCTTGGGCTCGAAGAAGATGACCGGGTCATTGTCCTCGATCGCCGCGATCAGCAGGCCCTTGGCATCGTGCGGGGTCGCCGGGATCACCGTCTTGAGGCCCGCGACGTGCGTGAACATCGCCTCCGGGCTCTGGCTGTGCGTCTGGCCACCGAAAATACCACCACCGAAGGGCGAGCGGATGGTGATCGGCGAAGTGAACTCGCCCGCCGAACGATAGCGCATGCGCGCCGCCTCGGAGACCAACTGATCGAGGCCGGGATAGATGTAGTCCGCGAACTGGATTTCCGGCACCGGGCGCAGGCCGTAAGCTGCCATGCCGACCGCCGCGCCGACGATCCCGCATTCGTTGATCGGCGAATCGAACACGCGGTTGCGGCCGTACCTCTTCTGCAGACCGGCGGTAGCGCGGAACACGCCGCCGAAATAGCCGACGTCCTCGCCCAGAATGACGATGTCGGGATCGCGGGCCATCATGATGTCGAGCGCGTCGTTGATCGCCTCGATCATGTTCATCGAGCGGGTCGGCGCGTCGTGGAGGCTCAACGCATTCTCTTCGGTCATGCGCCTTCTCCCTTCCATTCGGGCCATTTGATCTCACGCTCGCGGATGGCCTGCGCGGCCTGCTCCTCGAGGTGCCAGGGCAGTTCCTCGAAGACGTCCTCGAACATGGTGTGGAACGGATGGTGCAGCCCGTGGCCGAGGACGCCGTTCTTCTCGGCCTCCTTGGTCGCCACCTTCACCTGCTCGACCAGTTCGCGATCCATCGCCTCCTGCTGCGCCTCCGACCACTCGCCAAGGGCGATGAGGTGCTTCTTGAGGCGCATGATCGGATCGCCGAGCGGCCATTCCTCGCGCTCCTGCGCGGAGCGATAGGCGCTGGGATCGTCGGAGGTGGAGTGCCCCTCGGCGCGGTACGTGAAGTGCTCGATCAGGGTCGGCCCCTGATTGGCGCGGGCACGGTCAGCGGCCCAGCGCGAGGCGGCATAGACCGCCAGCGCATCGTTGCCGTCCACCCGCAGCCCGGCAATGCCGTAGCCGGCCGCGCGCGCCGCGAAAGTCGTGCGCTCGGCCCCGGCAAACCCCGAGAAGCTGGAGATCGCCCACTGGTTGTTGACGACGTTCAACACCACCGGCGCGTTGTAGACCGCCGCGAACGTCATCGCCGCGTGGAAGTCGCCCTCGGCGCTCGATCCCTCGCCGACGAAGGCGGTGGCGATGCGGGTATCGCCCTTGATCGCGCTGGCCATCGCCCAGCCCACCGCCTGCGGGTACTGCGTGGCGAGGTTGCCCGAGATGGAGAAGAACCCGTAATCCTTGGCCGAGTACATGACCGGCAACTGGCGGCCCTTCAGCTTGTCCGCGCGGTTGGAGTAGATCTGGTTGACCATCTCCACCAGCGGATACCCGCGCGAGATCAGGATGCCCTGCTGGCGATAGGTCGGGAACACCATGTCGTCATGCGCGAGCGCATGGGCATGGGCGACCGAGATCGCCTCCTCGCCGGTGCACTTCATGTAGAAGCTGGTCTTGCCCTGCCGCTGCCCGCGATACATGCGGTCGTCGAAGGCGCGGGTCAGTGCCATCGTGCGCAGCATCCGCCGCAGCGTCTCGGCATCGAGGCCCGGGTTCCAGGGGCCGACCGCGCGATCCTCTTCATCGAGGACGCGAATCATGTCGGTGGTCATCGGCCAGGTTTCGCTGGCCGGGCAATTCTCGTCCGGGCGCCCCAGTTGTCCTGCAGGCGGCACCGGGAGGTGCGAATAGTCGACGACGTCGCCGGGCCGGTAGCGTGGCTCGGGTACGTAGAGTTCCAGCGGCGGGAGATTCCCGCGCACCCTTCCCGTATCTGGTGCCGTTTTTTCGGCCATTTCAATGCTCTCCCGCCAAGGTCGGGCCGTCGGAACCCGCCGCGCAACAGGCGAAGCAAAATTCCACGGTTAAGTCATATTATTTCAAACCTTGGTAATGTCAATTACACCGCAACCGGCGCGGCGATATGCGCCTGCGGGGCATATCCGGCGACTTCGAAGTCCTCGATCCGGTAGTCGAAGATCGAATCGGGACGCCGGAGAATCGCCATCGTCGCCTCGCCTTCCGGCTCGCGCGAGAGCTGTTCTTCGACCAGCGCCGCATGGTTGAGGTACAAGTGGACATCACCACCGGTCCAAACGGCCTCACCCGGTTCAAGGTTGCATTGCTGCGCCATCATCCGCGTCAGCAGTGCCAGCGACCACATGTTGAAGGCGAAGCCGAGGCCGAGGTCGCAGCTGCGCTGATAGAGCAGGCACGAGAGCCGCCCGTCCGCGACATGGAACTGATAGGTCTTGTGGCAAGGCGGCAGCGCCATCGAATCGAGTTCGGCGACGTTCCATCCCTCGATGATATGGCGGCGGCTGCCAGGGTTGCCCCGCAGGCTCTCGACCACCTGCGCCACCTGGTTGATGCCGGGACCGCGCCGGAACAGACCCTCGCCGACCGGCTCGTACGTGTCCCAGTCCACCCACTGCTTGCCATAGACCGGACCGAGATCGCCCCAGGCCTCGGCAAACACCTCGTCCGCCACGATTCGCGCGGAGAAGTCCTTGCGGCTGATCTCCTCGCCCGTTTCGCGGCGGTAGCGGTCGAGCGGCCAGTCGGTCCAGATTTCCACCCCCTGCGCGCAGAGCGGACGGATATTGGTGTTGCCCGTCAGGAACCACAGCATCTCGCGCGTGGCGGTCTTCCAGTAGACGCGCTTGGTGGTGAGCAGCGGCATCGCCCCGCCCGAAAGGTCGAACCGGATCGTCGCACCGAAAACCGAGCGCGTGCCCACTCCCGTGCGATCGAGCCGCTCGTCGCCCTGCTCCCAAATGCGGCGCATGAGGTCGAGGTATTGCCATTCCCAGTGCGGGGTTGCGGTGGCGGCGGTGCGGAGCGCGGTCGTGGTCATGGCATCAGACTATCCGCCCGCGCGCGCCGACGAAAGCACCCGCGCGCGATGCTCCCCAGCGCAATCAGCCACCATTTTCACAAGGTTGAAGTTTTTGCCGAAAAGCCCCTTGCCACCCCCGGAAGTGCCCTATATAGGCGCCCTCCTGCCCGGGGCGGTCTTCGGATTGCCCCTCCGGTCGGGGAATAGCTCAGCCTGGTAGAGCACTGTCTTCGGGAGGCAGGGGCCGGAGGTTCGAATCCTCTTTCCCCGACCACTTTATACGAGAACGGCGTGTCGCAAGACGCGCCGTTCGTCGTTTCAGGCCTTTTTTTGTTCAGCGCGAAAAGTATCGGGATCGCATTTCCGCTACCCGCGCCCGGGCTTCGGCGACAGCGCGCTCCTCGATCGCCATAAGCAGGTGTTCGATCGAGCCTTCCAGATGCATCCGCACCGCCGCCCGCGCCCGCACCGGGTCGCGCGCCTCGAGTGCGGCGGCAATCTCCACATGCTGCTCGAGGCTGTAGCGATAGTTGCGGGCGCGCGCCTCCTCCAGCATGCGTCGGCACTCGGGCGAGCGCGAGCGCATTTCCCACAAGTCGCGCACGCCGCGCTCGACCGCGACGTTGTGGGTTGCACGGGCCACGGTCATGTGAAAGTCCGTCAATGCCGCCTGCCAGTCCTCGAAGGAGCCATCGTGACGGCCCATCTCGACGATTGCGCGTCGAAGCACGGCAATGTCCTCGTCGGTAATGTTGGCCGCGGCGAGCGAAGCCGCCTCGCCCTCGAAGATGAGGCGCGCCTGCGCCAGTTCCATCGGCGTGACGTCGGCTGCAGGTGAGGATGGCGCTTCATCCGGCTGCCGCAGCACATAGGCGCCCGAGCCGATTCGCACTTCGACCACGCCCATGACTTCAAGCGCCAGCAAGGCCTCGCGCACGACCGGGCGACTGACACCCATGGTGACGGCCAGCTCACGTTCGGCGGGCATTCGCGCACCGACTGGATAGCGGCCTTCGCGTACCTCTTGCATCAGCCGCGCCGCGACCTTGCGATAGAGACGAGGTGGCTGCATCTCCACGTGTTCGACGTCTGCCTGTTGTCCCTTCAATTGCCCCTCCCCCGGTTTGACCGATTTTTCGGCTTTTCAGGGCTGGTCTTACCAGTCCAGTGACGCGGCGAACAGTCTGAGTTCCTGCAAGGTCAACCGCGTTTGCTGACGCAAATTCAGCCCGAGCGCAGCAGTTGCACGCCCCAGTCACGCTCGAACAGATAGAGCAGCAGCCGCGCCGCCTCGCCGCGCGGACCGGCAAGGCCGCCGTCGCGCTCGATCAGCAGCCGCGCGTCGTCGTGGGCGAGCGGCAGCAGCTTGGTGATCTGTCCGAGGCTGGCGATGCGGAACGGCGTGTCGCCAGACTGGCGCGTGCCGAGCAGTTCGCCGCCGCCGCGCAGTTGCAGATCCTCCTCGGCAAGCCGGAAGCCGTCCTGCGTCTCGCGCATCAGGGCGAGGCGCTGGCGGCCGGTTTCGGACAACTGGTTGCCGCGCAGCAGCAGGCAGGTGGACTTTCCCGAACCGCGCCCGACGCGCCCGCGCAGTTGGTGCAGCTGGGCAAGGCCGAAGCGCTCGGCCTGCTCGATCACCATCAGCGTGGAATTGGGCACGTCGACTCCGACCTCGATCACCGTGGTCGCGACCAGCAGCTTGGCCTCGCCCCGGGCGAAGCGCTCCATCGCCGCGTCCTTGACCTCGGGCCGCAGCTGGCCGTGGACCAGTGCCACGGTATCGCCGAAGCGCTCCTTGAGCGCTGCATAACGCGCCTCGGCGGCGGCAAGGTCGTCGGTCTCGCTCTCGTTGACCATCGGGCAGACCCAGTAGGCCTGCTGACCTGATTCGATGTGGCGCGTCAGGGCGCCGACGACGTCGTCCATGCGCTCCACCGCGACGACGCGGGTGTCGATCGCCTGACGGCCCGGCGGCAGTTCGTCGAGTTTGGAGACTTCCATCTCGCCGTACTGCGCCAGAGTCAGCGTGCGCGGGATCGGGGTCGCGGTCATCGCCAGGGTATGCGGCGCGCGGCGGCCCTTGCGCGCCAGCATCAGCCGCTGGCCGACGCCGAAGCGGTGCTGCTCGTCGATCACCACCAGCGCGAGGTTCTTGTACGCGACGCTGTCCTGGAAGATCGCGTGCGTGCCGACGACGATCTGGATCGCGCCGCCCAAAAGGCCCATCAAGATCGCCTCGCGGGCCTTGCCCTTGTCTCGCCCCGTCAGCAGCGCGATCTCGACGCCTGTGCCCTGCAGCATACGCGACAGCGTCTCGTAATGCTGGCGAGCGAGGATTTCGGTCGGCGCCAGTAGCGCGGCCTGCGCGCCTGCCTCCACCGCGATCAGCATCGAGGACAGCGCCACCACGGTCTTGCCCGATCCCACGTCGCCCTGCAGCAGCCGCAGCATCGGCGAAGGCTGCGCCAGATCGCCCTCGATCTCGCCGATCGAGCGGGCCTGTGCCCCGGTCAGCGCGAACGGCAACTTCAGCTTAGCCCGCAGCGAGCCATCGCCGACCAGCGGCGTGCCGCGCTGCGAGCGGTTGCTTTCGCGCACCAGCATCAGCGCCAGCGCGTTGGCGAAGAGTTCGTCGTAAGCCAGCCGGTCGCGCGCGGGGCCGTTGACGCCGCGATGCGCCTCGGTCAGCGCCTCGCGCCAGAGCGGCCAGCCGGTCTTGGCGGTGAGGCTGGGCTCGATCCATTCGGGAAGCTCGGGGAGCGCCTTCAGCGCCTGCGCCACCAGCGAGGCGGCGCGGCCCTGCGTCAGACCTTCGGACAGAGGATAGACCGCCTCGCACAATTGCCTGATCGGCGCGGACGAATCCTCCGACACATGCTCGGGATGCACGATCTGCAGCATCTGGCCGTACTGGTCGATCCGCCCGGCCACCCAGCGCGTCTCGCCGATGGGCAGCTGCTTCTTGCCCGTATAGGACGCGCGGCCGAAGTATGTGACGGTGCAAATGTTGCCCGCCGCGTCCTCGGCGATCACCCGGAACGGGCCGCGCCCGCTGGGCGAGCGGTATTCACGCACGGTGAGCGCGACGATGACGTTCTCGCCCACGCCCGCCTCGTCGAGGTTGGTGATCGCGCGCCGTTCCACGAAGCGGTCGGGCAAGTGATACGCAAGATCCCTGATCCGGGTAAGCCCCAGCTTTTCCAGCGGCTTGCGCAGCTTGGGACCGACGCCTTCGAGCGCCTCGACTTCGACGAACAGGGAATTGAGAGCTTCAGGCCGCATGACGAGCGCCTCTTAAGGCTTGCTTGGAAAATGCGCAAAAGCGCATTTTCACCGCGGCACCGGCCCACGCCCCCACCCGACCTCCCACGGAAGTATACTTAATGGGAGGTCGGGTGGGGGCGTGGGCCGGTGCCGCAAAATCCGCAATTCGCGGATTTTCATAAATCTCGACGCGAGTGGGGACCGTTTCGCCAGAGCGGGCGGAACCTTGTCCGTCATCGTGCGGTTGGCTCCCCTGTAACAATGAAGGAGAAGCCCATGCTCTTGCCGAACGGAACCGTGTTCGCGATCGTCGACGGAGAGAACTTCGAACTCTATCGCAACACGGGGGCGGAAGCCGAACCCCGACTGGCGGCGATGGACGTACCCGAACTCGAGGCCACCAACTTCAGCGCTGGCGCCCGCCGTCTCGACGGCCCCACACGTCATCAGGCCCGCACCGGCGACGGCAGCAACGACGCGCTCGATGAAAGCGCCCACGTCGCGGCGGTAACGGGATGGCTGAACAGCCAGGTGCTTTCGCGTGAAATCGACCAGCTGGTGGTCGTTGCCGACCCGCGCTCGCTGGGCGAGATGCGCAGGCATTATCACAAGCAGCTCAAGGACGTGCTGGTGGCCGAAGTGCCCAAGAACCTCGCCGGACGTCCCGCGCAGGAGATCACCCGCATCCTGCATGGCTGATCTTTGATCGAGGGGCTTCGACAGGCCGTGCCTGACCCTTCGACAAGCTCAGGGTGAGCGGAGGTGAGTATAAACTTCCCTATTCCGCTCAGGCTGAGCCTGTCGAAGCCCCCTCCGCTTCGCACTACAGGAGTTGCCGAGCCTGACACCGCATTGTAACGGCGCGGGCATGAGCGAACTTTCACCCCGCCTCGCCCGCCTCAAGTTCCGCGCCTGGCATCGCGGCACCCGCGAGGCCGACTACATGATCGGCTGCTTCTTCGACCGCTTCCATGCCGAATGGTCGGACGAGGACATCACCCTGTTCGAGACCATCATCGAAGAGGAAGATGTCGATATCATGGGCTGGGCGCTCGGCACGATGTCCGTGCCCGAGGAATATCGCGGGCCGATGATCGATAGGATGATGAAGCTCGATTACGTCGAGATTCCGAGAGACTGAACGGGCGCGACTAGAGACCGCCCAGCAGGTGCCCGCCATCGACCGGGATCACCACCCCGGTCATGTAGCGCGAGGCATCCGAGCACAGCAGCATGAGCGGCCCCTCGAGATCCTCGAAATTACCGAAGCGCCGCTGCGGAATGCGCTTGGACATCGCCTCGCCCAACTTGCTGGAGAGGAAATCTCGGTTCATGTCCGTGGCGAAATAGCCCGGCGCCAGTGCATTCACGCGGATACCATATCGCGCCAGTTCCAGCGCCATCTGTTTGGTCATCTGCACCACGCCTGCCTTGCTCATCGCATAGACCGCTAGTTGCCCGCCTTGCGCGAGCCCGAGGATCGAGGCGATGTTGACGATTGCCCCTCCTTCTCCCCGATCGCGCATGCGCCTCGCGACTTCGGTGGCGACGAGGAAGGCGCCGCGCAGGTTCGCGCTCATGATGTGGTCGTAGTCCTCCACCGTCGCATCGAGCACCGGCTGGGCGCTGGACACGCCCGCGTTATTGACCAGCACGTCGATGGGGCCAGCCTGAAGGACGGCTTCGCGGATGCTGGCTGGGTCGGTGACGTCGAGGGATACGCAGGTGGCATCGCCGATTTCGGCGGCCAGTTCCTCCAGCGCATCCATGCGCCGGGCCGCGAGCACGACATGCGCACCGGCGGCGCTCAGGACTTGCGCGAAGTGGCGGCCGAGGCCGCTCGAAGCGCCGGTTATCAGTACGCGCTTGCCTTGCATTGCTTTCTCCTCTCGTCGTCCCGGACTTGATCCGGGACCGCTGGCGGTGAACCGCCCACCTCATCGGCGCGCGCAGCAAGCTCCTACCTAAAGACCGCCGGCGGTCCCGGATCAAGTCCGGGACGACGCGGGAAGACGATTGTATTTCCGCGCGGCGCCGCATATCCCGCCAATCACCCCTGTCATGACTGATTTCTCCCGCATCATCACGGCCTCGGCGCCGTTGACCCTCGCCTCGGTCACTCGCGGTTCGCAGCCGCTGGTCATGGCCGACCTTGCCCGCGCCATTGCTCCGAAAGGCCGCGCCGTCTTCGTCGCGGACAACGACCAGGCGATGAGCGCCGTCGCCAGCGCCGCGCAGTTCTTCGCGCCCGAACTGGAGGTCATCGAGTTTCCCGCGTGGGACTGCCTGCCCTACGACCGCGCCAGCCCCGCGCTGTCGGTCAGCGCCCGCCGCCTCGCCGCGCTCCATGCGTTGCAGTTGAAGCGACAGGGGCCGCAGCTTCTTGTGACCACCACCAATGCCCTGCTCCAGCGCGTGCTCACCCCGTTCCGCATCCGCGAATCGGTGCGCTTGCTCAAGCCCGGCATGGAGATCGGCCACGAAAGCCTGATCGGCCTGCTGCGCCGCCAGGGCTACCAGCGCACCGACACCGCGATCGACGCGGGCGAGTTCGCGGTGCGCGGCTCGATCTTCGACATCGTGCCGAGCGGCCTCGAAGGCGGCCTGCGCCTCGACTTCTTCGGGGACGAGCTGGAAACGCTGCGCCTGTTCGACACCGGCACCCAGCGCTCCAGCGGCACCGTACCCGACCACCTGCTGCTGCCCGCCAGCGAAGCTCTGATGGACGAGGACACCGTCAAGCGCTTCCGCACCCGCTACCGCGAGATGTTCGGCACCAACGCCACGGCCGACCCGCTCTACCAGGCGGTCAGCGACGGGCGCCGCCTTGCCGGCATGGAGCACTGGCTACCGCTGTTCGAGGACCGGCTGGTCACCCTGTTCGACCACCTCGGCCCCGATGACCTGATCGTGATGGACACCGCCGCGATCGGCGCCGTGGACGAGCGCGTCACCGACATCGCGGACTACCACAAGGCCCGCCTCGAAACCTCGGGCCAGAAGGCCGGCTCCTACCGCCCGCTGGCGACCGATTCGCTCTATCTCGGCAAGGACGAGCTGGACGAACTGATCGCCGCCCACCCCGTCCACCGCGCCGATCCCTTCGCCCAGCCGGAAAGCGGCAAGGTGATCGACTTCGGCTTCGGCAACGCACGCGATTTCGCCCCCGAGCGCGCGCGAGGAGACAATGCCTACGAGGCCGCCGCCAAGCACCTCCACGCCATCGCCAAGTCGGGCCGCAAGGCGATCCTCGCCGCCTACTCGCCCGGCAGCCGCGCCCGCCTCGTCTCGATCCTCGGCGAAGCGAAAGGCCCGGAGCCGCGCGTCGCGGAGACCTGGCAGGAAGCGCTGGGCCTTGCCGTGCAGGGTCGCTCCGCCGCGCTGGTGCTGCCGCTGGAGACCGGTTTCTCCAACGATTCCGTCGAAGTCATCACCGAGCAGGACATCCTTGGCGACCGCCTCGTCCGCCGGAAGAAAAAGAAGAAGGATTCCGACGCCTTCCTCGCCGAACTCGCGGCGCTGACGCCGGGCGATCTCGTCGTCCACATGGATCATGGCATCGGCCGGTACGAAGGCCTGCAGTCGATCCCAGTCGGCAAGAGCCCGCACGACTGCGTAATGCTGACCTACTCCGGCGGCGACAAGCTCTATATCCCGGTCGAGAACCTCGACGTCCTCTCGCGCTACGGCAGCGAGGCGGAAGGCGCCCTGCTCGACAAGCTGGGCGGCGAGGCTTGGCAGAAGCGCCGCGCCCGCCTGAAGGAGCGCATCCGCGAGATCGCGGGTGAACTGATGAAGACCGCCGCCGAACGCGCACTGCGCGAGGCGCCCGCGCTCGTCGCCGAGGAATCGAGCTTCAACCAGTTCGTCGACCGCTTCCCCTGGCAGGAAACCGAGGACCAGGAAGCAGCGATCGCCGATACGCTGGAAGACCTCTCCAGCGGCCGCCCGATGGATCGCCTCGTCTGCGGCGACGTTGGCTTCGGCAAGACCGAAGTGGCCCTGCGCGCCGCCTTCGTCGCGGCGATGGCGGGCCAGCAAGTCGCCGTCGTCGCGCCCACCACGCTGCTGGCGCGCCAGCACTTCTCCGGCTTCGCGGACCGGTTCGCGGGCTTCCCGCTCAACGTCGGCCGCCTCTCGCGCCTCGTGCCCGAAAAGGAAGCCAAGGCCACCCGCGACGGGCTGGCGGACGGCACCATGGACGTGGTCTGCGGCACGCACGCGATCCTCTCCAAGACGGTCAGCTTCAAGCGCCTTGGCCTCGTCATCGTCGACGAGGAACAGCGCTTCGGCGTGAACCACAAGGAGAAGCTCAAGCAGCTTCGCGCCGACGTGCACGTCCTGACGCTCACCGCCACGCCGATCCCGCGCACGCTGCAGATGGCCATGTCGGGCCTGCGCGAACTCTCCACCATCCAGACCCCACCGGTCGACCGCCTCGCGGTGCGCACGTACGTGATGGAATGGGACGAGATGGTGATGCGCGAGGCCCTGCTGCGCGAACACCACCGCGGCGGCCAGAGCTTCATCGTCGTCCCCCGCATCTCCGACATGCCCGAGATCGAGGACTGGCTGCACAAGAACGTGCCCGAGGTGAAGTACATCTCCGCCCACGGCCAGATGAGCGCGGGCGACGTGGAAGAGCGCATGAGCGCCTTCTACGAGGGCAAGTACGAGGTGCTGCTCTCCACCACGATCGTGGAAAGCGGCATCGACATTCCGCGCGCCAACACGATCATCATCCACCGCGCCGACCGCTTCGGCCTCGCCCAGCTCTACCAGCTGCGCGGCCGCGTGGGCCGATCCAAGCTGCGCGCCTATGCCTATCTGACGACCCCGCCCGACCGCGCCTTGTCCGAAGTGGCCGAAAAGCGCCTCAAGGTGCTGGGCGATCTCGATTCGCTCGGCGCAGGCTTCCAGCTCGCCAGCCACGACCTCGACATTCGCGGCGCGGGCAATCTCCTTGGTGACGAGCAATCCGGCCACATTCGCGAAGTCGGCTTCGAACTCTACCAGTCGATGCTGGAGGACGCGATCCTCGCCGCGCGCGCGGGCGGCGTCGGGCTGGAGAAGGACACCTCGGGCCTGTCCCCGCAGATCACAGTCGAAGCGCCGATCATGATCCCGGAAGAGTACGTACCGGACCTCGCCGTCCGCATGGCGCTCTACCGCCGCCTGAACGATGCGGATTCGCGCGCGGAGATAGAATCGCTCTCCGCCGAGATGATCGACCGCTTCGGCCCCCTGCCCCAACCGACCGCGAACCTCGTGCAGCTGATCCAGATCAAGCGGCAGGCGATCGAGGCGCACATCGCCAAGATCGACGTGGGCCCGCGCGGGACTTTGGTGAGCTTCCACAACGACAGCTTCCCGAACCCGGTTGGGTTGATCGCCTATGCCGAGCGGCTGAACGGCGCGGTAAAGCTGCGGCCGGACAACAAGCTGGTCCTGCAACGGGCGTGGGGCGATCCGAAGAGCCGGCTCAACGGGTTGCTGCAGCTGACCAAGGGCTTGAGTGCAGTGGCGCGGAAGGGGTGATTATGCAGGAGTTTACCACCCCTGCACCCCGTGAAATGTCAAGGTAGCGCGCGCAGCTTCGGCGTTCTGAAATTGCAAAATCGGCATTACGGCCTGTGGCACTTTTTCCACTTCGTCATTGCGAGCGTAGCGAAGCAATCCAGGGCAGTTTCAAGCCGCTCTGGATTGCTTCGCTACGCTCGCAATGACGAGATAAGGCGCCGCAGGCTATGAATCAGCCCGCAATGCGCACCCCACGCCGCTGGACGCGCCACACCGACAGGTATCGGGGGTGCAGGGGGGCTATGCTCCCCTGCTCTTATCCTTCTTCCCTTCAGCCCGGGCCAGCTTCGCAAACATCGCCGCACTCATAGGCTGCGCCCGCAGGAACCCCTGAAAATACGCGCACCCCTCGCGCGCTGCGACCTCACGCTGGCCTTCTTCCTCGATCCCTTCGGCGATCACTTCGAGATCCAGCGCCTTCGCCATCGCCACGATCGCGCGCAGTACCGCCACGTCGCGGCGGTCGGTGGTCACGCCGTCGATCATCGAACGGTCGAGCTTCAGGTAGTGGATCGGCAGCACCTTCAGGTAGCGGAAGTTGCAGAACCCCGCCCCGAAGTCGTCCAACGCGATGCGGATGCCCTGCGCCGAAAATTCCGCCATCGTCTGCGCAACCATCTCGATGTCGGCGATGAGGGCCTGCTCGGTGATCTCCAGCGTCAGCTGCCGCAGCGGGAAGCCGGTCTCGCGGATCAGCTCGAACATCTGCCGGGTATAGCTGGCGAAGGCGAGGTCGGCGGGCGTCACGTTGATCGAGAGCCGCAGCTGGCCCGGCCATGCCCGGGCGGCGAACATCGCCTTGCGGGCGATGTGGCGGGACAATGGCCCGATGTGGTCGGCGCGCTCGGCGATGGCGAACAGCGCGCCGGCGCCGATACGGCCGAGTTCCGGGTGGTTCCAGCGGGCGAGCGCCTCGGCGCCGGTCAGGCGGTCGTCGGCAAGGTTGAACTGGGGCTGGAACAGTACTTCGATCTCGTCGCGGTCGATGGCGACGAGGAGATCGGCCTCCAGCTGCTGCGCCGAG
The DNA here is from genome assembly GCF_001742225.1 of Novosphingobium resinovorum. Lineage (NCBI taxonomy): Bacteria > Pseudomonadati > Pseudomonadota > Alphaproteobacteria > Sphingomonadales > Sphingomonadaceae > Novosphingobium > Novosphingobium resinovorum. Next base: position 574,889 of record NZ_CP017075.1, on the reverse strand, counting down.
CGGCCGGGCGGGGTCACCTCGCCATCGGCCCAGGCGAGGCGGGTGCCGGCCTGCTCGTAGGCCTCGCCCAGCGCGTGGCCGAGACGGTCGAGCATCGATTCGACGCTCTCGCCGGTCAGCGCGCGGATCAGCGCGACACGGGGGGAAAGGCGCAGCATGCCGGTGCTGACCGGGATCGGCCGCGCGATCATGTCGGCCAGCTGGTCCGCCACAAGCTGCCAGCGCTCGCGGCTGCAGGCCTCGTTAGCGACGAGAAGGAAGCTGCCGCCCCCTGCCCGCGCCAGCAACCAGGGGCCGTCGAGTTCCTGTTCCGCGAAGTGGCCGATGCGCGCGGCGACTTCCTCCAGCGCGCCGTCGCCCGCGGCCTCGCCATAAGCCATGTTGATCGCATCGAGGCGGCGCAGGCTGAGCAGCATGGCGTGGACATGCGCCATGTGCGGCATCAGCGCCGGGTCTTCGCGCCACGCAGCGATGCGATCGTGGACTGCGTCGAGCCCGGGAATGCCGGACAGACGATCCTCGATCCGCTTCGCAGGATTGCGGACCCGATCTTTCATGCCTGCATCGTTCAGTTTAACGCCCATCACGCCGCCATAACCCAAACCCCTTGCAAAACCCTTCAAAATTCGCGAGCCCCGGTCCCGGAATGGGACCTTCGGAAAACATGATGGGGAAAGACGTGAAGCTGGCGCTCATCGTCTCGGACAGCGCCAAGGCCCAGGCCGGGGCCATGCTCCTGCGCGATTCGCATCCATGGGTGTCCTCGCAGGAGGCCGACGTGCTGGTCGTGCTGGGCGGAGACGGCTTCCTGCTGCACGTGCTGCACGAATTGCTGGACCATGATTCGATCAAGCCGGTCTACGGGATGAACCTGGGCACGCTGGGATTCCTGATGAACGGCCCGCTCGAGGATGGCGAGACCATTGCCCGGCGCGTGGCCGAAGCGCATCCGGTCCCCGTGCGCCCTCTGTGCATGGATGCCGTGACGCAGAACGGCAGCAAGTTCAGCTACTATGCCTTCAACGAAGTCTCCCTGCTGCGCGAGACGCGCCAGACCGCGAAGATCGAAGTCCGCATCAACGGCCGGGTTCGCATGGAGGAACTGGCGGGCGATGGCATCCTGCTGGCGACGCCGGTGGGCTCCACCGCATACAACCTCTCGGCCCATGGCCCGATTCTCCCGCTGGGTTCGCGCATGGTGGCGATGACGCCGCTCAACCCGTTCCGGCCCCGCCGCTGGAAGGGCGCGATCCTGCCGGAAAGCGCGAGCGTGGAGCTGCGTATTCTCGAGCCCGGCAAGCGCCCCGTCGCCGCCGTCGCCGACCACAAGGAAGTGCGCGACGTCGCCATCGTGCGGATCAGCGCGACGGCGGAAAAGGAGCTGACCCTGCTGTTCGACCCCGGCTTCACGCTGGAGGAGCGGATCTTCGCCGAGCAGTTCCAGGTCTGAGGGAAGAAATTTCGAAAATAGATCAGATTTTCTGCATCACGGGGTTGCCAAGGCCGATGAAGCTGTTATTGGCGCACCCCTGCCCGGCGGTGGTAACACTGACAGGCTGCTCCCCGATAGCTCAGCGGTAGAGCATTCGACTGTTAATCGAATGGCCGTAGGTTCGAATCCTACTCGGGGAGCCACACTTTTCCAGCCCCAGAAATCTGATTGTTTTCAATTAGATGGGGTTCGAGAGTGATTTATAATCCGAATTCCGCACATTGCACATTTTTGCAACAGATTGGTATATCAGGGTTTTTTGTTCAAATCCTGCTTGGTGCCTCCTTCATTTCGGCGGACCGGATACCAAAAATCCAGCTCCATGAACTCGTGGGGAAAATGATCGCCTGCAAGGCCATCGCCCTTCATCCAAAGATTTGCAGGATCGCGCCTGGCCTTCAATGGCGAGGGCACTGAAGTGCCGAACCGACAGAAATGCGCCCCTGAACGCAGGAATTGGCCCAAAGCGGCATTTGCCAGCGCCGATTAGTGCAAATTGTCTGGGCTGCCCCTCATGCTCAGGCAGGACAGAATTTATGCGTAGTGTCTGTTCGCCCGCGCCACTGATCCACGGATGCAACCTCGGTTAGAGTTTTCAGTGTCCAAGAGACTGGCACCGACCCATTCCGGCCGCTCAGCGGCCAATTTTTCGCTACTAGGTTCGGAAAGTCCGGTTTCTTATCATGGTGCCCATGGCTCGCCGTAGATGGGGCCAAGTCGCGGGCAGCAAAGTGCATTAGCAATCTGCTTCCCCTTATCGGCGCTGGATATCTCAGTGATTGGAAATATGCTCTCCCAAATTACGTCCAGCGATGTAACCGAAGGTCATGCCTGGCCCTAATGTGCCGCCCGCTCCGCCGTAGACGTCGCCCAGCACCGCCGCCATCGCGTTGCCCGTAGCGTAAAACCGGGGATCGGGTTGCCGCTCCAGTCGATAACCTGAGCTTCGGCGTTGGTCTTGCGACCGCCTGCAGTGCCCAGCCCGCCAGCTTCCATCTTGACCGCGAAGTACGGCCCCTGATCGATCTTGCCCAAAGTGCGGAACGGCGCTTCGAATGCGGTATCGCCCCACATATAAAAGTTACTTCAGCTTGAACTCGAGTTTGCGAAGCGTCCCCGAGAACCGGCTGCTCGCGATCGTGTAGTCGCCGTTTACCGGGGTGATGGTGTCCATGCCGACGTCGAACCCCTCGGTATGAGACATCCAGCCCCGGATCGTGCGCCCGATCCGCCCGCTGCTAACCGGCTTACCATCGATGCTGATCGTCAGCGTGCCGCCCGAACCCAGCTCCTGCTTGTCCGCTTGGAAAGCCGCAGTCAGGGTATGGTGACCTGCCGTAACCGGTTCCGCCGCGCGGATGGCGAACTGGTCAGTCCCCACCGCATTGTAGTGGAACACTGGCACCCCGTCCTTCAGGTAGAAGGCATAGCCGCCGAAGCGCCCGCCCTGCGTCACCAGCACGCCCTGCGCCCCTGCGGGCAGATCCACGTCGGCGTCGATCGTGAAGGATTTGCCGATGGTGTGCGGCGCGGCGTCCTCGTTCAGATGGCTGAGCGGGGCGAGATAGGTGAACTCGGTGCGGTTGCCGCCAAGCGTCGGACGGCCCTCGGCACCCTGGCTGTAGTCGTGGATCGGCAGGATGTTGTTGGCCGCCGCCTCCTTCCAGAACAGATCCTGCAGTTCCTTGAGCTTCGCCGGATTCTTCGCTGCAAGGTCGTTGGCGGTGGTAAAGTCCCTGTCGAGGTTGAACAGGGTCCACTTGCGGTTCTCCGGGCCGACGCCGAGCTTGCGGTCCTCGCCCACGCCCACTTCCCAGGCCATGCGCTTGGGCAGCGTGCCCGCCATCCAGCCATCGTGGTAGATGCCGAAGTTCTCCATCATCTCGTAGATTTGCGTGCGCCTTGCGGATGGGGCCTTGGGTGCCGCGAAGCTGTAGGCGAGGCTGATGCCGTCGATCGGCTGCTGCTTCACGCCCTGCACGGTTTCGGGAGCCTTGACGCCTGCGGCTTCCAGGATCGTCGGCGCGACGTCGCTGACGTGGGCGTACTGGCCGCGGAAGGTGCCGCCGTCGCGGATGCGCGCGGGCCATGACACGACCATGCCGTTGCGCGTGCCGCCCGCCTGCGAGGCGATCTGCTTCCACCACGGATAGGGGCTGTTCATCGCCCAGGCCCATGCAGCGTTGAAGTGGTTGTAGACGTAAGGCCCGCCAATCTCGTCGTAGTGCGAGGCGAGTTCGGCGAAGGTCTCCTTGTGCCCGGTGATCGCGGACTGTTCGAAGGCAAGGCCGTCGAGGCCGCCTTCGGCGCTCGATCCGTTGTCGCCCTCGATATAGACGATCATCGTGTTGTCGTACTGGCCGCTGTCCTTCAGCGACTGGATCAGGCGGCCGGTCTCATGATCGGCATAAGCGACGGTGGCGGCATAGGCCTCCATCAGCCGGGCGTAGACCTTTCGATGCTCGGCATCGAGCGAATTCCAAGCAGGCAGCGATGCCGGGCGCGGGGAGAGCACGGAATCCTTCGGGATCAAGCCCATCGCCTTCTGGCGCCGGAAGGTTGCCTCGCGGACCTTGTCCCAGCCCTGGTCGAACTTGCCCTTGTACTTGTCGAGCCATTCCTGCGGCGCCTGATGCGGCGTGTGCGCGGCGCCCGAGGCGTAATACATGAAGAACGGCTTGTCCGGCGCGCTGGCCTTGTGCCGCTGGAGCCAGCCGATCGCGTGGTCGGCGATGTCGCGCTCGAAGTGGTAACCCGGCTGGTCGGGCTGCTCAACCGGCTTCTCGTTCTCGACGAGGTTGGGGTTCCACAGCGAGGTATCCGCCGAAAGGAAGCCGTAGAAATACTCGAAGCCGAGGCCGGTAGGCCAGCGATCGAAGGGCCCGGCGGGGCTCATTTCCCATTCGGGGGTGATGTGGCCCTTGCCGAACATCGCGGTGTTGTAGCCCGCTTCCTTGAGCGTCTCGGCGACCGTCGCCGCGCTTTTGGGGATGACGGTGGTGTAGCCGTCGTAACCGGTGGGCAGGTTGGTGACGTTGCCCATGTTGACGTTCTGTGGCAGGCGCCCGGTCAGCAGCGAGGCGCGCGTGGGCGAGCACAGCGCGGTCGTATTGAAGCGGGTATAGCGCAGGCCCTGCTTCGCCAGTGCCTCGAAATTGGGGGTATCGACCGGGCCGCCGTAGGCGCTGGTGACGCCGTAGCCGACATCGTCGGTCATGATGAGCAGGACGTTCGGCGCCCCCCTGGGCGCGGCCGGCTCGCTCGGCCAGCGCGGTGCGTGCGTGGTCTCGACGGTGCGGCCCACAGTGTCGGCAGCGACCTGCGCGAAGCCTGCGGACGAGCAGACGAGCGTGGAAGTCGCGAGGAGCGCGGCGAGGATCTGCGACGGCCTGTTCATGATTGCATCCTTCTCGGTGCCCTCCCCACGGAAAAAGGGCGGGCTTCGGACATGCCGAAGCCCGAGGGGGAGGATTTGGGGGGATCAGTAGCGGAAGGTGACTTGCGCCTGGACGGTGCGGGGCACGCTGGCGTAGCCGATCTGGTCGGCGACGACGCCCGCAAGGGTGCCGGTGCCCGATCCGGTGTTCGGCGCATCGGTGCCGCCGATGGCGTACCAGCGATTGGTCAGGTTCTTGCCGATGAGCTGCAGCTGCCAGTGCTCGTCCGCCGTAGTGAACGATATCGACCCGTCGAGCGACACGTAGCGGTGCTGCTTCGTATAGGGATTGCCGAAGGCCGAAGCGAGGTAGCTGCCGCTGTATCGGGCATCAAGACCGAAGGCGAACTTCGCCCCGCTCTCCATCAGCGCTTCGTACGAGGCGCCGAGGTTACCGGTCCATTCCGGCGCGTTGGCGGTGACTTGCCCGCGCAGGTTCTGGCGGTTGGCGGCCGTGTCGGTCGCCGGATCGAACGGACGCGAGCTGTCGGTGGCCGCGACATAGACCAGATTGCAGCCCTCGCCCCGCGTCTGCCCGGCCCAGCACGGCGCGCCGGGCGCATCGCCGTAGCGCGCGCGGTTGTAGTTGACGCTGCCGTGCAGGTTGAAGCCGTCAAGCGCGCGCGGGGCCACTTCGAACTCCAGCTCCACGCCCTTGGTCCGCGCCGACCCGGCATTGATGGTGGTGAAGGCGAAGATGTCCGACCGGAAGAAGTCCAGCTGCAGGTTGTTGTACCTGAAGTTGTAGGCGGTCAGGTTCAGGCGCAGCTGGCGGTCGAGCAGCGTGGTCTTGATGCCTGCCTCGAAGCCTTTGGCCTTCTCCGGATCAAACTCGAAGTCGGCGAGGCCGGCGCTGGGGCTGTAGATACCCGAGTTTGAGAAGCCGCCGGACTTGTAGGCGGTCTTGTAGGCGCCGTAGACGGTGATGTCCGCGCTCGGCTTCCACGTCACCGTGGCTTCGGGCGACCAGTCCTCGAAATCCTGGTTCGAGTTCAGCGTCACGCCCGGCAGGAAGATGCCCTGCGCCACGCGGATCGGGTGCGAATAGGGCTGGAGGAAGTAGCTGTCCTTGCTCTCCGAGGTATAGCGCACGCCGCCCGCGACCTCGACGTTCTGGATCGGCCGCAGGATCAACTGGCCGAACATCGCGTATGTCTCGCCCCTGGTCTGCGAGTCCTTGGAATTGGCGAGATAGCGACGATAGCCCGGCGTCGCGGCGCTGTTCTCAAGCCCGCCCGAGGCCGTCCATGCATCGTAATCGCGCATGGTGGACTGGTAGTAGCCGCCGATCATCGCATCCCAGAAGCTGCCGGTGCTGGTCTGCGCGCGCACTTCCTGCGAGAAGGCATGGAAGCTGGAATCCTCGGTCGCGAATACGCCCGGTGCACCCGATCGTGAAAGGCTGTCGCCGTCGAACTGAAAGGTGTTGCGGTTCCAGTTGTAGTTGGTGACCGACGAGATCGTCAGGTCGTCGAGCGCCCATGTCAGCCCGAGGTTGACCGCCCACGACTTGTACTGGTTGCCCTGCGCGCCGTCCTTGTTGGCATAAGGCTGGGTCGCGGCGATATCGAGCGGTGTGCGGTTGGCCGAGGATTCGAAGCGGCGTCCGCAACGGATGGCCGGATTGCCCGCCGAGGCGCCCGTGGGGCAGTAGTACAGCACCGAACCGGCGCTGGGGTTGTTGCTGTCGTTCACGCCGTAATTGGCCTTGAGCACGGCGGTCAGCGTGTCGGTCGGCTCCCACTTCAGTGTGGCGCGCACATAGGCTTCCTTGGAGCGCCCGTCTCCGGCGGCATCCGAGGTGTGCAGTGTCGGCGTGACCACTTGCGAGGTCGAAGTGCGATCCAGCGTGGGGTAGGTCTGCGTCGTGCCGACCTGCTTGTAGTAGCCGTCGAACTGCTTGCTGGCGCGTGCCGCCACGCGGATGCCCAGCGTGTCGCTCAGCGGGGTGGAGACGATCGCCTCGCCGTAGACCTGCTTCGCCGCGAATTCGTAGCCGCCGCGCGCGATCACTTCCAGCTTGTCGCCGGGGTCCGCCGTGGTGATCGAGACGACGCCCGCCGTCGCGTTCTTGCCGAAGAACAGCGCCTGCGGGCCTTTCAGGATTTCCAGTCGGCCAAGGTCGAAGAAGCCTTCGTTGATCGTGCGGCCCTGCCCGTAATAGGCCCCGTCGACGATCACCGCGACCGACTGCTCCAGCCCGATCGAGGTGGTGTTGGAGCCGATCCCGCGCAGCACCAGCGTCGCACCCGAACCCGAAGGCGTGCGCCCGATCGAGAACGAAGGCGTCATCGCGGCGACGCGCTCTAGGTTCGACAGGTCGTATTGCTGCATCTTCTCGGCACTGATCGCGACGACGGCGACCGGCACGTCCTGCGTGGTTTCCTGCCGCTTGCGCGCTGTGACGATGATGTCGCCGATGCCGCCTTCCTGAGAGGTGGTCTGCTGCGAATCCTGCGCGAAGGCGGCCGGAGCGCAGCCAAGCGCAAGGCCCGCCGAAGCGGTCAGCAGCAGCGCACGGCGCAATTCGCGAAGGCGAGCGGGCACGGCCCGATCCTGTCGAGGCATGAGGTTCTTCTCCCGATTTTTCTTCTAGGCCGCCACCCAGTTCGCGACCAGTGTTTAAAACATATGCGTTAATCAATATAACGCACCTGTTTTAATTGTCAGGCGTCCATTGGCGGCACATCGGGTATCGCGGATGGACGGGCGCGAAGGAGGATTGCCGGAAATGCTGCGCGAACTGGAATTCGCACCCGGCTCGTGTACGGATCGCAAGGTGACCGACCCGCCGCTTCATTTCGCCGACGATGCAAAGATCCGCATCATCGCCGCCGCCGAATCGCTCTATGCCACGCGCTCGATCGAGAGCGTGTCGTTCCGCGAGATCGCCCAGCTTGCGGGCAACCGGAACACCAATGCGGTGCAGTACCACTTCGGTAACCGGGACACGCTGGTGCAGGCGATCTTCGCCTGGCGTGTGTGGCAGATGGAACCGGCGCGCGGCGCGGCGCTGGCCGAAGTCGAGCGCAGCGGCGGCAGTTTCGACCTGAGAACCCTGCTTCGCATCCTGTGTGAGCCGATCCTCGACCTGACCGACGATCAGGGCCGCCACACGTATGCGGCGTTCATGAGCAAGTATCTGCAGCAGCAGCGCCCCGCCGGGATCATGCACGCCGCTGACAATCGCCCCGATCTCAGCCGGAACCTGCGCACGACCATCAATCACATAAATGCGATCGTCGATGCGGAAGACCCGTACCTGGGCGATTACCGCATCGCGCTAGCCTATCTGGTGGTCATCAACATGATGGTACTCTCGGACAACGAGAACCTGCCGAAGCGCGACCCCGAACGCTTCCGCCAGCGCTTCGACATCGCGCTGGACATGGCCACGGTCGCGCTGGAGGCCAGTTGCAAAACATGAAGCCCTAGCCCTGTTGTCAGGCGACATGCGTGGCGGCGCTTCCGATGAAAGCAGTAACAGGCCGGACCGATCCGGCCGACCGGGAAGAGGACGAAGATCATGACCGACAACGCGCGCAATCGGCTGGACGGCAAAGTGGCGATCGTCACGGGTGCCGGAATGGGTATGGGCGCGGCGACTGCCCGGGTCTTCGCAGGGTACGGCGCAAGGGTGATCGTCTCCGACATCAATGCCGGAGCGGGCGAGGAGACCGTCGCCGCGATCCTCTCCGCCGGCGGCGAGGCCCGGTTCATCCACTGCGACGTCGGTGAGGAGGCGCAAGTGCGCGACCTTGTCGCGGGCGCGGTATCGGCTTTCGGGCGCCTGGACTGCGCGGTGAACAACGCTGCGGTCACGCCGGACACGCTGCCCATCGCCGAGGCCGACATGGACGTGTGGGACCGCGTCATCCGCATCGATCTGCGCGCGGTGATGCTCTGCATGAAATACCAGATCCGCCAGTTCATCGGGCAGGGCGGAGGCGGCGCTATCGTCAATGTCGGCTCGGTCAGTTCGGTGCGGCCGCAGCCGGGTAACTCGGCCTACGTGGCGGCCAAGCACGGGGTCATCGGCCTGACCAAGACCGGCAGCCTCGAATACGCACCGCAGGGAATCCGCGTGAACGCCGTGCTTCCCGGCGCGATCGACACGCCGATGCTGCGCGGCGCGCTGGATGCCAGCGGCCACACCGAAGCCGACTTCGCTCCGGCGCTCAGCCTGCTGGGCCGCTTCGGCAAGCCCGAGGAAGTGGCCGAAGCCAGCGCCTGGCTGTGTTCCGATGCGTCCAGCTACGTCACCGGCCACAGCCTTGCGGTGGAGGCCGGCTATCTGACCCGATGACGGGCATGGAGGGCGGATTCAAGCTTGCCGGGACCGAAATCTGACATGACCACCGCCTATCAGGATGCCGAAGACGGAATGCAGGTGCGGCCCGGTATGGCCTGGGTCGCGGGCGGCAGTTTCACGATGGGGTCGGAGCGATTCTATCCCGAGGAAGCGCCGCTGCGCCGTGTCTCGGTCGACGGTTTCTGGATCGACACCACGCCCGTCACCAATCGCCAGTTCGCGGCATTCGTCGAGGCGACGGGATACACCACCGTCGCCGAGATCGCGCCCGATCCGAAGGACTATCCCGGCATGCTGCCCGGCATGGACCGGGCCGGGTCGCTGGTTTTTCACAAGACGGCGACGCCGGTGGACACCTCCAATCCGGGCAATTGGTGGCGGTTCGAATTTGGTGCCGACTGGCGCCATCCGCTGGGGCCGGACAGCGACATCGACAGCCTTGGCCTATGGGATCATCCGGTTGTCCAGATCGCCTATGCCGATGCCGAGGCTTACGCGAAATGGGCGGGTAAGGCCCTGCCGACCGAAGCGGAGTTCGAATTCGCCGCACGCGGCGGACTGGAGGGCGCCGCCTATGCCTGGGGCGACGAACTCGCGCCCGGAGGTGCGATGATGGCGAATTACTGGCAGGGCCTGTTCCCCTTCGCCAACCAGATGCTCGACGGGTGGGAGCGGACTTCTCCGGTCGGGACTTATGCCGCCAACGGCTACGGCCTGTTCGACATGATCGGCAACACGTGGGAATGGACCTGCGACTGGTGGAGCGACCGGCCCGAGGCGCCCGCGAAAAAGAAGAGCGGGCAATCGTGCTGCACCCTCAGCAACCCGCGCGGTGCCAGGCTAAGGGACAGCTTCGATCCGGCCCGGCCCGATCTGCGGATCGGCCGCAAGGTGTTGAAAGGCGGGTCGCACTTGTGCGCGGCCAACTACTGCCAGCGCTACCGTCCCGCCGCGCGCCAAACCCCGAAATGATCGACACATCGACCTCGCATATCGGTTTTCGCTGCGTCATTCGTAGCCATTCAGCGTACTGAAAAGTCGAGCTGAATTTGGGTTTTGCTAATACCGGCTTTGTCGACGGACGACCCGTTCCTGTCATTCGGGCGTCAATTTCCGAACCCCGGGTTCGGACGTTCTGCTTAGCCATCATGAAGGTCCATGATGGCCGTAAGCAATCTGACCGTTTAAGGGCTGGCCCGGGACATTCGTACACACGCCTCAGTTAAACCCATTTCACTGCAAAGCTCTTCAGGAAGCCCGACATGACTTGATGGAGACTTTCGAGCGCTCATCAGCACGGCGAGCAAGCCGACGCCCGACGCTGCCGCTCCAGCGATCGCGACAATGGGCAGGCTGAAGCCTGCAGCAATTACTCCTCCGCCCAGCCCGGCGCCGATCGCGTTGCCGAGATTGAAGGCGCCGATGTTCATCGAAGAAGCGAGGTTCGGTGCATCGGCGGCGGCACTCATCACGCGGACCTGCAGCGGCGGGACCAGTGCGAAGCTGGCGATGCCCCACAGGAAGATGAGCACGGCCGTCAGCCCCGCATACGGCATGGCAAAGGCGAAGGCGACGAGGATCGCCGTGAGCGCCGCCAGCGTCACGAGCAAGGTCCTGTCGACTGATCGGTCCGCAAAGCGCCCGCCCAGCCAGTTGCCGATGGTCAGCCCCACGCCGTAGACCACCAGCATCGCCGTCACGAAACCGATCGAGCCATGGGTCTGCTCGCGCAGGATCGGGGTGATATAGGTGAACACGGTGAACATCGCGCTCGCACCAACCACCGTCAGGCCCAGCGCCGCCAGCACTGGACCACGCATCAGCACCCGCAGTTCGGAGCGTGCATCCCCGTCCATTGGCGCAGGCATATCCGGCAAGGTCAGCCGCAGCGCCGCGATAGTCAGCAGACCGAGCACGGAAATGCCCCAGAACGCCGAGCGCCACCCCATGACTTCGCCCGCCCAAGTCGCCAGCGGCACGCCGACGACATTGGCGATCGTCAGTCCCATGAACATGGCGGCCACCGCGCCGGCTTGCCGCTGGGGCGGGACCAGGCTGGCAGCGACGATCGATCCTACGCCGAAGAAGGCGCCGTGGTTGAGCGACGTGACGATCCGCGCGAACAGCAGCATCCCATAACTGCCGGAAAGCGCTGCCATCAGGTTGCCCGCCGTAAAGATCGCGGCCAGCACAATCAGCAAGGTGCGGCGTGGCAATCGCCCGGTGGTCAGCGTCATCAGCGGCGCGCCCAGCATCACGCCGATCGCATAAGCACTGATCAGCAGACCGGCTGAAGGGATCGAGACATCAAGGTCGGCGGCGATGACGGGCAGCAGGCCCATCGGCGCGAATTCGGTGACGCCGATGCCGAACGCCCCAGCCGCCAGCGCGAGAAGTGGTGGATTGATCTTCATGATGCTCCTCCCGTCAGACAAGCGGCGGGTTCAGGCGGGCGAAACCATCCTGTTGATGATAGGGTGCATGGGGGTAGGCGGGCATCCGATAGCTGGCCTGATCGAGCTGGGCGACCTGTTCTGCCGTGAGTGACCACCCCACCGCGCAAAGGTTCTGGCGCAACTGCTCCTCGTTACGTGCCCCGATGATGACCGACGACACCGTGGGCCGCTGCAGCAGCCAGTTGAGCGCGATCTGTGGAACCGTCTTGCCGGTTTCCACAGATATCTCGTCGAGCGCATCGACGACCCGGTAGAGATGTTCGTCCTCCACCGGCGGCGCGAAGATGGCGGTCTGGTGTAGGCGGCTGCCTTCGGGGATCGGGCTGCTGCGCCGGATCTTGCCGGTGAGGCGTCCCCAGCCGAGCGGGCTCCACACCAGTGCGCCCACGCCTTGATCTGCCGCGAGCGGCATCAGGTCCGCCTCGTAGGCGCGGCCGATCAGCGAATAGTAGACTTGATGGGCCACGAAGCGCGGCCAGCCATGGCGATCCGCCGCGCCCAGCGCCTTCATCAACTGCCAGCCGGGATAGTTGGAAACGCCGACATGGCGCAGCTTGCCTGCGCGGATGAGTTCGTCCAGCGTCGCCAGCAATTCCTCCACCGGGGTCGAAGCGTCGAAGGCATGGAGTTGCAACAGATCGATATAGTCGGTCCCGAGACGGTCCAGCGCCGCCTCCACGCCGCGGATCAGCCGGCCGCGCGATACGCCCCAATCGCCCGGGCCGTCCCCGGTCGGCAGACCGAGCTTGGTGGAGATCAGCACTGCGTCGCGTCGTCCCTTGATCGCCGCGCCCAGCACTTCTTCCGACGCGCCGCCCGAATAGACATCGGCGGTGTCGAACAGGGTTATGCCGGCATCGAGGCAGATATCGACCAGACGGCGCGCTTCCTGCGCGTCGCTATTGCCCCAGGCCCCGAACAGGGGGCCGGAGCCGCCGAACGTACCGGTGCCGAAGCTCAGCGCCGGTACCCGCAGGCCCGATGCGCCCAGTTGCCGATATTCCATCGTGATCCCTTTTCATTCCGTGATGCACGCATAAATGGAATAGCCAATGGCCGCCGTTTAGGGGGCCGAAAGGCGAAAGATCTTTGCATTGGATGAAAAGATGCCCTTCCACGCCGATCGGGCACGGGCGCTGGAAACCTTCGCGGCGGTGATCTCCGAAGGCAGTTTCTCGGCTGCGGGCCGGCTGCTGGGCCTCACGCCCTCGGCGGTCAGCCGCGCGGTGGACCGGATCGAGGATCGGCTGGGAGTTCGCCTGTTGCTGCGCTCCACCCGCGCCCTGACGCCGACGGCCGAGGGACAGGCCTATCTCGGCAGCGCCCGGCGCATCCTCGCCGATCTCGACGAAGCCGAACAGTCGATCGCCGATCGCGGCGCCCCGCGCGGGCGGCTGAGGGTAAGCGCGGCCCATTCTCATGGCCGGCTGTGCATCGTGCCGTTGCTCGGCGAGTTTGCGCAGATTTATCCGCATATCATCGTCGATATCAGCCTCAGCGACCGGCTGGTCGACATCGCCGCAGGACAGGCAGATGTGGCGATCCGCTTTGGCCCCCTGACCGACAGTCCGCTGACCGCCCGCAAGCTGGGCGAAAACGGCCGGGTCATCGTCGCTTCGCCGGCTTATCTGCACCGCCACGGCACACCGGCGATACCAGAGGATCTGCATGGCCATAATTGCCTTAACTTCAATTTCCGCCGGGCCGAACCCGTCTGGCCGTTTCGCAAGGATGGGCGGGATTATGCGCTGAGCGTTCGCGGCACGATCGAAGCTAACAATGGTGAGACGCTGGGCCAGCTCGCGGCCGACGGTGTCGGCATTACCCGCGTGGGGCGGTTCAGTGTCCAACCCGAGCTGGCATCAGGCCAGTTGGTGGCGATATTGGAAGACTATAATCCGGGCGACATCGAAACAATCCATGCTGTTTTTATGGGCGGGGCGAATGTACCGGCCCGGGTCAGGGTTTTCGTGGATTTTCTCGCAGAGCGCCTGATCTAACATGGTTCGGTGCTCCAGGGTTTGGGCTGCCGACTGAATAGATGTTCAGCACAACCGGCCCCTCGGTCAATCGACGACGTCATCCATGCAAGGATGATGCGCTTGCTCCTGTCAAATGCCGTCATCAGCATAGCGCGGTGGCGAAGGATGCGCCGGGCTTTCGCTAAGAGCTTCTCGCCACTCCGAACAAGCAAAAGCCGCACTTGAGCCAAAGTCATATAGACTTCAGACTATGTCTATTGATTAAGTAGACATATATCCGTCACACCGCTCCGCATTCATCGAATGAGGGGGTTGGTTTGAAAGCGTTGTTCGGTAGGACTTTTTCTGGAAGAAGACACAGATTGCTCGCCAGCGCGGCGTCCGCGATTGCAGTCTCTGCGGTAATTTTTCCTCAAGTGGCTTCGGCCGAAGAAGCCGCCGGCCCGGCGGATGCAGCGCCCGATGGCGCAGACATCGGTGAAATCACCGTGACGGCGCGCTACCGCACGGAAAGCGCGCAGGACGTTCCCATCGCGATTTCCGCCATTTCCAGCCGCCAGCTGGAGGCGCAGGGCGTCAGTTCGCTCAAGCAGGTGGTCCAACAGCTCCCCAGCCTCAATATCCAGGGCTTCAGCGGCCGCAACCAGACGATCACGATCCGCGGCATCGGCACCAATGCCGGCGGCACCAACGACGGGCTTGAACAGGGCGTCGGGCTCTATGTGGACGGCGTCTACCGGCCGCGTACCGGATCGGTCATCACCGACCTGATCGACATCGAAAGTATTCAGGTCCTTCGCGGGCCGCAGGGAACCCTGTTCGGCAAGAACACCGTTGCGGGCGCGATCGACATCACCACGCGCGAGCCGCAGTTCCAGCAGGAAGCGCGGGCGGAGCTGAGCTACGGCAACTACAACCAGGTGCGCGGCTACTTCGCGTACAACGGGGTGGTCAGCGACGACTTGGCGTTCCGCATCTCATACTTGCGCAATCGGCGCGACGGGTTGATCTACAACACCACCCAGCGCGAGCATTGGGACAACCTCGACAACCATGCCGCGCGGTTCGACCTGCTCTACAAGCCGAGTGCGGACTTCAAGCTGCGCCTGATCGCGGACTACAGCATCCAGAAGGGCGACGTCGGCTTTACCAGCATCGCCGGCGTCCTGCCTACGACACTGGCGAACGGCGCGCAGGTCCGGGGGTTCTACCGCCGTGCCGCCGATGTCGGATACACGCCGGGCACCGTCAACGCTTTCGATCGCAAGACCGACATCGACTCCTCGCAGTACGACGAGATGCCCAGCTGGGGTGTCCAGGCCCGCGCGGACTGGGACGTCGGCCCGCTGACGCTGACCTCGATCACCGCATACCGCAACTGGAAATGGGTGCCCAATTACGACGGCGACCAGTTCGGCGCCAACGTCATCACCAACAGCGTGGTGGCCACCAAGCAGCAGCAGTTCAGCCAGGAACTGCGCGCCGCATCCAAGGGCGGCGAAACCATCGACTATACTGCGGGGCTCTACTTCTTCTGGCAGGAGGCCGACGACGACGTCATCAACCGCTATGGCCGCGACGCGACAACGTGGCTGACCACCGCGAACACGCCGACGGCATCGGTATCGACATTACCCTCTGCCGTGTTCGACGGCCTGACATCGTACAATCACGTCCTTCCCGCGACCCACAGCTATGCGGCCTATGGGCAGGCGACATGGAACATCTCCCCCTCGCTGCGCCTGACGGGCGGTCTTCGCTACACTTACGAGCACAAGACCGGCATTTATGAAGCCTACGCCACGGGCGATTACGCGCTCCTTTCCAGCTTCGATCCGGCGATCCGGTCCACCGTCGCCGCGCTGCGCGCCGCTTATGCGCCTGCGGGCGCCTACACCGCGTCGGACAACACCAGCAACGTGTCCGGCACCGCCATCGCCGCCTACGACGTTTCGAGCGACGTCCATACTTATGCGTCTTATTCGCGCGGGTACAAGTCGCCCGGCATCAACCTTGTGCGCCAGTCACTGGGCGTGGACATCTTCGTGCGGCCAGAGAAGGTCGACAACTACGAACTGGGTATCAAGACGCGCCTGCTGGGCGGTAAGGCGGAATTCAACCTCGCGCTGTTCTGGGCCGACGTCAGCAATTACCAGGCGAACTTCGTCAACTACGCAGTGACGCCTGCCGTCGGCTACATCAGCAACGTCGGCAAGCTGCGATCGCGCGGTGTCGAGGTCGATGCCCGCGCCCAGCCGTTCGACGGGCTGAACATCGGCGTCGCGGGAACCTACAACGACGCGGAATACCGCTCGTACCGCAACGCGCCCTCGCAGTTCCTCTATTCCTACCTGTCCTCGATGGATCTGTCGGGCCGCCGCGCTTCGGGCGCACCGCGCCTCGCCCTGACCGGCAACGCCGAATATCTGTATTCGGTGGGCAACGTCGATGCCTTCGCGGGCGGCGACATCAGCTATCGTTCGGGCTTCTACGCGGCGGTGAACCTCGATCCCTTCACCTGGGTGCGCGGCTACACGCTGGTCGGCCTGCACGGCGGCGTGCGCGATCCCGATGACCGCTGGGAAGCCTCCCTGTGGGTACGCAACCTGTTCAACAAGAACTACTTCAACACGCTCTCCGTCAGCGCTTCCAACGGCATCGTCCAGGGCGCTCTGGGCGAGCCGCGCATGTACGGGCTGACGCTCAAGGGGCGCCTGTGAGCCAGATTGTGAGCCAGCTGCAATCACCGAACGACCATCCGGCAAAGGAGTTACGGCAATGACCAGAAGAACCTTGAAGCTCGGCCTCGTCACGATGGGCGCGGGCGGTCCCGGCCAGCACAACCGCTGGCTCGATCCCGACATTCCGGCGGACGCCAGCGTCAACATCCGGTGGTACATCGAACAGGTGCGCAAGGCCGAAGCCGCAAAGTTCGACTTCGTGTTCATCGTCGACAGCCAGTTCATCACCAAGGATTCGCCGCCGCACTACCTGAACCGGCTGGAGCCGCTGACCCTGCTTTCCGCGCTGGCGACGGCGACGAGCCATATCGGCCTTGTCGGCACGCTCACCACCTCGTTCAACTCGCCGTTCAACCTCGCTCGCCGCCTCGCCTCGCTGGATCTCATCAGCGGTGGACGTGCCGGCTGGAACGTCGTCACCAGCGGCGATCCCGGTGCTGCGGGCAATTTCGGTCTGGACGAGCATTACGACTATGAAACCCGCTATGGCCGTGCGTTCGAATATATCGACGTGGTGCAGGGCCTATGGCGCTCGTACGAGGATGACGCCTTCCCGCGCGACCGCGAGACCGGGGTTTTCCTCGATCCCGCCAAGCTGCATGCGCTCAATCACAAGGGCAAGTATTTCTCGGTCACCGGGCCGCTCAACCTGCAGCGATCGCCGCAGGGTCAGCCGGTGATCTTCCAGGCCGGCGATTCCGATCACGGCCGCAACCTCGGCGCGCAGACCGCCGATGCCATCTTCACGCACTCAGCCTCGATCGAGGATGGCCGCGCCTTCAAGCAGGACATCACCCGCCGGGCCGTCGCGGCAGGACGCGGCGCGGACGACGTGCTGATCCTTCCCGGCGTCAGCATATACGTGGGCGACACCGACGAGGATGCCCGCCGCATCGAGACCGAATATCGCCGCGCGGACCACAGCTTCGAGCAGGCTCTCGGCGAACTCGGACGTTCGTTCGGATGGCATGATTTCCGACAGTACGACCTTGACGCCCCGTTCCCGGCCGAGACGCTCGAACACGCACGGCGCAGCTTCTTCACGCAGGCGCAGCGCATCGTCGAACTTGCCCGCAAGGACGACCTGACCCTGCGCCAGACCGTGGAAGTTCTCAGCGCCTCGCGCGGAAGCCCGTTCGTCGGCAGTGCCGAAACCGTTGCCAACGAGATCATCCGCTGGTTCGAGGGCGGCGCACTCGACGGCCTCAACGTGATGCTCGGCCACCCGGACCAGTTCGACCGGTTCCTGAACGAAGTCGTGCCGATCCTTCAGGCGCGCGGCGTCTATCGCAGCGAATACGAGGACACCACGTTGCGCGGCAACCTGGGATTGCCCAAACCCGCCAACATCCGCGCAGAAGCCCCCGCATCCCCGACTGCCCGGCGCGAAGAGCCGGCGCTGGCGGTCTCGTGAAAGCACGCTCCCTCGCAGGCTGGGCGGTGCTCCTGGCTGCCGCCCTGGCCACGGCCGGGTGCGGCGGCTCGGGCGACAAAGCCGCCGAAAAGGCGCGCGTCCGCTGGGCCTTCATGCTGCCCACGTCGTGGGACCCGGTGACGAGCCGCACCGGGGCCGACATCAACACCGTCAGCCTCGCCTATGCCTCGCTCACCCGGCTCGACAAGGATGGCAACGTCCAGCCCGCACTGGCGCAGAGCTGGACATACTCGCCGGACGGCAGGACACTGACCTTCCAGCTGCGCGACAAGCTGAAATTCACTGACGGCACCCCGCTCGATGCCGCCGCCGTGAAGGCCTTCTTCGAGCGCGGCAAGACGCAGAAGGATTCCTTCCTGCGCCCCGAGATCGAAAGCATCGCCAGCTTCGATACCGACGGGCCGCTGCGCGTGGTGTTTCACCTTTCGCGGCTCGATTACCAGCTGCCCTACGTGATGGCGGGCCGTGTCGGCGCTATCGCCAGCCCCACCGCCGCGGCGAAGGACAAAGCTAAGCTGGCGCTGTGGCCGATCGGCGCAGGGCCGTTCAAGATGGTCGAATTCGTACCGGAATCGCACGCCTATTTCGTCAAGAATCCGGATTACTGGGACGCTGCGAACATCCACGTCGAGCGTCTGGAACTGACCACGCTGTCTGAGCCGACAACGACGATCGCTTCGCTTGTCTCGGGCGCGATCGACGTGGCCTCGATCGGACCCAAGCGCGTGGAGGAAGCCCGTGCGCGCAAGCTGACGGTCACCACCGCCCCGTCGCTCAATGCCAGCGATCTCATGATAAACCGCAACAAGCCGCCCTTCGACGACCCGCGCGTGGCCGAGGCGGTGCGCTACGCCATCGATCGCGGCGAACTGGTGAAGACGCTCACGGCTGGTCTCGGCACGCCCACCAACCAGCCTTTCCCGCCGCACTACTTCGCCTTCGATCCGCAGACGAGGGACAAGTGGGCCTATGATCCCGCACGGGCCAAAGCGCTGCTGGCGCAGGCCGGCCACGCGCCGGGTTCCCTCACGGTCGAGATCGTCATCAATCCGCTGATCAACGAGGGTCTGCCGGAGCTGCTGCAGGCCCAACTGGGGCGCGTCGGCATCAAGTCGCGCCTGCGCATCGTGCCGCCGGGTTCATCCAGTTGGCAGAGCGAGGTCTATATCGCCAAGCGCCCGGCCACCGCAGTTGACGGCACGGTCGGACGGGAATCGCCGGTCCAGAACCTTCTGGCGGTCTACGGGCCGCAGGGCATCATGAACCTCAGCGGTCCTTATGCGCCGCCCGCGTTCCTCAAGGCCATCGACGAGGTGCGGGCCACCCCGATCGACGCGCCTCAGTACAAGGAGCGCCTGCAACGCGCCACCCGTCTGGGCGCCGAGCAGTCGCCCAGCGTCTGGCTGTTCAGCACGCCGTTCATCGTCGCCACCCGTTCGAGGGTGAAGCACCTCAACATCGTGCCCTCGCAAATCCGCTGGGAAGGAGTGACGGTCGAATGAGCACCGTTTTCGAACCAGCGCCGCCGCAGGCAGGGCCTATCGTAACCGGGGGGACCATCCGCCTGCGTCATGGCAAGGCGCTGCTGCGCCATGTCGGCGGGACGCTGGGGATCACCTTGCCGGTCTTCTTCATCGCCACGCTCATCACCTTCCTGCTGGGCGTGGTGTCCGGGCTGGATCCGGCAGCGGGGATCGCGGGCGACGCCGCATCGCCCGAGACCGTCGCGCGCATCCGCGCCGATCTCGGCCTCGATCAACCGGTGGTGTTCCAGTATCTGCACTGGATAAGCGGCGTCCTGCACGGCGACCTCGGCACTTCCTGGTTCAACGGCGTGCCGGCTTTTGAACTGATCCTGCAGCGCCTGCCGATCAGCCTTTCGATCGCGGGTGTGGCGCTGCTGGTGGGCGTGGTATTCGGGCTGGGCCTCGGCCTCGTGGCGGGCGTGCGCCACGGCGGGCGGCTGGACCGCGCGATCACGCTGTTCGCCGCCCTGGTCTCGTCCCTGCCGGCTTTCGTCGTGGCCTTCGTCCTGATCCTGATCTTCAGCCTCTGGCTCGGCTGGCTCCCGTCTTCGGGTTACGTGCCTTTCGCGGACGATCCGATCGGCTGGCTGGCCGCCGTGAGCATCCCGGCCGTGGCTCTCAGCGTCGATGTCATCGCAGACCTCGCCCGGCAACTGCGCACCGGCCTCGTTGTCGCGCTCTCGGAAAATTACGTGACCGGCGCGGTCGTGCGCGGCCTTTCGCACCGCCGCATCCTGTTCGTTCACGTCCTGCGCAACGCCTCAGGCCCGGCGCTGACCGTGCTGGCGCTCAAAGTGCCGATGCTGATCGGCGGCGCCGTCGTGACCGAGGCGATCTTCAACATGCCCGGAATGGGCAAGCTCGCCGCCGACTCCGCCCTGCGCGGGGACGTGCCGGTCGTACAGGGCACGCTCGTCTTGTCGATCCTGCTGATCCTGGCCTGCAACTTGTGTGTCAACGTCCTGCTGGGCGTCCTTCAGCCAGCCGCGCGGCGACGGAGTTGAAACCATGATACGCCAGCTCCTGCGCTATCCCAGCGCCCGCGCCGCCTTCGCAATTCTCGCTGTCGTGGCCGTACTCGCCGTCTTCGGGCCTTTCCTCGCACCGCATGATCCGCTGGCGCAGGACGGCTCGGCACTGCTGCAACCACCCGGCACGAGATACTGGCTGGGCACCGACGCGCTGGGCCGCGACGTCTTCAGCCGGTTGCTCGCCGGATCGACCGTCTCCGTCCTTGCAAGCCTGCTCTCGGTGTCGATCGGGTTGGTTCTGGGCGTCGTTCCCGGCCTGCTGTCGGTCTTTCTCGGACGCCGGTTCGAATGGATCAATCTGCGTGTGATCGACGCGCTCATGATGCTGCCGTTCCTGGTCTTCGCCATCGCCATGACCGCGATGCTGGGCAACGGGCTGGTCCAGGCGATGTTCGCCGTGGGCATCCTCATCACCCCGGCCTTCTTCCGGGTGACCCGCGCGGAGGCCCTGTCCATCGCCAATGCCGAATACATCGAGGCAGCGCGCCTGATGGGTGCCTCGACCTCCGCCATCCTGCGCCGCCACGTCGTCGCCAAAGTGCTGCCCCCGGTGGCGGTGGCCGCTGCATCGATGACCGGCGCGTGCCTTTCGATCGTCGCCTCGCTGACATTCCTCGGCATCGGCGTCGTGCCGCCCGACCCGACCTGGGGCGGCCTGCTCGCGACCGACCTCGCCAACCTCTACGACCGCCCGTTCGGCCCGGTCGCCCCTGCCCTGCTGATCGTCGCGACGGTCTGGGCGCTCAATGCACTTGCCGACGCGCTCAGGGATTCCGGACGCAAGGAGACCGCCGCATGACGCAAGCCCAATCCGGCCTTCCCGCCGACAACGTCGTTACTCTCGACATCCGCCACCGCCGCCCGGAACCGCCTGCCGAGCCATTGCTTTCGGTCCGCAACCTCCATGTCGTGACGGCGCAGGGGCGAGAACTCGTGCGCGATGTGAGCTTCGAACTGGCAGCAGGAGGGACGCTGGGCATCGTTGGCGAATCTGGCAGCGGCAAGTCGCTCACCTGCCGGGCGATCCTGGATGTCCTGCCGCCGGGCCTGAACATCGCCTCCGGTTCCATACGCTTCGGGGACGTGGACCTTTCCCGGCTCGATACGGCGTCGTGGAAGGATTTGCGGGGGAAGGCGCTTTCGGCCGTGTTCCAGGACCCGGGCTCCTACCTCAATCCTTCGATCCCGGTGGGCCGCCAACTGGTGGAAGCGATCCGGGCGACGCTGCGCCTCGGCCGCACTGCCGCCCGTGACCGCGCGCTGGAACTGCTTCGCCAGGTCGGCTTCGAGGATGCGAGCGTCGTCTATCGGCAGTACCCCTTCGAGCTTTCGGGCGGCATGGCCCAGCGCGTGCTCATCGCGATTGCGATCTGCGCCGGACCGCGCCTCCTGATCGCCGACGAGGCCACCACCGCGCTCGACGTGACGGTGCAGGCCGAAGTGCTGGACCTGATCGACAGGCTGCGCCGGGACCAGGCCCTGACCCTGATCCTGGTGTCGCACGATCTCGCCGTGGTGTCGCAGATCTGCGAGCACGTCATCGTCATGCGCGACGGCGCGATCGTGGACGCCGGGCCCACGCGCAGCGTACTCGGCAATCCGCAAAGCGCCTATACCCGCAGCCTGATCGAAGACCATGCGGTCCACACGATCGAAAGCGCCTGCCCGACATCGGTGAGCGGCAAGCGAACGCCACTGCTCGCAGTGAAGGGGCTGCATGCGGGCTACGGAATCCGCACGGTGATCGAGGACGTCGATCTGGAACTGGCTCCCGGAGAAATTCTCGGCCTGATCGGCGAGACCGGCTCGGGAAAAACCACGCTCCTGCGTACGATCCTGGGCCTGATCCCGACGGCGAGCGGCACTATCGAACTCGATGGCGCGCGGATCGACGGATTGAAAGCCGGACCGCTGCGCGAACTGCGACGGTCCGGCGCGTTGCAATACGTGTTCCAGGATCCGCTGCGCAGCCTCGATCCCGACCTGACGATCGCGGCCTCTGTCACCGAGGGTCTCCATCTGCGCGGTGAAACCGATGGCGCCTCCATCGCGCAGGCACTCGGCGAAGCCCTGCAGGCCGTCGGCCTCGATGCCGCGCTGGCCTCGCGCCTGCCCCGGCACCTTTCCGGTGGGCAGCGGCAAAGGGCGGTGATCGCCCGCGCGCTGGCGCTCGATCCAAGGGTGCTGCTGCTCGATGAGCCCGTCAGCGCGCTGGATGCGGTCAATCGCCTCCATGTCCTGAAACTTCTGCGTGGTCTGGCGCAGGAAAAGGGTATCGCGCAGGTCTTCATTTCTCACGACCTCGGCTCCGTCGCGGGGATCGCGGACCGGGTGGCGGTGCTCTATCGCGGCCGCATCGTCGAGACCGGGCCGGCCGACCTGGTGCTTGCCAACCCGTCCCATCCCTACACCCGTCGTTTGCTGGCCGCTGCGCCGCGCCTGTCCGCGCAGCGCAGCGAAGCCCCCGCCGTATTCACCGCTCACTGAAAGGTCCGATCATGGCACGCGATACACTGAAACTGGGAGCCGTCCTGATCGGCGTGGGCGATGCATCCGGGACCGAACTCTGGCGCGATCCCCAAGTGCCGCTGGACGCCAGCGTCAACATCGACTGGTATGTGAAGCAGGCGAGGGAGGCAGAGGACGCCCATTTCGACTTCGTCTTCATCGTCGACAGCCAGTACATCACGCCCGACTTTCCCAACCATCACCTGAACCGGCTGGAGCCGCTGACGCTGCTCTCCGCTGTTGCTTATGCCACCAACCGCATCGGCCTGGTGGCGACCGTCAGCACAACGTACAGCGAGCCTTTCGATATTGCCCGGCGACTGGCTTCGCTCGACCTCATAAGCGGCGGCCGCGCCGGGTGGAACATCGTGACCAGTCAGGATCCCGGGACGGCGGGCAACTTCAGTCGCTCCGGCCATGGTGATTACGACACGCGATACCGGCGCGCGGACGAAGCGGTCGAGGCGGTACAGGGCTTATGGCATTCCTACGAAGAAGGTGCCTTCTCCCGCGACAGGACCGCGCCGCGATTCCTGGATCCTGCAAGACAGCATCGGCTCGATCATCGCGGGGAGTTCTTTTCGGTCACGGGACCGCTCAATATCCAGCGTTCGCCGCAGGGGCAGCCGCCGCTGGTTCAGGCAGGAACCTCCGATCAGGGCCGCGACCTCAGCGCGAGACGCGCCGATATCGTCTTCAGCTTCGCGCGCAGCACCGATGAAGCCATCGAACTGGCACAGGACATTCGCGCCCGCGCACAGGCGATCGGGCGCGATCCGGACGAACTGCTGTTCATACCCGCGCTCGGCGTCACCATCGCCGATACCGACGAGGAAGCGTTGCAAATCGAGCGCCAGAGAACGACGGCGGGCGACATACGCCGCCGCCTAGCCGCGCTTTCACGCCAGTTCGATGGGCACGATTTCAGCGGCTACGATCTCGACGCGCCGTTTCCCGAGCTTCCCCGTAGCGAAGACGCCGGGATCAGGCGGTTCCACGAGGATATCGAGAACGCCCGGCGTGCCGGCGTCACCCTTCGCGGGGTATTGGAAGCGCAAGCGCTCGGCTGGCTGCGGCTCGTCGGCTCACCCGAGACCATCGCCGATCAGTTGCAGCACTGGTACGAAAGCGGCGCCGCCGACGGGTTCAATCTCTTCGTCCAGCATCCCGCCGACTGGGATCGCTTCCGCGCGAAGGTCGTTCCCATCCTGGTGGAACGCGGCCTGTTTCGCGGACAATATGAGGCCGAGACCCTGCGTGGTCATCTGGGCCTGCCGTTCATCGACAACCGCCATGCGGCCGCGGGTCAGTCAAACCCGCCGGTCCGGCATTTAGAGCCGATCCAGAACTGAAAGCGCATACGGGGCACCAGCACAAGGAAGGAGCAGGATGAACGAGCTGCGCTCGGCCGAACTCGGGTCGGATCATGGCAGGGACGCCGGTGTGGAGACGCTCGATCTCTGGGACGTCGGCGATGTGGTGCACGAGCTTGCCCAGATCCGCCGCCACTGGCGCAGCACCAACGCACGCCACGTCGAACATGGCGCCAAAGGGTTCCCCTCCCGCGTCCGGCTTGCAAAGATCGCGGAAGAATTGAGCAGTGCTCTCTTTCCCTTGAGGCTGGGGCCGGATTTCGTCCGGCAGGCCAACGAGGATACGTTCATCACCCAGACGCTGCAGATCGCCGCCAGCCGGCTGCATGCGCAGTTGCGGCTGGAACTGGCCTATGCCGACGAGATCGAAAGCCCTCTGGCAGACCAGCGTGCGACGGAGATAGTCGTGGCTTTTCTGCAAGCGCTGCCCAACCTGCGGCGCCTTCTGGATCTCGACATCCAGGCCGCCTTTCGGGGGGATCCGGCCGCCCGCAGCATCGACGAGGTGCTGATCTGTTATCCCGGACTTCTGGCCATCATCCACCATCGTCTCGCGCACACGCTATACCTGATGGGAGCGCCGCTGGTCGCGCGGATCATATCGGAGATCTCGCATGGCGGCACCGGGATCGACATCCACCCCGGAGCACAGATCGGCAAGGGCTTCTTCATCGACCACGGCACCGGCGTGGTGATCGGCGAGACGGCCGTGATCGGTGACAACGTCCGCATTTATCAAGGCGTCACGCTGGGTGCGAAGAATTTTCCAACCGAGGCCGACGGCGCTCTGATCAAGTCCCTCCCACGTCACCCGATCATCGAGAACGATGTAGTCATCTATGCCGGGGCTACGATCCTTGGCCGGGTGACCATTGGCGCTGGCTCCGAGATCGGCGGCAACGTCTGGATTACGCATGATATTCCCCCGCTCAGTCAGGTCATGCAGGCGCGGGAACAGAACCATCTGATCCGGCAAGCCCGGCAACAAGGGATTACCAGGTCCGAATTCAACTGACAGCCCGGGGAACCGCTTTCGCGAAGAGATAAATCTCTATAAATATGATAGAGAATATTGTTTGCGCTTCATTCCCTGATGGTTAGTCAAAATCGGATGACCGCTTCTTCCTTTATCGTCCGTCGCCTGCGATTTCCTGGTTTTGGCATGCAAGTGCTGCTCGGCATGACCGTAGGGATAATGGCCGGGCTGATCGTACGCGGGCTTGACCCGCAGAGCGGGTTCGCCATGAGCACTACTGCCGCCTTCCATACGGTAGCGCTGATATTCATCCAACTGCTGCGGACACTCGTTCCACCGCTCGTCTTCACGGCCATTGTCGCATCGGTGGCCGCGCTGCGCGGTCTCGACAATGCAGCGCGGCTGGTCGTGCACACTCTCGTCTGGTTCGCGATCACTGCGCTCATCGCGGTGGTGATCGGCATCGCGCTGGGCGTGTCGATCCAACCCGGCCTGCACGCCGGAATCAGCCGGAGCGCCGCGCAGACTCCCGCCTCGGTAGGCAGCTGGCTGGATTTCCTGACCGGGCTCGTTCCCTCCAATTATCTGGGCATTTCGGCCTCCACCAGCGTCGAGAACGGCAAGGCGAGCACGTCGGTCAGCTTCAATGTCCTGCAAATCATCATCGCGGCAGCGGCAGTCGGCGCCGCAGCCGTTCGTGTCGGCGATCGAGCAAATCCCTTCCTGAACTTCATGACTTCGGCCAACCAGGTTCTGCGCCAGGTTCTGCGTTGGATCATCGCATTGACCCCGATCGGTTCAGCCGCGCTGCTCGCAAACGCTGTCGTGAGCTACGGCTGGGACGCGATGTCCGCGCTGGGCAGCTTCGTTGCTGCTGTTTACGCCGGGCTGGCGATCGTGCTGCTGGGTGTCTATCCATCCCTGCTTGCGCTGCACAAGATCGACCCGCGCAGGTTCTTTGCGGTGTCCTGGCCCGCCATCCAGATCGGTTTCCTGTCTCGCTCCTCGGTCGGCACGATGCCGGTCACCGAGGAAGTGACCGAGAAGTTGGGCGTCCCCCGGGCTTACGCCGCTTTTGCCGTGCCGCTCGGATCGACGACGAAGATGGACGGCTGCGCGGCGATCTATCCCGCAATCTCGGCCATATTCGTGGCGCAATTCTACGGAATCGCGCTGCAGCCTTCGGACTACGTGCTGATCGCTTTCGTCAGCGTCATCGGATCGGCAGCGACGGCAGGCCTTACCGGCGCTGTCGTGATGTTGACGCTAACGCTATCGACGCTCGGCCTTCCGCTGGAAGGGGCGGGGTTGCTGCTGGCTATCGACCCGATCCTCGACATGGGCCGTACGGCGGTCAACGTGGCGGGACAAGTGCTTGTCCCGGTGATCGTCTCGAAGCGCCTCGGACTGCCGGAAACCGCGTCCGTCACCATCTCGAATGAGCAAATATCGGAACATATTGAATAAAATCGACTGACAGACATCACCGGGCATGTAATGCGGCTCTGGCTCAACAAGGGCCCCAGAAGAATCAGATGTGTTCAGGTCCCGTCGCGCCCGACCGCAAAGCGGTTTCGCGGCATGAGGAGAAAATCATGAAATTCACGAATGCTCTGGCGCTCACCGCCGTATCGACCGTCGCCATTGCTCAGGCTCAGGTGGCCGGCGCACAGGAAACGGCTGCGGCTGCAGACACCGACAGCGAGATCGTCGTCACCGGCAGCCGCGCCCAGGGGCGCTCGAAGCTCGACACCGCATCTCCGGTGGACGTCGTGACGATCCAGGATCTGAAGCAGCAGGGCACGACCGAGCTTGGCACCGCGCTTGCCAACTCGGTTCCTTCGATCAGCTTCCCGCGCCCGTCCGCCACGGATGGCACCGACGCGATCCGTCCCGCCACCCTGCGCGGTATGAGTCCGGATCAGACGCTCGTCCTCATCAACGGCGTGCGCGCGCATACGTCGGCCTCGCTCAACGTCAACGGTGTGGTGGGGCGCGGCTCGGCAGCGGTCGATCTTAACACGATCCCATCCACCGCGCTCCAGTCGATCGAAGTGCTGCGTGACGGCGCTTCGGCGCAGTATGGTTCGGACGCCATCGCCGGTGTCGTCAACCTGCGCCTGCGCGAAGCGGACCACGGCGGCGGCGCCACCGTTACTTACGGGATCTACGACACGCAGATCGACACCGCGCGCGACAGCCGCCACGTCACCGGTGAAAGCACCGTGACCGCTGCCGGCTGGCAGGGCATCAAGCTGGGACAGGACGGCTTCCTGACCGTTTCGGGCGAATACACCAAGCGCAACCCCACCAGCCGCGGCGACGTGGACCCGCGCCTTGCCACTCCCGTAGTCGACAACCGCTTCGGCGATCCGGAAGTCGAAAGCTACTCGGTCTACGTCAACTCGGCCAAGCCGCTGAACGAAACCTGGGAAGTCTACGCCTTCGGCGGCTACCAGTACCGCGATTCCAGCTCGGCAGCTTTCCCGCGGCTGGATTTGGCCGCGGCGGCTTATGGCCTCGACGGCTTCCTGCCGAAGATCAATACTCACTCCAAGGACCTGACGGTAACCGGCGGCCTGCGCGGCGAGATCGCGGGATGGAAGACCGACCTCAACGTCAGCTATGGCCGCAATCGGATCGACTACCGGACCCGCGATTCCGCCAATTACACGTACGGGGCGGCCAGCCAGACGGAGTTCTACGATGGCGCTTCGATTTACGACCAGTGGGTCGCAGGCATCGATTTTTCCAAGCAGTTCGACGTATTCCAGTCGCTGAACGTAGCATGGGGCGTCGAAGGCCGCCGCGAAAGCTACGAGATCAAGGCGGGCGAGGCCGCGTCCTACGGCTACGGCACCGCCTATCCGAACGCGACGCCAGGCGCGCAGGGCTTCCCAGGTTTCTCGACGCTCAACGAAGTAAACGAGCACCGCCAGAACGGCTCCATCTACCTCGACCTCGAAGCGCAGGTGACGGACAAGCTGCTGGTCGCTCTGGCAGGACGGGGCGAGAAATATTCGGACTTCGGCAGCACCGGCACCGGCAAGCTGTCGCTGCGCTATGACTTCAGCCCCGCCTTCGCGATCCGTGGCACCGCCTCGACGGGCTTCCGTGCCCCCAGCCTGATCCAGCAGTATTACACCTCGATCACCTCGGTCATCCAGAACGGAAATCAGATCGTTACGGGCACCTATCCGTCCACTTCGGCGGAAGCGACCTCGCTCGGCGGCAAGGCGCTGGAGGCTGAAAAGTCCACCAACCTGTCGGCTGGTTTCGTGCTGCGCACCGGCGGCTTCTCGCTTACGGTGGACGGCTATCGCATCCACGTGCGCAACCAGATCGGCCTGTCGGAGAACATCGCCGTCACGACGATCCCGAACGTCTCTGCCGCGCGCTTCTTCCTGAACGGGCTGGCCACCACCACCAAGGGCATCGACGCGGTCGCCAACTACAAGATCGTCACCGAAGGCGCAGGCACTTTCGACCTCACCGTTGCAGGCAACGTCAACGACATCAAGGTGACGAAGGTGCCCGCCAACACGGCCTTGTTCGCCCGCAGCCGCATCTTGACAATCGAGGACGGAACTCCCGGTGAGAAAGTCTCCGGTACCGTGGTGTGGACCGGCGATACGCTGGGCGCCACCGCACGCGTCACCTATTATGGCGACGTTCTTCAGCCCGGCACCGTCGCCACCAGCGACCTTCACACCGGCAAGCGCGCGATCACGGACCTCGAACTGCGCTATCAGCCCAAGGATGCGTCGTTCAACCTGGCGCTGGGCGCGAGCAACCTGCTCGACGTCTATCCCAAAAAGGTGCCCGCAGCGCTCAACACCACTGGTGTGACTGCGTTTCCCTACTACTCGCCGTTCGGCTTCAACGGCCGTTATCTGTATGTCCGTGCCGGACTGAGTTGGTAACAGTCCGTGAACATCTGGCCGCCGTGCGTGAAGCTGACGGCCAGATTATCGGTCGATGGTGTAGGCAGGTCGCCACACCATGGCTTAAAGATCAGAATTTCGTCCTGAGCGTGACACCGTACGTGCGCGGATCGCCCAGCGTGCCGGTGACTGCGCCGGTAGTTCCCGCGGACAGGCTCAGATAATAGAGCTTGTTTGTCAGGTTGCGCGCCCAAAGCTGAACGTCGAGCACTCCGTCGAGCGCCCGAAAGCCGATGCGTGCGTTGACCAGCGAATAGCCTGGGATCAGCGAGTAGCGCGAAAGGCTTGCAGTGGTGTTGAAGTCGGACCGGTAGCTGTAGTCAGCGCCGAGATAGACCTCGCTGTCGCGGCCGAGCACCGATCCTACGCCCTGACGCGCCTCGCCGCCGGTGGAGGCCGCCCACTTCGATACGCCCGGCAGACGCCGTCCGCTCAGATCGCAGGTGGTCTGCCCGGTGACCTCGATCGGGCACGGCGCATTGGGATAGTCCACGTATTTCGCATCGGTGAACGCGCCCGAGGCGTAGAGTGAGAGCCACGGCGCCGGATTTGCGCGCAGGTCCGCCTCGAAACCGCGCGTGCGCACTTTGCCGACGTTGGTGAAGTAGGACTGGTTGTTGCGCTCCACATCGACCACGGTAGTCTGGTAATCGCTGTCGTCGGTCCAGAACGCGGCGAGGTTGGCGGTCAGCCTGTTGCCGAACCACGCGGTCTTCACGCCCAGTTCGTAGCTGTCGATCGTCTCGGGCTTGATGACCGGATCGGCGGCGAAGGCGCCCGTTGTCACGATGTTGGCAAGGTTCAGGCCGCCGAACTTATGGCCGCGCCCATAGGTCGCATAGACCAGCGCGTCGGGCGTGACCTTCCACGACAGCGTCGCCGAGCCGGACAGGCGGCCTTCCTTCGTGCTGGCGGAATAGGAATTGACGACGCCGTAACGCGACCGGATCGTGTTGGCTGCGGCAAGCTGCGCGGTGGTCAGCCCGTCGAGGCTGGCGCCGGTGGCGGTCTGCTCGAACCAGCCGGTCTTCGTCTCGTAGGTGTAGCGCAGGCCCGTGGTCAGATCGAGCGTGGGCGTCACGTGCCAGATCGTCTGGCCGAAGGCGGCGTAGCTGTTGGTCACCGGGCGCGAGTGGCCGAGGATGGTGTAGCCGTTGAGCGCGGCGGCAGCGGCGGTGCGGTCCACGCTGGGCGCCACGAACCATGCGGCGGCATCGCTGCCATAGGCATTCAGCGCCTCGGCATCGATCGCCTGCCACAGGTAGTAGAGGCCCGCGACGTAATCGACCTTGCGCGTGCCTTCCGAGGCGATGCGCAGTTCCTGGCTGAACTGGCGCTGCTCGTTGCTCTGGTGGAAGTCGGTGCCGGCATCGAGGCTGGTGGAATCGCCGTCATTGTGCGGATACCAGTTCCACGCGCGGTAGGCGGTGACCGAGGTGATCGTATTGCCCGGGATGGTAAGGTCGGCGATCGAGGTCACGCCCCACTGGTTCATCTTGTAGCGCGGATTGGCGTCCACATCGACCTGCCGCGCCGAAGGGTCGATCGGCAGCGGCGTATAGCCGGTGCGCGCGGCGCGGGCGTAATAGTTGTTCGCGAACGCGGTGCCGTTGTCGTACTGGGTCAGCACGCCGGTCAGCACTGCCGCCGCCGTCTTGGAATGCTGGCGGCCATAGTCGCCGATCAGGCGCAGCTTGAAGTTGCTGGCAGGCGTGAACAGCAACTGTCCGCGCAGGCCGAAATCGTGATAATCCTGCGTGTCCGAACCGTCATAGCGGTTGGTCATGTAGCCGTCGCGGTCGGTCTTCGAGACGTAGAGGCGCGCGGCCAGCAGGTCATCCACTAAGGCGCCGCTGGCATAGGCATGGATCTGCCGGAAATCGTAATTCCCGAAGGTCACGTCGCCGCCCGCCTCGGGCTCGAACGTTGGCGACTTGGTGGTGACGACGACCGCGCCCGCCGACGTGTTCTTGCCGAACAGCGTGCCCTGCGGCCCGCGCAGCACTTCGATGCGCTCCACATCCGAGAGGTCGAACACTGCCTGTCCGGGCCGCGCGAGGTAGACCTGATCGACATAGACGCCGACCGCCGGCTCCAGACCGTCGTTGTAGACCGAGACGTTGTTGCCCAGCCCGCGGATGTTGATGCTGGTGTTGCGCGGGTTGGTGTTGGTGACGACGAGACTGGGAGTCAGTTGCTGCAGGTCGCGCAAGTTGTAGGTGCGCGTCGCGGCCAGCTGCTCGCCGCCGAAGGCATTCGCGGCCACCGGCACGTCCTGGATGCGCTCGTTGCGGCGACGGGCGGTGACCATGATATCGAGGCCTCCACCAACTTCTGCGTCGGCAGCGGCTTCGGCGGCTGGTGCCTCTTCGGCGTATGCGGGGACGGCAGCCAGCGCGCTCGACCCGAGCAGGGCGAGCGTGGTGGCACGCAGGAACGTGTTCATGGAAAGACCCTCATTGCATGGCGCGACCGGCGACCGGGCGGCCGCCTGAAACTCAACTATTTGAGTAGAGAACTCATGGTGCGCGGCAACAAAGATTCTCTACATAACTGGTAGAGTAAAACTTTGTGGGCCGCCGGAAATGCTCCCGTTAGGTCTTGCGCTCCCACGCATCGCCACGAACGGAACCGACGTGACCCGCAAGGCCGCCCTGATTGCCGCCGCTCTCATGAGCACTCTGATGACCCGTCCCGCCGCTGCGCAGGCGCTTCCCGCCGCGCCAGTGCCCGCATCGGCTGCCGCACCGGGCACTACGCAGAGTGCTGCGCGTCCGAACTTCCTCGTCATCGTCGCCGACGATCTCGGCTGGTCGGACCTCGGCGCCTTCGGGGGCGAAATCGCGACGCCCAACCTCGACGCGCTGGCCAACAGCGGCGTGCGCTTCACCGGCTTTCACACCGCGCCGACATGTTCGCCGACCCGCTCGATGCTACTGAGCGGCGTGGACAACCACGAAGCCGGGATCGGGACCATGGTGGAATCGCGCCCCGCCACCCTTGCCGATCGGCCCGGCTACGAAGGCTATCTCAACGACCGCGTCGCCTCGATCGCGGAGCTGCTGCAACAGGGCGGCTACCGCACGCTGATGTCCGGCAAGTGGCACCTCGGCCTCACCGAGGATCGCGGCCCGGCGGCACGCGGGTTCGACCATTCCTATGCGCTGCTGCAGGGGCTGGGCAATCACTTCGGCGCCGACCAGAATGCGGCGTGGACCAAGGCTAAGGCCAATTCGCTCTACCGGCAGGACGGCAAGCTGGTGAAGTTCCCGGTCGGTCACTACTCGGCGGACGAGTTCGCCGACAAGCTGATCGGCTTCCTTGATGAAGGGGCCGCCGACAAGCGCCCGTTCTTTGCCTACCTCACCTTCACGACACCGCACTGGCCGATGCAGGCCCCTTCCGAGACGATCGCGAAGTACAAGGGCCGCTACGACGCGGGCTACGAAGTGCTGCGCGCACAGCGGCTCGAACGGCAGAAGAAGCTCGGCCTCGTCGCGCTCGACCAGCAGCCCCATGCGCTCGACGGCGTGAAGCCGTGGGACAGCCTGACGGCCGAGCAGAAGGCGTTCGAGGCGCGCAAGATGGAAGTCTACGCCGCGATGGTGGACCGCATGGACCAGAACGTGGGCCGCGTGGTCGCCGAACTGAAACGCACCGGCCAGTACGACAATACGGTCATCGTATTCCTGTCCGACAACGGCCCCGAGGGCAGCGAGATCGACGCTCCGTTCCAGGTCCGCGGCGTGCCGGGCGGCGCGAAGAAACTGGGCATCGACAACCGGCTGGAGAACATCGGCAATGCCACCTCCTACGTCGGCTACGGCGCGGGCTGGGCGCAGGCCAACAGTACCCCGTCGTGGCTGGTGAAGGGCTATCCCACCGAAGGCGGCACGCGGGTCTCGGCTTTCGCCTCGGGCAAGGACGTCGTCGGCAATCGCATCGCACGCGGCTATCTGAGCGTCACCGACATCGCGCCGACCCTGCTCGACCTTGCCGGGCTGACCCAGCCGACCACTTATAAGGGCCGCACGATCCTGCCGTTCGAGGGGCACAGTCTGGTCCCCGTCCTGGCCGAGAAGGCCAGCGAAGTGCGCTCGCCGGACGAGCCGGTCGGCACCGAGCTGTTCTATCGCCGCGCGCTGCGCAAGGGCGACTGGAAGGCGGTCTACCTGCCGAAATCCGGCTCAACCTACCCGCGCGACGGGGTTGGCGAGGGCAAGTGGCAGCTCTTCAACCTTGCGACCGACCCGGCCGAAAGCACCGACCTTGCCGCCAGCCATGCGGACAAGCTGGCCGAACTAACAGCGGACTGGGATCGCTACGCCGCGCAGAAGGGCGTGGCACTTCCCGAGGATGCCGCAACCCCTGCGGCAAAGCCCTGAAGCGGGCGGCTTGAGCGGGCGGGGGCGTGCCGGGTGCGTTGCCCGGTGCGCCGCCAGCCGCTAGGTCCAGGTCGAGGATAAGGACGGGTGATCTTTTTGCAGGACGGCATCGCAATGACGGATGCGCAACGTGAGGCGCCGGCCGGGATGGTCCGTATTCCCGGCGGCACTTTCGCGATGGGATCGGAAACCTTCTATCCCGAGGAAGCGCCCGTGCGCCGCGTTTCGGTCGATGGGTTCTGGATCGATGCCACGCCCGTCACCAACCGCCAGTACGCACGGTTCGTCGCGGCGACCGGCTATCGCACCGTCGCCGAAGTCGCGCCCGATCCTGCGCAGTACCCCGGCATGCCGCCCGAGATGGCGCAGCCCGGCTCGCTGGTCTTCCACAAAACCGCCGCCCCGGTCGATACCGGCAATCCCGCCAACTGGTGGCGGTTCGACTTCGGCGCCGACTGGTGCCATCCACTGGGACCGGATCGCGACGTCGAGGCGCTCGGCTTGTGGGACCATCCGGTCGTCCAGATCGCCTATGCCGACGCGCAGGCCTATGCGGACTGGGCAGGCAAGGACCTGCCGACCGAAGCCGAATTCGAGTTCGCCGCACGCGGCGGGCTGGACGGCGCGGACTATGCCTGGGGCGACGAATTGGCGCCGGACGGCGCGATGCTGGCGAACTACTGGCAGGGCCTGTTCCCCTTCGCCAACCAGATCCTGGACGGCTGGGAACGGACCTCGCCCGTCGGGACCTATCCTGCCAACGGCTACGGCGTGTTCGACATGATCGGCAACACCTGGGAATGGACCAGCGACTGGTGGAGCGAGACGCCCGAAGTGGCCCGCAAGAAGGTAGGCCGATCGTGCTGCACGCTAAGCAACCCGCGCGGCGGCAAGCTCAAGGACAGTTTCGATCCCGCCCAGCCGGGCGTGCGGATTGGCCGCAAGGTGCTCAAGGGCGGTTCTCACTTGTGCGCAGCGAACTATTGCCAGCGCTACCGCCCCGCCGCGCGCCATCCCGAGATGATCGACACTTCCACCTCGCACATCGGCTTCCGCTGCGTTCGACGTTGAATCGTTTGCTGGCATTTCGTTTCAGTCACGCAGGTGCGCGACATCAATGCCTTTAGTCAGAGCAGAGACCGAGAGCGCCCCAAGCGGACTGAATGTCGGCTTTCCAATGGCCGCCTCTCCGAAGGCGACTGACCGGAATGTCCCAATTGCCGAACGCCCGACAATGGGTGGTGGATCAGCCTCATATTATACGAGTGGGCGATTTTCCCATTCTCGCAAATCGCTTATAAGCACCAAACAATTATGGATTGCCCCGAACGTTGATCTAGCATCCGATGAGGAAGACGATATCGGCGACAGACGCAAAGTCCAAACTGCCCACCATCTTCCAAGACGTGGCTGACGGGCACTGCTATCTTGTCACCATCCATGGACGAGCAATCGCGCAAATCGGTCCAGTCGCACCGTCTGGTAGGCTTGCGCTCGCCGCACGCGCGGCCCTGCTTGCACGCCTTGAGCGCCAGACGATCATCCGTACCAGCGCCTGGACACGCGATGATTTGTACAATGGCGATCGGTAAAATACGCCGCGGTCACCTTGGCAGCGTCGATGACGGAACTGGCAGGCGACACGATCAATCGGCATCAATCAAGCCACTCGATCCCGACCTGCGCCTCCAGGATGCGTGCCGCATGAGCGATATGCTTCAGCGAAGGGCGACGGCATGATTTCTGGAAGAAACGCCCCGTCCCTGCCCGCTTGTCCAGTTCAACAAAGGAGATTTGCATCTCTTTTGACCGGCGACGGATCGCATCGAGCGTGGGGTCTTCGAACGTTACCAAACTCGGTTGTCTTCGGACGGCGCCGATATGGGATGCCTTGCTCTTGATTTGACACAAGCGCAGTCCGGGGAAGAGCTTGATGAGTTCATTGTCGGACACGCTGTCACGATAAGCAGCATGAAGGCGTAGCACTTCCTTGTTGGTCCAGACATGGCGCCGGACCACGATCCCGATTCTCCGCACACGATGCTTGATAGCTGCAACGGTCCGACCAGGCAGCAGGCGCCGCAATGCGCGATAGTCTGGGTAGATTTCCCGCAGCACCTGGTCCTCCACCTCAGACCAAAACGGCTCAGATATGCCCTTTGCCTGATCGCTTCCGGAGCTAGGCATGGGCCCAGAATATCGTGGGTCGCCCGCCCAGAAGGATCATCGCCCGCTGGAGAGCGCGCCAATCCATGTAGCTGGGCGATACGAAATATCGCCGCCTGCCAACAAAGGCGTCGAGGTCCGTCATCGAAAGGCGGCATTCGAACGCGCGTTTGCGAATGCTGTCGACAAGCGGCATTCCAGTTGGCGTGGGCGCACGCCGGGGGCGACGATATCCCTTATCGCGGGCCTTCCTCCATATTTGCGAGCGGGTCTTGCCTGGAAACATCTCGAGTAATTCCGACATGGGAATGCCTGCCACATAGGGCTTCCGCAGGCGAATAGCCTCATCGCTGGTCCATATCCGGCGAGAAGGTACGAGCCCCAATTGCCGCGCCTTGTGCATAAAAGCTGCAAGGGTTCTGCGCGGCAGAGCCACGCAGGCAGCTTTCCTGTCGGGAAAGGCAGCGCACAAACGGGCGATCTCGTCATCAGTCCAGACCGGATCGCCGGCGATGGTGCATCCGGTTCGCTCGATATGACGGAGCAAAGCCATGCGCCCGCGTTCGCCGCGACTCTGACCATCAAAAGGAATCATGCTGCGCCCCGAGCGTTTCGGTCGTCGCTCAGAATT
This sequence comes from Novosphingobium resinovorum, assembly GCF_001742225.1. Lineage (NCBI taxonomy): Bacteria > Pseudomonadati > Pseudomonadota > Alphaproteobacteria > Sphingomonadales > Sphingomonadaceae > Novosphingobium > Novosphingobium resinovorum. The sequence goes on along the minus strand of NZ_CP017075.1, from coordinate 538,495 downwards.
GGGGACAATCTATACGCCCATATGACATCGGCCCCAGAATATGACGCAGTTTGGAAGAAATCAGCTAACCCAACCGGCGGCACAGGATCTGTAGCCAGGAGCGCAGAATCCGGCCCAAAGGGCAAGCGTCGGCACAATCGGCACTTCAGTGCCCTACCCCCTTACGTCGCGAAGCGCCTTGCTGCATCATGATCGTGGTCCAACAGATGGCTGGATGTGCCACAGGCCCTGCGGGGTTCTGAACTGCCAGCCCGATCGGAAGGCCACGGTTGCAAGCATACAGGCTTGCAACCTGCTCATTGAACATGTGGATAGGGTCAACAAGCGAGGTGCGATCCCTGGCCCATCAGCAGCGGAGGCGCCACAGTTTCCGACAGGGATTCTAAGCTGCCGTTTTTCTGTCGATGGAGAATCAGCCTGCAATCCGATAACGGCCGTATCCGGTCTTCTGGAGCAGCCCTTCGTGACACATGCGGGAGAGATAACAGCGAGGGATACCAATGCCTGTGAGGTCCTTGGTTCTCACTTCGCCCCGCTCGCGCACGAAAGCCACGGCACGTTCTCTCAAGGATTCTTTAGGACTTCCTGCTGATTTGATACGTTCCTTACGATCGCGATCACGCTTGCGAACCCCATGCGTGGGTTCTCGTGGCAATGACAAAGGCGCATCCTTCGCAAATTCGCAAGACTGGACCGCCACCTTTAGCAATGAATTTCTTGCCATAGCGCGATATCGTGATATGGTTTTTCTTGCTTCATCGGATACGAATATTGAATTTTTTTAGACGTATACTGAAATGGGAGCCAACTTCTTCCGCTCCAGATCATGATCACAGGATGATGACCGCCCGACCCCAAGCGGGCGCGCGACAGCGGATAATACTTCCAAAGATCAGCTTCTTACCGTCTCCGATCGAATCCGGTTCGGCAGCGCGCGGCCGGCTGCGAAGTCGCTTACGCTCTGCAGTGTGGTCCGCGCGATCGCGTCCAGTGCTTCCTCGGTGAGGAATGCCTGGTGCCCGGTCATCAGCACGTTGGGGAACGTCAGAAGCCGCTGCAGCAGGTCGTCGTCGATGATCTCGCTGGACAGGTCGTCGAAGAAGACCCCCGCCTCCTGCTCATAGACATCGAGGGCGACGCCGCCGACGCGGCGCTGCTTGAGCGCCTCGATCAGCGCGGCGGTGTCGATCAGGGCGCCGCGACTGGTGTTGACCACAACAAGACCCGGCCGCGCCGCCACGAGGACGGCGGCATCGATCAGGTGATACGTATCCGGCGTCAGGGGACAGTGCAGCGTGACGATTTCCGATTCGCGGAGCAAAGCCTCTCGCTCGACGTAGCGCACGCCGATTTCGACCAGCCCCTCATCGACCACCGGATCGCTCGCCAGCACGTCGCAGCCGAACCCGGCGCGCAGCGTGCGGGCGACGAGAGCGCCGATCTGGCCGGTGCCGACGACGCCCGCCACCCGGCCATGGAGATTGCGGCCGACAAGCCCGTCCAGCGCGAAGTTGTTCTCCCGCACCCGCGACCACGCGCGGTGGATCTTGCGGTCAAGCGAGAGCAGCAGCCCGACGGTGAATTCCGCCACAGCATGGGGCGAATAGGCGGGCACCCGCACCACCGCGATCCCGAGCCGGTCGGCGGCGGCAAGATCGACGTTGTTGTACCCCGCGCACCGCAGCGCCAGCAGCCGCACGCCTGCACTCGCGAGCGCTTCGAGCACGGCCCGGTCGGCCTTGTCGTTGACGAAGACGCAGACCGCCTCGTGCCCTTCGGCGAGCCGGGCGGTCGAGAGCGTCAGGGGAGCATCGAGGAATTGCAGGTCGAAACCATGATCCGCATTGGCAGCTGACAGAAACGTGCGGTCATAGCTACGGGTGCCATAGACGGCGATGCGCATCGTTCGACCTCGTTCGAATGGACCGGCGCGACGATGCCCGCCCCGGCAGGTCCTGTCCACCGCGGCCTTGCGCCGGACCGCATCGGGGCTATCGTAGGGCCATGTCTCGCATCCGCATCGCCGCCCTCTCCGCCCTGCTTCCCCTGACCTTCGGCGCGGCGCCGGCCCTCGCAGCGCTATCGCCTGCCGAACGCCAGATCGTGAGCACCGCCGATGCGGGCACGGAAAGCGATATCGCCCTGCTCGAAAAGCTCGTCGCGCAGAACAGCGGCACCCGTAATCTTGACGGCGTGCGCAAGGTGAACGCCATGGTCGCGCCCGAATTCGCGGCGCTGGGCTTCGAGACGCGCTGGGTGCCGATGGATGCGGTGGGCCGCGCCGGGCACCTCATCGCCACGCACAAGGGCAAGCGCGGGACGACCCGGATGCTGCTGATCGGCCATCTCGATACCGTGTTCGAGCCAGGCTCCCCCTTCCAGACCGCCCGGCGCGAGGGCACCATGCTGCACGGCCCCGGCGCGGCGGACGACAAGGGCGGCGTCGTGGTGATGCTCGCCGCTCTCAAGGCGATGAAGGCGGCGGGCACGCTGGCGGGCGCCAACATCGAGGTCGTCCTCACCGGCGACGAGGAGGCTGCGGGCGAGCCCGTCAGCCTCGCCCGCGCCGACCTGGTCGCGGCGGGCAAGCGGGCCGACGTCGCGCTCGATTTCGAGGGGCTGGTGATCGTCGACGGACAGGACTACGGCTCGGTCGCGCGGCGCTCGGCGGGGGATTACACGATCACCGCCAGCGGGATCACCGCGCATTCCAGCGGCACCTTCTCGCCGGAGGTAGGCGACGGCGCCGTCTTCGAACTCGCGCGCATCATCACCGCCTTCCGCGAGGAATTGCCCGAGCCCAACCTGACCTTCAACATCGGCCTCGTCGGCGGCGGCGCCACGGCAGCGCTCAGCGGGGACGAGGCGCAAGTCACCGCCACCGGCAAGACCAACATCATCCCGCCCGTCGCGATCGCCAAGGGCGACTACCGCGCTCTGACGCCCGAGCAGGTCGAGCGGGTCAAGGCCAGGATGCAGGCCATCGTCGCCCGTCACCTGCCGCGTACCGACGCGGCCATCCGTTTCAAGGACGGCTATCCGCCGATGGCGCCCACGCCCGGCAACCAGGCGCTGCTCGACCGGCTCAACACGATCAACACCGACCTCGGTTTGAAGGCCATGCCCGCGCTCGACCCGCTGAAGCGCGGTGCGGGCGACATCAGCTTCGTCGCACAGTACGTCGATGGACTGGCAGGGCTCGGCCCGTCGAGCAGCGGCGATCATACACCCGAGGAGCGCGTCGACCTTTCCAGCTTCCCACGCCAGATCAAGCGCGCCGCCCTGCTCATGACCCGCCTGAGCCGTGAGCCTGCCGGGCGCTGACAGCCTTTTCCGTCATGGTGCATGCCCTGATCCGCGCCATCGTAAATTAACCATTTGCTGCCAGACGGCCCCGGCCATAAGGGGCCGCAAATGAGCTTTCCGGACGTCGATACGCTGCGCCTGTGCAGCATCCTCGCCTCGATGGCGTTCGGCATCGTCTTCACGGTGCTGTTCTTGCGCGCCCGCAGCGAGCGGCACTTCCTGTGCTGGGGCATGTCCTCGCTGCTCTACAGCGGCGCGATCCTCGCCTTTTCGTTCGCGCCGCTGCGCACGCCTGTCATCGTCACCCTGCTCTATGCAGTGCTCGGAATGACCAACGTGCTGCCGGTGGCCGGCGCTCGCCTGCTGGAGGGACACAGCGCCTTCGTGCGCTGGATGATCATTCCCATCGCCAGCGCCGCCCTGGGCCATGGCCTGCCGCTTGTGCTGGGCGCCGCGGGGCTCGTTCAGCCCTACGGCATCTGGCAGACGATAGGCGATGCGCTGGGCCTGTCGATCTCGATGGGGCTTTCCGGGTACATCCTGGCCTTCACCGGCAACGCGGCGCAATCTTCCGGGCGGCGCATGGCGGGACTGTCGATGCTGGCCTACCTGCCGGGCTACATGCTGTCGATCGTCGCGACGATCTGGGCGATGCCCGGAGACGAGTGGGTGGCGCTGCTGGCCATGCTGTCCGACCAGATCCTGCTCGGCGTGCTCAACCTCGGCCTACTGGCGATCCCGGTGGAACTAGTACAGAGCCGCCTGCGCGACGCTGCCTTGCGTGACATGCTGACGGGCACGTGGAACCGGGCCGGGCTGGAACACGTGGCGCCCCGCTTCCTCGTCGCGGGGGCCGGAGTGATTGCCCTCGACGTCGATCACTTCAAGTCGATCAACGACCGTTTCGGCCATGCCGCCGGAGACGAGGTGCTGGCGACCATCGGGCAGGAAGCGCGGCAACTGGCGGCGAAGTCGTCCGGGCAGGTGATCCGCCATGGCGGCGACGAGTTCCTCGTGCTGCTGCCGCCCGCGCAGGATGCACAAGCCTTCGCGCGGACGCTGAAGACCTACCTTGCCGACCATGGCGCCGGATCGGGCTGGGGCGTCAGCATCGGCATCGCGCATGTCGCTGCCGGGGACGCGACGCTGGGCGAAGCGGTGAAGCGGGCCGACGCCGCGCTCTATCAGGCCAAGGCGGCGCGCGCGCCCTTCGTGCCGGTCATCTGACGGCTCAGGCCAGAGCCAGTCCCCCTGCTCCCACGCACGAGACGACCAGCCCGATCTGGAGCGCACGGCGGAAACGCGGCGGCGCGAAAGGCGCAAAGGCCGCCGCCAGCACCAGCGCCGACCCGATCCAGAAGATCGCCGCGAACGGTGCTGCGTTGCCGATGACGAAACGCGCCACCAACGTCAGGGCAAGCGCCATGGGGCTCCCCCATACCACCGCGTCCCATGCCTTGAGCAGACGCGGTTCGTCGTGGCCGCGCCGCCGCCGCTTGCCAAGCCAGATGTAGGTTCCGGTCGCGCAGATCGCCGTCAGCGCCGTGCCGAACAGAACGTAAGCCAGCTTGACCGGCAATCCGCCGAAATTCCCGAAGTGCAGCCGGTAGTTGGAGGCCGCCGCCTGCTGCCCCAGTTCGCCGTCCGCGAGGCCCGCAACGCCGAGGAAGCGTCCGCCCGCATCGAAACGGTAACTCTCACCGAAGATCAGGCGCCTTGCGTGGAGCGCGGAGACCTGAATCTCCTGCCCGCGCGTCAGCGGATCGTGGAGCGTCACGTAAGTGATCGTCACTTGCGGATAATGCCGCGCCATGTAGTCGAGCGCCGCCGCCACGTTGGGCGCCGGAGCAACGCGCTTGTCGGGCTTGCCCTCCTCGCCGAACAGGGGCTGGTACACCGCCTCTATATCGCCGCCATGGTCGAGCGAGGCGATGGCGTAAGCCGTGATCGACCCGAGCCCGATCACCGCGCCGGTCAGCGCCACGGCCACCGTGAAGGGCAGCGACCATACGCTCATCCGGTTGTGCCAGTCCGCCAACCCGAGCCCGGTCTGGTTGCGCGCGCGCAGCAGGAAGGCATCGCGGAAGATACGCGGATGCGCGATGACGCCGGTGAGCGACAGCGCCAGCATCATCACCCCGAGGATGCCGACGATCGACATGCCCACGAGCGCCGGCAGGTTCAGCGTGTAGTGAAGCTCCACCAGGAAGTCCGACCAGCCGATCTCCTCGGCATTGGCGAGCCGGCCATCCGCCGCGACATGGGTGGCGCGGGTGTCGGTGGTGATGGTCGTGCGCGGCAGTTCCTCGACCGGCATGTGGACGTAGAGGTGCGTGGTGACCGGCCCGCCCTGCTCGGCCTTCAGCGCCGCTTCCACGCCGCGCTGGACGGCGACGGGCGCGATGGTGGCCATCTCGGGCGCCTTGTCCTGCTCGGCGCGCTGGAGTTCTGCGTAGAACACCGCGATCGTCCCCGTCAGGCTGACGATGTAGAGCAAGGCGCCAGCGATCAGCCCGATCGCGGCATGGGCCGACAGCGCGCGCTTGACGGTGGAAGGTTCGGGAGCGGTCGTCATGAAAGCAGTCCTGCGGCCAGCGCGGGCCATGTCGGCAAAGAGGAAATGGCCAGCACCTTGATCTGCCCGCGCCGCGCAGGCTGCATCAGCACCGCATAGGCGATGAGCATCCACGCCAGCGGCATGGCGAAGAACGCCAGCGCCAGAGCATTGGCGAGGCTCCATCCCAGCATCCGCCCCAGCGCCGCAATCGCCAGCGCCGCGCCCACCGAGGGCAATGCCGAGACGATGCCGACCAGCACGAACGTCAGCACGCGCCCGCCGAGGCGCAATGGTTCACCGCTCTCGGGCAGCATTCCGGCGCGGCGGTTGGAAGCGGCAACCTTCGCAGGCTCCGAGACAAGCGCCGCATGGACCAGCAGCACGAAGGCCGCGCCCATCGACCAGAGCGCAGCAATGGAGGTGCCCCACGCCCCGGCGCCCATCCAGCCGACCACTGAGGAAACGAGCAGAAGCGCCCAGCCGAGGGCATTCAAAGGCATCGAGCGCCGGGCTTGCCGCCACGCAAGGCGCAAGGCCGCGACACCGGCAATGCCCGCCGCGGAGGCGAGCGCCAGAAGCATGTCGCCGGACGTCACTGCTTGCTGCTCGGGCCGAAGAATCGAAATGCGCGCATCATTGTCCCTTGCCTCTCTCAAAGGTCAACTAATGCGATCAATTTTCAATAGCAAGGTAAGGGCTGGTTTGCTCTGGACCCGCTCCGGAGACCACCATTGCTTCGTTTACAAAGATGGGGCTGCGATGGGCTTGGAGTGGACCGAGGGTGAGTGTTTGTCTGAAAACATCATCCGTCATCCCCGCGAAGGCGGGGATCCATCTGACGCCGGTGCAACCGGCACCGTCAGGAAGGAGATGGGCTCCCGACTTCTCGGGAATGACAATGATACAGGTGACGGCGATCACGCTGTAGAATCGAGAACTAGAAAGAAGGACGCGGCCTTCACCGCGCCCCTCCCCTCCGCCAATCAGAACTTGATCGAAACGCCTGCTGTCGCGCGGTCGGTGTGGTAATCACCCTGCCGCACGATCGCATATTCGACGCGCATCTTGATGCCGTTGGTCAGCTTGAGCCCCAGTTGGCCGCCCGCCTCGAACGAGTCCTTGTCGGCATCGACGCTCGACACCAGCCAATCCGCCGCGCCCAGTTCGGCGGTGCGCACGGCCGTCGCGTCCTTGAGTTCGTGGCGCCAGTTGCCGAACAGACCGGCCTCGACCGGATTGCCGACGCCGATCGCCAGTTCCGCGCCCAGCTTGGTCCGTGCGCTGGTCCACTTCTCGCTCGGCATGGTTAGGCCGATGACGGTGGAACCCGTTTCGGCCACCGAACCCGCTTTGCTGCGCGCGATCTCGATCCCGGCGACGGGCCGGATCACCGAACGATCGCCGAGCTTGAGGTCTACCTTGGCTTCCAGTGCGGCCGTCAGCGTCTTGATCTTGTAGCTGTCGGTGGCGCGCTGGTTGCCGGTCATCAGGCCGACGTTGCGGATCGTATCGAGGCTCGCCTCGTTGTAGCCCACCACGAGGCCCAGCGAGAGTGCACCGAAACGATGCGCGCCGTAACCGAAGGCGGACCAAGTCTTGATGGCCGCCGAACTGCCGACATCGCTGTACATGTCGCCGTCTGTATAGCTGCCGCCGATACCGATCCGGGTGCCGTCGATGTTCACCGCGTTGATGCCTGCGATCACGCCGTGCGCCTTGCGGTCGTAGCCATAAGCGATGCCGTCCTCGCCCACTTCGGTGGACTGGCCGATGTAGCGACCCCATGCGGTCGCACCCTTGCGGGTCGATTCCACGCCGCAGCCATCGTCGGTGCCTTGCGGCGCCGGGTCGGTGAACTGGCCGGGCGTCTGCACCGCAGGCGAGCAGCCCCAGGGTTCCTGCGCGGCGCTCAGCGCGGTCTGGCTGATGTCGCGCGCAGAACTCAGCGCCATCTGCAGCGTGTCGGCATGGATCTCGCCGCTGATCTGCGAGAAGGCATAGCCCAGTTCCCCTGCGTCGTAGCCGTAGAGGCCGCTGAACAGCGGATAGTAGGCTCCGCTGCGCGCGCCGGCCGCCGGACGGACGCCGTCGAGCCCGGCCGCTGCCCATACCGCGTTGCGCTTCCATCCCGCGCCCGCGCCGAACGTGGCGAAGCTGGTCGGGGTCACCGCCGCGAGCACCTGCGTCGAGCGATAGATCACGTCGAAGCGCGTGTTGGCCGCAAGTCCCGAACTCGGCTGCACCACCGAATCGAACGCCCCCGAGCCGACCGCGCCGCCATCGACGATCACGAAGGTATCGCCCACCACCGGGGTGAAGGTGTTGTTGCCGCCAGTGATCCCGCGCAAGGTCGGCGCGAGGATGCCGTTGGGCTGGAACGTCGCGCCGGTGGTCAAAGCCAGGCGATCGTAAGTGCCCGCACCGCCCGCCGCGTTGTAGGTGCGGCCGTCGATCTCGACTTCGAAGGTCGCGTCGTCGGCAAGGGTCACGTCACCCGCCGCGACGACCAGCGTGCCGGGGCTGTTGCCCGGGGCGAGCGTGCCGCCGGAATTGACCGTGACGTCGGCCACGATCGTGCCGCTGCCGCCCAGCCGCGCGCCGTCGTTGACGGTGACACTCGCGGCCGAGAGCGCCGAATTGACCAGCAGCGCACCGCCATCGACCACGAAGCCTTCGTTGAGCGTGCTGATCGCGCTCGACAACGTCAGGGCGCCCGCGCCGGTCTTGGTCATGCCGCCAACGCCGGTCAGGCCGCCGGTCAGCCCGACGTCGAAGCCGTTGCTGTCGATCGTGCCGCCCTGGCTCTGGACCGTGAACGCGGTGGCCACGTCACCGCCCGAGGCGAACTGCAGGGTGCCGCCGACGAAGTTCGGATTGACGTCGCCATCGTTTACTTCCTGCGTCGTGTAGAACGCCTTGGCGAGATCGATGTCTGGAATGTCGCCGCCGATCGGGATCAGCACGTCGGAGCCGCGCGTAAGGTCGGTCGCGGGGTCGAAGTCGACGTTCGCGTTGGCGCTGGGAATGGCATTGCCGAAGCCGTCGACGTAGACATAGCCCGAGTGCGCGCCGTATGGGCAGTCGAGCGCTACGAAAAGCAGATCGTAGTCATGGCCCGCGACCATGTCGATGTCCTCGACCTTCCAGTCGCTCGTCACGTAACGCCCGGCCTGGCGGAAGATCGTCGTGTTCTGCGCGGTATAGGCGCTGTAGGCGATGTTGTTGATGACCTTGCCGGTCGTCTTGTCCACCACCTTGATGATGAACGAGGGACTGTCGGTCGCTCCGTGCGACGGCTCGAGTATCGCATTCCAGGCGTAGTAGAGCTTGTTGCCGGTGTAATTGGCGACCGACTGAGAGAGCGCGGTGACGCCATAGTTGGGGCTCATGTCGTTGAGCCGGATCGCGTGGTTGCCCGCGAACACGGTCGGCGTGCCGGTGAACGGATCGAGGTCGCCCGCATTGGTGATGGTGTAGGAATTGGGCGCCCCTGCCCAGGTCGAGTCCGCAGGCGGCCATTGCGCCGTGCTGGTCCAGGTGCCCCCGGTGAGCACCCAGCCGGTGGTGTCGCCGCTTTCGAACCCCGGATTGATGACGGTTTGCCCCAGGACCGGCGCCGCCAGAGCCAGAGAAGCCGCAAGCGCCATGGCGCTGACCGCCCCCCGCGCGTTGATCAGGCGCGCGTTGATCAGGCACGGGGCCGCGTTCACGGCAAGCGTGTTGGGTGTCGCACTACCAAACATGATGTCCCCCTCATGACGAAGCAAAGATGCCTCGAGCGCAGGGACTAACTCACGCAAAGACGGGCGAATAGTAATCAACCCTGTCAGGAAAATTACAAGGCCGGTTATCTTGTTAACAGAGAGACTTTTACTAGTGTATACTTAGATACACTCGAAATCCCAAGTTTCTGGAAGACATACGAAAAAGGCGTCGCCGGTGTACGGCGACGCCTTTTCGAACATATGCGGTGCGATCAGGCCAGCACGCCGTGGCAGTGCTTGTACTTGTTGCCGGAACCGCAGGGGCACGGCGCATTGCGGCTAATCTGGAGATCGGCCCAGGGGTTGCCCTCGCCGCTTGCACCTGCCGGAGCACCTTGCACGACACCCTCGGGGCTGCCCGCGAGGTTGCCGAACAGTTGCGCCATCTGCGCCGAACCATCGCCGTCCGCCGAATCGTCGAGGCCGGTGAACGGGTCGATGTGGCCGGTCAGGAAGTCCGGCAGTTCAGGCAGCTGCGTCTGCTCGGGCATGCGCAGTTCGCTGACCGAGATGATGCGCGTCACGTCTTCGCGGATACCGTCGAGCATGCGCTCGAACAGGCCGAAGGCTTCCTGCTTGTACTCGTTGATCGGCTGCTTCTGGGCATAGGCGCGCAGGAACACCACCTGGCGCAGCGCGTCGAGCGTGGCGAGGTGTTCCTTCCAGTAGTGGTCGAGCCGGTCGAGCAGGATCGACTTTTCCACCTGGCGCCAGATTGCCGGGTCGTCTTGGCTCATCTTCGCGGCCATGTGGGCATCAGCCAGCTCGGTGATGCGCTGCTCGATGTCCTCGGGTTCGAGGCCGTCCTCCTCGATCCACGCCTCGATCGGGGCGTCGATGGCGAGGATGTCCTGCACCTTCTCCTTGAGGACCGCGATGTTCCAGTGCTCGGGGTAGGAACCGGCCGGGCAGGCATCGGCCACCAGCGAGTTGATGGTGTCATGGCGCATGTCCACCACGACATCGTCCACCGCTTCGGCATCCATGATGTCGGAGCGCTGCTCGTAGATCACCTTGCGCTGGTCGTTCATCACGTCGTCGTATTCGACGACTTGCTTGCGCACTTCGTAGTTGCGGGCCTCGACCTTCTTCTGCGCGGTCTCGATGGCCTTCGACAGCCACTTGGAACCGATCGCCTCGCCGTCGGCCAGATTGCTGTTCATCATCTTGGAGAACAGCGTGTCGGGGCCGAAGATGCGCAGCAGGTCGTCTTCGAGGCAGAGGTAGAACTTCGACAGGCCCGGATCGCCCTGACGGCCCGAACGGCCGCGCAGCTGGTTATCGATGCGGCGGCTTTCGTGGCGCTCGGTGCCGATGACGCACAGGCCGCCAGCTTCGAGGACGAGGCGCTTCTGCTCGCCTACCTCGGCCTTGATCTTCGCGATCGCGGCGTCGCGCTCAGGCCCCTCAGGCATGTCGCGCAGTTCGTCCTCGACGCGGAATTCCACGTTGCCGCCCAGCTGGATGTCGGTGCCGCGGCCCGCCATGTTGGTGGCGATCGTCACGGCACCGAGCGAACCTGCCTGCGCGACGATATGCGCTTCCATCTCGTGGAAACGCGCGTTCAGGACCGAGTGCTTCACGCCTTCCTTGTTGAGGAAGTCCGACAGCAGTTCCGACTTCTCGATCGACACGGTGCCGACGAGGACCGGCTGGCCGGTCTCGTACTTCTCGCGGATCAGCTTGGCGATGGCGGCGAACTTGTCGAGCGTGTTCTTGTAGAACTCGTCCTCCTCGTCCACGCGCTGCACCGGCACGTTGGTCGGGATGGTGACAACGTTCATCTTGTAGATGTCGTAGAATTCCGGCGCCTCGGTCGCGGCGGTGCCGGTCATGCCCGAGAGCTTGGGATACATGCGGAAGTAGTTCTGGAAGGTGATCGAGGCGAGCGTCTGGTTCTCCGGCTCGATCTTGACGCCTTCCTTGGCCTCGACCGCCTGATGCAGGCCGTTCGACCAGCGGCGGCCGTCCATCATGCGGCCGGTGAACTCGTCGATGATGACGACCTTCTCGTCCTTGACGATGTAGTCGGTGTCGCGCTTGAACATCATCACGGCCTTGAGGGCCTGGTCGAGATGGTGGACGACCTGCGTGTTCTCGACATCGTAGAGGTTCGAGCCTTCGAGCAGCCCGGCGGCCTCGAGCATGCGCTCGGCCTTCTCGACGCCGTCCTCGGTCAGCGAGATGTTCTTGGTCTTCTCGTCCGCCTCGTAGTCCTCGGGCAGCAGCTGCTTCACGATCGCGTCGACCTGGACGTAAAGCTCGCTCTTGTCGTCAGTCGGGCCGGAGATGATCAGCGGCGTGCGCGCCTCGTCGATCAGGATCGAGTCGACTTCGTCGACGATCGCAAAGTTGAAGGGGCGCTGCACCATCTGGCTGCGCTCGTGCTTCATGTTGTCGCGCAAATAGTCGAAGCCGAATTCGTTGTTGGTGCCGTAGGTGATGTCGGCGCCGTAGGCCTCGCGGCGTTCCCACTCGTTGAGGTTCGGCACGATCACGCCGACCGTCAGGCCGAGGAACCCGTGCAGCTTCTCCATCTGCTCGGCGTCGCGGCGGGCAAGGTAGTCGTTGACGGTGACGACGTGAACGCCCTTGCCTTCCAGCGCGTTCAGGTAGGTCGGCGCGGTCGCCACGAGGGTCTTGCCCTCGCCCGTGCGCATTTCCGCGATCTCGCCGCGGTGGAGCACCATGCCGCCGATCATCTGCACGTCGAAGTGGCGCATGCCGTACACGCGCTTCGAGGCTTCGCGCACCGTGGCGTAGGCTTCGGGCAGGATGTCGTCGAGCGTGGAGCCGCTGGCCAGCATCTCGCGGAACTTGGGGGTCTGGGCGGCGAGTTCCTCGTCGCTCATGGCCTCCATGGCGGGCTCGAAGGCGTTGATCTGGGCGACGATCTTGTCGAGCGACTTGACGTAACGCTCGTTGGACGAGCCGAAGATGGACTTGACGAGTGCGCCGAGCATGGCGGTGAACCCCTGTTTTTCGTGAATTACATATGGTCGGTGTACGCGGCCCAAGCTCACAAGGAGGCGGCCGAACGACCGGGCGCGTGAATAAGCTCGCGAGGATGCGAAAGTTGCCGGGCGGCGCGCTTATTGGCGCGCGCGGTCTATCCCGGTGAACACCGCTGGCACGGCGACCGGCGCGAAGGCGACCGGCTGCTGCGGCGCATGAAGCCGCGTGTTGCGCAGTCCCGGTTCGGGCAGCCGCGCAAGGGCGACCGGCGCACGCGGCGCCTTGGCGGCGACTTCATGGGCGGCCAGGACCTGCACCGCCGACACCCGCGACACAAACGCCTCGGCCGGGCCGACTTGTGCGGCGAGCCCGGTAAGCAGGGCAAGCAGGGTCAGGATCAGGCGATGGGCCATAGGGAACGTCAGATAGGGTCGATGACGGGATGTGTCCACATGCGTTTGCGGCAAAGCGCACGTGGGCCTGCTTGCCCCGACTATCGACACGCAGGCGCTCAAGGCTTGCGGGCGAACAGGATCACGTGCTCCAGATCATCGCCGCCGACGGTATCGCCGGTCATCGCCTCGACCGGCACGACCTCGACCGTGAAGCCCGCTTCCGCCAGCAACGCGGCGAACGCCGCATCGGGCGTCGCAGACCAGATTGCAAGCATGCCACCGGGACGCAGTGCCCGCATCGCCGCGTCCAGTCCTTCGCGGGAATAGAGCCAGTCGTTGATGCGCCGGGTCAGCCCTTCCGGGCCGTTGTCGACGTCGAGCAGCACCGCATCGTAGGCACCGCGCGCCGAATCGATGAGGATCGCCACATCGTCCTGCACCAGCTGGACGCGCGGATCGTCGAGGCATTCGCCGGTGTAGACCCGCATCGGGCCGAGCGCCCAGTCGATGATCTGCGGGACGATCTCGGCCACGGTCACTTCGGCGGCGTCGTCCAGAACGGCCAACGCCGCACGCAAGGTGAAGCCCATGCCATAGCCGCCGATCAGCCACTGCGGATCGGGACGCAGGCCAAGCCGATCGCATGTCATCGTGGCGAGCGCTTCTTCCGACGCGTAGAGGTCGGTGCTCATGAGTTCGTGGCGATCGAGGAGAATGACGAACTCGCCTTCGCTGCGCACCAGGCGCAGGCGATCGCCGTTCGGCACATAGGCGACGTCGATCAGTTCGTCGCCTTCTTCAAGCTGGAGGCCGGGGCCTGGAGCGGATTCGAGGACCGGATGGTCGTCCGCAGGCGCGGCGGCCTCGGCCGGGATCACTTACGGCGGGCTTTGCGCGCGGCGTAGCGGGCATCTCGCGCGGCCTTGCGCTCTTCCTCGGTCAGTTCGGGCTTGGGCGCGTTCGCAGCGGCAGCTGCGGCCTTTTCCTCGGCTTCGCGCTCGCGGCGTTCCTTGGCGGCCTGGCGCTTTTCGGCCTGGGCCTGCTCGCGCGCCTGCGCCTTGGCGATACGCTCGGCCTGAACGGCGGGATCGATGGGGGTCTTCGCCTTGAGCTTTGCGAGCGCCTTTGCACGCGCTTCGGCTGCGGCGTTACGGCGGGCGTCGAAGCCCGGTTCCTTGTATGCTGCCATTACCTGCTACTTGATCTCTTTTTCATGCGTACCGTGCTGCAGGCAAGCGGGCCGACGATGCCGGAACCCGCCTGCCGCAAGGTTCAGGCGACCTGGAGGTTCACCGCGGAAGTCTTGCCACGGCGATCGGTTTCCAGCTCGTACGACACGCGCTGGTCGCGGTCGAGCGTACGCAGACCGGCGCGCTCCACAGCCGAAATGTGCACGAAGGCATCGCCGCTGCCGTCCTCGGGCGCGATGAAGCCATAGCCCTTGTCGGCATTGAAGAACTTCACAGTTCCGGTGATCATGAACTTATTCCCTTATCCGTATCGTCTACGGCCTCGAACCCGCTTGGCACGAACCGCGCCTCTGGGGCCACTGAGAATAAGGAGTGCGATTGAGACGCCCAACATTCGACCAGGGCGACATCAGCGGCGGCGCTATAGCAGCGTTCGCGAGCCCTGTCACTGTTCACGCGGCGGGCACTGCTTGATACCCTGAAAAGCGCGGTTTCCTACAGGCATATGGCGACGGTAATTTGCGGGCGATGATCCTCCCCGCCCGCCCCCCTGCTCCTCCCGCGCCGTGGCGTCGCAAGGTGACACATTGCGCGTACAAGGTGACAGGTTTACCTCGCAAGGTGACACTTTCAGGGCCGGATGTGTCACCTTGCAGGGCCAAGGTGACACCTTTTCCCTCTGGACCGTGTCAACCGTGTAAACCTGCGTCACCTTGCGCGGCCGCCGAACCGCCCTTGACCTGCAACACCCACACGCTAGGCAACCCGCCATGTCCTACCCCGTCTCCCCGCTCGCCTCGCCCTTCCCCGCCCTGCCCGAGATCGCGGGGGTCGTGCCGCATGTCGTGCGCGCCGGCTACAAGGACTGGGGCCGCTGCGACCTCACGTACGTCACGCTGGAGGAAGGCACCGCGGTCGCGGGCGTTTTCACGAAGAACGTATGCTGCTCGTCCGAGGTCGATCTCGGCCGCGAGAACGCGAAGCTCGGCCGCGCCCGCGCGCTGGTGGTGAATGCGGGCAATTCCAATGCCTTCACCGGCTATCGCGGGCGCGAGGCGGTGGAGCAGATCATGGAGCAGGTCGCCGCGCACATCGGCTGTCCGAAGGAGCAGGTCTTCGTCTCCTCGACCGGCGTGATCGGCGTGCCGCTGCCCAAGGACAAGGCACGCGAGGGTGTGGAAAAGGCCCTCACCGCCGAGCCCTGCAGCTGGGAAGACGCCGCCAATACCATCGCCACCACCGACACTTTCGCGAAGGGCGCCGCCGCCACCGCCATGGTCGGCGATACCAAGGTGAAGATCAGCGCCATCATCAAGGGTTCCGGCATGATCGCGCCCGACATGGCGACGATGCTGGGCTACCTGTTCACCGACGCCGCCGTGGAGCCGGGCTTCCTGCAGGCCTGCCTTTCCGCCGCGAACCTGCGCACGTTCTCGTGCATCACCGTCGATTCGGACACCTCGACCAGCGACACCGTCCTCGCCTTCGCCACCGGCAAGGCGGGCAATGCACCGATCACCGGCTTCGACAGCCCCGGCGCCCACGCCTTCGCCGCCGCGATCCATGACGTCTGCCGCCAGCTCGCCCACCTCGTCGTGCGTGACGGTGAAGGCGCGCAGAAGTTCATCGCCGTCTCCGTATCGGGCGCGGTGTCGGACGAGAGTGCCCGCAAGGTCGGCATGGCGATCGCCAACTCCCCGTTGGTCAAGACCGCCATCGCCGGCGAGGACGCCAACTGGGGCCGCGTCGTCATGGCCGTCGGCAAGGCCGGCGAGCCAGCCGACCGCGACAAGCTCTCGATCGGCTTCGGCGGCACCTGGGCCGCGCAGCAGGGCCTGCCGCTGGCAGACTACGACGAGGCGCCCGTCGCCGCGCATCTCAAGGGTCAGGACATCTCGATCGAGGTCGATCTCGGCCTCGGCGAAGGCACCGCAACCGTGTGGACCTGCGACCTGACGCACGGCTACATCTCGATCAACGCGGACTACCGGAGCTGATATGACTGCACCGTTCTTCACGATCTGGGGCCGCCTGAACTCGCACAACGTCAAGAAGGTGGCCTGGTTCGCCGAGGAACTGGGCCTCAAGTACCAGCGCCATGACATAGGCGGAAGGTTCGGCTTCACCGATGAATACCTCGCCAAGAACCCCAACCGCCTGATCCCCACGATCGAGGACGGCAAGGTGGTGCTGTGGGAATCGAACGCGATCCTGCGCTACATGGCGGCCGAATACGGCGGCGCTGCATGGTTTGCCGCCGATCCCATCGACCGTGCCCTCGCCGACCGCTGGATGGACTGGCAGTTCACCTATGCCGACGCGCAGCGCGCGCCGTTCCTCGCCACGGCGCGCCAGTCGCCGGATCAGTGGGACCATGCCGCCATCGCCAAGGGCATCGCCGACTGCGCGAAGCAGTTGGCGATCATGGACACGTACCTCACCGGCAAGCCCTGGCTCTCGGGCGCGCAGTTCGGCATCGGCGACATTCCCATGGGGGTCTACGCCTACACCTGGTTCAACCTGAAGTTCGACGCCTTCGGGATCGAGCAGCCGGAGTTCCCTGCCATTGCCGACTGGTACGCGCGCATCGTCAAGCGCCCCGGCTTCGCCGCGCAGGTGATGATCCCCCTGACATGATGACGCCCGCCCTTCACGCCGCCGTCGAGACGATCATGCGCGAGGCGAGCGAGCACGCGATCCTCCCGCACTACCAGAAGCTCGCCGCCAGCCAGATCGACGCCAAGGCCCCGGACGACGTCGTCACCGTGGCCGACAAGCAGGCCGAAGCGCTGCTGACCGAGCGCCTGTCCACGCTCCTGCCCGAAGCCGACGTGGTGGGCGAGGAAGCCGCCTTCGCCGATACCTCGGTGATGGAGCGCCTGAAGGACCGCCTGTGCTGGATCGTCGATCCGCTCGACGGCACCAACAACTTCGCCGCCGGCAAGCCGCCCTTCGGCGTTCTCGTCGCGCTGGCGGAAAAGGGCGAGACGATCGGCGGCTGGATCCTCGACTGCCTGACCGGCCGCTTCTGCCGCACCGACCTCGGCGGCGGCGCCTGGATCGACGGGGAACGGATCACCGCGCGCACCACCGGGGCCGAGCCGCCGGTCGCCGCGATCTCGACGATCTTCCTCGATGACGGCGCGCGCGAGAAGGTGCTCACGCACATCGCCCCGCACTACACCCTGGTCGATATCCCGCGCTGCGCGGCCGAGCAATATCCCCGCCTCGTGAATGGCGCCAATGACATCTCGGTGTTCAACCGCACCCTGCCGTGGGACCACGCGGCGGGCGTCCTGTTCCTCAACGAGGCAGGCGGCAAGGCGGCAAGGCCGGACGGCAGCGCCTACCGCGTGGACGAGTACGAACGCCGCGACCTGATCGGTGCGTCGAGCCCGGCGCTGTGGGATGCGTTTGCGGACGTGGTGGCAAGGCTAGGCTGACGGCCGGGGCTCTTTGCCCACCCCGTCCGGCTAGTTCGCTTCGCTCTCAAGCCTACCGGGCCTCCCGCAAGCGGGAGGGCTGTCCTTTCTCCCCTCCCGCTTGCGGGAGGGGTCTGGGGTGGGCCTTCTCGCAAAAAGAAAACCCCCGCCGTTCCCACGGCAGGGGCCTCTTCAACCTCAGACCTAAGCGATCAAAGTTCGCTTTCGATCCAGCCCTTCAGCGCGCTCTTGGGAGCGGCGCCGAGCTTCTTGGCCACCGGCTGGCCGTCCTTGAACAACACCAGCAGCGGGATCGACTGCACACCGATCGCCGAGGGCGTCTCGGTGTTGGCCATGATGTCCATCTTGGCGATAGTGACCTGCTCGCCCAGTTCCTCGGCGATTTCCTCAAGGGCGGGAGCGATCATCTTGCACGGACCGCACCAGTCGGCCCAGAAATCGACGAGGACGGGCTTGTCGGACTTGAGGACGTCGGCCTCGAAGCTGGCATCGGTGACGGCAATAGTGGACATCGATTGACTCCTGAACTTTAGAATTGGGCGACAACTTAGGGATGAAACCCGGCGACGCAACGCCGGAGCGGAGAAAGCATTACTCGCGCGGCTCCAAGACGGGCTTGTGCGCCGCCAGCACCTCGGCGGAAACCGCGATCAGGCGCGGGACAGCCGTGTAAAGCAGCGCGACTTCCACCGTCCGCCCCGGGAAGGTCGCTTCCAGCGCGGCGGCATAAGCGCCCATCTGGCGCAGCACGCCGCGCGGCACCGCCTGCAAGCTATCGGGCGGCCGCCGCGCGCTCTTGTAATCGACCAGACGCACGCGGCCCGGCTCGATCACCAGCCGGTCGATCGTGCCCGCAACCACCTGCCCGCCGACCACCGCCGCGACCGGCACTTCGGCAAGGCTGTCGGGACCGAACAGGTCCGCCCACTCCGGATTGCCGAGCACCGTGAGGGCGCTGGCCAGCAGGGCTTCACGGTCCGCCGGTGCAAGATCGACGGCGTGGCGGGCCAGCCACCCTCGCCCGGCATCCTCACGCACCGCTGCAGCCACGTCCGGCAGGCGTTCGAGCAACTTGTGGACCAGCGTACCGCGCCGCGCTGCATCGCGGCCGGCACCGGGCGGGAACGGCGGATCGGGCGCGTCCTCCTCACCCAGCGAAGATGGTGCGAGCGGGCGCGGCGGACGCGGTTCGGCGGGCGGCCCGCGCTCCAGCCAGCGCGGCAGCGGCTCACGCAGGTCGAGCATCGGTCCACCACCTTGCTTTCCAGCCTTGACCGGAACCGGAGCGGCGGGCTGACCATGCTCGCAGCGTGCACCCCATATTGGATCGCCGACTTCTGCCTCGGCCGGAAAAAGCGCCCGCAACCTCGCGTACCAGCTCTTCGGACTAGGCTCCCCCTTGTCGCGGCTGGTGAGAGCCCCGCCGACGAACAGAGCCTCCTCCGCCCGCGTCATCGCTACGTAGAGCAGGCGCCAGTGCTCCTGCTCGTCCGCCCGCTTGCCCTCGTCCAGCCGCGCGGCGATGCGGCCCTGCTTCTCGTCCTTCGAGAGTGGCGGCAGCGGGATCGCGCGCGCCTCGTTGGCGGGATCGGGCAAGTCGATGCCCCGTTCGCGCGCATTGTCCGGGTTGCTCGTCGCGTCGGCGAGAATTACGATCGGCGCCTGCAGGCCCTTCGAACCATGCACCGTCATCACCCGGACGAGGCCCGCAGCATTGTCCGCCTCTCGTTTCAACTCGCCATCGCCCGCGTCGAACCACGCGAGGAAGCCCGCAAGGCTCGGCGTATCAGTGACGGCATAAGCCTTGGCGGCATTGACCAGTTCGTCGATCGGATCGTTCGCTTCCGAGCCCAGCCGGGCCACCAGCCGCCGCCGCCCCTGCCACGGGCCGACCAGCAGCCACTGCAGCAAGTCCTGCGGCGGCGCATAGTCGGCGCGCTTCAGCACCTCGCCCAACTGGTCCATGACCGCCGCAACCTCAGGCTCGCGCGAACGGCGCAAGTGCTCCCACAGCCGCGTGTGCCTCTCGCGGTAGCCATGGGCCAGAAGCTGCTCCTGGCTCCACCCGACCAGCGGCGAGACCAGCAGCGCCGCAAGGTTGAGGTCGTCCAGCGGCTGCACCGCGAAGCGCAGCGCCGCGACGAGATCCTTCACCGCCAGCGGCGCGCCGAGGCGCAGGCGATCGACGCCCGCCACCGGCACCCCGGCGGCATGGAGCCGCGCGACGATCAGCCCGGCCAGTTCCTTCCTCTGGCGCACCAGCACCATGATATCGCCCGCCTGCGCGCGGCGCGGGTTGCCCTTGACCAGAGTGAAGCCAGGTCCTTGCACGTCCAGCCAGTCACGCACCTGCAGCGCGATACGCTCCGCCATCTGGCGGTCGGGGCGCGAGAGCCAGTCGGGCGTAGCGCCTTCCTCGTCCGGCAGTTCGTCGTCCTCGGCATCGGCCGCATCGCTGACCGGATGCCAGAGCGCCACGTAGCCCGGTCGTTCCTGCCCCTGGTGCGGATCGGCGGGACGGTCGAGCCCGAAGTTTGCGTGGCCGATCCCGGCGATGGCCCGGTCCACGAAGTCGAGCACCGTCTGCGCCGTGCGGAACGAGCGGTCGAGGCCGTACTCCCGGAACTCGGGCGGCGCGAAGCTGTCGCGCAGCATTTCGGCGTTCTGTGCCGCCTGCCCCATCTCGCGCCGCACGCGCTCGGCGGCGCGGCGGAAGTTCTCCGGGCTGGTGCCCTGGAAGCGGAAGATCGCCTGCTTGTAGTCGCCCACGACGAACAGCGTGCGCATGAGGTCTTCGTGCTGGCCCAGCCCTGCCCAGAACTCCCCCGCCATCGCGAAGATGATGTCCCACTGCGCCGCGTTGGTATCCTGCGCCTCGTCGACGAGGATATGGTCGAACCGGCGATCGAGCTTGTAGCGGATCCAGTCCGCCTGCGCTTGGTTGGCCAGCAGATCGGCGGCGCGGCGGATCTGGTCGTCGAAGTCGATCAGCCCCTCGCGCTGCTTGGCCGCATCCCAGGCCATCGCGAAGGCACGGCCGAGCCGCAGCGCCGGGACCAGCCGATCCGCCAGCGCCAGTAGCGCACGCATCGCTCTGATCTCAAGGATGCACTCAATCACCCGTGCGGCGGAATCCGCATAGCCCGGGTCAAGCTTATCCTGCGACTTGCTGGCCTTGGGCTCGTTCTTCTGAGTCAGGAACTCCTTCGCCAGCGCGTCGAGGCTGTCCAGCCGCTGCGCCCCGTTGCCGAGCAGCCATTCGCTGATCGCATCGACCGCGCCAAGCCCGGTCTTGGTGCCCCACTCGGCGTTGACCGCCATGCAGTGCCGCAGCGATCGCACGTCGAACGCCGCATCCTCGCACCGCGCCGCCAGCGAGGCTTGATCCGCATCGGACGGCAGGCCCAGCAGCCGCAGCACGTTGCCGCGCATGTCGCCCGTTTGCCAGCTGCCAGGTCCGAACCACGCCTCGCGCGCCGAAGCGCAGCGCAGCAGGAACGCCATCACCGCATCGGGGCCATGGCGCAGCGAAAGCTGTTCGACCGCCTGCAGCAAGGCGGGATTTCCACCCTCCGCATCGACCAGCAGGTCGGCCAGTACCTGCCGCGCCAGAAGGTCGCGCTCGCGATCCTCCATCGGGCGGCTGCCGGGAATGAGATCGGCCTCCAGCGGAAACGTCGCCAGCAGCCATTGCGAGAAGGCATGGATCGTGTCGATCCGCAGCCCGCCGCCCGGACTGTCGAGCACCGAGGCGAACAGCGTGCGGGCCCGCGCGAGGTTCTCGTCGCTCGCCAGCGCCCCGATCGCGGCAAGGCGCGCGCGCAGATCGAACTCGCCGAGCCGCACCCATTCGGCCAGCGTACCGTTGATGCGCGCGGCCATTTCGGTCGCGCCAGCCTTGGTGAAAGTCAGGCACAGGATCTGCGAGGGATCGACGTCCGGCTGCAGCAAAAGCCGCAGCACGCGCGAGGACAACACCTGCGTCTTGCCCGTCCCGGCAGAGGCGGAAAGCCACACGGTCTCCTGCGGATCGACCGCCAGCATCTGGTTGCCGTGAAGCGGATGGACGGTAGCCGGGCCGCTCATGCTGCGCCCTCCGGCCTGTTGCCGAGCGAGGTGATCCATTCGTCCAGCCGCATGAGCTGGTCGTAGTCGGCATAGCTGCCCAGTTCCGGGTTCAGCCGCGCGGTGAAGGCTTCCTCGCCGAGAATCCAGCGGTCGAGCGCGTCATTGAGGTAGCGCAGCGTCTCGGGCAGGAAGTCCTCGCGCGGGATGCCGGATTTCTTGCGGCCTTCCAGCACCGGCTCGAACATGTAGCCCATCGTGCCGTCCTTGCCCTTGGCCATCGACCAGTATTCGAACGAATCCGCCACGCCCTCGACACCCTCGAAGCCGCCGTCCCTCGCGATCAGCGCGATCAGGCCCAACTGCAGCGCAAAGCCCTCCTGCACGCGGCTGCCCGTCGGCGGCTGGCCGGTCTTGTAATCGACCACGGCAAGGCTGCCGTCCTCGCGCAGGTCGATGCGGTCGGCGCGGCCGTGGATGCGCACGTCGCGGTGGCGCATGTCGCCCCACTTCTCGACCGCAACGACCTCGCGGCCCGTGGCCTTGGCATCGAGGATCATCGTCTCGAACGTCTCCAGCGCAGCGGAGAGGCGCGGCCACCACAGCACGCGCATCAGCGGGTGGGCGTTCTGCTCGGTCAGCACGCCTTGCGCGATGGCATGGAGGCCGCCAGCCGGCTCACCTGCCTTGTGCCAGCGCTCCATGATCAGGTGCGCGACCTCGCCCTTCCACGCCGCGCTCGGCTCGGCATCCAGACCGTCGAGGCTGCGCAGGCCGAGGATGGCGCTGGCGTAGAACTGGTACGGATCGCCGCGCAGCCGGTCGAGCCCGGTGACCGAGACGTCCACCTTGCGCTGCTCGGCCGAGGGCATCGGCTGCGGGCGCGGATGCGCCGCGACCGGCGCCGCATCGTCGAGCAGGCGGGCGAGGCGCACGGCCTCGCCCTCGATGTGGCGTTCCAGCTGGTCGCCCAGCATCGCGCGCACGCGCAGCACGAAGCGTGAGGGGATCACCGGACCGCCCTCGTCCCGCTGCGCCCAGCTCAGCACCACCTCGGGCGCGCCGAGCGCGGCAGCAAGGTCGTGCGCGGAAAGGCCGATGCGAAAGTCCGCGCCGGGCACGCCCAGAGCACGCAGCACGGCGGGCGGCAGCAGCGCATCCTGCGCCGCCGTCCCCGGCCAGACGCCCTCGACCAGACCGCCGCAGATGACCAGATCGGCACGGCTCATGCGCGCTTCGAGCAGGCCGTAGACCGAGACGCGCGGATGCCCGCCCCAGGGCGGACGCACCGAGACGCGGTCCATCGCATCGCGCAGCACCGCATTGATCTCGCGCGGGTCCAGCAGCGTGCCTGCCGCGCCCGCTGCGCCGCGCAGTTCCTCCACGAAGGCGCTGAGCGCGCGGCCGTCCGCCCCGCCCCACAGCGCCTCGCCGCAAAGCGCCTCGGCGGCGGCGGCGATGAGGCCCAGCAGACGGTCCAGCGGCTCCGTCTCGCCGAGCGCGAACAGCGGCGTCAGGATCGCCTCGATCCCGGCCCACCATTCACCCAGCTTCGCGCCTTCTGCCCTGGCCGCCAGCGGAGCGAGCCCGGCCCCGGGGCGCGGCCCTCGCAATTCGAGGTCCAGCTTGCGGGCATTCTCCAACCAGCGCGGGCGGCCCGGCCCGGCTCCAGTCAGCGGATGGACGAGCAGCGCGATCAGCGGCACCGGCGCGGCCTGCTCGGCGACGACTTCGGCCAGAAGCAGCAGCAGGCGGCCAGCGGCGGTCTGCGGCAGCGGGCGACCGGCGGTGTCATCCGCCTCGATCCCCCAGCGCTCCAGATGGCTGACGACTCGCGCCGCCAGCCCCCGGTCGGGCGAAACGAGCGCGACGCGGCGCTCGGGTGTCTCCAGCGCCTCACGGATGAGCACGGCGATCGCCTGCGCCTGCTCGCCGGGATGCGTGCATTCCATCAGACGCACACCGCTCAGGCGGCGCTGCTCGGGCGGCAGATCGACCCATGCGGCGGAAGCGCGCGGCGGCAGGAACAGGTTGGAGATCGCGCGGCTGCGCTCGGGCGGCGCGGCGGCAAGGCCGGAGCGGTGCCACGGCTGCACTTCACCGCGCGCAATGCCCATCCGGTTCAGCAGCAGCTTGAGATGGTATTGCGGATGGGTCACCGCATCGCCGCGCGCGAAAGGCGGCTCACCGACCTCGGCCGGAGCGCCGGCGACGCCCAGTTCCTCCCACACCTCGTCGGCGAGCGACAAATCGAGATCGGGCAGGACGACGAGGCCCTGCGGCATCTCGCTGACCACGCGCAGCAATCGCGCCAGCGCGGGCGAGGCGCCGGTGACACCGGCGGCGATGACTGGATATGGCGGAGGCTCTTCCCGCCAGCGCGCGGCGGCATGGTCGAACAGGCGATTGCGACGGTCCGGTGCGTCGATCTCCCCGCGCGCGGCCAACTCGGCGATCCAGTGCTGCTGCACCATCAGGAAGCTGCGGGTATTGTCGCTCCAGTGCCCGGCAAGATCGCCGACGATGCCGATGACGCGCTCCGACATCAGGTCGATCGGCGCGATCTCCTCGGCCAGCAGGCGGTCCATGGTGCGGCCGATCTCGAAGGCGCGGCGCAGCAATGCCGCCCCGGTTCCCGCAGCATCGCCCTCCACCTCACGCAAATGATGCGCAAGGCGCAGCCAGCGGCGCGTCGGGTCGGCGGCGGGCGGGATGTCCGCCGCGCCCAGCGGATCGAGCAATGGCCCAAGCGCTTCGTCGAGATCGAGATCACCCACCGCGACCATGCGCGGCAGCAACATGCCGCTCCCCGAATGACGCACGAAAGCCTCGGTCATCGTGCGGATCGTGCGGCGGCTCGGCAGCAGCAGCGTCAGCCGCGCGAGGGCGATCTCATCCTTCGCATAGCGCGGGATGAGCCCGGCGACGAGAGCGTCGGCGAAACCACGATGCGCAGCAATGGAGTAGACTTTCGGACCCGTCCGGTCAGGCACGGGTCAGCCATTCCTCGGTCGGCCTGATGGCGGCGGGCTCGCCCACTTCGAACCACAGGCCCTGATGCGAGATGCCGTAGAGGCGACCTTCCTCGATCGCGCGGCTCCACAGGATGTTGGTGGAGAACGCGCCCTCGGGCGCATCGCGCAGCAGGCGCTTCGACACGAGCTGGATGCCGGTGTAGATGAACGGCGCCACCCGCCCCTGACGGCGGCGCGAGACGCGACCATTGGGATCGAGGTGGAAGTCGCCCTCGCCGCGATAATTGAGCGCGCGGGTGTGCGGCACCATCAGCAGCAGCGCGTCCATCCGCTCCGCATCCCAGGCCTGCGAGAGTTCGGCAAAGACGTCCTGCGGGCCGTCGAGCCAGATGTTGTCGCTGTTCAGGCAGAAGAACGGATCGGGCAGCAGATCGGCCGCCCTGACCATGCCGCCGCCGGTTTCCAGCAACAGTTCGCGTTCGTCGGACAGGGTGACGGCAGGCGCGATCTTGCGGACCTTGAGATGGCCTTCGAGCGCGTCGGCCATGTAGTGCGCATTGACCACCGCCTTCGTCACGCCCGCATTGCCGAGCTTGTCGAGCGCATGGTCGATCAGCGACTTGCCCGCCACGCGCACCAGTGGCTTGGGCTGGGTGGCGGTGAGCGGGCGCATGCGCTTGCCCAGCCCTGCGGCGAGCACCATCGCGGTGTCGCTGGCGAGAGGCTTCATCGGGCGAACTCCCCGCCGTTCGCCTCGCGCAAGGCGGCGGGGATGTTGGCGTCGAACCATGCCGCGACCGGCGCCATCGCGGGATGGGCAAGGTCGCGCTCCATCGCCGCCCAGACGCGCGGGATCAGGTCGAGGTAGCGCGGCTTGCCGTCACGGCGCCACAGCCGCACGAAGATGCCGACGATCTTGGCGTTCCGCTGCGCGCCGAGCCGCGCGTAATCGGCGAGGAAAGTGTCGACGTCCGTGCCCGTCTTCTGCACGTAGCGATCGAACATCTGCGCCTCCAGCTCGGGCGCAACTTCGCGCCGGGCATCCTGCAGCAGCGAGACGAGGTCGTAGGCCGGATGACCGACCAGCGCGTCCTGGAAGTCGAGCAAGCCCTGCTTCTCGAGGCTGCCGAGCAGCATGATGTTCTCGGCATGATAGTCGCGCAGCACCGTGACGCCCGGGCGCTGGCGCGGCAGCAGCGGCGAGAGCGCCTGCTCCCACGCGCTCACGAAGCCTGCGGCATCGACGTAGAGGCTCTGCGCGGTGCAGTACCAGTCGATGAACAGCTTCACCTCGCGGATATATTCCGCCAGCGAGTAATCGAGGAACGGCCCGGCGGGCAGCTGGTGCAGCTTCGCCAGCGCGTCGATCGCGGCGGAGTAGACCGCCGCTTCGTCCGCTGGCCACTGGTCGAGATAATCGCGCATGCGCGCCTCGCCGAAGTCCTCCATCAGGATGAGGCCCTTGTCGGGCTTCTCCGCGAGGATGCGCGGCGGGCGCAGGCCGTTGTCGTCGAGCCAGTGCGCGGCGCGCAGGAACGGGCCGATGTCCTCCTGCGGCGGCGGCGCATCCATCAGCATCGCAGTGGCGCCATCGACACTGCGGATACGGAAATAGCGGCGGAACGAGGCATCGCCCGGCAGCGGCTCGACAGCCGCGCCTCCCCAACCGGCGGCGGCGAGAAAGGCATCAAGGCCCTCGGGAAAGTTCGCGTGTTCGAGCGTCATACAGGTATACGCCCTAGCCAATCCGCCCCGCCTTCGACAATGGCGATCCGACCGTCCTCGACAACTTCCAGCGTGATCGAGAGGCAGCCCGGCTCATGTGCGAAGCCGCCCGCGTGATCGGGCCACTCGGCGATGAGCACCGCGCCCTCGCGGTAATCGTCGAGGCCGATCTCCTGCGCCTCGTCGGGATGGTTCAGGCGGTAGAAGTCGGCGTGAACCAGCGGCAGGCGGACGGCAGGCGGGTCGTAAGGCTCGATGATCGCGAAGCTGGGTGACGGCACTTCGCCCTCATGACCAAGCCCGGCGATGATCGCGCGCGCCAGCGTGGTCTTGCCCGCGCCGAGACCGCCGGTCAGTGCGATCACGTCGCCGGGGAGCAGCGCATCGGCGAGCTTGCGGCCCCATGCGTCCATCGCCGCGAGGTCTGGCAGCGGCAATCTCATGCCAATGTTCCTCTCATGGCAGTTCGATCAGCGCGCTGGTGCCCTTGCCCGGCTCCGATTCGAGCCGCAGGCTGCCACCGTGCGCCTCCACCAACTGGCGGGCGAGCGGCAGGCCGAGGCCGTCGCGGCTCTCCACCTTGCCGTCGGCGCTGACCTTCATCCCGTCGAGCGCGCGGGCGAGCGTGCGACTGTCCATTCCGGCTCCCTTGTCCTGCACGAGGATCTGGATCGCATCCCCCTCTCCGGCTTTGCGCCGCGAAAGCTGGACGAGAATGCGCCCGCCGCGCGTCGAGGCGGCGATGGCGTTGTCGACGATGTGCCCCAGCGCCCGCGCCAGCCTTCGCCGGTCGGCCACCAGTGGACGCAGCAGGCCCTTGGCCTGCAGGTCGAGCGTGAGGCCCGCCTTCTGCAACCGCCCTGCCCGTTCCTCGACCACCGAGCGCACGAAGGGCATCGGGTCGATTTCCTCGAACTTGAGCGGCAGCAGGCCCGCCTCGCTCTGCGACAGGTCGAGCAGGCTGTCGATGTGATCACCCAGTTGCTGCGACGCCTCGATGATCGAGCCGACATAGTCGCGCCCGGAATCGTTGAGGTCGCCGCCGATGCCGAGGTCCAGCATCTCGGCAAAACCGCCGATCGAGGTCAGCGGCGTGCGCAGTTCCTTGCTCATGTTGGCGAGGAAACGGGTCTTGATCGCATCCGCCTCGATCAGCGCGGCATTGCTTTCGCGCAGGGCCTGCTCCGCCTTCATCGAATCGGTGATGTCGAGCACCGCGAGCAGGCCATTGCCGTCCGGCAGCGGCACGCCCGCATATTCCAGCACGCGCCCGTCGGCGAGGCCGATGCGCCCGCCCGTCTGCGCGCGGTCGAGCGTCGCGGCGCGCACGACGTTGCCCACGGTTTCCGCCTCGACCGGGCGCTTGAGGCGCGAGGCGATCTTCTTGAGCAGCGCTTCCACATGCGGATGGGTGTCAAGGAATTCGCTCTCCAGCCCCCAGTCGGCGGCGAAACGGCGGTTCCATATCTGCATGCGGCCATCGGGCGCGAAGACCGCGACCGATTCGAACAGGCTGTCGAACGTGGCGGTGCGGGTGCGCAGCAGGGTGTCGCGCACGGCGGAAAGGCGCAGCTGTTCGGTGCGATCCTCGACGATCAGCAGCAGCCCGCCATCAGGGACCGGCTGGGCGACGATGCGCAAGTGCGTGCCGTCCGCGAGCGTCCAGCTTTCCTCCTGCGTCGAGCCTGCCGAAAACCAGCCCGCCTTCTCGCGCCGCCATGCTGGGAAGTCGCGCACCTCGGGCACGCGGCCCGCATCGCGCGCAGCATCGAGTAGGCGCTCGAAGGCGGGCGGATCGACGAGGATACGCCCGTCGAGCTTGAACAGGCGCTGGAACGGCTGGTTGGCGAAAGCGAGCCGCCGCTTGGCGTCGAACTGCGCCACGCCCGCGGAAAGCTGGTCGAGCAAGGCCCGCTGCGCCTCGCGGAAGGCGCGGAAGGAGCGCGACATCTCCTCCAGATCCTCGATGTCCACCGCGTAGCCCGCGACGCCGTCGTCCCCCAGCGGCAAATCGCTGACGCGCAGGGCGCGGCGCTGGCCATCAATGGTGGTCGAGACGATGCGCTCGATCGGGATGCCCTTTTCAGCCGCCTTCCGGGCGACTTGTCCCGGGGCGAGGCCATCGACCGATTCGATCAGTTCGATGCCCTTGACGACCACGTCGTCTGCGTTCTTGGCGCCCACGGCGGCGACGTAGGCATGGTTGACCAGTTGCAGTTCGCCATCCGGGCGGCGGAACCACATCGGCATCGGCGCGGCCTCGATCAGCGAGACGAGCGCGTGGAAGTCACCGCGCGCGCGGGCGGCTTCGTCACGCAGGCGGACGAGTTCGGTCTCGCTGTCGGAAAAGTCGAAGACCCAGACCAGTGCGGCGCCGCCGGGCGAGACTTGCGGGTCGGCGAGGTGCCCGCGCAGCGCAAGGCTGCGGCTGGAGCCATGCGGCGTCACCGCCATGCGGAACGGCGCGGCGGTCTTCTGGCAGCGGCGAACGGCCTCGGTCAGTTCGGCGAGTTTCTCGGCGGGCAGGCCGCGATCATTTCCATCCAGTTCGGAGAGGAACTGCGGCACTTCGTCCAGCCCCAGCCACTGCGCGAGGCGCGGAGAAGCCTCGATCCGGCCGTCCGTGCGCACCAGCAACGGGAGCGCGGGCGATTCCTCGACCATGCGGCCGAGGCGGCGGGCGGAGCGCAACTGCGCCTCGGCGCGGTTTTGGCGCGAACGCGCGGACAGCACCGCCCAGGCTGCGGCAATCGTCCAGGCGCCGAGCAGCAGGCCGATCAGGAGAGGCAGGAAACGCGAGAATTCCATCGCCACAGGCTATGATGCGCGCGGATGGCCCTGACAATGGGGGATGGCGCGAAAGCGGTAGATACGCGGGTTGGCCGACGGATCGACGTTCACGCCCTCTTGTTTACGACACCGTCATAAGCCCCTCCCGTCCATCATGCGTGACATTCACGAAAATTATCGGCGACAGGTTAGGGCGGGTGGGAAAGTGGATTCCCACGGATAGCAGGTCAGGAAGACGCCCCCGCCTTTCCTTACCCCTCCGGAGCTATGGCCAATCCGCCGATCGCCACGCACAATATGGAGAAAGCATGGTACGGCGTCGAAGCCTGCGGCTGCCCAAATGAATAGGCAAAATAACTAGGCAATCGAAATAAGACTATATCATCAAAAGAGAATTTTCATTTTGATGGAACAGTTAATAAATCTTCACTGTGTCTCACGGATAAAAATTTCCAATGTTCCCAAAATCATAAGGGAACCCCATGGGTAATGACGAACAACCGCGGCTACAACGGCCTGACACGCCGGCAAAGCCAGTGCCTGGCCCTGGTAAATCAGGGGATGACCTCAAAGGAGATCGCCCGGCAACTCGATCTTTCGCCATCGACGGTGGATAATCACCTGCGAGAAGCCATTGTGCGTATGGGAAAGAACAATCGGCAGGAGGCCGCGCGCGATTTCGCGTTGGCGCACCTCCAGGTGGACCAATCCGAACGTTTGCCGGGAGATTGTTTACCCCGCGCGATGTCACTCGTCCGCCTTGATGACATCGGACCGTTCACCGTATTCATATGTAAGAATTGATCAGCCATTATTTAGGCTTTTGCACCTCGAATGACTGCGGAACGCAAAAAGGGCGCCTCCTTTAAAGAGACCCCCCTTCTGCATCGACATCAAACCGTGATCAGTAGCGGTAGTGGTCCGGCTTGAACGGACCCGCTTCCGGCACGCCGATGTAGTCGGCCTGCTTCTTCGAAAGCTTGGTGAGCTTCACGCCCAGCTTTTCGAGGTGCAGCGCGGCGACCTTCTCGTCGAGGTGCTTGGGCAGCACGTAGACGTCGTTCTTGTAGGCGTCGTTCTTGGTGAACAGTTCGATCTGCGCCAGCGTCTGGTTGGTGAAGCTGGCCGACATCACGAAGCTGGGGTGGCCGGTGGCGCAGCCCAGGTTCACCAGGCGGCCCTTGGCGAGCACGATGATCTGCTTACCGTCCGGGAAGGTCACGAGGTCGGTGCCCGGCTTCACTTCCTTCCACTCGTAGTTGTCGAGCGCCGAGATCTGGATCTCGCTGTCGAAGTGGCCGATGTTCGAGACGATCGCCTTGTCCTTCATCGCGGCCATGTGCTCGCCGGTGATGACGGCTTCGTTGCCAGTGGCGGTCACGAAGATGTCGGCGCGCGAAACCGCGTCCTCCATGGTGACGACCTCGTAGCCCTCCATCGCGGCCTGCAGCGCGCAGATCGGGTCGATCTCGGTGACGAGGACGCGGGCGCCGCCGTTGCGCAGCGAAGCGGCCGAGCCCTTGCCGACGTCGCCGAAACCGGCGACGCAGGCGACCTTGCCGGCCAGCATCACGTCGGTGGCGCGGCGGATCGCGTCGACCAGCGATTCACGGCAACCGTAGAGGTTGTCGAACTTCGACTTGGTGACGCTGTCGTTCACGTTGATCGCGGGGAACGGCAGCTTGCCGTCCTTGGCGAGGTGGTAGAGGCGGTGAACGCCGGTGGTGGTCTCTTCCGAAACGCCCTGGATCGCCTTGACCGAAGCGGTCAGGTAGCCCGGCTTGGCCTTGAGGAAGGCGTTCAGCGCGCGGACGAACTCGATTTCCTCGGCATTGCTCGGCTCGAACAGCGTCTCGCCCGCTTCGACGCGCGCGCCCCACAGGGCGAACATCGTGGCGTCGCCGCCGTCGTCGAGGATCAGGTTGGCGGTGAGGTCGGGATTGCCCTCGCTCGACCAGTCGAAGATCTTGCCGACATAGTCCCAGTAATCGGCCAGCGATTCACCCTTGATCGCGTAGACCGGGATACCGGCGGCGGCGATGGCGGCGGCGGCGTGGTCCTGCGTCGAGAAGATGTTGCAGGTGGCCCAGCGCACTTCCGCACCGAGAGCCACCAGAGTCTCGATCAGCACGGCGGTCTGGATCGTCATGTGCAGCGAACCGGTGATGCGCGCGCCCTTAAGCGGCTGCGACGCGCCGAATTCCTCGCGCAGCGCCATCAGGCCCGGCATTTCGGTCTCGGCGATGGCGATTTCGGTGCGGCCGAAGTCGGCGAGGCCGATGTCGGTGATGGCGTAGTCGGGGGTGGTGGCCACGTGGGACTCCTGAAGATTGCGTCACGCCGGCGCCGCGCGCGGAAAACCACCCGCGAGCGGCGCCGGTACTGCCGCGTCCCTACCCGCTCCGCATCAGCGAGGCAAATATAAAGATAGCTTTATATGTTCTGTTCAACGCATGGCCAGAGCCATGAGGATGGGCGGCTGGCGCTCCAAGAGCTGCCCCGCGACTTCCACCAGCGTTGCGCGGCCCTGCACCGTGGCGAGTCCCTGCGTGATCGAGCGCAACTGGTGGCACGAGAGCCAGGGATGGCCGCCGCCGTACTCGTTGGCCATGACCACGCTCATGCGGTCGAGCGGCCCGCCCGAGGCGTCGGCGGCATCGCCGAGTTCGGCGCGCAGCTGGGCATTCGCCTCGTTGAGTTCGGACATGTGGCTGCTGGTGAACTTGCCGTAGTCCTCCATGAAGTCGTCCGCCGTGGTGCGGCATCGCAGGCCGGTCACCATCAGCATGATGTCCATGCGGCGCAGCTTCTGCGCCTCGCTCGGGCGAGCCGTCGGCGGTGCGACGACGGTATGAGGTGCCTCCGGTACTGCCGATTGCGCGAGTGCCGGTGTTGCCGCACCGAGCCCGCACGCGAGTGTCACGGCCAGCCACGGCCGCTTGATTCCGATCCTGATCATTGCCCTGTTCCCCGCAGGCAAATCGCCTGACCGAACGGGAATGTCATCGATTGCATACCGCGATCTGAAGAACCACGGTTAACGCATTTTCACGATGAAAATCCCCGCAAAATGGCCGGTTGAACGATCACGAATGACCACATCGGACGCCCTTTGAGAGCATGAGTGAACGTATCCCCGGACGCCGCCGCGACACGCCTTGCTCGGCGCCCGGCTCACGGCGCGAATCGAAATTCCCGCAGGTGCGGCGTTGCCCATCCGGGCGCTCGGCCTATATCTGCGCGGCAAAGCCGTTTTGCTGTCATGAAAGGACGAATGCCATGGCCATCTCCGTTGGCGACACGCTGCCCGACGTAAAGCTCATCAAGGTCGGCGAAAGCGGCCCCGAGCCGGTGCAGTCCTCCGAATACTTCGCGGGCAAGAAGGTCGCGTTCTTCGCGGTTCCCGGCGCGTTCACCCCGACCTGCTCGGCCAAGCACCTGCCCGGCTTCGTCGACAAGGCGGAAGAGTTCAAGGCCAAGGGCATCGACGAGATCGTCTGCACCTCGGTCAACGACGCCTTCGTGATGGGCGCCTGGGGCAAGGCCGCCGAGGCATCGGACGTGACCCTGCTGGCTGACGGCAACGCCGACTTCGCCAAGGCGGTGGACCTGACCATGGACGGTTCGGGCTTCGGCATGGGCACGCGCAGCCAGCGCTACTCGATGGTCGTCAACGACGGCGTGGTCGAGCAGCTCAACGTCGAGGCGCCCGGCTCGTTCGAGGTCAGCTCGGCGGAGCACATGCTCGGCCAGCTCTGAGGCTGAGACATATCGGCAAAAGGGCGCCCTTCCATGCGGAGGGGCGCCCTTTTCGTATCGGCGGGGCGGTGGAATGGCCTCGTACCTTGGCCTTGGCGGGGTGCGCGGGTAGCACTTGTGCGAACAATTCATTTCAGGGGTTAGATCATGGCGCGCTCGGTTATCGTCACCGGTGGTTTCGGGGTTCTGGGGCAGGCAGTGGCGCAGGCCTTCGCTGCGGCGGGAGACAAGGTCGCCCGCGTGGACTTCGCGAAGACCGCGCATGAGCCGCTGGACGGCGCGCTCGACATCGGCGGGGTCGACCTGACCGATGCGGCCTCCACCCAGGCCGCGCTCGACACGGTCGCGGCGGCGCATGGCGGGGTGGACGTGCTGGTCAACGTCGCGGGCGGCTTCACCTGGGAGACGCTGGAGGACGGCTCGATCGATGCCTGGGTGAAGATGCAGGCGATGAACCTGCTGACCGGCGCGACGATCACCAAGCTCGCCCTGCCCGCGCTCAAGGCTTCCGCAGCGGGCCGGATCGTCAACATCGGTGCGGGCGCGGCGGGGAAGGCGGCGGCCGGCATGGGTGCCTACACCGCGTCGAAGTCGGGCGTCCACCGGCTGACCGAGGCGCTGTCCGAGGAGCTTTCCGGCACCGCCGTCACCGTCAACGCGATCCTGCCGAGCACCATCGACACGCCGACCAACCGCGCCGACATGCCGGACGCGGACTTTGCGACATGGGTGCAGCCCTCGGCGATCGCGGATGTGATCGTGTTCCTCGCCTCGGCACAGGCGCGGGCGATCAGCGGGGCGCTGATCCCGGTGACGCGCGGCGGATGATGCGCGGCACGTAGACGACGATGCCTTCGCCTGCATAGATCCGCTGCCATGCCCGGCTGCGGGCGAGTGCCTCGGCGAGCGGCGCATTATGGTCATCGTCGAGCACGAAGGCGGCCGGGTTCCACTTGTGCACGACGTCGACGAGCGGGACGATGCCGTTCTCGATCCCGCCATTGTACTGCCATTCCTCGCGCGCGTAGCGGTAGTAGCGGCCGTCGTAGGCGACCTTCCAGTCCGGGTAGCCGGTGTCGATGATGACGCCGCCGAACGGGAAATCGCCGTAGACCGTCCCGCGCACTCCGAATTTGCGCAAGTGCTCCACCGCTTTCAGCGGCAGGGTCGGCGCGAAGCGGGTCGGGGCGAGCAGCGGGGTGACCACAGCGACGAGCGCGAGCGGAGCCAGCACCGTCAGCCATTCCGAACGGGCGGGTTTCGCGCCCTCCTTTCCGGCAGCGCGGGCGATCACCGGCACCATCGCCACCGCCCAGAACAGCACGAAGCGATAGGCCGTCAGCGTCATCACCGAAAGGCCGATGACGACGGCGATTTCCGCCAGATCGACGCACCCGCCCCGACGCACGATCAGCCAGAGCGTCAGCACGGTCACCACCAGCACCGGCAGGGCATTGGCGTAGTTGGCGGGTGTCCAGATCGGGAACCACTCGCTCGCGCCGATGGCTATGCTCGCCTGCGCGTTGGCAGCCGAGGTCGCGAGTATCGAGGCGCCGTCGGGCGTGGCGAACATCGCCGCCACCGAAAGCACGCCGAGGGCGCTCAGCCCCCATGGACGAGCGGCGGCGCGGCCGGTTGTCCAGCGATACCATCCGGCCCCGGCGGCAAGGTTCAGCGCCGCCACCGCGACACTCACCGAAGGATGCAGGTTCTGCCACGCAATCAGCACCGGCAGACCCAACGCCACCATCGGCAGCGGCCGCAAGTCCAGCCGCTGCAGCGCGAGCAGCAGCCCGAAGCACAGGCAGGCAAAGCTCTGCGGGCGCACGCTTGCGGTCGGCAGCGCCGCGACGAAGACCAGCGCCAGCGCCAGCATCACGGCCTGCAGACTAGCGCCCTTCCAGCGGCATGCGGCGGCGACGGCCCAGAAGCCGCCGAGCCAGCACAAGGCGTCGAACACGCGCAGCAGGTCCCAGCCGCCGATCCGCCGCACCGTCGCCATGACCGCCTGCCCGGCCCATGCGACGGCGGGCAGCGGTTCTCCGGCATGGAGCGCGGCGAAAGGCTCGGTCGGCACCGGACCGTCGCGATCGACGATCAGTTCGCCCAGCTTGAGCTGCCAGAAGATATCGACGTCCCACACCGGCCGCAGCAGCAGGACCAGCAACGTCACCGCGGGGACGAGCGCCAGCAGCAGGCGAACGCGCGCCGGTCTTGCCTGAAATGCCCCGTTATTCTGCTCGATCATCTGCCTGTCCGCCTCCGGCCTGCCCTCACCGGATGCCAGCGGCTCTGGCCGCAGGCGCGGCGGCGTTCAAGCGCAATCTTTCGCGGAAGGAAGTCTCCCGCGCGTAGCTCCCCTTCGACCGACCGCGCCGCCACCCCCTGCTTTCGTCATTGCGAGCGTAGCGAAGCAATCCAGGGCAGTGTTACGTCGCCCTGGATTGCTTCGCTACGCTCGCAATGACGAAACGTGGTGGGCCACGGAATTACCGCACCGCCCGCCACGCTGCATAGTCGGCGATCAGTTGCGGATATTCCTCCAGCTCCGGAAAGCGGTCGTAGCGACGCTCCACCTTCGTCTCCACCCACCGTAGCTTCTCCGCCACCTGCATCTCGATGTAGGGGGTGAACACCGAACGATCGTCGAGCAGCGTGGCGCGCGCGTTGACGAATCCCATCGACGGATCGACGCGGGTGAAGACCCAGGACTTGCACCAGACGCAGTGATGGTGATGCGCCTCGTCGCCGTGGATGCCGCCGATCTCGGTCTCGCCGGTGACGACCTCGAAGCCCTGCACCGGCACCGAGATCGTGGTGGAGAAGGCGCTGGCGGTCATTCGCTGGCAGCCGGTGCAGTGGCACAGCCCCTCGATCAGCGGAGGCGCCGTCAGGCGAAAGCGCAGGCGCGAGCAGCGACAACCGCCCTCGAGTACCTGCGCATGACCCATGACGCCTCTCCGCGTATTCAGTAGCCCATCAGGCTGAGCACTTCCTTGCGGGAACGTTCGTCCTCCAGGAAAGTGCCCATCATGCGGCTGGTGATCATGCCGACGCCCGGCGTGCGCACGCCGCGCGCGGTCATGCAGGCGTGGTTCGCCTCGATCACGACCGCGACGCCCTGCGGCTTCAGGTGTTCCCAGATGCACTGCGCGACTTCGGCGGTCAGGCGCTCCTGAATCTGCAGGCGGCGCGCGAAGCCGTGCAGCACGCGCGCCAGCTTGGAGATGCCGACAACGTGGTTGCGCGGCAGGTAGGCGATCGCGGCCTTGCCGATGATCGGCGCCATGTGGTGCTCGCAGTGCGACTGGAAGGGAATGTCCTTCAGCAGCACGACCTCGTCGTAGCCGCCCACTTCCTCGAAGATGCGCGACAGGTGGACCGCCGGATCTTCCTGATAGCCCTGGCAGTATTCCAGCCAGGCGCGCGCCACGCGCTTGGGGGTGTCAACCAGGCCCTCGCGCGTCGGATCGTCGCCGGCCCACTCGATCAGCGTGCGGATCGCGTCCTGAACGTTGTCGGGCACATCCGGCTTGCGCAAGGGGTCATGGCGCGGGCTATCCTCATCGGGACTTACCTGGCTGCTCATCCGACTTGCTCCTTCTCAATCTTTTCATCAGGCGCACACGCATCAGGTGTCCCTTGCCGCGGAACAACCCGCGTCGCGCGATAGGCTCGAACATTTCGCCGGGGCGTTCCGGATCGAGCACCCCGCTTTGGCCGAGTGCTCTTTCAGCTTCCGACAAGTTCTTCAAGGGCAAGGGTTCGAGATATTTCTTTCCGGCCTTGGGTCCGTCGCGATTGAGCGCGTCCACCATCGCCGCCATCGAGCCATGCCGCTCGATCCCGGCCGCCACTTCGCCTTCCGCGATACCGCAGTGCTCGGCCAGCAGGCGCAGGCGCAATTCGGTGATCGTCGCGGGATCGACGTGGGCATTGGCGGGCCGGGCAAGGTCGATGAAGACGTCGCACTCGCTGTCGAGGCCCATCGAACGGTTGTTCATGTTCGCCGAGCCGACGCGCAGCACCTCGTCGTCGATGATCGTCAGCTTGGCGTGGACGTAGATCGGCTCGCCCTCGGCGTTGGAGGGAGTAAAGATGCGGAAACGACCATGCGCGTCCACCGCCTGCAGCGTCTCGACCAGTTCGACGCGGGCGGTGTCCATCGCCTGCTGCTCCAGCCAGCCGTCGGCGGTGACCGGGTTGACGATGAAGAACTCGGGCGGATTGTCCTCGGAGAGCCGCTTGCAGATGGCCTCCGCGATCGCGCGCGAGGCGAAGTACTGCGTCTCGGCATACATGAAGCGCTTCACGCGGGCGATCTGCTCGACGAAGAGCTTCTCGATCTCGGCGACCTGCGGGCAGTCGTTATACTCCGCGCGGGTGCGGGCGATGCCGATCTCGACGTTCTCGAACTCGGCCGTCAGCCCCTCCGGCCAGGGAGTCCCCTCGCGCGGGCGACAGGGCGCGAGGTCTTCGCCGCCGGCGACCTTCCAGCGCTCGCGCCCCAGTTCCCCCAGCGTCGCGGCGACCTCGCCCTCCAGCATCATCGTGACGTCGTGCCAGGGACCGTAGAGCCGCCCGGTCGGCCGCTTGCGGCGCGGGTCGCGGGGCAGGTGGTCAGGCGTGTCCCACCGGTCGGAGGTCATGTCGATGCCGCCGCAGGCCGCCACCTTGTCGTCAATCACCACGATCTTCTGGTGATGGCTGCAGCCGACCGGATGGGCGGCATCGAACTTGAAGTCGATGCGCGGATGCTTCGCCCAGCGCACCACGTCGAACAGCATCGTACCCCGCAGCAGGTACTTGAGCATGGCGACGTTCCACTTGAGCAG
The DNA here is from genome assembly GCF_001742225.1 of Novosphingobium resinovorum. NCBI lineage: Bacteria > Pseudomonadati > Pseudomonadota > Alphaproteobacteria > Sphingomonadales > Sphingomonadaceae > Novosphingobium > Novosphingobium resinovorum. Next base: position 500,736 of record NZ_CP017075.1, on the reverse strand, counting down.
CCTGATCTCAAGCTCCGGATTGCGCTTCACCACCCAGAGCATGAACGAGCCGAGGCGCGCGGGAAACTTGCGCTTGCGGCCACGCTGCCACCAGCGCCGCCCGGAGGTCAGCAGGATGCGGGAATCGAAGTCCCACCCGATCATGAAGATGCGCTGGCGCGCGCCTTCCATCGTTTCGCGAATGGCCTCGAAGTAATCGGCCGCGTCCACGACCACGTGCGCGCGCGAAGCCTTGGCATAGCGCCATACCGAAGGCGCAACGCCCTCGTCGTTCTGATCTTGCATCGTCCATCCTGCCGGAGCTTCCACCACGGCCGGTTCAAACGCCGAAGGGCGCGAATGTTCCCCTCGAATGTCAACTTGTGCACACGCAGTCAGACTTCGCCCGACGCGACGAAGCGTTCATCGCAGAGACCTTTGCGATCGTCGGTCATGAGGACCAGACCCTGCCCCGGGTCACAGAGCATCGGGATTCGGGAAGCGATGACCGCCTGGTGGTGACACCGACAACCACTCGCCCACAATCGAAACGGCGAGAACGGCCGAAATCCGCTGTTTTCCACAAGGGCTGACCGGCTCATCGCGGGAATGGCTCGATTCGCCCCTTGTACACGCAACCGTTCACCCTGCGCTGGATTTGCCTGACTATACCTGTCCCTCACCCCGTCTGCCGTGTGCGAAGTTTCGCCGCGGCGGGGCCGGCGAAAGTCGGACGGGGTAACCCCAGCCCGGGTTCGCCGGGCCGCATTTCTCGCCCCTTCAGGGGGGCTTGTTCCGGGCCCGTCCTCCCACGGGTCCCGCAAACAAGGAGTACGCCATGAAGAAAACCCTCATCACCGCCGCCATCGCTGCGGCCGCACTCGCTCCTGCTGCCGTGATGGCTCAGGCCGCTGCACCGGCTGCCGCTCCCGCCGCGGCGGCGACCGCAACCGCCAACCCGACCACCGGCGCCAAGGTCTTCGACGCCGCAGGCGCTGACGTCGGCACTGTCGAGGCCGTCCAGGGCGACATCGTCACCGTCTCCACCGGCACCGCGCGCGCCGGTCTCCCCAAGAATGCCTTCGTCATGCGCGACAAGGGCCTGACCATCGGCATGACCAAGGCCGAGCTGGAATCGGCCGTGAACGGCGCCAAGGCCGAGAACACCGCCGCCAAGGATGCTGCGATCGTCGCCGACGCGCCCATCAAGAGCAGCGACGGCGTCGTGCTCGGCACCGTCAGCAAGGTGGAAGGCGACAACGTCACCGTGGCCCTCAGCGGCGGTTCGGCCGCGCAGCTCAAGAAGTCCTACCTCGGCCTCGGCGCCGACGGTTCGCTGGCTCTGGGCATGAGCGCTGCCGACTTCGCCAAGGCGACCCAGTCGGCCGCCGGCGGCCAGCCGGGCGCCGACGCCGCCGCGACCGCAGGCGGTGCGGCTGCAGCGACCACGCCCGAAGGCCAGTAAGCCTCTGCCTCATCCTGCCCTGGCAGGGTGACCGGCAAAGTGGCCGAGGGCCGGAAGCGATCGAACTCGCTTCCGGCCCTCTCTATTTATCCGGGTCAAAAAGGTCTTGCGATTCGCGCACCCGTTGCCCCAATAGAGGCGCGAGCCCGTCCAGACGCGCAACAAGCGCGCCGCCAGACCATCTTGGGGTCCGCATTGACCATCTCGGAACGCTTCACGGCCTTTTTCAAGGCCGTCCCGGGCATCGACGCCTCGCTCGACCTTGCGCGGCGCCGGGCCGCGACGATCGGGGGAGCGGTGCTGCTCGGCCTGGTCGCGATCGCTTTCGCATGGGCGGGTGACACCGCGCAGAAAGTGTTCCGCGCCTTCGCCGCCGTCCACCCTTACGCTCCGCTCGTCATGACACCCGCGATCTTCGCTGCCGTCGTCTTCATCACCCGGCGCTGGGCGCCCGCCGCGCGCGGCTCGGGCATTCCGCAGGTCATGGCGGCGAGTGAAAACCTCGAACTCGCCCGCTCGCCGCTGCTGCAGATGCGCACCGCCATCACCAAGCTGTTGCTGACGGTGACGATGCTGCTGGCCGGAGGCTCGGTCGGGCGCGAGGGGCCGACAGTACAGGTCAGTGCCGCGATCATGGTTGCCTGCCACCGCGTGCTGCGCGTGCCGATGACGGCGGGCGTGCTCATCGCGGGCGGTGCAGCTGGAGTCGCGGCCGCCTTCAACACGCCGCTGGCCGGGGTCGCTTTCGCGATCGAGGAACTCGCAGCCGCTTTCGAGCAGCGCGTCGCGGTGCTGGTGATGGGCGCGGTCGTCGTCTCCGGCCTCGTCAGCCTCGGGATCGCCGGGGACTACGTCTACTTCGGAGCCATGCGACAGACGCTGGAAGTCGGCTCGGTCGTGATGATCGCGCCGGTCGCGGGAATCTTGGGCGGCGTCCTCGGCGGGCTGTTTTCGCGCCTGCTGCTGGCCTGCGCGCGCGGCGAACATCCCCTTCTCGCGGCCATGCGTTCGCGGCCGGTAGCGACGGCGCTGATCTGCGGGCTTGTCGTCGCGGTGCTCGGCGTCGTCACCGGCGGCTCTACGTGGGGCACCGGCTACGAGACTACCCGCCTGATGATCGACGGCCAGCAGAGCGCCTCCCCCTGGTTCGGCCCGGCCAAGTTCGTCGCCACCGCCGCGACGGCGATCTCCGGCGCGCCGGGCGGCATCTTCGCGCCATCGCTGTCGGTCGGCGCGGGCTTCGGCGAACTGCTGTCCTACGTCTTCTCAGGCGATCCCATGCCCGCCGTCGTCCTGCTGGGCATGACCGGCTACTTCGTCGGCGTCGTGCGCGCGCCGCTGACCGCCGTGATCATTCTGATGGAGACCACCGCAAGCCGCGGGATGATACTGCCGCTGTTCCTGACAGCGATCATCGCCGATACCGCCAGCACGCTGGTGTGCCGGGAAAAGCTCTACCACGGCCTCTCGCGCGGGTTTCTGGCGAAAGGGTGACCGAGCGCCGTTCATCATCACCACGCGTCGTCATTCCCGCGAAGGCGGGAACCCATCTCCTGATGTTCCCTGTCGAGGCGTCATCAGTTGGGTCCCCGCCTTCGCGGGGATGACGGGCAAAATATCAAGACCCGGTGCGGTCGCAGCGATGAAACGCCAAAACGAAAAACCCCGCCGGTGAGGGCGGGGTTTTTCGTTTTGGATGGTGGTGCGCCCGGAACGATTCGAACGTCCGACCCTCAGATTCGTAGTCTGATGCTCTATCCAGCTGAGCTACGGGCGCCTACCATTTTCAACCCAAACAAGGACCACATCACCCCCGGAAGGAAGAGTGGTGCGCCCGGAACGATTCGAACGTCCGACCCTCAGATTCGTAGTCTGATGCTCTATCCAGCTGAGCTACGGGCGCCTTGGAGGGCTGCCTCTAGGGGGGGAATCGGCATCGGTCAACGCCTATGTTCCGCTTTTTTGCATATTGTTTTCCACAGCCCCCAGATGCCGTTCGAGCGCCTCGGCCAGCGGGTAATCGAGCGGCGGCATCCTCAGTCCCGAGATCGCGCCGGGCGCGACCCATGCCACGTCGGCGGCCTCGATGGCGCGCGGCTCGCCCTGCCAGCGGGTGCAAATATAGAGAAGAATCACGAGCGGGCGCGACGGCCCCTTCCCGCCTTCCTCGACCGTAGCGGTGCGGCCGCTGGCGAAGCCCACCGCCTCCAGATCGCCCGGCGCTACGATTACGCCCAGTTCCTCTTCGAGTTCGCGTACAAGGGCGCCCTCCGGGCTCTCACCCGGCTCCAGCTTGCCTCCGGGAAATTCCCATAGGCCGCCATGCACTCCGATGAAATCGCGCTGCTGCATAAGCACTGTGCCGGAACGCCCGTCGTCGCGCCCGCCGTCATCGGGACGCACGAGTGCGCCTGCGACGACGAGTAAAGGTGTCGGTGGACTTTCCAGCTGTGCCTCCTGCCTTAATGCCTAATTAACGCTGCCGTGGGATCAGACGTCCCTCGCGCGAACTAGCACGGTGACCATGCGCCTTCATCGCCTTCTCAAGACGATCATCGAAAACCGGGACGGTGCGTCCACGGTCGAATACGGCATGATCCTCGCCTTCATCGTACTGGCCATCTTCGCCACGCTGCAGGGCGTGGCCAGCGAGACCGTATCTATGTGGAACAACGTAGCCGCCAAGTCGTCGGCTGCGATGTCCAAAAACTAGGGTGAAACAGCCTTAAGCGTTTATCAACGATTGCAGGCTAAAAAGAGATTGTCCAAGGCGCAGAAGAGAGACTGAAGCGAGGCGGACCGGGTACACTAGACTGCTTTATCAGGAGACCACCATGAAGTTTCTCGCCAAGCTGCGCCGCAACGAAAAGGGCGCTACCGCCATCGAATACGGCCTGATCGCCGCTCTCATCGCAGTTGCCGCCATCGCCGCCATGCAGGGCATGGGCTCGCAGCTCGTTTCGACCTTCTCGAAGACCTCGTCGGCAATGTCGAAGGGCGTCAGCTAATAGCTGAATACTTAATCTGTACTTACAGATTAAAGATTGAGGGGCGGCAGGGAAACCTGCCGCCCCTTTCGCTTTGTGCCCTGCGGAAACCATAAAGCCGCAATATCAGTAGGTTACGATCTTCACCTTCTGCCCCGGCGTCAGCGCGGTGTTCGCATCCATGCCGTTGAGCACCAGGAAACGGTCCACCGCCGCGTCGGTATAGGCCATCTTCGCCGCCAGCGAGCGCACGGTGTCGCCCTGCCTTACAGTGACGACGCGCAGCAATCGCGGCTTCACGCTGCCTGCATCCGCCGCCGAGATGCGCCGGATCGAGCGGAACATCGGCGTGAACACTTCTGCACCACCCGCCTGCGCCAGCGTCAGGAAGTGATAGGCCTGCCCGTTGCCGAAGTCGTAGGCGAAGACGACGACGTCCACCGCCCCGCTCTGCTGCTGCACCCGTGCGACTCCGTAAGCGGCGGGGATGCCATTCACCGTGGTTTTTTCGATGCTGGCGGGAGTGATTCGCGCCTGATTCGATTCGGTCAGCCCGGCGAAGACGCCGGTGATGTACGAATCGAGGCTGCCGCTCAGCTTCCCGCCGGAAAATTGTGCCTTCCCCGACGATCCGCTGATCGTAACAGCCTGCGTTCCGTTGACCATGAAGAAGCCGTCAGGGGCCTCGAAGGCGAATCGAAGTGTCGGATGCGTGAACTTTCGGCCGTCCACGACGCCCTGCTTGGGGTCGTCGCCATAGACCAGCCCGTCGATTCGCGTGAGGAAAGTGTCACGATTCGTGGTGCCGCTGCTCCCTTGCCCCGCATATGTCAGTGCGGAGCGCACGCGCGAGGCGGGATCGGGGTGAGTCGAGGCCCATTCCGGCGTCTGATTCGTGCTCCCGCGCAGCTGCGCCTCCAGCGCGTTCTGCCGCGCAAGGCTTTCCAGCACGCTCGACATCGCGCGCGGATCGTAGCCCGCGCGCTTGAGGTAGGTAATGCCCAGCTGGTCCGCCTGCAGCTCCTGCGAGCGTGAGAACTTCAGCGTAAGTAGCTGCGAACCTTGCGAAAACAGCTTCTGCCCGAATTGCCCGAAAGCGTTGTCGCCCAGCACCGCGCCCGCCAGCACCGAGCCCAGCACGCCAAGGATCTGGTTGCGCTGCGCCGCCTTCTGCCGCTGCGCCGAGTGCCGCGCGGCGACGTGGCCGACCTCGTGGCCGAGCACGCCCGCCATCTCCGCCTCGTTGTTCATCAGCGCGGTCAGCTGGCGCGTCACGTAGATATAGCCGCCGGGAATCGCGAAAGCGTTGTTCACCGGCGAATTGAGCAGGGTGACGGTGAAATCCCCCGTCGCGTTCGACAGGCCCGACTGCACCGCGATTCGCTTGCCAACCTGCTCGACGTAGCTGGCCTGCGGACCGGTCAGGCCGCCGCCGAATTCGGCCAGCAGTTCGGGATGGGCCTTGGCCCCTTGCGACTTGTCGGCAGCACTGATCGCATAGACTTGCGGCGCTTTCGACGCCTGCGCCTCCAGCCGCGCCGGCCCCGCCGAGACCACCAGCAGCCCCAGCGCCGAGACGACCGCGCCTCCCCGAACTCCGGCCCGAACCACGCGCTTCACGTTGGATACCATGTCGCTCCCTTCCTCCATTCTGCGGGCCGCCACCCGCGATTCTTGCCCTTCGCGCAACGAGTCGCACGGCGGGCTTGTTCCCTTGCGCCCTACATCTGCCCCTTCGCGAGCGGATGGCGCGAGTTCACCAGTTCCACCAGCCGCGCGCTGTCCACATGCGTATAGATCTGCGTCGTCGCGATGTCGGCATGGCCGAGCAGCATCTGCAGCACGCGCAAATCCGCGCCGCCTTCCAGCAGGTGAGTTGCGAAGGCATGGCGCAGCACGTGCGGCGAGACGCGCTCCGGATCGAGCCCCGCCCTGCCCGCCAGTGCCCGCAGCAACTGGAACAGCCGCACGCGCGTCAGGTGACCGCTTGCCCCGCTCGACGGGAACAGGAACCGCGAGGTCCCCTTCCGCAACGCCAGCCAGCGCGACAGCACCGCGCGAGAGCGGGTGCTGACCGGCACCATGCGCTGCTGCCCGCCCTTGCCGGTTATGTGGAGAAACGGCGCATCCCGCGGCACTGCGGTGACGGGGAGCGAAACCAGTTCGGTCGCGCGCAGGCCGGACCCGTAGAGCAGTTCGAGCAGCGCCAGCAGCCGCACCGCGTCGGACCGCTCGGAAGTCGCCTCCTCGTCCGCCTGCGCGAGAAACCGCTCGACTTCTTCGTGACTGAGCAGGCGCGGCAGCGGGCGGCGCACGCGCCCCTTGGGCAGCGCACCGGAAGGATCGTCCTTGCGCAGCCCTTCATCGATCAGGAAACCATAGAACTGCCGCAGCGCCGAACACCGCCGGGCGAGGCTGGACGCCGCCAGTCCGCTCCACGCGCCTCCGAGCCCCTCCAATGCCTCGGGCGTGGCATTGGCGACATCGCCCAGCACCTCGCGCGCGGCTTCGAGGTCGCGGCGATAGGCGGCGAGCGTATTGGCCGCCGCGCCGCGTTCCGCCGCCAGCATCGCCAGGAACCGCTCGGCGAGATCGTTCCCGGCCGCGGCCACAGTCACTGCGCTCAGACCCGCGCGACCGCCTCGGCGGCGATCATCCGCGCTTCGGCGTCGAGCCCCACCGACCGCAGCGCCGAGACGATGTGATAGAGGTGGCGCGGCGTCATGCGCTGCCAGTTGTCGCCCTGCATGCCGAAGGCCGCGAGCAGCGCGACACTGGCTTCGTCGCCGCGACTGGCGGCATGGTCGATCGCCTGAGTCCAGCGCGTGCTTCCAGCCATGTCCATCCCGGCATAGCGGGTGACCCGCTCGGCGTCGGCGCGATCGACGCGCTCCAGCCCGGCAAGACCGGCGGCAAGGAAGGCCGAGCGGCGCTTCTGCGTGCTGTCGTCGTCATCGACATACGTATTGAGCGTAGAACTGCCGACCGTCGCCACGCGCCCCGGTGCCGCAAGGATCAGCATGCCCCATGCCCGCGATCCGGCCTCGACCACGCTCGACCAGCGCAGGGCATTGGCGTCGTATCCCGCCGCCAGCATCGAGGCGATCAGCGAGGACGCGCTGTCGGCCATGTCGGCGCTGGGCGCCATGCGCGCGGCGGCAGCGGCCGTCAGCACCTGCCGCGCATAGAGCGCCGACCCGGTCACGTTCCAAAGCGCCTGCATCGCCGCCAGCCGAGCGGCGGGGTCCTGCTGCACATAAGCGTCCCGCAGCGATTCCGCGCGGTCCTGCCACTCGCCGGTGACATCGGGATCGGCGAAGATCTGCGAATAGAGGTCCACCATCGCCGCGTTGGACAGCACGCCCGCAGCCGCGGCACGATCCGCCGCCGCCGCCCGGCGGCCAAGGCTGACCATCGGCGCCAGCGCCGTCGCGTAATCGTAGGACGGCCCGGCCGTGGCCATCAGCGCGGTCGGCGGTTCCAGCCCCGTGCCGATCGCGAGACCGTAGCGCCACGGCGTCATCGTCGTGACCTTGTCCCACTCGATCGTCACCGCGCGCCGCGCCTTGCCGGCCGCGCCTGCGTACTTCTGCGCGAGCAGCAGGTCGATCTGGTCCATCTTGCCGCGAACCCGGTCGCGCTCCAGCTTCGAGATCGCCGCCGTGCTGTTGCCGCGAAACGCCTCGCAGATGGTGCGCGAGGTATTCCACGCGGCATCGTCACGCAGCGAGCCCTGCGTCGCCATCACCGGGCACATACCGGTGAAGTCGGCATTGCGGGCATAGACGTCGAACGCCACCTGCCCGAACGCCGGGGTGTAATCGGCGATGTCGAGATCTTGCAGCACCACGCGCGCCGCATCGGTCTCGCCCATGCGCAACAGCAGTCCGACGCGCATCGCCATGAAGTCGGCCGCGCTCATCCCGCTCGGCGGATTGAGGCGCGAGGCCAGCGCGCGGCGCAGCAGGATATGCCCCCAGCGGGAGACCAGTTGCCCCCGGTTGCCCTCCAGCGCGACGCGGATCAGGCTGCCGTTCTGCCCGGCGAGCGAGGCCAGCGGCAGGCCCCCTTCGTCGGCACCGAGCATCCCCGCCTCGTCGGCGGAGCGCCGCGCGGCGGGCGGCATGTCGATCACCACCTTGGCCCCGAGCAGCGCCTCGAAATCCTCGGGCGACATTTTCTCGAGTTCCTCGAGGCTCGGGATACGGCGCAAGGTGCCGTCGTCCTGCGCGATCACCGTGGGCGTCGCGCCCGGCGTACCGGTCGGGATCGCCTGCACCACCGGGGTCGAGGTCGCGGCGGGACGCGGAGCGCTCGACGCCGCAGCACTCGGCGCGGAGGAGTTCTGTGGCTTAGGGGCCTGGGTACGCGGCGCCTGCGGACGCGGGGTGGCCGAGCGCGCGGGTGCGGGCTCGTCGAACATCTTGGGCAGCAGCGATTCGGGGCTGTCCTGCGCCGCCGCCCACACCGAGGTCAGCGCCAGCGCGCCTCCCGCGAGCAGGTGCACCGCTCTCATTTCGACAGTTCCGGCAGCGGGATCGAGACGGTCTGCTGCGTCACCGGCTGCACGCCCGCGTCATTCCATGCGGCAATACCAAGGCCGACCACGGCAATCGGCAGGAGAATGGCAACGGCCGACGCTATACGGCGCCTGCGCTTTACGATGTTCACTCGGCTTCCTTCACCATGCTTGCGCTGCGACCTAGCGCAACTATAGGCGATCGGGCAATGGACGTTCAACAAACCCGGTTTTCCGCGCAGGAAATTGCAGCGCTCGCCCGCCGTATCGACCGGCCCATCGTGCTTGTCGGTATGATGGGCGTGGGCAAGTCCAGCGTCGGCAAGCGGCTTGCGAACCTGCTCGATTGCCCCTTCGTCGATGCCGACGACGAGATCGAACGCTCCGCGCAGATGAGCATCCCGGAAATCTTCGACGCTTATGGCGAGGACTATTTCCGCGACGGCGAGCGCCGGGTGATTTCCCGCCTGATCACGGACAGCGAGACCAGACGGCAGCGCATCGTCATCGCCACCGGCGGCGGCGCCTTCGTCAATGCCGAAACCCGCGCGCTGATCCTCGACAAGGCGATCACGATCTGGCTCGACAGCGAGGTCGATACCCTCGTCGAGCGCACTGCGCGAAAGGAGAACCGCCCGCTGCTGCGCGGCGGCAACCCGCGCGAAATTCTCGGCCGCCTGCGCGAGGAACGGGCGCAGCATTATTGCCAGGCGCCGATCCACGTGCTGAGCAGCGCAGGCCCGCACGTCCAGACGATCAACAAAGTACTTCAGGGAATTTCCCAATGGCTGTGATCCCCGTCGATATCGCCGGTCGCCCTTACGAAGTGCGCGTCGGCGCCGGGCTGCTCGCGGAACTCGCCCCCAACTGCCGGGGCAAGCTGCGCAAGCGCGGCGTGCCAATCGTCACCGACGCCAACGTCCACGCGGCCTGGGGCGACGTGGTGGAAAAGTCCCTGCGCGACAACGGCCACGAACCGCACTGGCGCATCCTGCCTGCGGGCGAGGCGACCAAGTCGTGGGACGAACTCTCGGCCACGGTGAACTGGCTGCTCGGCCTCGAAGTGGAGCGCGGCGATCACATCATCGCGCTGGGCGGCGGCGTGATCGGCGACCTCACCGGCTTCTGCGCCTCGGTGCTGAAGCGCGGGTGCCACTTCATCCAGGTGCCCACCACGCTGCTGGCACAGGTCGATTCGAGTGTCGGCGGCAAGACCGCGATCAACACGCCCGCCGGCAAGAACCTCGTCGGCGCGTTCCACCAGCCCTCGCTGGTGCTGGCCGACCTCTCGGCGCTGGAAACCCTGCCCGAGCGGGACTTGCGCGCGGGCTATGCCGAAGTCGTGAAGTACGGGCTGATCGACGACGCCGACTTCTTCGCCTGGTGCGACGGCAATGCCGCCGCGATGCTGGCGGGCGACAGCGCGCTTCGCGAATATGCGGTGGCGCATTCGGTCGCGGCCAAGGCGCGCATCGTGGCGGAGGACGAGTTCGAGACCACCGGCCGCCGCGCCCTGCTAAACCTCGGCCACACCTTCGGCCACGCGCTGGAGGCCGAGACCGGCTTCGGCGACCGCCTGCTCCACGGCGAGGGCGTCGCACTGGGCATGGTGCTGGCAGCGCGCTACTCGGCAAGGCGCGGGCTGATGCCGCAGGCAAGCGCCGAGCATGTGGCGCAGCATATCGGCGAGATCGGGCTGCCTGCCAGCCTCAACGCGCTCGGGATGGACTGCGACGGTGCCGCTCTCGTGCAGCACATGCTCCACGACAAGAAGATGGACGCCGGCACCCTGCCCTTCCTGCTGATGAAGGGCATCGGCCAGACCTACCTCGACAAGCAGGTTTCGCTGGAAGACGTGGCGGCGTTCCTCGACGAGGAATTGGGGCGCTGACGCTCTCCTGAGCACCGTCCCTTCAACGTCGTCATTGCCATTCACCTCTTGGCGCCTTGTGGCATCTTTGAGTGCCGTTGAGTGCCATTGAATGCACCCTGCAAAACGCCGTGCTTATGCGCCGCTTCGTGGCCGTGCAGCGACGAAGCCCGGATCGATACAGGCTCGCGAACGTTGTATATTTGCACGCTCTTTCAACGGAGTAGGCGTTTGACACGCTGGCCGGGGGGCCAAGACGCCCCGTGCGAATCCCCCGGGGCGTTGCGGAAGGCGGCAGGTCGATCGGCCTGCCGCCTTTTCGTTAGCCACGCATTCAGGTTTGACCCTGTTACGTCGACATGACATTGCTCGCGCAGGAACGGCGATTACGCCGATGCACAAGATAATTACGGGACAGACATGACCGCACCCGAAGCGACGCCCAACCTCGACTTCCCCGAAGAAGCGGCGCGAGATGACCGCGCTTTCCTGGGCCATCCCAAGGGGTTAGGCCTGCTCGGCCTGGTCGAGGGTTGCGAGCGCTTCTCCTACTATTCGATGCAGACGCTGCTGACGCTCTACATGGTCAAGTACCTGCTGGTGCCGGGGCGGCAGGAGGGCGTGATCGGGCTGGACTGGGTCACAACGCACGTGTTCCCCGGTCTTTCCGGGCAACCGCTGGCCTCGGAAATATTCGGACTTTACACGGCTTTAGTCTATCTGACCCCGATCCTCGGCGGCATTCTGGCCGACCTCCTGCTGGGCCGCCGCGCCGCGCTGATCGCGGGCGGCGTGGTCATGTCGCTCGGCCATTTCCTAATGGCGTTCGAAAGCGCCTTCCTGCTGGCGCTGATATCGCTGGTGGTCGGCGTCGGCCTGTTCAAGGGCAACATCGCCAGCCAGGTCGGCGAACTCTACAAGCAGGGTGATATCCGCCGCGCGATGGCGTTCCAGATTTTCTACATATTTATCAATGTCTCGGTAATCGTCGCGCCGCTGATCTCGGGCACGCTGGGTGAGAAAGTCGGCTGGCACTGGGGCTTCGGCTGCGCCGGCGTGGTCATGGTGCTCGGCCTGCTTTTGTACATCTAGGCAAAGCCCTGGCTGCCCGCCGACAGCAAGGCCGCCAAGTCCTCCGAGCCCCGCGCCACGTTCGAGAAGGGAGACGGCCCACGTCTTCTGGCCGTGCTGGTACTGGTGCCGATCATGGGCATCTCGCTCCTGACCAACCAGCAGATTTTCAACGCTTATCTCGTCTGGGCCGATCAGCAGTTCCAGCTCAGCTTCATGGGTGAGACGCTGCCGACCAGTTGGATGATCACCATCGACGCGACGCTCAGCTTCTCGATGCTGGTGGCCGTCGCCGCGTTCTGGGCCTTCGTCGGCAAGCGCACCGGCAAGGAGCCGGACGAACTGGGCAAGATGATCCTCGGCTGCGCCTTCATCGTCGGCGGCGCGGCGTGCCTCTATATGGCTGCGGCGACGCAAGGTGCTGGAAAGATTGGTCTATTCTGGCCGGTCATGTTCCACCTCGTGAACTCGATCGGCTTCGCGCACCTGCTGCCAGTCAGCCTAGCGCTGTTCACCCGCCTTGCCCCGCGCGCGCTGAACGCCTCGATCGTGGGAATCTACTACCTTGCGTTCTTCGGCGCGAACCTGGCTGTCGGCAAGATCGGCACGCTGCTCTCGACGATGCCGACGACGCAGTTCTGGCTGCTGCACATGGCCTCCGCCATGGTCGCGACGGTCGGCTTCGCGGTGTTCAAGCTGTTCTTCGCCAAGCGGCTGATGGGCACCGCGCACTGATGCCCGTCATCGGCTGCCTGCTGCTGATCGTCCTGCCTCTGCTGGGCCTCGCAGCAGGCGGCTTCCTGTGGGGAGTCGAGGGCGCGAAGTGGGGCGCCGGGATCGGCTTTTTCGTCGCGCTCGTGGCCTTCGGCGGCGGTAGCTACGCTTTCATCAAGGGCATTCGCGGCCGCTAAAATCAGCCAAAAACGGCTACCGACTGCATACCCGCAATGGCTGGAACGCCATCGGCGTTCCACTGCATGATGTGCTCGCTCGCCCCGCCATGCGCCGCATGCAGGCTGGTCGAGCGGATCATCCACCAGCCGTCCGCAGAGGGCTTCGCGTCCAGCCTGTTGACGTGCCACTGCATCGAGGAAATCGGCACCTTGAAGCCCAGCAGCGGCCACACCGCCACCGGCAGCACATCGCCGCACAGCAAGCACTCGACCTCGGGATCGAGGCCCCTACGCTCACGCGGCCGCACCCACCAGGCGAGGTCCGCCTCGCCCAGCGCATTCTTCGGCATGGCGAAGCGCGCCTCGAAGTGATTGCGCAGGAAAGCCGGGGCATGATCCATCGGCACCGCCTTCGCCTCGTCGAGCGCAATGACGCCGTCCGGCAGCGGATAGTGATCGATCGACAGCACGCTCTCGATCTGGCGCATAAAGACGAAGGCGGCGGTGAAGCCCACTCCCGCCTCGCTGGTGAGTTCGGCGGAAACCCAGGTCGCATTGCGCCCCTGCCGCAGCACTTTCGCGCGAGCCTTGATGCGCCCGGCCAAGGGGCCGACCATCGAAAGCTGACCCGAGCGCAGCGGCGGCAGATCGTCGGAAACGCCTTTTGCCACCGCCAATGCGATCGCCGAAGTCAGTCCTCCGTAAGCGGTGCGCCCCTGCAGCCAGTCCTCGGTGATCTCCAGCGCGAAACCGCCGTCGAGCGGCTCCGCAGCGGCAAGCATATCTCCCAGCCCCGCCATCAGAACAGCCGCGATCCATCGGGTACGCGCTTGTCGGGCGAGAACAGCGTCACCCGCCCTTCCTCGTCCGCGAAGCCGAGCGTCAGCACTTCGGACAGCGCCTTGCCGATCTGGTGCACGGGAAAGTTCACGACCGCCGCCACCTGCCGCCCGGTCAGCTCCTCAGGAGAATAGAGCGCGGCCACCTGGCCGACGCTCTTCTTCTCACCGATGCCGGGACCGAAATCGATCCGCAGCTTGTAACTGGGTTTCCGTGCGCCCTCATAGACTTCCGCGCCGACGATCGTGCCGATGCGGATGTCCACCTTGAGGAAATCGTCGAAGCCTATGGTTTCGCCCGGAGGCGCGGCAGGGTCGTGATCGAGATGCATGTCACTCCATCTCGAGGATGATCGCATCCACCGCAAGGCTTTCCCCCGCCTTGGCGTTGACGGACTTCACCGTGCCCGACTTCTCGGCGCGCAGGATGTTTTCCATCTTCATGGCCTCGACCACTGCCAGCGGTTGCCCTGCCTCGACCTTGTCGCCCTCGCCTACGCTCAGCGAAACGAGGAGGCCCGGCATCGGGCAGATCAGGTACTTCGAGAGGTCCGGCGGGATCTTCTCGATCATGTGCTGCGTGTAACCAGCGATGTGCGCGGGCAGGCAGTCTACCTTGTGGATCGCGCCGCGCGTGGTCATCCGGAAACCGGTGCGGGTGACGTCCAGCTTGAGCGTCAGATCCTCGCCATCGACCTCGGCATCCACGAAGCGGTCGCCCGGGGTGTATTCCAGCTCCAGCTCGACTTCCTCGCCGTTGACCGTCAGCAGGTCTTCGTCGAGCTCCACCGCGAAGACATCGCCATCGATGGTCACGGTCCACTCACCCGGAGGATCGAGCGGCGCGCCCAGCTGGCCTTCGACCCGGCGCGAACGATCGGCGCGCGCGGTGGCGACGAAGGCGGCGACGGCTGCCAGCTGCACCTTCAGCTCGTCCGACGCCGGTGCGCCGTGGAAGCCTTCGGGATATTCCTCGGCGATGAAGCCGGTGGTCAGCTCGCCCGAGCGGAAGCGCGGGTGCTGCATGATGGCCGAGACGAAGTCGATGTTGTGGCCCAGACCCTCGATCTCGAACGCATCGAGCGCGGCGATCTGCTTGTCCGCCGCCTCGTCGCGCGTCTCGCCCCAGGTGATCAGCTTGGCGATCATCGGGTCGTAGAACATCGAGACTTCGCCGCCTTCGTAGACGCCATCGTCCACGCGGATGCCGTCGATGCCCCGGCGGCCGTTCTCCTCGCCGTCATCCGTCCAGCCTTCGACCGGCGGATTGTAGCGCACGAGGCGGCCGGTGGAGGGTAGGAAGCCGCGATAGGGATCTTCGGCGTAGACGCGGTTCTCGATGGCCCAGCCGTCGATCTTCACATCGTCCTGCGTCAGTTCCAGCTTCTCGCCTGCCGCGACGCGGATCATCTGCTCGACCAGGTCGACGCCGGTGATCGCTTCGGTGACTGGGTGCTCCACCTGCAGGCGGGTGTTCATTTCAAGGAAGTAGAAGCTCTCGCCCGTCGGGTCCGCGCCCGAGACGATCAGTTCCACTGTGCCCGCCGAATAGTAACCCACCGCGCGCGACAGGGCGACGCACTGCTCGCCCATCGCCTTGCGCATCGCCGGCGTGACGAAGGGCGACGGCGCTTCCTCGACCACCTTCTGGTGGCGGCGCTGGATCGAGCATTCGCGCTCGTTCAGGTAGAGGATGTTGCCGTGCTTGTCGCCGAGGATCTGAATCTCGATGTGGCGCGGGTTGAGGATGAACTTCTCGATGAAGACGCGGTCGTCGCCGAACGAGTTCAGGCCCTCGCGCTTGGTAGCCTCGAAGCCTTCGCGCACGTCGTTTTCGTTGTAGGCGAGGCGCATGCCCTTGCCGCCGCCGCCCGCGCTGGCCTTCATCATCACCGGGTAGCCGATCTCGGCCGAGATGCGCACCGCATGCTCGGTATCCTCGATCTCGCCGACGAAGCCGGGGACGACGTTGACGCCGGCGGCCTTGGCGAGCTTCTTGGACTCGATCTTGTCGCCCATCGCCGCGATCGCGCCGACAGGAGGGCCGATGAACTCGATGCCCTCTGCCGCCAGCGCCTCTGCGAACGAGGTGCGCTCGGACAGGAAGCCGTAGCCGGGGTGCACGGCGTCGGCGCCGGTCTGCTTGGCGGCGGCGATGATCTTGTCGGCAATCAGGTAGGACTGCGCGGCCGGCGCGGGGCCGATGTGCACAGCCTCATCCGCCATCTGCACGAACGGCGCGCGGGCGTCGGCGTCGGAATAGACGGCGACCGTGGCGATACCCATGCGGCGCGCCGTCTTGATGACGCGGCAGGCGATCTCGCCCCGGTTTGCGATCAGGATTTTTTTGAACATGGCACCTCGAAGCCCCATTCGGGGTCTTGTTTGTTGGCGGTCGGAAACAGGAACTGCAGCGCCTGCGGCGAGAGGACGTGATAGGCCGTGGCGTGGGTCAGATCCTCACGCGGCGAGAGGCAGACCAGCGAGCCGCCCGCTGCCGCGACGCGCTGCGCGGCCCGAGCGGTTTCCTGACCTTCGTTCGAATATGTCAGATACAACGGACCGGCCCGGGGAGACGTAGCGATCAGCCCTGCGGCCGCTTTGGCGAGGGCCGCGTCATCCCACCACAGGCTCGCGTCGATGGCGGCATAACGGTGGAACAGGCCAGGCTCGCGCAGCCACGTCTCGACGATGAACAGACCGGCGAGCGATTCACCGATCACGCCATCGTCGCCATTGGTGCGATAATCCGCCTCGATCAGCGGCTTGACCTTGTCGCGCAGGAAGGCGCGAAAACGCGTGGACTGGCCTGCAGTCGGATACTGTTTGTGCTGCGCTGCATTGCCCGCGCTGCCGATCAGTTCGGCGCGGCGGTCCTTGCTTTCGATGCCGACGACGATCACCGGCAGCGAGCGCCCCCAGACCGCATTCAGCGCGCTCGTTCCGGCAACATGCAGGAAGTCCTGCGAAAGCCCCCCGTCGATGAGGTACAGCACCGGATAGCGCTTAGCCCCATCCGCATAGCCTTCGGGCAGATAGACGTTGATCTGTCTCGAATCGCCGTCGGCAAAATCCACGAGGTGTGTTTGCCCGATCGTGATCGGGGTCGGCGCGGACGAGGCGGCTACCGCAACGCCCGGCACGGAAAGGAGGCAGGACAACGCCAGCAGCATTGATCCCGCCCGTTTCATCACTCGGCAGCCTCCAGCTTTGCGCAGCCCTTGGGCATGCGCTGGGCCTCGACTTGCGCCGGCGTCAGTTCGATGGCCATCGGCTTGAGGCCGAGGCGGGCGAACATCGCAAGGTCGTTGTCGTCGCCCGCATTCGGCGCGGTGAGCAGCTTGTCGCCGGTGAAGATCGAGTTCGCACCCGCCAGGAAGCACATCGCCTGCGTCATCTCCGACATCGACTCGCGACCGGCAGAGAGGCGCACCATCGATTGCGGCATGGTGATGCGCGCGACCGCCACGGTGCGCACGAACTCCACGTCGTCGATCTTCGCGAGCGGCGTATCGGCCAGCATGTCGCCCAGCACGGTGCCCTTGACCGGCACCAGTGCGTTGACCGGCACCGATTGCGGGTGCTCGGGCAAGGTGGCGAGCGTGTGGACGAAGCCCACGCGATCGGCGCGCGTCTCGCCCATGCCGACGATGCCGCCCGAGCACACGTTGATGCCCGCCATGCGCACGTTCGACAGCGTATCGAGGCGGTCATCCATCGTGCGCGTGGTGATGACCTGATCGTAGCGCTCGGGTGAAGTGTCGATGTTGTGGTTGTAGTAATCGAGGCCCGCGTCGCTCAGCATGTCGGCCTGATCGGGGGTCAGCATGCCCAGCGTCATGCAGGTTTCCATGCCCATCGCGCGCACGCCCTTCACCATCTCGATGATGGCGGGCATGTCGCGGTCCTTGGGGTTGCGCCAGGCGGCGCCCATGCAGAAGCGGGTCGAGCCCTGATCCGCCGCCTGCGCCGCGCGCTGGAGCACCTGCTGCACCTCCATCAGCTTGGTCGCCTTGACGCCGCTGTTGGCCGAAACCGACTGCGAGCAGTAACCGCAATCCTCCACACACCCGCCGGTCTTGATCGAGAGCAGCGTGGAAAGCTGCACTTCGTCGGCCTTGTGGCTGGCCCGGTGGACCTCGGCGGCGCGGAAGACCAGCTCGGTGAACGGCAGGTCGAACAGCGCCGCGATTTCCTCACGGGTCCAGTCAGTGCGGGGGGCGAAGGCGGGGGTTTGGGTCATAGTCATTCCTCAGGCGGCACGCGCGCGGCTCGGAGCCAAAGCCCTGTCATAGAACGCGATGCCGCGCTGATCCAGCATCCCCTTACTCGGCCGCCTGCAGTTCGGAGCCGGCCGGCGGCATGTTGTGGCCGAGCAGGCGCAGCACATCGGCAGCACATTCGACCACGTTCGAGCCGGGACCGTAGATGCCCTGAACGCCGGCGTTGCGCAGGTATTCGTAATCCTTCGCCGGGATCACGCCGCCGGCGATCACCTTGACGTCGCTGCGCCCGGCATCGCGGAGCTGCTGGATCAGTTCGGGGATCAGCGTCTTGTGACCGGCCGCGAGGCTGGAGGCACCGACGACGTCGACTTCGTTCTGCAAGGCCAGCACCACGGTTTCCTCGGGCGTCTGGAACAGCGGGCCGGAGACGACCTCGAAGCCCATGTCGCCGAAGGCCGAGGCGATGATGTTGGCGCCGCGATCGTGGCCGTCCTGGCCCATCTTGGCGACGAGCAGCTTGGGCTTGCGGCCAAGGCGGCGCTCCACCGCAGCCACGCCGTCGAGCACCTGCTGCCAGCGGCTGTCGCCCTCGTAAGGCGCGCCGTAGACACCCTTCACCGGGGTCGGCTGAGTGCCGTAGCGCTCGAAGCTCTCCTCCATCGCGGAGGAAATCTCGCCGAGCGTCGCGCGCGCACGGGCCGCTTCGACCGCGAGAGCCAGCAGGTTGTTCTCGATGCTGGCGGGCGCGGCGGCACCATCTGCCAGCGCCTTGAGTGCGGCCTGGCACACGGCTTCGTCGCGCTCCGCCTTCATCTTGTTGATGCGAGCGATCTGGCCTTCGCGAACCTTGGCGTTGTCGATGTCAAGCGTCTCGATCGCGTCCTCGGCGGCGAGGCGGTACTTGTTGACGCCGACGATCACGTCGTCACCCCGGTCCACGCGCGCCTGACGGGAAGCGGCGGCGGTTTCGATCATCGCCTTGGGCCAGCCGGCGGCGACCGCCTTGGCCATGCCGCCATCGGCCTGCACCCGCTCGATGATCTCCCAGGCCTGATCGACGAGGCTCTGCGTCAGCGATTCGATGTAGTACGACCCACCCAGCGGATCGACGACATTGCACATGCCGGTCTCCTCCTGGATGATGATCTGTGTATTGCGAGCGATGCGCGCCGAGAAGTCGGTCGGCAGCGCGATCGCCTCGTCCAGTGCGTTGGTGTGCAGCGACTGGGTGCCGCCCAGCATCGAGGCCATAGCTTCGATGGTGGTGCGGATCACGTTGTTGTAGGGGTCCTGCTCCTGCAAGCTGACGCCGGAGGTCTGGCAGTGGGTGCGCAGCATCTTCGAACGCTCATCCTTGGCGCCGAGATCGGTCATCACGCGGTGCCACAGCACGCGCGCGGCGCGCAGCTTGGCCACTTCCATGAAGAAGTTCATGCCGATCGCGAAGAAGAACGACAGGCGGCCCGCGAACTTGTCGATGTCGAGGCCCGAGGCCACGCCGTATTTCACATATTCGGCACCGTCGGCGATGGTGAAGGCCAGTTCCTGAACCTGCGTCGCGCCGGCTTCCTGCATATGGTAGCCGGAAATCGAGATCGAGTTGAACTTGGGCATCTCGCGGCTGGTGTAGCCGAAGATGTCCGAGATGATCCGCATGCTCGGCTCGGGCGGGTAGATGTAGGTGTTGCGGACCATGAACTCCTTGAGGATGTCGTTCTGGATGGTTCCGTCGAGCAGCTTGCGATCGACGCCCTGCTCTTCACCGGCGACGATGAAGAAGGCGAGGATCGGGATCACCGCGCCGTTCATGGTCATCGAGACGGACATCTTGTCGAGCGGGATGCCGTCGAACAGGATCTTCATGTCTTCGACCGAGTCGATCGCCACGCCCGCCTTGCCGACGTCGCCCACCACGCGCGGGTGGTCGGAGTCATAGCCGCGGTGCGTTGCGAGGTCGAAGGCGACCGACAGGCCCTTCTGGCCCGCCGCGAGGTTGCGGCGGTAGAAGGCGTTCGATTCCTCGGCGGTGGAGAAGCCCGCGTACTGACGGATGGTCCAGGGCCGGCCCGCATACATCGAGGCGCGCACGCCGCGCGTGAAGGGCGCGAAGCCCGGAAGGCCTGGATCGACGGTCACGTCCTCGGCGGTGTAGAGCGGCTTGACCGCGATGCCCTCGGGCGTGTCCCAAGTAAGGTCCTTGCCCTTGACTTCCTTGGTCGCCGCTGCCTGCCAGTCGTTGATGTCGGGCATCGTGGTATCCTCTTTTACTCGTCGTCCCGGACTTGATCCGGGACCGGTGCCTGTCTTTAAGCGGGGCCTCTCTTCAAGGTGCCTCGCCGCGAGGTGAGCCGTTCCCGGCCAGCGGTCCCGGGTCGAGCCCGGGACGACGTCAGTTCAATGCGCGCCCTTCGGCGTTTCCATGATCTCGGTAAGCTGGCCACCCATGTCCTTGGGGTGGACGAAGAAGATCAGCGTCCCGTGCGCACCCATGCGCGGCTCGCCCAGCACGCGCTTGCCGAGGCCCTCGAACCACGCCTTGGCGGCGTGGATATCGGGCACTTCATAACAGATGTGATGCTGCCCCCCGAGCGGGTTCTTCTCCAGCCACTTGCCGACCGCCGAGTCCGGCGAGGTGGGCTGGAGCAGCTCGATCTGCGTGCCCGCAGTGCCATCCTCGCCCGGCGTGTTGACGAAGCAGACGCGCACCTGCTGACTTTCGAGCACGAACGGCTCGGTCACGTCGGTAGCGCCCATCACCTCCCTGTAGAACGCGATGGAAGCGTCGAGATTGGGCGTGGCGACGCCGATGTGGTTGAGGCGGCCGAGCTTCATGCCAGTTATCCTACGTTCTCGATGACGTTTTCGATCACAAGGGCGATGCCCTGCCCGCCGCCGATGCACATGGTGACGAGGCCGTACTTGCCGCCGATGCGCTTCAGCTCGTACATGGCCTTGATGGTCAGCATGGTTCCCGTCGCGCCGACGGGGTGACCGATCGAGACGCCCGAACCGTTGGGGTTCACCTTCGCCGGATCGAAGCCGAGCACCTTGGCGACGGCGGCCGCCTGCGCGGCGAAGGCCTCGTTGCTCTCGATCACGTCCATCTGGTCAAGGTTCAGCCCGGCGCGCTTAAGGGCGATCGGCACGGCCTTGATCGGACCTTCGCCCATGTATTCCGGCTCGACGCCCGCGTGACCCCAAGCGACGATGCGCGCGAGCGGCTTGAGGCCGCGCTTCTCGACTTCAGCACCCGTGGCGAGCACCACGGCGGCGGCGCCGTCGTTGATGCCGCTCGCGTTGCCCGCCGTGACCGTACCGTCCTTCTTGAAGGCCGGGCGCATCTTGCCCAGCACTTCGACGGTGGTGTCGGCCTTCACGTGCTCGTCGGTGTCGAAGACGGTGACACCCTTGCGGGTCTTCACCTCGACGGGAAGAATCTGGTCCTTGAAGCGGCCTTCGGCGATGGCATGCGCAGCGCGGGCGTGGCTGGTCGCGGCGAGCGCGTCCATGTCCTCGCGGCTCACGCAGTGGCGCTCCGCCACATTCTCCGCCGTGATGCCCATGTGGTAGCCGCCGATGGCGTCCGACAGGCCGAGCGTCAGCGCGTCTTCCTGCGTGTTGGCGCCCATCTTCCTGCCCCAGCGCACGCCGTGGTCATGGTAGGGGATGTTGGACATGACTTCGGCGCCGCCTGCGAGCGTCACCGAGGCTTCGCCCAGCTTCATCATCTGTGCGGCCGAGACGATCGCCTGCACGCCCGATCCGCACAGGCGGTTCAGCGTCAGCGCCGGAGTGGCGAGCGGGATGCCGGCATTGATGCCGATCACGCGGGCCAGCATCTGGTCGCGCGCGCTGGTGGGCATGACCTGGCCGATGACCACATGCTCCACCGCGTCCGCCTCGATCCCGGCGCGGGCAAGCGCTTCGGTAGCGACGAGGCCGCCGAGGTCCGAAGGCATGAACGACTTCAGCGAACCGCCGAAATCGCCGACTGCCGTGCGCACGCCGCTGACGATGTAGATCTCTTCCATGACCTGACTTCCAATCCCTTATCCTTCGACCGGGCGCCGTATTCGGCTTTCACATCCGGTCCGTGTACTCTCAAAAAGGCCACCTGCCGTGCGTCACAGCGGGATGTTGTCGTGCTTCTTCCAGGGATTCTCGAGTTCCTTGTTCCGCAGCTTGCGCAGGCCCAGCGCGATGCGGCGGCGGGTCGAGTGCGGATAGATGACCTCATCGATGTAGCCCCGGCTTGCCGCCACGAAGGGGTTGGCGAAGCGGTCCTCGTATTCCCTGGTCTTGGCGGCGATGCCGTCGGCGTCCTGACCGCGGAAGATGATCTCAACCGCGCCCTTGGCGCCCATCACCGCGATTTCCGCAGTGGGCCAGGCGTAGTTGAGATCGCCGCGCAAGTGCTTGGAACTCATCACGTCATAAGCACCGCCATAGGCCTTGCGGGTGATGACAGTGATCTTGGGCACGGTCGCCTCGGCATAGGCGAACAGCAGCTTGGCGCCGTGCTTGATGATGCCGTTGTGCTCCTGGTCGGTGCCGGGCAGGAAGCCCGGAACATCGACGAAGGTGATGAGCGGAATGCTGAAGGCATCGCAGAAGCGCACGAACCGCGCCGCCTTCTTCGAGGAGTTGATGTCGAGCACGCCCGCCAGCACCATCGGCTGGTTGGCGACGATGCCGACAGTCTTGCCCTCGACCCGACCGAAACCGATGATGATGTTGCCCGCGTGGAGCGGCTGGAGCTCGAAGAACTCGCCCTCGTCCACCGTCTTGCGGATCACTTCGTGCATATCGTACGGCTGGTTGGCCGAAGGCGGAATGATCGTGTCGAGGCTGGGCTCCAGACGGTCCCATGCGTCGGCGGAGGGACGTTCCGGCACGCCGTCGCGGTTGGACGAGGGCAGGAAGTCGAAGAAATCGCGCGCCGCGAGCAGCGCCTCGATGTCGTTCTCCAGCGCAAGGTCGGACACCGAAGTCTTGCTGGAGTGCGTGATCGCGCCGCCCAGTTCCTCCTGCGTGACGACTTCGTTGGTGACCGTCTTCACCACTTCGGGGCCGGTGACGAACATGTAAGAGCTGTCCTTCACCATGAAGATGAAGTCGGTCATCGCCGGCGAGTACACCGCGCCGCCCGCGCAGGGCCCCATGATAAGCGAGAGCTGCGGCACCACGCCCGATGCCAGCACGTTGCGCTGGAACACGTCGGCATAGCCGCCGAGCGAGGCCACGCCTTCCTGAATGCGTGCGCCGCCGGAATCGTTGAGGCCGATGACCGGCGCGCCCACTTTCAGCGCGGCGTCCATCACCTTGCAGATCTTCTGCGCGTGGCGGGCCGAGAGCGAGCCGCCGAACACGGTGAAGTCCTGGCTGAACACGTAGACGAGGCGGCCGTTGATGGTGCCCGAACCGGTAACCACGCCGTCGCCGGGGATCTTCTGGTCCTGCATGCCGAAGTCGACGCAGTCATGCTCGACATAGAGGTCCATCTCCTCGAAGCTGCCTTCGTCGAGCAGCACGTCGAGGCGTTCGCGCGCGGTCAGCTTGCCCTTGGCATGCTGCGCGTCGATGCGCTTCTGACCACCACCCAGCTTTGCGGCGGAGCGGCGCTTCTCCATTTCGGCGATATTTGCGGACATCCGGATTCCCTTGCCTCGGCGCACACAGCGTCAATTGCTGCATCCGCGTAAGACCGGGAAAGGCCTCTGGTCAACTGTTTTTAATCGACCGGTTAAACTTATCCGGGGTGCGTCTGCGATCTATCCGTCAGGCGATATGACCGAGCCCACCCACCCGTCATTGCGAGCGAAGCGAAGCAACCCAGGGCAGCATTACGCCGCCCTGGGTTGCTTCGCTTCGCTCGCAATGACGAAAGAGGTTTTCGTCCTCCTACTTCATCAGCACCAGTTCTTCCGACATCGTCGGGTGAACCGCCACGGTGGCGTCGAAATCGGCCTTGGTCAGCCCCGCCTTCACCGCGATCGCCGCGACCTGGATCAGTTCCGGCGTGTCCGCGCCGATCATGTGGATGCCCAGAACCTTGTCGGTCTCGGCATGGCAGATCATCTTGTAGAGCGAGCGCTCGTTGCGCTGCGCCAGCACGTTCTTCATCGAGCGGAAGTCGCTGGTGTAGACCTTGCAGGTGCCGAACTGCTCGGTCGCCTGCGCTTCGGTCAGGCCCACGCCCGCGAGCGGCGGGTGGCTGAACACTGCAGAGGCAATGCACGAATAGTCCACGCTGGCCTCCTTGCCGCCGAACACGCGGTCGGCGAAGGCTTGTCCCTCGCGGATGGCGACGGGGGTGAGCTGCACGCGGTCGGTCACGTCGCCCACCGCATAGATGCTCGGCACGCTGGTGCGCGCGTTCTCGTCCACCGCGATGGCGCCCTTTGCGTTCAGCTTCACGCCGACGTCTTCGAGGCCGAGGCCCTCGATATTGGGCACGCGTCCGGTGGCGAACAGGACGAGGTCGACTTCGATCGGCTCGTGATTGCTCATGTGGACGACCAGCGAACCGTCCTCCTGCTTCATGATCTTCTCGAAGTTCGCGTTGAAGCGGAACTCCATCCCCTTCGCCAGCGAGATCTGGAGCAGGCGGTCGCGCACGCTTTCATCGTAACCGCGCAGGATCTGGTCGGAGCGGTTGATGAGCGTCACATGGGCGCCGAACTGGTGGAAGATGCCCGCGAACTCGTTGGCGATATAGCCCGCGCCCGCGATCAGCACGCGCTTCGGGATCGCGTCGAGGTGGAACGCTTCGTTGGAGGTGATGCCATGCGTATGCCCCGGGCATTCCGGCACATGCGGCCGCGCGCCGGTGGCGATCAGGATATGCTTCGCGGTCTTCTTCTCGCCGTTCGCCAGCGTAATCTCGTGCAGGCCGGTGATCGTCGCGCGCTGGTGGAAGATCTCGACCTTATTGTTGTCGAGCGTCTGCGTGTAGAGGCCATTGAGGCGGTCGACGTCGCCCAGCACGTTGTCGCGCAGGGTCTTCCAGTCGAACTTCGGCTCGCCGACGTCCCACCCGAAGTGGCGCGCGTCCTCGAGGTCTTCGGCGAAGTGCGCGGCGTAAACGAGCATCTTCTTGGGCACGCAGCCCCGGATCACGCACGTACCGCCGACCCGGTACTCCTCCGCCACCGCCACGCGCGCGCCGTAAGCGGCCGCCACGCGGCTGGCGCGCACGCCGCCCGAACCGGCGCCGATGGTGAAGAGGTCGTAGTCATAATCGGCGTCTTGTGCGGGCATGCGATGAAGCTCCTTTGGTCGCGGGGCATATGGGACATGGGGCCTGCGATTGCCAGCACACGGGGACGCGGCAGGCGCATTTCCATCCGGCGCTCAAGAATTTCTTCCTGCCGCTTTGACCTCGGAACGCATTGTCAACTTTATCAGTTGAGTTTACATTCGAGCCCATAGCACAAGGGAGATCGCCGATGCCCCGTTCTCTTCAAAGTCGTTCGCCCCAGAGCGAATCCGAAAAGCAGGAACCGCTGATCCTTCTCGTCCCCGGCCTCGACGGCAGCGGACCGCGCCACTGGCAGCGGCGCTGGGCGGAAGAGTTCGACAATGCCCAGCTGGTGGAGCTGGGCACCTGGGACACCCCCCACCGCAACACCTGGATCAACCGTTTGAACCTGGCCGTGCACCGCGCGGGACGGCCCGTGGTGATCGTCGCCCACAGCCTCGGTTGCATCCTGACCGCGTGGTGGTCCAAGTTCGAGCAGCCGAGCTGGTCCGCCCCGGTGATCGGCGCGATGCTGGTCGCGCCGCCGGAAGTCGACTTTTTTCCGCGCGACGAACGGGTGACCGGCTTCGCGCCGACGCCTGCCGATGCGCTGCCCTTCCCTTCGCTGCTGGTGGCGAGCCACAACGATCCGTGGATGGGCTTCGAGACATCCAAGAGCCTGGCGCGGCGCTGGGGCAGCACGTTCGTCGACGCCGGGAATAGCGGGCATATCAATGCAGATTCCGGCCTCGGCAGCTGGGAGGACGGCAAGCGCCTGCTCTCGCAGTTGATCGAGATCGGCGCATCCTCGCCGGGATCCGCCCTGCCTGCTCATGCCGATTGGGCCGAGGGCCTCGAACACCGCGCCTGACGGCGCGTTATCCTACCCTTGCAGGGCGCCGGGGCGACCTCACCGTCGTCCCGGCGTATTATTTTCAGGCGATTCCCGCCAGCGCCAGCAGTGCGGTGGTCGAGGGATCGAACTCCACGCCGCCCTGCTCGATCTGCTTGGCGATCTCCTTGCCGAGTTCCACCCCGAACTGGTCGAACGGGTTGATCCCCAGCAGCACGGCGTTGGCGAAAGTCCGGTGCTCATGGAACGCCACGAGGGCGCCGAAGGTGGCGGGCGTCAGGTCATCCACCAGGATTGTCGCCGAGGGGCGGTCGCCCGGATAGGCACGCGCCGGGTCCTCGCTCGCCTTGCCCGCCATCAGCGCGGCACCCTGCGCGAAGCAGTTCGACAGCAGGATGCGGTGGTGATCGAACGCAAGGTCGTGCCCGGGCGCGATCGAGGCGATGAAGTCCACCGGCACCAGGTTGGTGCCCTGGTGCAGCAGCTGGAACACCGCATGCTGCGCATCGGTGCCCACCCCGCCCCAGGTGATCGGCGCGGTCGGCCCGTCTATCGGCTTGCCATCGAAGGTCACCTGCTTGCCGTTGGATTCCATCTCCAGCTGCTGGAGATAGTCGGGCAGCAGCGCCATGCGCTCGTCATAGGCGAAGACCGCGCGGGTCTGGCAGCCGCGCAGGCGGGTGTAGTACTGGTCGGCGAAAGCAGCACGCAAGGGCAGGTTCGCAAGACCGTCAGTATCGCGGAAATGCACGTCCATCGCCGCCGCACCGTCAAGGAACTCGGCGAAGTCCGGCCAGCCCAGCGCCATCGCCACCGGGAACCCGATCGACGACCACAGCGAGTAACGCCCTCCCACGCTCTCGGAGAACGGCAGAATGCGGGTTTCGTCCACGCCCCATTCCATCGCCTTTTCCGGCGCGGCGGTGAGCGCGACGACCCGGCCGTAGGGATCTTCGACACCGTTCTCGCGCAGCCAGATCAGCACGCTGTCGGCGTTGGTCATCGTCTCGATGGTGGTGAAGGTCTTGGAAGCGACCGCGAGCATCGTGGTGGCCGGATCGCACTTGGCAAAGGCCTGCTCCAGCGCGCAGCCGTCGATGTTGGAGACGACATGCACGTCCACCATCGCGCCCTCACGGGCCAGCGCGTCGATCGCGAGCGCCGGGCCGAGCGCCGAACCGCCGATGCCGACATGGATAAGGTGCCTCACCTCGCCCATGGCGCCGCGGTGGATGGCCTCGACGATGGCGGCCATGCGGTGGTGGTTCTCGGCAGCGATCTGGACGCTCTCGTCCTTGCCGACGCCGCGCTGGGCGGTGTGCTCGGCGGCGCGGCCTTCGGTCGGATTGACGATCTCGCCCGCGAACAGCGCCGCGCGGCGGCCAGCGAAGTCCTGCGCCTGCGCCAGTTCCTCGAAGGCGGCGACGTGCGCGGCGTCGAGGTGCGTCTTCGACCAGTCGAACAGGATTCCGGTGGAGTTCTCCTCCTCACCCAGTTCTAAGCGCGTCGCGAAAGCATCCAGACGGCCGGAATCGGCATCGAAAAGCTGCCTCAAGGTGGGTTTGTCGAGGCCCTGCAGCTTGTTCCATACCGCTTCGCTCATACAACGCATCTCCTGTAAGCATTCGGTGCGCCTTATGCGTTCCGCAGTTGCGAAATCCAAGCCCGAGTTGTGCAATTATCGGCCAGCACCTCATGTTGGTCGGGATCGCTCTTGACGGAAGCACGCGGCCATGGGCAAGGGTTTGCCCATGAGCGACACCCATAGCGCGACAAAGATCGAAGCCGGCCAGGCACCCGCCGGAGCCCCTGATGCCAAGCCCAAGAAGGACGAGAACTTCTTCTCGTTCCTGTTCTGGCTGGTGCTGGGCGTGGTGGTGCTGCGCAGCTTCATCGTTTCGCCCTTCAACATCCCCAGCGAGTCGATGCTGCCACGGCTGCTGACCGGCGACTATCTGTTCGCCACCAAGTGGTCCTACGGCTTCTCGAAATACTCGCTGCCGTTCAGCGTGCCGCTGATCCCCGGGCGCATCCTGGCCAGCCAGCCCGAGCGCGGCGACGTCGTCATCTTCAAGGCCCCGCCGGACAACGACGTCGACTACATCAAGCGCGTCATCGGCCTGCCCGGCGACGAGATCCAGATGAAGGGGGGCCAGCTGTGGATCAACGGCAAGTCGGTGCCCAAGGTGAAGGTCGCCAACTTCACCGTGCCCGTCAGCCCCAACACCGATTGCGGCCCCGGCTTCGAAACCACGGACAACGGCAAGGACGTCTGCTCCTACCCACAGTTCCGCGAGACGCTGCCGAACGGCAAGAGCTACACCGTGCTCGACATGGGGCCGACCCCGCAGGACGACACTGGCGTTTTCGTGGTCCCTGAAGGCCACCTGTTCCTGATGGGCGACAACCGCGACAACTCGATGGACAGCCGTTTCCCGGCGGTCGAGGGCGGCGGCGTCGGCATGGTCCCGCAGGAGAACCTTGTCGGCAAGGCGGCAGTCATGATGTTCTCGACCGACGGTTCGTCCGAATGGATCAAGCCCTGGACATGGTTCACCGCCGCGCGCTGGAGCCGCATCGGGAGCGTGATCTGAGTGCTTGAAGCAAATACCCGCGCCTTTCTGATCAAGCATTCCGGCCAGGAGCCGCTCGACGAAGCGCTCTGGCAAGCGGCCCTGACGCACGGCTCCACCGGCGAGAAACGCAATTACGAAAGGCTGGAGTTCCTGGGCGACCGGGTGCTCGGCCTCTCGGTGGCCGAATGGCTCTACCGCGGCAGCGACGAGGCGGAAGGCCGCCTCTCGCAGCGCCTCAACGCGCTCGTCAGCCGCGCCACTTGCGCCACGATCGCCCGCGACATCGGCCTCGGCCCGCACATGCGCCTCGGCAAGCAGGCGCGCGATGACGGCGGACAGGATTCGGAGAACATCCTGGGCGACGTGATGGAGGCGATCATCGGCGCCTGCTTCACCGAGCGCGGTTTCGAAGCGGCGCGCGATATGGTACTCGGCCTCTGGGCGGATACGCTCCAGGGCAAGACCGGCAAGCGCAAGCATCCCAAGTCCGCGCTGCAGGAATGGACCGCAGGCAACCGCCGCCGAATGCCCGAGTACAAGCTGATCGAGCGTTCAGGTCCGGATCACGCCGCGCGCTTCACGGTCGAGGTGTCGGTCCATAACGTCGGTTCGGCACAGGCCACCGCCCATTCCAAGCAGGACGCCGAGACCGGCGCCGCAGAAGAGTTCATGAGGAAATTCGGCTAGCGAGGCGTTCTGCTTCATCACCCTTCGACAAGCTCAGGGTGAGCGGATTTGTAATACGGGAATTTTATATTCTTAAGTACGTTATGTATGGATATGCCAGCATGAACCTTGAATTTCCGCTCATGCTGAGCTTGTCGAAGCACAGGCCGCATGGCGCAACCGGAGCCGCACAATCATGACCCAGCACTGCGGTCTCGTCGCCGTCATCGGCGCCCCCAACGCGGGCAAGTCCACGCTCGTCAACGCGCTCGTCGGGCAGAAGGTCGCGATCACCTCGGCCAAGGCGCAGACCACCCGCGCCCGCCTGCTCGGCATCGCGCTCGAGGGCGAGGCGCAGATCATCCTCGCCGACACCCCCGGCATCTTCGCGCCCCGCCGCCGCCTCGACCGCGCGATGGTCGCCGCCGCCTGGGAAGGCGCGCAGGAGGCCGACGCGATCCTGCTGATCGTCGATGCGGTGAAGCTGCGCCGCCACGAACTGATGCCGCTGCTCGAAACGCTGAAGGACCGCACCGAACGCAAGGTGCTGGTGCTCAACAAGGTCGATGCAAGCGCCAAGGAAAAGCTGCTGGTGCTGGCGCAGGAATTCACCGCAGAAGTGCAGTTCGACGAAGTGTTCTTCGTCTCCGCCCTCAGCGGCGACGGCGTGCCGGAACTGAAAACCTGGCTCGCCGGGCAGATGTCCGAAGGACCCTGGCACTACCCCGAAGACCAGGTTTCCGACG
This sequence comes from Novosphingobium resinovorum, assembly GCF_001742225.1. Lineage (NCBI taxonomy): Bacteria > Pseudomonadati > Pseudomonadota > Alphaproteobacteria > Sphingomonadales > Sphingomonadaceae > Novosphingobium > Novosphingobium resinovorum. The sequence continues at coordinate 470,806 of NZ_CP017075.1, read as the reverse complement.
CCAGCGAACGCCTGCTCGCCTGCGAAATCACGCGCGAACAGCTCTACCGCCAGCTCCACGAGGAACTGCCCTACGACGCCGCCGTGCGTCCTGAGGCCTATACCCCGCGCAAGGACGGCTCGGTGGAAATCCGCCAGCAGATCGTCGTCACCCGCGACAACCAGCGCGCCATCGTGCTGGGCAAGGGCGGCTCGAAGATCAAGGCGATCGGCGAGGCCGCGCGCAAGGAACTGAGCGAAGTGCTCGGCCAGAAGGTCCACCTCTTCCTCCACGTGAAGGTCGAGGAGAACTGGGCCGAAACCAAGGACATCTACGAGGAAATCGGACTCGACTGGGTGAAATGATGAAGGCCGCATTCTCGACCCTCACTGCCACCGCATTCCTGCTGTGCGGCTGCGCCACGCCTTACATGAAGGCCGTGGCCGCCGAGAAGGCGCAGGTCACCCTGGTGGAAGAGAACCTGGCCGGGCAACGCTACGTCGCCATCGGCTCGTCGTTCGCGGCTGGCCCCCAGCTTCCGCCCGTGAAGCCGAGTTGGCCCGCACGCTGCGGTCAGAGCTTCAACAACTACCCGACGCTGCTCGCCGAACGCTTCGGCATGGTGCTGATCGACCGTTCCTGCTCGGGCGCGGTGACCGACAACGTGCTCGGCCCCTGGGGCGAAGTGCCGCCGCAGATCAACAGCGTCACGCCCGACACCCGGCTGGTGACGATCACCATCGGCGGCAACGACCTGTCGTACATCGGCAACCTGTTCTCCGCGACTTGCGCCTTCAATGCCAAGATCATCGCCACTTCGGGCGCCAAGACCAAGGCCTGCGGTCCGGTCCGCATCCCCACGGAGGCCGACTACGTTCGCGACGAGGCGCAGCTCAACGAGATCGCCCGCCGCATCAAGGCGACCGCCCCGCAGGCGCGCATCGTCTTCGTCCAGTACCTGACCCCCGTGCCGCCGCCGGGCAAGCTCTGCGCCGACACCCCGGTCAGCGAGACCGACGCCGCGATCGTGCGCGAGATCGGCCGCCGCCTTGCCGAGATCACCGGCCGCGTGGCGCAGGCGCACGGCACCATCGTCGTCGAGATGAACCAGTCCTCGGCCACCCACACCCCTTGCGACAAGGAGCCGTGGATGATCGGCTCCCCGCAAGGCTACGACGGGCGGCAGGGCTTGCAATGGCATCTCAACAAGGCCGGCATGCAGGCGACGGCTGACGGCATTTCGTCCTGGCTCATCAAGGCCGGCGTAAGGCCAGTGAAGCCTTCGGTGACGGTCGAGCCCGGCCTCAATCCTCCGGGACCGGCGCCGACGAAGCCTGCACCCGGGCAGCCGATTCCCGCCGTCCCGGTGCCGGCACCGACGGCCGCCCCAACGGCCAAGCCTACACCGGCGCCGACGGCCAAACCGTCGAACGAGACGAAGAAGCGCTCGTAACGCCGCGGAAGTCTGGCGACGGCGCGATCCGCCGTCGCATTCCTGCAATCAAAACGCCTTAAGCGCCCTTTCCCAACAACCGCCGTTCCCCCCGCGGCCGGAACGAGGAAAGGGTCGCTCATGGTCGCGCGGAGTGCCGCTGCGGCGCAACGGAATGTTCCGATTGCCGTTCGCCGTCCTATCGGCGCCCGGCTTCGGTTGGGTTCGCTCGCGCTGTACCTGCCGATCGCCTTCGCATTGCGACTGCTGATGCTGGGCAAGCCCGCATTCCAGTCGGACGAGCAGTTCTACCTCCTCGTCGGGCAGCGCATGGCGCAGGGCGCCCTTCCCTACGTCGACATCTGGGATCGCAAGCCCTGGGGCCTGTTCGCGCTCTATCGCGCCGTTTACGCCCTGCGGTTCGATCCGGTCTTGACTTATCAGTTGCTCGGCCTTGCCTGCTCGGTGCTCACCGCGCTGGTCATCGAGCGCATCGCCCGCCGCATCGCTCCGCCCCGCGCAGCGCAGTGGGCGGGGCTGGTCTATCTGCTTTGGCAGCCGGTGTTCAACGTGGCGCTTGGCCAGTCGCCGGTGTTCTACAACCTGCCTGTCGCCCTTGCCGCGTTGATCGTCGTCGATGTGCGAACGCGGGCGCACGATCCCTTGCTTGCCCGCCGCGGCCTGGAGGCGATGCTGCTGTTCGGGCTTGCGATGCAGATCAAGTACACGGCGGTCTTCGAAGGCGCTGCCTTTGGCCTGATGCTGCTGGGACGCGGCTGGGCGGACGGCTGGCCGCCCCGGAGACTGGTCCTGGCGGGCGCTGGATGGATCGCGGCGGCGCTGGCTCCGACTGCGGCGGTCTGGACAGGCTATGCATGGCTCGGCCACGGCGATGCCTTCGTGCAAGCCAATTTTACCTCGATCCTAGGCCGCACGACGGACATGGCCGATGCCTTCGGTCGGCTCGCCAAGGAATGCCTGGCGCTGATCCCTTTCGCGCTCGCCCTGCTTCTGGCACCCCATCGCCTGCGCCCCGTTCGCGGAGAGCGCCCGGCAGCCCTGCCGTCCCTGCGCATTTGGGCGCTGGCGAGCATCGGCGGGTTCCTGGTTTTCGGCACTTGGTACGACCACTATCTCGGCCCCGTGCTGGTGCCGCTGAGCGTGCTTGCTGCCCCGGCCCTCGCACGTAGCCGCCCGGGAGAGCGCTGGTACGGCCAACTGCTCCTGGGCATGGGTGTCGTCGATGCAATCGCGGTACCCGCCCTGCAGGTCCGCGAAAGGGGCGATGCCACGCAGTTCGCGAGCATGACACACGCGATCACGCGCGAACTGCACGGCCGCTGCCTTTACGTCTTCGAGGGCGACAGCGCGCTCTACCGCACCACCAACGCCTGCATTCCAACGCGATTTGCCTACCCAAGCCACCTCAATGCGATGAATGAAGCGGGCGCGCTGAACATCGACCCGGTGAGCGAAGTACGCCGCATCATGGCCAGCCGCCCCGGCGTGGTGGTGGTCGGGCTGTCCAAGCGCCCGAACCGCGCCAACGACAAGACGCGCGACATCGTCATGGAAGCGCTGCGCAGCGACTACCAAACTTATACGCAAGTCAGCCTAGGCACCCGCCGGTTCGCGCTGTGGCGGCTGAAATGACGCCGCCCCGGAACTGATCCGGGGCAGGAGACCGTCACCGCGCCTTGGCGATGTTCATGCCATGCTGGCGCGCCGCATCCTTGGTCGATTCCTCGGTTCGGTTGAGGGCCTTGGCAATTTCCTTGAGGCCCTTGCCCTTGCCCGCGAGGGTCTGCAGCTTCTGCAGTTCCTCGGGCTTCCAGGGCTGCTTGTGCTTGGCAACCTTGTCGCTCATGCTTCGACATCCCACGGTGCGGCGCCGTCCTGATCGGCATCTGCGGCCGCCTTCTTTTTCGGTGCTGCTTTCTTGGCCGTTGCCTTCTTTGCCGCCGGCTTCTTGGCACCGTCCGTCTTGGCGGCGGCAGTCTTCTTGGGCGCCGCCTTCTTGGCTGGCGCCTTCTTCTTGCCCTTGGCCGGCCCCTTGGCCGCCTTCTCGTCGATCAGCACGACGGCCTGCTCGGCGGTGAGGTCCTCCGGCTTCTGGTCGCGCGGGAGGGTGGCGTTGGTGGTGCCGTCGGTGACGTAAGGACCATAGCGGCCCGCCATGACCTTGATCTCGCCGCCGCTGGTTGGATGCGCGCCCAGCACCTTGAGCGGTTCCGCCTTGGTGCGCGAGGCCGCGCCGCCGCGATTGGCGGCGTCAGCCAGCATCGAGACCGCGGCGTTCATGCCGGTGTCGAACACTTCCGCCGTCGAACGCAGCCGTGCATACTTGCCGTCATGCGCAAGGTACGGGCCGTAACGGCCGATGCTTGCAGTGATATCCTTGCCCGTCTCCGGGTGCTGACCCACGGTGCGCGGCAGGCTGAGCAGCTTGATGCCCCATTCCAGCGTCAGTTCGTCGATATCCTTGGGGATCGAGGCACGCTTAGCCTCCTTGCCCTCGCCGAGCTGGATGTAGGGACCGAAGCGCCCGGTACGGCGCATGATCTCCATGCCGGTCTCGGGGTCCTTGCCCAGCCCTTCGTCATCGCCGCCTTCGGCGTTGCCGCCGGGCTGCGCGAACTTGCGGGTGAACTTGCACTCCGGATAGTTCGAGCACGCCACGAACGCGCCGTAGCGCCCGCCGCGCAGGGACAGGCGCCCCTCTCCGCACTTGGGGCAGACACGCGGATCCGTGCCGTCGGCCTTGGGCGGGAACAGGTAATCGGAGAGAAATTCGTCCAGCGCCTCGGTCACTTCCGAGGGCTTCTTCTCCATCACCTCGTCGGACTTGGGCTTGAAGTCGCGCCAGAACGCTTCGAGCAGCGCCTTCCATTCCTGGCGTCCGCCCGAAACGTCGTCGAGTTCGTCCTCCATGCCCGCCGTGAATTCATAAGCCACGTAGCGGGGGAAGAAGCGTTCGAGGAACGAGGTGAGAAGTCGCCCCGTCTCCTCTGCGAAGAAACGGTTCTTCTCGGTCCGCACGTAAGCGCGGTCCTTGATGACCTGGATCGTCGCGGCATATGTCGAAGGACGCCCGATGCCCAGTTCCTCCAGCCGCTTCACAAGACTGGCTTCCGAGAAGCGCGGCGGCGGCTGGGTGAAGTGCTGCTCGGCGGTCACGTCCTTCTTGGCCGGCATGTCGCCCGCCTTCATGAAGGGCAGCAGGCCTGCCTCGTCGTCATCGTCGGCCTTGTTGTCGCGGCCTTCCTCGTAGACGGCAAGGAAGCCCGGGAATTTCACCACGGTGCCGGTGGCGCGCAGTTCGTTGCGGCCAGTTCCGTCGCGCAGGGTTACGGTGGTACGCTCAAGCTGGGCCGAAGCCATCTGGCTGGCCATCGCGCGCTTGAAGATCAGATCGTACAGGCGCGCCTCGTCCCCTGAACCGAAGCGGTCCTTGGTGAACTCGGTGGGACGGATCGCCTCGTGCGCTTCCTGCGCGTTCTTGGCCTTGGTCTCGTAGTGGCGCGGCTTTTCGGGAACGAAGTGGCCGGAGAAGCGCTCTGCGATGGCGGCGCGGGCGGCCGAGATCGCACTCGGGTCCATCTGCACGCCATCGGTACGCATGTAGGTGATCGCACCCGCTTCATAGAGCGTCTGCGCCACGCGCATCGTCTGGCTGGCCGAGAAGCCCAGCTTGCGTGCGGCCTCCTGCTGCAAGGTCGAGGTGGTGAACGGCGGCTGCGGGTTGCGGCGATGCGGCTTGGTCTCGACGCCCTCGACCTTGAAGGCGCCCTGCTCCACCGCGGTCTTGGCCCGCATGGCGATGCCCTCTTCACCCAGGCTCAGGCGGTCGAGCTTCTGGCCCTCGAACGTCACCAGCTTGGCGGTGAAGTCGGTCCCGTCATGCGCCATCTGCGCGGCAACGGACCAGTATTCCTGCGGCGTGAACGCCTCGATCTCGCGCTCGCGATCGACGATCAGGCGCAGTGCCACCGACTGCACGCGGCCCGCCGACTTGGCGCCGGGCAGCTTGCGCCACAGGACAGGCGAAAGCGTGAAGCCGAACAAGTAGTCCAGCGCACGGCGGGCGAGGTAGGCGTCGATCAGGTCCTGATCCAGCTCGCGCGGCTGGGTCATCGCCTTAGTGACGGTTTCCTTGGTGATCGCGTTGAAGGTGACGCGCTGCACGTCCTTGGGCAGCGCCTTGCGCTTGGCCAGCAGTTCCTTCACGTGCCACGAGATCGCCTCGCCCTCGCGATCAGGGTCGGTCGCGAGGATCAGGCGGTCGGCGGTCTTGGCCGCATCGGTGATCGCCTTCACCTGGCGCTGCTTGTCGCCGTAGAGTTCCCAGTCCATCGCGAACTCCTCGTCCGGGCGGACGGAGCCGTCCTTGGGCGGCAGGTCGCGGACGTGGCCGTAGCTGGCGAGGACCTTGTAGTCCTTGCCCAGGTACTTCTCGATGGTCTTTGCCTTGGCGGGCGATTCTACGATGACTAGCTGCATTCTCTAACTCGATCTGCCCCTCGCGTGCGCGCACGCATACATACACGTACAAGGTGGGTCGTGTTCGACCGGGCCGTCAAGCCCCGCCGGGACGGCTCCCTTGCCGCATAAGCGCTGCGGGATAAAGACGCACCGTCGATTTCTTCCGGGCAGCACGCTCACCCAAGACTGACCCGCCCACCGGCGTGGCGGGCAAGCCTGCCGTCCAGTTCCAACTCTAGCAGGGCAAGCTGAACGGCAGCGGCGCTCGCGCCCGACTGGCGGATCAGTTCATCGACGGCAACCGGCGCGGTCGTGAGCAGACCCGCCACGTCGGCGGGATTGGCGGCCGCTGCCGACGGCACCTCCTCGACCCAGTCGCGGGGCGCTTCGCGCAGGCTCGTCGGCATCGCGCCCGAAAAGTCGGTCAGTTCCTCGATCACGTCCTGCGCTGCCTGCACCAGCGTGGCGCCGTCGCGGATCAACTGGTTGCAGCCATGCGAGCGCGAATCGAGCGGAGAGCCGGGAATCGCCATGACCTGCCGCCCCATCTCGCCCGCCAGCCGCGCGGTAATGAGCGAGCCGGACTTCGGCGCTGCCTCGACCACCAAGGTGCCCAGGCACAACCCGGCAATAATCCGGTTGCGGGAGGGGAAATGGCGTGCCAGCGGCTCGGAGCCGGGAGGCTGCTCCGCCAGCAGCAGACCGCGCGTCGCGACCTCTTCCTGCAGGGCTGCGTGCTCGGGCGGATACGTGATGTCGATGCCGCTGGCGATGATGCCCACGGTCGCTCCACCCGCCGCGAGTGCGCCCTGATGCGCGGCCCCGTCGATGCCGCGGGCGAGGCCGGAAACGACTGTCCAGCCCTCTCCGGCAAGTTCATGCGCAAACTCCCGTGCCAGCCGGATCGCGGCAGCGGAAGCATTGCGCGCGCCGACCATGGCGACGCACGGCCGCGCCAGCACGGACATGTCTCCGCGCCAGGTCAGGATCGGCGGCGCGCCCTCGGTCTCGCCGAGAAGGCGCGGATAGTCCGGCGAATCGTGGAAGAGATAACGCGCGCCGGTTTTGCGAGCGGCGGCGATCTCGTCGTGAACGCGGCGCTCCGGCGCGGGCGCGTAAGGACGTCCGGATCGCCCCGCGACCTCCGGCAAGGCCGCGATCGCGTTTACTGCGTTGCCGAACCGGGCCAGGAGGTGGCGGTAAGTGACCGGTCCGACATGGGGCGAGCGTAACAGGCGAATGCGGGCGAAGGCCTCGTCCCGCGAAAGACCGCCCGGGGCACTCACTTTTTCTTGCCGCCTCCGATGCGCGGTTCGGTTCCCGCACGCAGACGGGCGATGTTCTCACGGTGCTGGAACAGCACGAGCGCGGCAATGACGGTCAGGACCAACCCCGCCTGCGGATAGCCCAGCACGAACGCGGCAAGCGGCGCGACGATCGCCGCAGTCATGCCCGATACCGAGGAGATGCGCACCGTCGCCAGCAACCCGATCCACGTCAGCGCGTAAGCCAACCCGACCGGCCATGCGAGACCGAAGGCCACGCCCGCTGCGGTCGCCACGCCCTTGCCCCCCTTGAAACGCAGCCAGACCGGGAAGCAGTGGCCGAGGAGCGCGCCCAGGGCTGCCAGCGGTGCCGTTTCGGGCCAGATCTGCGCAGCGATCAACACCGCCGCCAGCCCCTTGAGCAGGTCCAGCAGCAGCGTGGCAGCGGCAAGGCCCTTGCGCCCGGTGCGCAGCACGTTGGTCGCGCCGATGTTGCCCGATCCGATCGAGCGCAAGTCGCCGGCGCCGGTCACCCGGGTCAGAATGAGGCCGAACGGCACGGAGCCGAGCAGATAGCCGAGTACGAGCGGAAGAATCCAAGTCATGCGACGCGCCTTAGCGCCCTATCGCGCTTTGCAGAAGACAGGTTGCAGCATTCGGCGTTGCCGGGACAACCCCGACGCGGTTAACAGGTGGCAAGGTCCAGGGATTGATGATGGCTTCCGATATCGAGAGCGCGCCGCAGAGCGTCGCCACCACGCTTGCAAGGATCGATGCGACGTCGCCGATCCTGCTGTTCGATTCGGGCGTCGGCGGGCTCACCGTGCTGGAGGAAGTGCGCAAGGCCCTGCCTGATGCGTCGATCATCTATGCCGCCGACACCGCCGGACTGCCTTACGGCACCAAGACCGAGGCGCAGATCGCGGCGCGCGTGGCCGGGCTGCTCGGCCGCATGACGGAGCGTTTCCGCCCGCGTCTGGTCTGCATCGCCTGCAATACCGCCTCGACCATCGCGCTGGGCATGGTGCGCGAAGTGCTGGAAGTGCCGATCGTCGGCACCGTGCCCGCCATCAAGCCCGCCGCCGCGATGACGAAGACCGGCGTGATCGGCCTGCTCGGCACCGAGGCGACTATCCGGCAGGCCTATGTCGACCGGCTGGAGCACGAATTCGCCGCCGGAAAGCGGCTGCTCCGCCACGGCGCGCCCGGTCTCGTCGAGGCGGCCGAGGCCAAGCTGCGCGGCGAACCCGTCGATCCCGCGCTCATCCGTCATGCCGCCCAGGCGCTGCGCATGCAGCCCGATGGCGAGCGCATCGACACCGTGGTTCTCGCGTGCACGCATTTCCCGCTGGTCGAAGCCGAACTCGCCGAGGCTTTCGGCCCAGGCGTACGCTTCGTGCACGGCGCACAAGGCATCGCGCGGCAGGTCGCGCGTCTCACTGCGGGACAGGAATATTCTCGCCAACGACCCGACCGCGCGCTATTCACCGGACAGGGAGAATTGCCCGGTGCCTATGCCGAGAAGCTGGCGCATTACGGGCTCATGAGGATCGAGAGGTTTTGACGCGACGGCTCAATGTATGGTTGTTGTCGGTACTGCTCATCATCGCCATCCCCTACTACTGGTTCCTGGCCGATGCCGGGGCCGGGATCGGGAGCGGTGAGCCCAGGGCAAAGCCGCTGACGATAGGCGCTCTGCGCAAGCTCGCGGACGCGAGCGATGGCCAGCGCCCCATCGAACTGCGCGTCGAGACGGTGGGCCTGCGCATGACCTCGCGCAACATGCTGGTGGCGGGCGGCGGTCTGCGGCAAGCTCCCAACATTATCAGCGCTTATGAACTGATCGTGCCGGGCAACGGCCCGATCGTGATCGACGCCGGGATCTCCCGCTCCTCGGCCATGACGCACGAGTTCGATCGGTACAGCGGTGAGGCACAGGCCCGCATCGAGACCGCATTGTCGAAAGCCTCCCACGTCATCCTGCTCGCCGACAAGCCGACTCACAACGGCGGCTATCCAACGGGCACGCACCGGGTGGAGCAGGAACTGCCGCCCTCGGGCGACGTGCCTTATACGCTCGCGCCCGGCGTCGTGGTGATTCCGGCCAGCGGCGTCGCGCCGGAAGCGAACATGGTCTACGTCCGGCTCTCGGACGATCGCGAGTTCCTGTTCACCGGTGACATCGCCAAGCTCGCCGTCAACTGGAAGGAATTGCGCCTTCCCGCACGCATCGCCACGCGCGGAGAGATTGCCTCTTTCCGCAGAGAAACCCTCTCCTGGTTGATGACGATCAATGCATTGCACCGCGCCGCGCCGCAGATGACGATCGTTGCGGGGCACGAGCCTTCCAAAATCCCGTTTTCCGCAGGCACGTTTTCCGATTAGCCCTTAGGTACAAGCGACTGGCAATGAGAGACGCGATAAGCTATTGGCCGCAGCAAATGCAGTCCGGGCAACGGGCGCAACGCTTTGGGCAGGCGCCGGAACAGGCAAGGCAGGACAAAGTCGACACCGTGAACTACGAGCACATTTTCGACCAGGCGATCGAGCGCCTTCACTCCGAAGGGCGCTACCGCGTCTTCATCGACATCCTGCGCAACAAGGGCGCCTATCCGAACGCGCGGTGCTTCGCCGGCCACAACGGGCCGAAGCCGATCACCGTGTGGTGCTCCAACGACTATCTCGCCATGGGCCAGCACCCCAAGGTGATCGAGGCCATGGAAGAGGCGCTGCACGACGTCGGCGCCGGCTCCGGCGGCACCCGCAATATCGGCGGCAACACGCATTACCATGTCGACCTCGAGGCCGAACTGGCCGACCTGCACGGCAAGCAGGGCGCGCTGCTGTTCACTTCGGGCTACGTCTCGAACGACGCCACGCTCTCGACGCTGGCCAAGCTGCTGCCCGGCTGCGTGATCTTCTCGGACGAACTGAACCACGCCAGCATGATCGCAGGCATCCGCAATTCGGGCTGCGAAAAGAAGGTCTGGCGCCACAACGACCTCGAACACCTCGAGGAACTGCTGGCCGAGACCGATCCTGCCCTGCCCAAGCTGATCGCCTTCGAATCGGTCTATTCGATGGACGGCGACGTCGCCCCGATCCACGCGATCTGCGACCTCGCCGAAAAGTACAACGCCCTCACCTACATCGACGAAGTCCACGCGGTCGGTATGTACGGCCCACGCGGCGGCGGCATCACCGACCGTGACGAGGCCGCCCACCGCATCGACATCATCGAGGGCACGCTGGGCAAGGCGTTCGGTGTCATGGGCGGCTATATCGCCACCAACAACAAGATCATCGACTGCATCCGCTCCTACGCGCCGGGCTTCATCTTCACGACCTCGCTCTCGCCGGTGCTGGTCGCGGGCGTGCTCGCTTCGGTGCGTCACCTCAAGAGCTCGAGCGTCGAGCGTGAGGGCCAGCAGCGTTCCGCCGCGATGATGAAGCTGATGTTCCGCGATGCGGGCCTGCCGGTTATGGACTCCGTCACGCACATCGTCCCGCTCATGGTGGGCGATCCGGTGCGCGCCAAGCAGATCAGCGACATCCTGCTCGCCGAGTATGGTGCCTACGTGCAACCGATCAATTTCCCGACCGTCCCGCGCGGCACCGAGCGCCTGCGCTTCACCCCCGGCCCCGCGCACACCGAAGAGATGATGCGCGAACTGACCGAAGCCCTGGTCGAAATCTGGGACAGGCTGGAAATGCGCCTCGCCGCCTGAGACGAGCGGCACGCTTTCGCAGTTGCAAGATATTCTTGTCCGAAAGGCCCTCCGCACCGCGCGGGGGGCCTTTTTTCTCACGCGCTCCGTTCCCAAGTGCACGTGCGTTGCGGCGCTTCCAGCGCTCTCTCCCCCCTTTGCAACGACATGACCAGAGGACCATCCATGGCAAAGCTCTTCGAGCCCCTTACTCTCGGCGACGTCACGCTCGCCAATCGCATCGTCATCGCGCCGATGTGCCAGTATTCCGCCGAGGACGGCCGCATGACCGACTGGCACACCCAGCACCTCGGCCAGCTTGCCCAGTCGGGCGCCGCCATCCTGACGATCGAGGCAACCACCGTCCTGCCCGAGGGGCGCATCTCCTACGCCGACGTGGGCCTGTGGGACGACGCCACCGAGGCAGCCATGGGCAAAGTCCTGGAAAGCGTCCGCCGCTGGTCGAAAATGCCCATCGCCATCCAGCTTGCCCATGCCGGTCGCAAGGCCAGCACCGCCAAGCCATGGGACGGCGGCGCCCAGATCGCACCGGACGCAGCCAACGGCTGGCAGACGGTCTCTGCCTCCGACCTGCCCTTCCAGAAGCATGAGAACGCGCCGGTGGCGTTGGACAGCGCCGGGCTAGCCCGCGTCCGCACCGCCTTTGCCGAGGCCGCGCATCGCGCCGCACGGCTCGGGATCGACGCCATCCAGATCCATGCCGCGCACGGCTACCTGTTGCACCAATTCCTGTCGCCGCTCTCCAACACGCGCACGGACGAGTATGGCGGCAGCCTCGAGAACCGCATGCGCTTCCCGCTGGAAGTCTACGACGCGGTGCGCGCAGCCTTTCCTGCCGAGAAGCCGGTGACAGTGCGCCTCTCCGGCACCGACTGGGTAGAGGGTGGCTGGGACATCGAGCAGACCGTCGCCTTCTCCAGGGCTCTGGAAGCGCGCGGCGCGGCTGCGATCCACGTCTCCAGCGGCGGGCTGCACATCGAGCAGAAGATTCCCGTCGGCCCCAACTATCAGGTGCCGCTGGCAAGGGCGGTGAAGCAGGCGGTGTCCATACCGGTGATCGCCGTGGGCCTCATCACCGAACCGGAGCAAGCCGAAGCCATCATCGCAACCGGCGATGCCGACATGATCGGGCTTGCGCGTACCGTGCTCTACGACCCGCGCTGGCCGTGGCATGCCGCAGCGGCGCTGGGCGCAAAGATCGCCGTGGCGCCGCAGTTCCTGCGCAGCCAGCCGCGCGCCTACAAGGACCTGTTCGTCAGCGCCTGACAAACAGCGTGTCGCCGCCCGCCCGCTTCGCCACGACGAAGCCCGGCGGCGGCGGCAGGTCGACCGGAATCCCGCCCGAAACCCAGACCGCGTCGAAACCATCCGCACGCATGCCCGCAATCTTTACGTTCATCGCGGCAAGGTCCGGCCGGTTTTGAGGGCAAAGCGGCGCCACGTCCTGCGTCCCACCGGACCAGCGCTGCGCGAGGAGCGGGTCGCGGACGGTCATCAGCTTGGCATTGTCGACCATAAACAGCGTGTTGACGTAGACATCCCTGCGCGTGAGCGCATAGCTGCCCAGCTTCTCGTCCGGCACCAGACGCCAGGGAAAACCGCAATCCGGCGCCGCCCAGAGATAGCCGACGCGCCCTCCGCGCGGCACGGCGCCGAGCAGCGTCAGGCGTTGTTCGAGGACGTGGCCATGGCGCACCCAATCCCGGGTCACTGTCCCCACGCGCACGCAGAACAACGCGATTCCCGCCATCACGATCAGGCGCTCCCGTTCGGGACGGGCGCTCGGCGTGATCGCCAGCACGAGGGCCAGCAGCGCGATAGGCGCGGTACGCAAGTCCGTGCCCCATGCATTGAGGATCGTCGTGGGGGCCGCGACCGCCGCGAAGGCGAGCAGCACCCCGCTGACGAGCAACCTTCGCTCCAGCCTGCGCCCCGACGCCCACAGCAAGGCAACCCCACTGACGCAGGCCAGCGCCGCCAGCAAACCGATATCCACCAGCTTGTCCGTGCCTCGCAGCACGCTGGCGAAGACCACGATCTTGGTGTTAACGAAGTCGACGTAGGCCGGGCCGCTCCCGTGCCCCGCCGCCTCGGAACGCCAGAGCAGCAGCGGCACGACCGGCACCAGCAGAACGAGATTGCGCCGCATCGCCGGCCACACCTCGCGCCAGCTTCCGAGCTTCCCCAACTCGTTGCCCGCCGCGAGGATAAGCAGGACCACCCAACTCGCCATATGCGCCGTCCACACGACCAGCGCCGCAACTGCCAGAATCACCTGCTCGCGTCCGCTTTCGCGCGGCCGGGTGTACAGCCATGCCGCAACCAGCAAGGCCAGACCGATGCCCATGCAGTAATTGAGAAACCCCCACATCCATGCCTGATGCATGGCGAAAGGCAGTGCAACGAAAGCGCTTGCGCTCACTCGCCCATGCGCGGCGCGGGAAAGCTGGAACAGGCCCATGACCGTCAGCGGCGCCAGCAAGGCTCCAACCACCAGCGTCGCACGCTCGCTGCCCAGCAGGGGCGCCAGCAGCACCGAAGGCAGATCGGCGCCGAGGTTGGCGATCCACTGCCAATGTACCGCGAACATCCTGCTCAGCGCAGGATCGGCAGTGATGTTGGCCAGAACGTGATGCCGTGCCATGTGCGACGGCATGTCGACGAAACCCGGCACCGGCGCCAGCAGCACCGGCAGGAAAGCCAGCGCCACCATCGCAGGCATGAGCATCCGCCAGCGCGGGATCGGGGTGCGGTCGTCGAGTTTCGGCATCAGCGCCATGTAGCCCGCGGAGTGTTAAGATCGCCCCAATCGCCCACGCAAACGAAAACCCCCGGAACCATCGGTCCCGGGGGCCTCTCGTTATTCCTAACTGATCGGATCAGCGCAGCGAGACGACGTTGTCCGAAACGCGCGGGTCCTTCCGGCCGGTGTAGAGGCTGGCCATCGGCTCGTCCTGGGCAAGGACGACCTCACCGCCGCCGAAGCCGTTGAACGCCGTGCGCATGGCGGCACCATAGGCGCCAAGCATGCCGACCTCGATCCAGTCGCCCGCCTTGATGTCAGCGGGGAGCAAGAAGGGGCCTTCCATGAAGTCGGCATCGTCGCAGGTCGGGCCGTAGAAGGAGAACTCCTTCAGCTCCGACGAACGTTCGCCGTCCTTGGCGATCGCCTTTACCGGGAAGCGCCATGCAACGTGCGCCGCATCATAGAGCGCGCCGTAGGCACCGTCGTTGATGTACAGCTCGTCGCCGCGACGCTTCTCGACCTTGACGATCAGCGAGTTGTACTCGGCTGACAGCGCGCGGCCCGGCTCGCACCACAGCTCTGCGTTGTAGGCGATCGGCAGCGCCTCGAAGTGACGATGGATGATCGCGAAGTAGTCCTCGAGCGGCGGCGGTTCCATGCCCGGGTACGACGAGGGGAAGCCCCCGCCGACGTCGACCATGTCGATGACCACGCCAGCGGCTGCAATGGCCGCACGGGCGCGCTCGAGCGCCTGCACGTAGGCGAACGGCGTCATCGCCTGCGAACCGACGTGGAAGCACACGCCCAGCCAGTCGGCGACCTGACGGGTGGCCTGCAGCAGTTCGCCCGCATCGGCAACGTCGATGCCGAACTTCGACGCGAGGCTCAGTTCCGAATACTCAGACGAGACGCGCAGGCGCACGCAGAGGCGCAGGTCGGTGGCGGTGTTGCCCTCGGCATCGGTGGTGGCTTCGACGATCTTCTCGACTTCCTCAAGGGTGTCGAGGCTGAAGGTGCGCACGCCGTGCTGGAAGTAGGCTTCGCGGATCGCGCTGGCGGTCTTGACCGGGTGCATGAAGCACAGGGTCGCGTCCGGCAGGACGCCGCGCACCATGCGCACCTCGGTGATCGAGGCGACGTCGTAGTGCGTGATGCCGTTGTCCCAGAGGATCTGGACGAGGTCGGGCGACGGGTTCGCCTTCACCGCATAGAGCGACTTGCCCGGAAACTTCGTGGCGAAGAATCGGGCAGCGCGCGCCGCAGCATGCGGGCGGTTCAGAATGACTGGTTCGTCAGGCGCGAGGGTGCGCGCTACGGCCGGTGCGTCGAGGAATGCGTGCAACTCAAGGGACCCCCAAACGGTGTGTTAACAGACAAGAGCTGCCTTGCGGTTTGGAAGTCCCCATGGGGCAGCGAGGGGCGGGATATAAGGCTCAGGACATGAATCGCAAGTGAAAAACGGGGACTTTCACAAAAACGTCATCTAGCCGGAAGCGGGCGCCGAACCGGGCGTACGATCTCATGAAATTCCGTTTTTCTGCAGCGGCTTGCATTGATCCACTCCATTGCAGCGTGATGACACCCCAGTGACAGTCAGGCCGTCCGTGTCATCGTTTGCAACGCGGCAAGGCGCAGGATCGGTCCCGGACGATTCGCCTTAACGGGATTGGCTGCATCATGGGCACGGCGGGTGGTTGCAGCTTCGCAGACACCCGCCCCTTTCATGCTTAACGCCCGCGTCAGGATACCTCCGGGGATCAGCTCAGACGGCCGCGGAAGTCCTCGTAATCGAACCGGCGGACGCATTCGAGCGCGTCGGTTTCCGAATCCCACAGCCAGATCGACGGCAACGGCACGCCGTTGAAGGTCGTCGTCTTGACCATCGAGTAATGCGCCTGGTCGAGGAACGCGAAGCGCTGTCCGGCTTCGGGATCGGCCGGCAGCACATAGTCGCCGATCACGTCGCCCGCGAGACACGACGGGCCGCCGAGACGTATGGCCTCGGCTGCATCCTCACCGCGCTCGCCCAGCATGGCGGGGCGATACGGCGCCTCGATCACATCGGGCATGTGGCACGTGGCGGAAATGTCGACGATCGCCACCGGCATGCCGTTCCAGCCCACATCGAGCACGGTGCCCACCAGAATCCCGGCGTCCAGCGCAACCGCCTCGCCAGGTTCGATGTAGATTTCGGCGCCGGTATCCTCGGCCATGTCGGCGAGGAATTCGATCAATTCCTCGCGCTGGTAATCCGCGCGGGTGACGTGGTGGCCGCCGCCGATGTTGATCCACTTGAGCTGGCCGAAGAACGGTTCGAGGAAATCGAACACCTTTTCCCAGGTGCGCTGGAGCGGCTCGAAATCCTGCTCGCACAAGTTGTGGAAGTGGATGCCGTCGATCAATCCGACGTGCTCTTCGGTAAGCTGGTCGATCGGGAAGCCAAGGCGCGAATGCGGGGCGCTCGGGTCGTACTTGGGGACTTCGCCTTCGGGGTGCAGCGGGTTGACGCGCAGTCCGATGTCGAAGCTCTCGCCGCGCGCGCGGGCACCTTCGATGAAGGGCCAGAAGCGCTCGATCTGGGCGGGCGAGTTGAAGATCACGTGGTCGGAGAGGCGCAGGATCTCGTCCATGTCCTCCGCCTTGTAGGCCGCGCAGTACGTGGCGATCTCGCCGTCGTAGAATTCCGAGGCGAGGCGCGCTTCCCACAGGCCCGAAGTGCAGACGCCGTCGAGATACTCGCCCACGATCGGCGCGGTGGACCACATCGAGAAGGCCTTCAGCGCCGACAGCACCTTCGCGCCAGACTGTTCGCCAATGTCGCTCAGGATGCGCAGGTTGGAACGCAGTTTGGCCGCATCGACCACGAAGGCGGGACTGTCGACGCGCGACAGGTCGAAGTTCGCGAAAGCGCCCGGATCGCCGGCTCTGGTTTCCATGATGCTTAGTCCCAAGTCAGCCCAGCGGGCCTTTGAAGATGAACCACGCCCCTGCCCCGACAAGGCAAAAGCCGACGATCTCGTTCCAGCCCGGCTTCTGCCCGAACAGCGCCCAGGCCACGAGCACGAAGCCCAGCAGCGAGAACGCCTCCTGCATGACCTTGAGCTGGCCGAGCGAATAGGCGGAACTGCCGATCCGGTTGGCCGGAACGGCGAGGCAATACTCGAAGAAGGCGATGCCCCAGCTCATCGCGATCGCCACCCACAGCGCCTTTCCGGGCACCTTGAGGTGGAGATACCACGCCGTGTTCATGAACAGGTTGGAGCCCGCCAGCAAAGCCACGGGCGCGACGAAGGACCAGTTCATGCCGCTCAGTCGACGCAGATCGCATAGGCGGACTTGCCGCCCTTGATCTCCGCATAGCAGCCGAACAGGCGATCATCGGCCTGGCATTGCCCGGTCGCCGCCTTGTCCGGCGCCACCGAACCCGCGCTGCCAACGCACTTGCCCTCGCACTGCGCGGAATCGGTGCACTGCCTGCCCGCGTCCGCGTAAGCATACACGCACATTTCCATGCCGAGCATCCCGCGCCGCTGCACCGTGCCGCCGCCGGAGGTGCAGGCCGCCTTGTCCGCCGCGCTCATATCGCGCGCGTAGGACTGGTTGCCTGCAGGCTCGGCGGGACCGGTCGGCGCCGTGGGCGTGACCGGCCCGGGCGCAACAGGACCGGGTTTGGGCGCTTCGGCGGGGGTGCAGCCACCCAGCGCCAGCGCACCCAGCGCGGTCAGGAACAGGAGGCGCGAGCGGCCGCCCATCAGAACGGAAGCGGCTCAGACAGTTCCTCGACGGTCCACGGCAGGCCGTGCTTGTTGAGCATGTCCATGAAGGGATCGGGATCGAACTGCTCCATGTTGAACACGCCCTCACCCGACCATGCACCCGTCACGACCATGGCCGCGCCGATCATCGCGGGCACGCCGGTGGTGTAGCTGACGGCCTGGTTACCGGTCTCGGCATAGGCGTCTTCGTGATCGCAGATGTTCTTGATGTAGAACGTCTTTTCACCCGAACCGTCGAGCGCTTCGCCGGTCGCGATGTCGCCGATGTTGGTCTTGCCCTTGGTCGTGGGACCAAGCGATGCAGGCTCGGGAAGGACCGCCTTCAGGAACTGCAGCGGCACGATTTCCACGCCGTTGTAGATCACCGGGTCGATGCGGGTCATGCCCACGTTCTGCAGCACGGTGAGGTGCTGGATATACGCATCGCCGAAGGTCATCCAGAAGCGGCCTCGTTCCATTTCCGGCAGGAATTTCGCAAGGCTTTCAAGCTCTTCGTGGTACATCATGTACATGTTCTTGGGGCCGACGCCCTCGAAGTCGAAGCTCACCTTCTTGGCCATCGCCGGGGTCTCGACGAAGTCGCCGTTCTCCCAGTGGCGGGCGGGCGCGGTCACTTCGCGGATGTTGATTTCCGGATTGAAGTTCGTCGCGAAAGCCTGGCCGTGGTCGCCGCCGTTGCAGTCGAGGATGTCAAGCGTGCGGATGGTCTTCAGCTTGTGCTTCTTGAGCCACATCGCGAAGACGCTGGTGACGCCCGGGTCGAAGCCCGAACCGAGCAGCGCCATCAGGCCCGCTTCCTTGAAGCGCTCCTGGTAGGCCCACTGCCAGTGGTACTCGAACTTGGCCACGTCCTTGGGCTCGTAGTTCGCAGTGTCCATGTAGTGCGTGCCGGTCGCAAGGCAGGCATCCATGATCGCAAGGTCTTGATAAGGCAGGGCAAGATTAACCACCAGCTTCGGACCGATCTCGCGGATCAGGGCCGAGGTCGCCGCCACGTCATCGGCGTCGATGGCGTAAGTGCCGATCGTCACGCCGGTGCGCGCCTTGACCGATTCCGCGATCGCCTCGCACTTCGAGACCGTGCGGCTGGCGAGGTGAATGTCCGAGAAGATATCGGGATTCATCGCCATCTTGTGGACCGCGACCGATCCGACGCCGCCCGCACCGATCACCAGAACCTTGCTCATCAACCTGTCTCCAATGCGCCTTGCCGATTGAACGAGGCCAATCGAAAGCGGGCCATATAGGGCCGTTCTGTGACAACTCAACTGTCCGGCACCCAAAGGCACCCTAACGGCACACAACGCAACCGCAAACGCCGCACAGGCCGCCCCGAAGTGTCATAAACCGCCTTCAACCCGTCATCACCCGGTCACCCCACGGTGTCATCCGCGCCGCATCCCTTCGCAGGAGCCAGTGCCATGACCAGCCCTCTTTCCGGCAACCGTTCAAATCTCATCGAGAACGCGGTCGTCCGCGACGAAGCATCGCGCAAGAGCAAGCTGCTCGACAAGGCTTTCGCCATGGCCTTCAAGGGCCTCGTCTACGCGCAGATCTGGGAGGACCCGGTCGCCGACATGGCGGCGATGGAGATCACGCCCGACAGCCGCATCATCACCATCGCCAGCGGCGGCTGCAACGCGCTGTCGTATCTGACCGCGGACCCGGCGGGCATCACCGTGGTGGACCTCAACACCGCGCACATCGCGCTCAACAACCTGAAGCACGCCGCCGTGCGCCACCTCAGCCATGTCGAAGTGCGCCGCTTCATCGCCGAGGCCGACCGTGCCGAGAACGTCGCCCTCTACCGCGAGAAGCTGGCCCCGCACCTCGACGAGGCGACGCGCCGCTACTGGGAAGGCCGCGACCTCGTCGGCCGCCGCCGCATTGGGGCCTTCACGCGCGGCGTCTACCGCCATGGCCTCCTCGGCGGCTTCATCGGCGCAGCGCACGTCATCGCGAAACTGCACAAGGTGAACCCCGCCGAAATCCTCGACGCTGCATCGATGGAAGAACAGCGCCGCATCTTCGACGAGCGCTTCGCCCCGGTGTTCGAACGCCGCTTCGTGCGCTGGCTGACCAAGCACCCCGCCTCGCTGTTCGGCCTCGGCATCCCCCCTGCGCAGTACGACGCGCTGGCGGGCGGCCAGTCGATGGCAGACGTGCTGCGCGGCCGGCTGGAGAAGCTGGCCTGCCACTTCCCGGTTAACGACAACTACTTTGCATGGCAGGCGTTCTCGCGCGGCTACGGCAAGGGCACCGAAGCCCCCCTGCCCCCGTACCTGCAGGAAGCCAACCTGCCGCTGGTCCGCGACCGGCTCGACCGGCTGGACCTGCGCCACGCCAACTTCACCCATGTCCTCGCCGCAGCGGACGACGCCAGCTACGACCGCTACGTCCTGCTCGACGCGCAGGACTGGATGACCGACGCGCAGCTTACCGAACTGTGGACCGAGATCACCCGCACCGCCAAGCCCGGCGCCCGCGTGCTGTTCCGCACCGCTGCCGAACCCTCGCTCCTTCCCGGCCGCGTGCCCGATGCCATCCTCGACCGCTGGGACTACCGCGTCGAGCAGTCGCAGACGGCGACGCTGGCCGACCGCTCGTCGATCTACGGCGGCGTCCACCTTTACGTGTTCAAGGGCTGAGCCCGCATGGCAACTCTCGCCCCCGACCACGCCGCGCTGATGGATCGCATCTACCGCTGGCAGCGCCCGATCTACGACCTGACCCGCAAATACTACCTATTCGGCCGCGACCGCCTGATCGACGAACTCGACGCCAAGCCCGGCATGGCGGTGCTGGAGATCGGCTGCGGCACCGGCCGCAATCTCGCGCATGTCGGCAGAACGTGGCGCGGGGTGAAGCTGTTCGGCCTCGACATCTCCAGCGAGATGCTGCGCGCCGCGCGCAAGACGCTGGGCACGAACGGCACACTGGCGCTGGGCGACGCCACCCGCTTCGACGCCGCCGCGCTGCTGGGCCGCGAAGGCTTCGAGCGCGTGATGCTATCCTACGCCGTCTCGATGATCCCGGACTGGCAAGCCGCGCTTGCACAGGCCGCCGCGACGCTTGCTCCGCGCGGACGGCTGCACGTCGTGGACTTCGGCGACTGCTCCGGCCTGCCCGGCCCCTTGCGCAAGCTGCTGCTCGGCTGGCTGGCTCGCTTCCACGTCACGCCCCGGCTGGACCTTGCCGACGTGGCGGGCCGCGTCGCGCATGAGCAGGGGTTGGAACTGGAGGTTTGGCGCGGGCCTTTGGGATATTACCAGATGGTGCGACTTTCGCGGACCTGAAGGCTGAAAGGGAAAAGAGAGGGCCATTGCCCTCGCGCTCCCGGAACTGGCCACGCTGAACACGCAGCTTTTTTCGCTGACTGTAACCAAAGAGTCATACTGCAGAATACTTACAGACATTAAACTGTCACAATTGAGTCATAGTCGGCGCACTCCATTCGGGAGGGAGATAACCAATGCGCTCGATCATCCATGGCCTATGCACGCTCGCGGTGGTCTTCATCGCCGCGCCCGCCTGCGCATCGGAGGATGAGCAGCTTTGGCTGGGCAGCACCGCGACGGTAAAGCTAGGCGACAAGTGGCGCTTTTCACAGGAAGTGATCGGGCGCTTCAGCGACGATCGCGACGGGCTCTACGAAGTCGAATCGAACTCCCTGATCGGCTACAGGGTGGCCGACAAGGTGACCGTGTGGGTCGGCTATACCCACGATCCGAACTACGAAGCCGGCCACTTCTCGGTGATGGAACACCGCGGCCGCCAGCAGGTGACCTTCGATAACATCGTGAAGATCGGCCCCGGGCAGCTGAGCGCCCGCCTGCGCGTCGAGGAACGCTGGCGCGAAGGCATCGGCGGCACCGCCTACCGGCTGCGCCCTTACGTCAAATATGTCCTGCCCTTCCGCAAGGACAGCAAGACCGCGCTTGTACTCAGCCACGAGAGCTTCATCGACCTCAACGAAACGAACTTCCAGCGCGTCCAGGGCGAGGAGCGTATGCGCAACATGATCGCCGTGACGACCCCGCTGGCGAAGAATGTGAACCTCGAGGTCGGCTATCTCCACCAGCATGGCTTCCGGCCCGATGCCGACGACAGCAACGACAATGTCGCCTCGGTTTCACTGGGGTTCAATTTCTGAAACGGGAGACGTGATGGAAAGATGCGGCCTTATCCTCCCTGTTCGAAGGAATGGGGAGGTGGCAGCCCACAGGGCTGACGGAGGGGTTTCTCCCCTTCCACCACCCGCTACGCGTGCGGTCCCCCTCCCCATTCCTGCGGAACAGGGAGGATAAGGTCCGTGCCTCAAGCTACCCCAAGCCCTTGCGCCCGGCGCCCCGCAGGCTAACACCCGCGCCATGACCCAGCGCACGCCCACGCCCGAAGGCATCGCCCTCGCCGCCCGCAAAGTGGCCGAAATCCTGCCCCGCACGCCGCTGCTCCCGCTCGAGGTTGATGGCCGGACGATCTGGTGCAAGGCCGAGAGCCTGCAGCCGGTCGGAGCCTTCAAGATCCGCGGCGCCTGGTACCGTCTGTCCGCGCTGAACGACGAGGAACGCGCATGCGGCGTCGTCGGCGTCTCCAGCGGCAATCACGCGCAGGGCGTCGCCTGGGCCGCGCGGCGCCTCGGCATCAGGGCGGCGATCGTAATGCCGGTGGACGCGCCCGAGGTGAAACTGTCCAACACGCGCGCGCTCGGCGCCGAAGTCGTGCTCTACGACCGCCCCGGCGGGGAGGACCGCGACGAAGTCTCGCAAGCCCTCTGCGCCGAGCGCGGCGCCACGCTGGTCCACGCCTATGCCGACCCGTGGGTGATCGAGGGACAGGGCAGCACGGGCCTCGAGATCGCGGCGCAACTGGCCGAGCAGGGCCTTGCCGGGCCGGACCTGATCGTCGCGCCTTGCGGCGGCGGCGGGCTGACGGCGGGGCTCGCCCTCGCCTGCCCCGATGCCCGGATCGTGCCGGTGGAGCCCGAAGGCTGGGACGACGTGTGCCGCAGCCTCGCCGCCGGAACCATCGTGCCGGTCGGCCCCGATGCGCCGCCCACCGCCTGCGACGCCCTGCAGACGCCCGCCACATGGCCGATCAACTTCGCGATCCTCAAGGACCGTTGCCCGTTCGGCCTGGTGGCGACGCCTGCCGAAGTCCGCGCGGCCCAGCGTCTCGCCTTCGCGAAGCTGCGCCTCGTCCTCGAACCGGGCGGCGCGGCGGCGCTGGCGGCGGTGCTGGCGGGCAAGGTGGAGTTGGGGGAGCGCAGCGCCGTCATCCTCTCGGGCGGAAATACCGATGCGGCGGCCTTCGCCAAAGTCCTTTCGTCCCGGGATTGAACGCCCGGTGCCGCAAACTCCCGATGGAACCGGCAACGGTTGCGCGATATATTCCCGATACAAGGATAAGAAACTTCGGGAGTATAGCCATGGAAAAGGGAATGCCCGTCCCTGCCTTGAAGCCGTTCAAGATCGTCTTCATCGGCGTGGAACTGTTCTTCATCGGCATCACGCTGGCAGCGCTGGCGGACGTCGTTCTCGGCGAAAACTGGGGACTGGGCTGGAGCGTGTTCTTCATAGGCTTCATCGCCAGTGCCTGGGGCGCGGTCGCCTATCCGGTGTTCTGCGGGTGCTGCGGCTGGAACCGCAGCTGAACCCCTGCTAGTACGGCACCATGGATTTCGACGACCAGCTGCGCCGCTACTTCGCCACCGAAGACCTCTCCACCGTCACCCCCGCCGCAATCGAGGCCGGGGTGGAGCGGATGAAGGTCGATTTCGGCATGGAGCAGGACAAGGGCCGCCGCTTCGCGCTCTGGACCTTCATGTACATCCTCGGCTCCGCGCCCGACCTCGACGTCGCGTTCGAGACCGAGGACGAACGCAACGCCGCGCGCGATTTCATGGACATGATGGCGCAAATGGGCGCGGATTAACCGCGCTCGAAATAGCTCGCCAGTTCTACGTGAGTGGACCAGCGGAACTGGCCGACCGGACGCAGTTCCACCAGCCGGAAGCCCGCTTCGACCAGCCGCGCCGCATCGCGCGACCAGCTTGACGGGTTGCAGCTGACATAGACCACGCGGCCAACGGTGGAATCGGCGATGCAGTCCACCTGCTCGCGCGCGCCGGCACGCGGCGGATCGAGAACGACGGCGGCGAAGCGGCTCAGTTCGTCGGGCTGCAGCGGATTGCGGAACAAGTCGCGGTGGACGCTGAACACCGGCAACTGCGCGCGGTCGGCGCCCGCCTTGCAGGCATAGTGCACCTCGCGCGCGGCTTCGGCTGCCAGCACCTTGGTTTCCGGTCCCGCCAGCGCGAAGGCGAAGGTGCCGAGCCCCGAGAACAGGTCCGCCACCGTCGGTGCACCCGCCAGCCATTCACGCGCGGCGCTCACCAGTGCCTCCTCGCCGTCGAGCGTCGCCTGCAGGAATGTGCCCGGGGGAAACGGCACTTTGACGCCGCCGAGCGTCACCGTGACGGGCACCGGCTCCCACACCGTCTCGAAGCCATAGCCGCCGTCCATCGTCAGGCGCGCCAGCTTGTGCTCGCGCGCGAAATCCAGCATCGCCTCGGTGGCCGCAAGGCCCTCGGCGGTGAGGCCCTTGACGCCGAGGTCGATGCCTTGGTCAACCAGCGTCATCTCGATGTCGGCGGCCATGCGCGCCTGCACCTTGCCAGGCGCGGGCCTGCCATGGCGCCCCTTCTTGACGGGCGCGGCCTTGCCCATGGTGATGAGCAGCTTGCGCAGCGGCCCCAGCAACGCGACGATCTCGGGCACGAGGACGTGGCATTCCTGCACTTCGACCAGCCGGTGCGACTTCGCCTCGCGGAAGCCGATCACCACGCGCCCGCCCGAGCTTTCCGCGCGCAGCGAGGCCCGGCGGCGCGACGACGGCGGCGAAAGATGCGGCGCGGCGAGCGCCTGCGTCCCCAATTCCTGCGAGGCGGCGGCATTGGCCACCCGCGCCTCGACGAAGGCCGTCAGGCTTTCTTCGTCGAGCTGCTGCAGCTGACACCCGCCGCACTGGCCGAAGTGCCGACAAGGCGGCTCGACGTGGTGTGGCCCCCATTCGAGCGTGTCGTCGATGCGCAGCTTGTCGCCGGGCGCGGCGCCCCAGGCGAAACGGCCGGACGCGGTGACGCCGTCGCCCTTGGAGGCGATGCGCAGGATCTCTTCGGATTCGGTCATGGTTCCCGCGCGTATGCCCACCCCCAGCCCCTCCCGCAAGCGGGAGGGGAGAATATGGGGCAGCCCCTCCCGCAAGCAGGAGGAGAGAAAGAGCGCGCTACCTGCTCCCCTCCCGCTTGCGGGAGGGGCCAGGGGTGGGCCTGTCCTACAGGCACGCCGCAAGCGCCAGCGGCACCGCCTCGGCCAGTTGCCCCGCCGTGAACGCAGGCGGGCAAAGCCTCGCCGCCTCGCCGTGTAGCCAGACGCCCTCGCAGGCAGCGTCGAACGGCTCGATCCCTGTAGCGAGGCGGCTGGCGATCACCCCTGCCAGCACATCTCCGGTGCCCGCAGTTGAGAGCCACGAGCTTGCCCGCACCGCGCAGGCGAGCCTGCCGTCGGGCGCGGCGATCACCGTATCCGGCCCCTTGGCCACGACCACCATCCCGCTCGCCTCCGCCAGCGCGAGAGCACGCTCGGGCCGCGTCCCCGCACCGTCGAGATCGAAAGCCCGCTCCAGCGCGACGAGTTCGCCTTCGTGCGGCGTGGCGATGACGGAGGCCTCGCGCCCTGCGAGGTGACGCGGCGCCAGCAGAACCAGCGCATCGGCATCGACCACCACCGGCACCCCATCCGCCAGAGCCACCGCCAGCCGTTCGCGCGCGGTCGCATCGCGCCCCAGGCCCGGCCCGACCAGCACCGCCGTGTTGCGATCGTCGGCCAACACCTCGCTCAGCGCACCCTGATCGACGACGAGGTCGGCAGGCACATTGCGCTTGCTCTCGGCGAAGAGCTTCACGTAGCCCGCCCCTGCCCGCTGCGCCGCGATTCCTGCGAGCACCGCCGCGCCGGGCATCGCCCCGCCGACGACCGCCAGCAGCCCGCGCCGGTACTTGTGCGCATCCGGTGCCGGAGCGCGCAACTGCGGTCGCGCGACTGCGAGGGCAGCCCCCCGCACCGCGTCGACGCCGATCGGCACGTGCTGGAGCCGCCCCATCCGGGCGCTAGAAGGCATCAGGAAATGCGCGAATTTCCATGCGCCGAGCGCGATGGTCAGGTCGTAGGCGGGCAAACCCTCACCCAGCAGCATGCCCGAATCGGACTGTACCCCACTCGGCATGTCCACCGCCACACAGCGCGGATGCGTTTCGGCCAGCCGCGTGAGCAAGGCGAGGTGCTCCTGAGACAACGGCCGCGTCAGTCCGGTGCCGAAAAGGCAATCGACCAGCACTTCGCCCTTCGCCTCGGAATCGGTCTCGACCACGTCTCCGCCGAACAGGGCGCGCGCCTTGCGGCAGGCGTCGGTGGCAGGCTCGGCCGCCGCGACGACGACGGCATGGCCACCCCGCTCGCGAATGGCCTCGGCAATGACGTAGCCGTCGCCGCCGTTGTTGCCCGGGCCGCAGAGCACCGTCACCTTGTGCCGCCCCACCATGCGCCAGATCCATTCGGCAGCGCCACGCCCCGCCACCTGCATCAGCGCATCGACGCTGGTGCCCGCGTCGATCAACGCCTGCTCCGCAGCACGCATCTGCGCGGCCGTAAGGATCTGCCTATCGCGGGGCATCGTGCTTCACCGTCGCGGGAAAGAGGTAGCGATCGGTGCCCACGGTAACGTCGAGCCGGTCGCCGGCAAGGCGCACCTTCGGCGGCGTGGCGCTGTCCTTGGTGGTCACTCCCGCACCGCCCTTCGCGACCGCGAACCGGCGATAACCACCATCGGGATGGTGCACGACAAGCGTGAGCGCACCGTCCTTCTCGACCCGCTCCACCGAGCAGGCGGGCTTGAGTTCGGGCTCTCCTCCCACGGCGCAGTCGATGTGCTCGAGCGCTACGGCAACGGGAGCGGGCTCGTCACTGCGCGAGCAGGCGGCGAGAAGGAGGACGGCACAGGCCAGCGGCGGGAGCTTGGCGGTCATGGCATAAATCATAACGCCCGAAACGCTCGGGGCAATGTCAGGCTGCGAGATCACCACATCGTCATTGCACAGCCGGCTCAGACATCCCGAACAAGCTCCCTGGCAAGCCCTTTCGTCCGCCATCCTCAATGCTGAGCCGAAACCGGCCTTTCCGGATGCGCCCCGTTGCGGGCCTTGTTGCATCCTCCCTGTTGCGAAGCAATGGGGAGGGGGACCGCTCGCGCAGCGAGTGGTGGAGGGGGGAAACCCCTCCGTCAGCCCTGCGGGCTGCCACCTCCCCATCGCTGCGCGACAGGGAGGATATATGGCAACTTTCTACCCATTCCTGCCATCGGGGTCATCGTTCGCACGCCCCGATAACCACAAACGGTCCAACCCCAAAATGTCCCCGCGCACCAGGCACGGGGCGCCGCGACCTCAGCCCCGCTTGAGCTGCGTCACGTCGCGCACCGCGCCCTTCGAGGCGCTGGTGGTCATCGCCGCGTAAGCCTGTAGCGCCGCCGAAACCTTGCGCGGGCGCGGGTGCACCGGCGACCATGCATCGGCGCCGCGCGCCTCCTGCTGCGAACGGCGGTGCGCCATGACCTCGTCCGAGATCATCAGGTTGATGGTGCGGCCGGGGATGTCGATCTCGATCGTGTCGCCGTTCTCGACCAGCCCGATCTCGCCGCCTTCCGCCGCTTCGGGCGAGGCGTGGCCGATCGAGAGGCCCGAAGTGCCGCCCGAGAAGCGCCCGTCCGTCAGCAGCGCACACGCCTTCCCAAGTCCCTTCGACTTGAGGTAGCTGGTGGGGTAGAGCATTTCCTGCATGCCCGGCCCGCCGCGCGGTCCTTCGTAGCGGATGACCACGACGGTTTCCGCCACGACTTCGCCGCCAAGAATGCCCGCGACCGCTGCGTCCTGCGATTCGTAGACGCGCGCGGTGCCGGTGAACTTGAGGATGCTGTCGTCCACGCCCGCCGTCTTCACGATGCAGCCGTCGCGCGCGATGTTACCGTAGAGCACCGCGATGCCGCCGTCCTGGCTGAAGGCGTGCTCCTTGGAGCGGATGACGCCGTTCTCGCGGTCGAGGTCGAGTTCCTTCCAGCGCGCCGACTGGCTGAAGGCGGTCTGCGTCGGCACGCCGCCGGGCGCGGCCTTGTAGAATTCCTGGACCGAAGCCTCGGTCGTACGGCTGGTGTCCCAGCGCTCGATCGCCTCGCCCAGCGTGCGGGTGTGGACGGTCGGCAGGTCGGTGTGCAGCAGGCCCGCCCGCTCCAGCTGGCCGAGGATCGCGTAGATGCCGCCGGCGCGGTGGACGTCCTCCATGTGGACGTCGGCCTTGGCCGGAGCGACCTTCGACAGGCACGGAACCTGACGGCTCAGGCGGTCGATGTCGGCCATGGTGAAGTCCACGCCCGCCTCGTGCGCGGCAGCCAGCAGGTGCAGCACGGTGTTGGTCGAGCCGCCCATCGCAATGTCGAGGCTCATGGCGTTCTCGAACGCCTCGAAGCTGGCGATGTTGCGCGGCAGCACGGAGGCATCGTCCTGCTCATAATAGCGCTGGCACATGTCCACCGCGACGCGGCCCGCCTCCAGGAACAGGCGCTCGCGGTCCGAGTGAGTCGCCAGCGTCGAACCGTTGCCCGGCAGCGACAGGCCCAGCGCTTCGGTCAGGCAGTTCATCGAATTCGCAGTGAACATGCCCGAGCACGAGCCGCAGGTCGGGCAGGCCGAGCGCTCGATCGTCTTCACTTCCTCGTCGGTGTAGCTCTCGTCGGCGGCGGCGACCATCGCGTCGACCAGATCGAGCGCATGTTCCTTGCCGCGCAGCACGACCTTGCCCGCCTCCATCGGCCCGCCCGAAACGAACACGGCGGGGATGTTGAGGCGCATCGCGGCCATCAGCATGCCCGGCGTGATCTTGTCGCAGTTGGAGATGCAGACCATCGCGTCGGCGCAGTGAGCGTTGACCATGTACTCGACGCTGTCGGCGATGAGGTCGCGGCTGGGCAGCGAATAGAGCATGCCGTCATGGCCCATGGCGATGCCGTCATCGACCGCGATGGTGTTGAATTCCTTGGCAACGCCGCCCGCCGCCTCGATCTCGCGCGCGACCAACTGGCCCAAATCCTTGAGGTGGACATGGCCGGGGACGAACTGGGTGAACGAGTTCACCACCGCGACGATCGGCTTGCCGAAGTCCCCGTCCTTCATGCCAGTCGCGCGCCAGAGCCCGCGCGCACCCGCCATGTTGCGGCCGTGAGTCGAGGTGCGTGAACGAAGGGCGGGCATTGTCGGAACTCCGATTGGTCATGGGCGCGGGTTTTCGCGCTGTGTTGGAGCCGCCCCTACACGGTGATTGATTTCAATTCAACGTGAGTTTTTGCAATTATATTTCTTCGAACATTCGTCATCCCAGCGAAGGCTGGGATGACGGGAGTTGGCCGACTACCGCCGCGCAGAGCCGCGTCATCACGTCGGCCCACTCCGCCTGTCCCGCTTCCTCGGCGATGAGGTCCTGCCGGATTTCGATGCTGAGATAAGGCAGCCCGTTAGGCTCGGCGTGGCGGTTCATCGATGCGTTGAGCAGCTTGCCCGAATACGGCTCCTGATCGCCGGTGACAAAGCCCTGCGCCTCCAGCCAGGGAATGGCGATGCGCGCGGCGCGCTCGTCCTGGTTGTAGAGGACGCCGACCTGCCATGGGCGCGGCTTTGTGCAGGTGGCGAGGCCCGGCGTGAAGCTGTGCAGCGACAGGATCAGCGCCGGAGGCGTCTCCCGCAACTGCGCCGCGAGTGCGTGGTGGTAGGGGTCGAACAGCCGGTCAACCCGGGCTTGGCGCTCCTCCTTCGTGAGGACGTTGCCGGGGATGAGGTAGCCGTCGCTGATTTCAGGCATCATGCCGGGGACGTCATGAGTGCGGTTGAAGTCGCAGACGAGGCGGCTGACGTTGCCGAGCCAAGCGGCGGTACCGGCTTCGACCATGCGTTCGGCGATGGCGGCGACGCCGATGTCGATAGCGATATGCTCGTCGAGCAGCGCGTCCTCTATGCCGAGGTCGATGTCATCCGGCACGCGGTTGGAGGCATGGTCCGATACGACCAGGACGCCGCCCGAAACGGGCGTGCCGAGCAGGCGGTGGTATTCGGTTTCCAAGTCTGCCTCCGAAGGTTGCGCGCCGCGACCTTACCGCAACTTGCCCGCCATTTTCCACCAGTGGGGTTGAGTTTCGGCCAGCTTATCCCACGCCGCCTGCAATTGCGCCTCGCTGTCGTAAAGCGCAAAGCATGTCGCGCCCGAGCCCGACATGCGGGCGAGGAACGGCTCGGTCGCCCGCAAAGCTGCCAGCATATCGGCCACGACGGGGCAGATCGCGATGGCCGGAGCCTCTAGATCGTTGCGGCCTTCCAGTGCAATCCGGCGGACGGAGCCGATGGGCATCTCGCCGCGATCGACGCCGTCCCAGGCCTTGAACACCGGCCCGGTAGGCACGCCCACGCGCGGGTTCACGAGCAGGACCGGGGTGCCGGTGAGGTCACTCTCGACGGGCTGGAGATCGGTGCCGGTGCCGGTGCCGATGCAGGTGGTGGACAGGACGCAGGCGGGCACGTCGGCGCCCAGCCTCGCAGCGCGCGTCTGCCAGTCGCCTGGAAGGCCCGCGCTGCGCTCCACCATGCGGAACACCGCGCCTGCATCCGCCGATCCGCCGCCGAGACCCGCCGCGACGGGGAGGCGCTTTTCGAGATCGACGGCCCAGCCTTTGCCATGAGGCAAGGTGGACAGCGCCTTGGCGACGATGTTGCCGAACGGGTCGTCGATCTTGGCGGCGAACTCGCCATGGGTGGAGAGGCTGTCGGCGTCGGCGAGGGAGCCGCTCAGCCGGTCGCCGTCATCGACGAAGGCGAACAGCGTTTCGAGTTCGTGATACCCGTCCTCACGGCGACGACGAACATGCAGCGCGAG
Organism: Novosphingobium resinovorum; assembly: GCF_001742225.1. NCBI lineage: Bacteria > Pseudomonadati > Pseudomonadota > Alphaproteobacteria > Sphingomonadales > Sphingomonadaceae > Novosphingobium > Novosphingobium resinovorum. Next base: position 440,370 of record NZ_CP017075.1, on the reverse strand, counting down.
GTTGATCTTGGCATAGGCGGTTTCGGTCAGCATCGCCCCTTCCATGGCGCGGCGGGGGGCAGGAGGCAAGGGATGCTACGCCCCGTCGTCCCGGACTTGATCCGGGACGACGCCAGCCTGACAACCTCACATATTCGGGTAGTTCGGGCCGCCGCCGCCTTCGGGCGTGACCCATTCGATATTCTGCGTGGGATCCTTGATGTCGCAGGTCTTGCAGTGGACGCAGTTCTGCGCGTTGATCTGCAGCTTGGGACCATCGCCCGCGTCGAGGAACTCGTAGACCCCCGCCGGGCAGTAACGCGCCTCAGGCCCCGCATAGACCGGCAGGTTCACCGCAGTCGGGATGCTCGGGTCCTTCAGCTTGAGGTGGACCGGCTGATCCTCCTCATGGTTGGTGAAGGAGTACGACACGCTGGTCAGGCGATCGAAGCTGATGACGCCGTCGGGCTTGGGATAGGCGATCGGCTTGTACAGGTCCGCGCGCTGGGTTTCCGACGCATCGGTGTGATGCTTCATCGGCTTGGCGAGGCCGAAGCCGAACAGCGTGCGCAGCCACATGTCGGCGCCCGCGAGGATCGTGCCCAGCTCGCCGCCCCACTTCGCCACCATCGGCTCGGCGTTCTGGACGAGCTTGAGTTCCTTGGCGATCCAGCTTTCGCGAACGGCGGTATCGTAGTCCTGCAGGGTGTCCTGCTCACGGCCCGCCTTGATGGCGGCGGCGATGGACTCGGCCGCCAGCATGCCGCTCTTCATCGCGGTGTGGGTGCCCTTGATGCGCGGCACGTTGACGAAGCCCGCCGAGCAGCCCGCCAGCACGCCACCGGGGAACGCGAGGCTAGGCACCGACTGCCAGCCGCCCTCGTTGATCGCGCGCGCACCGTAAGCGACGCGCTTGCCGCCTTCCAGGATCGCGCGGATTTCCGGGTGCTGCTTCCAGCGCTGGAATTCCTCGAACGGGTAGATGTACGGGTTCTTGTAGTCGAGCGCGGTCACGAAGCCGAGCGCCACCTGGTTGTTGGCCTGGTGGTAGAGGAAGCCGCCGCCCCAGGCGTCGTTCTCGCTCATCGGCCAGCCCTGGGTGTGGATCACGCGGCCGGGGACGTGCTTGTCCGCCGGGATGTCCCACAGTTCCTTGATGCCGATGCCGTAGATTTGCGGCTCGCAATTGGCTTCGAGGTCGTACTTGGTTTTGAGGCGCTTGGTCAGGTGGCCGCGTGCGCCTTCGCAGAACACGGTGTACTTGCCCAGCAGGTTCATGCCCGGCTGGTAGTCCCCCTTGGGATTACCCTCGCGGTCGACGCCCATGTCGCCAGTCTGCACGCCGATCACGGCGCCGGCATCGTCATAGAGTATCTCGGCGGCGGGGAAGCCCGGGAAGATCTCGATCTCCAGCGCTTCGGCCTGCTCGGCCAGCCAGCGGCACAAGTTGCCCAGCGAGCCGGTGTAGTTGCCCTTGTTCGACATGAAGGGCGGCTGGATGATGTGCGGAAGGGAGAACTTGCCCTTCTTCGTCAGGTGCCAGTGCCAGTTGTCCGTCACCGGCGTTTCGGCCAGCGGGCAGCCGTCCTCGCGCCAGGTCGGCAGCAGTTCGTCAAGCGCCTTGGGGTCGATCGTCGCGCCCGAAAGGATGTGCGCGCCGATCTCCGAGCCCTTCTCCAGCACGCAGACCTGCAGTTCCGGGTCCACCTGCTTGAGGCGGATCGCGGTCGCCAGACCGGCAGGTCCACCGCCGACGACGACAACGTCGTAAGGCATCTCTTCGCGTTCGATCATGGTAGCCCCGTGCATTCTTTTCGTGTTTAGTCGAGCGATTAAATTCACGAATGCCTTGATTGCTCCCGCGCATAAGGTCAAGACCCGCGCGATGGATCAACCGCCAAATCCGCAATTTCTGGACGATATCACAGGTGCGCTCGACTGGTGGCGGGACGCAGGGGTGGACTGCGACTTTCTCGACGAGCCGGTCGAATGGCTCGCCCCGCCCGAACTGGAAGGCGCCCTGCCGCCGCGCCGCCGCCCGGATCCAAAGCCCGATCCGGATGCCCCGCCGCCGCCCGCCAAGCTCGATCCCGCCAGCCTGCCCGCCGACCTCGCGGCTTTCGCACCGTGGTGGCTGAGCGAACCGCTGCTGTGCGAAGGCGGCCCCGCCGCGCGCGTCGCGCCGCAGGGCAAGGCCGGTGCCGAACTGATGATCGTCATCGAGGAACCCGAGGCCGAGGACAGCGAAACACTGCTCTCCGGCCAGCAAGGCAAGCTGCTGGACGCCATCCTTACCGCGTTCGGCACCGGGCGCGAGGACGTTTACCTTGCCAGCGCCCTGCCCCGCCATACGCCGGGCGCAGACTGGGCGGCAATGAGCGAGCGCGGAATCGGGCAGGTTCTGCGGCATCACGTCGCTCTGGTGGCTCCGAAGAGGCTGTTTGTCCTTGGTGGAAACGTCCTGCCGCTAATCGGCCACGAATCGCCGCATCGTCCTGCCATGTTAAGGACTTTCGATCATGAAGGGGGATCGATACCCCTGCTCGCCTCCTGGGCGCTGCCTGCTTTGCTCGCGCAGCCGCGTGCAAAGCCGGTGCTCTGGAGGGCCTGGCTGGATTGGACCGCGTCCTGAGAGATGCGGCCATCGGTCAGCCGGAGCAGGCGAATCGCACAGGATCGCGGGGAATACCTTTGAAACGATTTATCAGGGCCGGACTGTTTGCGGGCGCGTGTATCGCCGCCTGCGCATCGGCAGCACCGGCCTTCGCCAACAGCGCTGCTGTGGACTACTTCCGCACCCGCGCCGACCGTACCGCCGTCCCTTCGCTGCTCAGCCAGGACGATCGGACCTATTACAAGTCGATGTTCGACGCGATCGACGCGAAGGACTGGGCCACCGTTCAGAAGATGCTGGCCGACCGCCCCGATGGCCCGCTCCACCAGCAGGCCCGCGCAGAATACTACCTCGCTTCCGGATCGCCCAAGATCCAGCTGAACGACCTGCAGACATGGCTTTCGCAGGGCACCGAACTGCCCGGCGCCGACCAGATCAGCCGCCTCGCGCTCAAGCGCGGCGCTGTCGGCCTCCCCTCGCTCCCAGCCGAACAGAGCTTCGCGCGCCTGCCGACCATCGCCAAGCGGGTTCGCCCCTCCTCGATCGACGACGGCACGATGCCCGCCGGGATCGCGAACGGCATCAACGACCGCATCAAGAACGACGATCCGATGGGCGCGCGCCTGCTGCTCGACGGGATCGACGCCAACCTCTCGCCCTCCTCGCAGGCCGAGTGGCGCCAGAAGGTGGCGTGGAGCTTCTACATCGAGAACCAGGATGCCAATGCCTACCAGATGGCGCAGATCGCCGCGCTGGGGCAAGGCCCGTGGGTGGGCGAGGCATGGTGGACTGCCGGGCTCGCCGCATGGCGTCTGGGCGACTGCGACGGTGCTGCCGATGCTTTCACCAAGGCCGCACGCTCGTCCGACAATGCCGAACTGACCGCCGCCTCGCATTACTGGAACAGCCGATCGCTGGTGCGCTGCCGCAAGCCCGAGCAGGCGAGCGCCGCGCTGCGCCTTGCCGCCGCGCGCGACGAGACGCTATACGGGATGCTGGCCGCCGAGCAGCTCGGCCTCAAGCTGCCCGAGCAGCACGCCGCCGCTGACTTTACGCAGGCCGACTGGCAGGCCCTGCGCGCCAGCCCCAATGTCCGCACCGCCGTCGAACTGGCGGAGATCGGCAAGGACGGCCTTGCCGACGAAGTGCTGCGCCATCAGGCCCGCATCGGCGATGCCTCGCAATATGCCCCACTGACCCGCCTCGCGCGCGATCTCGGCCTGCCCGGCACCCAGCTGTGGATGGCCTACAACGCGCCGTACGGCGGCAAGCCGGAACCCGCGACGCGCTTCCCCACGCCCAAGTGGACCCCGGTGGGCGGCTGGAAGGTCGACCCTGCGCTGGTCTATGCGCACACGCTGCAGGAATCGGTGTTCCGCGCCGGAGCCGTCAGCCCCGCAGGCGCGCGCGGCCTGATGCAGATCATGCCCGCCGCCGCGCAGGATCACGCCGGATCTCTGGGCTACAACGGCAATGCCTCCGATCTCAACAAACCCGAGGTCAACCTCGCCTTCGGCCAGCGCCACCTCGAAACGCTGAAAAACGATCCGGGCACGCAGGGCCTGCTGCCCAAGGTCATGGCCGCCTACAACGCCGGGCCGGTGCCGGTGCGCCGCTGGGCCACCGAAGTGAACTGCCAGGGCGACCCGCTGCTGTGGATCGAATCGCTGCCCTATTGGGAAACGCGCGGCTACGTGAACATTGTGATGCGCAATTACTGGATGTACGAGCGTCAGGCGGGCGGCGCTTCGGAGAGCCGCATGGAACTGGTGCAGGGCATGTGGCCGACCTTCCCCGGCCTCGCTGGATCGGAAGGCGTGCGGATGAACCCCAATGGAGCGATCGTGCGTGGCCATCGACCCTGAGCGTACTTTCAAGCCGATCAATATCGCCCTGCTGACCGTTTCCGATACCCGTACTGCCGAAAACGACACCTCGGGCGATATCCTTGCCGCACGCATCGTCGGCGCGGGCCACGCGCTGACCCGCCGCGCGATCGAGCGCGACGATGCGCAGGGAATCGCGGCGCTGCTGAACACATGGATCGACGACCCGGAAGTGGACGCGATCATCTCCACCGGCGGCACCGGCCTGACGGGCCGCGACGTGACCCCTGAGGCGCTCGGCAAATTGGGCGGGCGCGAAATCCCCGGCTTCGGCGAGCTGTTCCGCTGGCTCAGCTACAAGACCATCGGCACGTCCACCGTGCAGAGCCGCGCGATGGCGGTCGTGGCGCGCGGCACCTACCTGTTCGCCCTGCCCGGCTCGAACGGTGCGGTGAAGGACGGCTGGGACGGCATTCTCGCCGAGCAACTCGACAGCCGCAACCGCCCCTGCAACTTCGTCGAACTGATGCCGCGCCTGCTGGAAAGCTAGAGGGCGCTCGGTCAGAGCCGAACTGCATCAGTTGAACAAGGGGAGTCTCGCAGCTTCCTTCTCGCTCAGCGCAATACCGAAGAGTTCGCGCAAGGCCACCGCGTAGTCGGCGGCGTCGATGATCTCACGCGTATCCGTCGTCCCGCCGCGATGGACGCGCAAAGTCCGCTCGCTCAGCGCCGCGAAACCGTCAGGCAGTACCACGCTCGCGACGTGCAGCGTGGTGAATCGCGTGCCGGGCCGGGTGGAAGTCCAGTGGTTGGCCATCTCCAGGTCGTCCGAAACCACTTCGGCAAGGTCGAAAACATACTGCGGCTGCCATTCGCCGTGCGGTGCCGGGCGGCCGTCGGTCGCCTCGACCGGCCCGGCGCGTTCGAGCAGCCATTCGCCGCCCTCTGCCCCTATCGTCCCGATCCGCCGCAAGCGGTGCGCCGCGCCGTCGCTCGTCTGCGCCTCGGCGCCGTCCTCCAGCGGGAGAGGCGGCACGAAGCTGCCTCCAAACCCCGCATCGGCAATCCACGCCCGCCCCGGCTCGGCCCGGACGAGCAGTAGCACATGCGTACGCGGCGGCAGAGGCGCATCTTCGGCCAGCCCCATGCGCACGCGCGCAAGAAGCGGCCGGTTCACCATGCCCAGAGCCATCAGCGCATCGCCATAGAGCCGGTTCTGCTCGAAACAGTAGCCACCGCGCCGCTGCACCACGAGCTTGTCGAACACGCTGCCGGAATCGATGCGAATGCCGTTCCCTAGCGGAATATCGAGGTTCTCGAAGCCGATCGCCTGCCGATGCGCGCGCTGCATCGCGGCGAGTCCTTCCGGATCCGCCGAAGGTACGTGGGCAAGGCCGATGCGGGCGAGGTAGCGATCGATATCCATGGCGCCGCCCTACCCGCTCTCGCCGGACGTGGGCAAGCCTGTGGATAAAGGCGGGATACCATGCTTAGAACCTGAGGATGAAGCGGGACAAGTTCTCTTCACCTCGGTAACCACCCGTCGCTATTCCGCTTTCAGACCATGGAGGAGGTGACGTGAACGAGACCGGCGCAAGATTGCCCGCCCAATGGCTCCCCCTCGGGCTGATCGCGCTGAGCGGACTGCTTATCGCCCATCATGTGATGGAGTTCGCCGCGGTGCTGCGCGAAGGTGCCGGCAAGGCGGCCCTGACGCTTGATTTCCGAACCTACATGTGTGGCGCGGCCAACCTCTCGACACCTTATGACATCTGCCACAATGGCGAGTTCGTCAGCGGCTTCGTCTATCCGCCGCCCTCGCTGATCTACTTCAACCTGCTCTCACGCCTGCCGATCGACACGGCGTTCCTCATCCACACCGCGCTGTGTCTCACGGTACTGGCGATGGCCGCGTGGATGGCGGTGCGGCTGGCTGGCGGCCCGCGTCTTGCCATTGGAGCCGCGCTTCTCGGCGCGCTGGCGATCGCCCCGATCGGGACTTCGCTGGCGGCGGGGCAAGTCAACATCCTGCTGATGGGGGCGGCAGTCGCGGGCATGTACTGCGCCGCGCGCGGACGTGCCTCAGGCGCAGGTATCGCCATCGCCCTGGGGTTCTGGCTCAAGATCTACCCCGGCCTCGTCCCTGCGCTGTTCCTGACGCCGCGCAAGTGGCGCGCCGCCCTCGCCACCGTGATCGCCAGCGCGGCAATCGCCTTGCTGGGGCTGCTCTGGGCCGCGCCGGGGCTCTACGCGCAGTATTTCCTGGAACTCCTGCCTCATGCGCAGGGCTACACGATGCCCGGTGTTGCGCAGTCGCTGGCCGGCATCGCCACGCATATCGAGGCGGGCGGAGGACAGCCGGTGCTGCATTTCGTACCGATCCCTCAGACCATTCAGCTTGCCTCCAAGGCGCTGCTGGCCTTCGGCATCCTTGCGGCCATGGCGCATCAAGCGATCACGCGCGAAAGCCGTCCGCTGGACAGCCTGAACCTGCTGCTCTGCGCCTCGCTGGTCGCTGCGCCCAATGCCTGGGGCTATCACTATGCGCTGATCTTCCCGGTGATCCTCGCCGCCGTCGCGCAGACGCTGGGCGACCCTCACCCGCTGCGCACACCGATGGTGCTCGCCTGCTGGATGGCGCTGGTGATCCCGGCTTGGACCGACCCGCCGCACCTGCTGGCACAATACCCGATCCTTAACGTTCCCTTCCGTGGCCGCTACGCCCTCGTCGCGGTCGTGCTGGCGGCGCTGATCGCATGGGACGCGCGCAAAGGCGAGATTGCCGCCGCCCCGCGCAGGCGCTAGCCTTCGCCCCATCAGCGAGGAGCCTCCCGACGGATGCAGGAATTGCACGCACTTGCCGAAGCGATCGGACTGCAGCGTATCTGGTGGGACGTCGACGGCAGGGAGCAGGTCGTAACCGACGCCTCGCTGCGCACGATAGCCCTGGCGCTCGGCTTCCCGGCGGCAACGCCCGAGCAGATCGCCGCCAGCCTCGCCCGGGTCGAAGCCGAGATGACAGCACCTCCGGCGATGATCGTCACCGACGTCGGCAAGGAAACGTCGTTGCCGACAAGCCTCGCCGGTGCTCAACTCACCCTGCCGGACGGCACGACGCGGCCTCTGGACACCGCGCGCTGGACGCTTCCTGCGATCGACACGCCGGGCTACTACCCGCTGACCGTGAACGGCCATGCCCTGACGCTGGCGGTCGCGCCGACGTCGTGCCCGACGGTCGCATCGCTGGGCAAGGGACGCATATGGGGTCCAGCCATCCAGATCCCGGCCCTGCGCGGCAAGCAGCCCCGTGCTTTCGGCACCTTTGGGGAACTGGCCGAAGCCGCCGAAGTCTTCGCCGCACGCGGGGCCGACGCCATCGCGATCAACCCGGTCCATGCACTGTTCGCAGGCTACGGGCACGATTTCAGCCCCTATTCGCCCTCGAGCCGCCTCTATCTGAACGGTGCCATGGGTGATCCCGCGCTGCTGGGGCTACCGCCGCTGCCCGACGATGCCGGTGGCGACGGCCCGCTGATCGACTGGGAAGCGGCGCTGCCCGCCCGCCTCGCCCGGATGCGTGCGGCTTTTGCCGGTCTCGACGCGCCGACCCGCGAGCGGATCGCTCACGACAACGCGCCCCATGGCGAGGGCCTGCGGCGACAGGCGCTCTACGATGCGCTCGACGTGCATTTCCGCAGCAAGGGCGCGAAAGGCTGGCAGGACTGGCCGCCCGCATTCCACGATCCCGACGGCGAGGCCGTGGCCGTTTTCGCTCGAGACAATGCGGCCGAAGTGGAATTCCACCTCTTCACCCAGTGGCTGGCGCGCGAAAGCCTTGGCGAAGTGCAGCGCCGCGCGCGAGCTGCGGGCATGGCGGTGGGATTGCTGGCGGACCTTGCTGTCGGCGTCCATACCGGCGGCGCGGATGCCTGGTCCATGGGCGACACCTTGCTGCAGGGCCTGACCATCGGCGCGCCGCCCGATCCGCTGGGGCCGCTGGGGCAGAACTGGATGCTCACCGGCTTCTCGCCGCGCGGGCTGGCGCGCAGCGGCTATGCGCCGTGGATCGCGACGATCCGCGCAGCGCTTTCCACGGCTGGCGCGCTGCGAATCGACCACGCGTTCGGTCTCGCCCGGCTATGGGTCGTGCCGGAAGGTCAGCCGTCCAGCGCGGGGGCCTACCTGCATTACCCCTTCGCCGACCTCATCCGCCTCGTCGCGCTGGAGGCGCATCTGGCGGGCGCGCTCATCGTCGCGGAGGATCTGGGTACGATGCCGCATGGCTTCGGCCCGGCGATCACCGAGCGCGGGATGCTGGGCATGCGCGTCCTGTGGTTCGAACGCGCGGCCGACGACGGCTTCATCGGCGCGGCGGACTACGATGCGCAGGCCGCCGCGATGACCGGCACGCACGATACGCCCACCGTCGCAGGCTGGTGGAGCGGGCGCGATCTGCAATGGGCGCAGCGCCTCGGCCGCCTGCCCGAAGACACCACCGTGGATGAAGCCGAAGCCCGTCGCGCGTGGGATCGCGGGTTGCTCTGGGCTTCGCTGACCCGCGACGCCGCACCGCGCCCTGCGCCGGACGATCCCGCTCCCGTGGTGGAGGCCGCCTTGCGCCATATCGGCAGCACCCCTTGCGGCCTTGCGATCGCCCCGCTGGAGGACCTTCTGGCGGAACCCGAACAGCCGAACCTGCCCGGCACCATCACCGAGCACCCCAACTGGCGACGCCGCCTCAATGCGCCGCTGTCGGACCTGCTGCAGGACCCGGCGACGGCCGCGCGGGTTCAGGCACTGGACGATGCCCGCAAGGGGGTAGCCTAACCCCTGAAGGTTCCTGGCATCAGGTAACTGCGGTCCAGTTTCTCCAGCCGGGTCACGCCGACCATCGCCATCGCCACGTCGATCTCATTGGCAAGCAGGTCGATCGCGTGGCGCGCGCCGTGCTCTCCCCCCGCCGCGCAGCCATAGAGCGTCGCGCGGCCCACCAGCACCGCCTTCGCGCCGATCGCCAGCGCCTTGATCACGTCCGCCCCGCGCCGCACGCCGCTGTCGAACAGGATGGTGGTGCTGTCCCCAACGGCATCGACGATCCCCGCCAGCACGTCGATGGCAGGAGGCGAGCTGTCAAAATTGCGCCCGCCATGGTTCGACACCGCAATGCCGTCCACGCCGTGATCGAGCGCGATGCGGGCATCCTCGGCACTGAGCACACCCTTCACGACCAGCTTGCCCGGCCAGCGGCGGCGCAATTCGGCAACGTCGCGCCAGCAAACCGAAGCGGAATTCGCCACACGGCTGACAGTGCCGGTCAGCTTGCCGCCGACCTCGCGCGGATAATTGGCGAACTGCGGCAACCCGCCTTCGAGATAGTAACGGCAGATCACCGAGGCGAACCACGAAGGCCGCTTCAGGAAATCCGATACCAGCGTCGCATTCGGGCGGATCGGATTGGACATGCCCGCGCGCTTGTTGAATTCGCGCAGCGGCCACATCGGCGTGTCGACCGTCAGCACCAGAACTTCCGCGCCGTTCTCTCGCGCGGTATCGACCACCTGCCAGGACAGGTCGCGCCGCTCCCAGAGGTACATCTGCATCCAGTGCCCGGCGGTGGCGCACTTCGCTATCTCGGCAAAGCTGGTCGTCGAGCTTGTGGTCTGGGTAAAGGGTATGCCCGCCGAGGCCGCCGCGCGCGCAATCGCCCGCTCGCCCCGGTGCCAGAGCAGATCGGATACACCCGTCGGCGCGATCACCAAAGGCAGCGGCTGACGGCGGCCAAAAAGCTCGATCCCGGCGGAGCGTTCAGCCACGTCGCGCAATGTCCGTGGCAGAAACTGCACCGCCTGCAACGCGGCAACGTTGCGCTGGATCAGCAGGTCGTCCTCGGTCCCGCGCTCGATGAACTCCCAGATTGCGCGCGGCAGGCGGCGCTTCGCCAGTGCCCGAACTTGCGCGATATTGTGGGCCTTCTTCGCAATCCCGCCCATTACAGTCCCAGGTTTTCGCGGAATGTCGTGCCTTCGTATTCGGTCCGGTAGACGCCGTTCTTCTGGAGGATCGGCACGACCTGATCGACGAAATCGGTGACCGAACTGGCCATCACCGTCGGCGTCACGTTGTAGCCGTAGCAGCCGGTTTCGCGCCAGATGCGCTCCATTTCGGCGGCAACCTGCTCGGGCGTGCCGACGATCTGCGGCTTGCCTACCGCGAGACCCCAGCGGATCGCGACTTCGCGCAAGGTCAGGGGCTTATCGCCCTCGATGTTGGCGAAGGCCTTCATCAGTCCCTGCGATGCCTGCGTCTCGATCTCGGCGAGCGGCTGGTCGAGGTCCATCCCGGCGAAATCCACGCCCATCGTGCCGGAGAGCCGCGCGAGGCAGCCGTCGATCGGCAGCTTTTCGACAAGGTCCGCCAGCTTGCGCTTCGCTTCCTCTTCGGTGCCGCCGACGATAGGCTGAATGCCGAAGCTGACGCCGGGCGTCGCCTTGCCCGCAACCTGCGCGGCCTCGGCCAGATTGGTCATGAAGCGCTTCATCCCCGCGACATTGGGCTGGATTGAGAAGACGACGTCGGCGTGGCTGACCGCAAACTGCTGCCCGCGCCCGGAACTGCCCGCCTGGAACAGCACCGGGTGCCCCTGCGGCGAAGGCGGCACCGGCGCGACGGTCTGGCAAGAGAAGAACTCGCCCGCGTGGTCGATGAATTCCACCTTCGCGGGGTCGGCGAACAGACCCGCCTCCCGGTCGGCAAGAATCGCGCCCGGCTTCACCGAGTTCCACAGCTTGTAACAGACCTCCATGTATTCGTCGGCGCGGTCGTAGCGGCGATCGTGGTCCAGTTGCTGCAGGCCAAGCGCCCGATGCTCGCCGCGCAAGTGGCCGGTGACGATGTTCCAGCCGATCCGCCCGCCGGAGAGGTAATCGAGGGTGCCCAGTTGCCGCACGATGGTCCATGGCTGATAGGCGCTGGTCGACATCGTCGTCGCCAGCCCCAGGTGCGTGGTCACCGCCGCGAGGGCCGAGAGCAGCACCACCGGGTCGAGCGAAGGCCAGCATACGCCGTACTTCACCGCATCCTCGTGGCTGTCGCGGTAGCGGTCGAAGACGCCTGGCGTGTCGGCGAAGAACATGCCGTCGAAGCGACCGCGCTCCAGCGTCCGCGCAAGGTCCTGCCACGCCGCGAGGTCGTGCAGCGCGTCAAGCCGGTTGTCGCCCGGCTGCGCCCAGCTCAGCACGGTGTGATTGATGGGCGAATTGATCAGGAAGCTGACCAGATGGATATGCTTGCTCATGCGGGGTGCCTCTCCTCCCCCGGTGATGAAGGGGGTGGAGAGCGTCCGCAAGAACAATGTATACACTAGTGGACGTCGACCTTCAGGAAATCGGCGATATTCAGCCAATTCGTGAGATCATCATATCCAATTCATCGCCTGAGCGTATCGTCGCCCCGGACTTGATCCGGGACCGCTGGCCATGAACAGCCTACTTTGAAGCGCGCCTCCAAGGTATGCCTAAAGACAGCCACCGGTCCCGGATCAAGTCCGGGACGACGCATGCCTCAAGTGATCACATCCGGCGCCGTCCGCCCCGTATGCGCCGCAATCCCGGCGATCGTCTCAGCAGCAGCGATCTGGTGCTCCAGCATCGCCGACGTCTCCGCGTCGAGATCGCCGAAGCGCGGCTCGTAACGTTCGAGGTACACGCGCAAGGTCGCGCCCTGCGTGCCGGTGCCGGAGAGGCGGAAGACGATGCGGCTTCCGTCCTCGAACAGCACGCGGATACCCTGGTTCGCACTGACCGAACCATCGACGGGATCGGTATAAGAGAAGCTGTCCGCATGGCTGACCGTCAACGGCCCGAAAACAGCGCCCGGCAGCGTATCCAATTGCGTCTTGAGCCCGTCCATCAGCGCATTCGCGCCCTCGGTGGCGATGCCCTCGAAGTCGTGGCGCGCATAGTAGTTGCGACCGTAACGCGCCCAGTGCTCCCGCGCGAGGTCGTCCACGCTGATGCCGCGCACCGCCAGGATGTTGAGCCAAAGCAGAACCGCCCAGAGCCCGTCCTTCTCGCGCACGTGGTCGGAGCCGGTGCCCGCGCTTTCCTCGCCGCAGATCGTGACCTTGCCTGCATCGAGCAGGTTGCCGAAAAACTTCCAGCCAGTCGGCGTCTCGAAGACCGGCACGCCCAGCCCTTCGGCCACGCGGTCCGCCGCGCCGCTGGTCGGCATCGAACGGGCGATGCCCGCCAGCCGCCCGCGATAGGCGGGGGCGATCTCGATGTTGGCGGCCAGCATCGCCAGCGAATCCGAGGGCGTGATGAAGCGCCCGCGCCCGATGATGAGGTTGCGATCCCCGTCCCCGTCCGATGCGGCACCCAGATCGGGCGCGTCTTCGGACATCATCAGATCGTAGAGGTCCTTGGCATGGATCAGGTTGGGGTCGGGATGATGCCCGCCGAAGTCCTCGAGCGGTACGCCGTTGACGACGGTGCCGGGCGCGAAGCCGAGGCGGCGTTCCAGGATCTCGACCGCGTAGGGCCCGGTCACCGCGCTCATCGAATCCATGCGCATCGTGAAGCCCGAGGCGACGATCTTGCGGATCGCGTCGAAGTCGAACAGTTCCTCCATGAGATCGGCGTAGTCGGCGACCGGGTCGATGACCTGCACGGTCATCGCGCCCACGTGCACCTCTCCAACGGCGTCGAGGTCGATGTCGAGCGCCTCCACCGTCAGCCAGCGATCGATCGTCTTCGTGCGATCCAGCACCGCGCCGGTGACGTTCTCGGGCGCGGGGCCGCCATTGGCGATGTTGTATTTGATGCCGAAGTCCTCGTCCGGCCCGCCGGGGTTATGGCTGGCCGAGAGCACCAGCCCGCCGCTGGCGCCGTACTTGCGGATCACATGGCTCGCGGCCGGGGTGGAGAGGATACCGCCCTGCCCCACCAGCACGCGGGCATAACCGTTGGCGGCCGCCATGCGGATCGCCTGCTGGATCACCGTGCGGTTGTGGTAGCGTCCGTCACCACCGATCACCAGCACCGCGCCGGGCTGCGGCTCGACGACGTCGAAGACCGACTGAATGAAGTTCTCGGCATAGCCCGGCTGCTGGAAGACCTTCACCTTCTTGCGCAGGCCCGAAGTGCCGGGTGCCTGACCGTCGAACGGGATGGTCGAAACTGTGACGATCTGGGTCAAGGACGGGGTCTCCAATGATACGGCAACAGGCATGTGCGCAATAGGCGACACTTTCGTGTCAGGACGCACATTGTCAAATGGTTGCTTGCTGCAATGCGGCAGGCGACGCAGGGTTGCAGTCGTTCCGAGTTCATTAACTATCGACTATGTAAATAGCCGAGGATCGAACCCTTGCCCCTGCGCCTAGGACCTCGGCGCGCCGCACGAGTACTTGCCGGATGCATGCCCAGACCGCCCTGGCCGACGAACCCGCCCGCCTCGCCGCCCTGCAACGCCTCGCCATTCTCGATACGCCGCGCGAAGAGGCGTTCGACAATGTCGTGAACCTCGTGCGCACGGTGCTGGGCGTGCCGATCTCCGCCGTCACGCTGGTGGACAAGGACCGCCAGTGGTTCAAGGCGATCGAGGGCATCGACGCCACCGAGACCCCGCGCAGCGAATCGTTCTGCGCCTACGCCATCCAGCAGCATGCCCCCTTGCTCATCCCCGACGCCACGCAGGACCCGCGCGTTGCCGACTACCCCGCAGTGCTGCAGGACCCGCACGTGCGCGCCTATGCGGGCGTGCCGCTTGTGACGTCCGACGGCTACAATGTCGGCGCACTGTGCGCGGTCGATACCAAGACCCGCGAATTCACCGACGGCGAACTCGACATCCTGCGCAACTTCGCCCGGATCGTCGTCAACGAGATGGAACTGCGCCGCATCGCCGAGCGCGACCAGCTTACCGGCGCCCTCACCCGGCGCGGCTTCATCGAGAAGGCGAACCAGGAGATCGCGCGGTGCCACCGCTATGGCCGCACCGCGTCGCTGGTGCTGATCGACGTCGATCACTTCAAGTCCGTCAACGACACTTGGGGCCATCCCGCCGGAGACGCCGTCCTGCGCGATCTTGCCGCGACGCTGGGCGCGGCGGGCCGCTCCGCCGATGTGTTAGGCCGTCTCGGCGGAGAGGAATTCGCGATGATGCTGCCGGAAACCGGCGTGGGCGAAGCGCTGGCCGCCGCCGAGCGGTTCCGCGCCGCGATCGAGGCGCGCCCGATCGTGGTCGCCCCGACGCGGACGATCGCAGTCACCGCCAGCTTCGGCATCGCTACACTGGATCACAGCGTGACGGTCGCCGAGGAATGGATCGCCCGCGCCGATGGTCCGCTTTACGAGGCCAAGCGCGGGGGGCGTAATCGCTGCGTCGTCGCCTGACCGATCAGGACGCCTCACAAGCCTTGCCCGGCCGGGTGTAGCGCGGGTCGGCGCCCACCGCCCTATCGGTCAGGGCATTGAGGAACGCTTCGATGTCCGTCGTCTCTGCGGGTGACAGCGTCGTGCCATGGCGCGCGATGGCTTCAGTCATGGTGTCCGCGCTGCCGTCATGGAGATAAGGTGCGGTCGGAGCGACATTGCGCAGCGAGGGCGTGCGGAACTTCCCGCGATCCTCCACCCGGCCAGTGGCACGCGCAAGGCCGAAGTCGCCGTTCGGAGGATCTGCCGGCGCTCCCGACAGGCGGTGGAAGGCAAGGTCGGTGAACTCGCGGCCCGAGTGGCACCCGGCGCACTCGCCTTTCCCGCGAAACAGCGCCTCTCCGCGCGCGGCTGCTTCGTCCAGCACCGGGCCGCCCGCAGCAGCATGGTCCCAGTCGGTCTCGTGGCTGACGATCGTGCGCTGAAACGCTGCCAGCGCGGCCGATACCGAGGTAAAGTCAATCCGCCCGCGCGTCGCCGGGAACGCCGCCTTGAACAGCTTGCGATAGCAGGGATTGGCCGAGAGGCGGCGCGTCAGTTCGACTTCCTGCCCCTTCATGCCCATTTCGACCGGGTCTTCGCCGGCAATCGGCACCAGCGCCTGCTGCTCGAGCGTGGCCAGCGAGGGATTGCCCCAGGTCAGCGGCGAAAAGCTGCCGACGTTCACCAGCGACGGCACGTTGCGCAGGCCCGGCTCGCCATGCGCGCCCGGGTGCGCGCGCACGCCGTCGGCAAAGCTGTGGCGCGGATCGTGGCACGTCGCGCAAGACAGCGTGCCGTTGATCGAGAGATCGCCATCATGGAACAGCCGCCGTCCGAGCGCGACTTGCGCATCGAGATTGCCCCGGCCGTCGCGCGCCATCCCTGCCCCGGCCGCAAGGACGAGGCTCGACAGCAGCAGCGCCCAGCCCCCTGTATGCCTCATCGGACGGGAGCGACCATCACCGTAAGCACCTGTTCGCCATTGGCCGCGATCTGCAGCAGATGGCGACCAGCCGGAAGATCGTACTCGACCATCTTGGCGATGCCCGAGCAATCCGGCCCATGACCATGCGCTACCGATGGTACCGCCTTGCCCTCGACGATCACATCGACCCATGAACGCCCGCTCTGCGCCACGCGGTAGCGACCGGCAGCAGCGACGTCGAACGCAAAGAGCCCGCCGAAACTGACAGAACCGCCCGGCTTTCCGGGCTCGATCACGTACGTGACCTTCGGCGTCGGCGCGAGCGCGGCATCGGCAGCTACGCCCTGCTCCAGCAGCGCCTTGGCCGCGCCGCTTGCCTTGATCGCCGCCTTCAACGGCCGATGCGCTGCACTCCATCCCGCAAGATCGGCCGGAACGGCAGCAGGCGCGGCGCAGGCGGCATGATCGTGGTCCGTCATCGCCCCGGGCATCGGCTCGGCCGCCTGCGCGGAACCCGTCGCCGCGATCGCAAGAAGAAGTGCGCCGAAGGTGCGTGTCATGATCATGGCTCCGTGCCCATTCTATGTTTCATGGAATATATTTGTGTACTGCCCGATGTAATTATGTACGGCGGGATACAGATTCGTTCCAAGCGCGAATCTTCAGAAGGTTCAAGGGGGATAATATGAAGTATGCGATCACCGCGGCGCTCGCCGCGTCGCTGGTCTGCGTGGCAGCGCCCGCATTCGCCGCTGATGACACCGACAATACTTTCGGCCTCGGCCAGATCGTCGTCACCGCGCCGCGCACGGGGAACGGCGACATTACCGCCTCCACCGTCAATGCCGAGGCGATCTACGATTTCTCGCGCGATACTCTGGATGAAGCGGTCAAGCTGATCCCCGGCGTCACCTCGGGCCTCTCGGGCAATTCGCGCAATGAGCGGCTGATCTACGTGCGCGGCTTCGACCGTTACCAGGTGCCGTTGTCGATCGACGGCATCCGCGTCTACCTGCCCGCCGACGGACGCCTCGACTACGGCCGCTTCCTGACGCCCGACGTCGCCGAAATCCAGGTCGCCAAGGGTTATGTCTCGGTGCTCAACGGTCCGGGCGCGATGGGCGGCGCGGTCAACCTCGTCACCCGCAAGCCGCAGAAGGAATTCGACGCCGAGGCGCGCTTCAGCCTGAACCTCGACAACGACGTGGACTATGCGGGCTACACCGGCTTCGTCTCGCTCGGCACGCGGCAGGAAAAATGGTACGCGCAGGCCAGCTACGCGCGCAACTTCACCGATCACTGGGACCTCTCGAACAAGTTCGATGCCACCCGCAACGAAGACGGCGGCGAACGTGATCTGTCGCGCTCCGAAGACTGGCGCGTAAACGCAAAGCTGGGCTTCACCCCCAACGCGACCGACGAATACGCGATCAGCTTCACCCGGCAGGAAGGCGAGAAGCTGGCCCCGCTCCATGTCTCGGACAGCACCGGCCTGCGTTACTGGACCTGGCCTTACTGGAACCTGCAGAACGTCTACTTCCTCTCGACCACGCAACTGGGCGAGATCGCGACGCTGCGCACGCGCGCCTATTACAACACCTTCAAGAACAGCCTCGACAGCTTCGACAATGCCAATCTGAACACCCAGACGCGCGGCAGTTCGTTCAACAGCGCCTATAGCGACCGTGCCTACGGCGGCTCCGCCCAGCTGGACCTCAACCCCAGCGAGGCCGAGCGACTGAGCGTCTCGTTCCACTACCGCAACGACCGCCACCGCGAGATCCAGCAGGGCTTCCCTTCCGGCACATGGGAACCCTGGCAGACCACGATCGAGGAAACCTACAGCGCCGCGATCGAGAACGGCTACAAACTGACGCCGCAGTTGGAACTGGTCGTGGGTGCCAGCTACGACTGGCGCGACCTGCGCCGCGCCGAAGACTACACCTCGGGCGCTTTCGTCTACTACGACCTGCGCAACGGCGATGCGTGGAATGCACAAGGGCAACTGCTCTGGACGCCCGATGAGGCGACCACCGTGCACCTGTCGGTCTCCTCGCGTGCGCGCTTCCCGACCATCTTCGAGCGCTTCAGCACCCGCTTCGGCGGCGCCACCTCCAACCCCGACCTCAAGGCCGAACGCGCCACGCAAGTCGAACTGGGCGGCACACGCCAGTTCGGAGCGTTGCGCATCGAAGCTTCGGGCTGGTACGCCAAGGTCGATGACGCGATCGTCTCGTTCCCGTTCATCTACCAGGGCCAGTCCACCGCGCAGAGCCGCAACGTCGGCTCGGGCGATTACTACGGCGCCGACATCTCCGCGACCGCGCAAATCGCCGAGACGCTGCGTGTCGGCGCCAACTACGGCTGGGTGCATCGCAAGCTGAACGACCCCACGCTGTCGCGGATCACCTCGTTCCACATCACCGGCGTGCCCGAACATTCGGGCTTCGTCTGGGCCGAGTGGTCGCCTATCCCGGCGCTGCGCATCCTGCCGAGCCTCGACGTCGCGTCGAAGCGCTGGACCGTAAACACCGCGGGAACGCGCTACTACCAGACCGGCAATTACGCACTGGCCAACCTGCGCGTGGACTTCGACGTGACCGAATGGGCCACCCTGGGCCTCGGCGGACGCAACCTGTTCGACGAGAACTACACCACCGTCGATGGCTACCCCGAGCAGGGACGCACCCTCTTCGTTAGCCTGCGCCTGAAGAACTAGAAAATCCCCATGGTCCTCATGCTGGCAACCGCATTGCCGGCAACGATGCAATGGTCGTCGAGCCGTATCTCCAGTGGCTCGACGATTTGCCTGAACCTGGCGGTGGCGGCGATGTCGTCAGCGCTGGGACGGGCTGCTCCGGACGGGTGATTATGCGCCAGTACGATGCGCCTGGCGTCGAGATCGAAGGCGCGGCGAACAGTCCGGCGCAGCGGGATCAGGCACTCTGTCCGTCTGCCGCCAGTGTAGAGGTCTTCGGCGATGTAGATGCCCTCGCCATTGAAATAGAAGACCTGCACGCACTCCTCGCGCCGGCAACCCAGTCGATTGACGAGGTAGCGCCTGAACTCGGCTGAACCGGTATCCAGTGGCAAGCCGCGCATCGCCTCGCGGGAAGCCGCTTCGGCAAGACGGCGGGCCGCCACGATCGCATCGGCGAGCCAGGCACTGGACGGGCCATCGTCGCCCATGGCCTGCCGCAGGGATTCGAGCGATGCGGAATAGATCGTACGCAGCGACCCGAAATGCCCGATCAGGCGCCCGGCAATATCCTCGCCGGCGTCTCCAGCGTAGGGAGCGAGGAGCGCCGCCAGGATGGATACTTGCCCAGCCTCGTGCGCCGCGACATGTGACATACCACGCCCAGCAGCATCGCCACGAACTGGATGTAGGAGGGCGTCACCGCCATGGCGTCGTAAGCGAAGGTGTTGATCTCCTCCAGCGCCAAACGGTAGAAATGCCCGAACATCGCTATGATCTGCGCACCAGCTATCCATAACGGATATATCCGGTTGGCATGAAGCGCGACGATGTACATGCCCGCCATCGCCAGCGCATCGATGCACAAGTGCCCGACGTTGGCATGACGCCAGATGATCGAGCCGCCAATCGCAAGGTGATGCAGCTTGTCGATTGCCCCCATGCCGAAGAGCGCCCCCGAAAGGACGCACTCCGGCGCAGGCATCCTGCGCGCCAGGCAGTAGAGGAAGAGCAGCGCATAGACGGCAAGCTGAATCTTGTCCTTGTGAAACCACAGGATTTCCAGCCAGGAATGCTCAGGCATGTCGCCTCCGCATTCCCGGCCAGACGGCATGGGATATCAGGCGCTGCGGAGCATCGGCTCTGCCACGGCGAGGCCGCTTTCCTTCGGGCAGGTGCCTGCGTCGTCCGTGATCGCCTTCACTTCGAGGCCGACACCGCGCAGTTCCTGATGGACACGGATCATGTCGTTCTGGCTTTCGATCAGCGTACGCTGAGCCTTGGCAAGGCGCATCAGTGCGGTCTGGCCAGTGAAGGTCTCCACCCCGTCCGCCTGACGTGCCAGCAGCATCGATTCCATCAGCCGCGCAGAAGCGAGAAGCGCGGAGTCGAGCGAAAGTTCGGCCTCGGGAAGCTGGCGGGCGATCCGGGCGGTAGCGGCAGCAATGGTCATCGACATGGCAATATTCCCCCTGACGCGGGACCGGCTCGGCGGACGCGCCACAAACACAGGTTTGGGGAGGCTGGAACAAGGCCGTTCCGATCAGATCAGATCGGCCAGCGCACGAACGACGCCAAGACCCACCATCGCCACCAGAAGCATACCCCCGGCGATGGCGACCATGGCGGCTGTCCGGCTTAGCCCGGCATTTGCCCCATCGAGCACCTCCGGGACGATCTGGCCGTAATTCTCGCGCTGCCAGGGCGCCGTGACCGTGTAGGTCATGGCATCCGAGAGAGCGAGGCTTGCCGCCGGTTCGTCCTGAGCCCTGACTGATGCATCGGGCAGCACTTCCGGAACCTGAGGAATCTTATCTGGTATTGGATTACAGGGTGCGTCCTGATCCAGCAGATATTGCCTGTAGGTCCGCGCCAGTTCGGCGCGCGGCGGAGAGCCGGCTCGGATACGCACGCCCTCGATCCGCTGGTTCACGGCGCTTTCGGAGATGCCCAGTTCCCAGGCGATTTCCTTGCTGGTCCGATTTTCGGATACGAATCGCAGCACTTCATGCTGCTTGGGGGTCAGTCCGGGGAAGACATGCTGAAGCCCTGCGCCCTGCACGCGATTCGCTCCATGCTCGTTGAGATTTCTGTCCGCCATACTTTGCCAGCGACCCACCCGGCTCCGCCTTAAAACTAACCAACGATACTACGCAGCCGCAATCATAAACATAGTTAGTCAATATTTTACCATAAAAACATCGGGTTCCGAGGTAACAACGCGAAAAGGCCCGGCAACCGCCGGTGCGGTTGCCGGGCCTTTTCGCGGCCTCTCCGTCAAGAGGAGCTTATTCCTCTCCCATGCGCAGCGCGGCAATGAAGGCTTCCTGCGGAATCTGGACGTTGCCATATTCGCGCATGCGCTTCTTGCCTTCCTTCTGCTTGTCGAGGAGCTTCTTCTTGCGGCTGATGTCGCCGCCATAGCACTTGGCCGTAACGTCCTTGCGCATGGCGCTTATCGTCTCGCGCGCGATGACCTTGGCGCCTATCGCGGCCTGGATCGGCACCTTGAACATATGACGGGGGATCAGTTCCTTCAGCCGCTCGACCAGCGCGCGCCCGCGCGGCTCGGCCTGACTGCGGTGAACGATCATCGACAGCGCATCGACCGGCTCGTTGTTGACGAGGATGTTCATCATCACGAGGTCACCCTCCTGAAGCCCGGTCTGCTCGTAGTCGAAGCTGGCGTAGCCGCGGCTGATCGACTTGAGGCGGTCGTAGAAGTCAAACACAACTTCGTTCAGCGGCAGGTCGTAGGTCACCTGCGCACGGCCGCCGACGTAGGTGAGGTCCTTCTGGATGCCGCGGCGATCCTGGCACAGCTTGAGGATCGAGCCGAGGTATTCGTCAGGCGTGTAGATCACCGCCTTGATCCACGGCTCCTCCATGAAGTCGATCTTCACGGGATCGGGCATGTCGGAGGGGTTGTGCAGTTCCTTGATCGAACCGTCGGTCATCGTCAGGCGATAGACCACCGAAGGCGCCGTGGTGATGAGATCGAGGTCGTATTCGCGGCTCAGACGCTCCTGGATGATCTCCAGGTGCAGCAGGCCAAGGAAGCCGCAGCGGAAGCCGAAGCCCAGCGCCGCGCTCGATTCCATCTCGAAGCTGAACGAAGCATCGTTGAGGCGCAGCTTGCCGATCGATTCGCGCAGCTTCTCGAAGTCGTTGGCATCGACCGGGAACAGGCCGCAGAACACCACGGGCTGCACTTCCTTGTAGCCCGGCAGCGCCTGCGTGGCGCCCCCCTTCACCGTGGTGATGGTGTCGCCGACCTTGGCCTGTTCGACTTCCTTGATCTGCGCGGTGATGAAGCCGATCTCGCCCGGACCCAATTCGGGAAGGTCAATGCGCTTGGGCGTGAAGCAGCCGACGCGATCGACGAGGTGGTCGGTGCCGCCCTGCATGAACTTGACCGGCAGGCCCTTCTTGATGACACCGTCGATGACGCGGACCAGAATGACGACGCCGAGGTACGGGTCGTACCACGAATCGACCAGCATCGCCTTCAGCGGCTTGTCGCGCTCGCCCTTGGGCGGCGGGATCTTCTTGACGACGGCTTCGAGCACTTCGGCGATGCCGATGCCCGACTTGGCGCTGGCCATGACCGCCTCGGAAGCGTCGATGCCGATCACTTCCTCGATCTCGTTGCGCACCTTCTCCGGCTCGGCTGCGGGCAGGTCGATCTTGTTGATGACCGGCACGATCTCGTGGTTGTGCTCGATCGACTGGTAGACGTTGGCCAGCGTCTGCGCTTCCACGCCCTGCGCGGCGTCCACCACCAGAAGTGCGCCTTCGCAGGCGGCAAGGCTGCGGCTGACTTCGTAAGCGAAATCGACGTGGCCCGGCGTGTCCATGAGGTTCAGCTCATAGGTCAGGCCATCGGAGGCGGTGTAGTTCAGGCGCACGGTCTGCGCCTTGATCGTGATGCCGCGTTCTTTCTCGATGTCCATGTTGTCGAGCACCTGCGCGCTCATCTCGCGCTCGGACAGGCCGCCGGTGGTCTGGATCAGACGGTCGGCGAGCGTCGACTTGCCGTGGTCGATATGGGCAATGATGCTGAAGTTACGGATCTGCGCGAGTTCGGTCATGGAAGCGCCGTTAGAGCATTTTACGCCGGTGTGAAATCACCTCCGGGGCGGGAAAATGCGAAAAAGTGCGCAAGGCGTCACGCTGTACGGCGTAGCGGTGCCGTCTCCGACTTCTCGCGCCTCGGCCGGACCGGCGTGAACAGGACCGCGCCATTGCCGTCGAGTTCCAGCGGCTGCCCGAACTCGAGCCCCATGCGGTCCTCCTTGCACCAGCGCGAGGTCGCCATGACGACATAGTCATCCGCCAGATGCACACCGAATGTCGTTCCCACCGGCACGTTCCACAGGCCCTCGATCATCGCGCCGTGCTGCGAGATGTTGCGAATGGTGCCTTCGTAACTGTGCGGTCCATGTTCCAGCGCGACCTTGCGCAGCATCGTCTGCCGCGTCGCGCGGGCCGAACGCGGGCCTTTCGCCACGGCTATGAGGCCGTCGGCCAGTTGCGCCAGAACGCTCTGTGCATTGAGTGGTCGCTCGTAGATGTAGCCCTGCACGTGACTGCAGCCCAGCATGCGCACGAGGTCCAGTTCGTCCAGCGTTTCGACGCCTTCCGCAGTCGTCTCCATGCCGAGCGCCTCGGCAAGGTTGACGATCGAGGAGATGATCGCCCCGTTGCGGCTGCCCTGGATGGTGGCGCCCCGCACGAAGCTCTGGTCGATCTTGATCTTGTCGAACGGCGCCTTCTTCAGATAGCCGAGCGAGGAATAGCCCGTCCCGAAGTCGTCGAGCGCCAGCCGCACGCCGAGGTTCTTGAGCGCGGAGAACATTGCCTCGGTGGTCCTGTCGTCGCCGAGGAACACGCTCTCGGTGATCTCCAATTCCAGGCGCCCGGGCGAGACGCCTGCAGCGGCGATCGCGCTGGTGACGATGGCCGGCAGTGCGGGGTTGGCGAACTGCAGCGGCGAGACGTTGACCGCGACGCGCACCTCTTCCGGCCACTTTGCAAGATCGGCGCAGGCGGTGCGCAAGGCCCACTCGCCGATCTGCGCGACGAGGCCGGTCTCCTCGGCCACCGGCACGAACTTGGCCGGCGAGATATAGCCGTGCACCGGATGGTTCCAGCGCAGCAGCGCCTCGAAACCGGTGATCTTCTCGCTCGTGGTGCGCACTTGCGGCTGATAATGCAGTTCGAGAGACCCGCTGGCGATGGCGTCGCGCAAGTCCTGCTCAAGCTGTTGGCGCTCCTTGGCGTCGGAGTGCAGGTCCTCATCGTAGAAGTGATGCCGCCCGCGTCCGCCGCCCTTGGCCGCGTAAAGCGCGAGGTCCGCGTTGCGGATGAGTGCATCCGAGGTCATGCCGTCATCGGGGCACAGTGCGATGCCGACCGAGGCGCCGATGGTCACCCGCGCACCTTCGATGGTGTAGGGCTGCGACAGGTTCTCGATAATGCGGCGCGCCAGATGAGCCAGACCCTCGCGGTTCTGCGCGCCGTGGAGGATCACCTGGAACTCGTCGCCACCGAGGCGCCCGACGCGGCCGCGATCGCCCACGGTATTGCTCAGTCGTTCGGCGACCTGCTTGAGCAAGGCGTCGCCCGCCGGGTGCCCCATGGTGTCGTTGACCGCCTTGAAGCGGTCGAGGTCGAGCAGGAATACCGCACAGGCGCGGGTCTCTATGCGCGGGCTGGTCAGGATCTTCTCCAGCCACTCCGACATCTGGAAGCGGTTGGCCAGCTTGGTGAGCGAATCGAACCGGGCTAGCTGCGTGACGTGTGCCTGCGAGCGACGCTTTTCGGTCAGATCCGTGCCCGACCCACGGAAGCCCATGAAATTGTTGAACTGGTCGAGCACGGGGCGACCGGAGATCGACCACCAGCGCTCGTCCTTCTCGCCCGTCGCAGCACGCACGCCCAGGTCCTGGAACGAGGAGCGCGTGTTGAGATGGAACACCAGTGTGCGCTCCCCCTCCTGCCCCGCAGCTTCCAGCATGAACATGCCGGTGAAGGGCTTACCCTCCATCTCGGACACGGTGCTGCCCAACAAGGCGGCGATGCTCCGGGTCACATACGTGATCTTGCCCTGACGGTCGGTCTCCCAGAACCAGCCTTGCCCGGTCTGCTCGTACTCATGAAGCAATTGTTCGGCGCGGCGCTGCTCGCGCTCGCGCTCTGCATGGCGATTCGATTGCGACGACGCGGTACGCGCCTGCCGGATCGCCATGAGCAGGCCGATCACCGTGCCTACCGTCAGCAGTGTGAACGAGGCCATCGAGCCAGCGTGGAGCGAGCCGCCCCCCCATAGCCCTATCGTCGCGGCAATGATCGAGGTCAGTCGATTCTCCAGCAACGCCGTCGCCATCAACACGACGATGACGAAGATATTGACCGTCACCTCCCAGCCAAGGTGCGGGTGCAGGTTCGTCCAGCGCGCCGCTCCGAAGCCGAACAGCATCATCGGCAGCAGGATCGCGACGAACAGCAGCGGATAGCGCTGCCATCCATTGTGAACCACCCTGCGCTCCATGCGCGCATAGATCGAAGCAGGCAGGCACAGCGCCATGCCGAGGGCCATGCACAGGCCTGCCACCATGTCCGGCAATGTCCCGGATATAAGGCCCATCAGTAGCGCACTGACAAGCAGCGCCGGCCCCATCAGGACCCAGCGGCGACACGTGAAATAATGGAGGCAGTCTCCGGCATCGGGCCGCCCGCTCCATCGGGCGAACCCCGCGAAGGGGGAGGACGCAGCGGGTGCGGCATTGCCGTGCGAATCGTTCTTCGCCTCCTGCGCTGCGGGCAGAAGCCCTCGCTCGGCGCCCGAATGCGCCGCCTGTCGTTCGCCACGCAGACCCGGTTTCTTCATGCCCGCAACCATGCCTTTGCCGCCGTTGCGAAACCGTTAAGCGAGACGACCGCAATCGATCGGGCAACGATCCGGAATCCGAAGCATTTCACTTGATACCGCTTCGTCGCCGTGCTTGCTTCCATTCAACCGGCCGGCAACGAAGTCGGCCAGATACGGGAGACATAGCCATGCGGCACATCGCCATCGTCGGATCCGGCCCGGCGGGCTACTACACCGCCGAAGCCGCACTCAAGCAGTGGGGCGACGAGGTGCACGTCGATATATTCGACACTTTGCCCGTGCCCTTCGGTCTGATCCGCACCGGCGTCGCGCCCGACCATCAATCGATCAAGGCGGTCGCCCGTCGCTATGAAAACACGGCGCTCACCCGCAACGTCCGATTCGTCGGCAACGTGATGCTCGGCCGCGACGTGACGGTCGCCGAATTGCAGGACCTTTACGACGCCGTGGTCCTGGCCACCGGCGCGCCGCACGATCGCAAGCTCGGCCTCCCCGGTGAGCAATTGCCGGGCGTCTTCGGCTCCGCCGCGTTCGTCGGCTGGTACAACGGCCATCCGCAGTTTACCGGACTCGACCCGCAACTGGACCACGACACCGCCGTCATCGTCGGCAACGGCAATGTCGCGCTCGACGTGGCGCGTATCCTCGCCAAGTCGGAGGCGGAGTTCGCGGGGTCTGACATCGTCGCCCATGCCCTCGCCGCCCTGCACAATTCGGCGGTGCGGCGCATCGTGATCCTCGGGCGACGCGGACCGCACCAGATCGCGATGACACCCAAGGAACTGGGCGAACTCGCCAAGCTGGAACGTGCGCACCCCGTAGTGGATCCCGCCGACCTGCCTCCGCTGGAAGCCGACGCGGGCCTCGATACGGGGCTTCGCAAATCCCTCGGTCTGCTGCGCGCCTTCGCGACCAACCAGAACCCGCGCGCCGATGACGTCACGGTCGAATTCGACTTCTTCGCTGCCCCGAAGGCCATCCTCGGCGACACCCATGTCGAAGCGGTGGAAGTGGAACGCACCCGCCTGGAGAACGGCAAGGCCATCGGCACGGGAGAAACCTATCGCATCCCTGCCGGGATCGTCGTCGCCTGCATCGGCTATCAGACTTCGCCGATCCCCGACGTGCCCTATGACGAGCAGGGCGGCCGTTTCGCCAACATCGAAGGCCGCATCGCCCCCGGTCTCTACTGTGTGGGCTGGGCAAGGCGCGGGCCGACCGGGACGATCGGCACCAACCGCCCGGACGGATTTGCCATCGTCGAGAAGATCGCGGCGGACATGAAGGGCGATTCCGGCAAACCAGGCCGCCCTGGCTTCGATGCCCTCGCGGAACAGCGCGGCATCCAGGTCGTCAAGTTCACCGACTGGCAGAAGATCGACGAAGCCGAAGTCGCCGCTGCCCGCGATGGCGCCCCGCGCGAGAAGTTCGTCGAACTGGAAAAGATGATCGAGGCCACCGGACGGGCCTGAACCCTTAGCCATGACAAAGAAAAAGGGCCGGAGCTTTCGCCCCGGCCCTTTTCTTTGCCTGCCGTGAAGGTCAGACGCGCATCGGCATCAGCACGTAGAGCGCGGGGCTCTTGTCGTCCTGACGGATCAGCGTCGGCGCGGCCGCATCGGCAAGGTGGAGTTCCACCGTGTCGCCGTCGATCTGACCGAGGATGTCCTTGAGGTAATTGGCGTTGAAGCCAATCTCGAAGCCTTCAGCGGCGTACTGCGCGGGCACTTCCTCGGCCGCCGTGCCATTGTCGGGCGAGGTGACCGACAGGGTGATCCGGTCGCTGTCCAGCGCCATCTTCACCGCGCGGGTCTTCTCGGTGGCGATGGTCGCCACGCGGTCCACGCCCTGGAAGAAGCTCTTGGGATCGACCTTGAGCAGCTTGTCGTTCCCCGTCGGGATGACGCGGGTGTAGTCCGGGAAGGTGCCGTCGATCAGCTTGCTGGTCAGCACCACACCGTGCTCGCCGCCCAGCGTGAAGCGGATCTTGCTGGCCGACAGGTCGACGAGGACGTTGGTGTCCAGCGCCTCTTCGAGCAGCTTGCGCAGTTCGCCTACGCATTTGCGCGGCACGATCACGTCGGGCATGCCTTCCGAGCCGTCCGGACGGGCGATGGTGAAGCGCGCCAGACGGTGACCGTCAGTGGCGGCGGCCTTCAGTTCCTCGTCGCTGACGTGCAGGAAGATACCGTTGAGGTAGTAGCGCGTCTCTTCGGTCGAGATCGCGAAGCGGGTGCGGTCGATCAGCTGAGCCAGGGTGGCGGCGGGCACCTCGAAGCTGGTCGGCAGTTCGCCTTCCGCGATCATCGGGAAGTCGTCGCGCGGCAGCGTCGGCAGCTGGAAGCGGCTGCGACCGGCCTTCACGACCATGCGGTTGTCCGCCGAATCGAGGCTGACTTGGCTGCCCTCGGGCAGCTTGCGCGCGATGTCGAACAGCAGATGCGCCGAGACGGTGATCGCACCGGCCTGCTCCACCGAAACCGCGCTCAGCGTTTCCACGACCTGCAGGTCGAGGTCGGTCGCCATGATCTTGAGCGCACCGCCGGCGGCGGCCTCGATCAGCACGTTCGAGAGGATCGGAATGGTATTGCGGCGCTCGACGACCGACTGCACGTGGGAAAGGCAGCGCAGCAGCGTGGAACGTTCGATAGTGGCCTTCATGACAGCCTCAAGTCCCCCTTGGTCGGGCACGGGATAAGGATATCCCTTAAATTCGGACGACTATCTCTAACGGGAGTCGGGGCAGCGGCAAGCTGGAAGTGGCCGAAATACGGCGAATCTGGGGATAAATCGGGGGTTTGCGGCCCAATCGATCCCGCTAGTTGCCATATAGACGTCATTGCGAGCGAAGCGAAGCAACCCAGGGCAGCATTGGGCTGCCCTGGGTTGCTTCGCTTCGCTCGCAATGACGAATGAGGTTGCGGCGAGGAGACAAGGCCCCTCCCCGGCCTCATATCACACCATCACCATGCCGCCGTTGACGTGCAGGGTCTGGCCGGTGACGTAGCCCGCTTCCTTGCTGGCAAGGTACACGGCGGCGGCAGCGATCTCGTCGCCCTCGCCCATGCGGCCGATCGGGATGCGGGCGTTGAGCGCGTCCTTCTGCGCGTCGGGCAGCACGTCGGTCATCGGCGTGCGGATGAAGCCCGGTGCGATGCAGTTCACCGTCACGCCGCGGCTGGCGATTTCCTGCGCGAGGCTCTTGGACATCGCGGTGATGCCACCCTTGGCCGCGCAGTAGTTCATCTGGCCGGGGTTGCCGGTAGTGCCGACCACCGAGGTCACGTTGATGATGCGGCCATAGCGCGCCTTCATCATCGGCTTGGTCACGGCGCGCATCAGGCGGAAGGTCGATTCGAGGTTGATGCGGATCACCTGATCCCACTCCTCGTCCTTCATGCGCATCGCGAGGTTGTCGCGCGTGATGCCGGCGTTGTTGACGAGAATGTCGATCTTGCCCAGCGACTCGAGCGCGGCGGGGACCAGCTTCTCGACCTGCTCGGCATCGCCCAGGTTGCAGGCGATGGAGACGTGGTCGACTTCCTGCAGATGCTGCGGGGTGTGCTCGTCGAGTTCTTCGCGGAAGGCGCGCAGCTTGTCGGCATTAGAGCCCGAAATTGCGAGGCGCGCACCTTGCGCCGCCAGAGCGCGGGCCACGGCCGAACCGATCCCGCCGCTTGCGCCGGTCACCAGGGCAGTCATTCCGTTGAGGTTGAACATGGCAAAACTCCTAGATCGCCATCCCGGCGATGCTTAATCAGACGGCGCATGGCCCCGGGTCAAGCCCGGGGCCATGCGGAAAATCAGAGGCTCTTGGCCAGCTCCTCGATCTCAGCCATCGAGATCGCGGCCACGACGTCCACCTCGCCCGCCGAGCGCTTGATCATCGGGCCGACGACCTTGCCGCCGATCTCGACGAAGCGCTCCACGCCCGCCGCGTGCATCGCGATGGCGCTCTCGCGCCAGCGGACACGGCCGGTGACCTGCTCCACCAGCAGACGCTGGACTTCGGCCGGGTCAGTCACCACCGCCGCTGTCACGTTGGCGAACAGCGCGACGCGCAGCGCGCCCGGAGGGGTCGCGGCGAGCGCCTCGGCCATGGCGTCGGCGGCGGGCTGCATCAGCGGGCAGTGGAACGGTGCCGAGACCGGCAGCGCGATGCCGCGCTTGATGCCGTGATCCTTGACCAGCGCGATGGCGCGCTCGATTGCTTCCTTGTGGCCCGAGATCACGACCTGCGTGGGGTCATTGTCGTTGGCGACGGTGCAGACCTGACCCTCGGCCGCCGCTTCGGCGAGCGCAGTGGCCTTCTCGATGTCGGCGCCCAGCAGCGCGGCCATGGCGCCCACGCCGACCGGCACGGCGGCCTGCATCGACTGGCCGCGCAGCTTCAGCAGGCGCGCGGTGTCGGCAAGGCTGAAGGCCCCTGCGGCGCAGAGCGCGGTGTACTCACCCAGCGAGTGACCGGCGACGAAGTCCGCCTTGTCGGCGAGGCTGATGCCGCCTTCCTTCTCCAGCACGCGCAGCACCGCGATGGCGTTCGCCATGATCGCAGGCTGGGCGTTCTCGGTGAGGGTGAGCTGGTCCTCGGGGCCTTCGCTCATGATGCGGAACAGGTTTTGGCCGAGAGCTTCGTCGACCTCCTGGAAGACCTCGCGCGCGACGGCGCTGGCCTGTGCGAGTTCGGCGCCCATGCCGACCTTCTGGCTACCCTGTCCGGGGAAAACGAATGCACGCATCTGCGACCGCTCCTTGGCTTGCACGGCGGGCGGGGAGCCTCTCGCCGATTGCGAATCGATTGTGGCGCGGCGGGTTATTGACCTTGGCCGCTCAGGGCAAGCCCTGAGACACGCACGTCACCCGAAAGCGATGTCCTGGGTAACGCCCTTCGAGAAGTCGCCCGCTTTGCGCCGCACGTATTCGTAGAAGCCCTTGAGGTTGTCGGTCGGCTCGTACAATTCGAGCATGTGCCCGTAAGTCGCTATCGTATCGAGGAAAACGTAACGGAACCCGTTGGTCATCTGCGCGTCTAGCGCCAGCGTAGCCCCTCGCCCGGTGAAGTCGGCGACGGCTGCATCCAGATTATCGACGAACAAGGCTACGTGATGCAGTCCCTCCCTCCCCGAGCCTTCCGGATAGAGGTCATGAAAGGCCGAAGGGCCGGGATTGTTCTGCTGGCAGAACTCGATCATCACTTCGCCCCACTGGCCGTAGGCGCTGGAGTGATCGAGTTCGCGCTCCACCCCGCGATGGACGGCGCGGGTCAGCGCGATATGGTCGGCCACGTAGTAAGGCCCGGAGCCGAAGGCCGCGGAATGTGCCTGCGCAGCGGCACGCACATCCGGCACGAAGTAGGCGATCTGGCGGATCGGCAAGGGCGCCATCAATCTCTCCCGTTCTGTTTGAGCTGGAGAGTGGCGTCTTCGTCAGCCGAAGGGAACTATCTTATTTGCGGCATCGTGACCGATGTCCGCCACGCCGAGGAAAGCGATCGCGTGGCGTTCGCACCAGTAGCGCGCGATCTGCTCGGCATCGGTGCCGAAGGGGCGGTCGTTCTCCGGCACGTCGCTGACGCGGCCGAGGCGAAGGCCCGCGATGCCGCCGAGATGCGCGGTCGCGTGGAAGAACAGGCGGTCGACGGCGTAGAGATATTCGGAGACTTCCTCCACCATGACCACGTGGTTGGCGAGCCCCGGCATCAGCCGCGTGCCACCAAGCATGGCCAGCGTCATCAGGTTGAAGGCGGCGACGGCGTGGCGCTCGCCGCCAAGCGAGGGTTCGAGGCCCTGCTTGTCACCCGCGAGGTAGGCGAGCGCACGGCGCACCGCATCGGCGCCACCTGCGCGCCGAATGTCCGCCAGCATGGGGCCGTGGACGGGCTTGCCGATCCGCTCGCGATAGAGCCCGCCAAGCAGATAGCCTGCGTCCGAATAGCCGAGGTAGGTCTTGCCGACCGCCGCATGACCCATCTGCTCCAGCGCGGCCTCCGCAATCCGGCACGCACCGTAGCCGCCCCGCGCGAACCACACGGCATCGACGGATGGATCGTTGGCGCACTCCAGCAGAGCACCGAGGCGTTGTTCGTCAGTTCCGGCGAAGTGCCCCTCCTGCGCGAAGCATTGCTCGTGAACGACGAGTTCCACGCCGGGAAACTCGGCAGCGGCGAGCGCGCGGACGGCCTCGGCATCCTCGCGGGTGATCGGGGTGGACGGTGCGCAGACGGCGATACGTGTCATGCCATGCATTCCTATCGAGGTTGTCACGGCGGGCAAGGCCGCATACGGCTTGCGGTCTATGACCGACCTGCCAACACCCTCCAGCGACCTCACTACTCACCCCTGGTTCTTCTGCGGCATCGGCGGCTCCGGCATGCTGCCGCTGGCGCTGATCCTCAAGGGCCACGGCGCGAGCATCGGCGGCTCGGACCGCAGCCGCGACCAGGGCCGGACGCCCGAGAAGTTCGCCTGGCTCGAATCGCTGGGCTTCGAACTGTTCCCGCAGGACGGCAGCGGCGTGATCTCGGCCGAGCAGACGCTGGTGGCCTCGGCTGCGGTGGAGGACACTGTGCCCGAAGTGGTACGGGCGACGCAGCTCGGGTGCCCCCGGATGAGCCGCGCGCAACTGCTGGCGACACTGTTCAATGCCGCGCCCTTCGGCGTGGCCATTGGCGGCACCTCGGGCAAATCGACCGTCACCGGCATGACCGGCTGGATCATGACCGCGGCAGGTCGCGATCCGACGATCATGAACGGCGCGGTGATGAAGAACTTCGTCCGCCCCGATGCGCCCTTTGCCAGTGCCCGCGTCGGACAGGGTGATGCCTTCGTGTCAGAGGTGGACGAAAGCGACGGCTCGATCGCGCTCTATCGCCCCAAGGTGGCGGTGCTGGGCAACGTCAGCCTCGATCACAAGAGCCTCGAGGAACTGCGCGAGTTGTTCGGCGACTTCCTCGCCCGCGCCGAAGTATCGGCGATCAACCTCGACGATGCGGAAACCGCCACGCTGGCCCATCGGGCGCGCTCGCTGGTGACCTTCGGGATCACTTCGCCCGAAGCCCAGATCGCCGCGATAGACGTGGTCGAGGGGCCGACTTCGCTGTCCGCCACGATCCTCGACAGGCGCGACGGCACCGAGCATGCGCTGACGCTGAAGGTGCCCGGCCGCCACAACCTCTACAATGCGCTCGCCGCGATCGCTGCCGCCAATGCCGCCGGCGTGCCCGTTGCCGAGGCGGTGGCCGCGCTCGGCAGCTTCGCGGGGCTGGCGCGGCGCTTCGACGTGGTCGGCACCTCGCCCTCGAGGATCGCGGTGATCGACGACTTCGGGCACAACCCGGACAAGGTCTCGGCGACGCTCTCGACGCTCAAGGTGCATCCGGGCCGCGTCATCGCGTTCTTCCAGCCGCACGGTTATGGCCCTTTACGCCAGATGGGTGCCGAACTGGCCGAAGTCATCGCAAGGCTGCTGGGGCCGGACGACCTGACGATCCTCTGCGACCCGGTCTACTTCGGCGGCACCGTGGATCGCAGCGAAGGCTCCGAACGCATTGTCCGGCTGATCGAAAGCCACGGCGGCAAGGCGGAATACGTGCCCAGCCGCGCCGACTGCGGGAAGCGGATCGCCGAAATCGCGCAGGCAGGCGACCGCGTGGTCATCATGGGCGCGCGGGACGATACGCTGACGGTGTTCGCGAAGGATGTTCTGGCCGCCCTGCCCTGACGTCGTCCCGGACTCGATCCGGGATCGGTGGCGGTCTTCAGGCGAGGGCTATCGGCAGGGCGCCCCGCTTCGATCCGGGCTGTCCACGGCCAGCGGTGCCGGATCAAGTCCGGGACGACGCCGCCTTCAAACTCCGCCTCAGTGTCCCTTGCCGCGCGCCTTGGCGACGAGGTGCACCACCACCGCTACCACCGCGCCCAGCACCAGCCCGACCACTGCCGAAGCCACAGCGTAGCCCAGCCAGCCGAACACCGGCCCCAGCGGCCCGGTCGCCTCGGCCAGCGCATGCTCGACGCTATGCGCGACGTGTGCGGGCGCGGGCAGGCCCAGTTCCTCCAGCCCGTGGAGGATAATCCCGCCGCCGACCCACAGCATCGCCACCGTGCCGACGCTGCCCAGAACCTTGAGCACGATCGGCATGGCCTTCAGCAGCCCGCGCCCCAGCGCCTGCGCGCTCGCGCCCGGCTTCTTGGTCAGGTGCAGGCCGACGTCGTCCATCTTCACGATCAGCGCCACCGCGCCGTAGACGCCGATGGTGATGAGCACGCCCACCACCGCCAGCGCCACGGCGCGGGCGATGAAGCTGGAATCCTCCACTTGCGACAGCGCGATCGCCATGATCTCGGCCGAGAGGATCAGGTCGGTGCGGATCGCCCCGGCAACGCGGGTCTTCTCGAAAGTGGCGACATCGCTCACCGGATCGTCCAGCGTCTCGCCGTGCTTCTCGCCGCCGAGCTTCTCCAGCACCTTCTCGGCGCCCTCGAACGCGAGGTAGAGGCCGCCCGCCATCAGGATCGGGGTGATCGCCATCGGCAGGAAGGCGCTCAGCAGCAGCGCCACCGGCAGCAGTATCACCAGCTTGTTGAACAGCGAGCCCTTGGTGATCTTCCAGATGATCGGCAGTTCGCGATCGGGCGTAAAGCCGGTGACGTAGCCCGGCGTCACCGCCGCATCGTCGATCACCACGCCCGCCGCCTTGGTGCCGGCCTTGGCCACCCCCGCCGCCACGTCGTCCATGGAGGCGGCAGCGGCACGAGCGATGACCGCAACGTCGTCAAGCAGGGCGACAAGGCCGGAAGGCATTCTATTTCCTTTTGTTTGCAAGTGCGAACGAAGCCGCTGCATGCGGGGTAATCAGCCTGTGATCAAGCGAAAGCGAAACGGACTTAAATCCTGCGCGCACCCGCCGTTCTTCTGGACATGTGAAGAGCGCTCCACTTCCGGGGCCGCTCGAAAGGCTTACCGGGGTTCAACACATGTCAGTCATCAACACCAACATCAGCGCGATCCGCGCCTCGAACGCATCGAATTCGGCCAACAAGGCTCTCGGCACCGCGATGGAGCGCCTGTCGACCGGCAAGCGCATCAACTCGGCCAAGGACGATGCGGCGGGCCTCGCGATCTCGACCTCGATGACCTCGCAGATCCGCGGCATGAGCCAGGGCATCCGCAACGCCAACGACGGCATCTCGCTGGCCCAGACCGCCGAAGGCACGCTGTCGGAAGTCGGCAACATGCTGCAGCGCGTGCGCGAACTGGCGATCCAGTCGGCATCGGGCACCTACCAGACCTCGGACCGCGCGGCGATGCAGCAGGAAGTCACCGCGCTCACCACGCAGATCAACGACAGCTTCACGCAGGCCAAGTTCAACGGCAACACGCTGATCTCGACCACCGCAGGCGCTGACCTGACCTTCAACATCCAGACCGGCTCGCAGGGCGGCCAGCAGGTCGTGCTGACCTCCAAGGCGATCGACGGCACCAAGGTCTCGGCGACTGCCCTCGACGTGACCGATGCGACCAAGGCGGCGACCACGCTTACCAACGTCGATGCGGCGCTATCGGACGTCAACGCCACCCGCGCTTCG
Source organism: Novosphingobium resinovorum (assembly GCF_001742225.1). Taxonomy (NCBI): domain Bacteria; kingdom Pseudomonadati; phylum Pseudomonadota; class Alphaproteobacteria; order Sphingomonadales; family Sphingomonadaceae; genus Novosphingobium; species Novosphingobium resinovorum. The sequence continues at coordinate 405,431 of NZ_CP017075.1, read as the reverse complement.
CTCGGTGCCGGCCAGAACCGCCTCGAATCGGCGATCAACAACCTGACCAACACCACCACCAATCTGTCGGACGCCCGCAGCCGCATCGAGGACGCCGATTACTCGGCCGAAACCACCGCGATGGCCAAGGCGCAAATCCTCAGCCAGGCATCCACCGCGATGCTGGCGCAGGCCAACCAGAGCCAGCAGAACGTCCTCTCGCTGCTGCGCTGATCCAACGCTTGCACTGCCTTCCTCCCCCGGAAGGTCCGGAAGCCCGGCGGTCGTTTCCCCCGACCGTCGGGCGTTTCCGTGTCTGCACAAGGTGACAGGTTTACACGGTTGACACGGTCCAGAGGGCAAAGGTGTCACCTTAGGCCGGAAAGTGTCACCTTGCGGGCGCAAGGTGACACATTTTGCACGAGATGTGTCACCTTGCGACCGGCAGGTGTCAACTTGTGGTGTAACCTTATGGGGGGCGGAGCGGTTCGACCGGGCATTGGCGCAAGGTATCGGACCGGGCGGGGTGTAGGAAAGCGGGCGTTCGGTTTGCCCAAATCCCGCCATACTCCATGTGCTACGTGGGCAGGCATGAACTATATCATGCTGGCCATTGCCATTCTCACCGAAGTGTTCGCCACGACTGCGATGAAACAGTCCGAAGGCTTCACCCGCCTGCCTTGGGCGGCAGCGACCATCCTCGGCTATGCCGTCGCATTCTATTGCCTGTCGCTGACGCTGCGCACGATCCCGACCGGCGTTGCCTATGCCATCTGGTCCGGGGCGGGGATCGTTCTCATTTCAGCTGCGGCGTGGGTCTTCCAGGGCCAGAAACTGGATACCGCCGCCGTGATCGGCATGGCCCTTATCATCAGCGGTGTCGTCGTCATGAACACCTTTTCCTCGGCCTCCGCGCACTGACGGGCATGCCGGGCGGCGGCCGTCCTCATCAGAACTCGACGTCGAGTTCTTCCATTTCTTCCGGCTCGGCCTTTGCAGCCGCGATCCATTCGCGCATCGGGTCCCATTCGGCGATGGTCCGGCAATAGGCCTCGCACGGCTCCGGCAACGCCACCGCGTAGCTGACGAAGCGCGTCGTCACCGGGGCATACATCGCGTCCGCCACGGTCGGCTGCGCCCCGAACAGGAACGGGCCGCCGTAACGATCGAGGCACTCGAGCCAAATCGCCTCGATGCGCTCGATGTCCGGACGCGCGCCGGAGAACACAGGGAACTTCGCATGGCGCACCTTCAGGTTCATCGGCAGCGCCGAGCGCAAATTGGTGAAGCCCGAGTGGATCTCCCCCGAGATCGAGCGGCAATGCGCCCGTGCGATCGGGTCTTCCGGAAGCATCTGCGCGCCGGGGAACTGCTCGTTGAGGAACTCGGCGATCGCCAGAGTGTCCCACACGCTCGCTCCCTGCCACGTCAGGCGCGGCACCAGCACCGAGGGCGAGAGCAGCAGCAGTTCCGCGCGGTTGGCGGCATCGTTGGCGACCATCTTCTCGGTCACCTCCAGCCCGGCAAGGCGGCACAGCAGCCAGCCGCGCAGCGACCACGCCGAATAGGTCTTGCTGGAGATCGTCAGCGTTGCACCGGAATCGACCATGACCTGCCCCTTCATTCAGCTTGCTTAACGTTATGATGCAGCGCAGCATGATTGTACAACCGTTTGCGTGCACACTCGCCGAATCGCGAGGTGCCTGAGGGATATTGCGGATGCTCTATGACGCCTACCAGGCTTATTGCGACGTCCTGACCCCGGCGCGCCTGACCGCACGCGCGGCGACCGGTTTTCGCGACAAGTTCCTGGGCGGGGCGAAGACGATGCCGATGGCGCGCCGCCTGTTCGCTCTGGCCGAGACGTTCGACAAATCGACGATCACCCACAAGCGCCCGCCTTACGACATCGATGAAGTGCTCTGCGGCAATACCATGACGCCGGTGGTCGAGGACGTGGCGCTGGCCCTGCCCTTCGGCGATCTGCTCCACTTCGCCAAGCCGGAGGTGACCACGCCGCAACCCAAAGTGCTGGTGGTGGCGCCGCTTTCGGGCCACTTCGCCACGCTTCTGCGCAATACGGTCGCGACGCTGCTGCGCGACCACGACGTCTACATCACCGACTGGAAGAACGCGCGCGACGTGCCGCTCTCCGCAGGCAAGTTCGGGCTGGACGAATACATCGACTACGTCATTCGCTTCCTGCAGGAGATCGGCGATCCGGCGGCAAGGCGCGGCGCCAACGTGCTGGCGGTGTGCCAGCCTTGCGTGCCGGTACTGGCGGCCGTGGCGCTGATGGCACAGGACGACGACCCGTGCCAGCCGCGCACCATGTCGCTGCTTGGCGGGCCGGTGGACGTACGCGAATCCCCCACGGTGGTGAACGAGCTTGCCAATGCGCAGAGCTACGACTGGTTCGAGAACAACCTCATCCACACCGTTCCGTGGCGCTACAAGGGCGGTGGACGCAAGGTCTATCCGGGGTTCATCCAGCTCACCGCGTTCATGTCGATGAACATGGGGCGGCACAATGCGCAGTTCCGCAAGCTCTACCAGCACCTCGCCGACCTGGAGATGGACGAAGCGGCGAAGATCGAGGACTTCTACGACGAGTACCTCGCGGTGCTGGACATGACGGCGGAGTTCTACCTCGAAACCATCGACCGGGTGTTCCAGCAGGCGCAGCTGGCGAAGGGCGAACTGGTCGTCTGTGAAAAGCGCTGAAGCCCGCAGGGAGGCGTGGGTTTTGGTGGATATGAAGTAATCGAATTTGCAAGGTTTTGGGGAAATCGGACGAAAAGCTTGCGATTACGCGCGCCCGTGCACGTAGGGGCTTTCCTCGCAAGTCGGGTCGTGATTCATTGAGTTGGACGAAACGAAGAGGTTTTGCCGATGCCTCCGAAGAAGCCCGCGCAGCGCAGTGACGAGTTGTTCCGCAGTCAGCTCGACAACATGGTCGACATGGAACACGCGCTGGTGAAATTGGCGGGGCTGATCGACTGGTCACGGTTCGATGCGGCCTATGGACGGTTCTACCATGAGAAAGGCCGCCCTGGGCTGTCGACGCGGCTAATGGCAGGCCTGCACCTGCTCAAGCACATGGAGGGCCTGTCGGACGAAGCCGTCTGCGCCCGCTGGGTCGAGAACCCGTACCACCAATTCTTTTGCGGTGAGCAGTACTTCCGCCACAAGCTGCCACTGGATCGCTCGTCGATGACGCGCTGGCGGAACCGGATCGGGGCCGACAAGCTGGAACTTCTGCTCGCCGAGACGCTGCGCGTGGCGATGGAAACAAGGGCAATGCCGCCGCAGGCCTGCGAGCGGGTGACGGTGGACACGACTGTACAGACCAAGGCGATTGCCCATCCCACCGACAGCCACCTGCTGCTACGCGGCATCGAGTGGCTGAACCGGATTGCCCGCAAGCACGGTATCAAGCTGCGCCAGTCATTCCTGCGGGTGGGCCGCCAGGCTCGGCGCGATGTCTCCCGGCTGATCCACGGGCGCGGTCACAAGCAGGCGATGCGTTGGGTGCGCAAACTTCGCACCTGGCTGGGCCGGCTCGACCGCGACATCGGCCGCAAGATCGCCGGAAATGAGGAACTCGAGGCCGCCTTTGCCGTCGTCCGCGAGCGGGTGGCGAAGATCCTCACCCAGAAGGCTGGCAGCACGGACAAGCTTTATGCCCTGCACGCGCCCGAGGTGGAATGCATCGCCAAGGGCAAGGCGCGGACCCGCTACGAGTTCGGGGTAAAGACCTCGATCGCGGTGACAAACGCCCGCACCGCCGGCGGCCAGTTCATCGTCGGCATGCAGGCGTTGCCCGGCAACCCCTATGATGGCCACACCCTGTCCGGGCAGATCGAGCAAGTCGAGCGCCTGACCGGCGTCACCGTTGAGCGGGCTTATGTCGATCGCGGCTACAAGGGGCACAAGCATGGCGGGCAGGCCAGGGTCTATATCGCCCACACCCGCGGGATCACCTCACCCACGATCAAGCGCGAGCTCAGGCGACGAAATGCCATCGAACCGATCATCGGTCACACCAAGTCCGATGGCCTGCTCGAGCGCAATCACCTCGCCGGTGCCACCGGCGATGCCATCAACGCCATCCTGGTCGCCGCGGGGCACAATCTCAGGTTGCTCGTCGCATGGCTGACTGCGCTTTTGCGCGCCCTCATCGCCGCCTGGCTATCCCCAGTCCTGCCCAAAATGGCCGCTGCCTGAAAGCAGCCTACCAGTTCGATAAACCCCTCACGGCACATCGGACGCAATCTACCCGTCGCCGAAACGAACATCGCATTGTTCACGGCCGACGAACTGGTGCACCGCAGCCGCCGGGTGGACTGCGCGGCGATCCGCAAGACCGCGCTGCTCACCGTCGAGGGCGAGCGCGACGACATCTGCGCGGTGGGCCAGACGGCGGCGGCGCACCTGCTGTGTACCAGCCTGAGGCCCCACCTGAGGCGGCACCACCTGCAGCCGGGCGTGGGGCATTACGGCGTGTTCTCGGGCTCGAAGTGGGAGCGCGAGGTCTATCCGCAAGTGCGAGCCATGATCCTGGCGATGGCCTGATAGCCAAATCCTCCCTGTTGCGAAGCAATGGGGAGGTGGCAGCCCGCAGGGCTGACGGAGGGGGCGTCAGCTCCCCCTCCACCACCGCCTGCGGCGGCGGTCCCCCTCCCCATCGCTACGCGACGGGGAGGATGAAGCGCTCCTTAATACCCCTGCTTCGCCAGCCAGGCGTCCACTTCCGGCATGCGGGTCTGGCCGACCTGGATGCGGTTCTGGATCTTGGCGATCGCCTCGTCCACCGGACGGCGCGAACCGGCCGCGAGGCGCTGCTTCGCATAGGCGTCCAGCTTGGCCGGCATCGCCGGATCGGAACTGCCGGTGGCCAGACGCCCGACGTAGCGCGTCGCACCCGAGCTATCGACGCGGCTCATCACCGCATCGTAGTTGGCGAGGACGAAGTCGAACGCCTGCTCGGGATGCTCGCCGCCGACGGCGCTGACGATCACCGGGCTGGTGGTCACGCCCGGCTCGTCGGTGAGCGACAGGGCCAGCGCCTTGTCGGCCAGCGCCTTGTCGTTGGCGCGGCCCAGCAGCGAGTAGAGCGTGGTCTTGACCTGCGCCGAGGTCTCTTCCTGCGCCATCGTGTGCAGCTTGTCCCAGGTCGCCGCGTCCGCGTTCTTCGCGACGACGGTGAGCACCGCCACCTTCACCGAGGGATCGATCGAGGCCGGATCGGCGAAGCGGCGACGTGCCTCGGCGACCACCGAGGGTTCGCCCAGCGCGCCCAGCGTGTCGATCAGCGTGGCGCGCAGGTCGCCGGCGGTGGCCTGCTCGTCCGCCTTCGGCTCCCAGCCCAGCGTGTTCAGCACCGGCAGCAGGCGCTTCGTGGCGAAGCGCGAGAGAGCCGCCTTGCGCTTCGCGTTGTCCTTGGCGAAGTCGGCTAGGCCGCCGATCACCTTGGCCGCGCGCTCCATCACCTGCGGCGAGGCATTGGCGGGCAGGTTCTTCACCACGTCGAGCATGTCGGCCATCGGCTGGTTGCCCGCGTAGCCGAGCGCCACCGCATCGTTGAGGATGCCGAGCTGGTCGACCGGCTGCACCGAAGCGATGCCCTTGACCAGACCCGCGAAGGTCTTCGCATCATAGAGCACGCGGTAGTAGCCCGACTGGCCCGCATTGACGACGACCGGACCGCAGCCCGCGACCTTGAGCGAACCCTTGCCCTGCAGCAGCGTCTCGGCCCTGGTGTCGTCCGTGCCCGCAGCGCTGACCGGCACGCGCCAGGCGAGCGGCTGCTTGTCGGCGCGGTCGCGGGTGAACTCGCCCTGCTCCAGCGCCAGCGTCGTCGAACCGGCGGCGCACGAGGACGTCACCTTCACCAGCGGAATGCCCGGCTGCAGCGTGAAGTCGTGCGCGATCTGGCTGATCGGCTTGCCCGAAGCCTTGTCGATCTCGCGCCACAGGTCGTCGGTGACGGTGTTGGAGTGCTTGTAGCGCGCCATGTAGGCCTGCACGCCCTTCTGCCACTCGTCCGAACCGGCATAGGCTTCGAGCATGCGGATCACCGCCTCGCCCTTGGCGTAGGTGATGTTGTCGAAGGCCTGGCTGGCTTCTTCAACGGTCGCGATGTGGTGGATAATCGGGTGCGTGGTGACGTAGGCGTCCTGGTCCATGGCGCGCTCACGCTCGCCGGTGGCGGTCAGTTCGGGGTGCCATTCGGGGTGGAACTTCGCAGCCGCGCGGCTTTCCATCCACGAGGCGAAGCCCTCGTTCAACCACAGGTCGTCCCACCACGACATCGTGACGAGATCGCCGAACCACTGGTGCGCCATTTCATGTGCGACGACCGTGAAGATGCGCTGGCGCAGCGCGTTGGACGCGATCTTGGGGTCGAGCAGCATCGCGTTCTCGAAGTAGAAGATGCCGCCCCAGTTCTCCATGGCGGAGAAGAACTGGCTGCGCCCCGGCGCCGCGATGTGGTCGAGCTTGGGCAGCGGGTACTTCTCGCCGAAGTATTCGTTCATCCACGGCAGCAGGTCGGCCGAGGCGCCCAGCGCGTAATCCGCCTGCGCCAGATCGCCCTTCTTGGTGAGCACGCCCACTTCGGTGTCCCCCGCCATCTTGGTCTTGCGCTCGAAATCGCCGAGGCCGAAGAACAGCAGGTAGGTCGACATCTTGGGGCTGGTGCCGAAGGTCACCAGCGTCTTGCCGCCCCCCAGATCCTTGCGGCTTTCCACCGGCAGGTTGCCGACGGCGACTTCCTCGGTCGGCACGATCGTCTTGAGGCTGAAGGTCGCCTTGTAGAACGGCTCGTCCCACGAAGGCATGAAGCGGCGCGCGTCCGAGTTCTCGAACTGGGTGAACAGCGCGCGCTTGGCCGAGCCGTCGGCCGCCTTGTAGTCCAGCGCGAAAAGGCCATAGGCCTGCGTATTGATCTTGCCCGCATAGTCGATCGACAGCACGTAGCTGCCCGGGGCGATGGGCTTGGCGAACGTGAAGGTCGCGGTCTGCGCGGCCTCGTCGAGCGAAACGGTGGGCGTACCGGCCTTCTTGCCGCCCTTGGTGAGCGCTGCCTTGGCGATCGTCAGCTCGGCCGCCTGCAGCGTGATGGTCTGCGTCGCCTCGACCACGTCGACCGTGATCGCCGCCTTGCCCGCGAAGGTCATCGCCTTGGCATCGGGAGTGACGGTGATGTCGTAGTGGCTGGGGCGAACGCTGCGCGGAAGCTGCGTGGTCACCGTCTCCGCCGTGGCGCCCTTGGTCGTGGAAGCAGTGCCAACTTCCTGCGCTGAAACGGAAAACGGAAGGGCAACGCCGGCGAGAAGCGCCAGCGCGGCGCGACGATACGGTTTCTTCATGGACGACTCACACCAGATGGGGGGATCACGCCTTGCTAACGTCCTGTCGCGAGCACGCAACAATTTACCTGTTGTGTGCAATTTTAAACGCTGCGGGAGTCACAGGGCCCACCCCGTCCGGCTAGGCAGCAAGCTGCCAAGCCTTCCGGCCCTCCCGCGAGCGGGAGGGCTGACCTCACTTCTCCCCTCCCGCCTGCGGGAGGGGCCGGGGGTGGGCTTCCCCCTTCTCTGCCCACACCGCGCTTGCATTCCGTCCAAAATCCGCTAAGCGCGCCCCTTCCCCAAAGTCCGAGGACACAGGGAAACCCAAAGAAAGCCGGAGGGGCCTCGCAATCCCGCGAGTCGCCAGCGATCGGTTAGACTAGATAAAGGAAGCTGCCGTGGCTCTATATGAGCACGTGTTCCTGGCACGCCAGGACCTCAGCCAGGCGCAAGTCGATGCGCTTGCTGCCGCCGCCACCGAGATCGTCGAGTCGAACCAGGGCAAGGTCGTCAAGACCGAGACCTGGGGCCTCAAGAATCTCGCGTACAAGATCAAGCGCAACCGCAAGGCTCACTTCGTGATGCTGAACATCGAGGCTTCGGGCGACGTCGTCGCCGAGCTCGAGCGCCAGACGCAGATCAACGAAGACGTCATCCGCTACGTGACCATCCGCGTCGACGAGCACGAGGAAGGCCCTTCGGTCATGATGCGCAAGACCGACCGCGAGCGTACTCGCCGTCGCGAACGTGAAGGGAACTGATTTCCATGGCACGTGCATTCTTCCGCCGCCGCAAGTCCTGCCCGTTCTCGGGCAAGAACGCGCCGAAGATCGACTACAAGGACGTTCGTCTGCTCCAGGGCTTCATGTCCGAGCGTGGCAAGATCGTCCCCAGCCGCATCACCGCGGTTTCCGCAAAGAAGCAGCGTGAGCTGGGCCAGGCTATCAAGCGTGCCCGCCACATCGGCCTGCTTCCCTTCATCGTGAAGTAAGGGAGGGACCTACCCATGCAGATCATCCTCCTGGAACGCATCGAGAAGCTCGGCGCCATCGGCGACGTCGTCTCGGTCAAGGACGGTTACGCCCGTAACTACCTGCTTCCGAACAAGAAGGCCCTCCGCGCCAACGACGCGAACAAGAAGGTCTTCGAAGCCAACCGCGCCAAGATCGAAGCCGACAACGCTGAGCGTCGTTCGGCTGCCGAAGCCAACTCGGGCAACGTCGAAGGCAAGCAGATCGTCCTGATCCGCGCCTCGTCGAACTCGGGCCAGCTTTACGGTTCGGTCTCGGTCCGCGACATCGTCGACGGCCTGAACGCCGAAGGCGCGAACGTGTCGAAGCAGATGATCGTGCTCGAGCGCCCGATCAAGACGCTCGGCATCTTCGACGTCAAGGTTTCGCTGCACCCCGAAGTTGCGGTCAACGTCAAGGTGAACGTCGCCCGTTCGCCCGACGAAGCCGAACTGCAGTCGCAGGGCGTGGACGTGATGGCCGCGATGTTCGAACAGGACGTCTCGGGCTTCACCGAAGCCTACGACCCGAACGCCGAACCCGGCGAAATCGCGGTCGAGGAAACCGAGGAAGAGGGCGAGGCCCAGGCCTGAGCCTTTCCTTCGGTTACCGAGGAATAGCAAAGCCCTCGTTCCCCAGCGGAACGGGGGCTTTTCCTTTTGGCACAATGCTGGTTCGTGCCCATGGGGCTTCGACAAGCTCAGCCTGAGCGGTGTTGAGAGCAGGCTCTCAGAGCATCCGATGCCCCCTTCGTCATTGCGAGCGCAGCGAAGCAATCCAGGGCAATTCAGCGCCGCTCTGGATTGCTTCGCTGCGCTCGCAATGACGATCAATGAAAATCCAAATCCCGCTCAGGCTGAGCTTGTCGAAGCCCCCTCGGCCGGGCAGACCCGGAAAACCATGATCCACTCCGTCACCCCCGCCGACTACCGCACCGACGCATCTCTGCGCGGCGCGATGCTGGCGCTCAACAACGCCCACGCCGTCGCACTCTCCTTCGCCGACGAAGCGCGCATGGCGATGCTGGTGGAGGAGGCATTCCTCGCCGCGCGGATCGGAAGCCTGGACGCCCTACTCCTCGCCTTCGCGCCCGGGGCCGCATACGACAGCGCCAACTACCGCTGGTTCGAACGGCGCTATGCCAGTTTCGTCTACGTCGACCGCGTCGTCGTCGCCCCGGAAGCGCGCGGTCGGGGCCTGGCTCGCCAACTCTACGCCCGCCTCTTCGAAGCGGCCCGCGCCGCGGGCCACGAGCGCGTGGTCTGCGAGGTCAATTCCGATCCGCCCAACCCGGCTTCCGACGCCTTCCATGCCGCCCTCGGCTTCACGCCCATCGGCGAGGCGCTGCTGGAGAACGGCAAGACGGTGACGTATCTCTCGCTGGAGCTGTCGTCGTCCCGGACTTGATCCGGGACCGCTGGCGGTCTTTAGGCACGATCTTCCAGTGCGCGGAAAGCTGGGTTGTTCACGGCCAGCGGTCCCGGATCAAGTCCGGGACGACGCAAGGACACCGTCATCACCCTGCCCATATCGCCCCCTATTGCGCCGCAGCACGGAATGCGTAATAGATGGCCATGCAGAAGATGAAAGAAACCATCGCGGAATTGGTCCGCGTTTACGAAGCCGCCGTTTCCACTCTCAAGGCCGATATCGCCGCCTTCGTAGAGAACGGCACCCTCCCCCCAGCAGATCGCCGCGCGAACCGCCTCTGGACATATCCTGAGCTGCGGATCACGTATCGCGGCACCGAACTCAACGCCCGCGCCTCGCGCGCGTTCGGGCGGCTCGAGATGGCCGGCACATACGCCACTACCGTTACGCGCCCACATCTCTTCGCCTCCTACCTCGAGGAACAGCTCGCGCTGATCGAGGCCGAGTACGAAGTGGAATTCGAGGTAGCCGCCTCCACGCAGGAGATCCCCTTCCCCTACGTGCTCGAAGGCGTCTCGGTCGGCAGCGTCACGCCGCAGGAACTGGCGAGCCACTTCCCCAGCACCGAACTGGCGATGATCGGAGACGAGATCGCCGACGGCACCTTCCTCGCCGCCGAGGACGAACCGCACCCGCTGGCCCTGTTCGACGGCCTGCGCACCGACTTCTCCCTCGCGCGCCTGGCGCACTACACCGGCACAAGCCCGGACCACTGCCAGCGCTTCGTGCTGTTCACCAACTACCACCGCTATGTGGACGAGTTCGTGGACTGGGCGGGCACGCAAGTCGGCTCGGACGGCTATGTCGCGCTTTCGGGCGCCGGCGGCCTCTATCTCGACGCGCCGGTTGAGAACGCGCGCGCACGCCTGTCCGACACCGCATGGCGCCGCCACCAGATGCCCGCCTACCACCTCATTCGCAAGGACGGTTCGGGCATCACGCTGGTCAACATCGGTGTCGGCCCGTCCAACGCCAAGACCATCACCGATCACCTCGCGGTGCTGCGCCCCGAGGCGTGGCTGATGATCGGCCACTGCGGCGGCCTGCGCGAAAGCCAGCGCATCGGCGACTACGTGCTCGCCCATGCCTATCTGCGGGACGACCACGTGCTCGACCCGGTGCTGCCGCCCGAGATCCCGCTGCCCGCCATCGCCGAAGTGCAGCTGGCCCTGGCGCAGGCGGCCGAGGTCGTCAGCGGCGAAGGCGGCGCGAACCTCAAGAAGCGGATGCGCACCGGCACCATCGTCACCACCGACGATCGCAACTGGGAACTGCGCTACACCGAGTCCGCCAAGCGCTTCTCGCTGAGCCGCGCGATCGGCATCGACATGGAAAGCGCCACGATCAGCGCGCAGGGCTACCGCTTCCGCGTACCTTACGGGACGCTGCTGTGCGTCTCGGACAAGCCGCTGCACGGCGAACTCAAGCTGCCGGGCCAGGCCAACCGCTTCTATGAAGAGGCGATCGCCAGCCACCTCAAGATCGGCCTCATCACCTGCGACCTGCTGCGCGAACAGGGTGACCGCCTGCACTCGCGCAAGCTGCGCGCGTTCAACGAGCCGCCGTTCCGGTAGGAAACAGCCTACCGGGCCAGAACACGAAGCCGACCGTCGCGACCTGAGCGGCGGTCGGCTTTTTCGTTGCGCCTGCAGAAAAGCGGCGGACGGCTACTCTCCCTCGCGGGATATATTCGTGATACGCCGCTTAACACGCAGAGAGCCTGCAGAATTTCGCTACGCGCACTCGCGCGAATGTTCTGGTGGTTGGTAATTTTATGCCCGCGTTCCGAAACGACGATAGGCTCAAGCGCAATCTTATTCCCAATGTCATCGCAAGCCTTCCAAACGGCCACAGAACATTTACTTTCGCGAATAATCCTGCATTCAATATAGAAACTGAATTCGATTAACTTATTTTCAATGAAACATATGTGAAATGAATTTCAGGTATATTTCACGTTTATTTCCAATATTGAAATAGATGTGATCGATATACAACGCCATCAATTCATTATCCGCACATCGATGATTATATGATGACAGTCTGATCCTTACGGGAGCAGACGCACTCGCCTGCTTCCGGCGTCGAGGATTTCGCACCGCCGGAATCTGCGAAAGGAGCATCAATGACCCCCCACATGAAGCGTCTGCTTCTGGCCTCGACCCTGCTGATGGGCCTGCCCGCGGCAGCGCACGCGCAGGACGAAGCGCCCTCCGCCACGGACGCGGCCGATACCGGCGACGCGATCGTCGTCACCGGCTCGCGCCTGCGCAATGCCAACCTCGAGCAGGCCGCGCCGATCATGGCCGTGACCGCCGCCGAGATGAAGGCGACCGGACAGGTCAACGTCGAGAACGTTCTGAAGGAAATCCCGCAGCTGGTCCCCGACCAGACCGGCGCCTCGAACAATCCGGGTGACGGCGTCGCCACCGCAAACCTGCGCGGCCTCGGCGCCCAGCGCACGCTGGTACTGGTCAACGGCCGCCGCTACGTCTCGTACGACACCAACCAGATCGTCGACCTGAACACGATCCCGACCGCCCTGCTGGAGCGCGTCGACGTGGTGACCGGCGGCAAGTCGGCCGTCTACGGTTCGGACGCGGTCACCGGCGTCGTCAACTTCGTGACGAAGCAGGACTACGACGGTATCCAGGCCAACGCCAACTACCGTTTGACCGACGCGGGTGACGGCGCGCAGTACACGGGCGGCATTCTGGCGGGTAAGAACTTCGCGGACGGCCGCGGCAACATCACCGTCTACGGCGAGTACAGCCAGCGCAAGGCGATCACGCAGGCATCGCGCAGCTACACCAAGACGGCCATGACCGACGGCGACGATGGCACCCTCGTCGCGGGTGGCTCCTCGTCGATCCCGGCGACGCGCATGAATCTGGGCGGCACCAACTACAAGTTCGGGCAGGACGGCAGCTATTCGGCCTACGACAGCAGCACCGACGCTTACAACTACGCGACCGAGAACTACCTGCAGGTCCCGCAGAAGCGCGAACTCGTCTTCGCGCAGGCGCACTTCGACGTCAGCGACGCGCTGACCCTCTATGCCGAGGGCCAGTACGTCCACAACCGCGTCAAGAACCAGCTCGCGCCGACCCCGGTGACCGGCAGCTTCTCGATCGACAACGACAGCTCGTTCCTCTCGGCCGACAGCCAGGCGTTGCTGCAGGGCTACGACACCGACGGCGATGGCTACACCACCGCCAACATCTACCGCCGCCTGAGCGAGATCGGCGACCGCGTGCAGGTCACCGACAGCAAGGCGGTGCGCGGCCTGATCGGCGCGCGCGGCGACATCGGCCACGACTGGAGCTACGACGTCTACGCCAGCTTCTCGCGCACCCGGCGGACCGAGTACCAGTACGGCAACATCTCGCGCAGCCGTTTGCAGCAGGGCCTGCTGACGACCTATGACGCCAACGGCAACCTCGTCTGCACCGACACCAGCAACGGCTGCGTGCCCGTCAACATCTTCGGCGAGGGCAACATCAGCGACGCGGCGGTCGACTTCCTGTCGATCGACACCGTCAACCGCTCGACCATCACCGAGAAGGTCGTCAGCGGCGCGATCAGCAACAACAACCTGTTCGACCTCGGCGCAGGCCCGGCCGGTTTCGCGTTCGGCGCCGAGTACCGCTCCGAGCACGGCAGCTACAACCCGGACGAACTGCTGTCCTCCGGCGACGTCGTCGGCTTCAACGCCAGCGATGCCACGGCAGGCGGCTACAACGTCAAGGAACTGTTCGCCGAGATCGACGTGCCGCTGATCGCCGACAAGCCCTTCATCGAGCGCCTCGAATTCAACGGCGCGGCCCGCTACTCGTACTACTCGACGGCGGCCAAGTCGGTGGGCACCTTCTCGGCCGGGCTCGTCTACGCGCCGATCAAGGACATCAGCTTCCGTGGCCAGTTCTCCCGCGCGGTGCGTGCGCCGACGGTGAACGACCTCTACAGCGGCAGCTCGCAGAACTTCGAGACCGCGACCGACCCGTGCTCGACCCCGGACGCGACGAGCTACTCCAACCTTTACGCCGCCTGCGTCGCCTCGGGCGTCGCCGCTGCGGACGTGGGGAACGACCAGTACAACGCCGCCGCGACCCAGATCGAAAGCTACAACGGCGGCAACACCAAGCTGCGCGAGGAGACCGCGAACACCTACACCTTCGGTGTCGTGCTCCAGCCGCAGATGATCCCGGGCCTGTCGATCACGGCCGACTACTATCACATCAAGATCGACAACTTCATCACCGCCGTCGGCACCGCCAACCTGCTCACGGCCTGCTACGGCGACGCGGGCAACAACTACACGTCCTACGACAGCAGCACCTGTTCGCTGCTGCCGCGCGACAGCACCGGCACCATCGTCGGCGCCATCGACAACCTGAGCAACACCGGCGGCGTCAAGACCGACGGCATCGACTTCGACGCGCAGTACACCATCCCGCTGGCGTTCGGCCGCAACAACTCCAGCAAGCTGAACCTGCGCGTCGCGGGGTCTTACCTGATGAACTGGACGTTCCGCCCGATGGCCTCGCTGCCCGACCTCGTGGTCGACTGCGCGGGCAAGTTCGGCCTGAGCTGCAGCAACGTCTACGCCAAGTGGCGCCTCAACAGCCGCGCCACTTGGTCGACCGAGGACCTGAGCGTGTCGCTGGCATGGCGCCACCTCTCGGCAGTGGACGACGACACCGGCGGCTATGCGGTCGACCACATCCCGGCCTATAACTACTTCGACCTCAGCGCGAGCGTCGACGTGGCCAAGCGCTTCACCTGGAACATCGGCATGAACAACATGTTCAACAAGAAGCCGCCGGTCCTTGGTGACAACCAGGAGCAGTCGAACACCTATCCGTCGACCTACGACGTCTACGGTCGGACGTTCTTCACCGGCATCACCGTCGACTTCTGATCGAAGGCGCAGGGGCGATGCGAATCGCCCCTGTCCACCGGGAATGGATGCGTCCTTGCGGTACTCGCCGCAGGGGCGCTTCCGCTCGCCTGAATGAAATATTGATGAAATTGCAGGTTCAAGTTCGCCCCATAGCGTCCGGGGCATGCCAAAGCCCTCCCAGACTTCGACTTCAGGTACCGCCGGCACTGCCGGGATCAACCGCCTGATCGCCTCCGCCTTTCGCGTCCGCCTCGTCAGCGACGTGCCCGAAAGGCTGGCCCGATCCCCGCTGCCCTACCGGCCCAACGCCAAGCGGCGCGAGCGGATCACGACCATCCAGCGGCGCGGCGTGCTGTTCATCCATGTGCCCAAGAACGCGGGCACCTCGGTCTGCCACCAGCTCTACGGAACCCAGATCAAGCACGAAACCGTGCGCTACTACGCCAGCGTCGCCCCGCGCGTGCTCGACCTTCCGAGCTTCGCCATCCTGCGCGACCCGGTCTGCCGGTTCCTTTCGGCCTTCGCCTATGCCAGCAACGGCGGCACCCGCGATCGCAAGGTCGCCCGCCCCTTCAACGCGCGCTACCGCGCGTTCGAAACCGTGGACGACGCCATCGACCACCTCGCCACCGCGCGCAGCCCGTTCGACATCGACCACATCTTCCGCCCGCAGTCCTGGTATCTGACCGACGCCAGGGGCGACTGCCGCGTCGAAAACCTGATCCCCTACGAGGAGATCGACAGCCTCGGCGCCATCATGGGGCTGGACGAACTCGACGCCCTGCCCCGCCTCAACCGCAGCAATAAAGCCGCCGCGCCGATCCGGCTCAATCCCAGCCAGGAAGCCTTCATCGAGGACTTCTACGCCGGGGATTATGCCCTGTGGCGCGGCGCCATGCGGGTCACCAGCCTGAAGTCTCGCCCTTGTTCTGCGCGTCGAGCCACTTCTTGAGCGGCGCGAAGTAGTCCAGCATCGGCTTGGCGCTCATCTGCGGCGAGCCGGTGAACGTCTTGAGCGCCTCGGGCCAGGGCTTCGACATGCCCATCGCCAGCATCGCATTCAGGTTCTCGCCGACCTTCTTGTTGCCGTAGAAGCTGCAGCGGTGCAGCGGCCCCTTCCACCCGGCCTGCTTGCACGCCGCCTGATAGAACTGGAACTGCAGAATCCGCGCGAGGAAGTAGCGGGTGTAAGGCGTGTTGCCCGGAACGTGGAACTTCGCGCCCGCATCGAACCCGTCGTCCGAGCGCGCCGAGGGCGGGGTGATGCCCTGATAGTCGAGGCGCATCTTCGTCCACGCCTTGTTGTAGTCGGCGGGCTGGATCGAGCCGTCGAAGATGCCCCAGCGATAGCGGTCGATCATCAGGCCGAACGGCAGGAACGCGACTTTGTCCATCGCCTGACGCAGCAGCAGGCCGATGTCCTTGTCGGCGCCGGGGACCTTGCTCTTATCGAGCAGGCCGATCTGCACGAGGTACTGCGGCGTGATCGACAGCGCGATGAAGTCGCCGATCGCCTCGTGGAAGCCGTCGTTGGCGCCGTTCAGGTAGAGATATGGCTGCTTGTTGTAGGCGCGCTGGTAATAGTTGTGGCCCAGTTCGTGGTGGATCGTGACGAAATCCTCCGAATTGACCTTCGTGCACATCTTGATGCGGATGTCGTCCTTGTTGTCGACGTCCCATGCCGAGGCATGGCAGATCACCTCGCGGTCGGCGGGCTTGGTGATCATCGAGCGGGTCCAGAACGTGCCCGGCAGCGGATCGAAGCCCAGCGAGGAATAGAAGCCCTCGCCCGCCTTCACCATGTCGAGCGGCTTCTTGCCCTGCGCCTTCAGCAGATCACCGATATCATATCCGAGATCGCCCGCACCCTGCGGCGCGACGAGCGGGTAGACGTTGCCCCATTCCTGCGCCCACATGTTACCGAGCAGGTCGGCGCGGATCGGCCCCTTGCGCGGCTGCACCGCATCGCCGTACTTCTCGTTCAGCTTGCGGCGCACGTAAGTATGCAGCGCCAGATAGAGCGGCTTGGTCTCTTCCCACAGGCGCTGGGTTTCCGCCGCGAACTGCTCGGGCGTCATGTCGTAGCCCGAACGCCACATCGCACCGACGTCTGCATAGCCCAGTTCCTTCGCGCCCTGGTTGGCGATGCCGACCATCTGCGCGTAGTCCGCCTTCATCGGCGCGCCGACGTTGTCGTGCCAGCTGGTCCACATTTCGGCGAATTCGGCCGGGCTGTGCTGCAGGTTGCCCATCTCCGCCTCGATGTCCGAGCCGTTGATCGGCTTGCCGTCAAGCGTGCCCTTGCCCTTGCCATAGGCCGACGATAGCCGCGTGGTGATCTCGCTCAACTGCGCCGCCGCGCCGGGCGTGTTGGGCGCGGGCAGGACGATGCCCTGACGCAGGATGCCCAGCTTGCGCGACACGTCCGCATCGAGACCGGAAACCTTCGCGAACTTCGCCGCCTCGACTGCGTACTTCACCTGCTTCTCGGTGAGGTCGCCGTTGGACTTCGCCGCCAGCGCGTCGGTATCCTCGGTGATGTAGGTGTAATTGACCCAGTTCGCCTGATTGTTACCCAGCGAGAAGTCAAACAGGTCCTTCTCGGCATCGGCGACGAACTTCGCGGCACCCTCTGCCGTCTGCGGGTAATCCTCCGCATGGGCCGGGACGACGGCGAACGAAAGGCTTGCAGCCAATGCGGCAAGCGCGGTGGAGGCGAATTTCATGGGGGAACCTCTCTGAACCTTTGAATGGCCGCGAGACTAGTCGCCCCTCGCGCGGGATCAACCGCTGGCGAAGGAATATCCGCGGTCACGAGTGCAGCAATGCATCGCCACCAAGCGATCAAAGGAGTGGCCGGGCACACTGAAGCGAGGTTTTGCGACCATGCTGCGGGCTGCTTCCATCAAGCAAGGGGGACGCTCGCTCCACATGCCGATCCATGTCGTCTACGCCACGCCGGAAGGCCGCTCCCGCATGAAGCCCGTGACCATGGCGGGCGGCCTGTCCTACCTCGACCCGCCGCGCCCGGCACTTGGCTGGCGCACGGTGATATGGGAAGGCCTCGCCTTCACCGACATCTTCCACACCGCCAGGGACTTCGGCAGCCTCCAGACGATCCTTGAAGGCCGCCTCACCATTACCGTGACGGATGGAGACCTGCGCCGCGTGACCGGCGGCCCCGGCGACGCCTTCGTCTTCGTCGACACGACCGGTGACGGCCATGAGGCCTCCCGCCCGGACGACGCCACCTTGTGTGCGATCAACATCCGCTTCGCAGACGACTGGGCCGCACTCACCGAAACCTTCGACGGCTGGCCGGAAGAGGCCGTGCCTTTCGCCTGAAACATCCGCACCGTCATTGCGAGCGCAACGAAGCAACCCAGAGCCGCTCGGTGTTGCCCTGGATTGCTACGCTGTGCTCGCAATGACGATAGGCGCGGTCAGCCCAGAAACCCAGCGATCGCCCGGCCGAGATCCTTGAACGTCACCGACGACATGTGATTGCCCGGCACTTCGGCATAAGTGCCCTGCGGCAGTGCCGCCGCGAGGTCCTGCGCCGAGCCGTTGTCGCGATCGTCCGCGCCACACACGCACAGCGTCGGCATCGTCACTTGCGCGATGGCGTCGGGCGCGGTGTCGTCCACCGAGCCAAGCAGCAGGCGCGCGGCCACGCGGTCGATCTTCATCGACTTCATGAAAGCCTGCGCCACGAACGCCTTGTCGCCGCGCTCGATGGTCCCGAAGCGGTCGATGGCGTCGACGAAATGCGCGCTGCGCTTCGCCCAGCCCGACAGGCCCGTCAGCCCCATTCCGCCCAGCACCAGCCGCTGCGGCGCCAGCCCCGCCAGCACGCCGCGCACCGCCGTCCGCGCGCCAAGCGAAAAGCCGCCGAGGTCGTATTCCGAAAGGCCCAGCGAGCCGATCACCGCCTTGAGATCGCGCACCAGCACGTCGGACGGATAGGCATCCGCATCGTGCGGGGCGTCGCTCTGCCCGTGAGCGCGCAAGTCCGGCATGAACACCTCGAAGCCCGCATCGGCCAGGATCTTCGCATTGCCGAACTTGATCCAGTTCACCTCGGCGCTGGAGAACAGCCCGTGCAGCAGCACCAACGGCCGTCCGCCGGTATCGCCCATGGTGTGTAGGGCGAGCTTCGCCCCGCCGAAACCTTCGACGAAATCGGTCTTCACATCGCTCACAGGCAAACTCGCTTTCCGGTCATTCAGGCGGCTCGAGACCGGCGGCCTTCCATCGGTCCATGACGCCCGCATTCTCGGCGCTCGTCATGCCGGGCAAGTGCCGCACGTCGGTCCATGCCGTCAACATGCTTTCGGTCGCATAGTTCTGGCTCGGGCGGAACGGCGCGGGATCGTCGAAACTGCCGACGGTCAGGTCGATGTTGTCCCCGTCCAGAAATGCGAAGCCCAGCGGCGTGCCGCACTGCGAGCAGAACGGCCGATGCGCGATCGGCGATGAGGCGTACCAGTCCGGCTCCGTCTCCCACCGCACCGCGGACTGCGGCGCATTGACGAACGCGATCGACACCCCGCCGGTCGCCCGCTGGCACATGCGGCAATGGCACAAGTATGCCTTGTCGGGCTCAACCTCGGCGCGGTAGCGGATGCGGCCGCACTGGCAGCCGCCGGTCATTGCCCGCGTCATGACGCCGGCTCGGGCGCCAGCGGCCGGATATCGCCGCCAATGTGCCGCATGAAGTCGGCCTTGCCCAGCGGCACGCCCTTCATCCGCAGGATCGCGTAAGCCGTGGTCAGGTGGAAGTAGAGGTTGGGCAGGATCCAGTCGTCGAGATAGCGCTGCGCGGGCAGTTCGAGGTAAACGCCCATTCGCTCCAGCACGATCCGTTTGGCTTCGGGCGTGACGGCCGCGACTTCCGTAGCCAGCAGCGCGATCGTGTCTGCAAGCACCGCGCGGGCTTCTGCCCAGTCGACCACCGGCTGCACTTCGTTGGGCAGGTCCGCGCCCCGGCTCCAGGCGACGAACTGCAGCGGCTGCGTGCAGGTTCCCGCGACCTGCCAGGCCAGCGGATGCATGTCCCCGGCCAGCCGCGCCGCCGCCAGTTCGTCAAACGCGACACCCGCCTCTGCCGCCCATTCCTCGGCCTTGTCGAGCACCGCCGACAGCGTCTCCAGCCGCGCGGCCAGCAGTTCGAGGGCGTTCTTCGTCTCGGCGGCGTCCATGCAATCCTCCATCCCGGTATCAGGTGAAGGTTAGGTGGCTACCGCCGAGCCGATTGCAAGCGCGCCCCTCAGCCCTTCTTGAGGTGGCGGCGGCCCAGCAGTTCCGCGATCTGCACCGCGTTGAGCGCCGCGCCCTTGCGCAAGTTGTCCGACACGCACCACAGCGCCAGGCCGTTGTCCACGGTCGGGTCCTCGCGCACGCGGCTGACGTAGGTAGCGCCGTCACCCACCGCCTCGATCGGAGTGACGTATCCACCGTCCTCGCGCTTGTCGACGAGCATCACGCCCGGCGCCTCGCGCAGGATGTCCTGTGCTTCCTCGGCGCTGATCTCGTTCTCGAACTCGATGTTGAGCGCTTCGGAGTGGCCGACGAAGACCGGAACGCGCACGCAGGTGGCCTGCACCTTGATCTTGGGGTCGAGAATCTTCTTGGTCTCGACCACCATCTTCCACTCTTCCTTGGTGGAGCCGTCGTCGAGGAACACGTCGATGTGCGGGATCACGTTGAAGGCGATCTGCTTGGTGAACTTGCGCGGCACGACCGGGTCGGCGACGAAGATCGCGCGGCTCTGCTCGAACAGTTCGTCCATGCCCGCCTTGCCCGCGCCGGACACCGACTGGTACGTCGCGACGACGACGCGCTTGATCTTCGCCTTGTCGTGCAGCGGCTTGAGCGCGACGACCATCTGCGCAGTCGAGCAGTTGGGGTTGGCGATGATGTTCTTGGCCTTGTACCCGTCGATCGCCTCGGGGTTCACCTCGGGCACGATCAGCGGCACGTCGGGGTCCATGCGGTAGAGCGACGAGTTGTCGATGACCACGCAGCCCTGCGAGGCCGCCTTGGGCGCATAGATCTTCGTCGCGTCCGAACCCGCGGCGAACAGCGCGATGTCCCACCCCGTGAAGTCGAAATGTTCCAGGTTCTTCACCTTGAGCATACGGCCGGTATCGCCATACTCGACTTCGGTGCCCACAGAGCGCGAGGAAGCCACGGCGGCGATCTCGTCCGCCGGGAATTCGCGCTCGGCAAGGATGTTGAGCACTTCACGGCCGACATTCCCCGTCGCACCGACGACGGCAACCCGGTAACCCATGGCAAATTCCCTTTAAAGGCGCCCGGGCAAGCGGACGCAGATACGCCGCGCGGGTTACCCGTCCACGCCCCTCAGGGCAAGCTGCGAAGGTTCCGGACGATCCAGCGTCAGGCAAACGCTGCGGTTGCGGAAGGCTCGGACACCTGCGGGCGCAGGAACGGCTGACGCTTCCAGTACGTCAGCGAGCGCCATATCCATTCGAGCGGCCCACTGAGGAAGAACCGCAGCCAGACATTGGCGAGGACCAGCATGACCACATCGATCACCGTCGCCGCTATCGCCAGTTCGGTCCAGCCGAACTTGCCCCACAGCCCCAGCCCCCAAGGCGCGAAGACGAACCACAGCGTGACGATGCTGGTGAGAATGTAGATCGAGAACGCCATCCGCCCCGCCGCCTTGAACGGCGAAAGCACCGTGCGCCCCGCCTGCGTCTTCATCAGCAGGTTGAACAGGCCGACATGCCCCACGGTCACGGCCAGCCTCGCGAACTCACCTGCGATCGTGCCCGGTGTCGGCCAGGGCGTGAACTTGTAGATTTCCGCCACGTCCCAGGCCCGAAGGCCGCAGCCGACTCCATATGCGACGATTGCCAGTCCGGCGTAGAACCCCATCGAGCGCCCGCCCTGGATTACCCCCCACTTGAACAGGGCCATGCCGAGACACATCGCCGGCACCGCCTCCAGCATGGTAAAGAACAGGCCATTGCCGTCGCCGAAAACCTTGTTCCAGATGAACCAGGCGAACATCACGTATTGATGCGGCCATCCCGCCCGCGCCTTGCGCTCGGCATCGATGGCGACCTGCGCTTCCTTGCTGGGCGGCTTGGAGAGGTCATGCGCGTCCACCTTCTCCTGCCATTTGTCGAGCGTCTTCTTGTCCTCGCCCGAGAGCTTCACGCCTTCGGCGCGCTTCTTCTGCAGCGCTTCGACCTTATGGATACGCTCAACCCGCTCCTGATAGCCGATCACGCCGCCCCCGCCCGGCCAGCCCACCGCCATGAGCGCGGCGAAAGCCATGCCCATCGCCAGCAGCACCTTGGGCGGGGTCTTTCGAAACGGAAACAGCAACAAGGCGCACAGGCCGTAAGCAAGGAGAATGTCACCCACCCAGCCGATCACGAAGATATCGGTCAAGCCGAACAGGACGAGCAGCAGATTGCGGCGATAATAGAGATCGGCGACCGCCACCGGATCGTCCGGCTTCATCGCCTTGGCCGTGAAGACCAGCACGCCCGCGCCGAACAGCAGTTCGAACAGCCCGCGCTGCGTACCCTCCCAGAATATCTGGATCGTCGCCCAGGTGGTCTGATCGGCCGCGCTCCAGGACAGTCGGCGGAAGTCGTGCATCCACGACGACACGTTGGTGCCCATGAAAGGGATGTTCATGTAGAGGATACCGAGGATCGCAATCCCACGCATCACGTCGATCACATCGATCCGTGCACGCCCCCTGACCGGGCCGAATTCCGCCACTTCCCCCGCCATGACTGCCCTCACCAGTATTCTGACGGGATCGTAAGTGAGCGGCAAAACACAGTCAATCAAACGCTATTCGCCAGTTCATGACAAATACCGCCACATTGAATTACTTGAACATCAACACGCTGAGAAACTGACCGAAACTGCGGATCGATTTGGACAATGCAAATCTCACTTCACTATCGAGGCGCGGCATGCGGCGATCGCGATTGGCCACCAGAGTGTCGAGAAAGGCATCGTCAGATTCTTCCGCAAAAGCCTCAAGGTCGCAAATCAGCATGGGGTCCGCCACCAGTTCGGCAGCTTCCAGCAAGGGCATGGACACTGTTTCACCGCGCAGGGCCTTCGACAGGAACGGCAAAGCCGCGCGAGGGTCTATCAGCGCGAGCCCATGAATGGCCTCGACGCGTACCTCGGAGGCATCATCCTCAGCCGCCTCGGACAAAGCGGCGCGGACGTCCGGTCGATCCAGTTTCAGTTGAGACAACAGCATCACCGCCCAATCGCGATTGGCCGCGTCTGTGTGACGGGTCGCCGCAATGAGCCGCTGCAGGTTCGCTTCGCCGAACACATGGCCACCGAAACACACGTCATCGACAATGACGGCCTGCAGAAATTCCGAAGGCGGAAAGTAGCGATCGGGCATGGCGACAGTCGGCCCACAGCGTCGGCCAAGAGCGATACCCGGCACCGATCCTCCTCCAGCGGGAAGAGGATCGGCAACCGTTAGTCAGTGCGCGGTGGCTCCGGCCGCAGCCGTGTGCGCTGCCGGCGCAGCGGCGAGTTCGTCCGCCTCGGTCCACTCAATGGCGGTGAGCGGCTCGGTCAGCGCCTTGGCCAGCACTTCATCCACGTGAGCGACGGGGATGATTTCCAGCCCCTGCTTCACGTTGTCGGGGATTTCGGCGAGGTCCTTGCGGTTCTCTTCCGGGATCAGCACCGTGGTGATGCCGCCGCGCAGGGCGGCCAGAAGCTTTTCCTTGAGGCCGCCGATCGGCAGCACGCGGCCGCGCAGGGTGACTTCGCCGGTCATGGCGATGTCCTTGCGCACCGGATTGCCGGTGAGCGTCGAGACGATCGAGGTCACCATGCCGATACCTGCCGAAGGACCATCCTTGGGCACAGCACCTTCGGGAAGGTGGATGTGGATATCCTTCTTGTGGAACACGCTCGGCTTGATGCCGTAATGCGGCGAGCGCGCACGCACGAAGCTGAACGCGGTCGAGATCGACTCGTTCATCACGTCACCCAGCTTGCCGGTGGCCTTGATATTGCCCTTGCCGGGCACGGTCACGCTCTCGATGGTCAACAGTTCGCCGCCCACTTCGGTCCAGGCAAGCCCGGTGACGGCACCAACCTGGTGCTCTTCCTCGCCCATGCCGTGGCGGAACTTCCGAATCCCCGCGAATTCGTCGAGGTTTTCCGGCGTGATGGTGACCGCCTTGGCCTTACCCTCGAGAATCTGGCGCAGCGACTTGCGCGCCAGCCGCGCGATCTCGCGCTCCAGCGTACGTACGCCAGCTTCGCGGGTGTAATAGCGGATCAGGTCGCGCAGGCCTTCCTGCGTCAGCGTGAATTCGCCCGTCTTGAGCCCGTGCGCTTCCACCTGCTTGCGGATCAGGTGACGCTCGGCGATCTCGACCTTCTCGTCCTCGGTGTAACCCTCAAGACGGATGATCTCCATGCGGTCAAGCAGCGGCTGCGGCAGGTTCAGGCTGTTCGCGGTGCACACGAACATCACGTCCGAAAGGTCGATGTCGAGTTCCAGATAGTGATCCTGGAACTTCGCGTTCTGCTCCGGATCAAGCACTTCGAGCAGCGCCGAAGCCGGATCGCCGCGGAAGTCCTGGCCCAGCTTGTCGATCTCGTCGAGCAGGAACAGCGGGTTGGACTTGCCCGCCTTGCGCAGGTTGGTCACGATCTTGCCCGGCAGCGAGCCGATGTAGGTGCGGCGGTGGCCGCGAATCTCGGCCTCATCACGCACGCCGCCCAGCGACTGGCGGATGAACTCGCGCCCCGTCGCCTTGGCGATCGACTTGCCCAGCGAGGTCTTGCCCACGCCCGGCGGGCCGACGAGGCACAGGATCGGCCCCTTCAGCTTGTTGGTCCGCGCCTGCACCGCGAGGTACTCGACGATGCGGTCCTTGACCTTGTCGAGCGCGTAATGATCGGCGTCGAGGATTTCCTGCGCCGAGGAAATGTCGCGCTTGAGCTTGCTCTTCTTGCCCCAGGGCAGGCCCAGCAGCACGTCGAGGTAGTTGCGGATGACGGTTGCCTCGGCGCTCATCGGCTGCATCGACTTGAGCTTCTTCAGCTCGCCGACGGCCTTTTCCTTGGCTTCCTTGGAGAGCTTGGTCTTCTCGATCCGCTCGGCCAGTTCCTGCAGTTCGTTACCTTCGTCGCCCTCGCCGCCGCCGAGTTCCGACTGGATCGCCTTGAGCTGTTCGTTGAGGTAATATTCGCGCTGGGTCTTTTCCATCTGGCGCTTCACGCGGCCGCGAATCTTGCGTTCCACCTGCAGGACGCCGAGTTCGCCCTCCATGAAGGAATAGACCATCTCAAGACGCTTGAGCGGGTCGGACTCGGAAAGCACCGCCTGCTTGTCCGAGACCTTGGCCGACAACTGCGCGGCGACGGTGTCGGCCAGCTTGGCCGCATCTTCGATATCGCCGAGCTGTTCGCCCGCGTCCTGGCTGAGCTTCTTGTTGAGCTTGGCGTATTCGTTGAACTGGTCGACGACGGTGCGCATCATCGCCTCGACCTCGGTGCCCTCGGCCTCGGTCGGCGCTATCGCCTCAACTCCCGCGACCAGCATCTCGCCCTCATCCGTGGTTTCGGAGCGCAGGGTTTCGAGGCGGGCACGGTCCTGCCCTTCGACCAGCACGCGCACGGTGCCGTCCGGCAGCTTGAGCAGCTGCAGGACGCTGGCGATCACGCCGGTATCGTAGAGGTCGTCACGATCCGGATCGTCGCAGCTGGGATCGAGCTGGGCGAGCAGGAAGATGTCCTTGTCTCCCGCCATCGCCGCCTCAAGCGCGGCCACGGATTTCTCGCGGCCCACGAAGAGAGGCACGACCATGCCCGGGAAAACGACGATGTCACGCAGCGGCAGAAGCGGAAGCAGGTTCAATGCACTTGTCCAATCATCTCGCACGGGGACTGCATCTTGGCCCAGCCCCGGCATATTCCCGCAGGATATGGGGGGTTTTGGTCGCCTTGCAATCTTTTCGAGGCGAAAGGCCGTGGAAACCCGCCTGTTCGCTACAGGAAATTACCCTCATCACGTTGCGAGGGCATCCCCAGCTAGGTCCGATTTCGAGGTATAATGGCGTGAACCGCACCGTTTCAGCGCAAGACCTTAGCGTCGGCGCGTGGTCCTTCGACAAGCTCAGGACGAGCGGGCCAGGGGCGAAGACTGCAAAAAAGAAAAGCCCAGCCCGAACCACCGCTCAGGCTGAGCTTGTTGAAGCCCCGAAAAGGCAAACGCGCTTTAGAACGGCAGCTTGAAGCCCGGCGGCAGGCCCATGCCCTGCTGGGCCTTGGCGAGTTCCTCGTTCGCCACCGAGTCGGCCTTGACGCGCGCGTCGTTGTAGGCGGCCGCGATCAGGTCTTCGAGGATCGGCTTTTCCGAGGCCACCATCAGGCTGTCGTCGATGGCCACGCCGATCACGCGGCCCTTCGCCGAACAGCGGATCTTGACGAGACCGCCGCCCGACAGCCCCTCGACCTCAAGCTGGTCGAGCTTGCCCTGGGTTTCGTTCATCTGCTTCTGGATGGTCTCGGCGGCCGCTTGCGCGGCCTGGATCATCTCTTCCATCGACTTCATCTCAACGTCTCCAATTGCGGCCGCCACCGCCGATGGCGGCCTGGCGATCTTCCTGAATGAGTTCGGCGCCGGGGAATGCCGCCAGCGTCGCCTCGACCAATGGCGAGGATCGCAGCGCCTCGGCGTCGGCAGTCTTCTTTACCTGGTGCACTTCGACGAGGGTGGGCGCGCCTTCTCCCGCGACTTTCTCGACCTGCCAGCGTTCGCCGGTCGCGGCTTGCAGGCCGCCGCGCAGAACGGCGACGATGTCCTCGTTGAAGCCCGGCGGCTGGGCATAGCGCAGCAGGCCGGGCGAAAGCTCGACCACCCGCACCTGCATGCGCATGGTGTTCGCGGCGGACATCTCACCCGCATGCTCGACATCATCGACCAGCGCTTCCCAGCGCGGCGAGATCGCAGCCGGTGACATTGCGACAGGCGCGCCCGACGCGGCACTTCCCTGCTCGGCCACAGGAGCCGCAGGCGCTCGGGAGGCGATTTCCTCCAGCTTGCGGACCAGTGCGCCGGGGTCAGGCATGTCGCTGGCGTGCATGATCCGCAGCAGCGCCATCTGCGCCGCGACGAGCGGATCGGGCGCGGACTTCACCTCGTCATGCCCCTTGAGCAGCAGTTGCCACAGGCGATGGAGTTGCCCCGCCCGCAGCGACTTAGCCCAACCCTCGATCGCCTCGCGCTCCTCGGTGGAGTGCGCTTCGGCGCTGCCGCTGACTTGCGCCACGGCGACGCGGTGGGTCAGGTCCATGAGGCCGCGCATCAGCGCGATCGGCTCGACACCGAGCGCGAACTGGTGCGCGACGAGGTCGAGCAGGTCGCCGCCCTTGCCGTCCAGGATCGCGGCGATGAGCTTGCGCTGCACGCTCTTGTCCGAGAGACCGAGCATGTCGCGGACCTTGTCGGCGCGGACCTGGCCTTCTCCATCAAGATCGGCATGCGCGATGGCCTGATCGAGAATCGAGAGGCCGTCGCGCACCGAACCCTCGGCGGCGGCGGCAACCATCGCAAGTGCCTCGGCCTCGGCCTCGACGCCTTCCTTTGCGCAGACGTGCGCGAAGTGGCCCGCCAGCATCGGCGCGGGGATACGGCGCAAGTCGAAGCGCTGGCAGCGCGACAGCACCGTGACCGGCAACTTGTCCACCTCGGTCGTCGCGAAGAGAAACTTCACGTGCGCCGGTGGTTCCTCAAGAGTCTTGAGCAACGCGTTGAAAGCATTGCGCGAGAGCATGTGAACTTCGTCGATGATGTAGATTTTGTAGCGCGCCGAGACGGCGGCATAGCGCACCGCCTCGATGATCTCGCGCACGTCGTCGACGCCGGTGTGGCTGGCGGCGTCCATCTCGATGACGTCGATATGGCGGCCCTCGGCGATAGCGACGCAGGGT
This sequence comes from Novosphingobium resinovorum, assembly GCF_001742225.1. Lineage (NCBI taxonomy): Bacteria > Pseudomonadati > Pseudomonadota > Alphaproteobacteria > Sphingomonadales > Sphingomonadaceae > Novosphingobium > Novosphingobium resinovorum. The sequence goes on along the minus strand of NZ_CP017075.1, from coordinate 377,775 downwards.
TCGCACTGGCCGCAAGGGTCGATCGTCGGGCCACCCTGCCCGTCCGGGCCGATGCAGTTGAGGGCCTTGGCGATGAGGCGCGCGGTCGAGGTCTTGCCGACCCCGCGCACGCCGGTCATCAGGAAGGCATGAGCCAACCGATCGCGCTTGATCGCGTTGGCGAGGGTCTGGACCATCGCCTCCTGCCCGATCAGTTCGGCGAAGGTCTGCGGACGATACTTGCGCGCGAGCACGCGGTAGGGCTGCGCTGTCGTTCCGGCAGGGGCGGGCTTGGCCGAGGGCGCTTCGACGGGCTTTGGCTGAGCGGGAACGACGGCAGGTTCGGTTGCCTCGGCGAACATGGCGCTTTGCCCGGCTGCTTCGAGTTCGGCAGTGGTGGGCTTTGGCTCCGGCGTCGCTTCCGGCTCAGGAGCGCCGAACATCGACTGCTGCCCTGCTGCCTCCAGTTCGGCGGCATCGGGCTTGTCGTCAGCGTCGTCTTCGTCCCAGGGGGGCGTATCGCCGAACATGTCGCGTGAATCGTCCATCGTCGCTCAAACTAGGGGTTCGCGCCCGGGATGTCAGGAGGAAAGCGGCACGCTTACCGGCATGTTCCACAGCCTTCGCATCCAGAAGGACACAAAGACGTGAAAATTCAACGATGTAGAAAAATGAAGGAGCCGAACGACCCGCCGCAACCCGTTGTGGCTGCTTCCTTCCGGACCTGACCAAGTTGGCGGACGCAAACGCCCGTCCGACTCCCGAAGCGCCCTATGGCGGTGGTTTGACAGGAAAGCAAGCGTCAGACGTAATGGAATCGGCATTGGGCGATTTCCAGCCGCTGCTCCGCTCCACTTCCGGCGACGCGATAGACCAGCCTGTCCGCCTGATTGATCCGCCGCGACCACCAGCCCTGCAATTCGCCCTTGAGCGGCTCCGGCTTTCCGGTCCCCTTGAAAGGCGTCCGGCGGCACTGTTCGATCAGCGCATTCAGCCTTTCCAGCGTGGTACGGTCATTGGCGACCCAGTGCTGGTAATCCTCCCAGGTGCGAGAGGCGAAAACGATTTTCACTCCAGCCTCCTATGGCTGGACGAGATTGCGTTCCTGCCCTTCCCCCCCATCGAGTTCCCGAACGGAATCGCGCAGGCGGGTCGAATTCGCCGGGGTCGAGACAAGGTGCATGGTTTCGGCCATTGCGTTCCAGTCGGACAGCGAGACCACGACCACCGCTTCCGCCTTTTGGCGTGTAACGATGACGGGTGAACGATCGTCCACCACATGATCCATCAGCGCCTTGAAATTGGCGCGCGCTTCGGAGAACGGGAGCACTTCCATGACGTAAATATGTACAAAAATTTGTACAACGTCAAGTCGTGCCCCCTAATATCTCAGCGGAAGTTGTCGGCGTAAGCCTGGATCTTGAGCCGGCGCGGCGGCGTGGCGTGGATGGCGGCCTCGATGCCGTACTTATCGGCATAAGCCTTTGCCTCGTCCGAGGTCGGGAAGCGCAGGATGACCTGCTGCTGCATGTCGCCCGAACCGGCCCAACCCATCAGGGGATCGGGCTTCTTAGCCTCCGACGGTGTGAACTCGAGGGTCCACTGATCGAGCAGCGCCTTGCCGGACTGCATGGCGTTCTTCGGGCGTTGATAGATGCGTGCGCTCATGAGCCAGCGCTTTGCCCTCGAATCGAGGCTGAAATCAAGCGCGAATCACGCCTTGCGGCCTCCACCACCTTTCATGGCTTCGAAGGCATTGCGGGTCTTGAGGCTGGGGTCCTCGTTCCAGGGCTCGTCCGGCCAGCGGTGCCGCGGGTAGCGGCCTTTCATGTCGCGCTGCACGTCGCGCCACGATCCGCGCCAGAAGCCCGGCAGGTCGCGCGTGGTCTGGAGCGGGCGGCCGGCGGGCGAAGTCAGCTTGAGCAGGAGCGGCTGCGACGGCTGACCGAAACCGGGATGCCGGTCGAGCCCGAACAGCGCCTGCACGCGTATCTCGACGGAGGGGCCGCCCTCGTCCTCGTAGTCGATCGGATGGCTGGTCCCTACGGGACTGCGGAATTCTGCGGGCGCGAGGCGTTCAAGCTCCTGCTGGTCGTTCCAGTCCATCCGGTTGCGCAAGGCCTGCGACAAGGCGCCGCCATCGAGCGCGTCGAGACGGCGGCCGAGCAGCGGGCCGAGCCAGTCCTCGAGGTCCGCCAGCAGCGCCTCTTCGGACAGCGCCGCGATCCCGGCATAGCGTGCGCGGCGCAGAAACCCTTGCGCGCCCTTGCCCAGCGGCACCAGCGACAGGCCCTTGAGACGGATTCGCTCGATCAGGAAAGCGCGGATCGCCTCGGGATCGGGGGCTGGATCGGGTCCGCTCGTCAGGGTGATGGCGCCCATGCAGCGCTCCAGCCGCGCCTCGACCCGCGCGTCGCCCTCGTTCCAGCGCAGAATGGTGCGACGTTCGATGGCGTCACCCAGCCACGCCTCGACTTCGGCAATCTCCAGCGAGGCACCGGAAAGAATGCGCGCGCCTTTCGCCTGGCCCTGCGCATCACCGATCACCATCCACTCGCGCGCAGCCAGCGGCGAGGCGGGATCGAGCACGTAGCCCCGCCCCCCGGCGCTCAGCCACGTCTCGCCCGAACCGTCGCGGCGGCGTGCCAGCATGTCCGGGCGGCCGAGTGCGAGAAGCACGCCGGGCGGCAGATCGTCCGAAGCGCCCGCCCGCACCAGTCCGGCCGCACGGCGTGCCCAGCCCGAAGCCAGCTTGCGCGAGGCCTGCGCGCGGGGGGCACGATCGGCGTTCCAGCGCGAGAGCCGCTGTGCGAGATCGTCGCTACGGCCACCTAGACCGCGCTCCTGCAACAGCAGCGCCAGTTTCGCGGCATCTTCGCCTGCGCCGTGTTCAGCGGCGCGCAAGATCATCGCCGCCTGTGGCGGATCCATCGGCAGGCTCGCGACCTTGCGGCCGAACGCGGTAATGCGCCCCGCCTTGTCCAGCGCGCCGAGTGCGGCGAGGCCCTTGCGCGCCGCCTCCAGCGCAGGCACCGGCGGCGGATCGAGCCACGCCATCGCCTCGGGAGCGCCTGCCCCCCACTGCGCCAGCGCAAGGGTTAGCGGCGCGAGGTCGCTGGTCAGCATTTCCGGCGGGTCGAACTCGGGGCGGCCTGCATGCGCGGCTTCTTCCCACAAGCGGTAGGCGACGCCGGGCTGCTGGCGTGCGGCGCGCCCCGCACGCTGGGCGGCCGAAGCCCGGCTGGCGCGGTGCGTGACGAGCCGGGTCACGCCCGCCGCCTTGTCGAACTCCGCGCGGCGCGAAAGGCCCGCGTCCACCACCACCGAAACGCCGTCGAGCGTCAGCGAGGTCTCGGCGATGGCGGTCGCAAGCACCACGCGGCGGCGTCCTTCTGGATCGCGCCGGATCGCTGCACGCTGGGCGGCGGGCTCGCACTGTCCGTGGAGCGGGAGGACCAGCGCGGAGGGCAGTTTCTGGACCAGCGCTTCCGCTACGCGCTCGATCTCGCGCACACCGGGCAGAAACGCGAGCACGTCGCCCCCCCGCCCTTCCTGTGCCGTCTCACGCCATGCGGTGAGGACGGCCGAGGTCACCGCATCCTCGATCCGCCTGTCCGGCGCGTGCCCAAGCCAGCGCAGGTCCAGCGGCCAGGCCTTGCCCGCGCTCTCGATGACCGGCGTGCCCTCGCCCAGCAGCCGGGCGAAGCGGGTGCCGTCGATGGTGGCCGACATCACCACCACCCGCAGGTCCTCGCGCAGGATGCTGCGGCTTTCGATCGCAAGGGCAAGGCCGAGGTCGCTGTCGAGATGGCGTTCGTGCGCCTCGTCGAACAGCACGGCGGACACGCCCGGAAGCTCCGGATCGGCAAGGATCGTCGAGACGAAGATCGCCTCTGTCATCACCAGGACACGGGTGCGGGCCGAGCGCTTGACGTCGAGACGGGTGATGTAGCCGATCGTCTCGCCCGCCGCCTCGCCGAGCCCCTCGGCCATGCGTTCCGCAGCGGCGCGCGCGGCGACACGGCGCGGGGAAAGAAGGATGACGGTGCCGGTGCACCAGCCCTCGCCCAGCAGGGCCGGGGCAAGCGCGGTGGTCTTGCCGGCCCCGGGCGGCGCGATCAGCACCGCGCCCGTCCCCGCACGCAAGGCGGCGAGGAGGTCAGGCAGGACGGCATGGATCGGTAGCGTGCTCACGCCCGGGCGTTTAGCGTCTGATCCGCCCACTTGGAAGCGGCGCCGATCCATGCCCTTTACTGCCCCAAAATCACCGGATCGGCTGTAACTACGGGATCGTTTCGCAAGGCACGTGCACTTTTCATAAAGACTTGGACACTATCCGGGATCACTTGCGATCTCCCCGTTCTCGAATTGCAGACGCGCACCCCATGAACGTTGCCGGTCAGTACCCTCTCAGCGTCGCGCAGTATCTGCGCCTGCGCGAGCACATACCACCGCTGTACGGGCTGCTTTCGATCAATGCCGCCGTCCTGGCCTTCACCCATCGCCAGTTGGCGCCAACATTGCTGGTCTACACGATCCCGAGCATCCTGATCGCGGCGTGCGTCGTGCGCATGATCGTCTGGACCCGCCCGGTGAAGCCCGCCGACCTCGAACCCGAGGCGGTCCGCCGACGCCTGCGCCGCACCCATTTCTTCGCGGTGGCCTTTTCGATGGCCTTCGTCGCCTGGTCGCTGACGCTGGACCAGTACGGCGGCCCTTACGAGCACGGCCACGTCGCCGTCTTCGTCTCGGTAACGGTGCTGGGCTGCGTATTCTGCCTCAGCTTCCTGCCCCGCGCGGCCATGGCGGTCTGCGTCACCGTGCTGGGCACGTTCCTCACCTATTCGCTGTTCATCGGCCATGAGGTGCTTGTCGCCATCGCCGCGAACATCACCCTGGTCGCGATCGGTATCCTCAAGATCCTGCGCGATTCCTACCGGTCCTTCGTCGATCTCGAAACGTCCCAGCGCGACCTCAACAACGAGCGCCAGCAGGCGCAGATACTCGGCGAGGAGAATGCCCGCCTCGCCCAGACCGACGCATTGACGGGGATGCCCAACCGCCGCTTTTTCTTCGCCACGCTGGAAGGCCTGCTGGAGCGCGCCGGACCCGACGACCGCTTCAGCGTCGGCCTCATCGACCTCGACCGCTTCAAGCCGATCAACGACACTCACGGCCATGCCCATGGCGATCGCCTGCTGCAGATCATCGGCGCGCGCATGAACGCCGCCTGCCCTCCCGACGCCATCGTCGCCCGGCTCGGCGGCGACGAGTTCGGGCTGATCGTCATGAGCGGGCCACCCGAGGCCGAACGCGTCGCGAGCGACTTGTGCCGCGCCATCCGCGAACCCGCACGCATCGGCGACATCATGGTTTCCGTCGGCTGCTCCGCCGGCCTTGCCGTCTATCCGGAGACCGCAGCCAGCGCCAACCTGCTGTTCGACCGCGCCGACTTCGCGCTCTACCACGCGAAGAACCACAAGCGCGGCCAGTGCGTGCTGTTTTCGCAGGAACTGGAGCGACTGATCCGCAGCGAGCAGGCACTTGACGCAGCGCTGCAGCTGGCCGACCTGGAGAGCGAGCTGTCGCTGAACTACCAGCCGATCGTGGCGACCGACGATCTCGACACGATCGGCGTCGAATGCCTCGCCCGCTGGCACTCGCCCCGGCTGGGCGACATTGCGCCCGAACTGCTGATCGCCTCTGCCGAGCGCGTCGGGCGTGCACGCGACGTCACGTTGACGCTGTTCGACAAGGCGCTCGACGCACTGGCGCGGCTGCCTGCCGGTCTGCGCCTGTCGTTCAACCTGTCGGGCAACGACATCTGCAACCCGCAGACGATCGATGCCCTGCTCCAGCGCATGGCCGCTTCCGCATGCGATCCGCGCCGCGTGCTGATCGAAATCACCGAATCCTCGCTGATCTCGGAGTTCGCCATAGCCAGCGCCGCGCTTGAACGGCTGCGGCAGACGGGGATGCGGATCGCGCTTGACGATTTCGGCACCGGCTATTCCAGCCTGTCCTCGCTGCACCAGTTGCCGCTGGACATGGTGAAGATCGACCGCAGCTTCGCGGTGCGGCTGGACGAGGCTTCCGGCCGCCGCCTGATCACGGCGATCCGTCACCTCGCCCGCTCGCTCTCGCTGGAATGCGTGATCGAGGGAATCGAGACGGAGAACCAGTTTGTCAGCGCAAGGCTGGCAGGGTTTTCGCTGGCGCAGGGCTATTTCATCGCCCGCCCCATGCCGCTGGCAAGACTGCTGGACCGCCTTGCCCATCCGGGAACAGCCCGCTGGGATGCGGTGGCGGGCTGACGTCAGCCCGGACTGGCGCGCACGCCGTAATCGATGCGGATGCGTACCCATTCGCCGACCTGCGGCTTGCCGTTGATGCGCGGCGGGATCACCTGGAACTGCCACGCGGCGTTGAGCACCGCACGCCCGAAGCCCGAACCGCGCGGCGACTCGCCGAGTATCTGGCAGTTCTCGACGTGATAGTGATCGATCGTCTGGCAGGCGACCATGCCCCAGCCCTCGGGCGGGGCATTGGCGGGCATGTAGCCGCCGAGCTGCGCATCGGTGGGCCTGCGGAACCAGTCTGCATTATAGAGCGTGGCGCCGCCCGGCCCCTCGCCGGGACCGTAAGTCGAGCCGCTGTTGCCGCCGCCCGAGGGACTGCCGCTGCCCGAACTCTTCATGCCGCCGATATCGGCCGCCGCCATGTCCGACTTGGAGAGCTTGAGGAAGCTGAAGGCAGGCTTCTCCGGCGTCTGGGTCGGCTTCTCGATCGGCTGTACCGGTGTCTCGACCGCGACCTTGGGCTGTTGGACCTGGTCCTTCTCGGCCTTCTCCGCCTTCTTGGCGGGCTCCGGAGACTTGGCGCCGGTATCGGCATCCTCGCCCTCAACATTAAAGGTGACGGGGTTCTTCGCCTTCTCGCGCAGAGGGGCCACCGCCGTCTGATAGATCGCGATCAGCAAGGCGATCACGATGATCGCCGCCGACAGCAGTGAGGATATCAGGCGTTGGCGAGGCGAACCGGATTGGTATCCGCCCCTGTCGGCGTAGGAGGGCATGGCGCGCCTCATTAAGCGAGCCGTGCTCGCGCTGCAATTACGGCTTTGTTGCAGAGTGTCGCAATCTCTGTGGACTGTGGCGCTTTCGCCCACCCCGTCCGGCTAGGCAGCCCTTCGACAAGCTCAGGACTGCCAAGCCTCCCGGCCCTCCCGCATGCGGGAGAGCAGGTCCGACTTGCTCCCCTCCCGCTTGCGGGAGAGGCTGGGGGTGGGGGTGGGGGTGGGGGTGGGCCTTTTATTGATTAGTAACGCCGCGCAACGGCGAACTCCACCGCCTCGGCCATGGCGTTGCGTGCCTCGCCCGCAGGGAAGCCTGCAATCGCGTCGATCGCGCGCTGGGCGTAAAGCCGTGCCCGCTCGCGGGTCGCCTCGACGCAGCCGTGGCGGTTGATCAGTTCGACCGCATGAGCGAGGTCTTCGTCCTCGGTGCGGAAACCGGCGATGGCGTCCTCCCAGAACTTGCGCTCCTCGGCATTGCCGCGCGCGTAGGCGAGGATCACCGGCAGGGTCATCTTGCCCTCGCGGAAATCGTCGCCCTTGTCCTTGCCCGATTCGGTCACTTCCGAATCGTAGTCGATCGCATCGTCCACCAGCTGGAAGGCGATGCCGAGGTTGCGGCCATAAGCGTCGAGCGCCATTTCCTCCGCCTCGCTCTTTTCCGCAACGATCGCGGAAATGCGGGTGGCGGCGGCGAAGAGCGCGGCGGTCTTGGAGCCGATGATCTGGAGGTAATGGTCCTCGCTCGTCTCGATCCGGCGCTGCGCAGTCAACTGGTCGACCTCGCCGGCCGCGATGATCGAACTGGCCTTGGAGAAGACCCGCAAAACCTTGAGGCTGCCGTCCTCGACCATCAGTTCGAAAGCCCGGGTGAACAGGAAGTCGCCCACCAGCACCGTCGCCGGATTGCCGAACACGATGTTCGCGGCAGCCTTGCCCCGGCGCATGTCCGAACCGTCGACGACGTCGTCGTGAAGCAGCGTGGCGGTGTGGAGGAATTCCACGGCGGCGGCCAGCTTGTGGTGGCGGTTGCCCTGGTAGCCGCACAGCTCAGCAGCCGCGACCATCAGCATCGGGCGCATGCGCTTGCCGCCGCCCGAGATCAAGTGCCCGGCAAGGGCGGGAATAAGGGGAATCTCACTCTGCATGCGGTCGAGAATGACGGCATTGACGCTGTTCATGCCGGACGCGGTAAGCGCCAGCATGGGAGCCAGGGAGGGTTGCTGCCTGCGCGTCTGCAGGGGGACGATATCTGCGCTCATCGCTGCGCGCTTTGGGCTCAAGGCGACCGCAACGCAAGTGCAAACGGTATCAACCGTGGCCGCAACCGGATTGGCAGAAGTGGGAAACCCGTGCTAGCGGGCGCTGCGATGACTCAGCAGACTTCCTCGACCGTCGGCACCGTCGACCCCGTCCTCGCGGGCTTTCGTTCCAGCATCGATAACATCGATGCCGCGCTGATCCACATGCTCGCCGAGCGTTTCCGGATCACCAAGGCCGTGGGCGAATACAAGGCGAAGACCGACCTTCCCGCCTCCGACCCCGGCCGCGAGGAGCGCCAGATCGCCCGCCTGCGCAAGCTGGCCGAGGACGCGCATCTCGACCCCGATTTCGGCGAGAAGTTCATCCGCTTCGTGATCGACGAAGTGATCCGCCACCACGAGCGGGCGAAGAACGAGGGCTGAGTTCCTCCCCGAACTTGTCTCGGGGAGGTGGCGGCGACGCAGTCGCTGACAGAGGGGCTGCGTCCTCTCCCCCTCCACCACCGACTTCGTCGGCGGTCCCCCTCCCCGAGACAAGCTCGGGGAGGAACTACCGACTTACTCTTCCACCAGACCCTGCAGGCGCGCCATCAGCGTCTGGATCCGCGTCGCCGCCTCGGTGAAGGTCGCGACGTCGTCACGGTTGCCGTTGCCGCGCGCTTCCTTGGCCGATTCGAGGTAACCCTCGAGATCGACTTCCAGTGCGTCGACCAGCATTTCGATCTCGTCCGAAGTCAGCGGGACGTTGATGGGCTTGCTCATGAATGCTCCTGAATTGGCTATGCGGCGCAGATAGCCGCCCTGCCCGCGACCGCAAGCCGTGGCAGGGCCGGTTACCCCGAAAAATGTGCCGGGAAACGTATTACGCCCCAGTCCGCGGCAGCTTCAGTTTCACCAGCAGCCCGCCCAGATCCTCGCTCTCGTCGAGTTCGACGGTGCCGCCGTAAATCTCCACCACATCGCGCACGATCGCAAGCCCCAGGCCGGTGCCGGGCTTTCCGGTATCGAGCCGCGCGCCGCGATCGAAGATGCGGGTGCGCTCGGCCTCGGGGATGCCCATGCCGTCGTCCTCGATCCAGATTTCGCAGAACCGCTCGTTCTTCGCCGCATCGACGGTGACGAAGACGCTGCCGCCGCCGTACTTGGCCGCATTCTCGATCAGGTTGCCGAGCATTTCCTCGAGGTCCTGCTTCTCCATCGCCACGATGGCGTCGTGGTTACCGTCGAGATCGAGGCGGGTCTGGTCGTAGAGCCGCTCGACCGCGCGCATCACCGCCTCGAGGCTCGGCCAGACCTCGGCACGTGACTGGCCGACGGCGCGGCGGCCGACGGCGCGGGCGCGGGCAAGGTGATGGTCGACCTGACGGCGCATCACCGCCGCCTCGCGAATCACGGTGTCGGCAAGGTCCGGCGCCTGTGCCGTGGCGGCGTTCATCACCACCGTCAGCGGCGTCTTGAGGGCATGGGCGAGGTTGCCCGCGTGGGTGCGCGCCTCCTCCGCCTGCCGCTCGGTATGGGCGAGCAGCGCGTTCAGCTCGTTCACCAGCGGCTCGACCTCACGCGGGAGCGGATCGTTGACGCGGCTGGAGCCGGTGGTGCGCAGCTTCTGGATCGCGCGGCGCACATGGCGAAGCGGAAACAGGCCGTACCATGTCTGCATCCCCGCCATCAGCAGCAGGCCGACGCCGAGTGCGACGAAGCTGTAAACCAGGATCGAGCGGATCATCTTGATCTGGTCGTCGAGGTCCTTGCGGCTGGCCGCGACGGTGAACATCCACTTGGCATCGCTGCCCGGCAGGATGATCGAGCGCTCCATCACGCGAAGCGGCTCGCCCTCGAACTGGAAGCTGTCATAAACATGGGTTTCGGCGTCGAAGTGGCCGTCCGGCACGTTCAGGCTGCGGTCCCACAGCGAGCGCGAGGGAAAATCCTCGTGCCCCTTGGCGCGAATCTGCCAGTAGAGGCCGGAATTGGGTTCGAGGAACCGCTGGTCGCCCAAGGGACGCAGGAAGAAAACCTCGCCGTCCTGCGAAATCTCGGCCGAGCCGATCATGCCGGTCAGCATGTAGCCCAACTGTTCGTCGAAGTTGCGCGTGACGATGCCGGTGACGGTGTGGTCGAGCGCCAGTCCACCCGCGAGCAGGAGGAAAGAGATCCACCCCGCCGCGATCAGCATCATGCGCCGCGCGAGCGAGCCGGTACTACCGGCCCGCTTCACGGGCGCCTGAGATGGGGCGGCGTCAGCCGCGGCCGGGTTCGGCGGGATCGTCGAGACTGTATCCAAGGCCGCGGATCGTCGTGATGACATCGGCACCCAGCTTCTTGCGGATGCGCGTGACGAAGACCTCGATCGTGTTCGAATCGCGGTCGAAATCCTGATCGTAGATGTGCTCGATCAGTTCGGTGCGGCTGACCACCTTGCCCTTGTGGTGCATCAGGTAGGACAGCAGCTTGTATTCTTGCGCGGTCAGCTTGACCGGCTCGCCGGACAGCGTGACGCGGCCCGAGCGGGTGTCAAGGCGCACAGGCCCCGCCGTCAGCTCGCTGGAGGTATTGCCCGAGGCGCGGCGGATCAGCGCGCGCAGGCGGGCGATCAGTTCCTCGGTCTGGAACGGCTTGGCCAGATAGTCGTCGGCGCCGGCATCGAGGCCCGCGACCTTGTCCGACCAACTGTCGCGCGCGGTCAGCACCAGCACCGGGAACGTGCGGCCCTCGCGGCGCCACATGCCCAGCACGGTCAGTCCGTCGATCTCGGGCAGGCCGAGGTCGAGGATCACCGCATCGTAGTCTTCGGTGGAGCCGAGGAAATGCCCATCCTCGCCATCGGCGGAGAGGTCCACGGCATAGCCGTTCTGCTCCAGCGTGGTCTTGAGCTGGTTGCCCAGGGTGGGCTCATCCTCGACGATCAGGATGCGCAATGTACCGTCCTCCTAACATGAACGAGGTTGAGATGGGCCGAAAGGGTGAAACGGTCAAGCAACAGGGCGTCGCTAAGTTCCCGGCCCGTTCCCGTACGAGCGCTCTAGCGCGACTGGCCGATGATGCGCCCCGTCCGGGCATCCACATCGACGAAATAGACCTTCCCGTTCTTGATGAACTTGAGGCGATAGGTCATCGCCGCCGGGTCGTACTCCGGCCCGATGTACTGCATTCCCGACATGCGGGGCAGCACTTCGCGCTCGATCTCGCGCGGGGGCAGCACGTTGCCGGCGCGGCGCTCACGCCGCAGTTCGCCTTGCTCGCCGCCGGAAGCATGCGCCACCGGAACAATCAGGGCGGGAAGCACGGCCAGCGCCGCAAGGAGGGTCGAAATCCTTTTCATCACGGCTTCGGTGCCTAAAGTTGAAGGCTTGAACAAGTCCTGAATGTGGCGGGAAGGTGGCAGACAGGTTTCCGGTGTGGCCGATGGGCAACGCAAACCTGATCCTCCCTGTCGCGCAGCGATGGGGAGGTGGCAGCCCGCAGGGCTGACGGAGGGGTCGCGTATTCCCCCTCCACCACCGACTGCGTCGGCGGTCCCCCTCCCCATCGCTGCGCGACAGGGAGGACTTGCGGTACTTCCCTTCCCCCTCACTCCCCTGTAGGGCGCGGCCCATGGCACTCGCACCGATCCTCAGCTGGGAAAATCTTGGCCTCGTCCAGGGCAATGGTTGGCTCTTTCAGGGCCTCGACATCAACGTGGGGCCGCGCGACCGGCTGGCGCTGATCGGCCGCAACGGCGCCGGGAAAACCACGCTGCTCAAGCTGCTGGCGGGGATCGTCGATGCCGACAAGGGCACCCGCTCGGTGCAGCCGGGCACGCGCGTCGTCACGCTGGAACAGGACCCGTTCTTCACCGGCTACAACACCCTGCTCGACTTCGCGATCCATGGCGACGACGCCCCCGCGCAGCACGAAGTCGAGGCGATCGCCGACCAGCTCGGCATCGACCTTTCGCGCGAGGCCGCCAGCGCATCGGGCGGTGAGCGCCGCCGCGCCGCGCTGTGCCGTGCGCTGGCGATGGAGCCCGACCTGCTGCTGCTCGACGAGCCGACCAACCACCTCGACCTCGCCGCGATCGACTGGCTGGAATCGTGGCTGCAGCGCTACAACGGCGCCTTCGTGGTCATCAGCCACGACCGCACCTTCCTCACCCGCCTGACCAACGCGACGCTGTGGCTCGACCGCGGCGGCCTGCGCCGCAAGGACATCGGCTTCGGCGGCTACGAGGCATGGGAAGAGGAAGTCTACGCCGAGGAAGCGCGCGCCGCGCAGAAGCTCGACGCCAAGCTCAAGATCGAGGCGCACTGGCTGGAACGCGGCGTAACCGCGCGCCGCAAGCGCAATCAGGGCCGTCTGGCGAAGCTGTGGGAAATGCGCGCCACCCGCGCCGCGATGGTCGGCCCGCAGGGCGCGGCCAAGCTGGAAGTCGTCGCCAACGACAGCAAGACCAAGTCGGTGATCGTCGCCGACAAGGTGACCAAGGCCTTCGGAGACCGCACGGTCATCAAGGACTTCTCCCTACGCATCCAGCGCGGCGACCGCATCGGCATCGTCGGCGCCAACGGTTCGGGCAAGACCACGCTGCTCAAGCTGCTGATGGGCGAGATGCAGCCCGATTCCGGCACGATCACGCAGGCCGCCAGCATGGAGCCCACTGTGATCGACCAGCAGCGCAGCCGCATGGAGCCGGAAATGCGTATCCGCGACGTGCTGGCCGAAGGCAGCGACTGGATCGACGTGCGCGGGGTGCGCAAGCACATCCAAGGCTATCTCAAGGACTTCCTGTTCGATCCGGGTCTGGTCGAGGCGAAGGTCGGCACCCTTTCGGGCGGCGAGCGTTCGCGCCTGCTGTTCGCGCGCGAATTCGCCACCACCTCCAGCCTGCTGGTGCTCGACGAGCCGACCAACGATCTCGATCTGGAAACGCTCGACCTGCTGCAGGAAGTGATCTCGGACTACGACGGCACCGTGCTGATCGTCAGCCACGACCGCGACTTCCTCGACCGCACGGTGAACATCACGCTGGGCCTCGACGGCTCGGGCCACATCGACGTGATCGCGGGCGGCTATGCCGACTGGGAAGCCAAGCGCCGTGAGCGCACCGTGGGCGCGGCGAAGAAGGCCAAGGCGGAAACCGCAGCCGCCGCGCCGCAGATGCCCGCCAAGAAGGCCAAGCTGTCCTACAAGGACCAGCGCGACTACGAACTGCTGCCCAAGCGGATCGCGGAACTGGAAGGCCTGATCGCGCGCGACGAGACGGCACTGTCCGACCCGGCGCTCTATACGCGCGACCCGAAGAAGTTCGCCGCGCTGACCGACGCCATCGCCAAGGCACGGACTGAAAAGGATACGGCGGAGGAGCGCTGGCTGGAACTGGCGGAGCAGGTCGAGGGCTGAAACCCACCCCCAACCCCTCCCGCGAGCGGGAGGGGAGCGAGACTTGGCGATTTATCGACTAGTCGCAGCGGGGTGGGCATACCGTGCGCAACGCCCCCTTGCCAAACCCCGCCAATCGGCCGATAGCCCCCTTAAACCAAATCGGTTACAGAGGCTCCGCATGATAAACCGCATCCGCGACATCCGCCGCCAGAAGAACATGACTCTGGCCGACGTGGCGCTGGCCTGCGATCCGCCGACCACCGCGCAGACCATCGGCCGCCTCGAAACCGGCATGCGCAACCTGTCGCTGGTATGGATGAACCGCATCGCCGCCGCGCTGCAGGTGGAGCCGGAAACGCTTCTGCGCTCCGAAGGCGCCGAGCCCGCCCGCCTAGTCGCCACGCTGGGCACTAAAGGCGCCGAGGCGCTGAAGAAGCCGGTCGATGCCGTGCTGCCCAACGATCTCTCCGCCGATGCGCCATGGGTCGTGGTTTCAGTGGACGCCGCCGTCGGCGAATACCGCGAGGGCGACCAGCTGTGGCTGCGCCAGCACCGTCCGGAAGAGGCCACCGACCTGCTCAACCGCGACGTCCTCGCGCCCATGCCGGGCGGACGCTTCGCGTTCGGTCGGCTTATCGAGGGTAGTGCACAAACCGTCACCCTCCTGCCGCCCGCCGCTGGCAAAAGCCCGGTCGCGGTGGAACAACCCGCCTGGCTCGCGGTTGCCGAAATGCTGGTCCGCAAGCTCTGACCCTCGGCCGCCACGGGAAATCCATGCACGTCCTGTCCATCGCCACGCTGTTTCCCAACCCGGTGAAGCCCTCGTTCGGCGTTTTCGTCGGCAACCAGATGCGCGCGGTCGTCGCCAGCGGTCAGGTGGAACTGACGATGGTGAGCCCCATCGGCATCCCGCCCTGGCCACTCTCCACGCGCGAGCCCTACGCGCGGCTGAAGGACATTCCGGAGGTGAGCGACGCGGTGGGCCTCAAGGTCCACTACCCCAAGTTCACCACGTTCCCGAAAGTCGGCGGTGACACCAATCCGGGGCGCATCGCCCGCGCCGTGCTGCCGTTGGTGCGCAAATTGCACAAGGAGAAGCCCTTCGACCTCGTCGATGCGCAGTTCTTCTTCCCGGACGGCCCGGCCGCGGCGATCGTCGCGCGTGAACTGGGCATTCCGCTGACAATCAAGTCGCGCGGGGCGGACATCCATTTCTGGGGCCAGCGCCCGCATGCCCTGAAGCAGATGCTGGAGGCGGCGCACCAGTCCGCCGGGCTGCTCGCGGTCAGTCAGGCGCTGCGCGAGGACATGATCCAGCTCGGCATGCCCGCCGACCGGATCGACATCCACTACACCGGCCTCGACCGCGAGAAGTTCCATCCGATCGAGCGCGGCGCCGCTCGCGCCCTCGTCTCGGCGATGCCGAATCTCGGCATCTGGTCCGAAGGTCCGCTGCTGGTGACGCCCGGTGCGCTGATCCCGCGCAAGGGTCAGGCGCTGGTGATCGAGGCGCTGTGCCGCCTGCCCGAAGCCCGCCTTGCGCTGGCCGGTAGCGGCGAGGACGAGGCACGGCTGAAAGCCCTCGCCCAGCGCCTCGGCGTGGCCGAGCGCGTGCAGTTCCTCGGCCTCGTCGATCACGAACTGCTGCCGCACGTCCTGTGCGCGGCGGACGTGCTGGTACTGCCCTCCGCCAGCGAGGGACTGGCGAACGTGTGGGTGGAGGGCCTCGCCTGCGGCACCCCGATCGTCATTCCCGACATCGGCGGCGCGCGCGAGATTGTCAGCGACGCCAGCGCCGGACGCATCGTCGAACGCACCCCCGACGCCATCGCGGCAGCGGTGGAGGACATCCTCGCCGATCCGCCGACACAGGCGCAAGTAGCCGAACACGTCAGCCGCTTCTCGTGGGGCGTCAATGCCGAGAACATCGTGCACTTCTGGAAGGGCGTGCTGGGGCAGGACGAACCCGCCCCGGAGCTTGAGGAAACCGCCTGACTTTTGCTTCGTCATTGCGAGCGCAGCGAAGCAATGACGGATTTCAGAGCGACGAGCCGCCGTCCAGCACGAACTCCGCGCCGGTGGCGAAGGCGCTCTCGTCGCTGGCGAGGTAGAGGCACAGCGCCGCCACTTCCTCCGGCTTGCCGAGACGGCCGATCGGGTGGCCCGCGACCCATTCGGCGTAGAGCTTTTCGGGCTGGTCGGATTGCGCCAGCACTTTGTCGAGGATCGGCGTGTGGATCACGCCGGGATGCACCGAATTGCAGCGGATGCCGTACTTCTCGTGCGCGTAGTGCAGCGCGATCGACTTGGTCATGTGAGTGACGCCCGCCTTCGCGGCGTTATAGGCGGCCAGATAGTCCCGAGCACGGATGCTCGCCATCGAGGCGATGTTGATGACCGAACCGCCGGTGCGCTTCATCAGCGGAACGACATGCTTGCAGCCAAGGAACGGCCCGGCAAGATCCACGTCGAGTTCATGGCGGAAAGCGTCCAGAGTCAGCGCCTCCACCGAACCGACGGTGGTGATCCCGGCGCAGTTCACAAGCACGTCGAGGCGGCCATGCAGTTCGTCCGCCCGAGCGAAGGCGGTGATCCACTGATCTTCCTGCGTCACGTCGAGAGGGACGAAATGCGCCGCCGCGCCAAGGTCTGCGGCCAGCCGCTCGCCCGCAGCCGCGTCGATATCGGCGACCAGCACCGCTGCGCCCTCGGCCATGTAACGGCGCACGATCGCCTCGCCCAGCCCCGAGGCGGCGCCGGTGACCAGCGCCACTTTGCTTTCGATCCGTCCCGTCATGCCGCTCTCTCCGTTTTTCTTCGGCCACGGACTTGGCCCGCGGCGTCGCTCTCGGCCACCTGTGCAAAGTGAGAGCGGCGCTTCGCCCGGGGCGCCCCTAGCCTTCGCGGCACAACGAAGAGAGGACAATTCCATGCGCATCATCGTGGCCGGCTGGCTGCGCTATGCAGGCGACGAGAGCACCTGCGCCGAGATCATCACCACGGGCCGCGACCACATCCTCGCCGCGCGCGAGGAGAAGGGTTGTCTCGCCTATACGTGGGCGGTCGATCCGATCGATCCCGGCGTGATCCAGGTCTACGAGGAATGGGAGAGCGAGAAAGACCTCCTCCAGCACTTCGCCGACCCGCCTTACGCCGACATGCGCGCGCATCTGGAGCAGTGGGAGATCACCGGGTTCGGCGTGCAGCTTTACGGCGCGGGCATGCCGGAGGCGGTCTATGCGGATGACGGCTGGCCGCGGAAGGAGATTTTCGGGGTAACGCTGGAAGGCTGACACCGGGCAAATGTGCGTCGTCCCGGACTTGATCCGGGACCGCTGGCCGTGAACCACCGAACCATCGGCAGGGTGCTTCGCGGCGAGCACGCATCTAAAGACAGCCAGCGGCCCCGGATCAAGTCCGGGACGACGTCACCCCTCGATCGGGATCAGGAAATCCATCGTGTAGCGCTTGGCCTTCCAGCCCTCGGGCGTGCGCACGACGTCGAAGTAGTAGCGCCCGTTGACGGTGATCCCGCCGCCCGCCTTGTACTTGCCCATGCCGATCACATAGGCGCGGATCGACGCGGTATCGCCGTCGTAGGCGGTGATCGCGAAGTTCGTCAGGTAATGCGCGTGAGCCGCCATCGCCGTGAAGGTGTCCTCGAAGAACTTGCGGATCTCGCCGTGTCCATTGAGGCTGGGAAAACCGATGCCCGACAGGTCGAACACCGCGTCCTCCACGAAGACGGCGCAGATGCCGTTAAGGTCATGCAGGCTGTCGACGGCATGGGCATAGGACACAAGCAGGTCCTGGATCGCCAGACGATCCTCGATGGGGCAGGCGATCATTCTGACGCACCCTTCACGTAATCGTTGAGCAGTTCGTGGAAGCGCTGGATACGCTTTTCCTGACCCGGCAGGATGCAGCCCTTGAACCCGCGGGAGTTCAGGCCCTGTTGCTGGCTGGTGCCGATCGACAGGTCCTGATCGGCCACGTAGCCCACCGAAACGCCGTCGCCGTAAACCGAATGGCGCGCCACCGCGTCATGCTGCAGCGGCAACATGCCGAGCGGGGTGAAGACCTCCTTCATGCCCTCGACCGGCGGATAGAGGCACCAGTGCTGGAACACGCACTTTTCCGGATCGGTCGGGTGCGGCTCGGTGCGCAGGACCTGCAACTGCTCGGGGCTCATGGTGAGCGTCAGGTTGGGGAACAGAGTGCAGTGGAAATAGTCCACCAGCTGCTGGTCGCTCATGTTGTCGTAATTGGTGTAGCCCCGGCCCGGACCGAGGCGGCGCTTCGCCTCGATGATCGCTTCGCGCAGATCACCCGTGCGGCCGTTGTATTCCTCGGGATCGATGCCCCACGCCCGCGCTGCCTCGCCCAGCGGAGCGGGCACTTCGGAGGTGTGGTAATCGACGCGGGTGGTCGCCTGATGGCCCTTCATCCACATCGAGTTGTGGCCCGAGGGGTACATCTCGAACAGGGTGTCGGGCAGGCCGTCGTTGATGAAGGTCGCCAGTTCGGGGTGGATCGTCGGGAGGTGATAGCTCTCGTTGAAGTTGTCGCGGATGATCTTCCAGTTGAAGTCCGCATCGGCCGAGACGTTGAGCACCCGCACCCAGTTCTCGATTCCGTAGCCCTTAAGGCGCTCGGGGAACGGTTCGAGCCATTCGTGCAGCGGGGCGACGTCGTCGTCCATGCACCAGAACACGAACGGGCCCCATGTCTCGCAGCGCAGTTCGGAAAGGTGGACCTTGCCGCAGGGCGTGCCGCCTTCGAAATCGTCGGGGTCCTGCACTTTGGCGAGGGTGCCGTCGAGGTCGAAGGTCCAGTTGTGATAGCCGCAGACGATGCGCGGCACGCTGGCCATCTCGCCCAGCACGAGCCGGTTACCCCGGTGCGGGCAGGAGTTGTAGAACGCCTTGATCGAGTCGTCCTCCTGCTTGACCATGATGACGGATTCTTTGGCGAAGTTGTGGCGGATGATGTCACCCGGCTCCTCCAGTTCCGCCAGCAACCCGCCAAGGTGCCAGACCTTGGGCCAAAGGTTCTTCATCTCGCCGTCCATCCACTCCTTAGTGGTGTAGCGGTCGGCGGTGATGGTATCGCCGCGCACCGGCGGATCGAATTCCTGCGAGTAGCGGGAAACCTTGGTATGGATGTTCATGGCTTCAGGTATCCTGTGGTTATCGCTGTTATCGTTGGCCAGAATTGGACTGGCTGGGATCGGTGCCGGCCCGGCCGCCGCGCGGGGCTTCCGGATTGGCGGCGAAGAAGTCGAGGGTGCCCGGATCGTCCTTGACCCAGTCGGTCACCAACGTGCGGGTGACGATGCGCCATTCGCCGTCGCGGCAGGCATAAGTGTCGAGGTAGCGGCCCGAGATGAACAGGTCGCGCACGCCCCCGTCCTCGCTCGAAACCGAGTGCCACGCCTGGAAGTACCACTCGCCGGTAGCGCCATCCCCGTCGACGGCGATGCGCGACTGGCCGAGCAGGTGGTGCGTGGCGTTCATGTCGGCGAGGAAGCCTTGCGCGAAGGCCACGAATTCGTCGGCGCTGCCCTTCATCAGGCCGCAGTCGACGACGGCGTCGTCATGGAAGGCGCTGCGCTGCAGGTCCGGTTCCAGCCGGTCGAGACCGCGCATGTAGCGCGCCGCCGCATCGGCGATGTCGCGCCGCGCAGCGAGGTCGCGGACTTCAGCCTCGAGGTCGAAGCGGGTGGTCGTCAGAGTGTCCAAGAGGCAGGACTCCGGACAGATTGCTCGCGTGCGCTGGGCATGGCCTTTCACTCTCCCGTTCCCGGACAGGGCGCGTCTGTTTTCTTGCGCGCCTCTGGCCTTGAGTGCGGCCGGCGATAAATAAACCGGCTCAACTGCCGGTTTTTATGCTACGCTCCGGCGCATCTGCTAACCTGCGACTTAGGATAGGTTCGGGCGAACCCGCTGATAGCGCAGGGAAACAAAGGGATACGGGGGAAGGACGATGAAGGCCGAGGCACTGCAGGACCGGATGCTCAACGCGCTCATGCCCGAACTGCATGCCCGCCTGCCGGAGAATGGCGTCCCCGAAAAGTGGCAACAACGCAAGAGCGCGATGATGCGCGAGCGGCTGGTTTCCGGAGCGATCGACTGCCTCGTGGAGAGCGGCTACCCCGGCCTTACCACCGCCGCGGTGGCGAGCGCCAGCGAGGTGTCGCGCGGGACGATGCACCATCACTTCCAGACCAGAATGGAACTCGTGTCCGCCGTCGTCGATCAGGTCGTCTACCACCGGATGCGCACGTTCCTTGCCGACTACTTCGACGCGGTTTCGCGCCGCACCGACGAGCCGATGATCGAACTGGCCTGCGATGCCCACTGGCGCTCGGTCCAGACGCGGGACTATGCGGCATGGCTCGAACTGGCCGTCGCGGCCCGCACCGACGCGGAACTGGCGGCAATCTTCGAACCCGCCGCGCGCCGCTACGACGCCATCTGGGCAAGCGAGATGATCGAGGCCTTCCCGCAATGGCGGGAGGACTGGGACAACCTGAAGCTCGCGCACGACTTCACCAGCGCGGTGCATGCCGGGATGCTCCTGCACAAGCCGATCTTCGACGACACGCGGATCGACCGCCTGCGCCGCTTCGCCGCACGCACGATGCAGAAGCTGAGTGAGGATGCGGCGGGGGCTTCGACAAGCTCAGCCTGAGCGGGATCGGGAACAGAGCCCTACCTCCGCTCACCCTGAGCTTGTCGAAGGGGCGCAGCACCCGCGCTTCTCTCAAAAGTCACAGGTGTCGCTGCGGCGATCCCTCTTCCAGACTTGCTCCCGATAACGAATCCCGAAAACCGGGCATCGAAGGAAAGGATATCCCGATGGCGACAGTGGCAATCACCGGAGCAGCGCGCGGCATCGCGTACGAACTCGTCAAGCAGCATGCCGAGCGCGGCGACCGGGTCTATGCCCTCGCCCGCGATCCCTCGGGCGCGGCCGCGCTCAACGAACTGGCAGCCTCCTCGGACGGCAGGATCACGGTCCACGCGATGGACGTGGGCGACAATGCCTCGGTCGCCTCGGGCGCTGCGGATACCGGCAGCGAACCGGTCGACGTGCTGTACAATGTCGCCGGCGTCACCGGCAAGGCGGAACCGCAGTTTGACGGGATCGACTGGGACGACTTCGACAATTCGATCGAGATCATGCTGAAAGGCCCGCTGCGCGTGCTCAGCGCCTTCCTGCCGCGCCTGCACGACGGTTCGAAGGTCATCAACTTCTCCAGCCAGCTCGGCGCATCGACCTGGCCTTACGGCGGCTACTGGCCTTACGCGGCGGTCAAGGCAGGTCTGAACCGCATGATGCGCTCGGTCGCGTTCGACCTGATGGAACGCGGCATCGTGGTCGGCGTCATTCACCCCGGCTACGTCGCCACCGACATGAGCGGCCCCGGCGCCGACATCTCCCCGCAGGAAAGCGCGTCCTCGATCATGGCCCTGACGGATGGCTGGGCGATCGAGGAGACCGGCGAATTCTACAAGTGGAACGGCGAAAAGCACGCCTGGTAAGGAGACCCCGACCATGGCATTCACCGGACCGCTGGAGGACCGCATCCTCATCCGCGAATTGCTCGATACTTATGCCCACGCGGTGATGACCCGCGATGCCGAGACATGGGCCTCGACCTGGGCGGAGGATTCGTACTGGGCCTTGCCCGAATTTCCCGACCTTGGCGGCTTCACCGGCAAGGAAACGATCGTTTCCGCCTGGGTGGAATCGATGAAGAACTATGGCCTCGGCGGCAATGCCGCCAAGCCGATGGTCTACGTGGCCCACCCCGGCGAGATCCGCATCGAGGGCGACCGGGCCTCGGCGATCTCCTATACCTCGGAGATCTTCGAGGACCCGGCCTCGGGCAAGACCATGCGCCTTCGCGGCCGCTACGTGGACGAACTTGCGAAAGCGGACGGCCAGTGGCGCTTCACCCGCCGCGAATACACGACCTTCGACGCGCGCGAGGATTGATGCCCCGTCGTCCCGGGGCCAAGCCCGGGACGACGACGGCTTCACAGCCCCAACTGCTCGAACATCTTGCGGGTCATCGCGCTCATGTGAGCCATGACTTGCGCAATGGTGCCCTGCACTTCCGCGAAGCGCAGCGGCTTCACGCGCTCGACCAGCACTTCCTCAGGCGTTGGCTGCTGCGCAAAAAGCGCCATGACCTCGTCGGCGAATTCATCGAGCGGTTGGTAGCCTTCGCGCGTGCTCTGTCCGGGGGTGAGGTCGGTCTGCACGGCGGGAGGAGCAAGTTCGATCACCTCGACGCTACCGCGCAGCATCTCGCGAAGCGACATCGTGTAGCTGTGGATCGCAGCCTTGGTCGCATTGTAGGTCGGTGTGCCCGGCAGCGGCACGAAGGCCAAGCCCGACGTAACGTTGACGATCGTCCCGTCGCCCCTGGCCACGAGATGATCCACCAGCGCGTCGATGAGCCGGATCGGGCCGAGCAGGTTGGTGGTGATCGTCGCCTCGGCGTCCGACAAGTCGCGGGCGCGGTCCAGCCGCTCGTAGCGCATGATGCCGGCATTGTTGACCAGCACGTTGAGCGCCGGGAACTTCTCCAGCACTTCTGCGGCGAACGCAGCTACGCCTGCGGCGCTTTCCACGTCGAGCCTGATCGCATGCATGTTCTCGCGGCCCGCACAGGCGGCTTCCAGCGCGTCAAGGCGACGCCCGGCGACGATCACGGTGTTACCCGCATCGTGGAAGCGCTGCGCCAGCGCCTCGCCGATGCCCGAGCCGCCGCCGGTGATGAGGATGGTGTTTCCGGTGGTCTTCATGGGGACACTCCTTGGTTGACGCCTCCGATCTAGCACTCCACATTCTATCGGAAAGAAGGCACCCAAAAGATTTATACTTACCCGAAAGAGAGTGACCCAATGGCCGCCCGTCCCGCCCCCGACAAGAACTGCGAGCACATCGACCCGCGCGTGGAAGCGCTCGTCACCGAGCTGATCGGGCGTGTAGCGGACAAGTGGACGATGATCCTGCTCGAAGTGCTCGAGGAAAACGGCGTGCAGCGCTTCACCCAATTGGCCCGCGCCGTGCCGGATATCAGCCAGAAGATGCTGACCCAGACGCTGCGCCGCATGGAGAGGGACGGGATGCTGACTCGCACCGTCCATCCCGTAGTCCCGCCGCGAGTGGACTATGCCCTAACCCCGCTGGGCGAGACGCTGTCCGAGGCCTTCTGCGGCGTATGGATGTGGGCGGAAGCGAACCTTGATCGCGTGGAAAGAGCACGCGAGGAATTCGACGCGCGTTAGAGCGGCTCCCGAGTCATCAGGTGATTCCCCCTGCTTAGAAAATGCTCTAATTCAGGAGGCTGCGCAGCAGTTCCATCGCGCTGCGCCGGGCCAGTCGCTCCGGGACGTAGACGACCGGGACGGCCTTTCCCTCGATCAGTTCGGCGACGTCGATGGTTTCCTTGAGCGCGATGCCGCAGCGGTCATGCGCGCGCCAGCGGACCTGTCCCTTGATCACCTGATCGCCGACGACAAGCTCTACCGCGACGCCGCGTGCCGGAGGTGCATCGACCAGCGCCAGCACACCGCGCGAAGAGGCATTGGCCAGCGTCGCCTCGGCAACGCGGCTACCGATGCGGATGTTGGCCTTGATGGCCAGCATCGTGCGCGTTTCCATCCGCTGACGGTGAATGAACATGCCCGCTCCCTGCAAAGAACCGGGTCCGAGTATACGGGATGAATGCCTAAAACGGAGTTAAATCGCCTTTAACATCCCGGCCCGCCTTCACGGCGGGCCGGGAGCGTGGATCACGCCGCCTTCTTCTTAAGGCGCCAGGCATGCAGCAGCGGCTCGGTATAGCCGCTCGGCTGCTCGACGCCCTTGAACACGAGGTCGCAGGCCGCCTGGAAGGCCATGCTGGTGTCCCAGTTGCCCGCCATCGGTTCATAGAGCGAATCGCCCGCATTCTGCGCATCGACCTTGGCGGCCATGCGCTTGAGCGATTCCATGACCTGCTCCTTCGAGCAGACACCGTGCAGCAGCCAGTTCGCCATGTGCTGGCTGGAGATGCGCAGCGTCGCGCGGTCCTCCATCAGCCCGACATCGTTGATGTCCGGCACCTTGGAGCAGCCGACGCCCTGGTCGATCCAGCGCACGACATAGCCGAGCAACCCTTGCGCATTGTTGTCGAGTTCCTCGCGAACCTCTTCCTCGGACCAGTTGGTGCCTTCGGCCAGCGGCACCAACAGTAGCAGGTCGAGCCCGGGAATGTCCTCATTGGCGATGCCTTCGCGCAGGCCGAAGACATCGACCTGGTGATAATGCATCGCGTGGAGTGTCGCAGCGGTCGGCGACGGCACCCAGGCAGTGTTAGCGCCGGTCTTCGGGTGGCCGATCTTCTGCTCCATCATGTCGCGCATCATGTCGGGCGCCGCCCACATCCCCTTGCCGATCTGCGCCACGCCCGAAAGACCATGGCGCAGGCCGATGGCGACGTTGCGCTTCTCGTAGGCCGCGATCCACGCCGAGCCCTTGATCGCGGCCTTGCGGATCATCGGACCCGCATGCATCGAGGTGTGAATCTCGTCGCCGGTGCGGTCGAGGAAGCCGGTGTTGATGAAAACGATACGGTCCTTCACCGCCTCGATGCAGGCACCAAGGTTCGCCGACGTCCGGCGCTCCTCGTCCATGACGCCGACCTTGATGGTGTAGCGCGAGAGGCCCAGCAGGTCCTCCACCGCATCGAACAACGCGTTGGTGAAGGCGCACTCCTCAGGCCCATGCATCTTGGGCTTGACGATGTAGATGCTGCCCTCGCGGCTGTTGCCGTACTTCGTGAGGCCCCGAACGTCCTGCGTCGAGATTGCGCTGGTGATCACCGCGTCCATGACGCCCTCGGGGATTTCCGAGCCATCGGGCAGCAGGATCGCCGGGTTGGTCATGAGGTGACCAACATTGCGCACGAACAGCAGCGAGCGGCCGGACAGCGCCTTCTCGGCCCCATCCGCAAGCGTCACCGTCTTGTCGGCCGCCAGTTCGCGCGTGAGCGTCCGGCCACCTTTTTCGAAGGTGTCGGTCAGGTCGCCCCGGATGATGCCAAGCCAATTGGAATAGCCGGCGATCTTGTCTTCGGCATCGACCGCCGCGACCGAATCCTCGAGATCGACGATGGTGGTCAGCGCGGCTTCGAGGACGATGTCGGCGATGCCAGCCTTGTCCGTGCTGCCGACCTGGCTGGCCGCATCGACGACGACTTCGATGTTGAGGCCGTTGTTGGCGAACAGCAGGCCCTTGGCGGTACGACCGATGAACTGCGACGCGTCGGCGATTTCGACTGTATCGACATCTGCCAGATCAGCCCACGAGCCTGCCTTCAGCGGCACCGCCCGGTCGAGGAACGCCCGACCCGCCGCGATGACTGCGGCGCCGCGCACCGCGTCGTAGCCCGGCCCCTGCGCGGGCGCGGCGTCGAGCGCATCGGTGCCATACCAGGCGTCATAAAGGCTGCCCCAGCGAGCATTGGCGGCGTTCAGCAGAAAGCGCGCGTTGAGCACGGGCACGACCAATTGCGGCCCGGCCATCGTCGCGATTTCGGGATCGACGCCCTGGGTGCCGATGGTGAAGTCGGCCGGTTCGGGCACGAGATAGCCGATCTCGCGCAGGAAGGCCTGATACTCGGCCTGGTCGATCGGCTTGCCCGCACGCGCAAGGTGCCACTCATCGATCCGGGCCTGAAGCGAATCGCGCTTGTCGAGGAGTGCGCGATTGCGCGGCGCAAACTCGGCCACGAGCGACGCGAAGCCCTGCCAGAAGCCGGCAGCATCCTGTCCGATCGGGGGCAGAACCTGCTCCTCCACGAACTTCGCCAGCCCCGCATCGACCTGCAGCCCCGAACGATCAACTCTGTCAGTCATTGCCATCTTCACCCTTTGGCCTCGCAATGGTTTGGAACGCGCACGGGTATCGTGCCACGCTCTCGTCAAATACCAAAACTGCCCTGGGGAAGGATGTGAGCCCTATGGCCGATGCGCGCGGCCTTGGCAACCGCGCCGAAAGTATCGTCATCCATCAGTCGGTTGCGACGCGGGACACCTTTTACGGGCCCGTCCTGATTTATTAATCGTCGGAAACCCTTACATTCAAGGTTTCGTTAAGCACGAGACTCGGCGGGAACGCGCGGTTGGCACGAACGTTGCTGAACTGTGACCAGAACAAAGGGATGAAAATGCTCCGGAAAGTCGGTCGCCTGTTCGTGATCAAGAGCAACTGGGAAGCCTACATGATCATCTACGCCCTCGCGCTGGGCGCGGTGGAGCGTGGCAGTGTGTACCTTACCCGGTTCCCCGGATTCGGTGGCAAGCTCCTGTTCCTGGCTTGCACCGGCGCCGTGTTCATGGCCGGCGCCAAGATTCTCGACTGCATCAAGTTCGAGAAGGCCGCGCTGCTTGCGAAGGCACAAGCCTCCTCTCCCGACCATGGGGTCGAGCGAAAGGCCGCGTAACTGTCAGAAATTCGCCCCGTCGATCTTTTTGACCGTCAGCGCGTCAAGGTCGGCGTCCGGCACGCAGCGCAAGTTTATCGCCGCCATCTTCGCGCCGTCGGGCCCCTCTCCTCGCGCAAAGGCCTCAACCCCGCAGGTCGGGCAGAACTGGTGCCCGATCACGTGCCGGTTGAAGCGATACTCGACGAGATCATCCGCCCCGCTCCCGATCGTCAGGGCCTCGTGCGGGACGAAGGCAAGGAGGAATCCCTTGCGGCGGCAATGTGAGCAATTGCAACTCATTGCCTCGGCAGGAATTTCTCCGGAGACCGAGAACGTCACCTTGCCGCAATGGCAGCTGCCTGAAAATGTCATGGCCGAACCATCCTTTCCGTGAAGCGGCCGCAAGCCGGGCATGGAGCGGAGAGGTGGGGCGATTCTGTTGATAGGCTCGCCCCCAGCCCCCGGAATCCGCTTCTGTTACCCGGTGGGTCCAACCGTGTTCTAACTTTGTAACTTCAGGGCGTTAGCCCCTAGAATTACGCCGCGAGAGCAAGTGCTTCGTTGTCGTTGGCACTTATGAGTTTTGAGCCTTGAACGGGTTACTCAGCCCGGAAGAAAACACCGCTTTTCAACACACGTCGATCCTAGTTCGGCCCCGTCATCACCCCTGCGACAACAGGGTTGTTCCCGTATGGAAACGGGTGATGGTGGAGCCGCCGGGTACCGCCCCCGGGTCCGCTGCGTCTATTGCACGGGGCAATTTATCCTCATAGCCGACCGAGGCCGGCAGGAGCCCATATAGGGGCTCCCGCCTGAATGTGAAGTGAAAGTGGATGAGTTGTTTGGGGAATGCCCATGCTGGGCATTCCCGTTGCGGCACCGGCCCACGCCCCCACCCGACCACCCAACGATAGTACCCTAAGGGTGGTCGGGTGGGGGCGTGGGCCGGTGCCGCAAAAATCCGCCTGCGGCGGATTTTCAGATTACTTCTTGCGCAGTTCCTCGAGGATTTCCTTCAGCGCGATCAGTTGCGGATCAACCGGGGCTTCCGGTGCCGGAGCGGCTGCAGCGGCTTCGGCTTCCTGCTTCTTCACCGAATCGATCATCTTGTTGACCGAACGGACCAGCAGGAACAGCACGAAGGCGATAATCAGGAAGTTGACCACCTGGGTGATGAACTCGCCGTAGCCGATCATCGGCACGCCGGCCGCCTTCAGCGCGGCATAGTCGGTAAGGCTGCCCTTGTAGTCCGCCGGTGCGTCGCCCAGCTGGAAGAAATACTTCGAGAAATCGATGCTGCCGAACAGCCAGCCGATTACCGGCATGATCATGTTCTCGTTCAGTGACGACACGATCTTGCCGAAGGCAGCACCGATCATCACACCGACTGCGAGGTCCAGCACGTTGCCGCGTGCAATGAACTTCTTGAATTCGTCTACGATTGCCATGCGCCTGGTTCCCCTTCTGCCGGCCAAATGGAAATAAATCTGAGTGCTGTTTGACACACTCCACCCGGCCCCTCAAACGTTTGTTAACCGACCGGGTTTCCACCGAGCCCGCCCGGCGTCCTTGATCCGCCATCGCGGAGCGCTATCTATCCCGTGGAAGCCGCCGGTTCGCCCGGCGCGCAGTGGAGGAACGAAGTCCGATGACGCTCTTCAACGCCCGCTCGGCAAAGACCGGTCTGGTTCTCGCGGCCGCGCTTTCGCTGTCCGCTTGTGGTTTCAACTCGGTGCCTACCAAGCAGGAGGCTGCCAAGGCCAAATGGGCCGATGTCGAGGCCGCTTTCCAGGAACGCTCGAACCTCGTTCCCAACCTTGCCGCCGTCGCCAAGGGTGCGGCCGAGCAGGAAAAGTCGATCCTCGTCGGCGTGACCGAGGCCCGCGCCAAGGCCACCTCGGTGCAGATCAGCGCCGACGACCTCGGCGACCCGAAGAAGATGGAGCAGTTCCAGCAGGCGCAAGCCAACCTTGGCGCCGGCATCGGCCGCCTGCTCGCCAGCGTGGAAGCCTATCCGGACATCAAGTCCAGCACCAACTACCAGATGCTGCAGAGCCAGCTCGAGGGTCAAGAAAACCGCATCCGCGTCGCCATCCGCGACTACAACGGCGCGGTTCAGGACTACAACACCGAAGTCCGCACTTTCCCCTCGATGATCGGCGCGCGCCTGCGCGGAGCCGATCCGCTGGTGCCCTACAAGGCCGTTACGCCCGGCGCCGAAGCCGCCCCGAGCCTCGAAGGAAAGCTCTGATCCGATGGCCCGCATCCGGGCCGTCTCGCTGGCCGCGCTTCTGTGCCTGCTGGCCCTCGTTTCGGGGGCTGGCAGCGCATGGGCGCAGGCCGCGCAACTGCAGTTCCCCAAACTCACGGGGCGCGTCGTCGATGCCGCGAACATCATCCCCGACGCCGAGGAAGCGCAACTGACGCAAAAGCTGGAGGCGCTGGAGAAGCAGTCGCACCGCCAGCTGGTGGTGGCGACGATCCCTTCGCTCAATGGCTACGAGATTTCCGACTACGGCTACCAACTCGGCCGCGCCTGGGGGATCGGGCAGAAGGGTGACAACAACGGCGCCATCCTCATCGTCGCACCCAACGAGCGCAAGGTGCGCATCGAGGTCGGCTACGGCCTCGAAGGCACACTGACCGACGGGATGAGCTTCCTCATCATCAACCAGCAGATCCTCCCCCGCTTCAAGGCCAACGATTACCCCGGCGGGATCGAGGCAGGCACCGACGCCATCATCAGGCAACTGACCCTGCCCCCCGAAGAGGCGCAGAAGATCGCCGCCCAGGCCGACAAGGCGCGCGCCGATCAGGGCGACGACATCTCGCCCGGCACGGTCATCTTCATCCTCTTCGTGATCTTCTTCTTCGTCCTGCCGATCATGCGCGCGGCCAGCCGCGGCGGACGGCGCAGCCGCTACGGCAGCATCGACACACCGATCATCTGGTTCCCCACCAATTCCGGCGGTAGCAGTTGGGGTGGCGGCGGTGGCTGGGGCGGCGGAGACGGCGGCGGCTTCTCCGGAGGCGGCGGCGATTTCGGCGGCGGCGGCGCGAGCGGGGACTGGTAGGCCATGGCAAGACCCAAATACCTCACCCCCGAGGACCACGAGCGCATCCGCGCCGCGGTGGCCGAGGCCGAACTGCTCAGTTCAGGCGAGATCGTCACGATGCTGACCGACCGATCGGACGGCTACACCGACGTCGCGCTGGCGTGGTCGGCCTTCGTGGCGTTCCTGGCCCTCTCCGCGCTGGCGATCGCGCCTGATTTCTACATGGGTCTCTACGACGCACTGATCGCCGACTGGGGCCATGAGTGGTCGCCCGGAATGATCCTCTCGCTGGCGCTGGGCGTGGCGACGATCAAGTTCGCGGGGATGACGCTGCTGCAGCTGTGGCAGCCGCTCAAGTTCTTCCTGATCCCGGCGCCCATCCGCACCACCCGCGTCCACGGCCAGGCCACCCGCGCCTTCCGCATGAGCGCGGAGCGGCGCACCACCGGGCGCACCGGCATCCTCATCTACATCTCGATGCGCGAACACCGCGTCGAGATCCTCGCCGACGAGGCCATCGCCAGCAAAGTAGAGCCCGGCACCTGGGCCGACGCCATCGCCGCGATGCTGGGCGAACTGCGCGAGGGCCGCACCGCCGACGCCATGATCGCCGGCGTCGCCAAAGTCGGCGCGATCCTCTCCTTGCACGTCCCGCGCCTGCCGGACGACGTCAACGAACTGCCCGACGGAACCATCGAATTATGAGCATGCCGGATCATTACGATGCCGATCACCCCGTCGAGACGATGTGGGAAGGCCGCTTCATCACCGTGAAGAAGAAGGGCCGCTGGGAATACGTCGGCCGCGCGCGCGGCATCCGCGCGGCGGTGATCCTGGCGATCGACCCGGAAGACCACGTCATCCTCGTCGACCAGTACCGCGTGCCGCTCGGCAAGCGCTGCATCGAACTGCCCGCAGGGCTCGTCGGCGACGATGACGATAAGGCCGATGAGCACGCCGCCACCGCCGCCGCGCGCGAACTGGAGGAGGAAACCGGCTACCACGCAGGCCGCATCGAGAACCTCGGCGAGTTCTACTCTTCGCCCGGCATGGTCTCCGAAAGCTTCACGCTGTTCCGCGCGCACGATCTGGTGAAGGTCGGCGAAGGCGGCGGCGTCGACAGCGAGGACATCGTGGTGCACCGCGTGCCGCGTTCGGGGCTTGCACAGGCGCTCGAAACGTGGCGCGGCGAGGGATACGCGATCGACGTGAAGATGCTCACGCTGCTCGGCCCGTCCATCCTCGGCTGACATGCGCACCAACCCCGGCGTCTGCCAGCGCAAGGCGCGCTACGCCAGCGAAGCCGAGGCGCTGGAAGTCGCCGCGCGGGCACCCTTCCCGCTGCGTCCGTACAAGTGCGGGCTGTGTCGCAGGTATCACCTGACCAGCCGGACCAAGGGCATGAAGCTGCCGAAGTTCGAACTGGAGAGGCGATCGAGTAATTCCTCCCCGAGCTTGTCTCGGGGAGGTGGCAGCCCGGAGGGCTGACGGAGGGGGAATTTCCGGAACTCGCGCCCTCCACCACCCGCTGCGCGGGCGGTTTCCCTGCCCGAGACAAGCTCGGGGAAGAATTTTACTTACAGCGTCGTGAAGATCGCGCCGAAGTCCTTGCCGCCGTTGCCGGCCTCGACGAAGGCTTCGTAGATCTTCGTCGCGTGCTCGCCCATCGGCACGGTGGCGCCCGCCGTCTCAGCGCCGCCCATGGCGAGACGCAGATCCTTAAGCATCAGCGCCGAGGCGAAACCGCCCGCATAGCCATTGTCCGCCGGGCTGGCCGCGCCGACGCCCGGTGCCGGGGTATAGTCGTTGAGCGACCAGCAGTAGCCGGTGGACTTCGAGCTGATCTCGTAGAACTTCTGCGGATCGAGGCCCGCCTTCTCGGCCAGCGCCAGCGCCTCGCAGGTGCCGATCATGTGGACCGCGAGCAGCATGTTGTTGCACATCTTGGCAACCTGCCCCGCGCCGCTCTCGCCCGCGAGAATGACGGCTTTGGCCATCGGTTCGAGCACGACTTTCGCCTTCTCGAACGTGGGTGCCGGACCGCCCACCATGAAAGTAAGCGTGCCGCCGTTGGCCGCCGCGATGCCGCCCGAGACCGGGGCATCGACCATCTCGTAGCCCGCCGCCGTCGCCAGCTCGGCCACTTCGCGCGCCGTGGCGAGGTCGATGGTCGAGCAGTCCAGGAACAGCGCGCCCGCCGGGGCCTTGCCGATCACGTCGGCAGTGTAGACCGCCTTCACGATGCCGCCGTTGGGCAGCATCGTGACGACGGCTTCGGCGTCCTTCACCGCGTCGGGGACGGCGGTATAGGTGGCGCAGCCGTTCTCGGCCGCCTTGGCCAGCGCGTCGGCGGACAAGTCGAAGGCGTGGACTTCGTGGCCCGCCTTGACGAGGTTTGCGGCCATGCCGCCGCCCATATTGCCCAGGCCGATGAATGCGATCTTCATGGAATATCTCCCCTCCCGCTTGCGGGAGGGGCCGGGGGTGGGCCTTCTCCCGAAACTAATGGTGGACCTGTCTAAATCAGGCCCACCCCTGCCCCCTCCCGCAAGCGGGAGGGGAATGCGACGTTACTTGCCCTTCCACACCCCGGGGCGCTTCTCGACGAAGGCGGCCATGCCTTCGGCCTTGTCCTCGGTCGCGGTGAGCACCTGGAACATGCGGCGCTCCAGCACGAGGCCGGTGTCGAGCGTGGTCTCGAAGGCGAGGTTGACCATTTCCTTGTTCATGGTCGCGGCGAGCGGCGGCATCGCGGCGATCGTCGCGGCCGACTTCAGCGCCGTCTCCAGCAGGTCGGCGAGCGGTACGACTTGGCTGACGAGACCCGAGCGCTCCGCCTCCGCAGCATCCATCATGCGGCCGGTGAGGCACATGTCCATGGCCTTCGACTTGCCGACGGCGCGGGTCAGGCGCTGCGAGCCGCCCATGCCCGGCGCGACGCCGAGCTTGATCTCGGGCTGGCCGAACTTCGCGTTTTCCGAGGCGATGATGAAGTCCGCCATCATCGCCAGTTCGCATCCGCCACCCAGCGCGAAACCGTTGACGGCCGCGATCCAGGGCTTGCGGGTGGTCTTGACGATCTGGCTGGTCCAGCCAGCGAAGAAGTCCTCCGAATAGAACTCGGCGCTGGGCTTGTCCGACATCTCCTTGATGTCGGCGCCAGCCGCGAAGGCCTTCTCGCCCGAACCGGTGATGACCGCGCAGCCCTGCGACGGGTCTGCCTCGAAGGCGGCGAAGGCCGCGATCAGATCGGCCAGAACCTTCGAATTCAGCGCGTTGAGTGCCTGCGGACGGTTGAGCGTGATGAGCGTGACGCCGCCCTTCTGCTCGACCAGGATCGTTTCGTACGTGCTCATAGGGGCTTCCATTCCTCTTCGGGGGAAAGGGGCGCGAAGATCGCGTCCAGCATCTCTTCGGTCACGCCTTCGGGCGTAGCCGGGTTCCATTGCGGATTCTGGTCCTTGTCGACGATGACCGCGCGCACCCCTTCCGCAAAGTCCGGCAGGACCAGCACGCGGGCGCCGAGGCGGTATTCCATGGCCATGTTCTGCGCGAACGTCTCCAGCCCCAGCGAGGCTTCGAGCTGGCGCAGCGAGACCTTGCAGGCCTGCGGGCTCTTGGTGCGCAGGCTCGCGAGTTCCTTCACCGCCCATTCGCCGCCATCGCTTTCCAGCGAGGCCAGCACCTGTTCCAGCGTGTCGAAGACGAAGTGCTTGCGGATCGCACCGGCGTTGGCGGCGACCTTGGGTTCCGGCGCCTTGACCGAGAGCGCGGCGAGGACGCCGCCGATCTCGTCGCCCGCAGCGATCCGGCTCTTGGCCTCGGCCAGCGCTTCGGAGGGAAGGTAATGGGTGGAAAGGCCAGCCCAAAGGCATTCCGCGCCGTCGAAGCGCGCGCCGGTCAGCGCCAGGAACTGGCCAACGCGACCATCTAGGCGCGAGAGATACCAGCCGCCGCCGACGTCGGGGAACAGGCCGATACCGGTTTCGGGCATGGCGTAGCGGGTGTTCTCGGTCGCCACGCGGTACTTCGCGGGCTGCGAGATGCCGACGCCGCCGCCCATGGTGATGCCGTCCATGAAGGCGACGATCGGCTTGTCGTACGTGAACAGCTGGTGGTTGAGGCGGTATTCCTCGAAGAAGAACCTGCGTCCCTCCACGCCGCCGTCGTTAAGCGCGGAATGGCGCAGCAGGTTGATGTCGCCGCCCGAGCAGAACCCGCGCCCTTCGGCGTGGTCGATCAGCACGACTTCCACCGCGTCGTCGGTGGCCCACGCGGTCAGCTGCGCGCTCATCGCCTCGCACATGGTGAGCGTCAGCGCATGGATTGCCTTGGGGCGGTTGAGCGATATGACGCCTGCGACGCCTTCGCGCCGGAACAGCACTTCGTCAGTCATGAAGGCCCCCTTACTTGACCAGTTCGCGGCCGACGATCATGCGCATGACCTCGTTGGTGCCTTCGAGGATGCGATGGACGCGCAAGTCGCGCCAGAAGCGCTCGATCGGATAGTCCTTGAGGTAGCCGTAGCCGCCGAAGATCTGCAGCGCGCGGTCCACCACCGAGGAGCCGGTGTCGGTGGCGATCAGCTTGGCCATGGCGGAGAAGCGCGTCTTGTCGGGCGCTCCCGCCGTCACCTTGGCGGCGGCGAGGTAGAGCAGCGCGCGGGCGGCCTCCAGTTCGGCGGCCATGTCGGCGAGGCGGAACTGGGTGTTCTGGAACTCGGCGATCGGCTGGTCGAACTGCTTGCGGTCCTTGGCATACTGCACCGCCTCGTCGAGGCAGCGCTGCGCTCCGCCGAGCGAGCAGGCGCCGATGTTGAGGCGGCCGCCGTCGAGGCCCGCCATCGCGAACTTGAAGCCGTCACCCTCGGCGCCGACGCGGTTCTCGGCCGGGATGCGCGCGTCTTCGAAGACGACCTGCGCGGTGGGCGAGCTGTTCCACCCCAGCTTCTTCTCCGGCGCACCGAAGCTGACGCCGGGGGTGTCCTTGTCGACCACGAAGCAGGAGATGCCGCGCGACTTGTGCTCGCCGGTGCGGGCCATGACGACGTAGACGTCGTTGACGCCGCCGCCCGAGATGAACTGCTTGGTGCCGTTGAGGACGTAGTGGTCGCCATCCAGCCGCGCCGTCGTCTTGAGCGCCGCCGCGTCCGATCCCGAGCCGGGTTCGGTCAGGCAGTAGGACGCGATCTTCTCCATCGACACGAGGTCTGGCAGGTAGCGGTCCTTGAGCTGCTGGTCGCCGAATTTGTCGATCATCCACGCGCCCATGTTGTGGATCGAGATATAGGCGCTGGTCGCCGGGCAGCCGTAGGACATGGCCTCCATGATGAGCGCCGCGTCGAGACGGCCAAGGCCGATGCCGCCGCTTTCCTCGGACACGTAGATCGCGCCGAAGCCCAGTTCGCCCGCGGCCTTCCAGACGTCGACGGGATAGTGATGCTGCTCGTCCCACTCCGCCGCGAAGGGGGTGATCCGGTCGGCGGTGAACCGCTGCGCCGTTTCCTGGATCGCGAGCTGGTCTTCGGTGAGGCCAAACTGTTCGGTCATCGTGATTCCTGTTTGGCCATGGGGCCCTGTTTCGTCATGGGCGCTGTCAACCGCAGCGGGTGTATGTGAGCGGTCCCGGCATCGCGTCCTTGCCGTAGTCCCGCCGGATCATCATCTTGCCGTCCTCAGCCACGTCGAGCACGACGTCGTTGGTCCAGCTCTGGCCTTCGCCGGTGTAGTCGAAGGTGCCCCGGATGCGGCTTTCGCCGGCTTCCTTGATTTCGCCCAGCTTCGCCACCGACTCGTAGAACTTGAGCTGGTCGGCCGAGACTTCGAGCAGGCCCTTCGCATCGCCCTTCGTACTGGTGCAGTCGGCCGGGACGAGGCCCCAGCGGCCGCGGATCGTCTCGGGGATTTCCGATGCGCTCGCGCCGCCGCCGGCATCGAGCCCCGCTTCGCTCGCCTCGACCGGGGCGGGCGATTCCTGGAACACTTCCTCGGTCTCGGTCGGCGCCGCCGAGGTGGCGGGCGTCGCGGGCTCTTTCGAGCAGGCACCCAGCGCCAGCGCGGCGGTCAAGGCGAGAAAGGGAAGCGTGCGGGTCATCGGTCATCTCCATCCACGGAACCGGATAAAAGGTGTGGAACGCTCCACCCCTCTACCCGGTTGCCGCACGAAGATCAGCCCACCAGTGCGATGATATCCTTGCCGAACAGCGCTTCGTCCGACGGGATCACCTTGTGCTGCGCCAGCGGCTTCGACACCCAGGTCTCGTTGATGAGATCGCGCCACGTCACGTTGTTGTTGGTGCCGTTGCCGCCCCACGAACCGCAGCCCAGCGAGAAGGTCTGGCGCATGCCGTTCCACACGTTGCCCGAGTTCGAGGCCGACTGCGGCTGGTTCACCATCACGCGGCTGGTCTTGGTGCCCTCGGCCAACTTCATGATGTTGGCGTCGCTCTGCGAATAGATGCCGCAGGAATGGCCCTGGCCCTGGTAGCCCTGGATGGCGTTGGTCAGGCGGATCGCCTCGTCGATGTCCTTCGCGCGGTAGAGCGCCATGGTGACGGTCATCTTCTCGCCCGAGAACTTGTAGTCCGGGCCGTAGCCGGTTTCGGGCACGATGAAGAAGGCAGTGCCTTCGGGGATCGCGAAGCCGGCATAATCGGCGATGAACTTGGCCGACTGGGCGACGACCTTGGCGTTGATGTGCTCGCCGTCTTCCCAGATCGCGTTCTGCAGCTTGGTCTTATTCTCACCCTCGATGATGAAGCCGCCCTTGGCCTTCAGCTTTTCGAGCATGGTGTCGTAGATCGCGTCTAGCAGGATCACCGCGTTGTCCGACGAGCACGAAGCGGCATAGTCCAGCGTCTTCGACAGCAGGATCTTGGCGGCGGCGTCATCGAGGTCGGCGGTGTCGTCGACGGTGATGACCGCGTTGCCCACGCCCACGCCCAGCGCCGGGGTGCCCGATGAATAGGCCGCCTTCACCATCGGCGTGCCGCCGGTGGCGAGGATGCGGTCGCACTGCTTCATGACTTCGTTGGTCTTTTCGACCGAGGGCTGCTCGATCGGGATCACGAGGTCGGCGGGCGCGCCCATCTTGACCAGTGCATCGCGCATCAGGTTGCAGATCTTGGCGTTGATGAACTTCGCGCGTGGGTGCGGGCAGATGATGATCGAGTTCCGGCCCTTGACCGCGCTGATCGCCTTGATGACCGGGGTAGCCTCAGGGTTGGTCGAGGGCGACAGCGCACCGATCACGCCGACGGGCTTGGCCAGCTTGACGATGTTCCGCTCGGGGATCTCGTCGATCACGCCGACCGACTTGTCGTCGATGATGTCGTAGAGGGTGGCGCGGGTCTTGACCGAAATCTTCTTGAACTTGCCCTCGTAGTTGCCGAGCTGGGTTTCCTCGACGGTCTCACGGGCGATTTCCTCGTCCATGCCGGGCTTGCACACGGCGTAAACCATGCCGCGGATCCAAGTGTCGACCTGCTCCTGCGTGGCGTTTTCGATCTGCGCCTGCGCGGCGCGCGAACGGGCGACCAGTTCGGCGACTTCGGCGGCGACGGGGGTTTCGGCGATCAGTTCGGCAGTGGCCATGTCCATCTTCCCTTAAAATTTGCGCGCAGGTGTCCGGCGAGGCCCCGCGTTTCGCTGGCATCCGGATCGTCCCTCGCCTTCACGAGTAGGCGATCCGCCACACACTCCTCACCTGCACCTTTGAGCAGGGCGAAGCAAGTTTAATTAATCGCGCGATTAAAACGCCGGGTTGCAAAAACAGCATCTGAGGACGCGGTTCGTGCAATGATCGCCCGCCGGACGATTTCGCCATGAATACCGGTGCCCCCTTGCCCGGCACAGGCCTTACAGGCACTAGGGATGCACGATATCGCGATGGCGCTTCCGTTCGGAAATGCTAACTGCGGTTCCATATGACGAACACCCGGCGCGCAAGGTCGCCGCCGGCACAACAGACGAAGGTGACATGCGCGTGAGTGAGACGACCATCGATGCGGCGGAATTCCGTAAGGTCCTGGGCACCTATCCCACCGGCGTCTGCGTCATCACCGCGCTGGACGAAGGCAAGCCGGCCGGCATGGTGGTCGGCAGCTTCACCTCGGTATCGCTCGACCCGCCGCTGGTCGGCTTCTTCCCGGACAAGTCATCGACCTCGTGGCCGCTGATCGAGAAGGCCGGCCACTTCTGCGTGAACGTCATGGCCAGCGACCAGGGGCCGGTCTGCAAGGCCGTCACCGCCAAGGGCGAAGCCAAGTTCGTCGGCGTCGAATACGCCATCTCGGACCATGACCTGCCGGTCATCGCCGACTCCATCGCCGCGATCGAGTGCAAGCTCTACTCGGTGACCGAAGCGGGCGATCACTGGTTCGTGCTGGGCCAGGTGCTGCGCATGGAGACCGTGCGCGAGGACGAGCCGATGCTGTTCCATCGCGGCCGCTACGGCAGCTTCGCGGAGAAGATGTAACAATCCCGTGTCCCGGACTTGCTCCGGGGCGACGTATCGCTTCGGCGGTTTGACTCTCCCGGCACATATGCTGTTCACCTGTTCAGCATTATTGATCCGGGAGAGCATTGCACATGACACGTTCGCTTGACGGCAAAGTCGCCGTCGTCACCGGCGCGGGTTCGGG
The DNA here is from genome assembly GCF_001742225.1 of Novosphingobium resinovorum. Lineage (NCBI taxonomy): Bacteria > Pseudomonadati > Pseudomonadota > Alphaproteobacteria > Sphingomonadales > Sphingomonadaceae > Novosphingobium > Novosphingobium resinovorum. The sequence goes on along the minus strand of NZ_CP017075.1, from coordinate 339,917 downwards.
GATCGGCCGGGGCATCGCGCTGCGGCTGGCCGAGGACAAGGCCGCCATTGCGGTGTGGGACCTCAACCCCGAAGGCGCGGCAGAGACGGTGAAGCAGATCGAGGCGGCGGGCGGCAAGGCGCTGGCCATCACCGTCGACTGCTCGGACAAGGCCGCGATCAAGGCTGCTGCCGACGAGACCCGCGCGAAGTTCGGCGCCATCACCATCCTCGTCAACAACGCCGGCATCGCACCGTTCACGCCGTTCATGGACGTGCCGGAAGAGGAATTCGACAAGGTTATCCGCATCAACCTCAAGGGTCCCTGGCTAGTGACCCGGGAGATCGTGCCGGACATGCTGGCCGCCAGCTGGGGGCGGATCATCAACATCACCTCCTCTTCCACGCAGTCGGGTTCGTTCGCGCAGAGCCATTACGTCGCCTCGAAGGGCGGGCTGCTGGGGCTGACCAAGGCGCTGGCAATGGAACTGGGCAAGACCGGGATCACCGCCAACATGATCCCCCCCGGCTCGATCGACACCCCCATGCTGCGCGGCGCGCCGATCGACGCGGATGCCTATGGCGCCTCGCTGCCGGTCGGGCGGCTCGGCCAGGTGGCGGACATCGCGGCGGCGGCGGCGTTCCTCGCTTCCGATGAAGCGGGCTACATGACCGGGCAGACGATCAGCACCAACGGCGGCCGCTACATGGGTTCGGCCTGAGCCATCCTGGGTCCCGGGCTTGCCCCGGGACCGGCGACGGCCATTAGACGAGAGCTGCGACGGGTGCTTTCATCCCGGCGCGCCGCGCTTTAAGGTCTTGGCATGACCTCGCAATTCCGCATCCCCGTGGGCGGCGCCGTCCTCAGTGGCGAGCGCCGCGACGCCCCCGGAACGCCGCTGGTACTGGCACACGGCTTCGGCGGATCGCGGCGCGACTGGGACCCGCTGGTCGCCGCCCTCACCGTGCCGCGCCCGTTGATCGTCTACGATCAGCGCGGCTTCGGCGACTCCGACATTGGCACCGACATTGACGACTCGGCTTATTCGCATGCCGACGACCTCCTCGCCGTGCTCGATGCGCTGGGGATCGCCGAGGCGGACTTGTGCGGCATGTCGCTGGGCGGCGCGACGGTACTGAATTTCGCGCTCGACCACCCGGAGCGGGTGCGGCGGCTCGTTCTGGTGAGCCCCCTGATAGTCGGCTGGACCTGGACCACCGACTGGGTCGAGCGCTGGAAGGCGATCGGCCGCGCCGCCCGCGCGGGCGACATGGCGCAGGCACGCGCGCTGTGGTGGGAGCACCCGCTGTTCGACGCGGTGCGGGAAACCACCGCCGCAGCCGCCATGCGCGCCTCGATCGAGGCTTTCCACGGCCGCCAGTGGGTGCAGGACGCCCAGCGCCCCGCCCTCCCCGACAGCGAGCGGCTGGGCCAGCTCGCGATGCCGGCCCTGCTGCTGACCGGCGGGTGCGACACCGCCGACTTCCGCATGATCGCCCAGGCCATCGCCGCGATGGGACAGCGCGTCATCCGCATAGACCATGAAGCGGCGGGGCACATGCTCAACCTCGAAATGCCCGGGACGATCGCGGCCGAGATAGAGCGGTTCCTCGGCTAGACCGGTGCATCCTCCACCATCATCGCCGCCGCGCGCGCATCGAGAATATCCTGCAAATGGTTGACCGGATCGCCCACGGTCACCCCGCCCTCCACCGGGATCGCCGCGCCGGTCATGTGCCGCGCGGTCGCTGGCGAGGAACAGCGCGACTTGGGCCGCGTCCTCGGGCTCTCCCCGTCACTTGATGAGCTGGTTGGAGAGGTAGACCGCGTTCACCCCCTCCTCGATCCCCGCCGCCAGCGCGGTGTCGGGGCCCGCCTGCCCGAACGAGGACAGCCCGGTGCGCACATGTCCCGGCACCAGGCAGTTCAGCCGGATGCCATGCCGTGCAAGGTCGATGGCCGAGGACTTGGCGAACTGGATCAGCGCCGCCTTGGAAGCCCGGTAGGTCATCATCCCCATGCCCGCCAGCGTCCCCGCGATCGACGCGTTGCTGAGGATCACCCCGCCCCGCCCTTGCCTGCGCCTCACCCGCGCCGCATTGCGCGTCCCCAGCATCGGCCCCAGCACGTTGACGCGCATCACCCGGTCGAAGTCGGACAGTTCGTCGTCGAGGAAGTTCAGCCAGGGGCGGGTCGATATGAAGACCGCCGAGGGCCTCGACCTCGTCAAGCGCATGGTCGCCACGGCCGACATCCTGATCGACAACATCCGCTACGGCGATTCCACCGCAGGCGCCTGCGCGGCGCTCGCCTGCGTGGCGGCGCTTCATCACCGCGAAAGCACCGGTGAGGGCCGGTTCATCGATCTGTCCGCCGTGGAAGCGATGACCGGCCTCGTCGGCGACAGCCTTTCGCCGCGAGCGTCATCGGTGCGGTGCCGGAGGCCGACGGCAACTTCCATCCCGAGATGTGCCCGCACAGCGCATACCCTTGCGCGGAGCACAGCTGGACAAGTATCGCAGTGGCGAACGAAGCCGAATGGCAGGCGTTGTGCCAAGTGCTCCAAGCCCCCGCACTGGCCGCCGACGAGCGCTTCGCCGCCCTCGCCGACCGGCTTTTGAACCGCTTGGCGCTGGACGCTGCGATCGGCGCGCTGACCGTCTCGCACGATGCTGCGCGACTTGCCGAAAAGCTCAGGAATGCAGGCGTTCCGGCGTTCAAGTCGATGAGTTCGCTGGACCTCGTCACCGTTGCATTCCTATGGCAGCGGCAGGCATATCGCCTGGTCTCCGATCACCGCTCCGGCACTCGCCCGATCATCGGCCCGTCCTGGCGGACCAGCCCCGATCCGCCCCTCATCGAACGCGGCGCGCGGTTGCTCGGGGAGCATAACGGCTACGTCTAACGCGATCTGCTGGGCTTGCGGAGGGGCGAAATGGACGATCTGATCGCGCGCAAGGTGATCGACTAGGGGCATTCCCCGGTCGGCCAAATTCGGGGAGGACATCATGAAACTAGGCTTTGCGATGCCGCACATGCTGCGGCTCAAGGCGACGATGCAGCCGTGGGAAACCGAGGTTACCGGCGCCGATCAGACCCGCCTTGCGAAATGGGCGGAAAAGCTGGGTTTCGAGATGATCGCCGTGCCCGAGCATCACGTCATTCCGAAAAGCCACGTCGATCTTTCCGGGCCTTTCTACTTCAATGCCTATGCCGCCATGGCCTATATCGCCGGGGCGACCGAGCGGGTGCGCGTCAATTCGTGCATCGCGATCCTGCCGGCGCAGCATCCGATCGTCACGGCCAAGGCGCTCTCGACGATGGACTGGCTGTCGAGCGGCCGGGTCACGATCACTTTCGCCGTCGGCTGGCTCGAGGAGGAATTCGCGCTGCTCGGTGTCCCCTTTCACGAACGCGGGGCAATGGCGGAGGAGTACATTCAGGCGATCATCGCACTGTGGACTCAGGAAAATCCCGAATTCGAGGGGAAATACGTCTCATTCCGCGATGTCGCCTTCGAGCCGAAGCCGGTACAGAAGCCGCATCTGCCCGTCTGGTTCGGTGGTGATGCCGACGCCGTCCTCAAGCGCGTTTCCCGCTATGCGCAAGGCTGGTGGCCATTTCTGACCAAGCCCGAGGACATTCCCGCGCGCATCGACTTCATCCGCTCCCAACCCGACCATAACGGCCAGCTTGCGGACATCTATTACGGCATGTCCACCAGCCGCGTCGGCGAGGGTCATGCGGTGCTCGACGATCCCACCGCCCGTCCCGGCCAGACGAAACAGGAGATCATCGACCGCCTCGGCTGGCTGAAATCCCTGGGTGTCACATGGAGTTCCGTGCCCATCCCGGCCCTTCCCGGCATCCAGGCCTATTACGATTACACCCAATGGATCGCCGAGGAGATCATGCCCGCGATCCGGTGAGCGAACGTCGCCGCGATGCCTGCGACGAACGCCTTGACCTGATGGCACTCGACGGCCCTTAACGGCACACAGAACGGGGAGAGCAACACATGAGCCCACCAAGACCGAGGCCGAAACTGGACCAGGAAAACACGGCGTTCTGGACCAGCGGCGCCGAGGGCGAACTGCGCATCGTTCGCTGCAGCGACTGCGGCGAATACACCCATCCGCCCCGCATCCTGTGCCGCCATTGCCAGTCCGAAAACGTAGCCGCGCAGGCTGTCGCCGGGACCGGGGTGATCGACACTTTCACGGTCAATCACCAGCCCTGGGCCAAGGACCTCCCCGTCCCCTACGTCATCGCCCGCGTCGCGCTCGACGGAGTGCCCGGCGTCTACCTCACCACCAACATCGTGAACTGCCCGGTCGAGGCCGTCGCGTTCGGCGATCCGGTCCGCGTGGTGTTCGAGGAGCAGGCCGGCATCTTCTATCCCTTGTTCGAGAAGGTCGGCTGATGGCCCGCGAAGCCTACATCACCGGCGTCGGCCAGTCCGAGGTGGGCGTGCGCCTGCCCCGCCATCCGCTGCTGCTGACGCTCGACGCCGCGAAGGAGGCGATCGCCGAGGCGGGCCTTACCTTCGGGCAGATCGACGGCGTGTTCTCGTTCCCCGGCAAGAGCCACGGCTACCTCGCCTTCTCGCCCGTCGGCACCGACGAGGTGATCGAGGCGCTCGGCATCAAGTCGAAGTGGCAGATGGGCGGACTGGAGCAACCGGCGCAGCTCTCCGCCATCGGTATGGCGGCGTGGGCGGTGAAGCAGGGCATCTGCCGCCACGTGCTGTGCTACCGTACCGTCTACGAGGCGGGCGGCATGGCCGATCCGGCGACCTACATGGGTGCGCGGTCGGACACCGTCTCCGGCGCCTCGCAGTGGACCAGCCCGTTCTGGGCGACTTCGGCCGCCTGCTGGACCGCGCAATATGCCGCGCGCCACGTCCACAAATACGGGTTGACGCGCGAACAGTTGGGCCAGATCGCCATCAACGGCTCCAAGAACGCCATGCTCAACCCAAGGGCGCGCGCGATCACCAAGGAGGAACTGACGCTCGACAAGTACATGTCGGCACGGATGATCTCGACGCCGCTGTGCCTCTACGACTGCGACCGTTTCTCCGACGCCTCCACGGTGGTGATCGTCTCGGCCGGCGATGCGCTCGACGAGATCACATGCGAGCCGATCCGCATCGCCGCGATGTCGGGCTCTGTCGACCGGTATTCGTGGGATCAGGTCGAGTGGCCCGCCGCCTACGATGCCGGGCGCGACTTGTGGCAGCACACCGATTACACCGTAGGCGATGTCGATACCGTGCAGTTCTATGACGGCTTCGCCTATCTGCCGATCACCTGGCTGGAGGGCCTGGGCTTCTGCGAGAAGGGCGAAGGCGGCCGCTTCATCGAAGGCGGCACCCGCATCGCGCGCGATGGCCAACTACCGCTCAACACCGCAGGCGGTCAGCTCGGTGCGGGACGCCTGCACGGCTTCGGCTTCGCGCACGAGGCGGTGACGCAGCTGCGCGGCAAGGCAGGCGAGCGGCAGATCCCCGGCGATCCCAGAGTGGCGGTGGCGACATCCGGCGGCGGCCCGCTCGCGGCGGCGCTGCTGCTGGCGAAGGACTAGACGGCTCCGGCCTCGCGGGCTCTCCTCTCGCGAGGTCGGGGATACGGAAGAAGGCTTCGAAAAGCTCAGCCTGCCCCTTCCACAAGCTCAGGGTGAGGGGCGGTTGTGCAAGAACCTCCAATCCCGCTCAGGCTGAGCTTATCGAAGCCCCAGCGCAATCACGCAACCGTCGGCGGTACCACGCTCGCCTTCGCCCGCTTGACCGGCTTGGCGCGCTTCAGCCCGATCAGCGGGCGCAGCGGCCCGACCTCGCGGCCAACGAGATAGAACAGCCAGGAACCGCCCGCCACTACCGCGCAGAGCACCAGAAACTCCGGCAGAGCCGTCAGTCCCTTGTCGCGCAGCCAGTAGCTGACCAGCACCATCACCGTCTGGTGCGCGATGAACACCGGGAACACCGCCTCGGCCAGCATGCCGCGCCAGCGGGCGTCACGGTTCCAGAAGCGATCGGCGATGCCGAACAGAGCGATCACGGTACCCCAGCACTGCACCGCCTTGGCGAAGTCCAGCGGCTCCATCCATGCACGCGGCGTGCGCACGTTGCCGGGAAAGTACCACGCCTCGAGTGCGACGAAGGCGTAACCCGCCAGCCCCAAGACCAGCGCCCATTTCCACTGCCGTGCGATCGCCGCGCGCAGCGGTTCCGAGTTGCGCAGCAGGTAGCCGAAAAGGAACATGCCGCCATAATGAAGGTGCGCGCAAAGGTCGGTGAGCAGGCTGTGAGTGTCGGTCCAGCCGTCGCCCGGCGCGCGTACCGCATAGATGGCCAGGCATCCGAACGGCAACAGCCACGGCCCCGACAGCAGCTTCTCCGATCCCCGCGCCAGCGCGGCGCGCCAGCTTGCAGGCAGCACCATTACCGACACGCAAAGCGCGACCGTATAGGCGAGCAGGTAGATCACGAACCACAAGTGCATGATCGCGGGCAAATCCTCGTGGATCACCCGGCGGAAACCGAAGGCATCGTGGAACAGGAAGTAGGCGTAGCCATGGGCATAGCCGCTGTTGAGCAGACCCATGTAAGGCTGTGGCGGCACGATCACCGTCAGGCCGAACAGCAGCGGAATGCCCAGCCGCAGCAGACGGCTCCTGAGAAAGCTCCCGGCGTCGCGCTCCCGGGAAAACAGCGCCGCGCTGGCGTAGCCCGAGATCGCGAAAAGCAGCGCCAGCCGCCAGGCGCTGAGGCCCAGCAACGGGATTTCCGCCCACCACACCACGCCGCGCGTGGGCGTCTGGTAGCCCCATGGCGTGAACGAGAAGCCGACATGATAGAAGATCAGCATCACGAAGGCACCCACGCGCAACCAGTCCATTCCGTAGTGGCGTTGGCTGGGGGCGGGGTTCATCGCTATCCGTCAAGTCTTCGGCCCGCCACGCGGGTCAGGGGTGCCCGCAAGAAGCGGCATGTATTTGCAGGGCTCATTAAGCGCGTTGTCACCACTCTGCAATCGCGCGGTTGTAATAGACGGTAACGCGGGGCCTGTCCGGTTTCATCGGTTCCGGAGCTAACTGCGGTTGGTCCGCCGCGCGCGAGCGCCCAGCATCGCGGTCATGACTTCACCCGAAGCGTCCGTCGCACCCCGGCCCGCTCGCAAGCGACCTGCCACCTCGATCGAACGGGCGGCCTATGCCCCCGACCTGCGCGCGCCACTGCGTCCGCCGGAGAGTGTCGGTGCGGCCGTGCCGGGCGGGGCGATTGTCCTGCTCGTCCACGACGGCCGGGAGAGCGCCGTTCGCGAAGCCCTGCAACGCGGCATGGAGCGCGCCGTGACCACGGCGCCTCTGCTGCTTGCCATCCACGTCCAGCCCCCGGATGAAAGTACCGCCATGTTCGCGCAGGTTCTCGAACATCATCGGCCTGAAGCCGTGGTGCTGACGCCGCCCCTCGGCGGGCGCAGCGATCTTGTGGACGTGTGCGACCGCGCGCGGACCCGCTGCCTGCGCATCGGTCTGGCGCCCGAGTTGTCCTGCGACGAACGGGCCGCCACCGCGCTGACCGTGCGCCGTCTGGTGACGCTGGGCCATGCGCGGATCGGACTTGTAGCCGGGCCGGAAACCTCCCCCGGCGCCCGGCAACGCGAACTCGGCTATCTCGATGCCATGGCCGAACATGGGCTCGACCGGGGCCCGGCGCTGATCGTGCCGGGCGACGATACGTTCGAGTCCGGCATGGCCGCCGGACGGCTGCTGCTGGAGATCAGTCCGCGGCCGACCGCGATTCTCGCCTGCAACGACGACATGGCCGCCGGCGTCCTTCATGCGGCCGCACAGGCGGGCGTGCCGGTTCCCGAAGCGCTATCGCTCGTCGGGTTCGACGACACCTCGATCGCCCGCCGCCTGCTTCCTCCGCTGGCCTCGGTGCGCATCCCCTGGGAGCGCATCGGCCACGAGGCGATCAACCGGATACTGGACCGGAGCGCGGCACCGCCCGGCCCTTTCGATGCGCAACTGGTAGAGCGCGCCTCGCTAGCCGTGCTCACGTGAAAGCCGGCAGTTCCTCGAAGGTGAAGCCGTTGCCCGGGGCACATCGCTGCACCTCGATGACGCTCCCCTCCGGGTCGCATGCCCGACAGCGACGAAATCGCGGTCGTTGAACGTCATCCCGCATGCCTTCAGGTGCGCGATATCCCGTTCGATGTCGGTCACGTCGATACGGAAATGCGTGTAGCCCCGATCGTTGGGCCGCAACGGCCGGTCGAGGTCGGAAGGCGGCGCGGTATATTCGAACATCTCGATGTAGCAACCGCCCACCCGCAACACATACCCTTTTGCGACAGAGCCCCGCAGATCGACGATGTGGTCCATGACCGGCTCCCGCGCCCAGGAAAGCCCGTCGGCGTCCACCGGCGCAAAGCCCGGCGCGTCGCAATAGAGGCGCTTCATCCGCTCGAGATCTCGGCAGTTCATGCCGATATGGTGGATGCCGCGGATCATGGCGCTTTTCTTCCTTTGTCCCGACCGAAGGCTATCCGCAGCCCGGGCAGAAATGACAACGCCGCAGGCTTGACCCCATCGGAGCAATGCGCCCGCTCAAATGGCAGTTCCGTTAGCGAACGTTTTACCATAAGGAATTAAACCATTGTGGATCCATTGGCGGATGGATGGCGCAAGGGGGCCAATCTTGTATCTGCAGACCGACCGGCATCGTACCGCCATCCGCCCGCTTACCGACGGTCGCCTCGTGTCACGGGCCGCGGCGCTGGTCGGGCTCAGCGCCTGGAGCTGCGACCTCGCTACCGAGCAACTCGAATGGACCGACGGCGTCTTCGAAATCTTCGGCCTCTCCCACGACACGCATTTCGAACGTCGCGATACCGTCGCCCTCTACCACGAGGAATCTCGCGAGATCATGCTGCGCCTGCGCGCGCAGGCGATCGAGACAGGCTCCGGCTTCTCGATGGAAGCGCAGATTCGCCAGCCGGGCGGCGAGGCGCGCTGGCTGAGGCTGGCCGCCAACACGCGAGTGGAAAATGGGCGCGCGGTCCAGATCTACGGCATGAAGCAGGACATCACGCAGGAGCGCCTGCAGTGGGAACAGCTGCGCCGCCTTGCCGAGAACGACCCGCTCACGGGCCTCGGCAACCGGGCGCGGTTCCAGTCCGAATTCCTCGACCTTCCCGCCGGGTCGGAACGGCTGTCGCGCATCGGTGCGCTGGCGATGTTCGACCTCAACGACTTCAAGGCGATCAACGACCGCTGGGGGCACGCCGCCGGGGATGCCTGCATCGCCCGCTTCGGGGAACGCCTGGCCACTGCCTTCCCCGGCGCCCGTCTGATCGCCCGCATCGGCGGTGACGAATTCGCGGCGCTGCTACCCGCCACGATGCCCGCCGCAACGCTGGAAAGCGCCGTGCGCCGCCGCATCAACCGCCTCGTCACCCGGGTCGAGTGGCAGGGTACGCTGATCCCCATCGGTGTCAGTGCCGGTCTCGCCTTCATCGACGGATCGCCGGAGGCCACCTTCGCCGCCGCCGATGCCGCGCTCTATGCCGCCAAGCGCAGCGGCCGCAACGTGCTGCGGGTGGCGGCCTGAAACTCCCGTCAGATCAAAGGCAACCCCCAAACCCCGCTCAGACTGAGCAGACTATTCCGGCTCCACCCAAGTCGTGCGGGTGACGCGCGGGGAGAGATATTTCGTCGTCGTCCAGCCGCCGTCCACCACGATCGACTGCCCGTTGATCATCTCGCTGCCCGGCAGGCACAGGAAGGCGATGACCGAGGCGATGTCCTCCGGCTGGGCGAGGCGCGGATAGGGCGTGGTCTCGACGTTGGCGCGCTTGAAGCCCTCGTCCTCGAAGCGGTGGCGCACCATGTCGGTCATCGTCACGCCCGGTGCCACGCAGTTGGAGCGGATGCCGCGCGGGCCGTATTCGCAGGCCATGTGCTCGGTCATCGACTTGAGCCCGCCCTTGGCCGCCGAATAGGCCCCGCCGCGCCGTCCGCCGATATGCGCGAATGTACTCGTCACGTTGACCACGCTGGCGCCCTCCCCCAGATGCGGGATCACGTCGCGGCAGAGCCGGAACGGGGCGACGAGCATGATGTCGAGGAAGTCGTCGAGCGTCTCGTCGTCCGTCTCGTCGAGCGGCTTGGGGCTGCCGACGCCCGCGTTGTTCACCAGCGCGTCGATGCGGCCGAAGCGGGCCAGCGCCTGCGCGACGACGGCTCCGGGCGCGGCCGGGTCGGTCAGGTCGGCGCTGATGGCAAGGACGTGGTCGGGATTGCCGATCGCGGCTTCCAGCGCCGCCAGCTTGTCCTTCGAGCGGCCGACACCGACGATCGCGAAGCCCTCGCCGTGCAGGATCTTCGCGGTTTCGAGGCCGATGCCGCTGCCCGCACCCGTGATGATCGCTACCTTCACTTCGACTTCCTCCACCGTTGCAAGGCCGTGTTAGCCGCCGCTCCGGCAGGCGTCGAACCGCCCCGGCGGTATTGCCCGAGGCTGCCTTGTCCCCGGACCGCACAGGGCTAGTCAGAAGGCTCAGACAACGAGCGAACAGGCACAATGAGCACACCCAAGGCCGCCCTCGAAGGCATCCGCGTCATCGACATGAGCCGCGTCTTCGCCGCCCCCGTCGGCGCGCAAATCCTCGGCGATCTCGGAGCCGACGTCATCAAGGTGGAGCGGCCGGGCGTGGGCGACGACGGGCGCGGCTACGGCTTCTCGTGGGTGCCCGGCAAGGACGGGATCGAGACGCGGCACTCCAGCTTCTTCACCGTGTCCAACCGCAACAAGCGCTCGATCACGCTGAACCATTCCCGGCCCGAGGGGCAGGCGATCCTGCGCGATCTGGTGAAGAACGCCGACGTGCTGATCGAGAACTACAAGGTCGGCGACCTCAAGCGCTTCGGCCTCGATTACGAGAGCCTGCGCGCAATCAACCCGGGCCTCATCTACTGCTCGGTCACCGGCTTCGGCCAGACCGGGCCGATGGCGGCGCTGCCGGGCTATGACGGGCTGTTCCAGGCGACCGGCGGCATGATGGCGGTGACCGGCATTCCCGAGGGCCAGCCGGGCTCCGGCCCGCTCAAGACCGGCCCCAGCCTCGTCGACTTCGTGACCGGCCACAACACCGCGCTGGCGATCCTCGGCGCGCTGATGCACCGCACCCGCTCCGGCGAGGGGCAGTACATCGACATCGCCCTGCTCGACAGTTCGGTGGCGATGGTCAGCCACATCATGCAGGACTACCTGATAAGCGGCAACGCCCCGCCGCGCCTCGGCAACGGCGGCAACGGCGGCGGCCCGGCGGACCTGATCCATTGCGCGGACGGCATCATCTACCTCACCGCCGGCACCGACGAGCACTGGCGGCGCCTGACGGTGCTGATGGATCAGCCCGAACTGAACGACGATCCGCGCTTCGATTCCAACCTGAAGCGCGGCAAGACCAATCGCGCCGAGTTGATGGCCATCATCAACGACTGGAGTGGCCGCTTTCCGACCCTCGAGGTTCAGGCCATGCTCGACGGCGCGGGCATTCCGGCGGCGCGCTACAATGAACTGGCCGACGTCTGGGAAGACCCGCAGGTGCAACATCGCGGCCTGAAGGCGACGACGCCGCATGCATGGGCGGAAAGCGGCTCGGTCGATCTCATCGCCAGCCCGCTCGCGAAGATGTCGGCGAGCCCGGCGACGATCCGCATGGCCCCGCCGATGCTGGGCGAGCATACCGACGCCATCCTTTCGGAGCTGGGCTACGACGAGGCGCAAGTCGCCGCGCTGCGGGACGCGAAGGTGGTGTGAACGCCCAATCCTCCCTGTTCCGAGGGAATGGGGAGGTGGCAGCCCGCCGGGCTGACGGAGGGGGCTGCTACCCCTCCACCACCGCCTTCGGCGGCGGTCCCCCTCCCCATTACTGCGCAACAGGGAGGATATAGCCTCAGCGTCCCTTGAACGCGGGCTTGCGCTTTTCGAGGAACGCATTGACGCCTTCGAGGAAGTCCTCGGTCCGCCCCGCCTCGCGCTGGCCGCGTCGTTCGGCCTGCAGCGCGGTCTCAAGGCTCGAATCCAGCGCATCCCACGCCATCCGCTTGATGAGGCCGAGCGAGCGCGGACCGGTGGCCAGCCGCTTCGCCAGCTTCATCGCCTCGGCGTCGAGGTCGTCCTCGGGCACCACCCTGGTCGCAAGGCCCCAGTCGAGCGCGGTCCTAGCATCGACCTTCTCGCCCAGCAGCATCATCTGCATGGCGCGCACCCGGCCCACCGCCTGCGCCAGCAGGTAGGTCGCGCCGCCATCGGGGACGAGGCCGACGTGGCAGAAGGCGCAGAAGAAGTACGACCCTTCCGCCATCAGCACCACGTCGCCCGCCGCCGCCAGACCCGCGCCGAAGCCCGCCGCAGGCCCGCGGATCGCGGTGACGACCGGCTGCTCCATAGTCTTGATCTGCATGATGACCGGGTTGAACGCGCGGTCGAGCTGGCCGCCGATATCGCGCATGGGATCGGCCAGCATATCCTGCGCCGCCGCAAGGTTTGCGCCCGAGCAGAACGCCTTGCCCTCGCCCGTCAGCAGCACCGCGCGGGCATCGCGCGCCGCCACGTCCAGGGCGTGGACCATCTCCAGCCCCATCGCCTCGGTGACGCCGTTCATTGTCTTGGGATCGTTGAGGGAAATGCGCGCGACGCCGTCCTCCAGCGAATAGAGGATGTGCTCGTAACTCATGGAATCTCCCTCTCCGTCGATCAGGCGAGCATGGCGCCCAGGCGTTCCTTCACGATTGCCTCGGCCTCGCCAACGATCCTTTCGATCAGTTCCTTGCAGGTGGGCACGTCATGGATCAAGCCCTGCACCATCCCGGCCCAGAAGATGCCCTTGGTAAGATCGCCGCTCTGCAGCAGTTCGCGGCCCACAGCGCCCGCGACGAGGTGGCGGATATCCTCGAAAGTCGAGTCGGGCCGTTCGGAAATCGCGACCACTTCGTCGGACACATCGTTCTTGCCGACGCGCGCCGAGTTCTTGAACTTGCGGAAGATGAGGTTGGTGCCGCGCTCGTCGTTCTCGACGTATTTGGCCTTCACGTTGTCGTGGATCGGCGCTTCCTTGGTGGCGCAGAAGCGGGTGCCCATGTTGATGCCCTCCGCCCCCAGCGCCAGCGCCGCGACGAGGCCGCGCCCGTCGCCGATGCCGCCGCTCGCCAGCATCGGAATCTTCACCTTGTCCGCCGCCGAGGGGATCAGGATCAGGCCGGGAATGTCATCCTCGCCGGGGTGCCCGGCGCATTCGAAGCCGTCGATCGAGATGATGTCGCAGCCGTGCCTCTCTGCCGAAAGCGCGTGGCGCACGGCGGTGCACTTGTGCAGCACGGTGACGCCGTGGGGCTTCACCATCTCCCAGATCTCGCGCACCTGCTGGGTGCCCGCGGTCTCGACGATCTTCACCCCGCCGTCGATCACGGCCTGCGCATAGGCCTTGTAGTCGGGCGGCAGGATCGTGGGCAGGACGGTGATGTTCACCGCGAAGGGCTTGTCGGTCATCGAGCGGCAGCGCTCGATCTCCTCGCGCAGCGCCTCGGGGCTGGGCTGGGTCAGCGCGGTCAGGGTGCCGAGGCCGCCGGCATTGGACACCGCGCTTGCCAGTTCGGCATAGCCGACGCCCTGCATGCCGCCCTGGACGATCGGATGTTCGATGCCGAGCATCTCGGTCACGCGGGTCTTGAATGGCATGGTTCTCGCTGCTCCCTATCGATGGTTGCAAGCGGGGCTATGTCATGCGGCGCGGGGCTTCAAGGCACCCGGGGTGCCAAGGGGCGCGTCCATCGCGGCGGCGAAGGTTTCACACCTTGCCGTTCGCCCCGATCCCCTCGATCACGAAAGCCGCGATGGCATCGCGAATCTCCGCCTCGCTGGCCATGCCCGGCGGGAACAGCCAGTCGCGGAACATCAGGTTCGCCAGCACCGCCGCGAACGACACGCGCACCATGAGTTCCGGCGCGATGCGCGGGGTCTCCCCGATGCGCGCGCGCGACATCGCCTCGCCCTTGCGAAAGTAGTCCTGCAACCCGTCGAGCGCCTCGATCCCGCCCGAGGCTTCGGGCGAATAGGCATTGGCGACCGCCAGCGAGAGGAACATCTTCGAATGGCTGCCCATGAAATCGAGCAATTCGCCGATGTAGGCCCGCGCCACATCCTTGCCCTCGCCCGCTCCGGCGGTTCGGGCCTGAAAGTCCGCGAAGTGGCGGTTCAGCGGCGTGAAGATCGCCGCGCGGAACAGCGCCTGCTTGCTGTCGTGGAAGCGGAAGATCTGCGCCTCGGTCACATCGGCGCGGCGGGCGATCGCGGCGGTCGTCGCCCCGGCATAGCCCGAAGCCTCGAACTCCTCGGCGGCGGCTTCGAGGATGCGGTCAGCCACTTCCTCGGAAGAGCGGCGGCGACGTTTCGGTTTCGGGTCGGGAGCGGTCAATCTTTCCTGCCGGTTTCGGTTGCGTGACTGCATGTGTCGGGAACGGCGCGCGCCATTGAAACCCTCCCGCCCGACCCTAGATTCGCCGGGACAAACGCTCAAGGAGACAATTGAAAGTGAACGGAATGAAGACGGCCATGCTGCTGGCGGCGCTGACGGCGCTGTTCATGGGGCTGGGCTACATGCTGGGCGGAACCGGCGGCGCCATCATCGCGCTGCTCGTGGCGGCGGGCATGAACCTGTTCACCTTCTGGAACGCGGACAGCATCGTGCTGAAGATGCACAACGCCCGCGAGGTCGGCCCGGAGAGCGAGTTCCACCGCCTCGTCGCCGAACTGGCGCAGCGTGCCGGGCTGCCGATGCCGCGCGTCTACGTGATCGACACCGAGGCGCCCAACGCATTCGCCACCGGCCGCGACCCCGAGCACGCCGCCGTCGCCGCGACCACGGGCCTGCTCGACATGCTCAGCCGCGATGAAGTGGCGGGCGTGATGGCGCACGAACTGGGCCACGTGAAGAACCGCGACACGCTGGTGATGACGATGGTGGCGACGATCGCGGGCGGCATCTCGATGATCGCCAACTTCGGCATGTTCTTCGGCCACATGGGCAATTCGGAGGATCGCCCGAGCCCGATGGCCGCGATCGCGGCAATGGTCATGGCCCCCTTCGCGGCGATGATCGTGCAGATGGCGATCAGCCGCACCCGCGAATACGGCGCCGACAAGGCGGGCGCCGAGATCAGCGGCAACCCGCGCGCGCTGGCCTCTGCGCTGCAGAAGATCGCCGGGCCTGCCGCCCACTTGCGCAACCCCACCGTCGAGCGCAACCCGGCGGCGGCGCAGCTCTACATCGTGCCCTCGTCGGTGTCGGACTTGTTCTCGACCCACCCGGCGACCGAGAAGCGCATCGCCGCGCTGATGGCGCTGGACGGCGGGGCTATACCCCCGCGTCCAGCGATGGCTTCGGTGCCGCGTAGTAGCGCGACGCGTGGCCGCTCGGCGCTCGATCCGAACCGGCGCTGACCTTCGCCGACTATAATTGCTCGGACAAAGTACCGTCCGTCATTCCCGCGAAGGCGGGAACCCATCTCCTGACGGTGCCTGTTGCATGAACATCAGATGGGTCCCCGCCTTCGCGGGGATGATGGGTTTAAGGCGAAACTCCCACGACGCGGCTGTCCGCTACCTCAGCCCTTCACCCACCGCGCGATGAAGAAGCCGTCGAGGCCGCCCGCCTCGGCCAGCATTCCCGGATCGGTGCGCAGCCAGCCCTCGCCCGTCGGCGAGAGGCCCTCGGGCAGTTCCGCCGCCGTGATCGGGGCGAGCGTCAGTTCGACGTCGGCCGCCCGGTCCTCGCCTTCCTCCTGCTCCAGCGAGCACACAGCGTAGACCAGCGTGCCGCCGGGCTTCAGCCACTCGGCCGCCCGCGCCAGCATCCGCGTCTGGATTTCGGCCATCTCCTCGATCTGGCGCGGCGCGATGCGGTGGAGCACGTCCGGATGACGGCGCGAGGTGCCCGTCGCGGTGCACGGCGCGTCGAGCAGGATCGCGTCGAACTTCTCCTGCGGCTCCCACGTAAAGGCATCTGCGAGCACCACCTCCGCCTCCAGCGCGGTGCGCTCAAGGTTCTCGCGCAGGCGTTCAAGCCGCCGCTTGGCGTTGTCGAGCGCGGTCACCTTCCAGCCCGCCGCCGCAAGCTGCATCGTCTTGCCGCCGGGCGCGGCGCAAAGATCGAGCACGGACCGCCCCTCACCCGCACCGAGCATGCGCGCGGGCAGGCTGGCGGCGAGATCCTGCACCCACCACGCACCCTCGCGGAAACCTTCGAGATGCTCCACCGCGATCCCGCGCGGCAGGCGCACATGACCCGGCATCAGCGAGACGCCGCCGAGACGCTCGGCCCACTCCGCCGTCGCCGCGGCATCGCGCAGCGCGAGGTCCAGCGGCGGCGGCACGGCGAGACCGGCGGCGATCGTCTCGGCCCGGATGCCCCAGCGCTCCATGACCGGCTCAGGCAGGGTCGGCACTTCGGGCAGCGTCACGGCGCGCTTGGTCAGGGTCGAGAACACGCCGTGCGCCAGACGGCGCGGGCCGCCCATCAGCAACGGCAGGCCGGTGGCGATGACGGCGTGCGCGGGCGTCTCCAGCCGCAGCACTTGCGCCAGCATGATCTGCAGCACCGCGCGCGCCTTGGCGTCGTCGGCCAGCGGCAGGCGGGTGGCGGAGTCGATCAGCGCGTCGAGGTCGGCGCGCCAGCGCAGCACCTCCCCGGCGATGGCGCGGGCGAGCGCGCGGTCGGCATCGCCCTTGATGCGCGCGAGCGCGGAGCCGCCCGCCTGGTCGAGCGTCTCGCCCCTGCGCAGAACGGCATCGATGAGGTTGAGCGCGGCACGGCGCGCAGGAAGTCCGGGTATGTCCATCGTCGGCCCCTATACCGGATTGCCTTTTTCCGCCACCCGCACCACATGGGGCCCATGACCAAGCGCGCCACTGAACGTCCGGCGGCCTTCACCAAGCCCGCTCACTGGACCAACGACCCCGCTCCCCCGCCTGTCAAGGCCAAGGACGAGCAGGATCCCGACGGCCTTTCACCCACCCGCTACGGCGACTGGGTGCAGAAAGGCATCGCGATCGATTTTTGATTTGGGGTAGGAAAGCCCACCCCCAGCTCCTCCCGCAAGCGGGAGGGGAGAACAAGGCCATGCCCTCCCGCTTGCGGAAGGGCCGGGAGGCTTGGCGGTTTACCTCCTAGCCGGACGGGGTGGGCCGGCCGCTACTGCCGCCACCCGCCGCCGAGCGCCAGGAACACCGCGATCTGGTCGTCTACCAGTGTGGTTTGCGCCGAGGCGTGACTCACCTGAGCGGAAGCCAAACTCGCCTGCGCACTTAGCAGATCGAGAAAAGCGCTACGCCCGAAGCGAAACAGCTTGCCTGCCTGCGAAGCCGATAGCCCCGCCGCATCTGCCGCCCGGCCCAGTGCCGCCTCGCGCTCCCGATCCCGCGCGTAAGTCTCCATGGCCGATTCCGCCTGCCGCAGCGCTTCCAGTACCGTACCGTCGAAATTGGCGAGATCGACGCGCACTTGCGCGTCGGCCTGATCGATCTTCGCGCGTACGGCCGGGCGGTTGGGGAAGCTCCAGCTGAGCAGCGGGCCGAGACTCATGCCGAAGCTGTCGCCGGTGCCGAAATCGTGGATCGGGCCGGAGAAGCCCAGCGACCCGCCGATACTGACCGAAGGATAGAGGTCCGCCGTCGCCACCCCGATGCGCGCGGTGTCGGCGGCGATGGTACGTTCCGCAGCACGGATATCGGCGCGGCGACGGATGAGCGCGGCACCATCCTCGACCGGCACTCCGCCCGCGAGGCGCGGCAGCGTAGCGCAGTCTGCGACTTCCGCAGGAAAATCGGCGGGCGGACGGCCCAGAAGTGTCGCCAGCAGGTAAAGCGAGTTCTGCCGCGCGGCAGTGAAGGCCGGAAGCGCGGCCGCGCTGGTCTCTACTGCGGCGGCAGCACGGCTGACGTCGAACGCGGTGCCGCGACCGCCCTTCTGCAGCCGCCGCGTGGCGTCGAGGGTCTGGCGCTGGAGCTGTACCACCCGCTGCGTCACCCCGAGCTGGTAGTTGGCGGCGCAGACTTTGGCATAGGCGCTGGTGGTCGCGGCGGCGACGCTGACGCGCACGGCATCGCGCGCGGCCTCGGTCGCCTCGGCATCGGCGGTGCTGGCCTCGATGGCTCGGCGCAGCTTGCCTTTCAGGTCGAGCGGGTAGCTCAACGCAAGTCCGAGATTGTCGGTCACCACGCCCGGCATCGAGACGCCAGTGGAGGACTGGCGCGACAAATCGACGCCGCCGCTTACCGCCGTCGACAGCGTGCGGGCGGCAGCAGCCTCGCGCAGCACGGCGCGGGCGCGGTCGAGATTGGCGTCGGCGGCACGCAAGTCGGTGTTGGCCGCCAGCGCCTGCTCCACCAGCGCGTCGAGGCGCGGGTCGTCGTAGAGCTTCCACCAGTGATCCGGCAGCGGCTCCTGCGAGAACGCCGCACCATTTGCCGAGTTGAACGTCCCTTGCGCGGCCGGCGCATTGGAGACGGCGTTCTCAGGCGGATGATAGTCCGGCCCCGCTGTCGCGCAGGCGGACAAGGCGAGCGCCAGCGCTGCCGAGCACAGGAAGCGCGGCAAGGTCACTGCACCTTCCCCTTCGGTGCGGGCTTGTTCTGGCTGTGCTGCTCGCCATGCTGCTCGCCATGCTGCTCGATCGTGACCGTCGCGGTGCGGCCCAAGATCAGGCGCACGTCCTTAGGCACCTGCGTCAGCCTCACGCGCACCGGGATGCGCTGGGCGAGACGCACCCACGAGAAGGTCGCCGCGACATTGGGCAGAAGGTTGCCCGAATCGCTGCGGGTATCGTCGTTGATGCCTGCCGCGATGCTCTCGACCCGCCCCTTGAGCACGTTCTCCTCGCCCATCAGTTTCACGCTCACCGGCGCGCCGATGCGGATCAGCGGCAGCTTGGTTTCCTCGAAGTAGCCTTCGACCCGGATCGAATCACCATCGACCAGCGCCATGGCCTGGCTACCGGCGGCCACGTAATCGCCGGGATGCAGGTCGAGGTTGGTCACCGTGCCGTTGACCGAGGCATGGACCTGCGTGCGCTGGAGGTTTAGCCTGGCCCCGTCCAGCGCGCTCTGCGCCTCGGCCACGGCGGCGCGGGCGGTGGCCACCTTGGCGACGTTCTGTTCGTGCGACTCGGTGGCGACGAGGTCTCCCAGCGCCAGATCGCGCGAGGACTCGCGCTGTGCCTGCCCCAGCGTCGCCCTTGCGCTGGAGAGGCTGGCCTCGGCCTGCTCCACCGCCAGCGAATAGCGCGGCTTGTCGATCACGAAGAGGAGATCCCCGGCCTTCACCTGCTGGTTGTCGTGCACCGAGACGGATGTGACGAGCCCCCCGATGTCCGGCGTCACCCGCACCACATCGGCACGGACACGGCCGTCGCGGGTCCAGGGACTGCGCTCGTAATGCATCCACATCCAGTATGCGATGAAGGCCGCAAGCAGGACGATGACGATGGTAGCGGCGCTGCGGCCGATGGCGGGAAGCAGGTTCTTCATGGGTGGAGACCAAAATAGGTGGCAAGGAAGGAAAGCGCGCCGAACACCATGACATAAAGGCACAGGTCGACGAGCGCGCGATAGGCGACAATGCGGTAGAACCCCACGAAATCGGCCACGCGCATGAGCAGCATGGTCAGGACCGAGGCGATGACCGCGATCAGCAGGAGCGTGGGCATGAACACGCCCAGGATGGAGACTTCGCCGTTCATGGCTGGCCTTTCAGCGCGGCGGCTTCGGGAAAGATGTTACGGCGCAGCGAGACCAGCGCCAGTGCCGCCTTGCGGCGCACGGACCGGTCCTCGTCGCGGGTGAAGACGTGGAGCGCAGCATCGATGTCGGCCAGCAGTTCGGGCGCGGCGGGCGGACGGTGCTCGGGCTCGAGCCGGCGGTAGTAGTCGGCCACGTCGGCCAGCACACTGGTGAGGGGCGCGCTGCGAGCGGGCGGCAGGTCGAGCCGCAGCTCGCGCAGTTCGCCGATCGCCACGCCCGTGCGCAGATCCCGCAGCACGTCGTAGAGCGGCGCGCCCGGCTGCTTGCCTGATAGCGCGAGGCGGGGATTGAGCAGCGCGATA
Source organism: Novosphingobium resinovorum (assembly GCF_001742225.1). Lineage (NCBI taxonomy): Bacteria > Pseudomonadati > Pseudomonadota > Alphaproteobacteria > Sphingomonadales > Sphingomonadaceae > Novosphingobium > Novosphingobium resinovorum. The sequence continues at coordinate 319,766 of NZ_CP017075.1, read as the reverse complement.
CGGTCGAGCATGCGGTTGATCCAGCCGCGCACGTCGGGCGGTCCGTAGAGGTTGGCACGCTCGGCGATATCGCGCCAGCCCGCGCGCAAGGTCCGCCGGATGGCGCTCTCCAGCCCGGCCGTTTGCAGCAGGCGCGCCATCACGATGGCGAACAGAGTGCCCAGCAGCTGAGCCAAGGAGCCGTTGGCGAACGTGGCGAAGTTGTCGCTATACTGCTCGGCGATGATGAACGGGCTGCCCATGCCGAGCAGCGCAGGCAGCGCGACACCGGCGTAGCGCGGCGAGTGCATCAGCGAGCCGAGCACCAGCAATGGCGGCGCCAGCGTCAGCGCCAGCATCGTAAAACCGTCGATGCGTGGCAGGATGCCGAAGGCGTAGATCATGCCCAAAATCGTTGCGATGAGCGTGCCGTTGAAGAACATCCACAGCGGCAACAGCGGATTGTCGGATGCCGAGAACAGCGCCAGGAACACGCCCGCCAGCATGACGGCGGTGGCACCGTCGTTCCAGCCGCTGCCGATCCACAGCGTGCAGCCCAGAATGATCGTCAGCGCCGCACCGGCCGCGCCGCGCAGGGCGCCGCGATAGTCGCGGTGAACCTCGCGGTTGCGCCGCCCTTCCAGCAACGGCGGAATGCGCGCGGAAACCGGCTTGCGGTTGCGGGTGCCGAGTTGTTCCGCAAGATCGCGGCAATCGAGATGCGCCTCGATCAGGCTGGAAAGCCGTGAACCCAGGCTGAGGACGAGCATGTCGTCCCAGCCGGACGCGGCATCGATCCGCGGTTCAAGCGCGGCACAACGGGCCTTGAGGTCGGCGCCGACCTGCTCGCGCTCCTCGCGGCTCGCTTCAATCCGCGAGAGCCAGTCACGCGTGTCGGCAAGCAACGCCTCCGCCTCCTCGCTCATGGCATCGTGTTCGCGTAAGGCGCCGATACGGTCGGAGACGGCGGCACCCAACGGCATCAGCAGCGAAAGTTGGTCCTGCAGCGCCCGCACCGTGCGCACACGCGGGGCCAGGCGGCTGGTCTCGAACGGTAAGTGGATCGAAAGTTGATGCAGTTCGGTCACATCCTGCGCCAGTCGCCGCTTTTCCGCCTCGATCGAAGGATCTGGTTCCAGTTCCAGCGAATCGCGACTCCAGCGCTCGGCATCGCGCAGCATCATCGCCACGCGGCCGAGCAGGAACGTCGAGACCGAACCCGGCAGGACGATACCGTGGATCAGGCTGCCGCACAGGATACCAATGGTGATCTCCTGAACGCGCAGCGCGGCATCCTCGAAGATGAGGTCGGGCGTTTCCACCGTCGGCAGCACGATCAGACAAGCGGTATAACCCGCTAAAACGAACATATAGCCGCGCGGCGTGCGATCGAGCAGGGAGACGAAGACGCACAGCGCCAGCCACGAAGCGAGCGCCAGAGTCAGCAGTTCCGGCGAATGGGCCAGCGGCGGCACCATGAGCACCGAAGCCGTGGCCCCGACGAAAGTGCCGATGACGCGGAACAGCGCCTTGGAAACGACCGCGCCGGCTAGCGGCGCGGCGACGATATAAGCGGTAAGGAAGGCCCAGTACGGTCGCTCCAGCCCGATCGAAAACGAGATATAGGCCGCCAGGATCGCTGCCAGAAACGCCTTGATCGAGAAGATGGCCGCCGGGACGCCCCAACGCGCGAAGACCGGCCGGTTCATGTCCGCCCCCGCATCTCTGCAGCGCGGTTGCCCACAGTAGTAATCAAGTTTACGGCCGCTTCGAGGTCGGCGTCCGGAATGCCGTCCAGCAATTCCCCCCGCAGCGCCACCAGCCGCGCTTCCGCCTTGCGGGCGATACCCGCGCCCTCTCGGGTAAGGTGGAGAAGATTGGCGCGGCGGTCACCGGCATCGGCGAGGCGCTCGACGAGACCCGCCGATTCGAGCTGGCGCACGGTGGTGGTCAGCGAGGCTTCGGTGATGCCGATCGCCCGCGCCAGATCCGCCTGCCGCGCCCCCGCACCCAGCCGCTCGAGATGAACCAGCGCCCAGCCCGCCGAGTTGGAAATCTCCAGCGAGGCGAGGATGCGGTCGGCAAGCTGCCTCCACGCCCGCCCAACAGGCGCGAGTTGCGTGGCGAGGTCATGGGCAAGGCTCGATCGGTCGGTCATGGGTCCTGGGGGGATCGGGGGTGGCGGGTACTTAGGCTCCTAACTATTATCGGGCAACCGGGTTGCCCTTGCGATTTACAAGCCAGCAATGCCGGAAATTGCAATTCGCGCAAGTGGGACGTTTGGGCCACTTCGTCGTCCCGGACTTGATCCGGGACCGGTGGCAGTGAACGGCCCATGTCGCTGCGTGAAGCTATTGCTCACCTAAAGACGGCCACCGGTCCCGGATCAAGTCCGGGACGACGCGACATTCAGGGTTCGATCTCGATGGGGGTGCCGTCGGCCACGACTTCCCACAGAGCCTCAATCTCTTCGTCGGAAACCGCAATGCAGCCGTCGGTCCAGTCGCCGGGTACACGCCCCTCAGCCCAATCGTTCGGCTGACCGTGAATCATGATCATCCCGCCCGCAGAGCGCCCCCGCCCCGCCGCAAAGGCGCGGTCGTCGGCGTTGGGGTAAGAGATATGAAGCGAGAGATGATAGGCGCTCGCCGGGTTGCCCCAGTCGATGACATAACGCCCCTCCGGGGTCCGCTCGTCGCCTTCGAAGCGCTTGGGGCCGACGGGCTCGTCGCCGAGCTGGATATGCTCGATCACATGGACGAGGCGGCCTTCCGAGTAGAGTTCCATGATCCGCGCCGCCTTGCGTACGCGGATCATGTCGATGTCAGGCAGTTTCAAAGGCCGGGGCGCCTCGGTGGCGCCCAGCAGCAGAAGCAGCGGGGCGAACCTCAGGACGCCCCGCATCATCATCAATCCACGAAAGGATCGCGCACGAGGATGGTGTCCTCGCGCTCGGGGCTGGTGGAGACGAGCGCCACCGGCGTCTCGATCAGTTCCTGGACGCGCTGGATGTACTTGATCGCCTGCGCGGGGAGGTCCGCCCATGAACGGGCACCGGCGGTGGTGCCCTGCCAGCCGTCCATTTCCTCGTAGATCGGCTCGACCGCGGCCTGATCGGCGGCGTGGCTTGGGTAGTAATCCAGCACCTTGCCGTGCAGGCGGTAGCCGGTGCAGATCTTCACCTTGTCCATGCCGTCCAGGACGTCGACTTTCGTGAGGGCGATGCCGGTGACGCCCGAGATCGCGCAGGACTGGCGCGTCAGCACCGCGTCGAACCAGCCGCAGCGGCGCTTGCGGCCGGTGACGGTGCCGAATTCATGGCCGCGCTCACCCAGACGCTGGCCGGTCTCGTCCTCCAACTCGGTCGGGAACGGGCCGGAGCCGACGCGGGTGGTGTAGGCCTTGACGATGCCCAGCACGAAACCGGTCGCCGAGGGGCCGAGGCCCGAACCACTGGCGGCGGTGCCCGACACGGTGTTGGAGCTGGTGACGAAGGGATAGGTACCGTGATCGACGTCGAGCAGCACGCCCTGCGCGCCCTCGAACAGGATGCGCGCGCCCGCCTTGCGGACCTTGTTGAGACGCTTCCACACCGGCTGGGCGAACTGCAGCACGAAGGGCGCGATCTCGCGCAGTTCGTTGAGCAGCGCCTCGCGGTCGATAGGGGGCTGGCCGAAACCGGCGCGCAGCGCGTCGTGGTGCGCGCAGAGGCGATCGAGCTGCGGCTCCAGCGCATCGAGGTGCGCCAGATCGCAGACGCGGATCGCGCGGCGGCCGACCTTGTCCTCGTAAGCCGGGCCGATGCCGCGACCGGTGGTGCCGATCTTGCCCGCACCGGCGGCCGCTTCGCGCAGGCCGTCCAGCTCGCGGTGGACCGGCAGGATCAGCGGGCAGTTGTCCGCGATCGCGAAGTTCTCGGGATTGATCTCGACGCCCTGCCCGCGCAGCTTCTCGACTTCGGACTTGAGGTGCCACGGATCGAGCACGACGCCATTGCCGATGATCGAAAGCGTGCCGGTGACGATGCCCGAAGGCAGCAGGCTCAGCTTGTAGACCTGTTCGCCGACGACGAGCGTGTGGCCCGCGTTGTGACCGCCCTGAAAGCGCACCACTGCATCCGCCCGGCTGGCGAGCCAGTCGACGATCTTGCCTTTGCCCTCATCGCCCCACTGGGCGCCGATCACGGTAACATTTGCCATGGATATGCTCCTCCACCCTGCCACGGTGGATCCGGTATCGCCCTTCGACAGGACTCGACGATACGGATTTACGGTGGGGCAGGAGGCCCCGGCTTTTTCGGTCGGCGCCCTAAGGGCAAGGGGGGGCGGTAGTCAAGGGTCACCGGCACGAACGGGGTACTCTTCATTACACTTGGCGACTTGCCCCTGCCCGCTCCGGCCTGCGACCGTGCAGACATACCACGGGAGCATGCGACCATGAAGAAAACCCCAATGATCACGATCGGTGCCCTGCTGCTGGCGGCAGCCACGCCCGCCCTCGCGCAGCAGCGAACGGAAACGCTGAGTTACGGTACCGGAGCGCTGCAGACGCTCGATTTCTGGCCAGGAACTCAGAACGGGGCCGCGCGCAAAAAGCCTTCCCCACTGGTCGTCTTCGTTCACGGCGGTGGCTGGAAGCGCGGCGACAAGGACAGCGCCACCGGCCGCTACAAGGTCGCGCACTACACCGGTGAAGGTTACGCCTTCGCCAGCGTCAACTACCGGCTAGTCCCGGACGCGACCGTGGAGCAGCAGGCGCAGGATGTTGCCGATGCGCTCGCGGCCCTGCTCAAACAGGCGGATTCGCTAGGCATCGCGCGCGGCAAGGTCGTGCTGATGGGGCACAGCGCAGGCGCGCATCTGGTGGCGCTGGTCGGCACCGATCCGCGGTATCTGCGCAAGGCCGGACTGGCCTACTCCGACATTCGCGGCGTGATCCCGATCGACGGCGCCGCCTACGACGTCCCCGCGCAGATGCAGGACGCCGAGCGGCTGATGGGCGGTGCATATCGGCAAGCCTTCGGAACCGAGCCGTCGCGCCAGCGCGCGCTTTCGCCCACCTTGCAGGCGGCCGCGCCCAATGCGCCGCAATTCCTGCTGCTCCACGTCCAGCGCGCCGACGGCGTGCGGCAAGCCCAGGAACTGGAAGCGGCGCTGCGCAAGGCGGGCACAAAGGTCGAGCGCGAAGGCTTCCCCGGACGCGGATTGCCGGGGCACATTCAGATCAACCGCGAACTGGGCAATCCGGACTATGCCGCGACCGGCGTGGTCGATCGCTGGCTCGCCCGGGTGTTCGGCTAAAGCGCGACCGCCTCGCCGCCTTCCAGCTTGTGCGAGCAGCCCAGCGCCAGCGCATCGTCCGCTTCTGAGAGCGCGGCCACGGTCACCCAGCCGATCGCCCGCTGACGACTGGCGACCTCGCGGTCATGGCCGAGCGGGAGGAACAGGCGGCGCTCTTCGCCCGCAGCGGCGGACAGGCTCTCGATCAGCGGATCGGGATAGAGCGAGAAGCCCGTCGCGGATTCCGGATTGCGGCCGGTCTGACCAAGGATCGAATAGGTGCCACCACGCCCAAGACTGCCCGGCACGCCATCGGCGTAGATCGTGAAACCGAACCAGGACTGATACTCGAAGCCATGGCGCTCGGACGGATCGAGCGTCAGCCGCGCCTTGCCGCCGACCCGCGCGGCGATCGCCCGCAGCGCGGCAATGCGGCTGGCGAGTACACCGCCGACATCAAAGGCTGCCAGTTGCTCGATCGCGCTGTCGAACGGCCCGACGGCGTAGAGCAAAGGCAGATAGGCTTCACCGCCCGCATCGACCAGCCCGCCTGCGTCCTTGGCGTCGAGCATCTGGCGCACCGCCTCGATGTTCATGGAGGGCAGCGGCAGTGCCCCTGCGCTCAGCGTATCGACGAGGTCGGGGAGGGTGAAGTCCACCGAAACGCCCGTCGCGCCCGCCGCGCGCAGCGCCTCGATCGCCAGTTCGACGATCTCGGCCACCGCTTCGGTCGAATCGGCGCCGACGAGTTCCGCGCCCAGCTGCAGGCGCTCACGCGCCGGATCGAGGCCGTCGCCCTTGATCGTCACCACCTGCCCCGAATAGGACAGCCGCAGCGGCCGCGGCGCCTGCGCAAGGCCGGTCGCGGCGATGCGCGCGACTTGCGCGGTGATGTCGGACCGCAAGGCCAGCATCCGCATCGAGACCGGATCGACGAAGCGGAACATGCGGCGCACCTGAACGCCCGCCATGCGGTGCGCCAGTGCCTTTTCGAACTCCAGCACGGGAGTCTCGACGCGCGCGTAGCCGTGACTCGCAAGAACGTCATGCGCGGCGCGGCGCACCGTCTGGGAAGCCCATGCCTGCTGCGGCAGACGGTCGCCCAAGCCCTCGGGCAGAAGATCGCGGTCGTTTTCCTGCATAATGGCCGCGCCCTTAGCCCGCCGAAGCGCGGTTGTCGAATGTACAAATTTGCGACGATTGGCGACGAATTTTCCATCGGCTCCGGAAGGTCCAGCCGCTAAGTCGAAGCCAGGCGTCTGGCGGGACGCATCCTGTTTCAATCAACGAAGGCGCAACCATGAGCCCTGCCCGCAAGATTACCCCGCTTCTGGCCGTACTGCTGATGACACTGGCTCCACCAGCCCTTGCGCAGGGCATGGGAGGCATGGATGGCGGCATGGGCGGCGGCGGAATGGGTGGCGGTGGCATGGGCGGAGACGACATGGGCGGCGGAGGCCCTCCGGGAGGCGGCGGCGGTGCTCGCCCCCCTCAGCCGCCCAAGCCGATCAAGCGCGCGCGCTTCGACAAGATCGTCACCGACATGTTCCGCGACGCCGACACCAACCGCGACGGCACCGTAACACTCGACGAATTGCACGCGCTCGTCGAGGCGCGACGCGCGGTCATCATCAAGGAACGCTTCGCCGCAATCGACGCCGACCGCAACGGCTCGATCTCCATGGCGGAATTCAGCGCGTGGCAGAGCAAGATGGGCTCGGCCGCCACCAGCGACGATGCCGCGACCGGTGACCGAAGCGGCCCGATCGTCGAGGCCGTCATGCCCGACGTCGGCGAAGATCGCGCACTCGCGCGGTTGATCGAGCCCCTCAGCGGCACCGTCATCGCCCGCGCCAACACCAATTACGACGCAGGCGTCTCGCTGGAGGAACTGCTGGCCTACGAAGGCAAGCTGTTCGACACGGCGGACACCGACCACGACGGCTACCTGTCGATGGAAGAACTGCGCCCCAAGGGCAAGGACGGGGAGCGCATGCGCGGTCCCGGCGGCCCCGGCCCGATGGGCGGCCCGCCGCCGCGCTGATGCTTCAAAGCAACACGCGCCAGGTCTCGCCCTGAACCGGTTCGCCGAACGTATGGTGGACCTGGGTGTCGATGCACTCGAAGCCGTTGCGCGCGTAGATGCGGCGCGCGGCTTCGAGCACGGTATGCGTCCATAGCACCACCTGCCGGTAGCCCTTCTCCCGCGCGAAATCGAGGCAGCCGGCGACCAGCGCGTCGCCGATGCCCCGCCGCCGCGCGAAAGGCTCGACGTGGAGCAGGCGCAGCCGAGCGGTGCCTTCCCCCTCGTCGGTAAGGAACACCGCGCCGGCCATGACCCCGCCCAGATCCGCGACCCAGCAGCGCTCTCGCTCCGCATCGGAGTTTCGCAGGAACGCTGCAGTGGTTTCCGCCTCCACCACTTCGAGCCCATGCCCCCAACTGTGGCTTTCGGCGTAGAGCACCGACTGACGGGCCGCCACCTGACTGACTTCGCCGACCCGCGCGTCGCGGATCGTGAAGGCATCGGGCGCCTGGCGATCCAGCAGCAGCCGCGCCCGCGTCAGCGCCTGCACCAGATCGTCGCGCTCGGTCGCGCTCAGGCTTTCCAGATCGTGCGCGACAGCATCGCGCTGGCGCCCGTCGATCTCCTCGAACGCCGCCTGCCCCGCCTGCGTGAGCCGGATCGGGCGGGCGCGCGCATCACTGTCGAGCCGGTCGCGCGCGACCCAGCCCCGTTCCTCGAACCGGGCGATCATCCGGCTGAGGTAACCGCGATCGAGGCCCAGTTCGGCCTGCAGGACATTCGCCAGCACCGGCCCCAGCCGTGCGATCTCGAACAGGAGGCGCGCTTCCGGCAGGTTCGCATCGGTGTCGAGAAAGCGCGCGTCGATGGCGCCGACGTGCCGGGTGAAGAAGCGGTTGAAGGTGCGGATCGCGTCGATGGCCTGGTTCATGCGCCAGCCTTGATCGATTATGTTGACTTAGTCAACAATATCGAGAAGTGCGAGACGAACGACGCCTCCCGAACGAGAAAGGGGCCGATGCCGCAAGGCACCGACCCCTTTTCGTTGGGAGCTTGTTAAAGCGTCAGCTTAGAACGTCAGCGCCTTGACGGTCTTCACGCCCGGCAGCGCACGCGCCTGCTCCAGCAGTCCGGCCGAGAGATCGCCGTCCACCGAGAGCAACAGCACCGCTTCGCCGCCAGCCGCGCGGCGACCGAGGTTGAAGGTGCCGATGTTGATCGCGTTCTCACCCAGCAGCGTGCCGATGCGGCCGATGAAGCCCGGCGCGTCCTCGTTGACGATATAGAGCATCGAGCCGTCCAGCTCGGCCTCGACCTTGATGCCGAACATCTCGACGAGGCGCGGCTCGACGTTGTTGAACAGCGTGCCGGCCACCGAACGCTCGCCCGCTTCGGTCTTCACCGAAACGCGGATCAGAGTGTGGTAGTCGCCCTCGCGCTCGGTCTTCACTTCGCGCACTTCGAGGCCGCGCTCCTTGGCGAGGAACGGGGCGTTGACCATGTTCACCGTAGCCGACTGCACGCGCAGGAAGCCGGCGAGGACGGCGGCGGTGATGGGCTTCTGGTTCAGTTCGGCGGCGGCGCCCTCGACGTGGATCGAGATGCGCGGAACCGAGTCCACGGTCAGCTGGCCGACCATCGAACCCAGCACTTCGGCCAGCTTCATGTAGGGCTTGAGCTTGGGGGCTTCCTCGGCGCTCAGCGAGGGCATGTTGAGCGCGTTGGTGACACCGCCGTTGACGAGGTAGTCGGCCATCTGCTCGGCCACCTGGAGCGCCACGTTGACCTGCGCTTCGGTGGTCGATGCGCCCAGATGCGGGGTGCAGATGAAGTTCGGGGTGCCGAACAGCGGCGAATCCTTCGCCGGTTCGGTCTGGAACACGTCGAGAGCGGCGCCCGCGATGTGGCCCGAATCGAGGCCCGCCTTCAGCGCGGCTTCGTCCACCAGACCGCCGCGTGCGCAGTTGATGATGCGCACGCCCTTCTTGGTCTTGGCAAGGTTCTCGGCCGAGAGGATGTTGCGGGTCTGGTCGGTCAGCGGCGTGTGCAGCGTGATGAAGTCCGCCTTGGCCAGCAGCGTTTCGAGGTCCGCCTTCTCGACGCCCATTTCCACGGCGCGCTCAGGCGTCAGGAACGGGTCGAAGGCGACGACCTTCATGCGCAGGCCCAGCGCACGGCTGGCGACGATCGAGCCGATGTTGCCCGCGCCGATGAGGCCGAGCGTCTTGCCAGTGACTTCGACGCCCATGAAGCCGTTCTTCGGCCAGGTGCCGGCCTGCGTCTGGGCGTTCGCCTCGGGCAGCTGGCGGGCGAGCGCGAACATCAGCGCGATGGCGTGCTCCGCGGTGGTGATCGAGTTGCCGAACGGGGTGTTCATCACCACCACGCCCTGCGCCGAGGCAGCCGGGATATCGACGTTGTCGACGCCGATGCCGGCGCGGCCGATGACCTTGAGGTTCTTGGCGGCGGCCAGCATTTCCTTGGTCACCTTGGTCGACGAACGGATGGCGAGGCCATCGTATTCACCGATGCGGGCGATCTGCTGTTCCGGATTCTCGCCGGTGATGACGTCGACGTCGCAGCCCATCTCTTCGAAGATGCGGGCGGCGTTGGGGTCCATCTTGTCGGAAATGAGGACTTTGGGCTTGGTCATGGAATGTGTTCCTTCACGCTGGCCGTAAGGGAGGCCATGGCGGAGTGAAATTCTCGAATAAAATCGCGGAGTAAAACTCGATCACGCGGTAAAATCCCCGTCATCCCAGCGTAGGCTGGGACCGCAATCGGCCTTGCACGAGATGTCGCGCGTGGCGGCCAGCGGTCCCAGCTTTCGCTGGGATGACGGCGGTATTTTTACGCCGCGACCTGTTCGGCCTTGACGGTGGCGTAGGCCCAGTCGAGCCAGGGACCGAGATCCTCGACGTCCTGGGTGTCGACCGTGGCACCGCACCAGATGCGCAGGCCCGCAGGGGCATCGCGGTATCCGGCGACGTCGTAGGCGGCGTCCTGCTTTTCGAGCAGGGCGGCGAACTTCTTGATGAAGTCGGCGTCGGCACCTTCGACGGTCAGGCACACCGAGGTCTTCGAACGGGTCGCCTCGTCCACCGCAAGGTGGTCCAGCCAGTCACGCTCGGCGACGATCTTGCCAAGGGCAGCGGCGTTGGCGTCCGAACGGGCCTTCAGACCTTCCAGACCGCCCAGCGACTTCGACCATTCCAGCGCGAAGATCGCGTCCTCGACGGCGAGCATCGAGGGGGTGTTGATCGTCTCGCCCTTGAACACGCCCTCTGCGAGCTTGCCCTTGGAAACGAGGCGGAACACCTTGGGGAGCGGCCATGCCGGGGTGTAGGTTTCCAGACGCTCGACCGCGCGGGGGCCGAGGATGAGGACGCCGTGACCGCCCTCGCCGCCCAGAACCTTCTGCCAGGAGAAGGTGGCGACGTCGATCTTCGACCAGTCGATGTCGTAGGCAAACACCGCCGAGGTCGAGTCGGCGAAAGTCAGGCCCTCGCGGTCGTCGGGGATGAAGTCGGCGTTCGGAACGCGCACGCCCGAGGTGGTGCCGTTCCAGGTGAACAGCACGTCGGTGCTGAAATCGATCTGGGTGAGGTCAGGCAGCTGGCCGTAGTCGGCGCGGATCACGGTGGGATCGAGCTTGAGCTGCTTGGCAGCGTCCGCCACCCAGCCTTCGCCGAAGCTTTCCCAGGCAACCGTGGTCACGGCGCGCTGGCCGAGCATGGTCCACATGGCCATCTCGAAGGCGCCGGTGTCGGAACCCGGGACGATGCCGATGCGGTGGGTATCCGGCAGCTGCAGCACTTCGCGCATCAGGTCGATGCAGTAGGCGAGGCGAGTCTTGCCGATCTTCGCACGGTGCGAACGACCCAGCGATTCGGTGGCGAGCTTTTCGGGGGAATAGCCGGGCGGCTTGGCGCAAGGTCCGGAAGAGAACTGCGGACGAGCAGGTTTACGCGCGGGAACGGCAATCAAATCAGTCATTTCTGACTCTCCTTACAGAGAGCACGCGCGGCGTTGGGACCGCGTGGCCCGGAGCCGCTCCTAGTGGCACCCACGGGGATGTCAATCGTCTTGCAGGCCAAAGGGCGGTCAGTTCACTGTGTAAAACGGTCGCATGCATATGGCGCCCTGCCGCCGTGTAAGGCACGGATAAGCGCAGGTTAAGGCACTCCCCCCAAGAGCTTGGACCCATGCGCAGAATTTTGTTCACCCTCCCCCTGCTCGCCGTGCTCAGCGGGTGCATCGACCGTCCGGCGCCTTCGAACCGACGGCCGAATCACACGGCGAGTCGCCCCCGACCCTCGCCGCCGCGCCCCGAACTGCGGCAGTGCCTCTCTACGCTGAGCGCACAGCAGGCCGTATTCACCCCGGTCGAGGATCGCTGGTACGGCAACGCCTGCTCCACGGTGGGAACGGTGAAGCTGGCTGCGCTGAACACCGACGACGCCACTGTGACCGTATCCGGGCTCGGCCCCGTGACCTGCGCAACCTCGACAGCCTTCGCGGGCTGGGCACGCTACGGCGTTGACCGCGCGGCACAGCAGATCCTCGGCAGCCGTCTGGTGAAAATAGAGACGTTCGGCAGCTATTCATGCCGCAACGTTGCGGGCACCGCGCGCCGGTCCGGCCATGCCAGCGCCAATGCCATCGACGTCTCCGGCTTCGTCCTCGGCGACGGGCGACGCATCACCGTGTTGCAAGACTGGAACGGCGGCACCCCGGCCGAGCGCCGCTTCCTGCGCGTGGTCCACGACAGCGCCTGCAAGCGCTTCGGCACGACGCTGGGACCGCAGTACAACGCCGCGCACGAGAACCACTTCCATCTTGAGGCCGACGGCGCGGATTTCTGCCGCTAGAGTGCTGCCTCTGTCAGTCGCCGGTCACGATCGGCTGCGCATTGTCAGTGTCAGCCCCTGCCACGTCAGGCTTGATCACGAAGCGGACACGATCGACACAGCCGTTGCTGCCCTCCTGTGAAGCCGCCGCCTTGGCGGACTGGATCATTTGCACCGCCTGTCGTCCGAAGTCATCACTCGGTTCGGCGGCAAGCACGGACGCATTGCCGACCGCGCCCCACGGCGCCACATCGTAGCGCACCACGGCCCAGCCCTCGATCCGGCGACGGTTGTAGGCGGCCGGGAAACGCAGCACCGGGGCAGTGGTCCACTCCCGCCCGGTGGAACAGGTTTCGCCCGACTTGAACGCATTTTTATCAGGCATCGGCGGTGCAGCCATCACCTCGGGCGCCCGCCAGTAAGGATAGGAACAGCCCGTTCGTGCGCCGCCGGTAAAGCGCGATTCCTGAACCGCCTTCACGCTTGCCTGATCCAGCGCCTTGTTGCCGGTCCCGGTCTGCACCCGCACGTTCAACGGCTTGCCCGATGCGTCGGTATCGTAAGCGATCATCGACCAGTCCCTGACGCCGGGAGTCGCGGGCAGTTTGTCGAAGTCCGGGTAGGCGCGCATAAGCGGCTGCGGACGCGGCGCCTGCCCGCAGTTGCCAGCCTCTTGAATACGGTCCCACCCCTGCTGCGGCAGGCGTCCGCTCAACGGGGTCACGCTGTAGGAAACAAGGTCAGCGACCGGAGCCGCGGCGAACGGTTCGATCTGCGCCGTGTACGTCACCGAGCAGGCCGAGCGCGCCTTGGCCGGAAAGCGGCTGGCCGCCAGCGACGGCGCAATGTCGTCATTGGGGACGTAGCGCAGATCCTCTCGCGTGATCGAGATGGGCCGCCCACTGCCGTCGATATCGAAGCGCAGCGTCACCGATTGACGGCTGTTCGAACCGCGCCAGCCAATCGTGCCCAGCGGACGGCGGATCGGCTTGCCCACTGCAGCGCCGCCATCGCACCGGACTTCGCCCGGCATCCAGGTGGCGAGCCCCCGCTCCGCCGGGCCCGTTGAAACCGGAGAATGCGGCACGGGCGGCGCAGCGGCCAGAACCAGAAACGCCAGAGCAGCTGCCACCATGCCTGATCTCCTCACTCGAGATCGTCAGGCTAACATGCTGGGAAGACAGAACAAGGACGTATCGGCGCCATATCCGCACAGGTTGAGCGCCGAAATCGATGCAGTTCAGATTTCCAGCTGGCTGCCCAGTTCGACCACGCGGTTCGTGGGCAAGCGGAAGAACTCCATCGCGCTCGCCGCATTGCGCATCATCCACGCGAACAGCTTTTCGCGCCAGATCGCCATGCCGGGCTTTTCCGAGGGCACCAGCGTCTGGCGTGAGAGGAAGAAGCTGGTCTTCATCATCTCGAACGGCCCCCCACAGAACGGCGCATGGGCGAGCGCAGCGGGAATATCGGTCTCCTCCATGAAGCCGTAGCGCAGCGTCAATCGGTAGAAGCCCTGCCCCAGATCGACGACGGTGAAGCGGTCCTGCGGCTCCACGTAGGGGCCGTCCTGCACTTCCACCGTCAGCACCACGACGCGCTCATGCAATACCTTGTTGTGCTTGATGTTGTGCAGCAGCGCCGAGGGCACGCCCATGTTGCTGGAGGCCATGAAGATCGCCGTGCCCGGCACCCGCGCGGCGCTGCCGTGGGCGCTCTTGGCGAAGACGTTGAGCGGCAGCGCGGCCTCGGTCATGCGGTCGCGCATCAGGCGGCGGCCCTTGTTCCACGTCGTCAGCAGGGTGAAGGCGATGCCGCCGATCATCAGCGGAAACCAGCCGCCGTCGGGGATCTTGGTGGCGTTGGCGGCGAAGTAGGCGCCATCGACCACGAAGAAGGTGACGATCACCGGGATCGCCAGCGCCTTGTGCCACTTCCACACGACCAGCAGCATCACCGCCATCAGGCAGGTGTCGATCAGCATCGCGCCGGTCACCGCAATGCCGTAGGCCGAGGCGAGGTTCGACGAGTTCTGGAACACCAGGACCAGCACGATCACGCCGGTCATCAGCGCCCAGTTGACGAAGGGGATGTAGATCTGCCCCGCCTCGTGCTCGCTGGTGTGGCGGGTCGAGAGCCGCGGGATGAAGCCCAGTTGCATCGCCTGATGGGTGATCGAGAACGCGCCCGAGATCACCGCCTGGCTGGCGATGAAGGTGGCGCAGGTCGCCAGGATCACCAGCGGCAGGCGCAGCGATTCGGGGGCGAGGTTGAAGAACGGGTTCTCCATCGCGACGGCCGCCTGCGCGTCGTCGAGACCGAGGATCATCGCCGCCTGACCGAAGTAGTTGATGAGCAGGCAGGGCATCACGAAGGCGAACCACGACAGCCGCAGCGGGCCGCGCCCGAAGTGCCCCATGTCGGCATAAAGCGCCTCCGCCCCCGTCACCGCCAGCACGACCGAGCCAAGCGCGAGGAAGCCGAGGATCTTGTCGGTCAGGAAGAACTGGATCGCGTACCACGGGTTCAGCGCCACCAGCACCTCGGGCATCTGAACCAGATGGTAGATGCCCAGCACCGCGAGCACGGTGAAGTAGGTCACCATGACCGGCGCGAACAGCGCGCCGATCTTGGCGGTGCCGCTCTTCTGGATGACGAACAGCGCGATCAGCAGCACCAGCGCGATCGGCAGCACGAAGGGCGCGAGGTCCGACTGGACGACGGTGAGGCCCTCGACCGCCGAGAGCACCGAAACCGCCGGGGTAATCATCGAATCGCCGTAGAACAGCGAGGTCGCGAAGACGCCGAGCAGTACCACCAGCGGCCCGTAGCCGGACTTGCGGATCGCGCCCGAGATCAACGCAACGAGCGCGAGGCTGCCGCCCTGCCCCTTGTTGTCCGCGCGCATCAGTACGCCGACGTACTGCACCGACACCACCAGCGTCATCGACCAGAAGATCAGGCTGACGACGCCGAGTACGTGCAGTTCGTCGATCGCCAACGGATGCGGGCCGACGAAGGTTTCGCGGAAGGCATAGAGGGGGCTGGTGCCGATGTCGCCGAAGACGACGCCGACCGCGCCAAGCGCGAGCTTGGTGATATTGCCCGAGCCCTGGCCGTGATGGCCGCCCGAACTGTGAGACTCACCCGCCGTCGAAGGAACGTAAGGTGTGTCTGCTAGAGAATCACTCATTCATGCGTCCTGTAATGGACTCGCAGACACGCTAGAGCGGCTGCGGCAGGCTTGCGCCGTTAGCAGCATGAATGGGGCCAAGCAACGATACTTACAATCCCCGCGCCCGGCGGCAATGTTCCGTTCAGGGATTGGCCGGGCCGGGCTGAACGGGCGCCGATTCGGTCGGGGCCTGACCGTTTTGCGCCACGATCGCGGCGTCGAGGCGCATCAGTTGCTGGGCGAGCGGCAGGCGCCATGGCGCATCCTCGGGTGCGGTCTTCACAACATCCACCCACAAGGCACGCGCCTCGGCGAGTTTCCCCTCGCGCGCATAGGCGAGGCCGAGGAAGAATCGTGCGCCCGGCGCATCCGGCTCCGCGTCGATCGCACGCTGGTAGGCGTAGAGCGCGGGCGGCGTCAGCATGTTGTCTGCGTGGGCGACCAGCGAATTGGCCAGCGCCAGCCAGGCGTCGGCGTTCTTGGGGTCATCCTCGATCGCCCCGCGAAGGACTTCGGCGGCATCGGCATACTGACCGTTGCGAGCGAGGCCATCGGCGATCACCACCCAGCGGTTGTTGGTCGGGATGCCGCTATTGGTGACCTTGGCGCGGCCTTCGACAAGCGCGGCGGGGTCGGCGGACACGGACTCGGCCGAATCCTTCGGCGCTCCTGCCAAGCTCGGCGAGCCCTGCGTCACGTATCCCGCGATGCCGAGCAGCAGCGCCGAAGCCACCGCCTCGCGGCATCCGCGCGGCACTTTGAATACGAAAAGCAACACCGCCAGCACGAGGGCGGCTAGGCCGATCACGAAAACCCAGGTCACTGCCCTGCTCCTTTTGCGGAAAAGCGGCGCCGTAGCAGCAGGAAGGCGATGAGGAGCAGCACGCCCGGCACCGCGAACAGCGGCCAGGTCAGGCCGGTGAGCTGAGGTGCATAGCTGACGTAGTCGCCGTAGCGCTCGATCAGCCAGGCGCGGATCTGTTCGGGAGTCTCGCCCGCCTTGATCCGCTCGCGCACCAGCGAGCGCATCGAACCCGCGATCGGCGCGTCCGAATCCGCAATCGACTGGCCCTGGCACTGAAGGCAGCGCAGGGTTTCCATGAGATCCTGCGCCTTGGTTTCCTGCGCCGGATCATCGAGCTGACGATAGGCGTAAGGCGCAGTGGACTGCTCCTCCTGTGCGAACACGGGAGCCGCGAGAGCCAGCGCAACGAGAGCGATCAGGCGCTTCACTGGCCCGCCTCCTTCAGCTTCTCAAGCAGCAGCCCGAGGTGCTCGGGCCGGATTTCGCCGATGTGCTGGTAGACAATCGTGCCCTTGCCATCGACCACGTAAGTCTCCGGAACGCCGGACGAGCCGAGCGCCAGTTGCACTTTCCCGTCATCGTCCGCGCCGATGCGCTGGAACGGGTCGCCGTTCGTTTGAAGGAAGCCCTGCAGGTTCTCGGTCGTGTCGCGCACCGAGATGCCTTCGATCGGCACCCCGGCCTTGGCCAGCGCTCCGAGTTGCGGCGCCTCGACGCGGCAGGGAATGCACCAGCTGGCGAACACGTTGACGAGGTGCGGCTTGCCGTTGGCAAGCACCTTGCTGTCAAGGCCGGGCCGTCCCGGCAAGGCGGCAGGCAGATCGAACTGCGGCATCGACTTACCGACGAGCGCGGAGGCGACATTGCGGTCCGCCGGGCGATAGAGCCCGACGATCACCAGCGCCACGAAGCCGAGGAACAGCGCCAGCGGCAGCCAGATCGCCCAACGAGGCGCTTTTGCGGGTAAATCGCTCATCGTCCCTGCTTCTCGCGCCGATAGGCGATCTTGTCCTTGGCCACGATCCGCCGCACGTCGGCCGCCACCCGGCCCAGCAGCGCCAGCAGGCCGCCCAGCGCGATCAGCAGACCGCCGATCCAGATCAGCGGCGCGAAAGGCTTCCACCACAAGCGCAGTTGCCAGCGCGATTGCTTCTCGCCATCGACCTTGGGCGCCTCGCCGCCGAGCACGGCGTAAAGCTGGCCATTCCAGCGCGTCAGCAGCGCCGATTCGCTAGTTTGCTGCGGCGGCGTCCAGAAGCTGCGCGACTGCGGGAGCATGCGCGTCACCTTACCGTCGATACCGTAGCGCACCAGCAGGCGCGCCTCCATCGCCGTCCAGTTCGGCCCGGCGACAGGCTCGACGGTGCCGAGCTTGACGCCCCATGGCCCGACTTGCGTGACCTCGCCCATGCGCACCGCGACCAGCTTCTCGACCGAGAAGGCGCTCTCGCTGCTCATGCCAAACAGAGCGACGGCAATGCCGAAATGCGCGACGACCATGCCCCAGATCGGCAGCGGTGTGCGGCGCAGGTTGCGGCCCTTGAGCGGCAGCAGGCTGGCCCAGCCGAGCCCGACCGAGAGCGCAAGACCGATCCAGGGCAGCAGCGCGACACCGCCCAGAACCAGCACGCCGATCCCGCCCGCGACGACCAGCATCGCCGGGATCACCAGCCCGCGCCCGACGCGCCCGAACTTGTCCCGCCGCCAGCGCAGCAACGGCCCGACCATGAGCACGACCAGCATCGGCACCGCGAACAGCGCGCTCATCGGGTTGAAGTACGGCGGCCCGACCGAAACCTTGGCTCCCATCGCCTCTGCGAACAGCGGGTAGAGCGTGCCGAACAGCACGATGCCCAGGATCGCCGAGAGCATCACGTTGTTGACCACCAGCGCGCCCTCGCGGCTGACGAAGGCAAAGCGCTCGCCCTCGGTCACCGTCGCGGCGCGCAGGCCGAACAGCACCAGCGCGCCGCCGATGTAGATCGCCAGCAGCGCGAGGATGAACGTGCCGCGCTGCGGATCGACGGCAAAGGCATGCACGCTCGTCAGGATACCCGAGCGCACCAGGAACGTGCCGATCATCGACATCGAGAACGCAACCACGCCCAGCATGATCGTCCAGGCGCGCAGTGCATTGCGCGCCGCCAGCACGCCGCACGAATGGAGCAGTGCCGTCGCCGCCAGCCAGGGCATCAGCGAGGCGTTCTCGACCGGGTCCCAGAACCACCAGCCGCCCCAGCCCAGTTCGTAATAGGCCCAGTACGAACCGGCGGTGATCCCCACGGTGAGGAATATCCACGCGCCCAGCACCCACGGGCGCATCGCCTTGGCGAACGCCGGGCCGACCTCGCGCGTCACCAGTGCGCCGATCGCGAAACTGAACGCGATCGAGAGCCCCACATAGCCCAGGTAGAGCGTCGGCGGATGGAACGCGAGGCCAAGGTCCTGCAGCAGCGGGTTGAGCCCGTTACCCTCCATCGGCACCGGCGAAAGCCGCTCGAACGGGTTGGAGGCGAGCAGCAGGAAGGCATAGAAGCCAAGGCTCACGAAAGCCTGCCCGGCCAGCGTCGCCAGCATGGTGCGTTCCGGCAAGCGCTTTTCGACGAGCGCCACGAAGGCGCCGCCCAGCCCCATGACCGTCACCCACAGGAGCATCGAGCCCTCGTGGTTGCCCCAGGCGCCGGCGATCTTGAACACCAGCGGCTTCATCGAATGCGAATTGAGCGCGACCAGCTTCACCGACAGATCGGTGACCGAAAAGACGTAGATGAGACAGGCGAAGGCCAGCAGCGCCAGCCCGCCCTGCACCACCGCCACGGGGCGCACCGCACCGCCGAGCACGGCGCCGCGCTCTGTCAGCCCCAGCGCACCGGAAACGAGTTGCAGCGCCGCCAGCGCCGCCGCCAGCCAGAGGGCGGCAAGACCTAGTTCAGCGATCATTTGGGTTCAGCGATCATTTGGTTTCTTGCATGACCTTCTGGGCCTGTTCCCTGGACATGTCCTGCATCTCGTGGGGCACGTAGTTCTCGTCATGCTTGGCGAGGAGGTTGTCGGCGACGAATGTGCCGTCCGTGCCCATCTTGCCCTCGGCGACGACGCCGGATCCCTCGACGAACAGCGAGGGCACGATGCCCTTGAAGGTCACCGGCACGCGCGCCTTGCCGTCCTGCACGGCGAAATTGATCGTCACTCCGTCCGCCGCCGTCTTGAGCGAGCCCTTCTCGACCATGCCGCCAAGGCGCACGGCGCGGCCGGGCTCGGGCGGCCTGGCGACGATCTCGCTCGGCACGTAGAAGTAGCTCGCCTGATTGCGCAGCGCCCATGCGGCGAGCAACGCCGCCCCGATGAGCACGACCAGCGCGACGATCAGCAGCACGAGGCGCTGGTGCTTGGCCTTGATCGGGCTCTTGGCGACCGTCGCCATCAGCGGTTCCTCGCCGAATCACGGCGCTTTTCTGCGCGGCGCATCGAAAGCAGCGCCCATGCGACCATCGCCAGCGTCGCGCCGATGCCGACCACATAGGCCGCGACCACGAAGGTCCATGGGTCCATCGCTTCACGCATCAGAATGCCTCCACTTCCGCGCGCGCTTTCCTGCGCAGCCGCGCCTCGGCCTGCTGCTCGGCCAGGATCGCACGCATCCGCGCCAGCACGACGCCTGCGAAGATCAGCGTGAAACCGAGCATCGCGGCAAGCAGCGGCACCAGAAAATCGCCCGACATCGCGGACTTGCCCACGGTGATGCTCGGCGGCTGGTGCTGGCTGTTCCACCAGATCACCGAGTAATGAATGATCGGCACGTTCACCGCGCCGACGAGCCCGAAGATGGCGGGCGCGCGATTCTGGCCGCCGTCCGCAGCCTCGCTCGCCTGCGACAGCGCCATCCACCCGAAGTAGAGGAACAGAAGCACCAGCATCGAGGTCAGCCGTCCGTCCCAGACCCACCATGTCCCCCACGCAGGACGCCCCCACAGCGAACCTGTAAGTAAGCAGACGGCGGTAAAAACCGCGCCCGGCACCGCGCAGGCTTTCGCCGCGATGGCCGCGAGCGGATGACGCCAGACGAGTTCGGTGAAGCTCGCACCCGCGATGCCCATCCACCCGGCCATGCCCAGCCAGGCGGCGGGCACGTGGAGATAGACGATGCGCACCGTCTCTCCCTGCAGGCGCTCGGCAGGGGCGACGAACAGCCCCCAGCCCAGCGCCGCGAAGGCGACGACCAGTCCCGTGCCCATGCACAGGGGCATCAGCCAGCGGGCGATGCGCAGAAAACGGGCGGGGTTGGCAAAGCCGTGCATGACAGGCGCGCTTCTATAGTGCGTGTTGAAAGGAGCAAGTGACTCAGATCAAAGCACAGCGCTTTTCATGCGCCAATCGGGCATTGGTATCATGATGCCGCTATGAGCATCACACTGTGGTAAAAGGGAGAAAATGGGGCGATCGATGGGGTTCGAACCCACGACCTCCGGTACCACAAACCGGCGCTCTAACCAACTGAGCTACGATCGCCACAGGCGCACTCGAGAGGCGCCGCGCCCGGCATCGGACGCTGCTGCATCCGGTGCGGAGCGCGCCTTTTGCACAGCGCGCGGATTCTTGCAAAGCAAAAATGCGGAGAGGCGAAATTTACCTGCCCGTCGCCTCGCCCGCGATTTTCCTGCGCCCTGCCCGTGGCTAAGGTCGGCGCATGGACGAACCCGGCGAATCATCGGCTGCAAGACTGCTATCCCACCCCGGCGTTCAGCGCTTTCCCTCGTCCCGGCTCGACCTGTTCATCCTGCGCGAGTTCCTTAGCGCCGAGCGCTGCGCGCAGTTGATCGACCTGATCGAGACCAACAACCGCCCCTCGACGATCGCCGACTACAACGGAGACGATGCGTTCCGCACCAGTTCGACCTGCGACTTGTCACGCAACTATCCGGTGGTCGACGAACTGGCGCAGGCGCTCTCCCGCCTTTCCGGCATCGACCTTGCCTATGCGGAACCGCTGCAGGGACAGCGCTATGAAGTCGGGCAGGAGTTCAAGGCGCACACCGATTATTTCGAGCCCGACAGCGCCGATTTCGAGAAATACTGCAAGGTTCCCGGCCAGCGGACCTGGACCTTCATGATCTACCTGAACGACGTCGAGGCCGGAGGCGCGACTCGCTTCAAGGTCATCGACAAGATGATCCAGCCCGAGACCGGCAAGCTCATCGGCTGGAACAACCGCCGCGCTGACGGCAGCTGTAACGCGGCGACGCTTCATCACGCGATGAAGGTGCGCAAGGGCCGCAAGTACGTCATCACGCAATGGTATCGCGAGCGGCCCTGGGGGTGAACCGATGGGGCTTCGACAAGCTCAGCCTGAGCGGATTTGAGAAGTTCTCTCTATTCCGCTCAGGCTGAGCTTGTCGAAGCCCCATCGGCAAAAGCCATCAGCAGCCGCCCCGGAATGAGCCCGGGACGGCTGGCAGCCCGGCTTACTTGGCCGCAGCGATCACCGCGCAAGCGATGCGCCCGCCGGCATTACCCGAAGGCTGGCTGGTGTAGTCGTCCACGCCTGCGTGGATCACCAGCGCCGAACCGTCCGCGTCGAGCAGCGACTTCGGCCCCGGCGAGAGCGTCACGCCGGAATTCAGCACCTGCGTCTTGAGCAGGCCGTCCGCGCCGACATTCTGATTCGGCATGTCACCGCCATGCGGCCCCGTAGCGACCATATAGCCGTGCTGGTGATCGCCGCCGGTGAAGTGGCCGCCCGAACTGTCGAACTTGGTCGCGGTGTCGCACACGCCCTTCTGGTGGAAGTGGAAGCCGTGCTCACCCGCCGGAATGCCCTTGGCCTCGGCGCTGACGAGGACGCCTGCCGGGGTCTCCTGCAGCATGACCATGCCGATGGTCTTGCCGTCCAGCCCAATCAGATCGGCGTGGATCATCGGCGCGGCGGCCGCCGTCGTTGCGGAATGGCCGGTATGGTCATCAGCCGCACCGGCAGCGCCGGCGAGCGAGAGCAGGACCGCCGAGGCGGCGAGGATGCGGGAGGATCGCTTCATATCGTATCTCCGGTCTTTCGGGCTGGATGGCTGCGAAACGCAGCCGCACGCATGGACGTTCCCCCGCCCCGCGTGGACATTCACGACCCTAAAGCCCTGCACATGAAAGGCAATCGCAACTGGCAATGAAATTTTGCACGCTATGCGGACAACAAAAAAGGCGGCCCCAGGGACCGCCTTCTTCGTGAAGCTGATGTTCGGAGCCTGAAGCCCCGCCCAATCAGTTCTTCTTGAGCGTGAGACCGCCGAAACGCTTGTTGAACTGGGCCACGCGGCCACCGTCCTGAAGCTGGGCCTTGCCGCCGGTCCATGCCGGGTGCGAGGTCGGGTCGATGTCCAGAACCAGCGTGTCGCCTTCCTTGCCCCAGGTCGAGCGGGTCTGGAAGGTGCTGCCGTCGGTCATCTGTACCGTGATGGTGTGGTAGTCGGGATGCGTATCGGCCTTCATGGGTCTATCTCTTTCGCATGTGGCCGGTTCCGACCGGCCTGGCTTGGAAAGCGGCGCGCTTACAGCGAAGCGGGCCTGAATGCAAGGGCGAAGAAGCCCAACCCTGCCCCTCCCGCGAGCGGCAGGGGAATGAGAGGTCCCCGCCAACACAGCCCTCCCGCTTGCGGGAGGGCCGGAAGCCTTGGCAGCTTGCTGCCTAGCCGGACGGGGTGGGCAGCAGCCTCAGGCGTCTGCGATCATCGCCGTGAAGTTGACCTCGCAGGTCACCTTGTCGTCGATGGAGGCCTTGCCCCAGAACTTGCACACGCGCGAACGCTTCTGGACGAAGCCGGTGCGCAGTGTCAGCAGGTGCCCCGGGGTCACGGGGGCGCGGAACTTCGCGTCCTCGATCGCCATGAAATACACCAGCTTGCCGGTCCCGGCGAGGCCGAGGGTCTCGATCGCGAGGATGCCCGCAGCCTGCGCCAGCGCCTCGATCTGGAGGACGCCGGGCATGATCGGTCGGCCGGGGAAGTGCCCCTGGAAGAAGTCCTCGTTGAAGCTCACCGCCTTGACCGCCTCGATCTCCTCCTCGGAGATCGAGACCACGCGGTCGACGAGCAGCATCGGGTAGCGGTGCGGAAGCGCCGCCAGGATCTTCGCGGTGTCGTACACGACTTCGGCCTTATCGCTCATGCCCGTGACGTCCGATCAGCGGCCCGAGGGCTGCGTCGCCGGCGCGGCGCCGGCCGGAGCCTGGCCCTGCGCGGCAGCCTGCTGCGCACGCTGTTCACGAACCTGGCGCGGTTCCCAACCGGCGGGCGGAACCAGCTGCGCCGAGGGGATCGACGTGTTCAGCTCGTTCAGGATGTCCTGGTTGAGGTTGTAGGCGCCGCCGTTGACCGCGAGGATCGCGTCGGGCGAGATCAGGATCGACACGCCCTTCTTGGTCATCGCTGCCTTGACCGCATCGTTCAGCTTGTCTTCGATCTGCTCGTTGACGTAAGCCTGCGACAGGCCGACCGGCTGCAGGATGCGCTGGAGTTCGGCCTTGCCGTTCTCCTGGATCTGCTGGATCGAACCGGCCTGCTGCTCAAGCGCGGCCTGAGTCACCTTGCCGCCCTGACGGTCGGCGTTGAACTTGTCGATCAGCGGCTTGATCTGGGCGTTGAGCGCGTTCTGACGGGTCTGCGCCTGGTCGAACTGCGCCTTGAATGTGGTCTGGCGCTGCGTCTCGGCGGTCTTGAACGCGTTCGAGTTGGCGATCACCGCATCGAAGCTGGCAACGCCGAGGCCCTGCACGATAGTACCGCCGGTTGCGGGGGCGGCGGCGGCCGGAGCGGGCTTGGCAGCCAGCGCGGGCTGCGCCGAGACGGCGGCGAACGCGAGGCCGGCAGCCAGCGCGATGGTCTTGTTCTTGGTAATCATCAGAACTGGGTTCCCACGTTGAAGTTGAATGCCTTGGGATCGTCGCCGTACTGCTTGAGCAGAACGCGCGAGAAGTCGATGCGGAACGGACCGAAAGGCGAGTTCCAGTTCACGCCGATGCCGATGGCGACACGCGGCTTCCAGGTATCGCCGACGAATTCCTCGACGAAGTTATAGGCATAGCTGCCGGTGGCGGTCTGCGTGCGACCACTCGAGTCAGTCGAAGACGTGACCGGCGTGCCGCTGGTGTTCGCAGTGCCATCGGTATTGTTGGGATAATACGTCGGGATACAGCCCGGATCGCACTGCGTGAGCGTCGGCCTCTTGACGCTCCAAACCGCGCCCACGTCGGCAAAGATGGAAGGACGGAGGCCCATTTCGCGAGCACCGGAACCGAGCGGAATTTCCATCTCCGCACGGCCCATGTAGTAATAGTTGCCGCCCAGCGCGTCGTCGGTCCAGTTGCTGCGGTCGGTCGTAACGCTGCCGTCCGTGTTCAACTGCTTGCGCAGCACGCGCGGGCCGACGCCGCGGATGGCGAAGCCGCGGAACTGCGGTTGACCGAGGTAGAAGCGGTCGGTCAGGCGGATGTCCTGCCCGGACAGACCCTTGATCACGCCACCTTCCGCCGAGAGCGAGAAGATGAAGCCGTGGCCCATGTTGAAGAACTTCGACGCATTGCCGCGAACACGGGCATACTTAACGTCGCCGCCAAGCCCTGCGAAATCGACATTCACCGAAGCGGTCGTGCCACGCGTCGGACGGACGCGATTGTCGAGCGTATCGTAGATCAGAGAGGCGCCAACAATCGAACTAAGGCGCTTCCCGATCGCGTCACACAAGTAACGCCCGGCGATTAGCGGACTGCACTGGCCGTTCGCGTCGTAATATTCACTGCCGAGGCTAACGTCATCGTAGTTGAGCGTATAGCTGCCCACCGCAGTCAGATACTCGGTCAGCGGCACACCCGCACGGACATTGAAGCCGGTAGTCGACTGCGAGTACGTGGTGTTACGATTGGTGTTATAGTAGTTGAAGCTGTTGTAGTCGCGGCGGTAGATATTGACGCCGAGCGACACGTTCTTGTCAAACAGGTAAGGCTCGACGAAGCTCGCCTCGACGCTCTTCGAATAGCGCGAGATGCTGCCCGACAAGCCCACCGTCTGGCCACGACCGCGGAAGTTGCGCTGGCGGATCGATGCCTGGAAGATGAAGCTCTCAAGGCTGGAGAAACCTGCCGAAAGCTGGAGTTCGCCGGTCGGCTTCTCCTCGACGTTGGCTTCCAGCAGGATGCGGTCGTCGGCGCTGCCGGGCTTCTGCTCGACCTCGAACTTCTCCTGGAAGTAGCCGAGCGACTTGATGCGATTGGTCGAACGCTTGACCTGCAGCGAATTGAACGCGTCGCCTTCCGCGAGGCGGAACTCGCGGCGCACGACCTTGTCCTGGGTCAGCGTGTTGCCGTTGATGTCGATCTTCTCGACATAGACGCGCGGCGCCTCCTGGATCACGAAGGTCAGCCCCATGGTGAGGTTTTCCTTGTCCCGATCGTACTGCGGGCGGACGTCGGCAAAGGCGTAGCCGAAGGCACCGGCAGTCTCGTTCAGACTGTCGATCGTGTCCTCGACCTGCTTGGCGTTGTACCAGTCGCCCTTGTGCATCGGCAGGCGCGACGCCATCTTCTCGCCGTCGAAGTCGCGCAGTTGGCTTTCGACCTTCACGTCGCCGAACTTGTAGCGCTTCCCTTCCTCCACCACGTACGTGATGATGAAGTCCTTCTTGTCCGGCGTCAGTTCGGCCACCGCCGAGACGACGCGGAAGTCGGCATAGCCCTGCGTCAGATAGAACTGGCGCAGCTTCTGCTGGTCGAAGGCCATGCGATCGGGGTCGTAGCTGGTGCCCGAGCTGAACAGACGGGTGAAGCGCGCCTGCTTGGTCACCATCTGGCCGCGCAGTTCGCCGGCCGAGAAGTGCTCGTTGCCGATGATGTTGATCTGGCGGACCTTGGACTTGTCGCCCTCGGTGATCTCGAAGACGATGTCGACGCGGTTCTGGTCGAGCGAGACCATCTTCGGCTCGACGGTCGCGGCGTAGCGCCCTTGGCGCTTGTACAGCTCGATGATGCGGGCGACGTCGGCGCGAATCTTGGAACGGGTGAAGATCTGGCGCGGCGCGACCTTGATCTCGGGAAGGATCTTGTCGTCCTTGATGCGCTTGTTGCCTTCAAGGATGATGCGGTTGACGACCGGGTTCTCCTGAACCGTGATCGTCACCACGCCATTGTCGAACGCAACCTGCGCGTCCTTGAACAGTTCGGTGCCGTAGAGGTCCTTCAGCGCGGCGTCGGCGGAAACCTTGGTGTAGTTCTGGCCGACGCGCATCTTGATGTAGGACAGGACCGTCTGCGCCTCCAGACGCTCGGCGCCCTTCACCACGATGGTCTGGATCGGCTGGCCTTCCTCGACCGGCGCTACCACGGCCGGGGCCGGAGCGGCGGGAGCGGCAGGAACCGGCGCACGCTTGCCGGCCTTTGCAGCTTGCGCGGAAGCCTCCATGGGCATCCCCGCGAGAATGGTGGTCCCGAGGAGCACTGCTGCAACTTGCGAGCCCCAGAGGCCTCGGGCGCTGCGCGCTCCAGTGCCGCGAACCATTTCCCGTCCGATCATTCTACGCAAAATCCCGTATTCGCTTTCGCGATGAAAAACAGACCACCGGCGGGAGCGCACCCAGACCCGCAGGCAATCGCAGCCATCTGCCCGATGGAGCCGGTCCAATCAAGCAGACAAAACCCGGCAACATTGTGATCGCTCGTGAATCCCTCCAGGCTATCCCCCGAAAATAGGGAGAGAGGCCAGGTCATTGACCGTGACGAAGACCATCAGCGCCAGCACCAGCGCCACACCTGTCTTTATCGCCCATTCCTGACTGCGTGCACCCAGGGGTCTGCGCCGGACCAGTTCAGCCGCGTAGAAAGCCAGATGTCCGCCGTCGAGGCCAGGAATTGGCAGGAGGTTGATGAATGCCAAGTTAATCGAGATCAGGGCGGCGAACTCCACGAAGGCTTCCCAGCCCAGCGTGAAAGTCTGCCCGGAATACTGCGCGATCTTGATCGGACCACCCAGTTCGCGGACAGAGCGGTCGCCCGTGAAGATCTGGGTTATGCCGGTCACCATGTTGCCCATGGCGCGGAAGCTCTGCTGGAATCCGAGGGCGACGGCATCGACCGGGCCGACCTGCTCGAAGCGGCCTGCGCGTACGCCGATCTGACCGACCTTCTGCGGCTTGCCCTGTGCGTCAGGGATCGAGCCTTCGGTCACCTTGACCTGGAAAGTGCGGACTTCACCGTCACGCCGCACCGAGAGATCGACGCTGCGCCCCGCCTGCGGGCGGATGAGTTCGGGGATGTCCTCGAAGCTGGTGATTGCGGCGCCGTTCACCGCGACGATGCGGTCGCCCACCTTGAGCCCGGCGTCCTCGGCCGGCGAATCGCCATAGAAGCCGCCGACGACGGGCGGCATCATCCGCACGCCGATATCGCCGATCTTCGCCTTGTTACCGAACTGGTCGCTGAACTCCTGCGTCGCCAGCTTCACCGGAAGGACAAGCGTGCGCCCTGCCCGCTCCACCGCGATCGGCAGCGTCTTGCCGGGGAAGTACGCGACGCGGCCCGGCACGTCGGTCGCTCCGTCAACCTTGTCACCGTCGATCGCGACGATGCGGTCGCCGACGCGCATACCCGCAGCCTGCGCGGGCGAGTTGGCGGTAAAGCCGCTGATCTCCGCATCGTTTACGACGCGGCCGTAGATCGAGAAGAACCCGGCGAAGATCGCGACGCACAGCAGCAGGTTGGTCAGCGGCCCGGCAAAGACGATCAGCGCGCGCTGCCACAGCGGCTTGGAATGGAAGGTCTGCGCCCGCTCACGCGGGGAAAGGCCTACGTCGTCGGGCTTCGGCGCGCTCGTCGGGTTCATGTCGCCCGCGAACTGGACGTAGCCGCCGAGAGGCAGCGCCGAGAGCTTCCAGCGGGTGCCGCGCTTGTCAGTCCAGCCCGCGAGTTCCTTGCCGAAACCGATGGAAAAAGCGTCCGCCTTCACGCCGAACAGGCGGCCGACGAGATAGTGCCCCAGCTCATGGATCAGGACCAGTGGCCCCAGCACCAGGAGGAAGGCGAAGATCGTCGTCAGAATTCCTGGTGAACCGGTCAAGCTATGCCTCTCTTCAGGTGCTGGTCACGAGTACACGCGCCCTCGCCCGGGCCTCCGTATCCACGTCGAGGACGTCGGAGAGGCTGCCGGGTGGCGGCGGCGCATACGAGCCTAGCACGTCTTCCACTTGTGCAGAGATACGCGTGAACGAAATCTGACCGCCAAGGAACGCAGCAACCGCGATTTCGTTCGCGGCGTTGAGCACGGCGGGGATCGCCCCGCCCGCCTGCGCCGCCTCGCGCGCGAGGCGCGTGGCGGGAAAGCGCACTTCGTCGGGCTTGCGAAAAGTCAGTTCGCCGATCTCGGCAAGGTCGAGCGGGGCGCAGGGCGTGTCCATGCGCGCGGGCCAGGCCAGCGCCGAGGCGATCGGCACGCGCATGTCCGAGGGGCCAAGCTGCGCCAGGGTCGAGCCGTCCCGGTACTCGACCATCGAATGGACCACCGACTGCGGGTGGACGATGATCCGCAACTTGTCGAGGCCGACGGGGAACAGGTGGTAGGCTTCGATCAGTTCGAGGCCCTTGTTGAACATCGTCGCCGAATCGACGCTGATCTTCGCGCCCATGTCCCAGTTGGGATGGCGCACCGCCTCGGCCGGGGTGGCGGCGCTGAGGCGCTCCCACGACCAGTCCCGGAACGGGCCGCCGCTGGCCGTCAGGGTGATCCAGCGCACATGGGCATGGTCGTTGCCGGTGAGGCACTGGAAGATCGCGTTGTGCTCGGAATCGATGGGCAGCAGCGTGGCGCCATGCCGCGCGACTGCGGCCATCATCACCTCGCCCGCGGAAACCAGCGCCTCCTTGTTGGCGAGGGCGATGATCCCGCCCTGCTCGATCGCCGCCATCGTCGGCGCAAGGCCGGCACAGCCGACGATCGCCGCGACGGTGACGTCGGCGCCGCGCGCAGCCGCCTCGATCAGCGCGGCGGGGCCGCCTGCAACTTCGATCCCGGAACCCGCAAGCGCCTCCCGCAGAGCAGGCAAGTGCACCTCATCGGCGACGACGGCGACCTCGGCTCCGAATTCCCGCGCCAGCTTCGCCAGTTCGGCCGCATTGGAATGCGCAGTCAGCGCCACCACGCGCCACTCGTCGCGATTGCGGCGGATCAGGTCGAGCGTCGAGGCGCCGATCGAGCCGGTCGCGCCAAGCACCGTCAGGGAGCGCAAAGAACCGGTCATGCCAACACCACGATAGCCATCGCCAGCAGGAACAGCACCGCCAGCAATCCGTCAACCCGGTCGAAGAAACCGCCGTGCCCCGGAATGAGGTTGCCCGAGTCCTTGAACCCCGCGCGGCGCTTCATCCAGCTTTCGAAAAAATCGCCCGCCTGCGCACAGACCGCCACCAGCAGTCCGGCCGCAAGGCAGGTCGCAAAGAGCGGAACCGCGCCCGCTGTCGCATACCAGCAGGGCTGCGTACCGAAGCACGACACCGCGTTCGCCGCCGAGACATCGGGCGTAAGACGGATCGCGCCTTCCTGCCAAAGCTGCGCGGCGGTGAAGAGCGCGAGCGTCGCGCCCAGCGCCGCGCCCATCAGGCCCGACCATGTCTTGGACGGACTGACCGACGGCGCAATCTTCGGCCCGCGCAAGGTGCGGCCGGTGAAATAGGCGCCCACGTCCACCGCGATCACCGTCCCCAGCAGGGTCAGGATCGGCGCGAGGGTGAAGGCGTCGTTATGCAGGAACAACAGCATGGCCGCGCCGATGCCGACATAGAGCATCCCGGCGAAGTTCCACGCCGCGCGCACCCCCGGCCCCGGCACGATGCGGCGGGCAAGCCGAATCCATTCCCACAGCACACCGACCGACACCGCGCAGACGAAGGCGATCCACACCGCTCCGCCCAGCCACAAGGCAGTCCCGGCGACCGCCACCATGACGATGGCCGAGAGCGTGCGCACCTTGAGATCGGAGGTGCCTTTCGCCGGAGGCTCAGCGCCCGCCATAGCGACGCTCGCGAGTGGTGAAGGCGCTGAGCGCATCGCGCAAGTGATCGGCGGTGAAATCCGGCCAGAGCACGTCGGTGAACAGCATTTCGGCGTAAGCCGCCTGCCACAGCAGGAAGTTCGACAGCCGTACCTCGCCGGACGTGCGGATCAGCAGGTCGAGCGGCGGCAGGTCCGCCGTATCGAGTTCAGCCGCGATCGTCTCGGGCGTGATCGGCCCCTTCGCCGCAGCCCTGGTCGCCGCGCGGGCGATCTCGTCCTGCGAGCCGTAGTTCAGCGCCACCGCCAGCGTCGTCTCGGTATTGTGCGCGGTCTTGGCCATCGCACCTTCAACCAGTTCGACCAGTTCAGGCTTGAACGCCTTGTAATCGCCGACGATCTTGAGGCGCACGCCGGCCGCCGCGAATTCGTCGAGGTCGGAAAGGATGAAGCGCTTCATCAGGCTCATCAGGTCCGAAATCTCGTCCTCGGGCCGCCGCCAGTTCTCGGTCGAGAAGGCGTACAGGGTCAGTGCCTCCAGCCCCATCTCGCGCGCGCCGCGTACGACGCGGCGCACCGCCTCCACGCCGCGCTGGTGGCCCACGGCGCGCGGAAGCAGGCGCTTCTTCGCCCAGCGCCCGTTGCCGTCCATGATGATGGCGACATGACGGGCGCGCAAAGATTCGTCCTTGGCCATCAGGCTCCCTTCTCGGCGAAGCGCAACAGGCTCACTTGCCGAGGATTTCCTTTTCCTTGGCCGCGAAGACCTCGTCGAGGGCCTTGACCATCTCGTCGGTCAGCTTCTGGACTTCGGTTTCGCCGCGCTTGCGGTCGTCTTCCGAGATTTCCTTCTTCTTCTCGTCGGCCTTCAGGTTCTCGATGCCGTCGCGGCGCACGTTACGCACGGCGACGCGCGCCTTCTCGGCATAGGAGCTGGCGAGCTTGGCCAGTTCCTTGCGGCGCTCTTCGGTCAGATCGGGGATCGGCAGGCGCAGGGTGTTGCCGTCGTTGATCGGGTTCAGGCCCAAACCCGCCGAACGGATCGCCTTCTCGACCGGACCGATATTGGTCTTGTCCCACACCTGCACCGAAAGCATGCGCGGCTCGGGCGCGGAGATCGTCGCAACCGACGTGATCGGCATCGCGCTGCCATAGACGGTCACGGTGATCGGCTCCAGCAGCGCGGTGTTCGCGCGGCCGGTGCGCAGGCCCGAGAGGTCGTGCTTGAGCGCGTCGATCGCGCCCTTCATGCGGCGCTCGAGGTCCGCCTTGTCGTACTTTGCCATGGTTCAGGCTCCTTTCTGAACGATCGTCTTGGTGCCGCCACCCGCAAGGACGGTGGCCAGGTTGCCCTGCTCGCGGATCGAGAACACGACGATCGGAATGCTGTTGTCGCGGCACAGGGCCACGGCGGAGGCGTCCATCACCTGCAGGTTGTCGGCGAGGACGGTGTCGTAATCGACGGAATCGTACCGCTTGGCGTCGGGGTTGCGCTTGGGATCGCTGTCGTAGACGCCATCGACGCTGGTGCCCTTCAGAAGAGCATCGCAGCGCATCTCGGCGGCGCGCAGGGCGGCGCCGGAATCAGTGGTGAAGTACGGCGCGCCGACACCGGCAGCGAAGATCACCACGCGCCCCTTCTCAAGGTGGCGCTCGGCCCGGCGGCGGATCACCGGCTCGCAGACCTGGTCCATCTGCACGGCGCTCTGCACGCGCGTTTCCACGCCGATCTGTTCCAGCGCGTTCTGCATCGCCAGCGCGTTCATCACGGTGGCCAGCATGCCCATGTAGTCGGCCTGCGCCCGGTCCATGCCGCGCGCGGCGCCCGCCATGCCGCGGAAGATATTGCCGCCGCCGATGACAAGGCAGATCTCGAGCCCGGTTTCCTTGGCCGCCTTCACTTCCTTGGCAAGTTCCGCGACGAAATCGGGATCGATTCCGAACTGCTGGCTCCCCATCAGCACTTCGCCCGAAAGTTTGAGCAGGACGCGCTTGTAGGGGGATGACATGCCGCTGGGTCTCCTGTGGGGGCCGGAAATACTGGAACGGCCCCGGCTTTAGGAGGGCAAGCGCGAATTGCCAAGGGGCTTGGACTGTGGATGAACCCGGTTCAGCGCGCCATTACGGACAGCTCTTCCTCACGCCGATCGTAAGCAACTTGCGCCGAGGCCACCGATCCCATCCGCCTCTCCGCCCAGTCGATCATCGCCTGCAGCGCATCAAGCAGTTCCCGCCCCAGCGGCGTTACCGCATAACTGACCGAAACCGGCACCGTCGGCACCACATCGCGGCGCACCAGCCCGTCGCGCTCCAGCGAGCGCAGGGTCTGGCTGAGCATCTTCTGCGAAATGCCGTCGATATGCCGCTTGAGCCCATTGAAACGCATGTCGCCGACCCCAAGCGTCGTCAGGATCAATACGCTCCACTTGTCTGCGATACGATCGAGCAACTGCCGCGTCGGACAATCCGCCGCATAGACGTTGGGCGCGAGGCAGGCGGTTCCCTCAAGGTAACCCGGTGCGGTGAAAGTGCCTTCTTGCATGGGAATTGACGATATCACATCTGGTCACCATTGGATACCTGGTGGAGAATGGAAATGAAGATCGCAGTCCTCGGTGCCAGCGGCCGCGCCGGATCGGAAATCACGAAGGAAGCCGCCGTTCGCGGCCACGAAGTCCTCGCCATCGCACGCAACCCGGAAAAGATCGCGACCGGCGAGCGGATCACGGCAGCGACGGGCGATGCCTCGGACCCTGCATCTCTCGCCGCCTTCATCGCCGGAAGCGACGCCGTCATCAGCGCCCTGCACTTCGACGTCCCCGCCGAAACCTTGCTCTCGGCAATCCGCGAGGCCAGCGTGCCCCGGCTGCTGGTGACCGGAGGCGCGGCCAGCCTGGAAGTCACTCCGGGCAAGCGCCTGATCGACACACCGGACTTTCCCGAGGAATGGAAGACCTTCGCGATGGGCGGGATCACCTTCCTCAACGCCCTGAGGCAGGTGGACGACGTGGACTGGACGTTCTTCTCCCCCGCCGCGCTGATCTTCGAAGGCCCGCGCACGGGCAGCTACCGCTCGGGCGGTGACGAACTGGTCACCGACGATGCAGGCGAGAGCAAGATCAGCTTCGCCGACTACGCAATTGCGATGGTCGATGAACTGGAAGCGCACAAGCATTCCAGGGAACGATTTACGGCAGCATATTAAGATAAAAGGGAAGTTCTGGGGCCATCGCCCCAGACCCCGGAACTGTCGTCGCCCCGCGCGCAGCCGCCTCAGCCCAACGCGGCGGCGCAGGCTTTAAAAGTCTCCCGGCGCAGCGTCATCGCATGACGAAGCCGCGCACCAGACCGCGACGGTATACGGGGTGCAGGGATGGTAAACCCCTGCCTTCCCCTCCTTAGGCTGCTTCCGCCAAAGGCCCGCCGATCGAGCAAACCCCATCGACACCCAGCACATGCGCGACCCTGCCCATCGCCATCCACGCAGCAGTGCAATGGGTCAGATCGACGATCTCGGCGTCGGTCATCACACTCTTGAGCTGTGCCCAGAACGCGTCGTCCTCGGCCAGCCCGCGCGGATCGGTGCCCATCTTCTGCGAGTACCGCACGGCAAGACGCTCCTTCTCGGTCAGGCTGGCGAGGTCACCGCCGAGCACGGCCTGGTACATAGCCTCGTCAGGCGCATTGCCCTGCTCGATCACGCCGCCATCGTAGCCGAGAATCCGCAAGTCCCGCTGGGCGCGCCAGTTCATGCAGACGGTGCAGCCGTTGATGACGGCGGTGGCGATGCGGCATGCCTCGAACAGCCGCAGGGGCAGTTTGGAATACTGGTAGGGCGCCATCGCGAAGGCGCCTGAAGCCCGGACGATTTCGGGCGAATACTGGACCGAAAGATCCGGAATCGGATTCTGCGGCTGGGGAGCGAGTTCTACGCGCATGGGGCCTCTCCGGTTGCGCCCGGATCTGGCCGGGTCAATGCGGGAGGCTACGCCGACCCTTTAATAAGTCAATCGTGCATGTTTTTTATGGAGCCGCAAACGAGACGGGCCGCAGAAGCATATGCTCCTGCGGCCCGCACGTTTCTTCAGCGAAGAAGGCTTGAGATCAGCCGGCGACCGCTGCGGCCACTTCAGCTGCGAAGTCGGTGACTTCCTTCTCGATGCCTTCGCCCAGCTGGAAGCGCACGTAGTCCTTGAGGACGATCTTCGCGCCAGCTTCCTTGCCGGCCTGGTCGACGACCTGCTGGATCGGGGTCTTGTTGTCCATGACGAAGACCTGCGAAAGCAGCGCGTTTTCCTTGGCGTATTTGGCGATCGCGCCGTCGACCATCTTCGCCTGCACGGCTTCGGGCTTGCCCGATTCGGCGGCCTTTTCCTGGGCGATCTTGCGCTCGCGCTCGATCAGCTCGGCGTCGAGGTCTTCGGCGTTCAGGGCCAGCGGGAAGGCAGCGGCGATGTGCATCGCGATCTGCTTGCCGAGACCTTCGAGAACGGCAGCAGGCGCTTCCGATTCCAGAGCTACGAGCACGCCGATCTTGCCGAGGTTCGGCGCAGCGGCGTTGTGCATGTAGGGAACGACGAGACCGGCCGAGACTTCGACGGTCTTCATGCGGCGAACCTGCTGGTTCTCACCGATGGTCGCGACATTGTTGGTCAGGGCGTCGGTCACGGTGCCGCCGCCCGGGTAGGCCGATGCCTTGAGTGCTTCGACGTCGTCACCGGCAACGCCGAGCGCTGCTTCGGTGGTCTTGCGCACGAAGTCCTGGAACTGGTCGTTCTTGGCGACGAAGTCCGTCTCCGAGTTGACTTCGACGGCAACGCCCTTGGTGCCGGTCACGGCGATGCCGACCAGGCCTTCAGCGGCAGTGCGGCTGGACTTCTTGGCAACGGCGGCGAGGCCCTTGGCGCGCAGCGCGTCGATCGCGGCTTCGATGTCGCCGTTCGTCTCGTCGAGAGCCTTCTTGCAGTCCATCATGCCGGCGCCCGAGCGCTCGCGCAGGGTCTTCACGTCAGCGGCGGTGTAAGCCATCGCTCAATTCCTCTTGATTGAGTGGGGAACCGTGCAAGGTTCCTTGAAACAGGTGCGCGCCGGGCCACATGGACCCGGCGCGCGACAATTCCGTGACGAAAGTGTCGTCGTGCCGGGCTATTACGCCTCGACAACAGCCTCTTCGGCGACCGGCTCGTCGAACGAACCGATGTCGGCACCGCTGTCGACCACGGCGGCGCGGCCACCCTTGGTCGCGGCCTGGGCGATCGCTTCGCAGTACAGGCGCACGGCGCGGCTGGCGTCGTCGTTACCCGGGATCGGGAACGCGATGCCGTTCGGGTTGACGTTGGTGTCGAGCACGGCGACGACCGGGATGCCGAGGACGTTGGCTTCCTTGATCGCCAGCTCTTCCTTGTTGGCGTCGATCACGAACATCACGTCCGGGATGCCGCCCATGTCGCGGATACCGCCGAGCGACAGCTCGAGCTTGTCACGCTCGCGGGTCAGCTGAAGGACTTCCTTCTTGGTCAAACCGGCGGTGTCGCCAGCCAGCTGCTCTTCAAGAGCCTTGAAGCGCTTGATCGAACCCGAGATGGTCTTCCAGTTGGTGAGCATGCCGCCCAGCCAGCGGTGGTTGACGTAGTGCTGGCCGCAAGCGCGGGCTGCCTGAGCGATCGGCTCCTGCGCCTGGCGCTTGGTGCCGACGAAGAGGACCTTGCCACCGGCCTGGACGGTCGACTGCACGAATTCCAGAGCGCGCGCGAAGAGCGGCACGGTCTGCGACAGGTCGATGATGTGGATGCCATTGCGCGCGCCGAAGATGTACGGCTTCATGCGCGGGTTCCAGCGGTGGGTCTGGTGACCAAAGTGCGCGCCGGCTTCGATGAGCTGCGACATGGTGACGACAGGTGCCGCCATAGTAGAATTCCTTTCCGGTTGAACCTCTGGAAGGCAGGAACCGCGCGGAAGTCTTTCGACTCTGGCCGCAACAGCACCGGTATGTGCGCCTTCCATGTGGATTGCCCGCTTCGAGTCGCACCGGACGATCCGGGCAATCTCTTAACGAACGCGGCGCGCTTAGACGCCTTCGCCATCAAAATCCAGCCCCAATTCGCCGCAAACGTTTGTCAGTTCACCGTCAAAATGGCCGATTCGCACGCGATTCAAGGACTTGAACAGGAACTCGCCGCGCCTGACGGTTTTCTCAAGGCAAAGCTGGTGATAAATTGGCTAACGTAGCAAACATCTCAAATTGCACAGGTTTCGCGCCAAAGGAGGCGTCAAAAGGACGGGGTGGGGCGAAACCGGATACAAGGAGGTCGCTCGCACATGACTATCATTGCATCCATCCTGTTCTCGCTCGCTGCCGCAGCGGCCGCGCTCACGATCTGGAAAAGCCTGACCACCGCCCTACCCGCCGTCCGCGCGATGCACGCGGCGCTTTGCGACAGCGCGGCACCGCCGCCGATCCATGCAAAGACGCTGCAGACCCGGACGGACGGAAAGGTCCGGTCGCTCCGCCGCCCCCGGCGCCAGCTGCACCCCAAGCCCGTCACACACCGTCTGCACCACTATCCGCATCGCAATCACGCAGTGTGAAAGGGCATCGCGACGGGGATTTCAAAAAGCGCTTGACTCGGATGGAACAAAAAGAGAACTAACCGCCATCGGAACATTGTTAGAACAGATTCTCTTTTTCCACAAGCTGTCCACAGCCCTCTACCGACTTCAGGCGAGGGGAGCGGGCGAAGATTCGAAAGGAACGGTCATGACTGCATTCGCCGCCTGTCTCTTTGCCTTCGCCGCGATGGCTTCGGCATTCTCGATCCTGGTGACGATCAGCCGCTATGCGCCGCAGGCTCTGACCTTCCGGGAACAGCTCGCTGCGTGCCCCGGGACGATGGTTGTGACGTGGAAGGTGATCGAACGCGTGCAACTGCCCGCGCTCGGCGCGCTCAGGAAGCGGCCGATCCGTCGTACTGCGGCGCGACTGGAGTGGCCGGGTACGGCATCGATGGACCTTGCCGCCTGACCTTGGCGTAAGTGACAAGGCCGACCGGGATCAACAGCAGATATACGATGGTCACGACCGCAAGCGTGAACCAAGGCTCGATCAGCAGGGCTGCCATCGTCAGGCCAACCAGTGCAAGGACGCCAAGTCGCAGATGCGGCGGCGGACGCATCCGCGACCAGGCGAGCGTCGGAATGCTCGAAATCATCAGGAAGGCCACCAGCACCATCCACCCGCTCACGATAATCGGGTTGGCGAACTCCGGCATGCGCCCGCTCGCTACCCACAGATAGAGCGGCAGGAACGTGAGCCCGGCGCCGAGCGGCGCGGGAACGCCGGTCAGGAACCCGGCATCCTTGTGCGGCTGGTCGAGCATGTCGAGCCGCGCATTGAAGCGCGCGAGCCGCAGGACACAGCAGATCGCAAAGGCCAGCGAGGCGATCCAGCCCATGCTGGGAAGCTGATGCAGCGTCCACAAATAGACGATCAGCGCCGGTGCGACGCCGAAGGAAATCGAATCGGCAAGGCTGTCGAGTTCGGCCCCGAAGCGCGTCTGCGCCTTGAGCAATCGCGCGGCGCGCCCGTCGATGCCGTCGAGCAGACCGGCGAGAATGACTGCCTGCACAGCCTTTTCGTAATCCCCGGCAATGGCGAAACGAATGCCGGTCAGACCGGAGCAGAGCGCCGCCGCAGTGATAGCATTGGGCACCACTGCACGCATCGAAAGGCCGGGAGCCAGACGCCGGCGCGGTGCGTCGCCGGGAGCTTCGTCCAGATCGCTGCCCGGCCGATCGTCGATCACTGGGCAATGCCCTCGATCAGCGGCGCGCTGCCGAGTTCCGCAAGCACAGTTTCACCCGCAACGATCTTCTGACCCATGAGGACTTTCGGCTCAACGCCAACCGGCAGGTAGACGTCCACGCGGCTGCCGAATCGGATGAGGCCGATGCGCTGGCCGGAAGCGATGATGTCGCCCGGCTTCACGAACGGCACAATGCGACGCGCAACCAGTCCGGCAATCTGCGTGAAGCAGATGCGCAGGCCATCGCCGCGTTCGACGAGGATGTGCTGGCGCTCGTTCTCTTCGCTCGCCTTGTCGAGATCGGCATTCACGAACTTGCCGGGAATGTAGATCACCCGCTTGATCGTTCCGCTGATCGGCGAGCGATTGATGTGAACGTCGAACACCGACATGAAGATCGAGATGCGGGTGACCAGATCGGTCGGCATCGGCGCATTGCCGCTTCCGTCATCCATGGTGAGTTCGCGCGGCGGCGAGACTTTGCCGATCAGCGTGACAAGGCCGTCGGCAGGCGCGACGATGGCGCGTTCGTCCTGCGGCGTGACGCGGATCGGATCACGGAAGAACGCCAGCACGCAGACCGTCAGGACCACCAGCGGCCAGCCGAACCACGGCCCCCACAGTATCCAGACAATCGCAGCGACGACGCCCGCGATGGCGCCGAACTTGCGACCTTCCTTGTGAATGGCGGGCCATTGCCACGACGCTTCGCCGCGACCTTGATTATCTAGAATGTTTCCGGGCATCGTTCTCGTCTAGCCAGTGTGCACGTGTACCGCAATGCCACCACGCGCCCGTTGTTCCCTGTCCACGGGAAAGCGCGGGTAGAACCCGCTCGCCGCGAACCACGATCTTTCGTAGACCGCAGCCAGACGGGAACGAAGCCTCGCACCGAGAGACATCTATTTTTCTATGTGAAAACCCTGAACGGGACCGGCGCTCATTCGCCGGGTCAGCTGGTGGTGGACAGGGCTGGATTCGAACCAGCGTACGCTTGCACGGGCAGATTTACAGTCTGCTGCCTTTAACCACTCGGCCACCTGTCCACACCAGTTGCTGGCGGCTGGAAATCCAAGGAAAACCTGGGAAATCCGGCGTTGGTCGGGGCCCCCGAAGGTGCCCCGTTGCCGAGGAGCCGCGCCTTTGCCGAAGCGAGCCTTGCCTGTCAATGCCCTCCCTGTCAGAGGGGGCAAGATTTTTGCATTTACGCTTAGATTTTTCGAAAGGACTACAGATGACCAAGCGTGGCGGACACGTCGGCCCCCAGGGCGGAGACGAAGGCGAAGCCCGCCGGGGCAAGGCGCTGCGCGGCCGCGCAGGCCGGATGAAGAACGGCCGCGGCAGCGGTCGTGCCTCCACGGGCATGGTGCGCCTATGGGGCCGGCACGCCGTCGAGGCCGCGCTCAAGAATCCGGACCGCAGCCATCGCAAGCTTTGGGCGACTCGCGAAGGCGTCGAATCGCTCGACGGCGAACTGCCCAGCGACTTCCCGGTGGAATGGGCGCAGGCCGCCGACCTCGCCCGCCTCGTCGCCAAGGACGCGCCGCATCAGGGTCTCGTCCTGGAATGCGCGCCCCTCGACGACATGTTCCTTGCCGATGTGCTCGACGGCGACCCGGCCCGCCCGGTCGTGGTGCTCGACCAGGTGACCGATCCGCACAACGTCGGCGCGATCATGCGCTCGGCCGCTGCCTTCGACGCCTGCTGCATCGTCACGCAGGACCGCCACGCACCGCCCGAATCGGGCACGCTGGCAAAGTCCGCATCGGGCGCGCTCGAAGTCCTGCCCTGGATCCGCGTGGTGAATCTCGCTCGCGCGCTCGAAGAAATCGCCGAAGCCGGTTACTGGCGCATCGGTCTCGACGGCGCAGCCGAATCCACTCTTGGTGAAGCCCTCCCCACCGGCCCGGTCGCACTCGTGCTCGGTGCTGAGGGGGACGGAATGCGCCACAACATCACCCAGCACTGCGACGCGATCGCGAAGCTGCCGATCAGCGAGGCCATGGAGAGCCTGAACGTCAGCAACGCCGCCGCCATCGCGCTTTACGCAGCGGCGACCCGCGAGACGGAATAGGGAACCCGACCAGTTGCGTATGGCCCCATCATATGAAGGGGCCGTACGCACTGTAACCGAGTGTCCGGGCGCCTTAGCTCACCGCTAGGTGCAGTTAAGTACACTTTGGGTACTCCTATAGAGGCTTGCACCCAAGCCCAAACGACAAACGCCGCGCCGGCCCTGACGGACCGGCGCGGCGCTTATTCTGGTCAACCTGCGAGGCGTTGCAGGCTGCCGTCCGTCTTAGTTGACGGCGTCCTTCAGGCCCTTGCCGGCCTTGAACTTCGGCTGAGCCGAAGCCTTGATTTCCATGGGCTCGCCGGTGCGGGGGTTACGGCCGGTCGATGCCTTGCGCTTGGCCACCGAGAAGGTGCCGAAGCCGACGAGACGCACTTCGTCGCCCTTCTTCAGCGCACCGGTGACCGCGTCGAACACGGACTCGACAGCCTTGGTGGCGTCGCTGCGGGTCAGTCCGCTGGAATCGGCGACTGCGCTGATGAGATCGTTCTTGTTCATTATGGGAACCCCCTTACCTTTCAGTGGAGCGGATGGTTGAGAAATTCTACTCGCCTCGAGAGGGACGGAATTGAGCCGTTTTTCCTGCGGGTGGCAAGGCCCAAATAGAGCCAAAACTCGCAGTTAATCGCGTTTTTCCGCCGTTTTCTCAGAGACAAAGCGTTGTGCGGCGCAGCATCGGACAAAACCCGGCGCTGCGACTCGCTTGCAGGACTCGCGCCAGCCGATCCGCCGAACATGAACATCAATGGATCGGAGACACGAAAAAAGGCGGCCCGAATCCGAACCGCCTCTTCGTGCAACCCAGCGGTGAGACCGGGCCGCTGCTTTCGCTTACGCGTTGTCGGTGATGCGACGCTCGGCGATACGAGCGCGCTTGCCGGTACGACCACGCAGGTAGTACAGCTTGGCGCGACGCACGACACCGCGACGCACGACCGTGATCGAATCGATGTTCGGCGAGTAGAGCGGGAAAACGCGCTCCACGCCTTCGCCGAAGCTCATCTTGCGCACGGTGAAGTTCGAACCCATGCCACGGTTCGAGCGCGCGATGCACACGCCCTCGTAAGCCTGGACGCGGGTACGGGTGCCTTCGACGACCTTCACGCCGACGCGGACGGTATCGCCCGGACGGAACTCAGGGATATCCTTCGCAGCCTTGGCGATTTCCTCGGCTTCGATCTGCTGAATCAGGTTCATGAACCCAAATCCTCGTTTTTTCGCCGCGCGCCAGAGGCAGGCTGAACCCGAGCGTCCCTGTGACGCTCCCAGAGGTCCGGCCTGCGTGACCGTGTGTCGTCCTCCGCCTGTCGTTTCCGCCAGGCGGCGATCTTCGCATGATCCCCCGATCGCAGCACTTCAGGGATCGTGCGCCCTTCCCACTCGGTGGGTCGGGTATAATGCGGGTACTCGAGAAGACCGTCCTCGAACGATTCCTCGGCCCCGCTGGAAGGGGCGCCCATTACGCCGGGAAGCAGCCGAATGCAAGCATCGAGTACCATCAAAGCGGCGCATTCTCCGCCAGACAGGACGATGTCGCCGACCGAGACTTCCTCGACCTCGCGGCCTTCGAATATCCGCTCGTCGAAGCCCTCGAAACGGCCGCACAGCAGGATGACGCCTGGGCCGTCCGCCAGTTCGCGAATGCGCTTCTGCGAGATCGGCTTTCCACGCGGCGTCATGACGATCACCGGCGCGCCCGGGTTGACGCTGCGGGCATGGTCGATGGCGGCGGCGAGGATATTGACCTTGAGCACCATCCCGGCGCCGCCGCCCGCGGGCGTGTCATCGACGGTGCGGTGCCTGTCGGTGGCAAAGTCGCGGATGTGGACGGGATCAATCGACCACGTGCCCTCCGACAGCGCCCTGCCCGCCAGCGACACGGCGAGCGGGCCGGGGAACATCTCGGGGTAGAGGGTGAGCACGGTGGTGGAGAAAGTCATCGCACGCCCTTGGCCTGACACCGCGCGGCGATCAAGGTGCTGACGACGGAGCCGGCCGCGCCGACGAAGGGCTGAGGCCTGCTCATCGGTCTTGTCCGGTTGACACGGATGCGTGTGTGAACCAGCGGAGATTTTCGGTATTAGTAATTGATATTATTATTTTTTCATGGTTAGCACTGTGACCTTTGGCGGAACCGCAAGGTGACAGGTCGGAAAAGCACGGCGGTGTGGTCATGCGGGACATGCTACCGATCTCGCTACGTGTAGGACAGAGCGCGAATTCCGGCACGAAGAAAAGCTCACCGCCCACCGTGGATCGATAGGTCTGGTTTGGGTGGTTAGCGGACATAGGGAGCGATTGGCTCTCCATCCCACTGCGACCGACTTGTAAACGGCCATACGCTTAGATCGCCGTGTTGCTCCATGGCCGCGTCGATCTTGGCGTTCCGCGCTTTGATTATCCGGTCAACTGGCCTCAATAAACCCAATGAAAGCGGCACCAAAGCGCCAAGACCCTCAATACGAATGAAGCTGTCTTCGGGCCATTCGTATGGCAAATCGCCGTGCAGATAGGCTTGGTATCGAGCGAAAAGCGTCAGTTCCTCTGGATTTGCTGCATCTTTTCCCACTGCAAGACGCGGTTTGTGATCATCGTAATGCAGCCAGAGCATTGAACCGACAGCTTCCAACGCTCGATCTTCTTTGGATGTGGGCCAGTCCGATTCCAAGTCGTCACTGTCGATCTCCCCGCTGGCAAAGCGTGCGATCAGAGAGGCAGCTTCATCTCTTTTTTGTCGGTCGATCATCACCGCATAATGCGAGGTTGTTCTACGACTGCAATGGGGCGGAAGCAGTCGCCAGACTTCTCTCCCGACCGCGCCGCCCGGCATTATCTCGTCCAGTTCTCCACCTTCAACCCGGCCACGTCCGCGAAGTCGGCTTCGTTGTTCGTGACGACGATCGCAGCGATGCTCAGCGCGTGTGCGGCCAGCAGGCGATCGAAACGGGCGCGCCTGAACGGCAACCGAGCATATTCGCGCGCGGCCATTTCATCGAACGGCATCAGCGGCACGGCTTCGAGAAATGCCTCGAGGACTCCTGGCGGCGGCGGCTCCTGCAGTTGCACGCCCAATGCGATCTCGGCGAAACTGATGGTCGATATGACCACATCACCCGGTTCGCAATCGGCCAGCCGGGCATTGACCGGACTTGCCTGATCCACCATCGCGTAGATCGAGCTATCGGCGTCGATCATATAGCGCGTCACTCGCCGCTCTCAGCCTTCTCGCGGGCAGCGATAGTGCTCGGCCGTTCCTCGAATTCGCGCAGTTCCGGTGGCAGCGGCTTGAGCCAGGGCGCCTTGCCCGCGAAGCCACTGACGTCGATCTTGCGCCTTGGCTGCTCCTTGGCATGCAGGCGCAAGTCACCGTCGACCCATTCGGCGATCCATTCGCGGTCCGGCTCGATACCCAGACCAGCGGGCATCCGGATCGCGACCGAATTGCCCGACTTGAAGCTTCTGGTGGTGTATACCTTGCCCATGACGCGCTCCGGCAATGTATATATACATCGCCGGACAGCACGCGACAAGGCGAGCTATTCTTCCGCGAAGGCCGCGTTGAGGACGATACGCTCGTCGTTCCATTCGGGCACGGCGGCGGGC
This sequence comes from Novosphingobium resinovorum, assembly GCF_001742225.1. NCBI lineage: Bacteria > Pseudomonadati > Pseudomonadota > Alphaproteobacteria > Sphingomonadales > Sphingomonadaceae > Novosphingobium > Novosphingobium resinovorum. The sequence goes on along the minus strand of NZ_CP017075.1, from coordinate 276,158 downwards.
GTCATCGGCACCATGAAGCGGCGGCGCTTGCCGTCCTCGCTCACCGGCCGTTCGATCTCCAGCACGTCGCCCGCGCCGAAGTTCTCGACCGCCACGCACGTACCCAGCGCCTCGCCCTCTTCCGAGACAGCGGGCAGGCCGAGAAAGTCAGCGTGATAGTACTCGCCCTCCTCAAGCGCGGGCATCGCCGAGCGTGGGACAGTAAGCACGGTGCCGCGCAGCTTTTCCGCCGCGTTGCGGTCCTTCACCTCGTCGAATCGGGCGATCGCGCCGCCCTTGCCGTCGTCCTTCAGCTTCACGACAGTGAGGCTGGAATCGTTGAAGGCGCGGTAGCGCTTGAGCGCAGCCACGCCTTCACCGAACAGCTTGAGGCGAACCTCCCCCATCACGCCATGCGCGCCGGAAACGGCGGCAAGCGTGACGGGGCGATCCTTACCGGGCTGTACCAAGACTTACGCCTCGGCCGATTCCTCGGTGGCTGCTTCGGGAGCAACTTCCTCGGCCGGAGCAGCGGCTGCAGCGGCAGCGGCAGCGGCTTCTTCGGCTTCGCGCAGCTTGGTCGCGCGGTCTTCAGCGCGCTCCTTGGCCTTCTTGCCGGGCTCTGCCTGCTTCGGGTTGTTGGTAGCGGCGCGCTCCTTCACACCGGCCTTGTCGAGCAGGCGGGCAACGCGGTCGGTCGGCTGGGCGCCAACGCCGAGCCAATAACGCACGCGGTCCTCGACCAGACGTACGCGGTTCTCGTCGTCCTTGGCGAGGATCGGGTTGTAGGTGCCGACCTGCTCCAGGTACTTGCCGTCGCGCGGCGCGGTCGCGTTGGCGACGACGATCTTGTAGTACGGGCGCTTCTTGGCACCACCACGCGAGAGACGGATCGAAACGGACATGAGACTTACCTTTCTATAATTCTGGGAATATTTGAGATTATCGTTTCAGGAATTTGCTGAGATCGGCCCCGCCGCCACCAAGCCCGGGGAAGCCCCCGGCCGAGGGACCGAGACCGGCACCGCCGAGGCCCGGCATCGCGGCATCGAGACCGCCCTTGCCGAACATCGCGGCCAGCCCCTTGAGGCCGCCCATCTTCTTGATCTGCTTCATGGCCTTGGACATCTCCAGGTGCATCTTGAGCAGCTTGTTGACGTCCTGGACCTGGGTGCCCGAGCCGTTGGCGACGCGGATCTTGCGCTTGGCGTTGAGCAGCGCGGGATTGCTGCGCTCCTTCGGCGTCATCGAGCCGATGATCGCGTCCATGCGCAGGAGGACGCGGTCGTCCATGCCCGACTGCTGCATCGCCGCCTTGGCCTTCTTCATGCCCGGCATCATGCCCGCCAGCGCGCCGAGACCGCCCATGTTCTGCATCTGCTTGAGCTGCATGCGCAGGTCGTTCATGTCGAACTTGCCCTGCTCCATGCGCTTGGCGAGCGCCTCGGCATCCTCGATCTTGACCGCTTCGGCGGCCTTCTCGACCATGGAGACGATGTCGCCCATGCCCAGGATGCGGTTGGCGACGCGGCTGGGGTGGAAGACCTCCAGCGCATCCATCTTCTCGCCGGTGCCCGCGAACTTGATCGGCTTACCGGTGACGGCACGCATCGACAGCGCCGCACCGCCGCGCGCATCGCCGTCCATGCGGGTCAGCACAACGCCGGTGAGGTCCACCTGCCCCGCGAACGACTGCGCGACGTTAACCGCGTCCTGACCCGTCAGCGAATCGACCACGAGCAGCGTTTCGCGCGGGGTCGAGATGGCGGCGACCGCCTTCATCTCGTCCATCAACTGCTGGTCGACGTGGAGGCGGCCCGCGGTGTCGAGCAGCAGCACGTCCACGGCCTGCAGGCGCGCGGCCTGCATGGCGCGCGTGGCGATCTCGGTGGGCTGCTGGCCGGCGATGATCGGGAGCGTGGCGACGCTCACCTGCTCGCCCAGCACCTTGAGCTGTTCCTGCGCCGCCGGACGGTTCACGTCGAGCGAGGCCATCATCACCTTCTTGCCCTGCTTCTCCTTGAGAAGCTTGGCGATCTTGGCGGTGCTGGTGGTCTTGCCCGAGCCCTGAAGGCCGACCATCATGATGACGATCGGCGGCACAGCTTCCAGATCGAGGCCGGGGGTCTCTTCACCGCCCAGCGTCTCGATCAGTGCGTCGTTGACGATCTTGACGACCTGCTGGCCCGGCGTGACCGAGCGCAGGACGTTCTGGCCGACGGCCTTTTCGGTGACGGTATCGATGAAGCGGCGCACCACCGGCAGCGCGACGTCGGCCTCGAGAAGCGCGATGCGCACTTCGCGCATGGCATCGAGAACGTCCTGCTCCTTGAGCGCACCACGGCCGCGCAGCTTGTCGAAGACGCCACCAAGGCGATCTGACAGACTGTCGAACATAGGCCGTTCACTCCTTCAAATCCGGCGCGAAACACGCCAAAAACGCCGGTGGGCGAAACCTCGCTGACCGGCGGATGCATGACCCGATAGCAAAAAACGCCAGTGGACGAAACCTCGTCAACCAGCGTGTCGCAATCATGCGAAACTTCAATGTAGCGAAATGGTGGAGCCTAGCGGGATCGAACCGCTGACCTCCTGCATGCCATGCAGGCGCTCTCCCAGCTGAGCTAAGGCCCCAATCATTTCAGCAAGTTAGCCCTGGGAGGACCAACCCGTTTCCCTCGTTTTCGGCGTTTCGAAGAAGCGCCTCCGCTTGGGAGGCCGCCATCTACGGGCGGTCCGAAAACTTGGCAAGAGGAAAATTTGCGTGATGTCGATTTTTTTCGGCAGCGAGTTTTGAAGCCCGCCTCGCCGTTCAAAACCACACCTGCGCTCCTGCTCCCCCGTCATCCCCGCGAAGGCGGGTGGCCCAACTGATGCGGGTTCAACAGGAGCCGTCGGGAGATGGGTTCCCGCCTTCGCGGGAATGACTGGCGGAGCAAAAGCGCGGCAGCGTGCGCCACCGAACAAGCACCCCAGAATCAGCCGGGGCCGGTTCGCTATAAAGCGGACCAGCCCCGTGTCAGATCAGTTGTCGTGGTCTTCGTCGTCGCCGCCGGCGCCGATGCCGAGATCGTCGTCGCCGCCGAGGTCCACATCGTTGTCCGGCGAATCGCCGTCGTCATCGATGTCGAGATCCTCTTCGGCCAGATCCTCGTCCTCGGTCTCGACGACTTCCTTCTTCTTCTGGATTTCCTCGTAGGGAATCGGCTGCTTGGACTTGAGCACCGGCTCGGGGGTCCATTCGTTGCCGCATTCGATGCAGGTGACCGGGTCATCCTTGCCCAGGTCGTAGAAGCGGGTGCCGCATTTCGGGCAGCCATGCTTGGCGCCCCATTCAGCCTTGGCCATGGAAAGTCCTCGTCTGGCCCGTTCCGGATGGCGCGGGCGAAGTAAATTGCGTGTCTTGATGGGAAAGCCTGCGAACTTAATCAAGTCTCGCGAGATTAGGCGCGCAAGGCCGCATCAGGGCGCGCGCCTTGCCATAGCGGGCAGGCGCTGTCAAAAGCCGCCCCGTTTTTGCAGCATTCCAGCCTCGAAAGTCCAACCCCGTGAGCCACGACACCCTGAACATGCGCCCCCGCCGCTTCCTGCCGACCGGGCCGCTCAAAGGGCGAATCCGGGTTCCGGGCGACAAGTCGATCAGCCATCGCTCGATCATGCTGGGCGCGCTGGCAGTGGGCGAGACGAAAGTGACCGGCCTGCTCGAAGGCGAGGACGTGCTTTCCACCGCCGCCGCGATGCGCGCGATGGGCGCCACCGTGACGCGCACCGGGGAAGGCGCCTGGACCGTCAACGGCGTCGGCGTGGGTGCGCTGCTCCAGCCCGAAGCGCCGCTTGACATGGGCAATTCGGGCACGTCGACGCGCCTCTTGATGGGCCTCGTCGCCAGCCACCCGATCACCGCGACCTTCATCGGCGACGGCTCGCTCTCCAAGCGCCCGATGGGCCGCGTGATCGATCCGCTTTCCGAGATGGGCGCCAGCTTCGAGGCATCGGAAGGCGGCCGCCTGCCCCTTATCCTCAAGGGCGCCAGCCCGGCGGTGCCGATCCGCTACCGCCTGCCGATGGCCTCGGCACAGGTAAAGAGCGCGATCCTGCTGGCCGGCCTCAACACGCCCGGCATCACCACCGTCATCGAGCCGGTGCCCACCCGCGACCACTCCGAGCGGATGCTGCGCGGATTCGGCGCCGACCTCACCGTCGAGACCGATGCCGACGGCGCGCGGGTTATTTCGATCCGGGGCGAGGCCGAACTGGAGCCGCAGACCATCGAGGTTCCGGGCGATCCTTCGTCCGCCGCCTTCTTCATCGTCGCCGCTCTGGTGATCCCGGGCAGCGAAGTGCTAATCGAGAACGTCGGCCTCAACCCCACCCGCGCCGGGATCGTCGAAGTGTTGCGCCAGATGGGCGGGTCCATCGAGGAAGTGAATCCGCGCGAGGTCGGCGGCGAACCGGTCGCCGATTTGCTGGTCAGGCACTCCGCGCTCAAGGGCATCGATGTCGATCCCGCGATCGTGCCCGCCATGGTCGACGAGTTCCCCGTCCTGTTCGTCGCCGCCGCGCTGGCCGAGGGCGTCACCACCACCACGGGCCTCGAGGAACTGCGCGTCAAGGAATCGGACCGCATCTCCGTCATGGCGACCGCCCTCGCCGCCGCTGGCGCCACGGTGCGCGAGACCGAGGACGGCCTGATCATCACCGGCACCGGCGGCGAGCCGCTGGTCGGCACCAACGGCACCATCGCCACGCACCTCGACCACCGCATCGCCATGTCGATGGCGGTCGCCGGCCTTGCCAGCCGCGCAGGCGTCGAAGTGGACGACGTGCGCCCGATCGCCACCAGCTTCCCCGTATTCGAAACCATGCTGGAGGGCCTGACCGCATGATCATCGCCGTCGACGGACCGACCGCCTCGGGCAAAGGCACGATCGCCAAGGCGCTGGCGGCGCACTTCCACCTGCCGCATCTCGACACCGGGCTTCTCTATCGCGCGGTCGGCCACCAATGCGCGTTGAGCGGCGGCGACCCTGACGATCCCGAAGATGCGCTGGCCGCCTGCACGTTCGCGCCCGAACTGCTCTCCGATCCCGAACTGCGCTCCGAGGCGACCGGCGGCCTCGCCAGCCGCGTTTCGATCCACCCGGCCGTACGCCAGGCCCTGTTCGAACGGCAGCGCAGCTTCGCCACCCAGCCCGGCGGCGCCGTGCTCGACGGGCGTGACATCGGCACTGTCATCGCGCCGGAGGCCGAGGCCAAGCTGTTCGTCGTCGCCTCGGTGGAGGCCCGCGCGCAGCGGCGCTTCCTTGAGATGCAGGCGCATGGCCGCGACGCTTCGCTGGAAGAGATCGCCGCCGACCTCGCCGCCCGCGACGCCCGCGACAAGGGCCGCAAGGACGCCCCGCTGGCCGCCGCCGCCGATGCGCTGCTGATCGACACCTCCACCCTCAAGCGCGAGGAAGCAATCGCCGCCGCCATCGCCGCCGTGGACGCGCTCGTTCAGTCGGCCTGAGCGAGCCGCCTTTCGATTGCTTCGCGCAGTTCGAGCCGCCTGCCGAAGTGGAACACCGCCTCGGCCAGCACGAACAGCGGGCCGATCAGCAGACCGCGCACGTCGTCGAGGAAAGCGGGCTTGCGCCCCTCCCACTTGTGGCCGAGCAGCTGGAACAGCCAGCCCACCACGAACAGGCTTAACCCCCAGCCCAGCCAGGTCGCGGTATCCTGCTCGGCCAGCTTGCCGCCGATCACCTTGCCCACCGCAAGCACCGCCGCCATGCCGCAGGCCAGCCTGCGGTCCAGCGTGAAGTAGAAGCAGCACACCGCGACGATGGCGAAGTCGACGGCTGCAAGGCCGATGCCGGCGATCTCGATCCGGGGCCGCGCCAGCAGCACCTCGACCGCCAGCACGATCATCGGAATGCCGATCATGTGCGTCATGACATTGCGCCGGTCGCGGTGATACGCCGCATATTGCGCCAGATGGCACACGAGCCGTTCGGACATCTCTTTTCTCCCGAACGACATGATAGCGGCATGAAAAAATTCAGCCAGCGATGTTGGCGGCCCCATTGCGCGAGAAACGGAATTTCCCGCCCTGCCCCGTGAGCGCTGCTCCTGATCGAGTGAAACCATCGCCTTCGGGAAACCTTGTAATATCTCCAGCGAATAGCCATGTATTCGCCACGCTGTTGCAATTTATTTCGTCGCAACCCTGTCCAGCGGTGTCTCTTCACGATCAAAAATACTTTTCGATCGGCTTTCCTGAGACAGGAAACGTTGCCGCCATTGCCTGGATTTTGACAGCCAGTCATGCGCGGCTCGAAATGGACAACCGCATGATTGCTTATTTCCTGCTCGTTCACCGCTATCCGGCACAGTTCAAGCGGCTATTCGAGGCCATCTATCAAGCGGGAAATCAATACGTCATCCATGTCGACAAAAGCTCAGGCGAGGCCCTTGCGAATGACATTGCGTCCTTTCTGCAGCCCTATCAGGGGGTCGCAATCCTCGACCCCCAAAATGCGCTGTGGGGTGGCTACAGCCTCGTCGATGCGGAACTGCGCGGAATGGCTCGTCTCCTCGAAATGGACGGTCGCTGGACACATTACATAAACCTGTCCGGCCAGGACTTTCCTCTCAAAAGCCAGAACTACATCCGTCAATTCTTTGCAGCCAATCCGGGCAGGCAGTTCATCCGCGCGCTCGATCAGCGCCAGGAACGGCCCGACACCCTGAATCGCATCAGCCATCGGTTCACCGAAGAGCATGGCAAGCTGACGCCGGGAGCCGCCCGCCCCTACCCCGCGGGCAGCACCCCCTTCATCGGCACTCAGTGGAAGGCCGTGACCCGCAGCTTCTGCGAATATGTCTGCCATGATCGGCGAGCCGACTCGTTCAAGACATTCTATCGCAACAGTTTTATCGCGGACGAAGCCTTCTTCCAGACCGTGATGATGAACGGCGGCGACCACGGCATCGTCATGAACGACGATCTGCGGATGATAGACTGGGTCCCCGATGGTGACATCAAGCTGCGCCCGCGCAATTACGACGAACGCGACATCGACCGCTTGCGGGCAAGCCCAGACCTGTTCGCGCGCAAGTTCGACGCGGAGACCGACACCACGATTCTCTCGCTGCTCGAACGCCATCTGTGCTCGGAAGCGGCAAATATCTACCGTCCGGCAGCCGCATTTTCGAGCCTGCCGGACGTCGTCGCCGCCTGACGGCGCGCTCCATCGAACCAGCACAGGAAGAACGAACATGGCCAAGTCGCAGAAAAAATCGAACCGCGAAGTCCGCAAGCCCAAGGCGGCAAAGCCGAAGACCAACGCGTCGAAGCCGACCGAAAAGCCGGGCGTGGTCGCCGGTCTTCAAAACATGAAGCGCTAAGGGAGCAACAAAATGCGCATGTCAGCAACTTTCTGCAGAGAGCAAGAAGCGCTGCAGCGCGCGAAAGCCCTCAGCGAGCCGCTCGAAAACCGCCGGGGTATCGCGATGGCTGCAGCGAAAGCCTGGGAGGCAGAAGCCATCTCGGCCGAAAAACGCGATGCCAAACTGACCCCGCTCGACAAGCTTGATACTGCCATCGTCCTGCAGTTCGCGCTCGAAGCCGACGAGGTCGGTGAAGGCCAGCACATAGGTCCCGGACACGTGTGACGCCGCCGCTTGCGCACCGTGGTCGTTGCGGGGCCGTCGATGTCACGGGAAATGCCAAATCCCTTGCATTTCCGCCCCCTCGCGCGTAATGGCCCCGGGTCCCGAAAGGCATCTGCCTCAGGGGCGCCGCGAACGGCATCCGGCCGCCGTGGCAGTTCGGCCCCTTTGGCCCGTTTTCCTGCATGGTGCAGGCAGCGGAGAAAAGACCGGCGGATACAACCGCCAGGCCGGAAAAATCGAACGAAGGAAATGTGTTGATGGCATCTGTTGCCAATCCGACCCGCGACGATTTCGCGAAGATGCTCGACGAGCAGCTCGGCGGCGTCGCTGACGACGGCTTCGAAGGCCGCGTCGTCAAGGGCACCGTCACCGCGATCGAGAACGACAAGGCCGTCATCGACGTGGGCCTCAAGAGCGAAGGCCGCGTGTCGCTGCGCGAGTTCGCTCGTGGCGAAGACGACCACGGCCTGAAGGTCGGTGACGAAGTCGAAGTTTACGTCGATCGCGTCGAGAACGCCGACGGCGAAGCGATGCTGTCGCGCGACCGTGCACGCCGCGAAGCCGCCTGGGACAAGCTGGAAAGCGAGTTCGGCGAAGGCAAGCGCGTCGAAGGCGTGATCTTCGGCCGCGTCAAGGGCGGCTTCACCGTCGACCTCGACGGCGCCGTTGCATTCCTCCCCGGCTCGCAGGTCGACATCCGCCCCGTGCGCGACGTCACCCCGCTGATGGACGTGCCGCAGCCCTTCCAGATCCTCAAGATGGACCGTCGCCGTGGCAACATCGTCGTGTCGCGCCGCGCCGTCCTCGAAGAGACCCGCGCCGAACAGCGCAGCGAGCTGATCGACAAGCTGAGCGAAGGCCAGGTCATCGACGGCGTCGTCAAGAACATCACCGACTACGGTGCGTTCGTTGACCTCGGCGGCATCGACGGCCTGCTCCATGTCACCGACATGAGCTACAAGCGCGTCAACCACCCGAGCGAAGTGATAGCCATCGGCGACACCGTGAAGGTGCAGATCATCCGCATCAACAGCGAAACCCAGCGCATCAGCCTCGGCATGAAGCAGCTGGAAAGCGATCCGTGGGAAGGCGCTGGCGTCAAGTACCCGGTCGGCGCGAAGCTGCAGGGCACGGTCACCAACATCACCGAATACGGCGCCTTCGTGGAGCTGGAAGCCGGGATCGAGGGCCTCGTCCACGTTTCGGAAATGTCCTGGACCAAGAAGAACGTCCACCCGGGCAAGATCGTCTCGACCTCGCAGGAAGTCGAAGTGGTCGTTCTCGAAGTCGATTCGGACAAGCGCCGCATCTCGCTCGGCCTGAAGCAGGCCCAGCAGAACCCCTGGGAAGCGTTCGCAGAGCGTCACCCGGTCGGCTCGCAGGTCGAAGGCGAAGTCAAGAACGCGACCGAATTCGGTCTGTTCATCGGCCTCGATGGCGACGTGGACGGCATGGTCCACATGTCGGACATCGCATGGGGCATCTCGGGCGAAGACGCGCTGGCTCTGCACCGCAAGGGCGAGCAGGTCTCGGCCGTGGTTCTCGACGTCGATGTCGAGAAGGAGCGCATCTCGCTCGGCATGAAGCAGCTTGAGCGTGGTGCTCCGGCTGCCGGCGGCACCGGTTCCTCGGCTGAGGGCAACCTGCGCCGCGGCCAGGTCGTCACCGTCACCGTTCTCGAAGTTCGCGACGGCGGCCTGGAAGTCCAGGCTGGCGACGATGGCGCCACCGGCTTCATCAAGCGTTCGGACCTCGGCCGCGACCGCGACGAGCAGCGCCCCGACCGCTTCCAGGTCGGCCAGAAGCTGGACGCCATGGTCACCGGTTTCGACCGTTCCAAGAAGCCGAACTTCTCGGTCAAGGCCCGCCAGCTGGCCGAAGAGAAGGAAGCAGTCGAGCAGTACGGTTCGTCGGACTCGGGCGCTTCGCTCGGCGACATCCTCGGCGAGGCCCTGAAGGCGCGTTCGTAAGAACGGTCTTCGGCTTCATCGAAGCTGAAACAGTGAAAGCCCGCCCGGAGCGATCCGGGCGGGCTTTTGCTTTTGGGGAACCGCGATGCCCCGCCCGCTTTGTTTCTGCGAGCCGGGCAAGGATCGAAAACCATGCAAGCCACTCCCTTCCTCATGTTCCAGGGCGATGCGCAGGAAGCGTTGATCCTGTGGAAGCGTGCGTTTCCCGATCACATCAAGGTTACGGAACTGGAGCGCCACTCCGGCGGCGAGGCGCAGGGTAAGCTCTCCTCCGCGCGCTTCACGCTCGGCGGCACCGAGTGGCGGGTGTTCGACAGCCCGATCCCGCACGCCTTCACCTTCACCCCCGCGACCTCGATCTTCGTCGATTGCGAGGACGAGGCGCAGCTTCGCCACGCCGCGAAAGTCCTGGGCGAAGGCGGCAAGGTGATGATGCCGCTGGACGGCTACGAGTTCGCGGCTCTGTTCACGTGGCTCAGCGATGTGCACGGCGTCAGTTGGCAGCTCTCCCTGCCCTTTCCAGAGCCCGACTGAGGACCTACATCGCTCTCGCAAGGATAGCCCTCGCAAGGAGAGTGCCATGCTCGAAGTCCACCAGTTCCCCTGCCTGTCCGACAACTACGGCTACCTGCTGCACGATCCGGTGAGCCAGGAAACCGTCTGCATCGACACCCCTGACGCCGATGAATATCTGCGACAGGCGGGCCGGAAGGGCTGGCAGATCACCCAGATCTGGAACACCCACTGGCACCCGGATCACGCAGGCGGCAATGCCGCGATCAAGGCGGTCACCGGCTGCCGCGTAACCGCTCCGGCCGGGGACGCGGACAAGATCGAGGCGGTCGATCGCACTGTCGGTCAGGGCGACATCGTCACCATCGGCGACCGGCAGGCTTTCGTGATCGACGTCGGCGGGCATACCAATGGCCACATCGCCTACCACTTGCCCGGATCGTGCATCGCCTTCGTCGGCGACGCCCTGTTCGCGCTCGGCTGCGGCCGGATGTTCGAAGGCAACCCCGAGCAGTTCTGGGCGTCGCTCAAGCGCCTCAAGGCCCTGCCCGGCGAGACGATGATCTACTGCGCGCACGAATATACGGCGTCGAACGCCCGCTTCGCGCTCCATGCCGATCCCGACAACGCCGACCTCCAGGCCTACGCCGAGGAAATCACCCGCCGCTGCGACAAGGGCCTGCCGACGGTGCCGACCAAGCTGGAGCGGGAACTGCGCACCAATCCCTTCCTGCGCGCCGACGACCCCGCCCTCCAGAAGCGCTGGGAACATTCCGGCGACGCGGTGGCGACGTTCGCAGCGCTGCGCAGTGCGAAGGATTCGTTCTGACCGTGCTGAAAAGCGTCGCCGCCGCGCTCATGGCCCTGCCGCTCGCTTCCTCGCCTGCTCTCGCCGCCGAAGTCATCGTATCGCCCACGCCGCTACCGTCCTCGCATGACCGGCCGCGCGTATTCCTCGGCGGCAGCATCGAGATGGGCGTCGCGCGGGACTGGCAGGCGGACCTGATCGCCGCGCTCGCCGACCAGCCCGCGATCCTCCTCAACCCGCGCCGCCCGGACTGGGACCCTGCGTGGAAACCCGTGGCCGAAGAGCCGCATTTCCGCCAGCAGGTCGAATGGGAGCTTTCCGCGCTCGACAGCGCGGACGTGATCGTCATGTACCTCGCACCCGGCACGCAGAGCCCGATCAGCCTGCTCGAACTGGGCCTTCACGGGCGCAGCGGCAGGATCGTGCTGCTGTGCCCCGACGGCTTCTGGCGCAAGGGTAACGTCGACATCACCGCCGAGCGTTACGGCATCACCCGGGTCGCGGCCTTCGAGGACCTCGTCTCCGAAGTCCGCGCCCGGTTGAAGCGCTGGAAAGCGGAATAGCCCTTCAGGTCTCCGGGAAGGAGAGTGTCTTGTTCAGCCGCTCGATCACTTCGTCGAGCGGCTCCACCACGGTGACCGAACGCCCTTCGCCGAAACGGATGCGGGTGCCTTCGGTCACCTGGGACACGAATGTCACCTGCGAGGCGTTGATGGCGGTCGCGGTGCGGTCTGCCCCGGTTAGCTTCACGAACATATGACACCTCTCCTGCTTATTATTGGACAGCCAGACTAGTGCGGGATCATCCTTCGCGAAAGAGGGCTTTGCGAGACTGTCGGCGATACAAGACCTGACGCCCCAGCAATGAATGCGACACGTTCCAGCCATATCGCCGCGCCATGATTTCGCGCCTCGCCCACCTCGCCCTGACCGCTGCCGCCGTGTTGACCTCCAGTTCCGTTCACGCGGAAACGACACAGGACGAGCAGGCCTGGATCAATCTCACGGCGATGGGACCGATTTCCGGCGACGTGGTCTATTTCGCCGAATTCCAGCCCCGCATCGGCGACGGCATCTCGCGCCTCGACGCCCTGCTGCTGCGCGGAGCGGTGGGGGTTAAGCTCTCGTCCTCGGCCACTCTGTACCAAGGCTACGCGCATATCGTGTCGCCCGTCGACGGCGGCCGCGACATCAACGAGGAGCGCAGCTTTCAGCAGTTGAACCTCGCCCTCGGCAAGCCTTTCGGCGGCGAGTTGTCCTCACGCACGCGGCTGGAGCAGCGCTGGCGTTCGGACGGCAGCGACGTGGGCTGGCGCCTGCGCGAGATGATCCGCTACGAACACCCGCTCAAGGCCGGCAGCGATGCGGTGAATGCGTTGGTCTATGCCGAAGGTTTCGTGGCGCTCAACGACACCGACTGGGGCGCACGCAGCGGCTTCGACCAGCTGCGCAGCTTCGTCGGTGCGGAAGTGGGCCTTCCCGGCGCCTCGACGCTGGAACTGGGCTATCTGAATCAGACCATCGATCAGACCCGCGGACGCACGCGGATGAACCACGTGGCGTCCGTGACGCTGTTCTACCGGCACTAACATCCTCCCTGTCGCGAAGCGATGGGGAGGTGGCAGTCCGCAGGGCTGACGGAGGGGGTTCTCCCCTCCACCACCCGCTACGCGGGCGGTCCCCCTCCCCATTCCTTCGGAACGGGGAGGATTCTCCGGCGTCAGAACGGCAGGTTGTACAAACGCACCGCGTTGTCCTGCAGCACCTTCTTGCGGGTCGCGTGGTCATAGCCGCCCAACACGTCCTTCAGGTGCTCCTGCACGCCCGGATAGAGCGAGGTCGGGTGCGGGAAGTCGGTCTCGAACATGACGTTGTCGACGCCGATGATCTCCAGCAGATACTTGGGCGCTATCTTCTCGAACCAGAAGGTGCAGAAGAAGTGATCGCGGAAGTAGTCCCAGGGCTGCTTCTTGAGCACATCGCGCTTGATCGGCAGCATTTCGCGGAACTGGTGCTCCAGCGCCTCGACCGCGAAGGGCACCCAGCCCGCGCCGCTTTCGATCAGGCCGATCTTGAGCTTGGGATGCCGGTCGAGGCGACCCGAGACCATCCAGTTACCCAGCGTCGCCGCGTTACCGATCGAGAACATCGTCGCCACCACCGACAGCGTCTGCTCGAACTGGAAGCCTTCCCAGGTCAGGGTGTTGGGATCGATCGCCGCGTTTAGGTGGAAGTTCAGCGGCATGCCGGTCGCCTCGCACATCTCGAGGAACGGCGTCCAGTATTCGTAATTGAAGCTGGGCACGCCGACGCGCTCAGGCGTGTCGGGCAGCACGAAGCCCTTGAGGCCGAGATCGTGGCAGCGCCTCGCCTCGGTTTCCAGAGCCTTCTGGTCCCAGAACGGCAGATGCGCCATGTTGAAGATGCGCTGGCCCGAGGTCTCCTGGAACTCGGCCGAGGCGTCGTTGTAGATCTGGATGACCTTGAGCGCGAGGTCGAGGTCACCCAGGCTCATCAGCGAACCAGCCTGCGTCACGCCGGAATTCTGGAAGCAGATCTGCGCATGGACGCCCATATCGTCCATCGCCTGCAGGCGCGCCTTGAGTTCATGGCCCCCGGGATGCGCCTGCTCCAGCTTCGGGAAGGCCAGGCGCCCGAGCAGCTTGTTGTTGTCGGCGCGAATGACGTTGCCGCCCAGCGTGCCGAAGTCGCGGTCGCCCACGAACCAGCGGTCGGTGCCGTTGACCCGCTCCACGCGGGGCATCTTGTCCTTCCAGCCCGCTGGCGCGCGGCTGGTGAAAAGGTCCGGCGCCTCGGTGATGTGGGTGTCGGTATCGACGATCTTAATACCTTCGAACATCGGGTCGAGGCCACCAGACTGCGAGGCATAATCGACCTCGCGGATCACGCCGCCTTCGCTATATCCATCCGCCGACCAGTACTTGCGCGCGTTCTGCGCCATCTCCTGGGTTTCAGACTCGGCCATCACTCAATCTCCCGAAAAACAATTGCCTCTCATTTCGCAACCGGGCCGGGTTCGCACAATCGCGCAGGGCAACGCCGGGACGATGACTGGCATTGCGAGGCGCGAGACGGCGGGATTGCGTCGCTTGTCTCGCTTGCGGCCCTCTTGTTGCGGAGCGGCCATCCCGGCATCTATTCATCCGGGAGACGAACATGCCACAATCGCGAACGCTTGACGACATCCGCGTGGACTACGAAGCGCCGGACAACGTACCGAAGGACCGCATCGTAGATCTGTCCTTCGCGAACGGCAGCGAACCTAACGACCTCGTCGATCCCTACGAGCCCTTTGCGTGGCTCAACAGCGAGGATATTCCCCGTCTGCTCTACAATCCGCCGATGCGGCATGGCCTCGGCGCGATTTCGGGCAACCAGCGCGGCAACTGGGTGGTCTCGCACTATGCCGACATCGAGCGGGTCTATACCGACAACGACCACTTCTCGAACGCCGGGACGGCCGAGTTCCAGCGCCTGATCGGCGAGACCTTCAAGTCGATCCCTCTCGCCATCGACCCGCCGGACCACCAGAAGTACCGGCTCTATCTGATGCCGTATTTCAGCCCGGCGCGGATCACCCGCGACCTTGAACCGCGCATCCGCAAGGTCGTGACCGAGATGATCGACGCCGTCGCCGACAAGGGCGAAGTGGACATGGCCTGGGACTTCGGCCGGGTCTATCCGGTGCGCATCTTCATGGGCCTGATGGGCTTTCCCGAAGAGATGTTCGAGCAGTTCCTCGATTGGGAGTGGGAAATCCTGCACTCGGGCGACCTTGCCAGGATGCAGGCGGCGCTGCGCGGAGTTCTCGATTTCCTGCGCGCTTTCATTGCCGAGAAGGAGCGCGCGCCGGACGGCCATCTCGTCTCCGCGATCGCCCATGGCCGGATCGAGGGCCGACCCCCGACCGAGGACGAGAAGATCGGCATGGTCTGGTTCCTCTGGCTCGGCGGGCTGGACACCGTGGCCGCGACGATCGCGCAGATGTTCCGGCGCATGGCGCTCCAGCCGGAAATCCAGCGCACGATCCGCGAACGGCCCGAGCTTATCAACGGCGCGGTCGAGGAATTCCTGCGCACACAGCCGATCCTGTCATCCACGCGGACGGCGACGAAGGACTTCGAATGGCACGGGGTTCAGGTGCGCAAGGGCGATTCGTTCCAGTGCCTGAACCCGGCGGGCAACTTTGATCCGGCGCGCTTCGACGATCCGCGCACGTTCGATCCGGAGCGCAAGGCCAACCGGCATTTCACCTTCGTCGGCGGGGTGCACATCTGCCTTGGCGCGCACCTGGCACGGCGCGAGTTGCGGGTACTGCTGGAGGAATGGTTCAGCCGCATACCCGAGTTCCGGGCGAAACCGGGTGCGGATACGACGGTGTTCCCGGGGCTGCTCTCGATCCGTAACCTGCCGCTGGTGTGGGATGTAAAGACCTGAGGCCCACCCCTGCCCCCTCCCGTAAACGGGAGGGGAATGAGAGACCTGCACTTTGCCCTCCCGTTTACGCGAGGGCCGCGAGACTTGTGAGCGCAGCGAACTAGTCGCAGCGGGGTGGGCCTAAACCGAAGCCCTCAACCCATCCGATAATCCGGCAACCCGTCCAGCGCATTGCGCAGCGCCTCGCTCCAACTGGTCGACACCGACTGGAAGTACGGGTCCGAAGCGTCGATCCGCCGCTCGTGCCGGGGGGTGAAGTTGTCCCGCTCGATCACCAGCAGGTCAAGTGGCAGGCCCACCGACAAGTTCGCCTTCAACGTCGAATCGAACGACACCGTCATCAGCTTCACCGCGCTTTCGAAGCTCATGTCGCGGTCGTAGCCGCGGATGAGGATCGGGCGGCCGTACTTGGTCTCGCCGATCTGGAAGAACGGTGTGTCGAAGCTGGCCTCGATGAAATTGCCCTCGGGGTAGATCAGGAACAGGCGCGGTTCCATGCCCTTGATCTGGCCCGCCACGATCATCGAGGCGCTGAAGGTTCCGGCGGCGGCCTTCTGGCCGTTGTCGGTGGCGCGTTCCTCGATGATGTCCTGCAGCAGGTTGCCCACGATCGAGGCGACCTTGAACATCGTCGGTGCCTCGAGCAGCGAATTGTGCCGCTCGGAAGGGGCCTTGGTGCGCTCTTCCAGCTGGCTGATGACCGCCTGCGTGGTGGCGAGGTTGCCCGCCGTCATGACCGAGATGATCCGCTCGCCGGGAATTTCCCAGTGGACCATCTTGCGGAAGGTCGAGATGTTGTCGACGCCCGAATTGGTGCGCGTGTCGCTCATCAGGACGAGCCCGCGATCCAGCATCATGCCGACACAATAAGTCATGGTACTACGTCAAACCCCGTGCAAACCCGTGCCGCCCGTACCCCACCGTGCGGTGAGGGTCTAGCTGCCTTGCGTCTGCTGCTGCCCGCCCTGTGCGGACTGCTGCTGCATTCCTACCCGATTCTCATCTACCGATAGATGAACGTCGAGTCGGGTTTCTCCCGCCCCCATGGCGATGCCGGTGACCGGCGCGGCTTCGGAGTAGTCGCAGCCCGTCGCCACGCGGATATAGCGCTCGTCCGGACAGATCGCGTTGGAAACGTCGAAGCCCACCCAGCCGAGCCCGGGCACATGCGCCTCGGCCCAGCCGTGGCCGGCCTCCTGCTCGACACGGTCATCGATCCGAAGATAACCGCCGACGTAACGCATCGGCACGTCGAGCATACGTCCGGCGGCGATGAAGATATGCGCGTGATCCTGACACACGCCCTTCCCGGCCGCTAGCGCCTGTTCGGCAGTCGTTTGCGAATCGGTGGTGCCCGGCACGTATTCCACCTGCTCGCCGATCACGCTCGACAGGGTGTGGAGATAACCCAGGAGGTCGGAGCGATCGGCCTCGATTCCGGCGAGGAGCTGCCGCACCTTGGGACCGGGCTTCGTCAGCTTCGTCGGCCGCAGGAAGCACCACAGCGGCATAAGCCCGAAGTTCTGGCCGACGACGCCGTTGTTGTCGACCGTCCGGACGGTGCCCTCGCAAGTCACCACCACCTCCGGCACGCCCGGCTCGATCGAGACGAGATCGACATGATTGTAATGCTGGTCCTCGTAGGACGCCTGAGTGGCCGCGCCCTCCAGCGTCATGCGCCAGTCGAGCACTTCCTGCCCGTGCGTCGACTTGGGCTTGAGACGCAGGCGCTGCAGCCCGTGAGTCACTTTACCGGCGAAGGCATAGCGCGTGGCGTGCTTGACGGTCAGGAGCACTCTTGTGCCCTCCTACTCGCTGAACCGATAATCGGCGGCGATAGCGCTGCTGATCTCGATGGTCTTGCCGATGAAATCCTGCAGGAATTCGTGCAGGCCGGTCTCGAAAATCTCCTCGATCGAGGTCTGATGCAGCCTGGCCCCCGCATCGCGCAGCAATTCGTGCGCCGGAACCTCCACACCGTATTCCTTGGCAAGCCCCGCCATGTTGCTGCGGATCTTGTCAAAGCAGAACACAAGGCTGCGCGGGAACTGCCCATCGAGGATCAGGAACTTCGCGATGCCGCGCGGGTCCATCGAACCGGCGTTGAGCCACGAATAGGCCCGGTTGCCTGCCACCGAGCGCAGCAGCGTGTCCCACTGCACGTTGTCGAGGCTGGAGCCCACCCACGCCGCCGAGGGCAGCAAGACGTAGTACTTCACATCGAGGATGCGCGCGGTGTTGTCCGCCCGCTCGATGAAGGTGCCGATGCGCGAGAAGTTGAACACCTCGTTGCGCAGCATCGTGCCCTCGAGCGCGCCGCGCACCAACGTCCCGGTGCGGCGGATCTCGCGCAGCACTTCACCCAGACTCGTCTCGCGGACCGGCCGCGCGAGCAGTTCGCGCAAGTTCATCCAGCCTTCGTTGGTGGTCTCCCACACCGCATTGGTCAGGCTGGTGCGCACCACGCGCGCATTGGTCCGTGCGTTCTCGACCATCGCCAGTACCGAACCGGGATTGTCCTTTTCGCGCAGCAGAAAATTGAACACCTGTGGGCCGGTGAACTCGCTGTGGGTTTCACAATAGGCTTCAAGCTGGCCGGTCGTGGTGAGGACCGACTTCCACTCCTCGTCCTGCGACTGGCGACTACCCCGCGTCAGCGCGAGGTGAAAGCCCACGTCGATCAACCGTGCGGTATTCTCCGCGCGTTCGAGATAGCGGCTCATCCAGTAGACGCCGTTCGCGCCTCGGCCCAGCATCAGTTCTTGCCCCTGCTCATATCCACCGCGCTCATTCGTCCAGCACCCAGCTGTCCTTGGTGCCGCCCCCTTGCGAGGAATTGACCACCAGCGATCCCTTCTTGAGCGCCACGCGCGTCAGCCCCCCCGGCGTGATGTCGATTCCGTCGGGCGATACGAGCACGAAAGGCCGTAAGTCCACGTGCCGGGGCGCGAGGCCCTCCTTGGTGAAGATCGGCACGGTCGAGAGCGAGAGCGTCGGCTGGGCGATATAGTTGCCCGGCTTGGCGCGCAGTTTCTGCTCGAACTCCGCGATCTCCTTTTTCGAGGAAGTCGGGCCGATCAGCATGCCGTAGCCGCCCGAACCGTGCACTTCTTTGACGACGAGGTCCGCAAGGTTGTCGAGCACGTAGCCTAGCGAATCCGCCTCCGAACAGCGCCACGTCGGCACGTTCTGGAGGATCGGCTTCTCGCCGGTGTAGAATTCGACGATCTCGGGCATGTAGCTGTAGATCGCCTTGTCGTCGGCGATGCCGGTGCCCGGAGCATTGGCGATGGTGACGCCGCCCGAACGGTAGACGTCGAAGATGCCCGCGACACCCAGCACCGAGTTCGGATTGAAGGTCAGCGGGTCGAGGTAATCGTCGTCCACCCGGCGGTAGATCACGTCGATCGCCTTGTAACCGGTGGTCGTGCGCATGCATACACGCCCGTCCATGACGCGCAGGTCGCTGCCCTCGACCAGTTCCGCGCCCATCTGGTCGGCGAGGAACGCGTGCTCGAAATAGGCGGAATTGTAGATGCCCGGCGTCAGCACCGCCACGACCGGCCGCTTGCCGCCCTTGTAGGCCGCCGGGGCGCAGGCCCGCAGCGAACGGGCGAGGCGGCGCGGATAGTCGGAGACGGGGCGTACCGGAACTTTAGTGAACAGTTCCGGGAACATCGCCATCATCGTCTCGCGGTTCTCCAGCATATAGGAGACGCCGGAGGGCGTGCGGGCGTTGTCTTCGAGCACCATGAAGTCGTCCGGCCCGGTGCGGACGAGGTCGATGCCGACGATATGCGTGTAGACCCCGCCCGGCGGCGTGAAGCCGATCATCTGGCTGAGGAACGCCTCGTTGTTGCGCAGCGCCTCGATCGGCAGGCGGCCGGAACGGATGATCTCCTGACGGTGGTAGAGATCCTGCAGGAAGGCGTTGATCGCCCGCACCCGCTGCTCGATCCCGCGCGTCAGCTTGCGCCATTCGCGCGCGGTGATGATGCGGGGGATCATGTCGAAGGGGATCAGGCGTTCCTCGCCCGCGTCATCCCCATAGACGTTGAAGGTGATGCCGATGCGGCGGAAGAAGCGCTCCGCCTCGGCATCCTGCCGCCTGAGCCAAGTGGTGTCCTGACCGTCGAACCATTGGCGGAATTCTTCGTAAGCGGGACGTACGGAGCCGTCCGCGTTGAGCATCTCGTCGAAGTTCTTGCTGCCCGCAGTCGCCATTGTGACTCCCTGTTGACCGATTGATGCAACAGGAATCGGGACTTGCCAAGCTGTCTCGCTGCAAGTGCGAAATAATTTTAACCAGACGGTGAAGGCGGCGAAATCAGAGCGATTCGATCGTTAATACCCTTCGTCGTCCCGGACTTGATCCGGGACGACGCGAGCACCCCCCGCACCGCCAGATCTGCTCGCAGCGCGTCGGCGCCATCGAAGTGATGCACCTGCCAGCCGAGGTCGCGCGCAGCGGCGATGTTGTCGGCATTATCGTCTATGAATAACATCGCTGCCGGATCATGGCCGAAGCGCTGTGCGGCCAGGTCAAAGATACGCGCATCGGGCTTGAGCAGTTTCTCGTCGCCCGAGACGACGATGTCTCCGAACAGGTCGAACAGCGGCTCTCCGGCGCGGTATTCATGCCAGAACGCGCTAGCGAAGTTGGTGATGGCGAAGAGCGGCACGCCGCCCGCAGCCAGTTCGCGTACGATCTCGTGGCTGCCGGGGACGTTGCCGGGGATCGTCTCGCCGAAGCGCGTGGCGTAGGCGTCGAGCAGGTCGTCGTGCCCGGGAAATTCGGCCTTGCGGGCGGCGACCATCTCGGCGAGGTCGCGGCCGCCGTCGTGCTCGACGTGCCAGTCCTGCGTGACGACGTTGGCCATGAACCAGTCGAGCCGGTCGGGCTCGACGATCAGCTTGCCGAACAGCAGGCGCATGTCCCACTCGATCAGCACCTTGCCGACGTCGAAGACGACAGCATCAATTCCACGGACAGCAGACATGACAAGACCCCCGCGATCGGCGGGGGCCTCATGCACGCGACGAAACCGTCCGCCTGTTATCGCCCGCCGAAGCGGGCGGACAGGATCAGCCCTGGCGGGCCTTGAAGCGACGGTTGGTCTTGTTGATGACGTAAGTACGGCCGCGACGACGGATCACGCGGTTGTCCCGGTGACGGTCCTTGAGCGACTTCAGGCTGTTGCGAATCTTCATGGTCTATCTCGTCCGTGTCATCGTGGCGGTTACCGACCGCCGGAAATTCGAAGTGGCGCCGTTAGTGGTAGCCCGCGACAAAGTCAAGTGTTGCGGGCCGTTGCGGGCACCCGTGCCAACGCCTATCTTCGTTCAGGCGCGGGCAAGTTGCGGCCCGCATAAGATAAAACTTGGGCGCGACGCCACCGAATTCGGACCGGAACACAATGAAATTTCTAAAAGGCGCAGGAATCGCCGCAGGGATCGCAGCCTCGTTGCTCGCTTCCTCGGCGCAAGCCCAGTACGGCCCCGGCTGGGGCGGCGGAATGGGTGGCGGCTGGAACCGGCCCGGCTGGGGCGGCTCGATGCTCGATTCGCCGCGCATGCAGACCCGGTCCAAAGATTCGCGCGAAGGTCATGTCGAAGTAAGCCGCTTCGTCTCGCCCGACGCCGCTGCGGTGGCCGAACTGGGCCATGGTCCTGTCTCGGTCGAATCGGAATCGGGTGACGGTGCCTGGGTCGATGCGGGCGCGCGCCGCGCCTACGAGGCCGCGATCGTCGATGCTCTGGTCGGCGCCGGGTACGACACGCTCCATCCCGACACGCCGCAGCCGCAGATTACCAAGCTGCGTATCTCCCGTCAGGTGCTCACCCCGGCCGAGGAAAAGCGCAGCCCCGTCAGCGGCACCGCCGCGATGGAAGTGGGCACGTACGGGCAGGCTTACGGCCTTGGCATCAACATCGACATGACCAAGCCGCGCTCGGCCCTCGTCTCCACCCGGCTCGACGCGCAGATCGTCGATCGCGCCAGTGGCAAGGTGCTGTGGGAAGGCTACGCCACGATCGCCACCCGCGAAGGCGACGACAAGTGGCCCGACGGCATGATCGCCACCAAGCTGGCGGGCGCCCTCTTCGACAACTTCCCCAAGGCCGACGCGATCGGTCCCGACAGGGTCGGCCGCGCGGGATAAGACGGAACTGCCGGGCCCGGCTGCGGGTTATATAACGTCCGCTCAGGCTGAGCTTGTCGAAGCCCCCTCGGCAGGGCACTGAGGCTGCCTTACAAGGCCCCGCGAAGAGGACTTCGAAATCATGCGCACCCTGCCCGCACTGCTTGCCCTCACCGCCGCGCTGGCGCTCAACGCCTGTGTTGCCCCGATTGGTCCGGTCGAAGTCACCCGCTTCCACGCGCCCGACATGTCGCGCCTCGGCCGCGGTACGATCCGCGTCGAGCCCGCAACCGGGCAGGCCGACAACCTCGAATTCCGCACTTATGCCGCCGCCGTGGCGCGTGAATTGACACGCATCGGCTATACCGAACCGCTTCCCGGACAGGCAGCCAGCGCGCAAATCGCGTTGCTGACGCTGGAGCGCAACACCTACCAGCCCCAGCGCTCGAACAGCCCGGTGTCGGTCGGCGTCGGCGGCGGGACCGGTGGTTATGGCTCGGGCGTGGGCCTCGGTATCGGCTTCGATCTTTCCGGCAAGCCCAAGGAGCAGGTCGAGACGCGCGTGTTCGTCTCCATCCGCGATCGCGCCGCCGCTCCGACCGCCACCGCCTTGTGGGAAGGCCGCGCCGGCTTCGTGGTGCGCGGCGATTCGCCGCTCGCGCAGGCGCCGCTCGGCTCGGCGAAAGTTGCCGAAGCGCTGTTCAAGGGGTTTCCGGGACAGTCGGGCGAAACTATTCAGGTAAAATGACCGACATCCAGATCACCGCTTCGTTCGATTCCGGCAACATCGAAGTCCTCTCCGCCTCCGGCCCCGAGGCGAGCCTCGCGATCCGCAAGGATCACGAATCGGACTTCTTCCAGTGGTTCCACTTCCGCGTCTCCGGCGCGGCGGGCCGCGAACTGGTGCTGCGCATCAACGGCCTCAACGGCTCGGCCTATCCGATGGGCTGGCCGAACTATGACGCCGTCGTCTCCGAGGACCGCGAATACTGGAGCCGCGCGGAAAGCACGTTCGACGAAAGCCGCGACGGCGGCACCCTTACTATCCGCTACGAGCCGGTCGGCGACCTCGCATGGTTCGCCTACTTCGCGCCCTATTCGATGGAGCGTCACCACGACCTCGTCGCCGCGATTGCCGGTGCTGACGGCGTGTCGCATCGCTCGCTGGGCCTGACCCTCGACGGGCAGGCGATCGACTGCCTCGACATGGGCGACGGGCCGCTGCAAGTCTGGCTCTACGCCCGCCAGCACCCCGGCGAATCGATGGCGGAGTGGTGGATGGAAGGCGCGCTAGACCTGCTCGCCGATCCCGCCAGCTCGGTAGGCCGGGAACTGCGCAAGCGCTGCACCCTGCACGTCGTTCCCAACGCCAACCCCGATGGCTCGCGCCGGGGGCACCTGCGGACCAATGCCGTAGGCGTGAACCTCAACCGCGAATGGGCCGAACCCACGGCCGGGAAGTCCCCCGAAGTGCTGGCGATCCGTGATGCGATGGACGCAACAGGCGTCGACTTCGCCATGGACGTCCACGGCGACGAAGCGATCCCGGCGGTATTCCTTGCAGGGTTCGAGGGCATCCCCTCGCTAAAGCAGGAGCAGCAGGCAGGCTATACCCTCTATGCCGACCTGCTGGAGCGCCGCACGCCCGATTTCCAGACCAAGGTGGGCTACCCACTCACCCGGCCGGGCAAGGGCAACCTGACGATGTCCACCAACCAGTTGGCCGAGCGCTACGGCGCCGTGTCTATGACGTTGGAAATGCCGTTCAAGGACCACAACCCCGCCGCCGACAAGGCGCAGGGCTGGAGCCCGGAACGCTCGGCACAGCTGGGACGCGACTGCATGGCCGCGCTGCTGGAATGGCTGGTGGAGCGCGAAACGGCCTGAGCCGCGTGGTCCCGGATTTGCTCCGGGACCACGCGCCGTGAACTGCCGAAATGACGGCGTGTAATGCGGGGGCTTCGACAAGCTCAGCCTGAGCGGATTTGAGAGAATATCTCGATGCCGCTCAGGCTGAGCTTGTCGAAGCCCCCGCCGATGGCAGGTCCTAAAGACAGCCACTAGTCCCGGAGCAAGTCCGGCACGAAGACATCCTAGAACGCCGTTCGCCGGCGCTCCTCGCGAACCGTGCCGCTTGCCCAGTGCGGCTCGGCGAGTTCCACGCCCAGCGCACCGACGATGGACTGGAGCAGTACCCAGCCCTCGCCCCAGTCGCCGCGCGGCTCGTCGGCGATCGGGCAAGCCCCCCAGTCATTTGCCAGCCGCAGCATCGAGCGCTGTGCAGAACCGTCGAGATCGGCGACGAGGAACGAGGTGAACGGCAGCGGCTGGCGCGGGCAGGCACCGAAGGCGGCCAGGCGCGGGTCGGCGCCCGGAAGGTCCACGTTGGGCGCATCGACGATCAGCGCGCCGATTACGGGGCTTTCTGCCCCGGCCACCTCGAACTCCACCCACCAGGCAAGTGCCAGCGCGGCGATGTCGTCGGTCACGATCACCACCGGCCGATCGGCACGGCGGATCGCGAGGTTCAGCTTGTTCACCCAGGTATTGCGGTGCGGCTCATCCCAAAGGCCGAGTTCCACCACGCGGCAGTGCTCGCTCCACTGTGCCCAGCGGCTCATCCAGTGTTTGGGGGTAAGCGGCGTGCCGGGCACCAGCAGGATAAGCGGCGTCTCGCGTTCAGGTAAATTGCGAAGCGTTGCCATGGGAATCTCCAGTTGATCGAGCTTCCGCCGGTCGACTCTATGTGTCCCGACTGGCCTGGAGACTATCTCAACTTGAAAGGTAGACAATAGGACATGCGACGGATGGTGCCTGCCCGTCGCCGTGTGGGACCGGGTGTTCAGCCCAGGTTCGCAGGTCCGAAGGCGTAAGGCAGCAGTTCGGAGAGCCGGGTTTCCAGCACGCCTTCGGCGCCGTCGCACCAGACCACGGGGTCAGTGCCGCCAAGCTGCGCGATCTCGTTGATGATCTGGCGGCAGCGCCCGCACGGCGTCACCTGAGGCCCCTGCCCGGCCGCGCCTGGCGCGCCGCCGGTGACGGCCAGGGCCTGCAGCTGCGGCCGGTCGCCCGTCGCCAGAATCCCGGCGATCGCGACCGTCTCCGCGCAGAGCGACAGGCCATAGCTCGCGTTCTCCACGTTGGCGCCGGTCACCAAGGTGCCGTCGGCCAGCAGCAGCGCTGCCCCGACATGAAAGTTGGAATAAGGCGCATAAGCTCCGGCAGCGGCCTTGCGGGCGGCCGCCATAAGGGTGTCGCGGGTGTCGTCGTTCATGTCGGTAGTCATGGCAGCACGACTACCCAGCGCAGCCCCCCTTGCGCAACCTCGTTGGCGAGCGAATGGTTCGCCGTCCACATCGTCCAGGGCCGGCCCGCATAGCCCGGCTCGAAGCGATCCTGCACCAGCCACAGGTTACGGTCGAGCTTGTGGGCGATGGTGTAGCGCGATTGGAAGGCCGGCGTGACCTTGAGGATCACCGGCTTGCCCGCGTGAGTTTCGACCTGATTGAGGAAGGTCATCAGCTCGCTCTCGACCCGCGCGTCGGAGACTTTCACCGGGCAGTCGTCGGCCAGCATGTCGAGTTCGACGGCGGGCGGCAGCAACTTGGCGTCGCGCGGGACGGTGGTGACGAAGTTCGCCGCTTGCGTTCCCGCAGGCTGGCATGGATCGTAGCGGTGGAGCGCCCCCACCTGCATGCCCGCCGCCTTGGCCGCCTCGAAGTTGTCCACGAAGGCCGGATCGCGCGCGAAAGCGCTGGCGCTCGCGTCGATATAGGCGAAGTCGGCGCCGATGGCCTTTAGCGACTTCCAACTGACCTCGCCGTCATCCACGCCGATCTCGACGCCTTGTAGCGGGTAGACGGCGCGCTCCGGCGTCCAGTGACGCAAGTGCCACCAGCCCCATGCCCCGGCGACGATCGCCACGAGCGCGAGGGCGCCCAGTGCGCGCCACAACAGCCCCCTGCCGCCCGAAGCGGTCCTTGTCTTGCGTGCCACGATGTCCCCTTCAGCCGCGGATATGCAGGACGCAGATCAGCGTGAACAGCCGCCGTGCCGTGGGGTGGTCGGTCTCGACCTTGCCCTGCAGGCGTTCGAGCAGCAGTTCCGATGCCTCGTTGTGGATCGCGCGGCGGGCCATGTCGATGGTTTCGATCTCCTGCGCGGTCGCCTTGCGAATCGCCTGGTAATAGCTCTCGCAGATCGCGAAATACTCGCGGATCGGCCGCCGGAATCGGGCGAGGCCGAGCACCAGCGTCTCCAGCGCCGCTCCGTTATCGGCGGTGATTTCCAGCGACAAGCGCCCGTCCTGTACCGAAAGCCGCAACCGGTAAGGGCCCTCGTGCCCCGCCTCTGATGAGCGCAAGGGCTTGAAGACATTGTCTTCTATGAGATCGAAGATGGCGATGCGCCGTTCCTGCTCGATATCGGCATTGCGCCACAGGATGGTCGCATCGTCGAGTTCGATGTGGGAGATACGCGGGTCGGCCATTACGGCACGCCCTTTACGCGGTTGCGGCATGGGCGGGCAAGTGGGCTTTGGATTGAGTGCGAAGGGGAAAACCCACCCCCAACCCCTCCCGCTTGCGGGAGGGGAGCGAGACTTGGGCCGCAGGCCCTAGTCGCAGCGGGGTGGGCAGCGCCGCACACAGCCCACACACATCCACAGCTTGTGGATTAATATCCCTCCCCGCCTGACTTGTTCGCGCAGCGCTGCCGGAGCATTGTCCGGCGCTTATGGTCCAGCCTGTTGCCCTTGCCCGTACCGATGGTGCGGAAGTCCGAACCCTGCCCGCGAACGTCGAGGCGGAAGCCGCGTTCCTCGGCGCGGTCCTCATCGACAACCGCGTGATCGAGGAACTGCAGACCCCGCTCACCCCGCTCCATTTCTTCGAGCCCGTCCACGGCCGCCTCTACGAGCGCATCCTGCAGCTGCTAGACCGCAAGGCGGTGGTCACGCCGGTCACCCTGCGCCCCTATTTCGAGGCCGACGAATCGCTGAAGGCGCTGGGCGGCGTCGCCTATCTCGCCCGGCTTACGGCAGACGGCCAGGGCCTGCTCGCCCCGCGTGAGCTGGCCGAGCAGATCTACGACCTTGCCCTGCTGCGCGAACTGATCTCGGTCGGCCGCAATCTGGTCGAGAGCGCGATGGATACCTCCGAATCGGTCGAGCCGATGGAGCAGATCGAGCACGCCGAAGCCGCGCTCTACAAAGTGGCCGAAGGCGCCGCGACGCAGAACGAGGCCAAGAGCTTCGGCTCCGCCACCCGCGTCGCGATCCAGGCGATCGAAAAGGCGTTCAATTCGGGCGGCCACATCTCGGGCAAGACCACCGGCCTCACCTCGGTCAACCAGAAGATCGGTGGCCTTCACGATTCCGACCTTATCATCCTTGCCGGGCGTCCCGGCATGGGCAAGACCTCGCTGGTCACCAACATCGCCTTCAACACCGCGCAGCGCTACGTCGACGACACCGTGCGCGACGGCATGCCGCACGAGAAGTCGGTGGGCGCGCCGGTGGCTTTCTTCAGCCTCGAAATGAGCGCCGACCAGCTAGCGACACGTATTCTGGCCGAGCAGTCCAACATCAGCTCCGAAGCGCTGCGCATGGGCAAGATCAGCCGTGAGGACTTCCAGTCGCTGTCCTTCGCCAGCCAGCGCCTTGCCGAACTGCCGCTCTACATCGACGACAGCCCCGGCCTGACGATCGCCGGCCTGCGCACCCGCGCCCGCCGCCTCAAGCGCCGCCACAACATCGGCCTCGTCATCATCGACTACCTGCAGCTGCTGTCCGGGTCGGGCCGCGCCAACGACAACCGCGTGAACGAGATTTCCGAGATTTCGCGCGGCCTCAAGACGCTGGCCAAGGAACTGGGCGTTCCGGTGATCGCGCTCTCGCAGCTCTCCCGTGCGGTGGAACAGCGCGACGACAAACGCCCGATGCTGTCCGACCTTCGCGAATCGGGCTCGATCGAGCAGGACGCCGACATGGTCTGGTTCGTCTACCGCGAAGACTACTACGTGAAGGCAACCGAGCCCAAGTTCCCCAGCGACACCGACGGCGTCGATGTCAAGGACAAGTGGGAGACCTGGCGCGCCAAGATGGAGGAGGTCACCGGCCTCTCCGAACTGATCATCGCCAAGCAGCGCCACGGCGCCACCGGCAAGGTCCGCCTGCGCTTCGAGGCGCGCATCACCAAGTTCTCCGACCTCGCCCCCGACGACATGCGCGCCGCATTCGAAAGCGACTGACCGCGCAAATCCTCCCTGTCGCGCGGCGATGGGGAGGTGGCAGCGCGAAGCGCTGACGGAGGGGGTAGTGCTTTCCCCCTCCACCCCCGCTTCGCGGCGGTCCCCCTCCCCATTGCGATGCAACGGGGAGGATGTCAGAACGAGAGCGCATGACCGAGACCCGCGTTCTCCTCATCGCCGGTGGCTCCGGCTCCATCGGCAGCGCCATTGCCCGCCTGGCTCTGGATCAGGGCTGGAAAGTCGCGCTTCACGGCCGCAGTCCCGAGAAGCTGCAGGACATGGTGGTCGATCTCTCCGACTTCGGTACGATAGACGGCTTCGCTGCCGACATATGGGCGGAGGACGCCGCCGAAGTCCTCGTTGCCGAAGTGGCCGAGCAATACGGCCGCATCGACGCGGTGATCGACTGCACCGCGACCGGCCCCCAGGGCATAACCGGCCTGTTTCCCGGCACTTCGCCGGGAGTATTCGGCGATTTCCTCAAGGTCTCGGTCGGCTGGATCGAGCGGCTGGCCCATGCCGCCTACGAACTTCTGGCGCAGCAGGGCGGAACGCTGATCGCCTTCGTTTCGGATGCGGGTATCTATGCGGCGCCGCGCCAGACGCTGATCGGCGCAGCACGGGCCGGGACCATAGGTTTCATCCGCAACTTCGCCGTCGAGGCCGCGCGCGACGGTATCCGCGCTCACGTCATCTCGCCGAGCTATGTCGAAGGCAGCGAGAGCGCGCAGCGCATGGGTTCCGAACGCATGGCCAGCGCAGCGCAGCGGGCGGGCCTCGGCCTCCCCACCGCCGAGGACATCGCTCCCCTGGCGCTGTTCCTGTGCGGTGACGGGGCGCGGCGGATCACCGGGCAGGTTCTGAGCGTAAACGGCGGCCTGAACGCCTGAAATATCAGGCCGTCTGCGGCTCCAGCATCAAAGGCGCGCCGCGGCCGCGCATCATCAGCGCATAGGACGCCAGCGCAACACCCACGCCGACGAACCACGCATATGTATAGATCACAGACCATACCTCGCCGAAGCCGCCGAACAGGCCCGGCGCCGAAACCTTGAGGAAGCCCGGCACATTCGGCGCGATACCCAGCGCCAGCGCGATCAGCGCGCGCGGGTTCCAGCCATTGCCGTACACGTAAGGGCCGGTCTCGCTGTAGAGGCCCTCGACGTCCAGCTTCGTCTCGCGCACCAGCCAGTAGTCGGCGATCAGGATGCCGGTGATCGGCCCGAGCAGCGCGCCGTAGCCGGTCAGCCACGTGAAGATGTAGCCATCGGTACTGGCCATCAGCTTCCACGGCATGATGACGAGGCCGATCACCGCCGTGATCAACGCGCCGGTGCGGTAGGAAATGCGCGAAGGGCTCAGCGAGGCGAAGTCATAGGCCGAGCACACCAGGTTCGCCGCGATGTTGCACGACACCGTATCGACCGCGATCACGATCAGCCCCAGCAGCACGAACGGCCCCGACAGCGTGCCCGCCAGCGCTACCGGGTCCCAGATCGCATGACCGTAGATCACCACGGTCGCCGAAGTGGTCATCACACTGATCAGCGCGATCAGTCCCATCGTCGGCGGCAGGCCGAGCGTCTGGCCGATCATCTGGTCTCGCTGGGTCTTCGCAAAGCGAGTGAAGTCCGGAATGTTGAGCGCCAGCGTGCCCCAGAACCCGACCATGGCGGTCATCGACGGAAGCCAGACCGCCCAGAACTGCCCTTCCTTCGCTCCGCCCGGCCCGAAGGCGGACGGCGCCGAGAAGATCGGGCCGATCCCGCCGGCCGCATCGATCGCCCACCACAGCAGCGCCACGCACGCCACGATCTTGAGCGGCGCGGTCCAGGTCTCCAGCCGCCGGATCGTCAGCAGGCCCTTGCGCACGAACAGCAGTTGCACCAGCCAGAACGCCATGAAGGCCAGCAGCTGGCCCAGCCCGATCCCGAAGAACGGCAGCGGCGGGCCTCGAAGGTCCGCCCCGAGGAAAATGCCGAGCAGGGTCAGCAGGGCCTCTCCGCCGATCCACGTCTGGATACCGTACCATCCACAAGCGACAAGCGCGCGGGCGAGCGCAGGCAACCGCGCGCCCACGGTGCCGAAGGAGGCCCGCACCAGTACCGCGAAAGGCACGCCGTAGCGCGTTCCGGAATGCCCGATCAGCAGCATCGGCACGAGGATCACGACATTGCCCAGCACCACCGTCAGCGCCGCCTGCGTCGCCGACATGCCCTGCTCGATCAGACCGGCAGCAAGCATCCACGTCGGAACGGCGACCACCATGCCCACCCACAGCGCCGCGAAGTGCCACCAGCGCCAGTTTCGCTGCGTTGCATCAGTGGGCGCAAGGTCCGCGTTCCAGAGGGTGCCGTCCCCAGTTGCGTGCGTCTGTGCGTGATCCATCTGGCCCCCACCGGTGTCTGGAAAGGACGAAGGATGCCGCAGCGCAGCATGGCGTCAAGCCCCTGATTTCATCGCTCTCCGGCAGACGGAGAAGCGCCTTCAGATCGCGCGGCGCATGTACCGCGCGTCCGGCCCGTAGCTGGAGAGCTTGCGGCGCAAAGCATCGTCTGCGGCGACCGCCGCAAAGCCCTGACCCCGCCAGAACGCCAGGGTGTCGTTGACCGAAACCAGCGCAACCTCCTGCCCGCCAAGCGCGCGCAGGCCCTTGAAAAGCCGCCGTACTGCGGGACCTGCATGTCCCAGTCCGCGCGCGTCCGGATGCAGGGCAAGATCATGAAGGTAGAACGCCTCGCGCTCGTCCGGCAACGTGCCGAGCAGACTGTCGAGTGGAGGGATGGCCCCAAGCGGCCACGGATAAGCGACGAGGTAACCTTTCACGCCTGCCGTCACCGGATCCGCCAGCACGAAGCAGCCCGGCGCGAACAGCGCGAACCGCTCGGCGAAACACGCCCGCGCCTCGAAATGGTCGGGGAACGCCGTGCGCGCCACATCCACGACGCCGTCGATGTCTTCGGCGCGCATCGGACGCCAGCGCAGGACGCTCACAGGCCGCGCACCCATGCGGAGATCCGCTCCAGCGCCTCGTCGAGCACGTCGTCGGGCTTGGTGAAGCACAGGCGCACGATATGGCTCGGCGCGCCTTGCCCGTTCTGGCCGCTCTCATACAAGGCGCTGACCGGAACCGTAGCCACGCCCGCCTCGCGCAGCGCCCGCTCGCTGAATTCGCGGTCGGTCAGAGCGATGCCGGATGCGGCGAGGTCGATGCACAGGAACCACGTCGCCGCGTTAGGCAGGACGGTTAGCCCCGCCGCCTCCAACCCCGCCTTGAGCCGGGCACGGGAAGCCGCCCAGTCGGCGTGCAATCCATCGAGAATGTCCGCCCGCTCCAGTCCTTCGGCGACAGCCCATTGAAGCGGCACCGCCGTCGTGAACGTGAGGAACTGGTGCACCCGCGCGAGCGCAGAACCGAGGTCTCTTTTCGCGGCCATCCAGCCGATCTTCCAGCCGGTAAGGCCGAAGATCTTACCCGCCGAGCCGATCTTCACGACCCGCTCCGCCATGCCTTCGCAGGCCATCAGCGAGCGATGCGCCGCGCCGTCGAAGCGCACCTGCTCCCACACCTCGTCGCAGATGGCGACAAGATCGTGCCTGGTGCAGAACCGCGCGATCATCTCAAGCTCATCGGCGCTCGCCACGGTGCCGGCGGGATTGAGCGGATCGTTGAGCATGATCGCGCGTGTCCGGGGCGTCACCGCCGCCTCCAGCGCCGCCGCATCGTAACGGAAATGCGGCGGTTGCAGCAGGACCGAGACGGGTAAGCCTCCAGCCCGCCGCACCATTGGCGCATAGGCGTCGTAAGCAGGCTGAAACAGGATCACCTCGTCGCCCTCCGACACCAGCGCCAGCACTGCGGCGGCGATGGCCTCGGTGGCGCCGGACGTGACGACGACCTCCGAGGGCGCGAGTGCCAGCCCCTGCGTGAGCGCATAGTGGGCGCAGACGGCCTCGCGCAGCGCGGGAAGCCCGACACTCGGCGGGTACTGGTTCGACTGTTCATGTAGCGCCCGCGCCGCTGCTTCCAGCAGGGGCGCAGGTGGCGGGCCATCGGGGAAGCCCTGCCCGAGATTGATCGCGCCGGTCTCGCGGGCGAGCGCGGACATCCGCTCGAACACCGTCGTGCCCATTTCGGCGTAGACGGGATGGATGCGGGGTCTCGTCTTCATCGCGGGATAGGCTCCGATACACTGGCAGGCCTGGCCGATAGCGCCGCCTTTCGTAAAATGCACGCCGCCCGGCGCGCTTTGTCGAGAAGACAATCGCGCCCGCACGTATCCCCGGCCCGTCAGGGAGGAGGAAGAGGCAGGCATGTCCTATGAGTTGAACCGCAGGCTGGCCGGGCGGCAAGCTCGCCGATCATCACCAGTCGAACGAGCGCAATGCCGCGATCGTCGATGCGTAAGCGCCAACTCGCGATGGGGGCCGTAGGCACGCCGCACCTCACTTTCGTGAACCAGATGGAGACGCGCTGGGTCCTGATGAACCGGGAGCGCTACGACTGGGGGCGGGCGACGTGTTCCTCGCCAACGACCCCGACCATGGCGGTGGCCACCTGACGGACTAATGCGTCTATGGACCGGTCTACGACGGGAACGGCGAACTCGTCTGCATCCAGACCCCGCAAGCGCACCAGGGTGATGCCGGCGACAAGAACCCCGGCGGGTTCTCGCTCGACGC
Source organism: Novosphingobium resinovorum (assembly GCF_001742225.1). NCBI lineage: Bacteria > Pseudomonadati > Pseudomonadota > Alphaproteobacteria > Sphingomonadales > Sphingomonadaceae > Novosphingobium > Novosphingobium resinovorum. The sequence goes on along the minus strand of NZ_CP017075.1, from coordinate 243,702 downwards.
CGCCGACCTGTTCGTGAAGGCGTGATCTATCCCTGCCTCAAACTGGTCCACCGGGGCAGCCTGCGCCGCGACGTGTTCGATACCGTGGTACGCAACAACCGCTTCCCGAGCTTGGCCGGAGACCTCGCGGCGATGATCCGCGGGGTCCGGCACGCGGTGGGGATGCTTAACGCGCTCGTGGCCCGGTGGGGGGTCACAGGTCGCCCGCGCGGCGATCAACCAGTCCATCGCCCAGACCGAGCGGCGCGTGCGCGAGGAAGTGGCTAAATGGCCGGACGCCGGGGTCGCTCAACGTCAAGCAGTTGCTCAGGCACACTTCGGCAATGGCGGGGATGGTCTCGGTCGAGCACCCCATGAGCGGCCTGTGCGGCGGCGGCTTCGGCCCGGCGCTGCAGCGCGATCCCAAGGCCGTGAAGAAGGACGTCCTCGACGAATACGTCAACCTCGAAGCGGCGCGCGCCAAGTACGGCAGGGTGCTGACGGGCATGCACCACCGCTACCTGATCGGCGTGCCCATGGTGAAAGTGGAGACGCTGGGTGCAGGCGGCGGCTCGATCTGCCACGTCAACTCCGGCACGCTGCAGGTCGGCCCGCGCTCGGCCGGCTCGGAGTCCGGACCATCTGCTACGGGCGCGGCGGCACGGAGCCGACCGTCACCGATGCCCTCGTCATGCCGGGCATCCTGTCTACCGTGGAAGGCTTTGCGGGCGGCAGCCACCCGTTCGCGCGGCGGTGTGGCCCCTCGCACTTCCCGCCATCGCCGCGCCAACCTCGGCCGGGGCGTTGCGCAAATGCCGATCCACTTCGGACGCGATCTCCTGCCCGGCATGGCGATCGCCGGGCCTGCCATCATCGAGGAGACCACGATCGTCGTCTATCCCGGTTGAGCGGCGCAGATCGACGACGCAGGCGACTACCAGCTCGTCCGCCGCTGACGCCTTTCCCCAACATCGGAACTGCCCTCCCTTTCGCGCGTCTCACCCATGCGATACCAGTCATGCGAATGGATCGCGCAAAGGTGATTGAGGTCCGCGTTGAACAGTCCGAGCCGATTCACCGAACGCCTGCCCTTCCTTCCCGACCGGCCTCTGGTACGTTACGTCACCACCGCTGCGCTCTGCTTGTTCGCCTTCTGGCTGCGCTGGGTGCTCGATGCCGCATTCCCGCCGGGCTACCCGTTCCTGACCTTCTTTCCGGCCGTCATCCTCAGCTCGTTCCTGTTCGGACCGCGCCCGGGCGTCCTTGCCGCGATCCTGTGCGGGCTGTTCGCCTGGTACGTCTTCATCCCGCCGCGGATGGCCTTCGCCTTTGACCACGGCACATTGACCGCGATGCTGTTCTACACCGGCGTCGTGGTGGTCGATATCGCCCTCGTCCACTTCATGCAGGCTGCCAACCACCGCCTCCACTGCGCCCGCGAGGAAGTGCGCGCCCTCGCCGAGGAACGCCGCCAGCTGGCCGAGCGCGCCGAACTGCTGTTCCAGGAGATGCAGCACCGCGTCGGCAACAACCTGCAGATGGTGGGGGCCGTGCTGTCCCTGCAGATGCGCACCCTTACCGAGCCTATCGCGCGCCGCGCACTGTCGGATGCGGCTGCACGGCTTCAGGTCATCGGCAATATCCAGCGCCAGCTCTACCATCATGACGGCCGCCTCGTCCCGCTCGACCGCTTCCTCGGCGAAGTGTGCGCCAAGACCATGGCGTCGAGTGCACGGACCGGGATCACCTGCGAGGTCGAAGCGCAGGAAGGCGTCACCCTGCGCCCCGACAGCGCCGTACCGGTCGCGCTGATCGTGACGGAGGCTATCGCCAATGCCCTCGAACACGGCTTTCCCGATGACGCATGCGGCGTCATCACCGTGCGCCTGGAGCGCCGCCAGGACGATGTGCTGCTGCGGGTCGAGGATGACGGATGCGGCTTGCCGCCGGGTTTCGACCCCGTCTCGGCACAGTCGATCGGCTTACGCATATCCCGCATTCTCAGTCAGCAGTTGGAAGGGCAGATTGCTCTGGAGAACGGGGAGCGCGGCACCCGTATGACGCTGGAACTGCCGCTTTCCCGCCTCGCGGTGAACACCTGAGACACCGCCGGACGATCATCGCCGCGGATATCGCGCCGAAACGACGCTACTCCTGCCCGCGCTAACTTGTGATTCAGCGCCATGCGCCTACATTGGAGCGCGAAAGGACGGATTCCCGCAAAATGAACGACGACCAGCCCAACGGCAACCCATGGGTCAAGAGCCTGCTCGTATGGGGCGGCATCTTCCTCGCGCTCCTTATGGTGGTCTCGATGTTCGGATCGCGCGCCACCACCGGCCCGGCGATTCCCTACTCCGACTTCCGCAGCAAGGTCGCCGAAGGCAGCGTCGCCTCGGTCGAGATTTCCGAAGACCGGATCGACGGAAAGCTCAAGAATGGAGACAGTTTCTCGACCGTCCCCGTTCCCAACGACCAGACCCTGACCGACCTGCTCCAGCGCAACGACGTCAAGTATTCGGGCAAGGAAGCCGAACAGGGCAGCCTGCTGCTCTACATTCTCGCGCAGACCCTGCCGTTCCTGCTGATCGTCGGTATCGCCTTCTTCGCGCTGCGCCAGGTCCAGAAGGGCGGCGGGTCGGGCGCGATGGGCTTCGGCAAGTCCAAGGCCAAGATGCTGACCGAACGCTCCGGCCGCGTTACCTTCGACGACGTCGCCGGCATCGACGAAGCGCGTGAGGAACTGGAGGAGATCGTCGAGTTCCTGCGCGATCCCACCCGCTTCTCCAAGCTCGGCGGCCAGATTCCCAAGGGTGCGCTGCTGGTCGGTTCGCCCGGCACCGGCAAGACCCTGCTCGCCCGCGCCATCGCCGGTGAGGCGGGCGTGCCGTTCTTCACGATCTCGGGCTCCGACTTCGTTGAGATGTTCGTCGGCGTCGGCGCCAGCCGCGTGCGCGACATGTTCGAACAGGCGAAGAAGAACGCGCCCTGTATCGTCTTCATCGACGAAATCGACGCTGTCGGCCGCCACCGTGGCCACGGCCTCGGCAACTCGAACGACGAGCGCGAGCAGACGCTGAACCAGCTGCTGGTGGAGATGGACGGCTTCGAGGCGAACGAAGGCATCATCATCATCGCGGCGACCAACCGCCCCGACGTGCTCGACCCCGCGCTGCTGCGCCCGGGCCGCTTCGACCGCCAGGTCGTGGTTCCTGTGCCCGACATCGAGGGCCGCGAGAAAATCCTCGCCGTGCACATGAAGAAGGTGCCGCTCGCCCCCGACGTGAACCCGCGCGTGATCGCGCGCGGCACTCCGGGCTTCTCCGGCGCTGACCTCGCCAACCTCGTCAACGAGGCTGCCCTGCTCGCCGCGCGCCGCAACAAGCGCCTCGTCGCCATGCAGGAGTTCGAGGACGCCAAGGACAAGGTCATGATGGGCGCGGAACGCCGCTCCATGGTCATGACCGAGGACGAGAAGAAGATGACCGCCTACCATGAGGCAGGCCATGCCATCGTCTCGCTGAACGAAGCGGCTTCGGACCCGATCCACAAGGCGACGATCATCCCACGCGGCCGCGCGCTGGGCATGGTCATGCGCTTGCCGGAGCGGGACAGCTACTCGTACCACCGCGACAAGATGCTCGCGAACCTGTCGGTGGCGATGGGCGGCCGCGTGGCGGAGGAACTGATCTTCGGCTACGACAAGGTCTCATCGGGCGCCTCCTCGGACATCCAGTATGCCACTAGTCTGGCGCGCTCGATGGTCACCAAATGGGGCATGTCGGACAAGCTCGGGCCGATCCAGTACGAGGACAGCCAGGAAGGCTACCTCGGAATGGGCGGCACCCAGCGCACCATGGGCTCCAGCGAGACCAACCAGCTGATCGACAGCGAAATCCGCGCTCTGGTCGATAATGCCCATGCCCGTGCGACGCAGATCCTCAAGGATCAGAACGTGGCGCTGGAAACCTTGGCCCAGGCCATGCTGGAATACGAAACGCTCTCCGGCGACGAGATCAAGCAGCTTCTCGAAGGCGGCCAGATCGACCGCCCCTCGGAGCCGCGCGGCCCCTCGGCGGCGCGTCCGCTCTCGGGCTCTGCCATCCCCAAGGCCGGCCGCCGATTCACCGGGACGGCGCCGCAGGGCGCCTGAGCGGAAAAGATAGGGTTCTCCCCAAAGGAGAATGCAGGAGGGGCGTCAGATGCGAGTCTGACGCCCCTTTCCTTTGTCGCGGCCGGATGAAGGTGTGTTCCGGTTCGATCAGGTTCCCACTCCGCCGCAAGTGCGGTATTGTAACGCCGGATAATCATGAACCGCGAGGGAGCGATGGCCCAGGTCGAGATATATGACGGCGAAGGCGACCAATTGCTCTTCACCGGAGGGTTCGATTTCCTGCCCCGCGTCGGCGAATCCATCGCCAGGGATGCGGACGGATACTTCCACTACTACGAAGTCATCGACGTGTGGCATCGCGAAGAGCCCGAAGCCGGCAGATTCCAACCGTGCCTTGCGGTCAAGATCATCGACTGAGGCCCGGCTTGTCGTGGCCTACATGCTCGTCTGTGCCATCAGCAGGGTAAAGAACACCCCGAGCGCCATGGCGGCGAAGATGAGCAGTACCGCCGTACGCCACAAGGCACCGACCCGGCCGACGGCATAGGCCCCGCGCAACTGCCGATACATATGCAGCGGCGGAGTCAGGACCAGCGCCGCGACCAGACCGCCCACGCCTATCGCCCCGGCAATCATGCCGACGATCGCCAGCAGCGTCATGAAACACAGCGAATACGTCACGAAGACCGTGTGATCGTAAAGGTGGAAGCGTCGGCTGAACGGAAACAGCAGCCACAGGAACGGCACCGAGATCGGGATCAGCGCCCAGCTGTATTTGTAGGCGTAAGTCTGGATCTTGTAGCTCGCCAGATCGGGATTGGAGCGGAACTTCTTGATCGCCTTGTCGAGCGCGGGGATGTCGCTGACCTTGCGGGTCGGATCCACCTTCCGGTCCACGCCCTCCGCCTCGATATCACGCAAGGTGTCGAGCGCCGTGCGCTGCCCCTTCAACTGGTATTCGAATTGCGCCGTCGGTTGACCTTGCGCGGCGGCGGCCTTTTTCTTGCCCTCAACACCGGCGATCTCGCCTTCGAGCCGCTTGATGCTGTCTCCGACACCCTGGGAATCGGCGGTCTGCGCTACGGGCTCCTCATGCCCTTCGGTCGCGTGAAAGACCGCGAACATGAGGAAGACGCAAAACAGGAACAGCGCGATCGGTGACACATAGCTGGCGCGACGCCCCTCGATATATTCGCGGGTCAGCCGTCCCGGCCGCCAGGCCAGGAGCGGCAGAGTGCGCCAGATTTTCCCCTCGAAATGGAAAACCCCGTGCAGCAGATCGTGGAAGAACGCGCCCAGCGTACGATGGACGTGCGCCGCCTGACCACAGGCATGGCAATGCGAACCGACCAGATGGGTCCGGCAATTCAGGCAATCCGCTTCGTGCGTGTGGCCGTCATGCCTTTCGCCCTGGCCCTGCACAGCCTCCGGCTCCACCGCCGATGCGAGGGCGGTGCCCTGCCCAAGCTCCGCCAGTGCTTCGCTGATCCCGTTCATGTTCGCCCCCGTTTGACGGCGCAAAACCTAAGCCGCGATCGGAATTCGCGCAATGCAGACGTGAGGCCCCCTCAGCCGCGCTGGTCCAGTTTCTTCTCGATCGCTGCCCAGAGACGGGAAAAAGCCTGCGTGGCCGCGCTTTGCGGCGCCAGTGCGCCTACCGGCTGGCGGTGGACGGCGCATTGTTCGACAGCGCTGGCGTAAGGGATGGCGGGCCAGTTCGGGCTCGTCTCATACGCCTGTCTGTGCAAGGCGCGGCGCATGTCGAGCATCGACAGAACCGGCAGGATCGGTGGGTGCCGCTTAGTATTCCCGGCAATCTCCCGAACCACCAGATCGAAGGCGCGCGAAGAGAGCGGCGACGGCGGCAGCGGCACGATAACGAGGTCCGCTGCACGCACGACTTGCGCCGAAAGCTCGTTCATCACCGGCGGGCAATCGAGGATGATCCGCGGATAGTCGGCCGAAAGCTCCTCGGTCAGCTTCGCCAGCCGTTTGCGCTTGCCGATCTTCACCAGTTGCGCGTCGAGCGCACGGATCGATTCATCCGCCGGGAGCACGTCCAGCCCCTCGAAAGCCGTATGCTGGATCAGCCGCGTGGCGGGGCGTTCGCGTGCGAACACCTCTTCGGCCAGCCGCGTATCCTGCGGCTCAAGGCCGTAGAGAAACGCCGATCCGCCTGCGGCATCGAGATCCCACAGCAAGGTCCCGTGTCCGCTCTGCACCGCCGAACACCACGCGAGGTTGGCGGAGAAAGTCGTTTTCCCGACCCCGCCCTTGACGCTGTAGATGGCGATCGTGGCGCTCTTGCGCTCGCCGACCGCATTCGAGCGAGCCTCGGACGCGCGAAGGGGACCAGCCCTCCTGGGCGGTCCCCCGGTCAATCCGATGATACGTGGCAATTTCGATTTCGCGGACACGCCCGCATCGTTGCCTGCCGCCCCCTCACAGTCAAGTACGGGCGGCAGTCAACGGTTACGATCAGCCGTCGTAATCGCCGCCCAGCGACGTGTTGCGGGTCGGAGCCGACGCGGTAATACGCAGAGCCTCGGCCGACTGGCTGAGCGAGCCGACGTCATCCATCTCGTCGTCGTCATCGGGCAGGACGCGCTGCATCGAAGTAACCAGCGTTTCCTTGAGGTTCTTGGGAACCACGGTTTCCTCGGCGATTTCGCGCAGGGCGACGACGGGGTTCTTGTCGCGGTCGCGATCGATGGTCAGTTCCGCGCCGCCCGAAATCTCACGCGCACGCTGCGCGGCAAGAAGGACGAGGTCGAAGCGGTTGGGGATCTTGTCGACGCAATCTTCGACAGTAACGCGCGCCATGGGCACTCCCGGTAAAGAATCTGTGGGATCGGAAAGGCTGGCAGTTAGGGCCGGGGGCAGGGAAAGTCAAGGAAATGGGCGACGTGTCACTTGTCTGGGCACTGACAGGCTAGGTCATACCTGACTTCGCCATAAACTCCCCATCACCCTGAACTCGTTTCAGGGTCCATCGGACAGCTTTGGCTTAAGCGTGGTCTCGCCATCGGCCCGTACGGTTCACTGCATTATCGCACGCGGCTTCCGGCCAGATGGACCCTGAAACGAGTCCAGGATGATGGAATGAGTTACGAAGGACGTGCATCGCCCTTTGCCGCTTCAGCCCCGCGTGAACCCCAGCGCCAACCGTGCCAGTTCGGGGAAGGCCTCTGCCCGCTCCTTCGCCTGGGCGTTGGAGGCGGTGCCCCGGATCACGCGGCCCTTTATGCCGTGGAAGATCGCGGCAAGGCGGAAGAAGTTGAACGCCATGTAATAGCGATAGTCCGGCAGCCCCTCGCGCCCGGTGCGGCGGCAATAGGCAGCGACGTAGTCTTCCTCGCTCGGGATACCCAGCGCGGCGATGTCCGCGCCGCCCAGCCCCGCGACGATGTGCGGCGGCATGTGGTACATCATCGCGTTGTAGGCGAAGTCCGCCAGCGGATGGCCCAGCGTCGACAGCTCCCAGTCCAGCACCGCCAGCACGCGCGGCTCGGTGGGATGGAAGATCATGTTGTCGATGCGGAAATCGCCGTGGATCACGCTGGAGGCGCCGTCGTCCGCAGGCATGTTCGCTTCGAGCCAGGCGATCACCGCGTCCATGTCCGGATTGCGGCCCGCAGCCTCGTCCTCGAAATACTGCTTCGACCAGCGGCTGACCTGACGGGCGAAGTAATTGCCCGGCCTGCCATAATCACCAAGGCCAATGGCTTCGGGATCGCAGGAATGCAGCTGCGCCATCGTGGCGTTCATCGCGTCGAACAGCGCCGCGCGTTCCTCGTTGGAGACGCCGGGGACGGTCGCATCCCAGAAGATGCGGCCTTCCACCATTTCCATCACATAGAACCAGGTGCCGATGACGCCATCGTCTTCGCACAGGCCATAGACCTTTGCCACCGGGAAGCCCGCACCGTGGAGCGCGGAGAGCACCTTGGCCTCGCGCTCCACCGCGTGCGCGCCCTTGAGCAACTGGCCCGGCGGCTTGCGCCGCAGGACGTAGCTGCGCGAGGGCGTCACCAGCTTGTAGGTCGGGTTGGACTGGCCGCCCTTGAACTGCTCGACGCTTAGCGGACCGGCGAAGCCCTCGACATTGGCTTCCAGCCAGGCGGTCAGCGCCGCCTCGTCGAAGGCATAGCCCTCGCGCACAGCGGTGGTGCCCGAGTTGGCGTCAGCAAGGTCTGGGGCTACGTCGCTCATGCGGGTTCGGCTTCCTTTGCAGCCGCTTCCTGCGCCTTGCGCCAGTCGCGACGGATCTTCTTGGCGAGGCTCCACTTGTGGACTTCGGTCGGGCCGTCATAGATGCGGAAAGCGCGGATCTCGCGGAACACCTGCTCGACGATGGTGCGCTCGGTAACGCCCGTGCCGCCCATGACCTGCACGCAGTTGTCGGCGATCTTCATCAGCGCCTCGGAGACCGAGACCTTCGCCATCGAGCTTTCCACCGTGCCGAGCGAGCCGGTGTCGAGCACCGAGGCGCACCAGTCGATCATCAGTTCGGACTGCTTGATGAGGATTTCGTTCTCCGCCAGCATGAAGCCGACGCCTTCGTGCTCGATCAACTGCTTGCCGAATGCCATGCGGCGGCAGGCATAGTCGCTGGCGATCTCGTGCGCGCGGATGCAGCAGCCCAACCAGCGCATGCAGTGCGAGAGGCGCGCCGGGGACAGGCGGATCTGGGCATACTTGAAGCCCTCGCCCGGGTCGCCCAGCATGTGTTCGGCCGGCACGCGCAGGTTGTCGATCGTCAGGGTGGCGTGGCCGCCCGGCATAGAGCTGTCGATGGTGTTCGGCACCTCGTCGATGCGGATGGCATCGTCGGGCAGGTCCACCAGGAACATGCAGGCGCCGCCCTTGGTGTCTTCCTCCGCCGAAGCCGCCATGACGATGCCCACCATCGCGCCCTGCGCGCCGGTGATGAAGGTCTTGCGGCCGTTGATGACCCAGTGGTTGCCATCCTTGTGGCAGGTGGTCTTCATCATAGACGGGTCGGAACCGGCGCCGCCCCATTCGGCCGGCTCGGTCATGAAGAAGGCGGAGCGGCCCTTGCCCTCGACCAGCGGCTTGAGGAAGCGCTCCTTCAGTTCGGGCGAGCCGACGTGGCCGATGAGGTACATGTTGCCCTCGTCGGGCGCCATGGTGTTGCAGGCCAGCGGGCCCAGCGGCGACAGGCCCGACTTGATGAGCACAACCGCCGTCTCGCGCTGCGTCAGGTGCGAGCCATCCGCGCGGATGTGCGGGGTGAGCACGCCGGCCTCGCGGGCCAGACCGCGCAGTTCCATCAGCAGTTCGTCGGTCGGCGCGCCGTGGTGATCGCGGCGCGGGTCCTTCTCGTAAGGGACGACCTTTTCACGGACGAAAGCCTCGACCTTGTCGGCCATGTCGAGGGCGTATTGGGAAATCTCGCTCATTATTGCAGCACCCGGATCGGATCGGAGCCATCCCAGTCGCGGGCGGCATCCTTCATCATCTGAAACAGACCTTCGGTGCCGGTAAGCGGCTGAAGGTATTCGATTACGTGGCCGGGGCCCTGACCGGGATCGACATAGATCACCTCGCCATCGGCGCCCACTTTGCCCTCCACGATCACCTCGGCGCCGGCTTCGGCGCAGGCCTTGCGGGCTTCGGCGATCGATTCAACGAAGACGCAGACGTGGTGCAGGCTATCGCGCACCGCATACTCGCCCGAATAGAGCGAGGGAGCATCGGAATCGGTCTTGATAAGCTCGATCTGGATGTCCCCCCAGTAGCCGATGGCCATGGTGAACGTGGCGTCGGTGGGCTGGCCCTTGTACTTCATGTCGTCGAGCCGCACGTCGTTGAGGACGAAGAACGGGCCGACGCCGACCGTTTCGATCCAGTATTTCATGGTCGCATCGAAATCGGTCGGGAAATAGGCGAGTTGGATCACGTCGCCCAGCCGCTTGAGCGGGCCGGGCTTCACGACGGTTTGGGTGGCCTCTCCGGTCATTCGCTTATCCTTTTGTCTTCGTTATCCCCGCGAAGGCGGGAATGACGGCGGAAGTTCATCCGAACAGGTCCTCGGGCGCCTCGATCAGACCCTTGAGCGTCTGCAGGAACTGCGCGCCCGCAGCCCCGTCGATGGCGCGGTGATCGACCGAGAGGGTGAAGGAAATGCGGGTTTCGAACGCCACATCGCCGTCATCCGTCTCCACCGGCTGACGCAGTGCCGCGCCAACGGCGAGGATCGCGCCTTGCGGCGGGTTGATGATCGCGTCGAAGTTCTCGATCCCGAACATGCCGAGGTTGGAGACGGAGAAGGTGCCGCCGTCCATATCGTCCATGCTGAGCTTGCCGGCCTGCGCCTTGTCGATCAGGCGGCGGGTTTCCACCGCGATCTGGTCGATCCGCATCAGGTTGGCCTGACGCACCACCGGGGTGACGAGGCCCTTGGGGCTGGCGACCGCGATCGAAACGTCGGCGTGCGGGAAGCGGTGAATTTCCTGACCGTGGACCTGCACGTTGACGTCCGGGTGCTTCGCCAGCGCCATGGCCGAAGCCTTGACGATCCAGTCGTTCACCGAAGCCTTGCTGCCCAGCACGACGTTCGCGGTCTTGCGCATCGCGATCAGCGCATCGGCACTTGCCGACATGCGCAGATAGAAGTGCGGAAGCTCCTGCTTCGCCTGGGTGAGCCGCTGAGCGACGACCTTGCGGACGCGGTCGAAAGGCACGACTTCGGGGCGGTTCTCACCCGCCACGAATTCGGGTGTGCCGATCGTGCCGGGCGAGGCCTTCGGTGCGGGCACCAGCGCAAGCACGTCGGCCTTGGAGATGCGCCCACGCGGGCCGGTGCCGGTGAGGCCCTGCAGCGAGAGCCCGTGTAGCGCTGCGATACGGCGCGCAAGCGGCGAAGCGAGAACCTTAAGGTCGTCCGCCTCGACGGGAACCGTGCCCTTGAGCGAGGGAGCACTTGTCCCGCGCAGCGCCTTCACCACGTCCTGATGGGTGATGCGACCGCCACGGCCCGAACCCTCGATACCGGCTATATCGACGCCCTCTTCTTCCGCGAGGCGCAAGGCTTCGGGGCTGATCGGGCGGTTGGTGTCGATCTTGATGCGCTGCTTTTCGGGAGCAGGCGCAGCGGCGGCAGCCGGAGCGGGTTCCGGCGCCTTGGTCTTCTCGGCGCCCCCCTTACCTGCACCTTGGGCGATGCCACCTTCAGCCGGCTTGAAATCGGCCACGAAGGCGTCGATCTCGGCGTCCGAGTGCGAACCCTCGTCGAACACCGCCAGCAGCGCGCCGACGGGTTCCTCGCCCGCGCCGCCGCCCACGATGATGCGGCGCACGGTGGCTTCGTATTCGGCCTCGACCTCGTTGGTGATCTTGGCGGTTTCGATCAGGCACAGCGTCTGGCCGCGCTTGAAGGTTTCACCCTCCTTCACCATCCATTCGGCGATCGTGCCTTCGGTCATTTCGATGCCCCACTTGGGCATCGTGAATGCGCGGATGCGACTCATGTCAGCGCTCCCCTCAACGGTATTCGAGCGTCTTGCGCACGGCAGCGGCGACCTTGGCCGGGCTCGGCAGGTAGGCGCTTTCCAGTTCGCGGGCGAACGGGACCGGCGTGTGCGGCGGGGTCACCATCTCGATCGGCGCCTTGAGGCTGGCAAAAGCCTTCTGGGCGACGAGCGCGGAGATGTCGGTGGCCAGCGAGCAGCGCGGCGGGGCCTCGTCCACCACGACCAGGCGGCCGGTCACTTCGACCGAGTCGAGGATCGCTTCCTCGTCCAGCGGAGAGGTGGTGCGAAGGTCGATCACGTCGCAGCCGATGCCGTCCTGCGCCAGATCGTCCGCAGCCGTCTCGGCGTAGCGCACCATCATGCCGCTGGCGACGATGGTCACGTCCTGACCGGCGCGGGCAAGGCGGGCGTGGCCGAAGGGGATGCAGAAATCCGGATCCTCGTTCACTTCGCCGCTCATCGCGTAGAGGAACTTGTGTTCGAGGAACACGACCGGATCGTCATCGCGGATCGCCTGACGCAGCAGGCCGCAGGCGTCTTCCGGGGTGGTCGGCATGACCACCTTGATGCCGGGCATGTTGGTGACGAACTGGCTGATCATCTGGCTGTGCTGCGCGGCGGCGTTGTAGCCCGCGCCCACCGGCATGCGGATCACCGCCGGGCAGACCGACTTGCCGCCGAACATGTAGCGGAACTTGGCGATCTGGTTCCAGAGCTGGTCCATGCACACGCCGATGAAGTCGGCGAACATGATCTCTGCCACCGGGCGCTTGCCGGCGAGGGCAAGGCCGCCCGCCGCGCCCATGATGGCGCTTTCGCTGATCGGAGTGTCGATCACGCGGTTGGGGCCGAACGCCTCGTAGAAGCCGGTCGAGGTGGACCAGATGCCGCCGATCGCTTCGGGGCCGCCGGCCGTGCCGTTGCCGCCGACGACGTCCTCGCCCAGCACGACGACACGTTCGTCACGCTGCATTTCCTGGAAGATCGTGTTGCGGATGGCATCGCGATACATCATTTTTGCCATGGGTCTCGCTCCTGCCGTCAGTAGCTGATGTAGACGTTTTCGAGGACGTTCTCGGGCTGCGGGCGCGGTGCGGCGCGCGAAGCCTGGACGGCATCCTCGATGGCCTTGAGGGATTCGGTGTCGATCGTGTCGAGATCCACGTCTTCCAGCAGCTTGGCGCCGGTGACGCTGGCGCGGAAGATCTTGAGGCAATCACGCTCGGCACGCAGGCGATCGAGTTCGCCGTCGCCGCGATAGCGCTGCGGATCGCCTTCGAAGTGGCCGAAGAAACGCTCGGTATCGAATTCCACGGCGGCCGGGCCGTTGCCGGGGGTGCGGACATATTCCAGCACTTCGCGGAAGGTGTCGTAGACGGCGAAGAAATCGGTGCCGTCGCCGCGCCATACCTTCATGCCGAACGCTTCGGCGCGGCTGGCGATGTCCCTGGTGGTGCCCACCGCGTAATCGACGCCGGTATGCTCGGAATAGTGGTTGTTCTCGAAGACGAAGATCGCGGGTGCGTTGGTCACGACCGCAAGGTTCATCGCCTCGAACGTGGTGCCCTGGTTGCAGGCGCCGTCGCCCGAGAAGGCGATCGAGACGGCCAGCTTGCCGTTTTCGTCCGGACCATCGATCTTGTTGGAGATCGCCGCGCCCACCGCGATCGGCGCGCCGGCGCCGACGATGCCGTTGGCGCCGAGCATGCCCTTGTTGATGTCGGCGATGTGCATCGATCCGCCCTTGCCGTTGCAAAGGCCTTCCTGGCTGCCCCAGATTTCCTTCATCATGCCGTCAAGGTCGCAACCCTTGGCCAGACAGTGGCCATGGCCGCGGTGGGTCGAGACGATCTTGTCACGCTCGGTCAGGTGCTCGCACACGCCGACAGCGACGGCTTCCTGGCCACAGTAGAGGTGGGTGAAGCCCGCGATCTCGCCGGTCTGGATCTCCTCGTGGAGCCGTTCCTCGAATTCGCGGATCAGCTTCATCTGCCGATAGGCGCGCGTCAGCGCCTCGCGGTTCAGCTGCATCAGGGATTCCTCTCAGTTATGGTGTGAATTTCTGCGTATGAACGCGGGGGTTTCGACAGGCTCAGCCTGAGCGGGAAGGAGAACGGATTGCCCGTCCCACCCCGCTCATGCTGAGCTTGTCGAAGCATGGATTCCCACGCGAGGTTGGCTGCGAGCTGCGAAGTCACAGGCCCAGCACCGACTTGGCGATGATGGTGCTCTGGACTTCGTTGGTCCCGCCAAAGATGGTCCACGCGCGGCTGTTGAGATAGCGGGCCGAGGCGACCTGCGCGGCCTTCGAATGGACGGCGGCCGGCGCGTTGTCGCCGTAGAGCGGGCGCGCGGTTTCCAGCTGGAGGCCGGCGGGGCCGTAGAGGTCCACCGCCAGCAGGTCGATCTCCTGCCGCAGATTGGACGCCAGCAGCTTGGTCAGCGAGGTTTGCGGACCAGCCTTGCGGCCCTTGGCGATCTCCGAGATGATCTTCAGCTCGATCATCTCCAGCGCGTTGACCGAGAGACGGGCCTTCGCCACGCGGCGGCGCCAGTCGGTCTGGTCAGCGAGGATACCGCCCTTCCCATCGCTCTCGTCCTTCGCGGCGGCTTCGATCTGGTCGAGATCGTAGCCGAGCTTGGGCGCGTGGCAAGAACCACCGCGTTCATTTTCAAGCAGAAACTTCGCGATCGTCCAGCCATCACCCTCGCCGCCGACGAGGTTTTCGGCCGGGACCATGACGTCTTCAAGGAAGACCTGATTGACCTCGTGGTCGCCCGCATTGGTCAGGATCGGGCGCACCGAGACGCCGGGCGTGTCGAGGTCGATCAGCAGGAACGAGATGCCGGCCTGCTTCTTCACCTCGGTGTTGGTGCGGACCAGCGTGAACATGCGGTTGGCGTGGTGCGCGTGGGTGGTCCAGATCTTGGAACCGTTGACGCGGTAATGGTCGCCCTCTCGCACCGCGCGGGTCTTGAGGCTGGCGAGGTCTGACCCCGCGCCCGGCTCCGAAAAGCCCTGACACCAGTAGTCCTCGCCGGAGAGGATGCGCGGCAGAACCTCAGCCTTCTGCGCATCGGTGCCGAAGTTGTAGATCACCGGGGCGAGTAGCTTGAGGCCCAGCACCGTGAGATTGGGCGCGCCTGCGGCGGCGCATTCCTTTTCGAACAGGTAGCGCTGCAGCGGCGTCCAGCCGGTGCCGCCGTGTTCGGCGGGCCACTGGTAGCCCAGCCAGCCCTGCTTGTTCAGCACCGCGTTCCAGGCCTGCCCGATCTCCGGCTCTACGAAGACGGACGGGGTAGCCGCCGCGCCTGCCTTCACCTCGGCAGGCAGGTAGTCGCGCAGGAAGGTACGGACTTCGTCGCGAAAGGCAGCGTCTTGAGGGGAAAGTTCGATATCCATCAGCGTTCCAGAATGGTGACTGCAGAGACGCCCGGAGCGCCGTAGACATGGCTGTATGCCGTCTTCGGCGCATTCGGCACCTGACGGCCGCCGCCGTCTCCCCGCAGTTGCACGACGTTTTCGTAGACCTGGCGCAGACCCGATGCGCCGATCGGCTCGCCACAGGCGAGGCAGCCGCCATCCGTGTTGACCGGCAGCGCACCATTGATCTCGGTGCGGCCCTCGGCCAGCCACTGCTCCTGCTCGCCATCGGCGCAGAAGCCGTTCTCGGCCATGTGCATCAGCTCGGCGCCCGCTTCGGTGTCCTGAAGCTGGGCGACGTCGATGTCGCCCGGGCCGATCCCGGCGAGGCGATAGGCATCGGCCGAAGCGATGCGCGAGGCGGTGCCGCGCGGGCGGCTGTCATCCTCGACCACGTCCACGCTCGGCGCGAAGACTTCGAAACTGCTCGGCGGACGGGTGCGCATGGTCGCGGCCTTGAGCCGGATCAGCGGCTTGCCCAACTCGCGCGCCTTCTTCTCGCTCGCGAGGATCAGCGCCACGCCGCCCTCTGCGGGCGAGCAGAACATGTACTTGGTATAGGGATCGCTCACCAGCGGCGCTTCGAGGATTTCCTCCAGCGACACCGGCTGGCGACGCCAGGCATGCGGCGCGTGGACAGCGTTGCGGAATGCCTTTTCCGAAACCATGCCCAGCGTCTTCTGCGAAATGCCGAACAGGCTCATGTAGCGCATGATCTTGGCCGCAAAGAACTGCGTGGTGACCATCTGGCCGACTTCGCCGTACCAGTCCGGCAGGTTGTATTCGCTCGGCAGCGCGTTGAAGGCGCCACGCGGATGCTTGTCGAAACCGACCGCGAGGCCGAGATCGAACTCGCCCGACTTGATCGCCATCTGCGCCGAGAACAGCGCCGAACCGCCCGCCGCGCAGCCGTTGCGCACGTTGATGAACTGGACCCCGGTCAGGCCGAGGCGATCGACCATCGTGTCCGGGTTTCCGGCCGCATCCGAACTGCCATAGGCGAACTGGACCTGCGGCCATTCCACGCCCGCATCGGCCAGCGCCTCGCGCACGGCGTAGACACCTTGATCAACGCCCGAGAGGCCATCGGTCCGCCCGAAGCGGTGAATGCCGATGCCGACGATGCACACGTCGCCGCTCATGCTGCGCCTCCTGCGGGTACGTAGGCGGGGATATAGAGGCTGTCCAAGAGGTCCGGGTTCAGCGGCGACGGCGCGAAGCGCACCGGCATGCCAACCTTCACGTCCTCGAACGCGACATCGTTCAGCCGCGCCTCGACGATCACCTGCCCGGGCAGTTCGACATAAGCCACGACCCAGGGCGCGAACGCTTCGGGCCCGGCGTAAGGCGGGGTCTTCGGGCGGAAGCGCTGGACGGTGTAGGACCACAAGGTGCCTTCGCTCGACAACGGCACCGCCTCGAAAGTCGGCGACGCGGGGCACGGGAAGACGATCCGGCCGGTTTCCCGGTCCTTGCCGCCGATCAGACGCGGGGGCGTCTCTTCGGTGAACAGGCCATCGGCTATCGGTGTCATCATACTCCTAATCCTCTGGCCCAATCCTTGGCTCATCCAGCCCGTTGGTCAGGCCCGGCCATGGATTCGATTTAAGCGGGTCCTGCGCAGCATTGTGACTCACCAAAACGATAGGATAGCCATTGCGCTAGTTCGTGCGACTTCGAGAACGACTGGGACAACCCTGCGCCGGGAGAGACGGACTATGGCCAAGCAATGGGACTACATCATCGTCGGCGCAGGCAGCGCGGGCTGCGTCATGGCGGAGCGGCTAAGCGCCGACGGCCGCTCGCAAGTGCTGGTGCTGGAGGCGGGCGGCGAAAACGACAGCTTCTGGGTCACGCTGCCCAAGGGCGTCGCCAAGCTGGTCAAGAAGCCCGAGCACATGTGGGCCTACCACGTCGCCCAGCCCCGCGATCCCGGCGCCAATGACAAGGGCGCGGGCGAAGTCTGGATTCGCGGCAAGGGCCTTGGCGGCTCGTCCTCCATCAACGGCATGATCTGGAGCCGGGGCGAGCCCGCCGACTATGACGCCTGGGAGCGCGAGGCAGGTGCCACCGGCTGGAACGGCGCCAGCATGACCGAGGCGTTCAAGGAACTGGAAGACCACAAGGCAGGCCCCGGCCCCATGCGCGGCAGCGGCGGCCTCGTCCGGGTGGACCCGGCCTGCTACACGTATCCGCTGGCCGAACGCATGATCGAGGCGGGCGAATCGCAGGGCCTGCGCCGGGTGGACGATCTCAACGGCACCCCCGGCCCGCGCGTCGGCTACTACAGCCACAACATCCGCAACGGTAAGCGCGATTCCTCGGCGCGGACTTACCTGGCTGCGGCTCGCAAGCGGCCCAACGTCACCGTCGTCACCGGCGCGATGGCCGACCGCATCGTCTTCGACGGCACCCGCGCGGTGGGCCTCGATGCCACGGTGAACGGCAAGCCGCAGCGATTCGACTGCGCCGGAGAGATCGTCGTCAGCGCGGGCGCCATGGAAAGCCCCCTGCTGCTCCAGCGCTCCGGCATCGGCGATGCTGCAAGGCTTGCTGCGGCGGGCATTCCGCTGGTGGCACACTCACCCGATGTCGGCGAGAAGATGATCGAGCACCTCTCGCTCTCGATCCCCTTCCGGCTCGACCATGGCAAGGGCACCAACAAGAGCTTCTTCGGCATCGGCGCGGCCTTCGCCATGCTGCGTTACCTGCTGCGCGGCGACGGCGTGCTCGCGACCGGGCCTTTCGAGGTCGGCGCTTTCTGCAATGTTGCTCATCCGGATGGGCGCACCGATGCGCAGTTCTATCTCGGCGGTTACACCTTCAAGGTCGGCGACGACAAGGACCCCGTGCCGCTCGACAAGATCGACCCCAAGCCCGGCGTAACCATCTACGGCCAGCTCCTGCGCCTCACCAGCGAGAGCAGCGTGCGCGCAACCGGCCCTGGCTCCGGCGATGCACCTGAAATCCTGCACAACTTCCTGACGACCGAGCATGATCGCCAGTCCGTGATCGCCCTCGTCCGGGCCATGCGGAACTACGCCCACGCCGGGCCTCTGGCGAATATGGTCGGTGAAGAACTTGTCCCCGGCGCACAGGTTGAGAGCGACGAGGACATCCTCGCCATGTTCCGCCGCCTGTCTAGCTGCGGCCTCCATGCGATCCGCTCATGCCGGATGGGCGGTGATGCCGAGGCCGTCGTCGACCCCCGCCTCAGGGTGAACGGCGTTCAGGGCGTGCGGGTGGCCGATTGCTCGGTGATGCCATGGCACGTCACCGGCAATACGAACGCCCCCGCCATGGCTGTCGGCCTGCGCGGGGCGAAGTTGATGCTGGAGGATCGCTGACCCGTTGTAAGGTCAAAGGCGGCGACCAACGCACAAAGCGATGCGTCGCCCGATCCCTCGCGGCCTAGAAGCCTACCGAATTCAGTATCCAGGAGCGCAAGGGCGCGAAAAGCGCCGCGAAGGCGGCAAAAATGACCAGTAGCTTGAACAGCAATGCAGTATGCATCTTGCGTTCCATCGGCATCCCTCTCTTTATGTTGTAAGCCGAGTGTAACAAGAAAATCGGCTTGGGAAAGAGGGTAACGCAAAGCGTGCCGGCGATGCTTCGCCGGCACTTGCAAGCCACTGTTATTTCAAAATTTACGTCAGTTCTGGAGCGAGATATAACCTAGCTGAGCCGCCTTGAAGACGGTCTGGCTACGGTTGACCGCGTTCAGCTTGGTCGCCGCGTTATGGATGTGGAAGCGTACCGTCGCACGGCTGCGCGACATGATCATGCTGATTTCCAGATCCGTCTTGCCGATCGCCGCCCAGCGCAGGCACTCGACCTCGCGCTTGGAGAGGCGGGATTCGGGCGGCAGCGCCTGCGTCGAGCCCATGACCTGCACATACGTCGCGATGAACGTGCGCGCATAAAGACCCAGCGCATCCGAATAGCGCGCGAAGTCTTCCGAAAGATCGGTCTTGCCGCGATCGAGCGGGTTGAAGCTTACGGCCCCGATTTGGCCGAACGGCAGGTGGACCGGCACGCCGATCGCCGCGCGGGTCAGCGAGCGGGTTTCGAAATTGGCGATGTCGATGGAGGACAGGTAGGCGTTGCGCTCCAGCGTGCGGAAACCTTCCGCATTGGCCCAGAACGGCTGGCTTTCGAACCGGCACGCGGTGGTCAGCGGGCTGTCGAGGGCAATGCGCGAATTGCGCCACCAGACGCGGTCACCGTCTTCCCAACCGAAGACTTCGGTGGCGAGCAGGTTGCCATCGGCATCGACCGGCGTACGCTTGTCGGCAATGTCGTGCGCGGGCGCGGCCCGCATGCCGCATTCCATGGCGATGCGATGCAGGGCCTCGGCGGCGGGGCGGATGCCTTCCGGCGACGTCACGCGGACGGCGTCGATGTTTTCCTGTGACAGAAGTTGCATTGATGTCCTCTCGAGGCTCATTCTTAGCCCGCTGAATCCGGGGGCACAATCGCTTGAAGCGTGGAATTACCGCGTTTTTATGACTAGCCTTTTGCCCAGCGGTAACCGGAGCCCACCTGATGATAGAACCGCAGCTCAAGCGGGAACATCCCTGCGGGAGTGGACTGTGAATTTCGACCTCAGCGAAGACGAGGAAATGCTCAAGGCCCTGACCGAGCGCTTCGTTACCGACCATTACGATCATGACAGCCGCCGCGCCTTCCTGGCCCAGCCTAACGGTTTTTCCAACACCAATTGGGAACTGCTCGGCGAACTCGGGCTGATCGCGGCGCCCTTCCCCGAGGAAATGGGTGGGCTTGGCCTAGACGCCACGGGCATTGCGACGGTCTTCGAGGCGCTTGGGCGCGGCCTGGTGGTCGAACCCCTCGCCGAATCGGTGGTAATGGCGGGACGCCTATTCGCCGCGACCGCCCCGCAATCGCTTCAGGGCGAATGGCTCGACGGATTGCTGAGCGGCAGCAGGCGCCTCGCGCTGGGCCATGCCGAAGCGCGCGCGCGCGATGGCCTGAGTTGGGTGGAAACCACGGCGGCCGCCGAGGGCGACGGGTGGAAGCTGACGGGCGCCAAGCCCTACTGCGTCGCCGGAGGCGGGGCCGACGGTTATATCGTCTCGGCCCGGATTTCGGGCGAACCGGGCGATGCATCGGGAATCTCGCTGTTCCTCGTGCCCGCGGGAAGCCCCGGCGCCTCGACCCATGACTGGCACATGGCGGACGGCAGCGTCGCTTCGTCGCTGGAATTGAGCAGCGTCATCGTCTCTGCCGACCACAAGCTGAGCGACGACGGGCTTGCCGCCATCGCCGCCACCAGCGACCTAGCCGCCCTCGCCCGCAGCGCCGAAGCACTCGGGATCATGGAGCGAATCTTCGCGGAAACCATCGACTACCTGCGCACGCGCGACCAGTTCGGCGCCGCACTGGGCTCTTTCCAGGCGATCCAGCACCGCATGGTCGCCCAGTATGCCGCGATCGAACAGAGCCGCGCACTCCTCAACCTCGCACTCGTATCCTGGGGCAGTGACGAGTTCGCGAATGCCGTTCACGGCGCGCGGGCGTACATCGCCGACGCCTCGGTGACACTGGGGCACGAGATGATCCAGTTCCACGGCGGCATGGGCGTGACCGACGAACTAGCCATCGGCGGCGGGCACAAGCGCCTGCTGGTGCTGTCGCGCTGGCCGGAAGGGCCGCTGGCCGCGCTCGACCGCTATGCCGGGCTGCTGAACTGACCGTAACCACAACCTGACGAAAGGGGCGGCACCGGCAACGGCGTCGCCCCTTCTTTGTTCATGCCTTCATCCCACTGCGAGGCGGACGGGCTTTTCCATTTCCAGCCGGTTGCGGCCCTTCGCCCTGGCGACGAACAGCGCCATCTCGGCCCGTTCGAGCGTAGAATCGAGGCTGGTTCCGACGCGGGCGACGCTGGCGCTGGCAGTCATCGCGAAGCTGCCGTCGCCGATCGCCTGCTTGAGTTCGGCCAGCGTTGTCACCACGCGGCGGCAGATGCCTTCCGCCTCGGCCGCCGTGACGCGCGGCAGGATCACGGCGAAGCGCTCCGAACCGATCCGGGAAATGATGTCCTCGGTCCGCAGCAGTTCGCGCAGCAGATCGGCGAAGACGGTCAGGACCTCGTCACCCACGCTCTGGCCGTACTGCATGTTGATCGTGCGGAAGAAATCGATGCTGAACAGCGCAAGGCAACCCTCCATACGGGCATCGAGCATGTGTTCCAGCATCGAGATGAACGCGGTGCGGTTGGTGAGACCGGTCAGTGGATCGGTATAAGTCGCCGTGAACAGCCGTTCGCTGAGTGAGCGCAGTTCATCGACGTTGCGCATGACGCCAAGCACGCCGTACGGCGCGCCATCGTGACGCAGCAGTGCGCGAAGGCGAAGTTCGAACCAGCGCTTGCGATCGTCACGAGTCAGCGCGGGAAACTCTATCCAGTCCAAATCCTCGCCTGCCATCGCGCGGGCATGGGCCTTGGAAATCTGCTGCTTCGCCTCCGGCGCGACAAGGTCGAGGAGATGAGGGCCGACCAGCCCTCCCCCATCGATGCGCGCGGGATCGCGGTGCCCCAGTTCGGCGATGCCGGACGTCGCATGGACGATGAAGCCCTTGGGATCGGTCTTGAGGATCACGTCAGTCGAACTCTCGGCAAGCATCCCGTAGAGGACCGAGCTTTCCTGGAATGTGAAGTTCATGCCCATGCCGACTGCGTCCCGGTGCCTGCCTTGGCCTGTCCCTCAGCGGCCCGTGAGACCGCTTCGAATCCGACCATGGAGATTTGAGTAAAACACTACGCAGATAAAATTAACATCATTAACCATAGATATTTTATTAACCATCAATACAATTTAGTTTTGTTAACTAACTCAATTAATTCTGAGTATTTATTAAATCAACGTTTACCATCTAAAAAGGCAACAGGGAATACAAATTTCCCTGATAGCTAATTGGTTGCATCGATGCGCCAATATTGCACATGCCGCCGCGGATCGATTTTCCAGAAGAGACGATGGCCGCGTCAAAGCTCGATCATGATACGTACCTTGTCGGGCGTCGTTTCCACGGCCGCTGCGATCTGCTCCCGGCAACGGGAGATGAGATCGGTCAACCCGGGCACCGTTCGACTCGGTCGCAGTTCCGCCGCCTCGACGCCGAGCGCCTCGGCGATGGCGTCCAGCCGCTCCTCGATCGGACGGGCGCGGCCCTGCTCCCAAGCCCACACGGTTGGCTTGCTGACACCGAGGCGGTTGGCAAGTTCGCCTTGCGTCAGCCCCCGCAACTTGCGCAGGCGATGCAACCGCTCGCCAAGGCTTTCACCCCCGATCGCCCCCGGCCCTATCGGCGCCGGCGCGGCCCCGAGCCCAAGTTCGGTCTGCACGGCGCTGCGAAGCTGCGCCGCGCGCAAGGTGGCGCTGGGGATCGGCGAATCGAAGGCGCAGCCGTAGAGCTTGCCGCTCGCCCAGATGACACGCGCACGTGCGTGAGACGCCTCGGGCAGGTCGAGTTCGATGATCTCGCCGATCTCGAGGTCGAGCTTGCTTTCCAGCAGGACACCGGTTTCCGAGAAGTTGTGGAGCACGACCTGCGTGTGCTCGCCGGACTCCAGCGCCCCTTGCGTCTCCAGCAAGAGGCGGCGACGCTCCGCACGAGGGCGGCCGCTTGCTTCAGGCGCTTCAAAATGGGCCGCAATGGGCATCAGTCCACCTCCATGTGTGAGGCGAACGTCCACAAGTTAGGTTAAGATTCGGTTAGAGCCGGGACTAATGAAGCACCGAAGTCATGCGTAATTTTCTGTGAACTCCCTTGGAAACGCGGCAATCCGGCCAGCGTAAAGCTCCCCTTAGCCCCCTCAAAGCCATTATGGCTGGCATCCGGCGATCATCGCGCCCATTTGCGCCACACCATGACCGCGAATCCCTCCAAGATGCCCCGCGTGGGCAAGGTGTACCTTGTGGGTGCAGGCCCCGGCGATCCGGATCTGCTGACCCTACGTGCCGCACGCCTGCTGATGAGCGCATCGCTGGTGGTCCACGACGGTCTCGTCGATCCCGCGATCCTGGCGATGGCGCGGCCTACAGCAAAGCTGGTTTCGGTCGCCAAGGCCCGTTCGCGCCACACCATGAAGCAGGAGGATATCAACGCCCTGCTGGTGCGCGAGGCGCTGGCGGGGAACGACGTCGTGCGCCTCAAAGGCGGCGATCCCTTCGTGTTCGGACGCGGCGGCGAAGAGGCCGAGGCCTGCCACGCGTCGGGCGTCCCGGTCGAGGTCGTGCCCGGCATCTCCTCGGCGCTGGGCGCTTCGGCCGCTGCGCAGATCCCGCTCACTCACCGCGACCATGCCTCGATCGTCAGCTTCGTGGCGGGCCAGTGCAAGGGCCTATCCGAGCAGGACTGGTCCGGCCTTGCCGGCAAGGGCCGCACGCTGGTGATCTTCATGGGCATCGCCACGGCCGCGCAGATCTCCGAAAAGCTCATCGCCGATGGCCTCGCGCCCGACGTGCCCGTGGCAATTATCGAGAAGGCCACCCGCTCCGATATGCGTGTCCTGCGCTCTCCGCTGGCCGGTCTTGCGCATCTTGTCGAAAGTCAGAAGGTGCAAAGCCCCGCGCTTATCGTTATCGGCTCGGTCGCCGCCGACCATGACTCGGCGGACAACACCATTCGCGCCCTGGCGCTGGAGGCAATGCAGTGAAGATCCTGACGGGCAACGACCTGAAGAGCGGGGCCGTGGTCTGGTGGACCGGCCATGGCTGGTCGCTCGACGTGAACGACAGCGCCGATGTCGGCGACAACGGGGCTGCGATCATCGCACGGGAAGAAGGCGTGCAGAACGTTTTCGCGGCCTATGTCGTCGATGGCGAGAAGACCGATGAAGGCGTGCGCCCCGCGCACATCAAGGAGCGCATTCGCGCCTTTGGGCCGACCGTGCGCCTCGACCTGACGCTGAAGCCGTCCGACCCCGCCGCTTTGAACTGGGTGATCTGATGTACAAGTACGACGAATACGACCAGCAGATGGTCGATGTGCGGGTCGAGGAATTCCGCGACCAGGTGCGCCGCCGCGTCTCTGGGGAACTGACCGAGGACCAGTTCAAGCCGCTGCGCCTGCAGAACGGCCTGTACCTTCAGCTCCACGCCTACATGCTGCGCGTCGCGGTGCCCTACGGTACGCTGAGCGGCGCTCAGATGCACCTTCTGGGTGACATCGCGGACAAGTACGACCGCGGCTACGGCCACTTCACCACCCGCCAGAACATCCAGTACAACTGGATCAAGCTGGAAGAGACGCCCGACATCCTCGCCGAGCTGGCGAAGGTGGAAATGCACGCGATCCAGACCAGCGGCAACTGCATCCGCAACATCAGCTCGGACCAGTTCGCCGGTGCCGCCGCCGACGAGATCATCGATCCGCGTCCTTATGCGGAACTGCTGCGCCAGTGGTCCAGCTTCCACCCGGAATTCCTGGTACTGCCGCGCAAGTTCAAGATCTGCGTGATCGCCTCCGAGACCGACCGCGCGGCGATGCGCCTGCACGACATCGGCATCAAGATGGTGCGTAATGACGCCGGAGAGATCGGCGCGCAGTTCTATGCCGGTGGCGGCATGGGCCGCACCCCGATGATCGCGCCGCTGATCCGCGACTTCGTGCCGCTAGACCAGCTCATCACCTTCTCCGAAGCGTGCCTGCGCGTTTACAACCGCTACGGTCGCCGCGACAACAAGTACAAGGCGCGCATCAAGATCCTCGTCCACGAACTGGGCCGCGACGAATATGTCCGCCAGGTCGAGGAGGAGTTCGCGCACCTGCTGACCCAGCCGATCGAGCCGCCGCTCGCCGAACTGGAGCGGATCAAGGCACACTTCGTCGATCCCGCCTTCGAGACCGGCCTGTCCAACGATCTGGACCTCTCCGATCCCGACTTCCGCCTCTGGGTGGAGCGCAACACCACCGCGCACAAGGTTCCGGGCTACGTCATCGCGACGATCAGCCTCAAGCCTGTCGGCGGTATCCCCGGCGATGCCTCGGCCGACCAGATCCGCCTGATGGCGAAGCTGGGTACCGAGTATTCGTTCGATGAACTGCGCGTCACCCACGCCCAGAACATCGTGCTTCCGCACGTGAAGAAGGCCGACCTCTACACCGTCTGGCAGGCGCTCGACGAAGCGGGCCTCGCCACTGCCAACCTCGACACCGTGGGCGACATCATCGCCTGCCCCGGCCTCGACTACTGCAGCCTTGCCAACGCCCGTTCAATCCCGGTCGCGCAGAAGATTTCCGAGCGCTTCGGTTCGGCGCAGAAGCAGGCCGAGATCGGGGAGCTGAAGCTCAAGATTTCGGGCTGCATCAACGCCTGCGGCCACCATCACGCGGGCCACATCGGCATCCTCGGCGTCGACAAGAAGGGCCTGGAAAACTACCAGCTCCTGTTCGGCGGCAGCGAGGGCGCGGACACCTCGCTCGCCAAGATCATCGGCCCCGGCTTCACCGAGGACGGCGTGGTCGACGCGATCGAAAAGGCCACCGAAGTCTATCTCGCCAACAAGCAGGGCGAGGAGCGCTTCCTCGACACCTATCGCCGTATCGGCATGGACCCGTTCAAGGAGGCCATCTATGGTTGACGTCCAGTTCCGCTTCCGTGACGACGAGGCCGTCAACGACCCTGCCGTCACCGTGGATGCGTTCTCCGAACAGTCGAACGCCACCGCCGTGCGCATCGAGCCGGGCGAGGACGCCCGCGCGCTGCTGCCCTACCTCGACCGGATCGCGCTGGTGGAAGTCAACTTCCCGGCGTGGACCGACGGGCGCGGCTACTCCGCCGCCCGCATTCTGCGTGAAGCCGGTTATGCCGGCGAGCTGCGCGGCGTGGGCGATCTTGTGATCGACATGCTGCACCACATGCGCCGCTGCGGCTTCGATGCCTTCGCGCCCGACAAGGCGCTCAATACCACCGATGCGAAGAACGCCTTCGAGCGGTGGGACAACGTATACCAGGCCACCGCGATCGACGGCAGGCAGGCCATCTGGGCCAAGCGCCACCCGGCGTAAGCCCCGAAGGGCCAGAAGGGATATCCCTATGTTCCGTACCGAAGCTGAAAACGAAGACCGTATCAGGGACCGCATCGACACTTCCGCCCGGTTCACCGAGGCCGATGCGGTGCGTCTCAACCGCCTGTTCCGCGGCACCGACACGAGCGAGATGCTCGAGACGCTGCTGAAGGAGCGAATGGCGGGCGATGTGGGAATCGTTTCCAGCTTCGGCGCGGAAAGCGCGGTGCTGCTCCACCTCGTCGCGAGCGTGGACCCCAGCGTGCCGGTGCTGTTCCTCGAAACGGGCAAGCACTTCCCCGAGACGCTGGCCTATCGCGACACCCTGATCGCGCGCCTCGGCCTGACCAACCTGATCAACCTCGTCCCCGATGAGGCGGAAATCGCCAAGAAGGACGAGAACGGGTTGCGCTGGTCGTGGGACCCCGACGGCTGCTGCGAGATCCGCAAGGTCAAGCCGCTCGCCAAGGCGCTGGCGCATTACGATGCGTCTTTCACCGGCCGCAAGTCGTTCCAGAACTCGACCCGCTCGCACCTGCCGCGCTTCGAGATCGACACGACGGACGCACAGGGCCGCCTGAAGATCAACCCGCTGATCGACTGGTCGGCCGAGCGTCTCGCCTCCTACATCGCCGAGCATGAACTGCCCGCGCACCCGCTGGTGGCGGAAGGCTATCCCTCGATCGGCTGCATGCCCTGCACCAGCAAGGTCGCGCCGGGCGAAGACCCGCGCTCGGGTCGCTGGAAGGGCTGGGACAAGACCGAATGCGGCATCCATGTCCCCGGCAGCGAGGACAAGAGCGGCCCGGCCAGCGAACTGCCGCCGGGCTTCGATCCGGTGTTCTGAGGCGGCCGGGGTTGGCGTCGAAGCCCACCCCGTCCGGCTAGTTCGCTTCGCTCCCAAGCCTCCCGGCCCTCCCGCACACGGGAGGGCTGACGCGCCTTCCCCCTCCCGCTTGCGGGAGGGGCAGCGAGACTTGGGCCGAAGGCCTTAGTCGCAGCGGGGTGGGTAACAACGCCCCACCAACCGTCTCACCGCTGCTTCTTGGTGATCGCCGCGTTGAAATCGGGGTCTTTCTTCGCCACCCAGTCCACGAATTTGCGGATGTTCGGGTAAATCAACAGCGCGTCCACGTCCGTACCGAAGCGCTGGAGTTCGGAGTTCGTGAAGTTCGCGATGACCGTCTGCTGACAGATCGGATGCATCGGCACGACATCGCGCCCGCCGCGGCTCTTGGGCACCGGATGATGCCACACGATGGTCTCGCCCGTGGGCCGGCCGCAAAGCCAGCACGGCACGGCCTCGACCGGAGCTTCCTCCTCCTCCCGATGCAGGTCTTCGTAGGGTCCGTGCTTGGAATATTTGCGGGCCATGGCTCTGCCTGAATTGCCTGAAATCGCGAAGGCCACTACAGTGCCGGAGCGGTCCCGGCAAACGTCCGAATGCGGCCCCTGCAACTTGCGATGCAGCTTATTCACCGCGATGTTGCGGAATTTGCACCGCCAGGTAGCTAGCCTGACCGCGCCTTTGTTTCTATGTTGCAACGCAACATGACTCAGCCCCCTTCCGCCTCCACCCGCGCGACCCACCCCGCGCTCGTCATCCTTGCGCTTGCGATGGGTGCATTCGCCATCGGCACCACCGAGTTCGCGGCGATGAGCCTCGTACCCTTTTTCGCCCGCGATCTCGGCCTGACCGAGCCACAGGCCGGTCACGCGATCAGTGCCTATGCGCTGGGCGTAGTCGTCGGCGCACCGGTCATCGCCGTGCTCGCCGCCAAGATCGAGCGCCGCCGCCTGCTGATCGGCCTGATGGCGCTGTTCGCCATCGGCAATGGCATCTCGGCCATGGCCAAGACGTATGACTTGCTGCTGCTGTGCCGTTTCGTCAGCGGCCTGCCGCATGGCGCGTACTTTGGCATTGCCGCCCTCGTCGCCGCGTCGATGGTGCCCGCGAATAAGCGCGCGCAGTCGGTCGCCATGGTCATGTCGGGTCTGACGGTGGCAACGATCATCGGCGTACCCGCCGCCAACTGGCTGGGGCAGGCGATCGGCTGGCGCAGCGGCTTCGCGGTCGTTTCCGGTCTCGCGATCCTGACGATGGCGCTCGTCGCGCTCTACGCCCCGCACCAGCCCGCCGACGAGAGCGCGAGCCCCTTGCGCGAACTCGGCGCGCTTCGCCGTCCGCAAGTGCTGCTGACCCTGCTCACCGGCGCGATCGGCTTCGGCGGACTGTTCTGCGTCTACACTTACGTCGCCTCGACCATGATCGAGGTCACGCACGTTTCGGAAAAGCTCGTCCCCGCCGTACTGGCGATCTTCGGCGTCGGCATGACAGTGGGCAACCTGTTCTGGGCCTGGGTCGCCGACCGGGCGCAGACCAAGGCTGCCATCTGCGCCCTGCTGTTCAGCGCTGTGTCGCTTGCACTGTTCTCGCTGATGGCGGGCAATATCTGGACCCTGTGCATCGTAGTGCTGCTGATCGGCTTCAGCGGCGGGCTCGGCACGATCCTGCAGACGCGCCTGATGGACGTGGCGGGCGATGCGCAGGCGCTAGCGGCCGCCGCGCACCACAGCGCTTTCAATACGGCTAACGCCATTGGCCCGTGGCTGGGCGGCATGGCCATCTCGGCCGGTCTTGGACTGACCTCGACCGGCTGGATCGGCGCCTGCCTGGCGCTGGGCGGTCTTGCGGTATTCCTGGTCACCATCTCGCTGCACAAGCGCGAAACGCTGGAGCCCTGCCCCGCTTAACGGTCAGCCCCCCTGAAACTCAGGCCTCCAGCTTGCGCTCAAGATGCATGTGGACGGCATCCGCCGTGGTATCGAGTTCGGACACGAAGTAGTTCTCGACCGGGATGTCGTCCTCGAACAGCGCGGCGCCGTTACCCAGCGTGCGCGACATCATCCGCAGCCAGATTTCATCTGCATGGCCGGAACGTAGAGCGGCATTGACCGCACCGGCCTCTCCAACAACGAGAACCGCGCTGTCGCCCGCTGCATCCTGCGCGGCGGCGAAAGCTTCGGCATAAGTGGGGACGAAATGAAACTCCCCGAGCAAGGGAATTGCCAAGGGCGCATCAGTCACAACGAAGACTGGGGTTTTTCCTGAATAGGCATCCGCGATCCATCCGGTATCCTCGGACAGTTCGAAGGACCGGCGGCTCATGACCACCGCGCCGCAGACTTTGTCCAGTCTGCCGGACAAGCCAGAACCATGCAGTTCGGAGGTGCAAAACACGCTCCGTCCGCGAGCATCAGCCCAGAAGCCATCAAGGCTCGAGGCGGCATCGACGATCAGTCTGCCCATATGTCCTACTCCCGCCTGCATTGTAATCCAACGCGGTGTGGTCGCAACGAGACTAATCTCAGTCTTTGGTACAGGTTTCGCGGATTCCGGCGGATTGTTGCCCGTTTACGACAGCACGAGCCCCACCGCCGAAATGCGGCGGGGCATTACGTGTTTTCACAATAGTTTGCCGACCGAATCAGCCAATCATCATGAGGCTGGCGTTGCCTCCGGCAGCCGTGGTGTTGATGGAAGTGGATACTTCCTCCAGCAGCCACGCCCCGTTTGGTCCAGTGTCATGCCCGGTCCAGACGTGGACCGGCACGATCGGCCCCGGCAGTTTCGCCGCCGAGTCGCACGCCCCGCGCACCGCCTGAACGTCCCCTTCGACGAGGCACGCAGCGAAGAACTCGCCCGGATTGGCATGGAAGCGCGCGGCGATCTTCGCGGGCAGACCTTCAGGCAAGTCCATGCCTTCCACCGTCGCAGTGTTGCCTGTCGCCAGAACCGCCGCCATCTGGCCCAGCAGACCTTCGCGGGTGGCCGGTCGCAGGAGAATGCGGCCGCGCGGGTGGAGCGCATAGAGGTTACGCTCGCCGACCGGGCCGGGAAGCACGGCCTCGAAGCCCAGCGCCGAAGAGCGGCCGAGGTCACGCGCGCGACCGGCGGCAGAGGGCTCGCCATGCTTGTCCAGCCAGTCCGCAAAAACCGTCAGCAACATGGGCGCTTCTTCGGGTGGCGTCAGGACCTGCGGAGCCTGCCGGGTGAGCCTGCCTAGGTAGAGCGGCCCGCCCGCCTTCGGCCCGGTGCCGGAGAGACCGCACCCGCCGAAGGGCTGCACGCCGACGATGGCGCCGATGGTGTTGCGGTTGACGTAGAGGTTGCCCGCGCGGATCGCGCCGGTCACGCGCGCCATCGTCTCGTCGAGGCGCGTGTGGAGACCGAAGGTCAGGCCGTAGCCGGTCGCGTTGATGCTTTCGACCAGTTTGCCGAGATCATCGCGGCGGAAGCGCACGACGTGCAGGACCGGGCCGAAAACCTCGCACTCAAGCTGGTCGATCCCGGTGATCTCGATGATCGTAGGGGCTACGAAAGTGCCGTTTTCCGCGCCCTTCCCCAATGCAACCTGTTCGACGCGGCAGCCCTTGGCGCGCATCTTTTCCACGTGGCGTTCGATGTTGGCCTGGGCCTCGGCGGTGATGACCGGGCCGATGTCGATGGCGAGGCGGTCCGGGTTGCCCACCTTCAGTTCGGCCAACGCGCCCCGCAGCATCGCCAGTGTCCGGTCGGCAACGTCTTCCTGCAGACACAGCACCCGCAGTGCGGAGCAGCGCTGGCCCGCGCTGTCGAAGGCCGAGGCGATGACGTCGGCCACCACCTGCTCGGCCAGCGCGGAGCTGTCGACGATCATCGCATTCTGGCCGCCGGTCTCGGCAATCAGCGGAATTGGGCGGTTTTCCGGCGAAAGTCGGGTCGCCAACTGGCGCTGGATCAGGCGCGCGACTTCGGTGGAGCCGGTGAACATCACCGCCGCCGTCCCGGGTGCGGCGACCAGCGCGGCGCCGAGATCTCCGCCGCCCGGCATGAACTGCAGCGCGTCGGCGGGGACGCCCGCTTCGTGGAGGATGCGTACGGATTCCGCGGCGATCAGCGGGGTTTCCTCGGCCGGCTTGGCGAGGACCGGGTTGCCCGCGACCAGCGCCGCCGCGATCTGGCCGGTGAAAATGGCCAGCGGAAAGTTCCACGGCGAGATGCACACGGCGGCACCCAAAGGTGCCTTAACGGCACCTAAGGTATCCTTGGCCGCTTTGGCGTAGTACCGCAGGAAGTCGATCGCCTCGCGCACTTCGGCAATCGCATTGGGTGCGGATTTTCCCGCCTCGCGCATGGCCAGCCCCATGAGCACGGGCATGCGATCCTGCATCGCATCTGCCGCGCGTTCGAGCATGGCGGCGCGCTGATCGACCGGGACCATGCTCCAGTTCGAGGCGGCAGCGCGGGCGATCGCAGCGGCCGCCTCGCTGGGCGCGAGTTCGATCACGGTGCCGACCACGTCGCGATGGTCGGCCGGGTTGCGGACCGGACGGCCCTCTCCCTTCGCGCCTTCCGGTGCCGCGGTCCATTGCGCCGTTGCCGAAGCTGCCAGCGCCGTCGCCAGAGCTTCGAGGGCGATCTCATCGGTCAGGTCGATGCCGTCGGAGTTGCGGCGGTCCGGATAGAGGCCGCAAGGCGCGGCAATCAGATCATGGCGCGCACCGGGGCGAGGCATGGCGCGCACGACTTCGACCGGGTCCGCGACCATGGATTCCACCGGCACCGCAGGATCGGCGATGCGGTTGACGAACGAGGAGTTCGCGCCGTTCTCCAGCAGGCGCCGCACGAGGTAGGCGAGCAGCGTCTCATGCGTGCCGACCGGCGCGTAGATGCGGCAGGGGCGGTTCAGCTTGTCGGCCCCGACGACCTGCGAATAGAGCGGCTCGCCCATGCCGTGGAGGCACTGGAATTCGTACTGGCCGACAGCGAAGTCCGGGCCTGCGAGCCGATAGATCGTCGCCAGCGACTGCGCGTTGTGCGTTGCAAACTGCGGAAACACCGCGTCGGGCGCGGCGAGCAGCTTGCGGGCACAGGCGACGTAGGACACGTCGGTATGGACCTTGCGGGTATAGACCGGGAAGTCGGCAAGGCCGTCCACTTGCGCGCGCTTGATCTCGGCGTCCCAGTAGGCGCCCTTGACCAGCCGCACCATGATCCGGCGACCGGCGCGGCGGGCAAGATCGACGATCCAGTCGATCACGAAGGGGCAGCGCTTGCCATAAGCCTGAATCACGAAGCCCAGGCCGTCCCAGCCCGCCAGCTCCGGATCGAGCGCAAGGCTTTCCAGCAGGTCGAGCGAGAGTTCGAGGCGGTCGGCTTCCTCGGCATCGATGTTGAAGCCGATGTCGTAGCTCTTGGCCATCAGCGCCAGCGCCTTCACGTCGGGCAGCAGTTCGCCCATCACGCGTGCCGCCTGCGCGCGGGCATAGCGCGGATGCAGCGCCGAGAGCTTGATCGAGATGCCGGGGCCCTCGTAGATGCCCTTGCCCGCAGACGCCTTGCCGATGGCATGGATCGCGTTCTCGTAGTCGGCATAGTAGCGACGTGCATCGGCGGCGGTCGTGGCCGCCTCGCCCAGCATGTCGTAGCTGTAGCGGAAGCCCTTCGCTTCCAGTTCCCTCGCGCGCTTGACCGCTTCGTCGATCGTTTCGCCGGTGACGAACTGCTCGCCCATCATGCGCATGGCAAGGTCCACGCCGCGCCGGATCACCGGCTCGCCCGCGCGCGCGACGAGGCGGGTCAGCGCCGCGCCGAGGCCCTTGTCGTCCACCGAGCCGACCAGCTTGCCGGTCACCACCAGTCCCCATGTGGCCGCGTTGACGAACAGCGACTTGCCGCCGCCGAGGTGCCCGCTCCAGTCGCCGTCGGCGATCTTGTCGCGGATGAGCGCGTCGCGGGTGGCGTGGTCGGGAATGCGCAGCAGCGCTTCGGCAAGGCACATCAGCGCCACGCCCTCCTGGCTGGAGAGCGCATATTCCTGCACCAGTCCCTCGACCCCGGTGCCCTTGTGATTGGCACGCAGCGTGGTGACGAGCGCGGTGGCCGTCTCGCGCACCTTGGCCTTCAGGTCCGCATCCAGCGTCGCGGCGCCCAGCAGCGGGGCAAGGCACTCGGCCTCATCCCGGCGGCGCGCATCGGCGATGGCGCGGCGCAGCGGGGTCATCGGGCGAACAGCAGGAGCGAACTGGCCAAAAGGCGAGAGGGCGGGCGTGGTCATGCAAGCGATGCTAGCCGATTCGCGCTTGTCGTTCTGCCTTTTCAACGGCACGGAAATATCCGGTTTGACTTTTTTGACTCCCCATTGAAGGCATATCGCATGGCAAAGAGCTCTCAACCGGTCGAACTGGACGAACTGGACCGCAAGATCATCGCGGTCCTGCGCTCCGATGGCCGGATCACCGTGACCGACCTTGCCAAGGCGGTCGGCATGTCGAAAACTCCGTGCCAGGTACGCTTGCGGCGGCTGACGGAAAGCGGCGTGATCCGGGGGTTTCGCGCGGTGGTCGATCCCGCCAGCCTCGGGCTCGATCACGTCGCCTTCGCCGAAGTGAAGCTGTCCGACACCCGCGAAAGCGCGCTGACCGAGTTCAACCGCGCCGTGCGACGCATTCCCGAAGTGGAGGAATGCCACATGATCGCCAGCAGCTTCGACTACCTGCTCAAGGTGCGCACGGCCGACATCCGCCGCTACCGGGTGGTGCTGGGGGAAAAGATCTCCAGCCTGCCGCACGTCGCCAGCACGTCCACGTTCGTGGCGATGGAGACGGTGAAGGATGCCAGCAGCTGATCGTTATGGCGGTGTGAACGCCGGATGGAACGCCTTGGCGATGACCTGCAACGCCGCCCTGTCGCGCGCCCGGCCGCCGGGCTAGCACCTTGCGCAAACAGACCCCGCCGAGGAGAGAGCATGACCACCGGAACCGTCGTCATCACCGGAGCCGCAGGCGGCATGGGCCGTCCCGCGGCGCAGCGCTTCGCCGCGCAGGGCCGCCCGCTCCTGCTGTGCGACCTCGACCCTGTGAGGCTGGAGGCGCTGGCCGAGGAACTGCGCCCCGCCGCCGGGAAAGTGGACATTCTCGCCGCCGACATCGCCGCCGGGGACTTTCCCGCGCGGATCGTCGCCGCGCTGGGCGGCGCCCCGATCTCGGCGCTGGTCCACACTGCCGGGCTCTCGCCGACAATGAGCGACGGGCCGCGCATCTTCGCGGTCAACTACGACGCCACCGAGCGACTGGTTGCGGGGCTGCTGCCGCACTTCGAGGTGGGGGGCTGCGCGGTGCTGATCTCCTCGGTCTCCGCTTACATGCTGGGCGACCCGGCGCTGTTGGACGCGATCCGCGCGTTCGTGACCACCGGCGAGCGCAGCGGCATCGCCGGTTACATGGACCATCCGGGCATGGCCTATGCGATCTCCAAGCGCGCCGTGATCGGCATCGTCGAGCGCGACGCCCCCGCCTTCGGCGCGAAGGGCCTGCGCATCGCCTCGATCGCACCGGGCTTCATCGCCACACCCATGGGCAATGCCGAGGCGGAGGCGAACGAACAGCTCCGCGCCATGATCGGCATGGTCCCGCAGCAGCGCATGGGTCAGGGCGACGAAATCGCCTCTGTCGCGGAATTCCTGTGCTCGCCCGCCGCGTCCTACGTCAGCGGCGTGGACATTCGCGTGGATGGGGGGATCATCGGCCTGCTCAATACCAGGGGCAACGCGCAGTGACGGGAGGCTGGGAGCGACATTGCCACGACCGTCGCGTACCTCAAGGACCGGCAGGACGTGGAAGCCGAAGGAAGAGGGGTTGCGGTGGTAGAGCCCACCCCCAGCCCCTCCCGCGAGCGGGAGGGGAGCGAGACTTGGCAGCTTGCTGCCTAGTCGCAACGGGGTGGGCCTAGCCCTTCACCCGAAATCCGTCTCCCGCTCCACGACCGTGGCGATGCGGAAGGAGGCGCGGTCGAACAGGTTCTTCTCGTCCTCGACGATGTCGTCCGGCATCAGGCTGGTGGTGATGTAGGCCAGCGTCGCGCGGTAGATGGCCTCATCCGCGAACCACAGTTCGGTGATCACGTCCGGGCCATCGATGAACGCGCCGGTTTCCGGATGCGGCTGCGGATCGACGTAACGGCGGATATAGCGTGTCACCCCGCGAGAATATTTCGCGGCCAGCGGCGCATGGCGCGTCTCGTAATAGTCGCGGAATGCCTCGACCGAAATGTCCGGCCGACGCTTCATGAACAGCAGGATCTTGTGCATCCGGGTCCGATAGCACGGCCCTTGACCCGGCGCGCGCCGCCCCCGCGATCACTCCTTGTCGAGGTACTTCACTTCGAGGAACCGTCCGCGCGTGGCCAGCGCATCGACGTCATTGCGGGACAAATCCTCGCTCATCGCCTCGATCTGGTCGGCGATCACGCACAGGCCGTCGACCAGCTGCTCAGACGGAGAGGTGCCGCCAGAGCCGGTCTTCCCACGTAGCTGCGCGGGGATGCGGGTGTAGCTGTTGACCATCTCAGGCAAGTGCTCGGTCAGCAGCTTGCGAACCTCGCGCGCCGCGGGACCGCGTTCGTCGAGCATCGCCAGCTGCGGGGCCAGCTGTTCGAGGCGCACGCCGATCATGTCCACCGCATCGACGGCGGCGGTCGGCAGCGCCTTGCGCTTGCCTTCCAGCCATAGCTCGGTGGAACCCGCCAGTTCCGGCAGGCTGGCGGCGTTCAAATCCTCGACATGCGTGCGCGGGGTGGCCGGGAAGATCGACAGCACCACGAAGACCGCCACTCCCAGCAGGAACGTCAGCAGCCCGGCGGTGAACGACACCCCGCCCAGCACCAGGGCCGCGACCAGCCCGGCGATGTAGATGCCCGCCATCGCCAGGAATGCCCGGCGCAACCGGCGCATGCGAAAGCGCCACTGCTCCTTGCGCGCGTTGTAGATGCGCGCGGCCCGCTGGCGCCGCGCGGCGCGCACGATGTCCTGCGATACGCGCTGCGAGGTCTTGGCTGGAAGCTGAGCCATCGTCGGTTAGTCCAGAGCCTCCAGCAAAGTCTTCGCGGCGGCATCGTCGCCCGCCGCCAGACCTTCGGACTGCCCTTGCGCGCGGGCGATGTAGGCCTTGGACTTGCTGATCTCGCCCTCCAGCGAGGTCACCGTCTGCTTCATCGAATCGAGCGCCTTCAGCTTGAAAGTGTCGATCGAATCCATCGTGTCGTAGATGTTCTGGAAGGCGCGGCTGAGCGTCTCCAAGGGAATCGTCGAGTTCGCCGCCTGCTCGTGGATGCGCGCGGTGTTGTCCTTGAGCATCTGGCCGGTGCCGTCGATGATGTTCGCGGTCGTCGTGTTGAGCGCGGTGATCTGGTCGAGCACCAGCTTCTGGTTCGCCATCGCCTGCGCCACCGTCACCGCCGTGCGCAGCGCGCCGACCGTGGTGGTCGAAGCGCGGTCCACGCCCTTCACCAGTTCGACGTTGTTCTTCTTCACCAGATCCAGCGCCAGATAGCCCTGCACCGAGACGGCCATCTGCGTCATCAGGTCCTGCGTACGCTGGCGCACGTAGAACAGAGCCGATTCGCGCACCGCCTTCGCCTTGGCCGGGTCGGTGTGGTCGAGGTCGTTGGCCTTGTCCTCCAGCGCCTGGTCCAGCGTGCGCGCCATGTAGATCATCTGTTCGAGCTTGCCCATGGCGGCCCACAGGTTCTGGCGCTCGACGTCGATGGCGGCGTTGTCCATCAGCAGTTCGTCCTTGCCGCCCTGCAGGCGGGCGAGGATCGCGCTGATATGACCCTGCGCGCTCTGGTAGCCGTCGAAGTAGTTCTTCAGCTTGTTGCCGAAGGGGATCACCCCGAAGATCTTGCGCGGCTCCAGCAGCTTGCCCTTGCGGCTGGGGTCGAGGTCCTCGACCGTGCGGCGCAGTTCGGCAAGATCGGCACCCACGCCCGCATCCTTGTCCATCGCCCGCACCGGGCGATCGAGGAAGCGGTTGGAATGGCTGGAGGCGTCGGAAATTTCCTTGCGCCCCATGTTGGTGATCTGGTCCACCTTGCGCCCGAAATCGGGCGAGGCGGCGTCCTGCGAGACGAGGTCGTCGACGAACTCGTCCACGCGCACCTGCAGCTTGGACTTCGCCTCGTCCCCGATGGCCACGAGACCCGCCGCACGCTCAGGCGCGACGGTCGGCACCGGATCGGGGGGAGTGAGCTTGAGTTCGCCAGCAGTTTCAGTGGCCGTAGCCATGTGTAGTCCTCGTGAAAAACCCGGTTGTCCGCGAACCTATGTGCGCTCAGGCCTGTCTGCAAGGATAACCGGGGTTCAGCCTTCGACGAACCGCTTACCGGGATCGACCATGAGCATGGAATCCTCGCGCGCCACCACCGCGAGCCGCAGCCCCGCCGCCTGCGCCCGGCGTACCGCGAGGTCGGTAGGCGCCGAGATCGTCACCAGCAGCGGACACCCGGCCCGCACGGTCTTCTCGACCAGTTCGTAGGAACAGCGCGAGGTCATGACGATGAATCCGTGCGCCGGATCGATCGCGGCACGGGCGAGCGCGCCCACCAGTTTGTCCAGCGCATTGTGCCGCCCGACATCCTCGCGCAGCGCCAGCACTTCGCCCGCCTCGCTGCAAAACGCCGCGGCGTGCGTGGCGCGGGTCCGCTTGCCCAGCACCTGACCCTCGCGCATGGCGTCGAGACCGCGCCGGATCGCCTGCGGGCTCGCTTCGGAAGTCCGGGCCAGCGGCAGCAGCGGGCGCAGTGCGGCTTCCACCCCCTCGATCCCGCATATACCGCAGGAACTGTCGCCCACCCGCCGCCGCGCGCGTTCGAGGATGGGCCCAAGCCGCTCGGGCGGCAGGTTCACCCGCGCGACATAACCGCTGCCCCATTCGGCCTCGTCGGTCGCATGAACGGCGACTTCCCCGACCTCGCCAGCCAGCGCCAGCCCCTCGGCCATCAGGAAGCCGGTGACGAAATCCTCCAGCGCCAGCGGGGTCGCCATCATCACCGCATAGGCAATACCGTTGGTTTCGATCGCCACGGGCGCCTCGACGGGAATGGATAAGTCGAAGGCGTCACCCGGCGCGTTGCCATAAGTGCTGCGGCGCACGGCGCTGGAGGTGGAGCCAGGAGTGTGCATGAGGAGGCATTCCCTTCGTCATCCCGGACTTGATCCGGGACCGCTGGCCGTGAACGACCCACGTGGCGGCGAGGCGCATCACACAATGTCGCTTCTAAAGACCGCCGCCGGTCCCGGATCAAGTCCGGGACGACGAAAACTCGCCCTTTCCCCTTAGGGAAAGCGTATGAATACGATTGCATAGAATGCGTGCAGTCAGCGCCGATTACTCCCGGTTTTCGTATCCAATCGAGCCCATCATATCGCCGCTCCGTTACGCCCCGGCGATGCCTGCGCCACGCAGTTGCCCACAGGCTGGGGCGAATTGGCTTGCGACCATCACGCGGATTCCTCTAATGGGCGCGCCTCGTACGGCTCCGGCGCGTTTCCCGGGTCGCCGCCGTACGCGCACGAGACGCGCCGAAACACAGGGGGGAAGAAGGCCAGTCTCGAAGGCCCTTTTTCCGCAGGATTGGTACGAAATCGAATGAGTTGGCTCGACAAAGTCCGAAATTCCATATCGAGCCTCGCCAAGCGCGATACGCCCGACGAACTCTGGATGAAGTGCGCCAGCTGCGGCGAGATGCTCTTCATCAAGGAATTTGAGGCCAATCTTTCGGTCTGCCCGAAGTGCGAGCACCATGGCCGCATCGGCGCCAAGGCCCGCTTCGACCTGCTGCTGGACACCGGCTATACCGTCCTGCCGACCCCCAAGGTTCCCGAGAACCCTCTGAATTTCCGCGATACCAAGAAGTATCCCGACCGCCTCAAGGCCGCCCGCGCCGCCAACCCCTACCCCGATGCGCTGACCAACGCCTTCGGTGCCGTCAACGGCGCCAAGGCCGTGCTGGGCGTGCAGGACTTCAAATTCATGGGCGGCTCGATGGGCATGGCCGTGGGCGAAGCCTTCGTCGCCGGTGCCGAGAAGGCGATCGCCGAAAACTGCGCCTACGTCATCGTCACCGCAGCGGGCGGCGCGCGCATGCAAGAGGGCATCCTGTCCCTCATGCAGATGCCCAAGACCACCGTGGCCACCCGCCGCCTTGCCGCCGCGGGCCTGCCCTATATCGTCGTCCTGACCGATCCGACCACCGGCGGCGTCACCGCCAGCTACGCCATGCTCGGCGATGTGCAGATCGCCGAACCCGGCGCGCTCATCGGCTTTGCCGGCCAGCGCGTGATCCAGGACACGATCCGAGAAAAACTCCCCGACGGCTTCCAGCGCGCCGAGTACCTCCATGCCCACGGCATGGTCGACATGGTGGTCCACCGCAAGGACCTGAAAGACACACTGGCAACGCTGCTCGGTTATCTTGCACGAAAGGAAGTCGCGTGAATATCGATAGCGCCCTGGTACGCGAGCTCGCAGAGCTGCTGGCCGACACCGGCCTGACCGAGATCGAGGTCGAGGACGGCGATCGCAAGATCCGCGTCTCGCGCCAGATGGTCCAGCAGATGGCCGCCAGCCTGCCGCCGATGGGCTATGCTCCGGCGCCTGCCGCTGCCGCCGCGCCGGTTGCCGCCGCCGCAGAGGCCGCGCCCGTCGCTGCCGCCGCGCCGGTCGATGCCGTGAAGTCGCCGATGGTCGGCACCGTCTACCTCGCCGCAGAGCCGGGCGCGCCCGACTTCATCTCGGTCGGCAAGACCGTGAAGCAGGGCGACGTGCTCCTCATCGTCGAGGCCATGAAGGTCATGAACCAGATCGTCGCGCCCAAGGCGGGCACCGTCACCGCGATCCTCGTCGACAACCAGCAGCCGGTCGAATACGACCAGCCGCTCGTCGTGATCGGCTGAGAGCGGGACTGACATGGCCATCAAGCGCCTCCTGATTGCCAACCGCGGCGAAATCGCGCTGCGCATCCACCGTGCCGCGCACGAGATGGGCATCGAGACCGTCGCGGTCCACTCCACCGCCGACGCCGACGCGATGCACGTGCGCCTGGCAGACCACGCGGTCTGCATCGGTCCGCCCGCCGCCAAGGACAGCTACCTCAACGTCGCGGCCATCATCTCGGCCGCCGAGATCACGCAGGCCGACGCGGTGCATCCCGGCTACGGCTTCCTCTCCGAGAACGCCCGCTTCGCCGAGATCGTCGAGGCGCACGGCCTGAAGTGGGTCGGCCCCAAGCCCGAGCACATACGCACGATGGGCGACAAGGTCGAGGCCAAGCGCACCGCCGGTGCCCTCGGCCTGCCGCTGGTCCCCGGTTCGGACGGCGCGATCGAGGACTTCGACGAGGCACGCGCGCTGGCCGAGACGATCGGCTACCCGGTCATCATCAAGGCCGCTTCGGGCGGCGGTGGTCGCGGCATGAAGGTCGTGAACTCGGCCGACGAGCTTGAGAGCCAGATGGGCCAGGCCCGTTCGGAGGCCAAGGCGGCCTTCGGCGACGCCACGGTCTACATGGAAAAGTACCTCGGCAACCCCCGCCATATCGAATTCCAGGTGTTCGGCGACGGCAACGGCGAAGCGGTGCACCTCGGCGAGCGCGACTGCTCGCTGCAGCGCCGCCACCAGAAGGTGCTCGAAGAGGCCCCCTCGCCCGTCATCACGCCGGAAGAGCGCGACCGCATGGGCGGCATCGTCTCGAAGGCGATGGCCGACATGGCCTATCGCGGCGCGGGCACGATCGAGTTCCTCTGGGAAAACGGCGAGTTCTACTTCATCGAGATGAACACCCGCCTGCAGGTGGAGCATCCGGTGACCGAGGCCATCACCGGCGTCGATCTGGTGCGCGAACAGATCCGCATCGCCGACGGCCAGCCGCTGTCGTTCAAGCAACACGAGATCGAGTTCAAGGGCCACGCCATCGAGTGCCGCATCAACGCGGAAGACCCGTGGAACTTCACACCCTCGCCGGGTCAGGTCACGGGCTACCACGCGGCAGGCGGCATGAACGTGCGCGTCGATTCCGGGCTCTACGCCGGCTATCGCATCCCGCCGTACTACGATTCGATGATCGGCAAGCTGATCGTCTCCGGCCGCAGCCGCAACGGCGCGATCATGCGCCTGAAGCGTGCGCTGGGCGAGATGGTGATCGACGGTGTGAAGACCTCGATTCCCTTGCATCAGGCACTGCTGGAGGACCCCGAGTTCAACTCAGGCGACTACACGATCAAGTGGCTGGAAGACTGGCTGGCGAAACGCGCCGCCGACTGAACCCTTCGCTCGTCATTGCGAGCGAAGCGAAGCAATCCAGGGCAGCTTAGGCGGCTCTGGATTGCCGCGGGGCTATCGCCCCTCGCAATGACGAATGTAGGGTAATGGCCGGCTTCAAGACCAAGCCGAGCGTATTTGAGAGACTGACATGATTTCGTTCTTCGATTTTGAAAAGCCGATCGCCGAGCTGGAAGCGCGCATCGCCGAACTGCGCGCCACCGCCGACGGCAGCGACCTCGACATCGAGAGCGAGATCGACAAGCTCGCCAAGAAAAGCTCCGGCATGCTGGAGGCGACTTACGCCAAGCTGACCCCCTGGCAGAAGACGCAAGTGGCGCGCCATCCGCAGCGCCCGCACTTCGTCGATTACCTGCGCCTGATCTTCACCGATTTCGTCGCGCTGGGCGGTGACCGCCTCTACGGTGAAGACGCCGCGATCATCGGCGGCCTCGCCACGCTGGACGGCCGCAAGGTCATGGTCATCGGCCACGAAAAGGGCCACGACACGACCACCCGCATCAAGCACAACTTCGGCATGGCCAAGCCCGAAGGCTACCGCAAGGCGATCCGCCTGATGGAGATGGCCAGCAAGTTCGGCCTGCCGGTCGTCACGCTGGTCGATACCGCAGGCGCCTTCCCCGGCGTCGAGGCCGAGGAACGCGGCCAGGCCGAAGCCATCGCCCGCTCGACCGAGGCTTGCCTTGCCCTCGGCGTGCCGATGGTGGCGGTGATCGTAGGCGAAGGCGGCTCGGGCGGCGCGGTGGCGATCGCCGCCGCCAACACCGTGCTGATGCTGGAGCACTCGGTCTACTCGGTGATCTCGCCCGAGGGTGCGTCCTCGATCCTGTGGCGCACGCCCGACAAGGCTGCGGATGCGGCGACCGCGATGAAGGTGACGGCGCAGGACCTGCTGGGCCTCAAGGTCATCGACGGCATCGTCCCCGAACCCACCGGCGGCGCTCACCGCGACCCCGCCGCGACGGCACGCGCGCTGGCCGATGCGGTCGGCCGCGAACTCGATGCGCTGAGCCGCCGTTCGAGCGCTGAGCTAGTCCGCCAGCGCGAAGACCGCTTCCTGGCGATCGGTTCGCTCTGATCATCCGTTGTCCCGGACTTGATCCGGGACCGCTGGCCGTGAACGGCACGGCTGTTGGCTTGGGCTGCGGGGGCTTCGACAAGCTCAGGGTGAGCGGAGGTAGCGCAGTATCTCAATCCCGCTCAGGCTGAGCTTGTCGAAGCCCCCCGCGTGTCCCCGAACGCCCCCGCTCCAATTTCTCGCACGCCATGTCCGATTAATGCTGTTGGACCGCAACACCCCCAACCGATAACCCGTCCGCCCAACAGGACCCGTTTCGGCGGGACAGGGCGTGCCGGAAACCCGCGAAAACGCGGGCCCGGCCATGGGGTCGGAAACATCGATGAGCCTTCTCGGGCGACACAACCTCGGCAGGACGACGCTCGCGCTCAGCGCACTCGTCACCGCCGCCACCGTCTACGCCGCAACTCAGGACGCCGCGCCAGACCAGACACCCGGCTTCGCCGCGATGACCCCGCAGCAGGCCGCGAACTTCGTCGAGCCGATGCTGGGCGAATACTGCTCACGCTGCCACAACGACATCGACAACATCGCCGACCTCTCGGTGGAAGACCTGCGCGCCGACGACATCCGCACCGGCAAACACGCCGACGAATGGGAGAAAATCCTGCGCCGCGTCGCCGCCGGAGAAATGCCGCCCCACGGCAAGACGCAGCCCTCGGCGCAGATGCGCGCCGCCTTCGTGAACTGGCTCGACACCTCTCGCGCGGGCTACCTCGCCGCCAATCCCGATCCCGGCCGCCCGGCGCTGCGCCGCCTCAACCGCATGGAATACGCCAATGCGGTGCGCGACCTGCTTGCGCTCGACGTCGATTTCAGCCGCGAACTGCCTGCCGACAACTCCGGCTTCGGCTTCGACAACATCGCCGATGTGCTCTCCGTCTCGCCCACGCTGATGGAACGCTACGTCGCGGTGGCAGGCAAGGTCGGCCGCATGGCCACCGGCCTCACCTCAAGACGCGAGGTGGTGACGACATGGCAGGTGCCCAAGGACGGGTCGGTCCAGAACTCGGGCGTGCCGGCGTATAACGAGCGCGCGGGCGCGATGCTGCCGCTGGCCTCGCGCGGCGGCTATGCCCAGCGCTACTATGCCCGTTACGACGGCCAGTACGACGTTTCGGCCTGGCTCAACGCCAACACCAACAACGAAACCGACCGTCTGGCCGAGGACAAAGTCACCGCCCGCGTGCCGATGCAGGCGGGCTCGCACCTCGTGGCGCTGTCGTTCCGCCGCACCATCGCCCCGTCCGAGGCGGTGCAGGTGCTGCGCAACGATACGGACAAGGTGCCGCTGCCCCTCGACAAGCCGAAGATGCTCCCCCTCGACGTGTGGGTGGACGGCAAGCTGGCCAAGACGCTGAGCGTACCCAGCTACCGCATGCACCAGCGCTATTCGCAGCAGAACTTCCCGCGCGACGTGCTGCAGGTCGATGTGGCGGGGCCGTTCGATGCCGCAGACGTGCCCGACACCGCAAGCCGCCGCGCCGTGTTCCTCTGCCGCCCGAAGAAGGCCAGCGAGGAAGATGCCTGCGCGACGAAGATCATCACCACCCTCGCCCGCCGCGCCTGGCGCCGCCCGGTCGCCGGCTTCGACGTCGCTCCTCTGCTGCGCATCTACGCCGAGGAGCGCAAGGCATCGGACTTCGAGCACGGCATCGAGGCGGCGCTGGAAGCCGTGCTGGTCTCGCCTGAATTCCTCTTCGTGGTGGAGCGCGATCCGCAAGGCGCGATGCCCGGGAGCGTCAACCGCGTCTCCGACCTCGAACTGGCGACGCGCCTGTCGCTGTTCCTGTGGAGTTCGATCCCCGATGATCGGCTTCTGACCATCGCCGAGCAGGGTAAGCTCAGCCAGCCCGCCGTAC
Source organism: Novosphingobium resinovorum (assembly GCF_001742225.1). NCBI lineage: Bacteria > Pseudomonadati > Pseudomonadota > Alphaproteobacteria > Sphingomonadales > Sphingomonadaceae > Novosphingobium > Novosphingobium resinovorum. The sequence continues at coordinate 199,550 of NZ_CP017075.1, read as the reverse complement.
TGAACGCCGAGATCGCCCGCATGCTCGCCGATCCGCGCGCGAAGGCGCTGACGACGAACTTCGCCGGGCAATGGCTCTACTTGCGCAACCTCGACCAGCAGCGCCCCGACACCGAGGTGTTCCCGAAGTTCGACGTACGCCTCAAGTCAGCCATGGCGACCGAGACGGAGATGTTCTTCGCCGACGTGCTGCGAAGCGACCGCCCGGTGCTGGACTTCATCAGCGCCGACTACACCTTCCTCAACCAACGCCTTGCCGAGCACTATGGTATCCCCGGCGTCTCCGGCCCCGCGTTCCGCCGCGTGGCGCTGCGTCCCGAATGGCATCGTGGCGGGTTGCTGGGGCAGGCCAGCGTGCTGACCGTTACCTCCTACGGAAACCACACCAGCGTGGTGAAACGCGGCAAGTGGATCCTGGAGAACATGCTCGCCGCCGCGCCGCCCCCGCCGCCCCCGGACGTGCCCGCGCTCAAGACCAGCCACGACGGCCGCCTGCTCACCGCGCGCCAGCAACTCGAACTGCACCGCGCCAACCCGACTTGCGCCGCCTGCCACGTGAAGATGGATCCGATGGGCTTCTCCCTCGAGAATTTCGATGCGGTCGGCCAGTGGCGGACGGTGGATGCGGGCCAGCCGATCGACACGATCGCGACGATGCCCGACGGGTTCAAATTCGACGGTCTCACCGGGCTCCAGCAGGTTCTCATGGACCGCAAGGACGAGTTCACCCGCGCCTTCACCGAACGGCTGATGACCTATGCGGTGGCGCGCGGGCTTTCGGCCAACGACATGCCCACGGTGCGCGCGATCGCCTCTGCGGCGGCGGCGGACCAGTACCGCATCCAGACCATCGTGCGCGGGATCGCGCAAAGCCCCGCCTTCGCCCTGCGCCGCGTGCCGCAGCCGTTCAAGGCGGCCTATGGCCAGACCCCGCGCCTGCCCCTTCGACAAGCTCAGGGTGAGCGGGGTTGGGGTTATGTCTCTGGCAAAAGCGCTCTCAATTCCGCTCAGGCTGAGCTTGTCGAAGCCCCGTCGGCAAGGCCCGCCGCCCTGTCTCTGATCGCCATTCCCCGGAAGGCCCTGAAATGAGAGTGATCCGCCCCGCCCTCTCGCGCCGCACCGTGCTGCGCGGTGCCGGTGCCGCCATGGCGCTGCCCTTCCTCGAAGCCATGATGCCGAGCGCCAAGGCCGCCGACTTGTCCTCGCGGCCCAAGCGGCTTCAGGTATTCTACTCACCCAACGGCATGACGATGCCGGACTTCCTGCCCACCGCGACAGGGGCCGATTACGTCCTGCCCTCCTCACTCCAGCCCCTCGCGCCTCACCGCGAGCAGATCGCCGTCATCAGCGGCCTCGGCCATCCGCAGGCCGCTGCCATGGGCGACCGACCGGCAGGCCACGGACGCTCGTGCCCCGCTTTCCTCACCGGGGCGCACGCCAAGCAGACCGAAGGGCCGGACATCCGCGCGGGCGTGTCGATGGACCAGGTCTTCGCGCAGCATCTGGGCGATGCCACCCCGCTCGCCTCGCTGGAGCTGGGGATCGACACCGCCAGCCTGCTCGGATCGTGCGACATCAACTATTCGTGCGCCTATACCAACGGCATCTCGTGGCTCACCCCCACGGTGCCGCTGCCGGTCGAGGCGAACCCGCGCGCCGTGTTCGAGCGGCTGTTCGGCGATGGCGACACCGATGAAGCGGGCCGCCTCGCCCAGTTGCGGCGCCAGTCCTCGATCCTCGACTTCGTGATGGACGACACCCGCCGCCTCTCGGGCCAGCTGGGCATGGAGGACAAGCGCAAGCTCGACGAATACCTCGACGCCACCCGCGCCATCGAGAAGCGCATCCAGCGCAGCGCCGCTTCGCCCGCCACCACGCAGGCCGCCAACCTGCAGCAACCCGCAGGCATTCCCGACGACTTCGCCGAGCACGTCAAGCTGATGATCGACCTGCAGGTGCTCGCCATGCAGGCCGACGTAACCCGCGTCGGCACGTTCATGATCGGGCGCGAACTGTCGAACCGCACCTATCCGGAGATCGGGGTGCCGGATTCGCACCACATGCTCAGCCACCACGGCAACAACCCGGACAAGATGGCGCAGTTGGCGAAGATCAACCGCTATCACATGGAATTCTTCGCCTATTACCTCCAGAAGATGAAGGACACGCGCGATGGCGAGGCCTCGCTGCTGGACCGCACGCTGGTGATCCGGGGCTCGGCCTTCGGCGATTCCAACGAGCACGACTACATGGACCTGCCGGTGATCGTCGCGGGCGGGCTGGTGAAGGGCGGGCGCCACAGCCGGGTCGAGAAGGGCACCACCATGTCCAACCTGATGCTGGCGGGCCTGCAGACGCTGGGCGTGCCCGCCGCGAAGTTCGGCGACAGTACGGCGCCCTTGCGGGAACTGACCGATGCGTGAGCCTCCTCGTCGTCCCGAACTTGCTCCGGGACCGCCGGCCGTGAACGGCCCACGCCCCGGCAAGGCGCATCACGCGACGCCGCGCCTAAAGATCGCCACCGGTCCCGGAGCAAGTCCGGGACGGCGAGCATTGACCGCCCTGGCTTGCCTTATCGCCACGCCCGCGCAGGCCGATACCTTGGCCGATGCCCTCGCCACCGCCGATCCGATCACCGTCGAGGGCGCGCTGAAGGCGGGTGCGGATGCGAACGCGCCGTTGCTCTATGGCGAAAGCCCGCTCGCGCACGCCATCGAGACGCAGGATCCCGCGCTCGTCGCCGTCCTGCTGAAGCATGGCGCGAAGCCGAATGTCATCGATGCCGAAGGCCTCACTCCCCTCTCCCTCGCCTGTGAGCGCGGCAGCACGGCCATTGTCGTGCAACTGCTCGACGCTCGCGCCGATGTACGCAAGCCCGGGCCTGACGGCGTCACCCCGCTCGCGGTCTGCGCGCGCTACTCGGGCGCAGAGACCGTCACGCAGATGCTGGCGAAGGGCGCGAAGGCCGACAGCCTCGATGCGCGCGGACAGACGCCGCTGATGTGGGCCGCCTCCGCCGGGAACCTCGGCGCGATCGCCGCGCTTCTCAAGGCGGGAGCGAAGGTGAACCGGGCCACCGGGGAAGGCTTCACTCCGTTGTTCTTCGCCATCACCAGCGGCTCGGGCGAGGCGACCCGCGCCCTGCTCGATGCCGGAGCCGATACAACCCATCGCGGGCCGGAGAACACCAGCGCCCTGCAACTGGCGCTCTACCAGAAGAACTGGCGCGCCGCCGAAATGCTGGCGCCGCTGGACTTCGACCTCGCCGAGCGCGACCGCAACGGCGAACAGCCGCTCCACGTCGCGGCGAAGGGCGGCGACACGGCGCTGATCGACCTGCTGCTGGCGAAAGGCGCGGATGTGAACGGCCTCACCGGCCCTTCGCGGATCAAGTGGGTGACGGAGGCGAACTTCGGCATGCCGCCCGCCCCCGTACCGCCCACACCGCCCCTGCTGCTGGCCGCGCAGGCCGGGCAGGTCAAGGCGATGAAGCGTCTTGTCGCAGGCGGAGCGAACCGCACTTTCGTCGCCGAGAACGGCGTCAACGTCGTCCTCGCCGCCGCTTCGGGCCACAGTGCGGCGGCGCTGGAGGAGGCGCTGGCATTGGCCCCCAATGCCAATGTCGCCGACGCGAAAGGCACCACGCCGCTGCACCTGGTAATCGGTGGCGGCATGCACGACCAACTCGGCGCGATGCTCAAGGTGCTGGCCGCGCACGGCGCGAAACCTACCCTCGCCAATGCGCGCGGCACAACGCCCGCGCAGATGGCCGAAGGCGGACTTGCGACGGTAAAAGCGGTCTACGATCAAGTCTTTGGCCAAACGGCCGCGCCTGTGTTAGCCACCAATCGTCCTTGAATCCCAACAAACCGATCAGGATCGAAAAACCATGACGCTTTCCAACAAGCTCTCGCTTGCCGTACTCGGCGTGTCCGCCGCCGTTCTGACGGTGAGCGCGACCGTCGCCATCGCCGCCTCGCCCGCCGAGACCGCCATCGCCACCCGCCACGCCAACTTCAAGAAGATGGGTGGCGCCATGAAGGTCCTCAAGGACCAGCTCGCCAGCGGCTCGATCGACAAGGTCCAGGCCGTCGCCGCCGCCAAGACGCTGGCTGCCACCGGCCGCGCGCAGGTTGGCCTGTTCCCTAACGGCTCGGGCCCGTCTTCCGGGGTGAAGACCGAAGCCCTGCCCGCGATCTGGACCAACCGCGCCGCCTTCGACGGCGCCATGAAGACCTATATCGCCCAAGCCGACAAGCTGGTCGCCGTCGCGGGCACCGGCAATGCCGCGGCCATCGGCGCGCAGTTCAAGGCCGTCGGCGGCGCCTGCGGCTCGTGCCACAAGCAGTTCCGCGCCGACGACTGAGGATACGCATGACCCGCTCCACTACCCCCGTCTGGGACCCGACCATCCGCCTGTTCCACTGGCTGCTGGTCGCGCTCATCGCCTTTTCGTGGTGGAGCGGGGAACAGCATGACCTCGAACGCCATCGCCTGTCGGGCTATGGCATCCTCGCGCTGCTGGTGTTCCGCGTCTACTGGGGATTCTTCGGCCCCCGTACCGCGCGGTTCTCCAGCTTCGTACGCGGGCCGGGTGCGGTCGCGGCCTATTTCAAGGGCCTTGGCCACCGGACCGCGAGCCATGCCGACGGGCACAATCCGCTTGGCGGGTGGAGCGTGGTCGCCATGCTGCTGGCCGTCGGCGCGATGGTGACGGCGGGGCTGTTCGCCAGCGACATCGACATGCTCTACGACGGGCCGCTGGCGACGTACGTGTCGTTCGACCAGTCCTCGGCCGCGTCGGACCTGCATTCGACGATCTTCAACGTGATCCTTGCGCTGGTGGCGCTGCACGTGGTGGCGGTGGTGTTCTACCTTGCGTGGAAGCGCCAGAACCTCGTGCGGCCGATGGTGACCGGCAAGCGCCCGGTTGCTGCGGGAGAAGACGTGACGGACCTGCGCTGGTCGCCGGTCAAGGCGCTGATCGGCATCGTCATCGCCGTGGCCTTCGCATGGGTAGTCTCGACCGGCTTCCAGTTCGGCAACGCGCCCGCCTATTGAGAACTCCCACCCCAATGAATTACATCGTCGTCATCCCCGCGAAGGCGGGGACCCATCTGATGTCCTGGCAACGGGCACCGTCAGGAGATGGGTTCCCGCCTTCGCGGGAATGACGACGAAAGTTTCAATACAGGATTGATCGCGCCTCAGGGCGTCGCGTCCTTATAGCGGTCCCAGTTGCCGAGCAGTTCGTCGACCACCTTCGAGCCCACGGTGTAGAGGTTCTCCACAGCCGCCTCGAGCCCCGCATAGCCCTCGTTTTCGCGCAGCAGGTAGGTCGCCGCATCGACGCCCGGCGGCGGCATCGTGAAGTTGGAACCGGCGCGCACCACCAGCACGCGGTCACGGTCGGCGCGGCCCACGGCGTCGAGGTAAGTCATCGCCTGCATGACGCCGGTGTCCTCCATCGCCGAAGTCACGAACTCGCCCTGCCCGCCGCTCCAGTAGCGAACCCAGTCGTTGGCCCAGTCGGTCAGCTTCTCACCGTGCCAGAAGGTCATGGCGGAGAGCGTATCGCCCTCAAGGACGAAGGGCGCTTCCTGCGCGTGCGGGTAATCGACGAACTTCGCGCGTTCCGCGGCGATCGCCGGAGAGTCGGGAAGCTCGATGTTCTTCGTCAGCTCATAAGCCCACTTCTCGAGGCTGGGATTGACCTGGAACATCTCGCCGCCGGACGGATCGGGCTTCGTGGTCTTGTCGTTCGGCCCCTTGGTGTGACGGGCAAAGTAGCCGGTCTTCCAGTCGGCCGGGATTTCGCGTGCGTCGATCTCGTGCGCGAGGTCACCATCGACGACGTAGCGCGCCCAGGCGACCGAGCCGATCGAAGCATCCTCGGGGTCGATTCCCGCGATGCCCGCGACGAGCCAGTAGGCCTGGCTCAGATCGAAACGCGGATCGAGGCCGAGCGCCATCGTCGCCGCCGTCGAGCGCGCGGTGCCGATCCCGGTCACCATGCCGAGCACCTGCGTCTCGGGATTGTAGTAGAGGTCGTGGAACGACTGCGGGAAGGGAATACGCTGGGTCAGGCCGCGGCGCGCCTTCCACAGCTGGAACTCGCCCGCGACGTCGCCCTCGTCCTTGCCGATCTCGAAGAGCGAGACGATCACCACCTTGACCGGCAGCGGATGGTCGCAAGGCGCGCCGGGATCGCAGTCGGCGACGGCGGAAGTCGTGGGTGGCGATGCCGTGGCATCGGCGGCGAACGCCGGGGTGGCCGCAGCGAGCACGGCGCCCGCCATGAGAGTCGCGAGCGTCTGGGAGCGCATGGGTAACCTTTCGATTCAAACCGCAAGAAGGGAGCGCCGGCGATCGCCGACGCTCCCTCTCGGGGGATCAGAACTTGTACGTCAACGAGGCCTGGAAGCTGCGCGGCAGCTCCGGCAGGACGATCGTGGAGCCGAACAGTTCGGTAAAGTTGGCACGGAAGTACTTCTTGTCGGTGACGTTCTTCACGACCAGACGGGCGAGCCACGGGCCGGTCTCGTACGAGATGGCCGCGTCGATCTTGGTGTAAGCGGGCAGCTTCACCGCCTGCGACTGGCCCGAGTAGACCGAGTCCACCTTCACCCCGCTGGCGCTCAGCGCGAGGCCGTTGTCGAAGGCATACGTCGCTGTCAGCGAGTAGAGGTTGGTCGGGATACCGGCACGGCGCGAGTCGCTCTTGCTGGTGATCGGCACGAGGCCGATCGGCTGGCCGCCGAGGTAGAGCGACGGATCGCTGACGTTGACCAGATCCTCGATGCCGAAGAAGCTGAACAGCGTGCCATTGGTCAGCGCGGTCAGGTTGTAGACCTTGGTGCGCGTGTAGCCACCGGTGATCAGCAGGTGCTTGTCCACCGACCAGCGGAACTCGGCTTCGAGGCCCTTGGTCTCGACCGACTGGTTCACCGTGACCGACTGGATGTTGTAGTCGGTGCGCTTCTGCTTGTAGATCGACACCGCCGCATAGAGGCGATCGTCGAGCCAGCTTCCCTTCAGGCCGCCTTCGTAGAGCTTGGAGGCCGAAACGAAGGTCTGTCCGGCGATGTCGCCCGGATAGAGTTCAGCGCCCTGCCCGGCGATCACGGTCGACTGGCGCGCGATCGTGGCATAGGGGATCAGGCCGTAGGGCAGCTTGTAGTTGGCGCTGGCCGACCACGACCATGCGCCCTTGTTACCGCTGGCGCTGTCGGGAATGCCGTCCGCCCGATTGGATGCGACCTGCGCCGCTTCCATCTTGCCGATGTTGTAGGCCGACTTCGCCTTGAGGTAGTCGTAACGGGCACCCACCGTCACATCGAGACCGAAACTGAAGTCGAAGTCCGCAAGCGCGGCGATCGAGTAATCGGTGTAGTGGCCGGTGACATAGTTGGTGTAATCGCAGTCGCACTCGGTCGAGAGCAGGCGATCCGACGCCGGGGTGTAGCCGACGGTCAGGTCGACGCGGTGGAAGTATTCGTAGTTGAAATCGTCACCGTGCTTGAAATTGGTGTAGCGGATCGACGGCGATACCTGGAACGCGAATTTGCCGATGTCGTTCTCGAACTTGTCCGAGATGACGACCTTGTTCTCGATCGCGTAGGAATCGTGGAACTGCGAGAAGCCGTAGGAATTCTCGTTGATGTTGTCGTACGAGTCGAAGAAGAACTGGTTCTTGATCTCGAGATCGCCGGCACCCTTCCAGATCAGGTCGGCGTAAAGCGTACTGCCCTTGTTATCGAGGCGATCGTTCTTCCCGGTCAGCGTCTTGCGGCGGCTGAGCTTGGCGGTGCCCACGTTGGTCAGGTTGAGCGCGCTGTTCGGCGAGCTAGTAAAGCATGCGTCCGTGATCGACGATGCAAACACCCCGCCACCGCAGGCGAAGCCGCCGAAGATCGACATGCCGCCGGGAACCGCCGCGTTGATCTCGCCCTGCGAAATCTGGCCGTCGCCGTTGGTGTCGAGCGGCTTTGCCGAGCCGGTAATGTACGTGCCGTTGTCGACGAGGTCCTGCGTCAGGCGGTTCCAGCCGCCGTTCTGCTGGCCCTTGTAGTTCTGGTACATGCCGCCGAATTCGAGGCGCAGGTTGGGCGTCAGGTCGGTGTCGAACGAACCCTGCAGGATCGTCTGACGGGTCGACATGTTGTCGTAGTAGCTGCCCGAATCCTCGACTTCCGCGAACAGGCTGTAGCCGAATTCCTGCGTGCCGATCTTGCCGGGGCCGCGCATTTCGGCCTTGATATCGGCCTTGCGCCAGCTGCCGCCGGTCATGGTGACTTCACCCTCGGGGCTGGCGAGGTAGGAACCGCCCTGAACGCGCGCCGACTTCGGCACGAAGTTCATGTAGCCGCCGGTCTTCGACGGACCGTAGATCGGCGAGGCCGGGCCGCGCACGATGTCGATGCGCTCGGAGGCGCCGATCGGGGTTGGATAGTTGCCGGGGTTGTCGAGACGGCGCATGCCGCGGAAGTAGATTTCGCCCGGAGTACCGCGAATGTCGAGCGCGCCGCCGACGCCGAAGAACGAGTTGGTGAACGTGCCCGGCGACTGCGCGACGAGGTCGTAGATGTCGGTAATGCCGAAGCGTTCCATCTGCTCGGCGCTGATGGTGGAGACCGAACGCGGCGTCTCGGTCACGGTCTTGTCGAAGCCGAAGACGGTGCCGACACCCTCGATCGGCAGAGCGCCGAGCGAACCGGTGACGACGATGTCCTTGCCGTCCTCGGTGGTTTCATCGGCGGCCGCCTGAGCCAAAGCCGGTGTCGTCAGCGCAGTGCAACAAAGCAGCGCGCTCGCGGCCAATACCGTCTTGCGCGCAGTGAAACGGATCATATCCCTCATGGTATGCCCCCTTGATACGGCGGGAACGGTCCTTGCCGCCCGCCGCGTGCTGTTGTGTCCCTCCTCTCCCGCACTTCTCTGTGCAGTTCCCTGTTTACGGTGCGCCGTTGCTTTGACGGCAAGCATCCGCGATCGCGGCGGGGAATTCAGTCCCCCGCCGCTCCCTGTCTGGCCTTGAACCGGTCGAGCGAGCGCTCGAACCGGTCGAAGTTCATTTCCAGCCGTGCCTGCAGCGTGGCCTTCTCGTTCTTTGCGAGAAATGCCTTGCAGGACCCGGCCGTGAAATCCGTCGCGCACGGCGCCACCACTGCTCCGTAGCGGCGGTCCGCCCACAGGCTCGCGCCCGGTGCGAAGGAATATTCCAGGCTGTTGCGCGCCAGTTCCTTGAGGTCGGTGTAGTGCAGCCCCTGTTGCTGCACCGCGCGGACATGCTCGTTGGTCATGTCGGAACGCAGCACGCCCTCGTCGTCGGTGGAGAGCATCACCGGCACGCCCATCGAGCGGTAGAGGTGCAGCGGATGGACGCCGCCCTCCACGCCCAAGATTACAGCGTTGCTGGTGAGATTGATCTCCACCCCGATCCCGTCCCGCGCCATGCGGGCGAGGGTTTCGGGGGCGTTGACTTCATAGGCAATGTCGACGCCGTGGCCGATGCGCTTGGCACCCGAGGCGACGGCCTTGCCGATATGGTCCTCGAGATCCTTGGGCGGCACCAGACCGAGCGCGAGTTCGCCCGCGTGCATGGTGACGTTGACCTTGGGATACTTCGCTTCGAGGAAGCGGAACATCGCCATGTGCAGGTCGTAGTCGCGCAAGGCGACCGGATCGTCCTCGGGCATGACGATGTTGACGCCGACGAAGCGCGGGTCCTTGTCCGCCAGCACGAAGCCCGCGAGCATCGAGCGCCACACGACCTGCGGCGGCAACCCGCGCATGGCCGAGTAGATGTAGTGCATCGCCACGCCGCAGCCCGGATCGGCCGCCTTCGTGCCGCAGCCGAGGCGCTTCTTCGCGAAGGCTTCCTCCTCGTCCACTTCCGCGATAGCCGGCGCGACCAGCGCCTGAGCCGCCGGAAGGTCGCGCTTGTAGGCGGCGGCAATACCATCGACGCCCAGCGGAGCATCGGGCGCGGACAGCATGAATGGCGTCGTGCTGTCCGGATTGTGCATCAGTTCGACGTAGACGAGGTTGTTGCGGCCCGCGCTGGCGAAAGCGTCGGCCAGCCAGCGCGCGTCCTCTCCGTCCGCCGCAGGACCGAACTTGCGGAAGCTGGAGAAGAACTGGTTGTGGCCGGAGACCAGAGCCGGGCCGATGCCCTTCTGGAAGCCCCGCGTAGAGATCGCGTCGATCAGCTTCGCGTAAGTGAACGGGTCCTTCTCGGCCATCGGACCGATCTGGAGTTCGGCGGGACACGGCCCCGGCACGATGCGGGTGATCCCGGCGTCCGCGCACATGCCCTTGGCGGCGGCGACCTTGAGGAAGTCCTCCGCATAGACCGAACCGCCGAGGTGGTTGTGCAGATCGCCGCCCTTGGGCATCGCCTGCAGGAACACGCGCAGCCGCCCGGCATTGCCCGCCATTTCGTCGAGCATGGCAGACGCCGCCGCCTCGTCCGCATGCGCGGCCGGAGCCGCGAGCGGCAAGGCCAGCGTCGTCAGCAGGGTGGAAACGAGGCGCCTCACGGTACGGGGGCCTCCGGTACGGCGTTCTCGTATTTGTCCCAGTGCTTGAGCAGTTCGTGCACGACCGGCGCGCCGACGAGGTAATTCGCCTCGAACGCGGCCTTCTGGCCCGCGCCTTCGTTGGCGACGCTCTCAACCGCCGAGATGCCCGGAGGCGGCATCGAAGGGTTGGAGCCCGTGCGCAGCACCATGACACGGTTCGCATCGACCAGACCGTTCTTGGCCGCGATCAGGATCGAGCCCTGCTGGATCTGGCTTTCCATGTTGGTCATGGCGAAGCGGCCCTTGCCGCCGGTCCACAGTTTGACCCAATCGCGCGCCCACTGCGTGCGGCTCGGACCATGCCAGTAGCGCAGGCCGCCCAAGGTCTCGCCCATCAGCACGAACGGCGGCTTCTGCGCATTGGGCCAGCCCTTCCAGCGCGCGCGGTCGGCCTTAAGCTCCGGCGAATCGGGGATTTTCACGTCCTTGCTGAGACCATAGGCCCAGTAAGCGAGCCCCTGATTCAGCTCGGCCGACATCGACAGCTTGCGGGTGTCCGTGAAGCCGGCGAAGTCCTGGGTGGCTCCGGGCAGAGTGTTCGGCTTGTCGGCGCCGATCGCGAACAAGCCATAAGGCCAGTCCTTCGGTACTTCGCGGTCGTCGAACTCGCGCAGCTTGTCGCCGTCGACCACCCAGCGCGACCACGCTGCGCTGCCGACCGAGGCCAGCTGCGGATCGACGCCGGAGATGCCGGTGAACAGCCAGTACGTCTTCGTGAAATCGAAGCGCGGGTCCATCAGCAGCGCGGTCAGCTGGTCGGACACGCTGCCGATCATCGTGTCCGGGCTGCCCCAGACCATGCCATAAAGCCCGTCAGCATTGCGGCGCAGCGGGTGGAGCGTGCCCTTGACCGGGATCACCTCGTCGAGATGCTCGCGCTCGGCCCAGGCCTGGAATTCACCTGGGGCATCGCCCTTGTCCTCGCCCGGCTCGAACGTGGCGACGACGATGACCTTCACCGGAATCGGCGTGACCTTGGGAATTTCCGGCAAGGCAGGCTCCGCCGCTGCCGCAGCGACGGGCGCAAGCAGGCCCGCTGCTGCGGCAAGCGCCAGCGCACGCAAGGAAGCCCTCAAGGGGCGGCCGGATCGATAAGCAATCATTGTAACTAGAACCCCGAGAACGGGGGGCGCACCCGCGCAGGTTCGGTGGATTCACCCGGCACCGGCGCGCCCCCTTACCAAAAGTGCGGCTCCGGCGACCGACGATCCCCCTGTAGGGAGAGGATCGGGAAATCGCGTTCGTCGGATCGCACCTTCCGGTATTGCTAGCGGTGGTACGGCACAGGAGATAGTGCTAGCAAACGCAATGAATCCCACGGTCCGTTGCAAAAATTAGAGCAGGTCTAAAGTCGCCATGCCCGCCTTTTCCCGTTTTCTGCGCTATTTCATGGTCGTCGGCCGCCACGGTTCGATCCGCAAGGCCGCCGACGAACTCAATGTCTCGGCCTCCGCCATCGCCCGCCAGATCCTCAACGTCGAGGCGGAGATCGGCACACCCCTGTTCGAGCGTCTGCCCACCGGCCTGCGCCTGACGGCGGCGGGAGAGATCATGATGGCGGCGGGCAACCGCTGGCAGAAGAACATGCAGGACATCCGCGCGCAGATAGAGGACTTGCGCGGGCTCAAACGCGGTCACGTGGACTTCGCCATCATCGACGCGCTGGCCAAGGGCTACATTCCCTCGGTCGTCCGCTCGGTGCAGGAACGGTATCCGGGCATTACCGTCGGCGTGAAGGTTCAGGCCAACGACGAGGTGCGCAAAGCCGTCGCCAGCGGCGAGGTCGATTTCGGCATCCTGTTCGAACCGCACAGCTACCGCGACCTGACGGTACGCGCCTTCGTGGAAGTGGTTCTGGGCTTCATCACGCTGCCGGGGCACCCGCTGGGCGAACTGTCCGAGGCCCGCTTCTCCGCCGCCATCGGCGAGCCGCTGATCGTCCCGGCCGAAGTTCTGGCGATCAGCCAGCAGATCGCCGTCCTCGAAGGCACGACAGGCATGGACATGAGCCGGATCGCGACCTCCGACAACATCCAGATGATCGCCTCGCTGGTGCAGGCCGGGGCGGGCGTGGGTATCCTGTCCTCCCTCGACGTGATCACCGAAGTGCAAGCGGGCCAGGTGTCCTTCACCCGCATCTCCGACGCGCTGCTGCGGCCGATGACGCTGGCGCTCTGTACCAACTCCGCGCGCACCCCTTCCTATGCGGCCAGTCTCGTTCTGTCGGAGATCGAGAACGGGTTCGCGGGCCTCAGCTATGTGGAATCGATGCTCTCGACGGAAGAGAACGACGCATGATGCTGCTCACCCGGTTGCCCTTGCGCCATAGTGTCCCTATCGGCACACCTTTCCCGACATCGCCGGACAGGATTCGCTCCGCATGAGCCAGACCGAAGAACCGCAACTGCATTACCTCGAATACTACGAGGACTTCCTCGCCAAAGTCCGCGTGCTCTCGCGCAAGATCCGCGAAGGCGAATGGCAGCCCGAATTCATCATCGGCGTCGGCCGCGGCGGCCTCGTGCCGGCGGTCTACATCTCGCACCAGCTCGAAGTGCCGATGCTGTCGATCGACCACTCGGCCAAGGTTCCCGGCTTTGCCGACGAACTGCTCGGCAAGGTCGCAGGGATGACCGCCGAGGGCAAGCGCCTGCTCTTCGTCGACGACATCAACGACAGCGGCGGCACCATCGAGTACATCCGCAATCTGCTGGGCGACAACGGCTGCGATGCCGAAAACCTGCGCTTCGCGGTGCTGATCAACAACACCCGTTCCAAGGCCGTGGCCGAACTCTACGTCGACGCCATCGACCGTGACGAGGACAAGCGCTGGTTCGTGTTCCCGTGGGAATCGGTCGGCACCAAGGACGCCATCGTCGAGGAAGCGCGCTCGGTCCCCGAGAGGCTTGGCTGATCATGCGGATCTGCGTCTATCTCGGCTCCTCTGCGGGCGTTAATCCCCTGTATCGCGAAGCTGCGCACCAGTTCGGTACGCTGCTGGCCAAGCGCGGCATCGGCCTCGTCTACGGCGGCGGCATGGTCGGCCTGATGGGCGTGGTCGCGGACGCGGCCTGCGCGGCGGGCGGCGAAGTCATCGGCGTCATCCCCGAGGCCCTTCGCGCGCGCGAGCACGACCACCAGGGCATCACCGAGCTTCACGTCGTCAAGACCATGCACGAGCGCAAGGCGATGATGGCCAACCTCTCGGACGGTTTCGTCACCCTGCCCGGCGGCATCGGCACGTTCGAGGAAATGTTCGAGGCGTGGTGCTGGACGCAGCTCGGCTATCACAACAAGCCGGTGGGCCTGCTTGACGTGAACGGGTTCTACTCGGGGCTGGGCCAGTTCATCGACAACGTGGTGGAGGAAGGCTTCCTCCAGCCGCGCCACCGCGCGATGCTGATCGTCGAGAAGGACCCCGAGGCGATGATCGATCGGATCGTCAACTTCGTCCCGCCCGAAAACGAGCACTGGCTCGGCGCTCAGGACGTTTAGAGCCCGATTTACAACAACCCGGACAGGTCATCCCATATCGGATTGACCTGTTCTATCAATTCCAGTTTCCACTCTCGCCGCCAGGCCTTCAGCTGCTTTTCGCGCGCGATGGCCTCCTGAATGGAGCCATGCGGCTCGACCAGCACCAGCCGGTCGATACCGTAGCGCTGGCAAAAACGCGATCCGCGCCCTTCGTAATGCTGGTGCATCCGAACATGAATGTCGTTAGTGACGCCGACATAGAGCACGCCGAAGGGCCGGTTCGCCATGATGTAGCTGAAGCCGCCTTTTTCCATAGCGCGAAGCATGGCCAGGCTGGCGAGTGAGGATCAACCCGGTGGCGAAAGTTTAATCCTCGTCGTCCCGGACTTGATCCGGGACCGCTGGCCATCAACAGCCCACTTCGCTGCACGCGCTGCAAGCTCTCACCTAAAGACAGCCACCGGTCCCGGATCAAGTCCGGGACGACGGCAGGTTACCCTGCGGCGTAAGCCTCCAGCCGCTCGACATGCCGTGCGACCATCTCCTGCGGCAGGAAAGAGCCGGTGAAGCTGTTGCGCGCCAGCGTCACCAGGTCATCGCGCGAAAGCCCCCTCGCCTCGGCGACGGCCCGGTAGTTGTCCGCCACGTAGCCGCCGAAATAAGCCGGATCGTCGGAATTCACCGTAGCCTTCAAGCCCTCCGCCAGCATCCGGTCCAGCGGGTGATCGGCAAGGTCCTTCACCACGCAGAGCTTGAGGTTCGACAGCGGGCAGACCGTCAGCGTCATTCCCTCGGCTGCGAGGCGCGCAACCAGCGCTTCGTCCTCCAGCGCGCGGTTGCCGTGGTCGATGCGGTCGACGCCAAGCAGGTCCAGCGCCTCGTGGACGTAGGCGGGCGGGCCTTCCTCCCCGGCATGGGCGGTGATCTTCAGGCCCTTTTCGCGCGCCGCCGCGAAGACGCGGGCGAACTTGGCGGGCGGGTGGCCGACTTCCGAACTGTCGAGCCCCACCGCCGTGATCCTGCCCAGCCAGGGCTCGGCCATCTTCAGAGTGGCGAAGGCGGCCTCTTCCGGCAAATGGCGCAGGAACGAGAGAATAAGCTGCGACGTCAGGCCGAATTCGGCCTCGGCCGCCGCCATTGCCGACAACAGGCCCTCGATCACTTCGGCAAAGGGAATGCCGCGATCGGTGTGGGTCTGCGGATCGAACATGATCTCCGCATGGACAACGCCGTCCGCCGCAGCGCGCGTGAAGTACGCCATCGCGAGGTCATGGAAATCCGCGCGGGTGCGCAACACGTCGGCGCCCGCGTAATAGATGTCGAGA
The DNA here is from genome assembly GCF_001742225.1 of Novosphingobium resinovorum. Lineage (NCBI taxonomy): Bacteria > Pseudomonadati > Pseudomonadota > Alphaproteobacteria > Sphingomonadales > Sphingomonadaceae > Novosphingobium > Novosphingobium resinovorum. The sequence goes on along the minus strand of NZ_CP017075.1, from coordinate 184,166 downwards.
AAATCCTGCAGGTTCGAGAAGTCGTAGGCGGCGCGCACCTCCTCCACCGAGGCGTAAGGAATGGCGACATTGTTGCGCTGCGCCAGCGCGAACATCAGTTCGGGCTCGAGGCTGCCTTCGATGTGGAGGTGCAATTCGGCCTTGGGAAGGCCGGCGATGAACTGGGCAAGATCGGTCATGGTGTCCTTTTGTACGCGCATTCGCCCAGCAGGTAAGTACGGGAAATGGCGCGCTCGTCGCCGAGGATCTGGAGTGCGAAGAGCCGCGTGGCAAGGTCCGCGCCTTCTGTCCGTCGCTCCATCAGCGGCGTGGCGGCGCTGTCGAGCACGACGAAGTCGGCTTCCTGCCCCACTTCCAGCGCCCCCACGCGGTCGGCGATGTGCAGCAGCGAGGCGCTTCCCGCCGTGGCGAGATAGAGCGCGCGGAACGGATCGAGCCGGTCCTCGCGGGCCAGCGCGGCCTGGTAGGCGAGCCCGGCGGTGCGCAGCATCGAGAACGACGTGCCCGCCCCGACGTCGGTGCCCAGGCCCAGCCGCAGCGCGTGCCGGTCCGCCTGTCCGAAGTTGAAGTGTCCGGACCCAAGGAACAGGTTGGACGAAGGACAGACTGCCACGCCCGCGCCGCTCTCGTGCAGGCGCGTGCAGGCCCGGTCGGACAAGTGGATGCCGTGCGCGAAGACCGAGCGCGGCGTGACCAGTCCGAAGCGGTCGTAAGCATCGAGGTAGTCGGCGCTGTCCGGGAACCGCGCGGCGACGGCGGCGACTTCGTGGACGTTCTCCGACAAGTGCGTGTGCATCAGCACGTCGGGATGCTTGGCCAGAAGCGCGCCTGCGTCGGCCAGTTGCGCATCGCTGGAGGCGAGCGCGAAACGCGGGGTCACCGCGTAGCCCAGTCTGCCCCGCCCGCGCCAGCGCCGGATCAGCGCCTCGGTTTCGGCCCGTCCCGAAGCGACGGTATCCTGCAGGCCTTCGGGGCCGAGGTCCATCAGCACCTTGCCGGAAACGATGCGCATTCGCCGCTCCAGCGCGGCCTCGAACAGGGCATCGACCGACTGTTCGTGGACGGTGGGATAGACCAGCGCGCTGGTGGTTCCGTTGCGCAGCAGTTCGTCGAGGAAGAACGCCGCCACGGCATCGGCGTGGGCCTTGTCCGCGAACGCCTTTTCCGCCGGGAAGATGTGCTTGTCGAGCCAGTCGAGAAGCTGTTCCCCGTAGGAGGCGATGCGGTCGGTCTGGGGGTAATGGACGTGCGCGTCGATGAAGCCGGGCACGACGAGGCCGGGCAGCATTTCGACATCGGGATACTTGTCCGCGAGGTCCGGGTAAGCGCCGCGCGCGATGACCACGCCATCCTCGACGACGAGCAGGCCGTCGGGTTCATGGCGCACGGCATCGGGCGCGTCATGCGGGACCGAGAGCAGTTCGGCGCGATAAGCGCGGATCATGCCCGCGTCGTCCCGGACGTGATCCGGGACCGCTGGCCGTGAACAGCCCACTTTTCGGCCTGGCGCCTTGCCGATGCTTCGCGCTCAAGGACTACCACCGGTCCCGGATCACGTCCGGGACGACGATCGATATTCATCATTTTCCTCTCAATTGCAGCAGCTGCGCGCAGACCGCGATGGCGATCACGTCCGGCTCCTTGCCGGAGACGCCGGGCACGCCGATCGGCGCGGTGAGGCGGTCCAGTGCCTCCGGTGAAATGCCGTCCGCCGCCAGTCGCGACCGGAAACGGGAGATCTTGGTGGATGAGCCGATGAGGCCGACGAACGCCGCCAACTCGGCACGCCCCAGCGCCGCCAGCGTCAGGTGATAGTCCAGCGGATGGTCGTGCGTCAGGATCAGCATGGCCGCGTCGGCTGGAGCCTCGGCGACGCAGTGCGCGATGTCTTCCTCGGCCACCAGCGTCACACCGTCGATATGCGCCTGCTCGGGCCGGGTGTCGAACCACGCGAGTTGCAGCGGCAACCCGGTCATGTGACGAGCGATGGCCTGCCCGACATGGCCCGCACCGAACAGATAGACCGGGCGCGGCCGCTCGCCGACCGGCTCGACGATGCGGGCGCCGACCTCGGGCCTATCGCCGCGCGCGGATTGGCGGGTCGCGGTCTCGCGCTCGAACACGCGGCGGTCCAATGCATCTTGCGCAAAGCGGGTCGCCAGCATCCGGCCGGGCTCGGCATCATGCAGCCAGTCGAGCGCCCCGGTGTCGAGATGTTCTACCAGTACCCGCACCCGGCCACCGCAACATTGCCCCAACAGCGGGCCGAGCGGATAGTCCTGCACCCGCCACGAACCCGGCGCATGATCGAGGATCGCGCGCGCCTGCTCGACCGCGCGGTATTCCAGCTGGCCGCCGCCGATAGTCCCTTCCTGCCCCTGCGCAGTAACGAGCATCCGCGTACCCGCCCCGCGCGGAGCAGAGCCCTCACTGGCGAGCACGGACACCATCGCGGTCGGGACCGTCCGGTCCAGCCGCCGCAGCCAGCCGATCCACTGCGTCATGCCGAAAACGCCGCGATCGCCTTGAGGATACGCTCAGGCGTACAGGGCGCATCGAGCTGCGGCAACGCGCGCTTGCCGGGCACCGTCGCGGCAACGGCGCGGTTCAGCGCCGAGAAAACCGAGATCGCCAGCATGAACGGCGGCTCGCCCACCGCCTTGGAGCGGTTGATGGTCGGCTCGACGTTCTCGCCATCCCACAAGGTCACGGTGAAATGCGCGGGCCGGTCGGAGGCGGTGGGGATCTTGTACGTCGCGGGGCTGTGCGTCAGCAAGCGCCCCTTGGCATCCCACACGAGTTCCTCGGTCGTCAGCCAGCCCTGCCCCTGGATGAAGCCGCCCTCGATCTGGCCCTTGTCGATCACCGGGTTCAGCGAGCGGCCGACGTCGTGGATGATGTCGACGGCCAGCACCTTATGCTCGCCGGTCAGGGTATCGATCACGACCTCGCTCACTGCCGCGCCATAGGCGAAATAATAGAACGGACGCCCCCTGAAGACCGAGCGGTCGTATTCGATCCCCGGCGTCGCATAGTAGCCGGTCGAGGACAGCGACACGCGCCCGATATGCGCCTTGCGCGCGACTTGCGCGAAATCCAGCGTCTCCGCGCCGACGATCACGCCGCCGGGGGTGAAGTGCACCTCGCTTTCCTCCAAGCTGTAAGTGCGGGCGAGAAAATCCGTCAGCCGGTCGCGGATCGTCATCGCCGCGTTGTGTGCCGCCATGCCGTTGAGGTCCGCGCCGGAACTCGCCGCCGTGGCCGAGGTGTTGGGCACCTTGTCGGTGCGGGTCGCGGTGATGCGGATGATCTCCATCGGCACCGCGAAGACGTCCGCCACCACGCGCGCGACCTTGGTGTAGAGCCCCTGCCCCATCTCGGTGCCGCCGTGGTTCACCTGAATCGAACCGTCGGCATAGACGTGGATCAGCGCGCCGGCCTGATTGAGATGGGTCGTGGTGAAGCTGATGCCGAACTTCACCGGCGTCAGCGCGATGCCCTTCTTGAGCACGGGATTGGCGGCATTGAAAGCCTCGATCGCCTTCGCTCGCTCATCGTAGCGCGAAGTCGTTCGCAGCCGGGCGATGATCTGCGGGGCGACGTTGTCGGCGACGGTCATCGCGTAAGGGGTCGTCTCGCGCCCCGGACCGTAGAGGTTCAGCACCCGCACATCGAGCGGGTCGCGGCCCAGCGCCATCGCCACGTCGTCGATCACGCGCTCGATCGCCAGCATGCCCTGCGGCCCACCGAAGCCGCGGAAGGCGGTTGCCGAGACGGTGTTGGTCTTGAGGCGCTCCGAAATGACCTCGACGTCGGGAAGGAAGTAGCAGTTGTCCGAATGGAACATCGCGCGGTCGTTGATCGCCGGGGACAAGTCCACCGTCGCCCCGCACGCCGAGGCGAGGTGCAGCGACAGCCCCAGCAAGCGGCCCGCGTCGTCGAAGCCGACCTCGTAGGCGACATCGAAGGGATGGCGCTTGCCGGTCATGACCATGTCGTCGTCGCGATCGACGCGGAACTTGGCGGGGCGACCGGTCTTGCTGGCGACGAGCGCGGCGGCGGCGGCGAACAGCGCGGCCTGCGTCTCCTTGCCGCCGAACGCACCGCCCATGCGCCGCACCTCCACCGTCACGTCGGCGGACGATACGTGCAACATGTGCGCGACGAGGTGCTGGACCTCGCTCGGGTGCTGGGTGGAGCACAGGACGTGGACCTGCCCGTCCTCGCCCGGTGTCGCGACGGAGACTTGGCCCTCAAGGTAGAAATGGTCCTGTCCGCCCATGGCGAAGCGGCCCGAGAGGCGGTGAGGCGCGGCGTCCAGCGCGGCAGGAGCATCGCCCCGGGCCATGCGCTGCGCGGGCTCGATGTGCGATCCGGCAGCCTGCGCCTCGGCGACCGTGAGCGCGGCTGGGAGCGGTTCGTACGCGATGCGGCCGAGACGCGCGGCGATGCGGGCCGCGCGCTGGCTGGTCGCGGCCACGAGGAACACCGCCTGTCCGTGGGTGATGACTTCCCCATCGGCGAGCAACCGGTCGTCGCCAGCGACCGGGCTGACGTCGTTCGCGCCGGGAATGTCGGCGGCAGTATAGACCGCGACGACGCCGGGAGACGCGCGCACCTCGGACAAGTCCATCGAGACGATCCGCGCGCGCGCCTCGCTCGACTGGCCGAAGGCGAGGTGCAGCATGTCCGCAGGTTCGGTCAGATCGTCCGCATAGCGCGCCTCGCCCGCGACATGGAGCCGCGCGCTGTCGTGCGGGTGCGAGGGCTTGGGCAGCACCTTCCAGGCGGGATCGCGCTCAGCCATCGACAGCCTCCAGCACGGAAGTCGCGACACCCTGAGAGCGCAGCCAGAGACGGCGCAGCAAGTTCGCAGCGGCCTCGACGCGGTAGGCGGAAGAGCCGCGCACGTCGGTCAGCGGTTCGAAGTCCGCTTTCAGCGCTTCGGCAGCGGCGGTGAACGTGGCTTCGGCAAAAGGCTGGCCGATCAGCGCGGCCTCGCACGTGCCGGCCCGCTTTGGAGTCGCCGCCATGCCGCCGAACGCGGCGCGCGCCTCTTCGATCACGCCGTCCTCTACACGCAGCGCGAAGGCGCCGCAGACCGCCGAGATGTCGCTGTCGAACCGGCGCGAGAGCTTGGAAATCAGGATCACCGCATCCGCCGGAGGGCGCGGGATACGCACGGATTCGACGAACTCGCCAGGCTGCCGATCCTGCTTGCCGTAAGCGAGGAAGTAGTCCTCCAGCGCCATCGTCCGCCGCCCCGCCATGCTGCGCAGCGTAAGTTCGGCACCAAGCGCAATGAGCGCCGGAGGGCCATCGCCGATCGGCGAACCGTTGGCGATATTGCCCCCTATGGTCCCCGCGTTGCGTACCTGAAGCCCCCCGATGCGGCGCACGAGTTCGCCGAGGTCCGGGTGCAATCGAGCCATCGCCGCATGCGCATCGGCGTAACGCACGCCCGCACCGAGGGTCAGCGCATCGTCGCTTTCTTCGATCGCCGCGAGTTCGGCGATGCCGCCGAGGAAGATCACGGTGCCCAGATCGCGCAGGCCCTTGGTTACCCACAGGCCCACGTCGGTAGCCCCGGCCACCAAACGCGCGTCGGGATGTTCGGCCAGCAATACAGCGAGTTCATCGCAGGTGCGCGGCGCGAACCAGCGGCGGCCCCGCCACTCGCCCGAAGCGCTGCCCTCCAGCGCCTTGAGCGCGGCGATCACCCTCGTATCGTCCTGCTCGCAAGATCCGGCACCTTCCCCCGCCTCGATGATCGGACCATAGCCGGTGCAGCGGCACAAGTTGCCCGCGATCACTTCCTCTACCGGCAGATCGCAGCCGCGCGCGCCGATGGTGCGGCCGTGCAGCGACATGACGAAGCCCGGCGTGCAGAAGCCGCACTGCGAACTCCCGTTGCAGGCCATCGTCTCCTGCAAGGCATTGAGCGTGCCGGTATCGTTCTTGAGGCTTTCGACGGTCATAACCGCCTTGCCGTCCAGCATCGGCAGGAACTGGATGCAGGAATTGACCGCGCGCCATGCCACGCCCTCGCCTTCCAGCGCGCCGACCAGCACCGTGCAGGCGCCGCAGTCACCCTCGGCGCAGCCTTCCTTGGTCCCGGTGCGTCGCATCGTGTAGCGCAGGTGATCGAGCACCGTCGCGGTCGGATCGACCGCGTCCAGTTCGACCACTTCGCCATCAAGAAGGAAGCGCACCGGCACGTCAGCTGCCCCGGTAGGTGGAGTAGCCGAAAGGCGAGACCAGCAGCGGTACGTGGTAATGCGCATCGGGGTCGGCAATGCCGAAATCGATCGAGACATGGTCGAGGAACGGCGGCTCGGGCAGCTTGATCCCCTTGCCCCGGAAATAGGCGGCCACCGCGAAAGTCAGGCGATACGTGCCGGTCGGCAGCGCCGGGAGACCCGGGCAGCGGCCGTCGGCATTGGTCTCGCCGGTGAACAGGATCGTGCCCGACCCGGTTTCGAGACACAGGGAAATCCCCGTCGCGGGAGCGCCGTGTGTCGTATCGAGGACGTGCGTGGACAGACTGCTCATGCGACCGTCTCCTCCTCACGCGGCCACTGGCCGAGGAATTCGTGCTCGTCATAGTCGAGAAAGTCGGCCACCAGAGCCTCCCGGTCGTCGAGGAAGAGTTGGTCGGCCACGCCCTTGACCAGCCGGGGCAGCGCATTGTGCAGGCCCGACAGTGCCGAGGCGGAGAGCCCCAGGCTCACCAGCGCCGAATAGTTGAACGCGAACAATCCGTGCAGCGGCGCGCCGTCCACTCCATCGCGCGGCAGGAATTCGAAAGCGGTGCCGAGATAGGGGTGAGCATCGATGAGCGCATTGGGCTTGCCCGGAGGCGTCACGCGATCGGACCAGCGGGCGATGAGGTCGGCCACGTCCGCCAGTTCTGGACGCAGGCCGGGATCGCTGAGGAGGCCGGTGGAGACGACGACGAAGTCGAAGTCGTGATGCCCGTGCGGCGTCGTGACGCGCACCAACCCGTCATGTTCCTTCACGTCCAGCCAAGGCGCGCCGAGGTGCAGGGCAAAGCCGGGCCATGCCGCCGCACGCTCGAAGGTGTCGTTCGTCGGCGGCTGGTTGTGACCGAGGAAAGCGTCCATTGCCGCGTATTTGGTCTGATCGTCCAGCGCCGGGTAGCGAGCGGTGAAGCCGACGCGCTCCATGAAGCGGATCGGGTTGATGCGGGGCAGTTCCTTGCGGCGCATGAACACTTCCGCCGCCGCCACGCCCTGCGTCAGGGCGAAGTTGGCGTTGTCGAAGGCCGAGGCGCCGCCGCCCAGCACGCCGATGCGTTTGCCGTGCAGTGCCGCGAAGTCGATCGGCTCGCTGGTGTGCGCCCACAAGTGCCGGGGCAGGTTGTCGCGCACCATCGCCGGGGTGTGCCATTCGCCGCCGCCCTGGATGCCGGTGGCCAGCACCACCTTGCGCGCCAGCGCCACGCTGCCGTCAGAGAAGTGCAGGCAATGCACGCCATGCGCCGTGACCGGCTCGATCCGCTGGAGCTTCGCGCCGTTCTCCACCGGCAGGTCGAGCACGCGGCGATACCAGCGCAGATACTCCATCCAGTCGCCGCGCGCGATCTTGTCGACCGCCTGCCAGCCCGCCGCGCCGTGCTGCGCTTCCCACCATGCGCGGTAGGTCAGCGAGGGCACGCCGAAATCGATCGGGTTCAGATGCTTGGGCGTGCGCAGCGTGACCATGCGCGCATACGTTTCCCAGGGCCCTTCGAACCCGGCTTCGTTTTCGTCGAAGACGCGCACGTTGGTCACGCCTTCGCGCCTCAGGCCCAATGCGGCGGAGAGGCCGCACTGCCCCCCACCGATCACCGCGACATCGAGCACCGGCGCGCCCTCGACCGCGCGCCTACGCACCCATTCGGGGCGAGCGAAGCCGATCAACTCCAGCTCGCGGGCAAGCTGCGCCTCGAGCGCAGGAAGGCCGATCTTGTCAGTCATGTCATGTCTTCCAGGCGCAGGCGCACGATTTCGCCGATCTGCTCCAGCGCGGTCGCCACTTCGGTCTCGCGGTCGTTCGCGAGGCGGCGGTCCATCGCGGCGAGGATACCAGCCTTGTCGGTCAGGCGCACGCAGATGATGAAAGGGAAGTCGAACGCTGCGCGGTAAGCGGCGTTCAGGCGGTGGAACTCGGCATATTCCTCAGGGGTCAGGCGGTCGAGCCCGGCGCTGGCCTGCTCGGCGGTGCTGGCCTCGGTCAGGGTGCGGTCGATCGCGGCCTTGCCCGCCAGTTCCGGGTGGGCGCGGATCAGCGCGAGTTGCTCGTCCGGGCTGGCGGCATACAGGACCGCCATCAGATCGGCATGACGATCGCCGGAAGACGGCCGTGCGTCGGCGCGCTCTTCCACCCAGGGGCTGTGTTCGAACAGCGCGGTCACGATGTGCTCCCCTCAAGGCTGACGTGAGCGGAAACGACCTTCCAGCCGTCCGCAAAGCGCACCCACGATTGCGTCTGGCGCCCCCGGCGGCCAGCAGCTTCAGGGGCGGAGCCTTCGCGGAAGAATTCGGCATCGGCGGTGGCGAAAGTATCGCCGTAAACGGTGATCGCGACCTTCCCCAGCTTGCGCTGCGGAGACCCGCCGCGTCCCTTTCGGAACGCGCGGATTGCCTCGATGCCATAGAGCACTTCGCCCACGCCGTAGCGGTTGGTGGTGGGCGCATCGTGGAACAGCGCGTCCATCGCCGGGATATCGTCCGCCATCAGCGCCGTCTCGTAGGCGTGGAAGGCGTGACTGACTTCGGCGAGGCGCACGGGGTCATTGATCCGCATGAGGATGCACCTCCATCCAGTGCCGGGCGATATCGATACGCCGCGCCACCCAGGCGTCGCCGCTGGCGGTGACATGGTCGAGGAACCGCGCCAGCCACCGCGCGCGGCCAGGCTTGCCGGCGATGCGAGCGTGAAGGCCGATCGACATCATCCGCCCGCCCTCCTCGCGCAGCTGGTCGAAAGTGTCGCGCATGTGGCGGAAGAACTGCTCGCCCTCGGTGAAGCCGTTGAGCGCGACGATCTTCATGTCGTTGACGTCGAGGGTGTAGGGTACGATCAGCTGCGGTTTGCCGTATCGAGTGTCCCAGTAGGGCAGGTCGTCGGCGTAGCTGTCGGCATCGTAGAGGAACCCGCCCTCTTCGGCCACCAGCCGCGCGGTATTGGGCGAGGTCCGGCCCTGATACCAGCCGAGCGGGCGCTGGCCGGTGAGCTTTTCGTGGAGCGCGATGGCCTCGGCAATATGGGCGCGTTCGACTTCCTCGGGCTGGTACTGGTAATCGATCCAGCGCAGGCCGTGGCTGGCGATCTCCCAGTCGGCCGCAAGCATCGCCGCGACCGCCTCGGGGTTCATTTCCATGGCCTTGGCTACGCCGAACACGGTGACGGGCAGGCCGCGCTCGGTGAACAGGCGGTGGAGGCGCCAGAACCCGGCGCGGCTGCCGTATTCGTAGAGGCTCTCCATCGCCATCGCCCGGTCCGGGTGACTGCCCGCGCCGACCATTTCGGACAGGAACGCCTCTGAGCCCTTGTCGCCGTTCAGCACCGAGTTCTCGGCGCCTTCCTCGTAATTGACGACGAACTGCACTGCCACGCGCGCGCCGCCGGGCCACTGCGGGTCGGGCGGGTTCTGACCATAGCCGATGAGGTCGCGCGTCATGGATGCACCGTGGCACTGTGGTCCTTCGACAAGCTCAGGACGAGCGGAGAAAGGGTAAGCGGCATTGAGAAATTCCGCTCAGGCTGAGCTTGTCGAAGCCCATGCTGCACGCCCATCCTCATGCCTCCCACGCCGCGATGGCCGCCGGAACCGCCGCGCCCATCGGCAGCGCGAAGCCCTGCATCACCAGGCACGATTCCAGCGCCGCCAGCGTCAGCAGCACCTTGTGCTTCATCGCGTTGTAACCCATCGCACCGATGCGCCAGATCTTGCCCTGCAAGGGACCGAAAGCGGTGCCTATCTCGATCTCGAACAGCTCGCGCATGGCCCCGCGCACGGCCTCGCCATCGACGCCCGCGGGGATGTACACGCCAGTCACGTTGGTCATGCGATAGCGGTCGTCGCCGAACACCGTCAGGCCCATCGCGCGCAGGCCCGCCGTCATCGCCCGGCCCGCCGAGGCATGGCGGGCATAGCGCGCCTCAAGCCCCTCGCCCAGCGCGATGCGCGCGCATTCGCGGGCGGCGTAGAGCATCGAAGTCGCCTCGGTGTGATGGTTCAAGCGCTTCTCGGACCAGTAGTCCATGATCATCGCGAGGTCGAAGTAGTTCGAGCCGATGCGCGGCCCGGCACCATCGACCGTTCCGGCGACGCGGATGCCCTGCTCGACATGACGGCGCTTGCCGATGTGCTCGGCGGCGCGGTCGGAGATCGTGATCGGGGCCGATCCCGAGGGGCCGCCGAGGCACTTCTGCAGGCCGCCGGTGACCACATCGACATCCCAGCGATCCGCCGCCAGTTCCATGCCGCCGATCGTTGCGGTGGCATCGACGTAGGACAGCGCGCCCGCCCGGCGGCACAGTTCTCCGAAGCCTTCCAGCGGCTGCGCCATCGTCGTCGAGGTGTCGCCGTGGATGGTCGCCACGATCTTGGGATGGCAACGCGCGATGGCCTCGGCGATGCGCTCCATCGGCACGACTTCGCCCCAGGGCGCCTCGACCGTCTCGATGATCGCGCCGATGCGCTGGAGGATTTCCGTCAGCAGCAGGCCGAAGCGGCCGAAGTTGACCACCAGCACCACGTCGCCCGGCGCGACGAGGCTGACCAGCGCCGCCTCGATCCCGGCGCGGGCGGTGCCGTCGACCAGCATCGTCCACTTGTTCTGCGTCCCGAAGATCTGGCGGTAGAGCGCCATGACCTGATTCATGAACCCGGTCATCTCGGGATCGAACTGGCCGAGCAGGTCGGCGCTCATCGCCCGCAGCACGCGCGGGTGGGCATTGATCGGCCCCGGACCCATCAGCAGGCGCTGGGGCGGGTCGATTTCTCCAAAGAGCTGCGGATCAAGCGACAAAGGAATCTCCAAGGCGGTCTATGAAACCGAGCATTACCCGCAACGCGATCTCCGCATCGGCAGGCTCGACATGCTCGGCCGGATTGTGGCTGATGCCTTCGCGGCACCGGATGAACAGCATAACAGTGGGGCACAGCGCGGCCATGTTCATGGCATCGTGCCCGGCGCCCGACACCAGACGACGCACCGGCTGCCCGGCGGCTGCGAGCGCATCGTCCATCAGGTCCATCAGCGCGGGATCGCTGGGGCTGGCGGCAAGGTCGTGGATCAGGCTGACGGCCAGTTCCAGCGCCCGCGCCTCGGCGATTTCTCCGATCCGCGCGAGGATAGCCTCGGCCACCGCGTCGCGCCGTTCTTCCGCGCCCGAGCGAACGTCGATGGTGAAGCGGACCTCGCCGGGGATGACGTTGGGGGCGCCAGGCAGCGCCTCCAGCACGCCGACGGTGGCGACGACGTCGGAGTTGTCCGCGCGGGCGATCTGCTCCACCGCCAGCACCATCGCCGCCGCACCCGCCAGCGCATCGCGGCGCAGGCGCATCGTCGCGGTCCCCGCGTGCCCGGCCATGCCCTTGACGGTGACGCGGTAGCGCAGCTGCGCGGCGATGCCGGTGACGGTGCCGACCGCGAGGCCGTCCGCCTCCAGCACCGGCCCCTGCTCGATATGTGCTTCGAGGTAAGCCAACGTGGTATCGGGCGAGCGGGCGGCAGTGAGATAGTCGGGCGTCGTCACCAGCGCCTCGGCCAGCGTCACGCCCGCCGTATCCGTGATATCGAGCGCGGCGGCATCGAGGGTCCCGGCCACCGCACGGCTCGTCAGCATCGCGGCGGGAAAGCGCGATCCTTCCTCGTCGCCGAAGGCATAGACCTCGATCGGGAACGGCAGTCGGCGCCCTTCGGCATGGAGCGCGGCGACCGCCTCGATGCCGAGCATGATGCCCAGCGGGCCGTCGTAAGGCCCTGCGTCACGCACGGAATCGAGGTGGCTGCCGATCACCAGCGCCGGGGCATGGCCGAGGTGGCCGTCATAGCGGCCCACCAGATTGGCGGCGGCGTCGACGTGGACGCGCATGCCTGCGGCCTCCATCCACCGGGCCAATTGCTCCTGCGCGGCGGCATAGGCCGGAGTGAGGTAGGCGCGGAACAAGCCGCCCTCCATGTCGCTGTAGGGCGCTATCCGCAAGGCATCGCACCGTGCGACAGCGCGGGTGCCACCGGGGATGTCGAGGGCGGTCATGCGATTGTCTCGGCATGGAGGAGAAGACAGTGCCCGGGCTTCGACAAGCTCGGCCTGAGCGGCTTGGAGGAAATGCCGACAGGTTTGACATACTCCGCCCAAATCCCGCTCAGGCTGAGCTTGTCGAAGCCCCCAAGGCGAAGCGCAAAGCTCACCATCCGGCTGCCTCGCCATCGCTGCGGGGGTCGGATGCGCCCTCGAACGAACCGCCTGCAAGGCGCACCACCGCACCCGCATGCCCCATCGTCGCGGTCAGGCCACCGACGCGCTCGACGTCGTGGCCAGCATCGGTGAGCTGCGCGTAAAGCCCCTCGTCGAAACCGTCCTCCAGCTTGAGCGAGGTCGTGACGTCCCCCCAGGTCCGGCCGAGCAGCCAGCGCGGGGCGTTGATGGCGTCCTGCAGGTCCATGCCGAAGCGGGCATAGCGCGTGAACAGCGCCGCCTGCGTCTGCGGCTGGCCCTCGCCGCCCATCGTGCCATAGGCCATGACGCGCCCGTCCTCGAACACCGCCAGTGCCGGGTTGAGGGTATGGAACGGCTTGCGGCCGGGTTTCAGGGCATTCCAGCCGGACTCGGCAAGGCGGAACGAACTGCCCCGGTTCTGCCAGGTGATCCCGGTCTGCGGCAGCACGAGGCCCGAGCCGAACTCGAAATAGGTGGACTGGATGCACGACACCACCCGGCCCTCGGCATCGGCGGCGCCGAACCAGCAGGTATCGCCCCACTGCGGCGGCTGCGGCCATTCCAGCGCCTTCGCCGGGTCGATCCGCGCGGCGAGTTCGTCCAGCGCGGCGGGGTCGGAGAGCAGCGCCTGAAAGTCGAAGTCCGTATACGCCGGGTCGCCGACATGCACGTCGCGCATCAGGAATGCCTGCTTGGTCGCCTCGACAAGGCCATGGACGTGGTCGAAGCCTTCGGGGGCATCGGCCTTGAGCCGGTCGAACAATGCCAGGATCAGCAGCGAGGCAAAGCCCTGCGTCGGCGGCGTCGCGTTGTAGAGCGTCGCACCGCCGACGCGCGTATGCAGCGGGTCCGGCCAGGTCGCCGTGTGCGCGGCGAGGTCTGCGGCGGAAACCGGGCTGCCTAGCGCCTCCAGATCGGCGGCGATCAAAGCGGCCAGTTCGCCGGTGTAGAAGTCCTGCAGCCCGTTCGCGGCCAGCTTGCGCAAGGTCTCCGCCAACGCGGGGAGACGCAGCGTGTCGCCCTCGGCCAACGGGCGGCCTTCCGGCTCGAAGGTCGCGGCGTAGGCGCCGGGCTGTCCGCGCAGTTCGTCGCCCTTCCCTGCCGCGATGGCCGCGCCGCCCTTCGTCACCGTCATGCCGTTCTCGGCATGGGTGATCGCATCGCGCAGCAGCCGCTCAAGCGGCAAGGTGCAGTAATCTGCCTCCAGCGCCGCCGCCCAGCCGGAGATCGTCCCCGCCACCGTATTCGCCGCCAGAGGCCCGCGCGTCGGCACCGCCTCCAACCCGGCATAGAGCGACAGGTCGGCCGTCGCCGCCGCGCCGCCGCAGCCGTGGATCGAGTGCACGGTGCCGTCCGGCTCGCGGATCACCCAGAAGCCGTCGCCGCCGATCGCGGTCATGTGCGGGTAGACGACGGCCAGCGTCGCGGCGATGGCGACGCAGGCCTCCACCGCACTGCCGCCGTGGGCAAGCACGTCGCGGCCCGCCTGCGCGGCGAGGAAGTGCGGCGCGGTGGCGATGCCGTTGCGGGCGGTTACGGTCTGCATAGAACCTCTCAGTCCGGAAGCGCCGCCACGAAGGCGCGCACCACGTGGGCGGAGTTCACCGAGGCGAGGCGCTCGTAGGTGTCCTCCATGTTCTTGTGCTTGTCGCCGCCCGCAAGGTCCGACAAGGATCGGAACACGATTGTCGGCACCTGGTTGGCATAGGCGACTTGGGCCACCGCCCCGCTCTCCATGTCGAGCACGCGGGCGTGCCAGGCCTTGTAGAGATATTCGCGGAACTCGGCATTGTCGGCATAGACCCCCGCGCTGACGCCCGTGCCGCCGACGACGACCTTGGGCGGCTTGGCGAGACACAGTTCGCTGCCGGGAAGCTGGTGCTCCGAAGGCGGTACGCAGCGTTCCATCGCGATCGTCGGCGCGACTTTGCGCGCCAAATCCAGCAATGCCGGGTCCATAGCGAAGGTGAAGAACCGCTTCGACGGGGTAGCGGCATTGGGCACCGTAACCCCGCGCGGGAAGATGAAGTTCCAGTTGCCCGGTGCCTCGGGCGAGACGGCCTCAGGCGACTTCCAGCCCTTGCGGCCTGCCTTGCGCGCGAAGTTGACTTCCAGATACTGGCCCCAGTCTTCCGCCACGATGACGTCGCCGATCGTCAGTGACGGATCGACACCGCCCGCGATGCCTGAAAAGACGATGCGCTTCACGGTGAAGCGGTCAATCACCAGCTGGGTGTTCATCGCCGCGTTCACCATCGACACGCCGCTCTGCATCAGCAGCACCGGTTTGCCCTCCAGCGTACCGGTCAGGTAAGTCGCCCCGTTGAGGCTATGTTCCTTCTGCTCGCTCACGGCATGGACCAGCGCGTTCCATTCGGGCTGATAGGCCGTCATCACCAAGGTACGGGGGGTGAGGTCCAGCCGCTCGTCCGCCAGCGCAGGCGAAGCGAGGCACGGGGCGACGAGGGCAAGAGCCGAGGCGATGACGCCGCGCATCAGGCGCCGCCCATCCACACGAAGCGGGCGACGAACAGCAGCGCCAAGACCAGCAGGAAGCCGTCCTTCTTCGTGATCGTCCCGCGTACGATCTTGAGCACGGCGTGGGCGGTGATGCCGAAGGCAAGCCCATTGGCGATCGAAAACGTCAGCGGGATCATCGCCACCGTCAGGAACGCGGGGATCGCCGCCAGCGGGTCCTCCCATTCCACTTCGGTCAGCGGCAGCAGCATCAGGCCGCCGACGATGATGAGCGCGGGCGCGGTGGCGGCCAGCGGGATCACCTGCGCGTAAGGCGCGACGAACATCATTGCCAGGAACAGGACGCCGGTCACCACCGAGGTCAGGCCGGTGCGCCCGCCCACTTGCACGCCCGCGGCGCTCTCGACATAGCTGGTGACGGTGCTGGTGCCCGCCATCGAGCCGACCATCGTGGCGACAGCGTCGGTCACGAGGATGCGATTGAGGCCCGGAATGCGGCCCGCCGCGTCCATCAGCCCGGCGCGCTTGGTGACGGCGACGAGGGTGCCGATATTGTCGAACAGGTCGACGAAGAGGAAGACGAACAGGATTTCCAGCAGGCCGAGGCCATGCTTGCCGGAAAGCCCGAAGACGCCCGCAAGATCGAGCTGGAACGCGGTCCCGGTCAGCGCGGAGAGCGAGTAAGGCTCGGGGCTGATCGAGACCATGCCCGCGATCCAGCCGACCACGGTGGTGGCAAGGATGCCGATCAGCATCGCCCCGCGCACGTTCCACACCGACAACGCGCCGATGACCAGCAGGCCGAACAGCGCCAGCGCCGCTCCGGGCGCCTTCAGGTCGCCAAGCGCCACGAACGTCGCCGGGTTGGCGACCACGATGCCGGAATCCTTGAGGCCGATGAAGCCGATGAACAGACCGATGCCGCCCGCCACCGCCGCGAAGAGGTACTGCGGGATCGAGGTGACGATCAGCTGGCGGATGCCCGTCAGCGTCAGCAGCAGGAATGCCACGCCCGAGATGAACACGCAGCCCAGCGCCACCGGCCAGGGCACGCCCATCTGCTGCACGACGGTGAAGCTGAAGTAGGCATTCAGCCCCATGCCCGGCGCCAGCGCCAGCGGGGTGTTGGCCACGAAGCCCATCAGGATCGAGGCGAAGGCCGCCGCAAAGCACGTCGCCGCCGCCACCGAGGCGACCGGCATGCCCGCGCTGCCCAGGATCGCCGGGTTGACCAGCACGATGTAGGCCATTGTCAGGAACGTGGTCATGCCCGCCAGCACTTCCGTGCGCGCGGTGGTGCCGCGCGCGGTCAGCGAGAAGTAGCGGTCCAGTTTGCCCGAAGGCACGACCTCCGGTGCATCGATGGTGGTTGCGGTCTGCGTCACGCCTGTTACCCCCTCGCCGCCACAGGCGGCGTAAAATCAATAATACGCGCCGCCCCCAGCGGCATGGAAAATCCGATCGTCCCGTTCGCTTCGAGCATGGCGGCGAAGGCGAACAGGTCGGGCTCTCGCCCTGGTCCGCCGATCAGTTGCAGGCCGATCGGCAGCATGCCCGGCCGGTAGAGCGGAACCGCCAGCGACGGCAATGCCGTGAAGGTGATCGGCTGGGTATGAATGCCCAGATCCGCCCGCGCCGGAGACGGCGCGCCATCGATCAGGATGCGCGGATCGGCGATCGGCGGCGCGAAAGTCGGCGTCGCCGGGGCGAGCAGCACGTCGTAATCGGCCACCAGTGCCTCGATCCGGGCGCGGTATTCGGCGCGGAATGCCTGCGCCTCCTCGTAAAGCGCATCGGGCAGCAGGGCACCGGCCAGCAGGCGGTCGCGGACCTGCGGGTCGAAACCCATCGCATTCACCGCCAGCGCCTGGCGGTGAAGCGTGCCGCCCTCATAGGCGGTGATGATGAAGGCGGCAGAGCGCGCGCGAGCAATCTCGGGCAGTTCGATCAGCGGTGCATCGGGGGCGATGGCATCGATGGCGGCAAGCTGCTCGCCTTGCGCGTTCTCGCGGAAACGGCCGCCGAGGCGGGCGATGCGAAACTCGCTGCGGCTTGCGGGCTCGCGCCCTGCGAGTACCTGCCAGACCAGCGCCATATCCTCCACCGAGCGAGTGAAGGGGCCGATGTCGTCGAAGCTCTCGGCGAAGGGGAACACGCCGCCCAGCGGCAGGCCCTCATGCGTGGGCTTCAGGCCATAGAGACCGCACAAACTGGCGGGCACGCGGATCGAGCCGTTGGTGTCCGATCCCAGCGCGAAAGCGAGCAGCCCGGCCGCGACGACCGCAGCCGAGCCGCCCGAGGAACCGCCTGCGAGGCGGGAGGAATCGTGAGGATTGCGGGTCGTGCCGTAAGCCGCGTTGATCGTCGCGAAGCCGTAGGCGAACTCGTCCATGTTGAGAGTGGCGAGGCAGATCGCGCCCGCAGCCTTGAGCCTGGCCACTGTCTCGGCGTCGGACGTGGCGGGGGCGGCATCGACGTAGATCGTGGAGCCTGCCGTGGTCGGCAGCCCTGCGAGGTCGAACAAATCCTTCACACCATAGAGCACGCCCGCCAGCGGCCCCGGATCGCGCCCGGCAGCCACCATCGCATCGACCGCGTCGGCCTCGGCACGAGCACGGTCGTGCAGGACGCGGGTGACGGCTACATGCTCGTCGGCGACCAGGGCGATCAGCACTTCTTCCACCATGGCGCGGGCACTGAGCGTCCCGGCGCGCACGGCAGTGGCGGTTTGTGCGATCGTCCTCATGCCGGTTCGCCGCGCATCGTGCGGACATGGCGCGCCAGCAGCGCGAGGTTGGCGGCAACGCCAGGGGCACACTCGGGCAGGATCGGCAAGGCGCGCGCGACAGCCGCGGTGGCGATCTCCGCTTCGCCCTGCGGTACTTCAGGACGGGGGGAATTGGCGGGATGTTCGGCCATGGTCTCGCGCGGTCGGAAGGGTCAGGAAGGTGCGCCACGCGACCGTCAAAGTCCACGCCCCGCACCCGGGTCCTAACTGCCTTGCCAGACCTGCGCGATCAAACGCAATGATCGGAACGGATCGTTGCAAAAATGAGAGCGGGGTTCTGTATCGACGGGGCTTCGACAGGCTCAGCCTGAGCGGGTGGAGAGAGAACTTCCAAATTTCGCTCAGGCTGAGCTTGTCGAAGCCCCAGCCGGTCACACCATCGTTTCGGGCCGCACCACGCGGTCGAACGTCGCTTCGTCCACCAGCCCCAGTTCCAGCGCCGCCTGCTTGAGCGTCTGGCCCTCGGCATGCGCGTGCTTGGCGATCTTGGCGGCGTTGTCGTAGCCGATCTCGGGTGCCAGCGCGGTCACCAGCATCAGCGAGCGGTCGAGCAGTTCGGCGATCCGCGCACGGTTCGGCTCGATGCCGTCGACGCAGCGCTCGGCGAAGCTGACCATGCCGACCGAAAGCAGGTCGATCGAGCGGATCACCGCCGCGCCGATCAGCGGCTTGAACACGTTGAGTTCGAACGCGCCCTGCAGGCCGCCGATGGTCGCCGCCTGATGATTGCCGATGACTTGCGCGGACACCATCGTCAGCATCTCGCACTGGGTCGGGTTGACCTTGCCCGGCATGATCGAGCTGCCCGGCTCGTTGGCGGGCAGATCCAGCTCGCCAAGGCCGGAGCGCGGGCCCGAGCCCAGCCAGCGCACGTCGTTGGCGATCTTGGTCAGCGCTACCGCCAGCGTCGAGAGCGTGGAGGACAAGTGCACCAGCGGATCGTTGGAGGCGAGCGCCTCGAACTTGTTCTCGGCAGTGCGGAACGGCAGACCGGTGAGGCTGGCGAGTTCGGCCGCCACGTCGACGTCGAAGCCCGGCACCGCGTTCAGCCCGGTGCCGACCGCCGTACCGCCCTGCGCCAGCGCGCTCACTTCGCCCGAGACGGCCGGTTCGATGCGGCCGCGCGCAAGGTGAAGCTGCTGGACGTAGCCGGAGAATTCCTGCCCCAGCGTCACCGGCGTCGCGTCCTGCAAGTGCGTGCGGCCGATCTTGACGATGTCCTTCCACGCTTCCGACTTGGCCTGAAGCGAGGCGTGCAGCTGCGCCAGCGCGGGGTAGAGCTTGTCGTTCGCCGCGCGCGCCGCCGCCACATGCAGCGCGGTGGGGAAGCTATCGTTCGAGGACTGGCCCATGTTCACATGGTCGTTGGGATGGACCGGCGACTTGCCACCGCGCGTACCGGTCAGGATCTCGTTGGCGCGGCCCGCGATCACCTCGTTGACGTTCATGTTGGACTGCGTGCCCGAGCCGGTCTGCCAGATCACCAGCGGGAACTGGTCGTCGAGCTTGCCCGAGACGACTTCCTGCGCGGCGCTCTCGATGGCGTCGGCCACTTTCGCGTCGAGCCCGTGCTTGCGATTCACCCGCGCCGCCGCCTGCTTCACCAGCGCCAGGGCATGGACGATGGCGATCGGCATGCGCTCGGTTTCGCCGAAGGGGAAGTTCTCGATCGAGCGCTGGGTCTGCGCGCCCCAGTAGGCGCTGGCGGGTACGTCGATTTCACCGATGCTGTCGGATTCGCGGCGGGTTTCCATGGCTTCGAGACCTCCTTCGCTCATACAATGTCGTCAGCGGGTTAGATAAGGCACAAGTTCATCATGTCCATCGCTATTGCGACTTAGTTGCATATATTCACATGCAATCTCTGCAAGCCTGCTGCGTCCCACGCGCTTGACTGGCCAAGCAATTTGGCCGACCTCTGCGGTTCCCCCGAATACAGGATACCCCATGACCAAACGCCTTCTCGCCGGCCGCGAAGTCGCCGCCATCGGCCTCGGCTGCATGAACATCGCCTGGGCCTACGGCGAGGCGCCCGACCGCGCGGATGCGGTTTCGCTATTCCGCCATGCCCTGGACGCCGGTTGCGACCATTTCGACACCGCGAATATCTACGGCATGGGCGTCAGCGAGGAGACCCTGCGCGAGGCGATCATGGACCGGCGCGACGAATTCTTCCTCGCCACCAAGACCGGCATCGTGCTCGAAGGCGAGCGTCGCGGCACCGACTGCCGCCCGGAGAGCATCGCCGCCTCGATCGACGCCAGCCTCAAGCGGCTGGGCACCGACCATGTCGACCTGTTCTACATGCACCGGCTCGACCGCGACACGCCTATCGCGGATTCGGTCGGCGCGATGGCGCGGCTGATCGAGGCAGGCAAGATCGGGGCCTACGGCGTCTCCGAATGGTCGAGCGCCCATATCCGCGAGGCCCATGCAGTGCACCCGATGGCGGCGGTGCAGACCGAATATTCGCTCTGGACCCGCAACGTCGAACTGGGCGCGCTGGACACCACGCGCGAACTCGGCATCGCGCTGGTCGCGTTCTCCCCGGTCGGACGCGGCGCGCTGTGCGGCGAGATCACCGCGCCCGAGCAGCTGGGCGGCAAGGACATCCGCCTGAGCATGCCGCGCTTCTCGGCAGAGCACTGGCCGGCCAACCTCGCGCTGATCGAGCAGCTTGCCGCCCTCGCCGCAGAAGCCGGGGCGACGCCCGCGCAGCTGTCGCTGGCCTGGGTACTGGCGCAGGGCGAGCACCTGCATGCGATCCCCGGCACCCGTTCGATCGCGCACTTCGACCAGAACCACGGGACGATGACGCTGGACATCGCGCCGGAGGTGATCGCGCGCGCCGGAGAGATCATCAACCAGCAGACGGTCAGCGGTCACCGCTACTCGCCGACCATGAATGCCTCGATCGACACCGAGGATTATTGAGGCGGGCGCAGTCTTTCCCGATGGGGCTTCGACAAGCTCAGCCTGAGCGGATTGGAAGGTTTACACCAATTCCGCTCACCCTGAGCTTGTCGAAGGGTCTGCTCACCCCAGCGGCTTCATCTCGCGGATCAGGTCGATCAGCAGGCGAAGGCCCCTCGGCACCTGGCGCCGGCTGGAATAATAGATGAAGTAACCCGGCCCCGGCGAGGCCCACTCCTGCAGCACCGCGCGCAACGAGCCGTGGGCCAGCAGCGGGGCGATCGCCGGTTCCGCCGCGTACATCAGCCCCATGCCGCTCAGGGCCAACGCGCGGCTGACGCTGCCGTTGTCGACGATGATGCCGCCGGGCACCGCCAGCGCGAGGGACTCCTCGCCCCGGTCGAAATCCCAATTGTACATCCGCCCGTTGCCGAGCCGCAGGCGGATGCACTGGTGCTGCATCAGGTCGTCGGGATGCTGCGGCTCGCCGTGCTTTGCGAAGTAGGCGGGCGCGCCTGCCACCACCCAGCGGAAATCGGGTGAAAGGCGCTGGGCGATCATGTCCTCGGGCACGGTGCCGCCAAAGCGTATCCCTGCGTCGAAGCCCGCCTCGATCACGTCCACCATCGTGTTGTCCACGCTGATATCGAGTTCCACGTCGGGATAGCGCGTGACGAATTCGGGCAGCACCGGCGCCAGCATCCGCATCGCCGCCTCGTCCGGGACGTTGAGGCGCACGCGGCCGGTGGGGGCATCGCGGTGGAGGTTGAGCAGATCCTCGGCCTCGTGGATCGCGGCGAAGGGGTCGCGGATCGCGGCCTGCAGGTCCTCGCCCGCCGCCGTCAGCGTGACCGAGCGGTTGGTGCGGTTGACGAGCCGGACCTTGAGCCGCTCCTCCAGCCCGCGCAGCGAATGGCTGAGCGCCGAGGCGCTGACGCCCAGTTCGGTCGCCGCCTTCCGGAAGTTGCGGTGCCGCGCGATGGCGAGGAAATACGAAAGGTCGGCAAGATCGGAACGCCGGAAGGGCATTTATGCGGTAATCCCGAATACGAGGAGGGCGGCATTCTAGGACCGGAAGTCGCCCGCTGCCAAATTTTCTCATCTTTCCCGTCATTGCGAGCGAAGCGAAGCAACCCAGGGCAGCACTACGCCGCCCTGGGTTGCTTCGCTTCGCTCGCAATGACGAAGAGTGGCTGAATGACTGACCGGCTGACGCCGGTAGGATCATGCGGCGGGGCTGAAGCCATCCTTGTGGGTATGCTTTTCGAGATACCGCATGATGATGTCATCGGTGATGTTGCCGGAGGTAGTCGAGAAGTAGCCGCGTTGCCAGAAGCGTTGCCCCCAATACCGCTTGCGGATGTGCTCGAACTCCTGCTGGATTTTCCGTGACGATCGCCCCTTGGCACGGCGGACGAAATCGCTGACGGAAACGTGCGGCGGGATTTCGACGAACATGTGCACGTGGTCCTTCGACAGTGCCCCATTGATGATCGTCACGCCCATCTCGGCGCAAACTTGCCTGATAATTTCCCGGACCCGCAGGCGCACGTCGCCATGGAGCACCTTGAAGCGATACTTGGGTGCCCAGACGAGATGATAGCGATGATGGAATGTCGTGTGACAACCGCTCTTGTAGCGCATAGCCTGTAACCTCGGGAAAAACGGAAGACTTACGCCCTTCAGGCGGTCTTCCGTTTTTCCCGAGGTTACAGGCTTGCACGCGAGTCTACGGCTGAAGCCAGTATCCGACTGGAAGTCGGAGGGGTTCCTCCCCGAAAGAGGACTCTAAAGGCTCAGACCACTTCGCCCAGCTTGTCGAGGTGCTTGTCCAGCGTGATGGGATAATCGCGCACGCGCACGCCGGTGGCGTTGTAGATCGCGTTCGCCACCGCCGCGCCGACGCCGCACAGGCCCAGTTCGCCCACGCCCTTGGCCTTCATGGGAGAGACCTTGTCGTCCGCCTCGTCGAGGAACACGACCTCCTGATGCGGAATGTCGGCATGGACCGGCACTTCGTACCCGGCGAGGTCGTGGTTGACGAAGAAGCCGAAGCGCTTGTCGACCGCCAGTTCCTCCATCAGCGCGCCGCCCACGCCCATGGTCATCGCCCCGATGACCTGGCTGCGCGCCGCCGTGGGGTTGAGGATGCGCCCCGCCGCGCAGACCGCCAGCATGCGCCGCACGCGCGTCTCGCCGGTGTAGCGATCGACGGCCACCTCGACGAAGTGCGCGCCGAAGGTGGACTGCTGGAACTTCTTGCCTAGATCGCCGAACTCGATCGAGTCTTCCACCACGATCTCGCCGCCCTTGGCCGCAGCAGCAATGTCCGCGACGCGGTTGCCGACATGGACCTGTCCGTTCTCGAACACTGCCTCGCCCGGCCCGAGGCCCAGCTTGCTGACGATCGCCTCGCGCAGCTTGACGCAAGCCGCGTAGAGCCCCGCCGTCGAGGAGTTCGCCCCCCACTGCCCGCCCGATCCGGCCGAGACCGGGAACGAGGAATCGCCCAGCTTCACCGTCACCTTGGCAAGCGGTACGCCCAGCATCTCGGCCGCGGTCTGCGCCATGATGGTGTAAGTGCCGGTGCCGATGTCGGTCATGTCGGTCTCGACCGTGACCTGCCCCGAGGGGCTGAGCCGGACGCGCGCGCCGGACTTCATGTTAAGGTTGTTGCGGAACGCCGCCGCCACGCCCATGCCGATCAGCCAGCGGCCGTCCTGAACCTGGCCCGGAGCCTTGCGCCGCGCCCAGCCGAAGCGCTCGGCGCCCTCCTCCAGACAGCGCACGAGGTTGCGCTGCGAGAACGGGCGCTCGGGCTTTTCGGGATCGACCTGGGTATCGTTGATGACGCGCAGCTTCACCGGGTCCATGCCCAGCTTCTCGGCCAGTTCGTCGACGGCGATTTCCAGCGCCATCAGGCCGGGCGCCTCGCCCGGCGCGCGCATGGCGTTGGCTTCGGGCAGGTCGAGAACGGCGAGACGCAGCGCGGTCATGCGGTTTGCACCCGCGTAGAGCAGCTTGGTCTGCTGCGTGGCGCTTTCCGGGCCGCCGCCTTCGAGATCGCCCGACCAGCTTTCGTGACCGATGGCGGTCAGCTTGCCGTCCTTCGTCGCGCCGAGGCGGATGCGCTGGATCGTCGCGGGGCGGTGCGTGGTGTTGTTGCCCATGAACGGACGCGGCAGCGCGACCTTGACCGGACGCTTCGCCGCCTTCGCACCCAACGAGGCCATGAGCACGTCCGAGCGCAGGAACAGCTTACCGCCGAAACCGCCGCCGATATAAGGCGCAATCAGGCGGACGTTCTCAGGGGGAATCTGCAGCGTGCGGGCAAGATCGCCCGCGCCCCACGCGACCATCTGGTTGGCGCTCCAGACGGTGAGCTTGTCGCCCTCCCACGCGGCGATGGTGGCATGCGGCTCCATCATCGCGTGGCTCTGGTCGGGCGTGGTGTACATCTGGTCGAGCTGCACCGGCGCGGCGGCGAAGGCTCCCGCGAAGTCACCCACGGCGGTCGGCGCGTCGGAGCCGGTGGCGTCCGGCGCATCCACCTTGGCGGCGGCGAGGTCGAAGGCGCCGCCGTCGCGCGCATAATCGACGTCGATCAGCGCGGCGGCGGAGCGGGCCTGCTCGAAGGTTTCGGCGACGACCACGGCGATCGCCTGATGGTAGTGCTGGATCTTCGGCCCGCCGAGCAGCATCGCGGTGTTGAAGTTGCCCTTGGCGATCTTGCCCGCGTTGCGGTGCGTGACCACGGCGACCACCCCCGGCGCGCGTTCGGCGCGCGAGGTGTCCATCGAGCGTATCGTGCCCTTCGCCACCGCCGAGCCGACGACGTAGCCGTAAGCCGGTTTCCCCGGCAGTTCCTGATGCTCGTAGGCATAAGGCGCGTGGCCGGTGACCTTGAGCGGGCCGTCGATGCGCGTGGTGGGCTTGCCGACGACCTTCATGCGGTCGATCGGGTTGGTCCCTGCGGGGGTATCGAACTTCATGCTTTTGCCTCCGCAAGAACCGCCGCGATGGTGCGCTGGGCGAGGGTCAGCTTGAATGCATTGTCCTCGCGCGGGGTGGCCCCGGCGAAGAGTCGGTCGGCGACGGCCTTCGAGCCCTTGGGCAGCAAGGCGTCGGCTTCCTCGACACGCCACGGCTTGGGCGCGACACCGCCGAGCGCCACGGCGCCCTTCCCGTCCTTGCCGATCACCGCCGCGACGGAGACGAGCGCGAAGGCGTAGGACGCACGGTCGCGGACCTTGCGGTAGATATGCGTGCCGCCCCTGGGCTTGGGGAGCGCGACGGAGATGATCATCTCGCCCTTCTCCAGCGCGGTTTCCACGTGCGGGGTCTGGCCCGGCAGCGTGTGGAAGTCGGCGATGGGAATGGCGCGGGTGGTGCCGTCGGGGCGGATCGTCTCGACCGAGGCATCGAGCACGCGCATCGCCACCGCCATGTCGCTGGGATGCGTGGCGATACAGGCGTCGCTGGTGCCGATCACGCCGAGCGGACGACTGAAACCGCCGATCGCCGCGCAGCCCGAGCCGGGCTTGCGCTTGTTGCAGGGCATGTTGACGTCGTAGAAATACGGGCAGCGGGTGCGCTGGAGCAGGTTGCCCGCCGTCGTCGCCTTGTTGCGCAGCTGGCCCGAAGCGCCCGCAACGAGCGCGCGGGTGAGCACGCCGTAGTCCTTGCGCACGCGCGCGTCGGCGGCGAGGTCGGTGTTGCGGACCAGCGCACCGATGCGCAGGCCGCCGCCGTCTATAGGCTCGATCTTGTCCATACCGAGACCGTTGACGTCGATCAGGTGCGTCGGCGTCTCGATCTCCAGCTTCATCAGGTCGAGCAGGTTGGTGCCACCCGCGATGAAGCGCGCGCCCGGCGTCGCGGCGACTTTCGCAGCCGCATCCTGCGCGCTCGTGGCGCGCTCATAGGTGAACGGCCTCATGCCTTCACTCCTGCGACCTGAGCCATGGCTTCGGCGATGTTGGAGTAAGCGCCGCAGCGGCAGATGTTGCCGCTCATGCGCTCGCGCATCTCGGTCGTCGTCATCGGCGAGGGCTTGGAGACGTCGGCCGTGACGTGGCTGGGCACGCCGGCGCGGATCTCCTCGAGCACCGCGACGGCCGAGCAGATCTGGCCCGGTGTGCAGTAGCCGCACTGGTAGCCGTCATGCTCGACGAAGGCGGCCTGCATCGGGTGCAGGTTGTCGGGGCTGCCGAGGCCTTCGATGGTGGTCACCTCGTCGCCCTCGTGCATCACCGCCAGGGTCAGGCACGAGTTGATGCGGCGGCCGTTGACGATGACCGTGCAGGCGCCGCACTGGCCGTGGTCGCAGCCCTTCTTGGTGCCGGTCAGCTTCACATACTCGCGCAGGGCATCGAGCAGCGTGGTGCGGGTGTCCAGCTCCAGCCGGGTCACCTTGCCGTTGATCTTGAGGCTGACGGCGGCATGCGGCGGCGCGGCGGTCTGAGCCTGTGCCATCGCCACGTTGCCCGGGCCGAGCGAACCGGCGATCGCCGCGCCCGTCGCACTGGTCTTGAGAACGTCGCGCCGAGAGATCGCTCCGTATCCTTCCGTCATGGGTGATGCTTTCTTTTAAGAGACGACCACGGCAAAACCGCAGCCGATTCACGCCTTCCTTGCCCAAGGCGCGCCCTATGTGACCATCAACCCACTCTGCCCGGATAAGTTGCCCGGCGCTACGGCGTCACGATTGCATGCGATGTTGAGTAATGTTCATCACTGTGCACAGCATAACTATACACAGCAGGATATAGTACCGTCCCGCATGTCGATGTTGGATTACATCTCTTCTCGTCATTGCGAGCGCAGCGAAGCAATCCAGAGCGGCGCAAGACTGCCCTCGATTGCTTCGCTGCGCTCGCAATGACGATGCAGGCTCTAGGCCGTGGCCACGCGGTCCAGCGGATTTTCGCGGCGGGTGTCGGGCAGCATCAGCGCCGCCACCAGCGACACCACGCAGAACGCAGTGACGTACCAGTAGAAGCCGTGCTCCATGCCGATCTGCTTGAAGGCGAAGGCCACGTTCTCCGCTGTGCCGCCGAACAGCGCGTTGGCCACACCATAGGCAAGGCCCACGCCCAGCGCGCGGACATGGACGGGGAACAGCTCCGCCTTGAACAGCCCGCTGACGGAGGTGTAGAAACTGCAGATCGTCAGCCCCGCCGCGATCAGCAGGAACGCGGTGACGGGGCTTTTCGTCACCGCCAGCGCGCTGAACAGCGGCACCGTGAACACCACGCCCAGCGCGGCGAAGGCGACGATGTTGTTGCGCCGCCCGATCCGGTCGGAGAGCAGGCCCATCAGCGGCTGCTGGATCATGAACACGATCAGCACCGCCGTCATCATCAGCGTCGCCGTCTCCTTGGCCATGCCGACGGTCAGGACGAGGAACTTCTGCATATAGGTGGTGAAGGAATAGAACATCAGGCTGCCGCCCGCCGTCAGCGCCGCAACGATCAGGAAGGCGCGGGTCGAGTGGCGGAATAGTTCCGCTAGGCTTCCAGCCTCGGCGCCTTCACGGTCCCTGGCGTCTGCGGTCTCGTGCATGTGATCGCGCAACAGCACGATGCACCCGGCGGCGACGGCACCGATCAGGAAGCCGATGCGCCAGCCCCACGCCTTCATCCCGGCATCGCCCAGGAGCTGCTGAAGCAGCAGGATCACCAGCGTCGCGGTCAGCTGCCCGCCGATCAGCGTGACGTACTGGAACGAGGACCAGAACCCGCGTCGCTTCGGCCCGGCGATCTCGGAGAGATACGTAGCCGCCGTGCCGTACTGCCCGCCGGTCGAGAAGCCCTGCAGCATGCGTCCCAGCAGCAGCAGCGCCGGAGCCGCGACGCCGATCGTCGCGTATGTCGGAAGCGACGCGATCAGCAGCGCCCCCGCACCCATCATCAGCACCGAGACGACCATCGCCTTCTGGCGCCCGTGCCGGTCGGCATAGCGCCCGAAGAACCATCCCCCGATCGGCCGCATCAGGAAGCCCACCGCGAAGATGCCGCTGGTCGCCATGACCTGCACCAGCGCGTCGCTCTTGGGGAAGAACTCGGAGGAGAAATAGAGCGCGGTGAAGGCGTAGACGTAGAAGTCGTACCACTCGATCAGATTGCCCGCAGAGCCCGCGACGATGGCCTTGAGGCGCATCCTGTCCGTCAGTTGCGGCGCTTCGGGGGTGGGTTCGATCGTGAGGGGGTGCGACATCCAAAACCTTTCATCATCCAGAACCGCTGGCAGGTTGTACCGAGGGGGCTTCGCCAAGCTCAGCCTGAGCGGAATTGGGAATTTACACTACCCCCGCTCACCCTGAGCCTGTCGAAGGGTCAGGCACAATTTGTCGAAGCCCCATCAGATCGGCAACGCCGTCGTCGCCTTGATCTCCGACAGCGCGACCGTCGAGGTAATTTCCTGAACGCCGGGAAGCTGGGACAGCTTCTCGAAGAAGAAGCGCTCATAGGCGCTGATGTCCTCGGCGACCACCCGGATCATGAAATCGACCGAGCCCAGCAGCACGTAGCAGTCCAGAACCTCCGGATATTCGCGGATCTTGGCGGCGAATTCGTCGAGGTTGGCGCGGCCGTGGGCGTTCAGCTTCACCTGCACGAAGACATGCGCGTTGAGGCCGACCTTGTGCCGATCGACGATCGCCACGCGGCGCTGGATGAAGCCCTCGCGCTCCAGCCGGTCGATCCGCCGCCAGCAGGGCGAGGGGGACAGCCCCACCCGCTCGGCGATCTGCGCCGTGGTCTGATTCGCGTCGCGCTGCAGTTCGCGGAGAATTTTTCGCTCATATGGATCAAGCTCGGTCATTTTCACCGAATATCACGGCACACCCGACTTCGTCGCGTCGAATTTTCCGTAAATCACTCCAAATGAGGTCAGAACGCTCTCGCCTGCAGCGGCATAATGCAGGGGCTAACACCACTCCCGCATGGAGCCTTGACGATGGTTGCCCAGACCCGGCGCATGATGCCGCCGATCGAATATGTCCGCCTGTCCGACGAAGCCGCCGGTCTTGACGGCATCATCGCCATCCACTCCACCGCGCGCGGGCCTGCGGCGGGCGGCTGCCGCCTGTGGACATACGACGACCCCGAAGCCGCCATGCGCGACGCCTTCCGACTGGCCGAGGGCATGAGCTACAAGAACGCCATGGCCCACCTGCCGCTCGGCGGCGGCAAGGCCGTGCTACGCCGCCCCGCCGGTGACTTCGACCGTCGCGCGCTGTTCGAGGCATTCGGCGAGGCGGTCGAGAAGCTCGATGGCCGCTACGTCACTGCCGAGGACGTCGGCACCGGCGTCGCCGACATGGAGTGCGTGGCGCGCCATACCCGCCATGTCGCGGGCCGCACCGCGCTGCCGGGCCTTGCCGGCGGCGATCCCTCGCCCTGGACCGCGCTCGGCGTGTTCGAGGCGATGAAGGCGGCGGTCGAGTTCCGCTACGGAAGCGGCCTTGCGGGCGTGACGGTGGCGATCTCCGGCGTCGGCAATGTCGGCGCGGGGCTGGCGCGGCTGCTCCACGGCGCGGGCGCGAAGCTGGTGGTTGCCGACATCGACCCGCTGCGCTGCGCGCGTCTCGCCGAGGAAACCGGCGCGCGGATCATGGGGATCGCGGGCATCGCCGCCGTGGAGGCCGAAGTCTTCGCGCCCTGCGCGCTGGGCGGTGCGCTCGATGACGCGACGGTCGAGGCATTGCACGCAAAGGTCGTGTGCGGTGCGGCCAACAACCAGCTTGCCGCGCCGCATGTCGCGGACCTGCTGATGGAGCGCGGCATTGCCTATGCCCCGGACTATGTCGCCAACGCGGGCGGCATCATCAACGTCGCGGCCGAATACCTCGGCGAGAGCGAAAGCGAAGTGCGCGGCCGGGTCATGGCGATTGGTCCGCGCATGCGCGAACTGCTGGATACCGCCGCCAGCGACGGCCTGCCGCCGCCGGTCGTGGCCGATCGCATGGCCGAGGAACTGATGCGGCCGGAGACGGTAGCTGCTTAATAGAGGCCCACCCTTGCCCCCTCCCGCAAGCGGGAGGGGAATGAGAGGTCACTCTCGTTTACACGTCGTCATTCCCGCGAAGGCGGGAACCCAACTGATGACAGAGCCTGTTGCACCGGCATCAGATGGGTCCCCGCCTTCGCGGGGATGACGGATTTTAGAACGAGGGGGTGGGCAACCCCCACCCCTCCCCCATCAGAACGCCGCGTCTTCCAGCGCCATCATCGAGGCCTTGCCCGCCTTGATCGCCAGGAACGCTGCCGTCGCCTGCGGCAGGATGCGGTCGAAGTAGAACTGCACCGTCGCCAGCTTCGCCTTGTAAAAGCCCGCGTCCTCGCTGCCTTCGCCCAGCCTGTCCCGCGCGATCAGCGCCGACTTCGCGAAGCAGTAGGCCATCGCCACTAGCCCCATCAGCCGCAGGTAATCAGTCGCCGCAGCGCCTGCTTCCTCGGGATCCTTCATGCCCTTCTGCGCGATGGTGCCGGTGGAAAGCTGCAGCGCACCGAACGCCTTCTCCAGCGCGGCGATCATCGGACCGAACTGCGCATCCGCCTTGTTCGCTTCCACGAAGGCCGACACCGGATGGAAGAAGCTGCGCAGATAGCGCCCCATGTGCGCGGGCATCTTGCGGCCCACCAGATCGAGCGCCTGGATGCCGTTAGTGCCCTCATAGATCATCGCGATGCGCGCGTCGCGGGCGTACTGCTCCACGCCGCTCTCGGCGATGTAGCCGTGGCCGCCGTAGACCTGCACCGCCAGATTGGCGCTCTCGTGGCCGAGGTCGGTGAACAGCGCCTTCACCACCGGGGTCATCAGCGCGATGAAGTCCTCGGCGTTCTGCTTCACCGCCGGGTCGGTCGCGTGCTTCTCGGCATCGAGCGCGCGGCTGACCCAGCCGCCCAGCGCGCGGCAGCCTTCGTTGTAGGCGCGCATCGTCATGAGCATGCGGCGCACGTCGGGGTGGACGATGATCGGATCGGCCGGGCCGTTCGGGTTCTTCACGCCCGACAGCGAGCGCCCCTGCAGGCGGTCCTTCGCGTAGTAGACCGCCGACTGATAGGCCGCCTCGCCCACGCCAAGGCCCTGCACACCCACCGAGACGCGCTCGGTGTTCATCATCTTGAACATGGCCTCCATGCCCTTGCCCGGCTTGCCGACGATCCAGCCGGTGGAATCGTCGAAGTTGAGCTGGCAGGTGGCCGAAGCCTTGAGCCCCATCTTGTGCTCGATCGCCGCCACCGAGACGCCGTTCGACGGACCCGGGGTGCCGTCGTCCTTGGGCAGATACTTGGGCACCAGGAACAGGCTGATCCCCTTCACGCCCTCGGGCGCATTGGGCAGGCGCGCGAGGACGAGGTGGACGATGTTGGGCGTCAGGTCATGCTCGCCCGCCGAGATGAAGATCTTGGCGCCGGTCAGCTTGTAGGAGCCATCCTCCTGCGGCACCGCCTTGGTGCGCAGCATGCCGAGGTCGGTGCCGCAGTGCGGCTCGGTCAGGCACATCGTGCCCGACCATTCGCCCGAGACCATCTTCGGCAGGTAGAACTGCTTCAGATCCTCGCTGGCGTAAGCCTCGATCGCGGTCGTGCCGCCGTGCGTCAGGCCGGGATAGAGGCTGAACGAGAGGTTGGCCGAGCAGATCATCTCCTCGGTCATCTTGTTCACCGCTTCGGGAAGGCCCTGCCCACCCCACTCGGGGTCCGACGCGAGCGCGCACCAGCCGCCGTCGCGGAACATTTCGTAGGCTTCCTTGAAGCCCTTGGGGGTGCGGACCACGCCGTTTTCCAGCACGCAGCCCTCGATGTCGCCGGAGCGGTTGAGCGGCAGCAGAACTTCCTGCGCCACCTTCGCCGCCTCTTCGAGCACGGCATCGACGAGGTCGGGGCTGAATTCCTCCAGCGCCTCCAGATTGCCGAAGCCGTCGTCCTGATGGAGTTCGTGGATCACGAACCGCATGTCGCGCAGGGGCGCCTCATAGACTTGCATGTGTCACTCTCCTCGGGCGGCGCGGTGGCCGCCCTGTTATCTTAATTGCGCAGCGGCTTGCCGGTTTCGAGCATGTGCTCCACCCGGGCGATCGAGCGCGGACTCCGGACCAGCCGCATGAACGCCTCGCGCTCCAGCTTGAGCAGTTCCTGTTCGCTCACCACATCGACCAGATCGGCCTCGCCGCCGGTCAGCACCGTCGCCAGCGCATCGGAGACGACCATGTCGTAGTCAGTGGCCTTGCCCTGCTTGTGGAAGCCCTCGGCCGCCATCGACAGCGCGGTGCGGCCACTCTCGCCGGGCAGGCGGAAGTGCGGGGCCTCGCGCGGTTTGTAGCCCTCGACCAGCGACAACGCCTTCTGCTTGGCGTCGTAGAGCAGGCGATCGCGGTTCATGGTGATCGCGTCGTCGGCGCGCAGGAACAGCATCTCCTTCGCCTGCGCCGCAGACTTCGACACCGAGGCGGTGGAGACCGTCTCGAACACCTTGGCGACGGCGGGCATCGGGCCCTTCGGCATCATGGGATTGCTCTGCCAGCGGTCGAGCAGTTCGCCATTGCCGCCCCAGCCCGGGACAAGGCCGACACCGCATTCGACGAGGCCCATGTACAACTCGGCATGGGCCTGGATCGCATCGCAATGGAGCAAAATCTCGCACCCGCCGCCCAGCGCCATGCCCGCCGGCGCGCCGACCACGGGGAACGGCGCGTACTTCAGGCCCTTGTACGCCATCTGCCCACCGGCGACGAGCTTCTCGATCTCGCTCCACGCGGCGATGTTCACCGCGAAGATCGCGAGGCCGAGGTTGGCGCCCGCCGAGAAGTTGTCGGCGTCGGTGTAGACGACCAGAGCCTTGTACTTCGATGCCACCAGCGGGATCGCCTCGACGATCAGCTTCATGACCTCGCCGTCGAGCGCGTTCATCTTGCCGGTGAATTCGAGGGCGGTGACACCGTCGCCGATGTCCCACAGCGCGGCGGACGCATTCTTAAGCAGCGGTTTGCCTGCCAGCTTCACGTCGGCGAGGCTGAGGACGCCTTGGGGGCGTTTAATGTCCCCGTAGGTGCCGTTGAGTGCCAGTGCCTGTCGCACCCCGTTTTCGATGCGATAGAACGGCCTGTCGCCCGCCACCTTGAGGATTTCAGGGACAGGTTTTCCTTCGGATTCAAGGCGCTGCGCCAGCCAGGCGGCGCCCAGCTTGTCGATCATCTCGAACGGCCCGGCCTTCCAGTTGTAGCCGAGCTTCATCGCATCGTCGATCGCCACCACATCGTCCGCCGCCGACGGAATCAGCGAAGCCGCATAAGCCAGCGTCCCGCCCAAAACCGCCCAGGCGTATTCGCCGATCGGCCCCTTGGTCTCGACCAGCGCACGAAGGTCGCCGCGGGCCGCCTTGCCCGAGGGACCGGCAGCGCGGATGGTCTCGCGGTACTCGCCGGTAGCAAGGTCGATGGCCTCCTTACGGCGGCTCATCTCCTTGTTAAGTCTGTAGAATCCACCCTTGCCCTTGCGTCCGATATAGCCGTCGGCGATCATCTTTTCGATAAGCGGATGGCTGCGCGCGATGGCGTGGTAGGGGTCGTCCTTGGGCAGCGTCGAGGTCAGGCTGGCCTGCAGATGCGGCATCAGATCGATGCCGACGAGATCGACGAGGCCGAAGATCCCGGTCTTGGGCACGCCCATGGGCTTACCCGCAACGGCATCGGCCAGTTCGACGCTCAAGCCCTGATCGAAGGCCGCGTTGAGGCCCAGCTGGATCCAGTAAGTGCCTATGCGATTGGCAATAAATCCCGGCGTGTCCTTGGCCTTCACCACCGTCTTGCCCATCGCCACGTCAGCGAATTGCTCGACCTTAGCGGCGACACCGGCATCGGTATCCGGCCCGGTGACGATCTCCAGCAGCCGCATGTAGCGCGGCGGGTTGAAGAAGTGGGTGATGAGGAAGTCGCGCCTGAACGCCTCGGAACGGCCATCGACCAGCTGCGCCAGCGGGATCGTCGAGGTGTTGGACGACACCGCCGTCCCCTCGCGCTTCACCGCCTCCAGTTTGGCATAAAGGCCCTGCTTGATGTCGAGGCGTTCGATGACGGCCTCGATCACCCAGTCGCATTCGGCAATCTTTTCAAGGTGATCCTCGATGTTGCCGGTCTCGACGAGCTTCGCGGCAGCCTTGCTCATGAAAGGCGCGGGCTCGGTCTTGAGCATCTTCGCCACCGCGCCTTCGGCCACGGCATTGCGGTTGCCGCTTTCCTTGGGCACGATGTCGAGCAGCAGCACCGGCACGCCCGCATTCGCGACCTGCGCGGCGATCCCGGCACCCATGGTGCCCGCGCCGATGACGCAGACTTTCTTGATCGGCTGGCTCATTCCACGGCCTCCAGAACGGTGGCGATGCCCTGACCGCCGCCGATGCACTGGCTGGCGAGCGCGTACTTGCCGCCCTCGCGCTTGAGCAGCGATGCCGCCTTGCCGACGATGCGCGCACCGGTCGCGCCAAGCGGGTGGCCGATGGCGATCGCGCCGCCGTCGATGTTCACCTTGGCGGTGTCGAGGTTCAGGTCCTTGATGCAGGCAAGTGCCTGGGACGCAAAGGCTTCGTTGAGTTCCACGACGTCGAGGTCGCTGGCGGAAATCCCCGCGCGCTCCAGCGCCTTCTGGCTCGAGAGGATCGGGCCGAGGCCCATAGTCTCGGGCGCGCAGCCGGAGATCGCGACCGACTTGATGCGGGCGAGGATCGGCAGTCCGTGAGCACGCGCGTATTCCTCGGTGGTCACCAGCACCGCGCTGGCGCCGTCGGTCAGCGGGGAGGAGGTGCCCGCCGTCACCGAACCGTTGGCATCGAACGCGGGCTTCAGGCCAGCAAGGGCTTCGGCGGTGGTTTCGGGGCGGATCGTACCGTCTTCGCTGACGGTGCCACCCTTGGTTTCGATGGGCACGATCTCATCGGCCAGCTTGCCTGCTTCGCGCGCGGCGGCGGCCTTCTTCTGGCTCTCGACGGCGAGCGCTTCCTGTTCGCCGCGCGAAATCTGATACTGGGTGGCGACGTTTTCGGCCGTCTCGCCCATGCCGATATAAGCGGCGGTCGACTTAGCCAGCGCCGGGTTCGGCAGCGGGTTGAAGCCGCTCATCGGCACCCGGCTCATCGATTCGATACCGGCGCAGATGAATACCTCGCCAGCCCCTACGGCGATCTGGCCCATGGCGATGTGAATCGCGCTCATCGAGGAGCCGCAGAAACGGTTCACCGTCATCCCGCCGACCGACTGCGGCAGTCCCGCAATCTGGCCGATCAGGCGCGCGACGTTAAGCCCCTGCTCTCCCTCGGGAAAAGCGCAGCCGACGATGATGTCCTCGATATCGGCGGGCTCCACGCCGGTCTTGGAAATCAGCCCCCGGATCACCTGCGCGGCGAGGTCGTCGGGGCGGACGCGGGCGAGTGCGCCCTTGTTGGCCAGGTGAAACGGCGAACGGGCGTAGCCCGCGATCACGACGCTTTGCATGCATTCCTCTCCATGGGCGGACCCGGCCGGCTTGAGTGCCGAATCCATAGCGATCCTCGTTCTCCCGAACGTCTTCCCTTAAGGTGCGAATCTTTCCCTATACGTCAAGCAAATTTTGGGATATGCCGAGTCCATCCGGTCGGGATCGGTCGTCACCTGCGAAGTCAGGGGCACGGTTCCAGCAGAGAAATCCGGGCGAGAGAGATGGAGAGGTCGCAAATGCACTTCCTTAAACTTACAACGCTGGCGTTGGGTTCCAGCGCTGCGATCGTCGCCGCATCGCCGGTGCTGGCGGCGGATCCGGGCGCGCTGGCCGGCTCGTGGCGTACGCCTGCCAAGCACGGCGTGGTCGAGATCGAACGCTGCGGCGGTTCGATCTGCGGCAAGCTGGTGTCTTCCGAGAACATCCTGAAGAACCCGGAACTCAAGGACATCAACAACAAGGACGCGTCCAAGCGCGACCGCCGCCTCAAGGGACTGCAGATCCTCGGCGGCTTCAAGCAGGACGGCAACGCCTGGTCGGGCGGGACGATCTACAACCCGGAAGACGGCGGCACCTACAAGGCCACGATCACCCCGGCGGGCGCGGACACCCTCAAGCTCAAGGGCTGCATCGTCTGGCCGCTATGCAAAACCCAGACATGGACGCGGATCAAGTAGGCCGCGCGGCAGTTAAGTAGCTGCCAAAAAGCAATTACCTAGGGAGAGTACCGAATGCATACCAAGTACAACCGCATCTTCCTTGCGAGCGCGGCCAGCGTCGTCGCCTTCGCGTGGAGCGGATCGGCGAGCGCGCAGGCGTTCTACCTTCAGGAGCAGTCCGTCCGCGGACAGGGCCGCGCCTTCTCGGGCGAGGCGGCTGATACCGGCGTCGATTCCCTCTGGTGGAACCCGGCTTCGATCGCGGGCATGCAGGGCGGCGAGGCATCCGTGCGCGCCAGCGCGATCCTGCCGCGCGGCAAGGTCGTGGACAACGGCACCGTGATCGTGCGCCCGCTGCAGGCCCCGGCCTCGGTCGGCGGCAATCCGGTGGCGAAGAACCCGATCGATAACGGCTACCTGCCTTCGGGAGCGATCGCCTATGGGTTCGGCCGCGTGGCGGTGGGCCTGTCGCTGACGGCACCCTATTCGTTCACCACCGACTACGACGCCGACAGCTGGGCGCGCTACAGCGCCGACAAGACCAAGCTGCGCACTTACGACATCCAGCCCTCGATCGCGGTGGAACTGGCCAAGGGCCTCTACATCGGCGGCGCGGCGAACATCGAGTACGTCGATGCGACGCTGGGCAACTACCTCCCCAACCTGTCGCCGCTGCTCGCGGACGGGCACCAGACGCTCAAGGGCAACGGCTGGGATGTGGGCTGGTCGGCCGGTGTGCAGTACCATGACGGCCCGGTCTCGCTGGGCTTTGCCTACAAGTCCTCGATCAAGCACAAGCTGGATGGCACGGTGACGCTCGAAGGGCTGGCCGGTCCGCTCGCAGCGCAGAACGGCACGATCGACGCCAAGGCTTCGTTCAGCACGCCGTGGATGTTCATCGGCAGCGCCCGCGCGCAGATGAGCAAGAGCCTGACCCTCAACGCGCAGGTCGTGCGCATGGGCTGGAGCGAGTTCGACACCATCGACATCGGCGCGCCGATCAACCAGTCGATCCCCGAGAACTACCGCAACAGCTGGACCTGGGCGATCGGCGCCGATTATCAGGTCAACCCGCAGTGGGTCCTGCGCACCGGCTTCCAGCGCGGCATCACCCCGACGCAGGACGGCAACCGCGACGCGCGCGTGCCGGACAGCAACCGCTGGAACTTCTCGGCAGGCACCAGCTATTCGCCGAGCCCGGCCTTCACCATCGACGCGGCGGCCTCGTACATCACCTTCAAGGATGCGCCGATCGACCGCATCACCGCTGCCTACGCAGGCACGGCGGTGCAGACCCCGGTGATCACCAACGGCGAGTTGAAGGACGCTTCCGCTCTCGTATTCTCCCTTGGCGCAAGGATGCACTTCTAATGATCGACGCGGCGACGATCGGCGGGGTCGCTCCCGCCACTGCCTCCTCAACGACGGACGAGATGCCGCCGATCGCGCCGCGTCTTCTGACCGACCTGCTCGACCATGCCGTGGATGCCCACGGGCCATGGCCGGCGGTCGATTTCATGGGCCGCAAGTGGACATATTCGGAAATCGGCGCGCTTGCGAAGCGTGCCGCCCGCGGCCTGCAGGACCTTGGTGTCACCAAGGGCACCCGTGTCGGCCTGTGCCTGCCCAATACGCCTTATTACGTGGTCGCTTACTTCGCGGTGCTGCGGATCGGTGCGGTCGTGGTGAACTTCAACCCGCTCTACACCGAGCGCGAGATGGCGCATCAGGTCACCGACTCCGGCTGCGAGGTGATGATCGCCACCGACCTCGCGCTCTGCCTGCCCAAGCTGGAGCCGCTGGTGGGCAAGACCTGCCTCAAGCGCGTGGTCGTCTGCCCCTTCGCCGACGCCCTGCCCGCGATCAAGCGCCGCGCCTTCCTGCTCTTCAAGCGCCACGACATCGCGCATGAGCCGCACGACTTGCGCTATGCGCGCTGGGCCAACCTGATCGCCCGCGATGCAGAGCCGGACCCGGTCGAACGCCATCCCAACGACCTCGCGGTGCTGCAGTACACTGGCGGCACCACCGGTGTGCCCAAGGGCGCGATGCTCAGCCACGCGAACCTGGCCGCCAACTCGGCGCAGATGATCGCGCATGTCGGCCACATGCCCGAGCATCAGGAGCGCACGCTGGGTGTCTTGCCCCTGTTCCACGTCTTCGCGCTGACGACGGTGCTGAACTACTCGGTCGACACGGCGGCGGAGATGATCCTGCTGCCCCGCTTCGAGATGAAGTCCTTCCTCGCCACCGCCAAGCGCACGAAGCCGACGCAGTTCTTCGGGGTGCCCACGCTCTACACCGCGCTCAACCACCAACAGCTTCACGGCGAGTTCGACAACGTGCGCGTCTGCATCTCCGGCGGCGCGCCGCTGCCGCTGGAGGTTCGCCGCGAGTTCGAGGAGAAGACCGGGGTGAACGTCGTCGAGGGCTACGGCCTCTCCGAAGCCAGCCCGATCATCGCCTGCAACCCGCTGGAAGGGCTGGTCAAGGACAACGCCTGCGGCCCCGCCTTCCCCGGCACCGCGCTGGAAATCCGCGATCCCTCCGACCCCACCCGCCTTTGCGCGCCCGGCGAAAAGGGCGAAGTCTGCGCGCGCGGCCCGCAGATCATGCAGGGCTACTGGGGCCGTCCCGAGGACACCGAGAAGACCTTCATCTACGGTGCCCTGCGCACCGGCGACATCGGCTATCTGGATGAGGACGGCTATCTGTTCCTCGTCGACCGGATCAAGGACGTGATCCTCTGCGGGGGCTATAATGTCTATCCGCGCATCATCGAGGAAGCGCTTTACGAGCATCCGATGGTCGCCGAGGCGGTCGTGATCGGCATCCCCGATGCCTATCGCGGGCAGGCTCCCAAGGCATTCGTAGTGCTGCACGGGGGGGACA
The DNA here is from genome assembly GCF_001742225.1 of Novosphingobium resinovorum. NCBI lineage: Bacteria > Pseudomonadati > Pseudomonadota > Alphaproteobacteria > Sphingomonadales > Sphingomonadaceae > Novosphingobium > Novosphingobium resinovorum. The sequence goes on along the minus strand of NZ_CP017075.1, from coordinate 145,503 downwards.
TCCTGGATCAGGAGACATTGCTGGACTTCCTGCGTGAACGGCTGAACAAGATCGAGATGCCCGCCTCGATCGAGTTCCGGGATTCGCTCCCCAAGACCATGGTAGGCAAGCTGTCCAAAAAAGACCTCGTCGCGGAAGAAGCTGCCAAGCGTGAGGGCCAAAACTCTGGCCAAGGCTCGGGCGGAACCACAGCTTGAGCGCCGCGCCCGCTCCCGAACCGCCGCAACTTCTGGGCATCCAGGAAGCCGCAACCCTGCTCGGCGTGACGATGCGCACCTTGCGCTTCTATGAGGACAAGGGCCTGATCGCGCCGCAGAGGGTCGGCACCACCCGCATCTATTCGCGGCGCGAGGTCGGGCGGATGCAACTGATCCTGCGCGGCAAGCGGCTCGGTTTCTCGATCCGGGAGATCAAGGAGTTCCTCGATCTCTACGACGTCGATCCCGAGCATCACGAACAGGTCCGCGCCCTCAAGTCCAAGGTCGGCGAGCGTATCGCCGACTTGCGCAAGCAGAAGCGGGCGATCGACCAGACACTGGAGGAACTGCTCTCGATCGAGCGGCAGGCCCTTGCGTGGCTCGAGGGCTCGCCGCTAAGGCCCGTCGATGATTGACCCTGCTGCTGCCGTCGCCGAACTGCGCGCCCTCCTCGAAGTCGAGGAGATCGACACCGACCTGTTCCGCGGCGGCGCCTCGGAGGAACGGCCCGGCCGCGTGTTCGGCGGCCTCGTCGTGGCGCAGGCGCTGGCGGCCGCCGCACGCGATCTGGCGGGCAGCGATCGGCAGGCCCATTCGCTCCACGCCTATTTCCTGCGTGCCGGGGACACGACGCGGCCGATCATCTACCGCGTGCTGCGCGACTTCGACGGCGGCAGCTTCGCCAACCGGCGCGTCGTGGCGATGCAGGGCGGCAAGCCGATCCTCAACCTGGCGGCCTCGTTCCATCGGCGCGAGGACGGCTTCGCCCACGCCGCCGCCATGACGCAAGTGCCCTCGCCCGAGCAGTGCCCGGACCTCGTCACGGCACTCGCGGCGACGGGCCAGAAATTCCCGCAGGCCATGCTCGACCGCCTCGCCGCGTTCGAGATCCGGCCCGGCCCGCCTGCCGTGCAGGGCTCGGATACCCCTCACCAGTTCCTGTGGTTCAAGCTGGCCGCGCCGATCGACAGCGACGAAGTGCTCAGGCGCGTCGTGCTGACTTACGCCAGCGACTTCGCACTCGTTTCCACGGCGATCCTGCCCCATTCGAAGGCCATTTTCTCGCCCGGCATGCAGGTCGCCAGCCTCGACCATGCGGTGTGGTTCCATTCCACTCCGCCGGTGGACGACTGGCTGCTCTATGCGATGGACAGCCCCTGGGCCGGTCACGCGAGGGGCTTTGCGCGCGGCGCGCTTTACGACCGGGCGGGAACGCTGGTCGCCAGCGTGGCGCAGGAAGGACTCTGCCGCGCCGTCCCTACTCAGGAACCGACCGCGTAGACCCCGAGGATCTGGTCGGCGACTTCATCGAGGGTGAGGCGCCCCGGCCGATACCACTCGCTCGCCGAATTGAGCGTGGCGAGCAGCAGGATGCGATAGATCGCCGGGTCGCGCCCCGGCTGCGGCGGCAGGGCATTGACGAGGTCCGCGAACAGTAGCTCGAACGCATCGCGCCGCGCGACCAGTTGCACGCGCACGGAGTCTGGCACCGCGCGAAAGTCGTTCATCAGCGGCATCGTCAGGGAGGCCGGGTCGAGCTGGATCGCCAGCAGCACCCGGCACGCCCTGGCCAGCCGCGCAGCGGGCTCCTCCACCCCTTCGATCGCCGCGCGGATGCGGTCTTCCGCCGCCTGCAGCGCCGCATCGTGGATGCGCACGAAAAGCGCGTCCTTGCTCTTGATGTAGTGGTAGAGCGAGCCGCCCAGCAGGCCCACCCGCTCGCCGATGTCGCGGATGCTGGTCGCGGCATAGCCCCGCTCGGCGAAGAGGGCGGCGGCGGCGGCCACGACCTCGTCCTCGCGCGACGGGTTCGACTTGTCGGGATGGCGTGCGTTCATTCGGCCTGCGTTGGCGCGCGGCCGACCGATCGGCAAGGGAATTCAAGGGTCACTGCGCCACCACCTTGATTGTAACGATCGTTTGGTACATTGACACCCAAAGCCGCGCAAGCGCGCAAGGACCACCGTGGAGACGATCATGCCCTCGACCTACCAGCCCCCCGTCGCGACGATGCGTTTCCTGCTGGAGCACGTGCTCGATTTCGACGCGCAGATGGCCGCGCTGCCGGGACTGGAGGAAGTGACGAGCGAACTGGCAGGCGAAGTGCTGACGATGGCAGGCCGCATGTGCACCGAACGCCTAGCCCCGCTGAACCTGCCGGGTGACGCGGCGGGCACGAAGCTCGTCGATGGCAATGTCGTGACCGCACCGGGCTTCGCGGAGGCTTATGCGGAATTCGTCGAGGCGGGCTGGCCCGGCCTCGCAGGCGATCCCGAGTTCGGCGGACAGGGCCTGCCGCGCACAGTGCAGATCATGCTCGACGAGATGGTGTCCGCCGCCAACTTGTCCTTCGGCCTGTTCCCCGGCCTTACCCGGGGCGCGGCGGAAGCGCTTGCCGCACACGGCTCGGACGAACTCAAGGCCACGTACCTCGGCAAGCTCGTTACCGGCGAGTGGTGCGGGGCGATGGCGCTGACCGAGGCTTCGGCGGGCACCGACCTCGGCCTGCTGCGCACCCGCGCCGAGCCACGCGGCGACGGCAGCTATGCGGTGACCGGGACCAAGATCTTCATATCCTCGGGCGACCAGGATTTCGGCAACAACATCGTCCACCTCGTCCTCGCCCGCCTGCCCGATGCTCCGGCCGGAGTGAAGGGGATCAGCCTGCTGCTCGTCCCCAAGTTCCTGCCCGGAGCCAGCGGCGCCTTCGACGAACGCAATGCGATGTCGGTCGGCGCGCTCGAGCACAAGATGGGCATCCATGCCCAGCCCACTTGCGTCATGAACTACGACGGCGCGACCGGCTGGCTGGTCGGCGAGGCTGGGCGCGGGCTCAACGCGATGTTTACGATGATGAATGCCGAACGCCTGTTCGTTGGCATCCAGGGGCTCGGCCTTGCCGATGCGGCGACGCAGAACGCGGTCGCCTATGCCCGCGAGCGCCTGCAAGGCCGCGCCGCTGACGGCCGCCCCGGCCCCGTGCCGATCATCGCCCATGCCGACGTGCGCAAGATGCTGCTCGCCTGCCGCGCCTTCGTCGAGCCCGCGCGTGCCCTCGCCGCATGGACCGCGATCCGCATGGACAGCGCCGACCGCCACCCGGACGCCGCGACGCGCGATGCGGCCTCCGCAGACGTCGCCCTGCTGACGCCGGTGGTGAAGGCCGCCTTCACCGACTTCGGCTTCGAGACGACGGTGCTGGCGCAGCAGGTCTTCGGCGGCCACGGCTACATCCACGAAGCCGGGATGGAGCAGTTCGTCCGCGACGCACGCATCACCCAGATCTACGAGGGCACCAACGGCGTCCAGGCCATGGACCTCGTCTCGCGCAAGGTCACGCTGAACGGCGGCGCCCCCTTGCGCGCCTACCTCGACGGAATCGCGGCCGACATCGACAAAAGCGACTCAGGCGACCTCGCCGTGCAGATGCGCGCCGCCCTCGCCATGCTGGAAGAAGCCAGCGCCACCATCGCGGCCGCATCGGGCGATGCCGATGCCCTCGGCGCGGCGGCCACGGAGTACCTCAACCTCTTCGCGCTGGTGTCGCTGGGCTGGATGTGGGTCCGCATCCTCGCCGCCGCCCCGGCGCTGGAGGATGCGCACAGCCGCGACACCTACGCCGCCCTCGCCGCCTACTACGCGAGCTACGTGCTGCCCCGCGCAGGTCTGCACGCGGCCCGCATCGTCGCCGGTCCCGCCACGGTCATGGCGCTCGACGAAGCGCTGTTCTGAAAGCCTTTTCCCTGCCCCTCTCCGCTCGTCCCGCCGCCCGCGCGGCGTGACGCATAGGCTTGGCATCGTCTCCGCGAGGCAACCACTGCGCCTCGCAGGCTTTATGATGACAAAAGCACATACGGAGCACGGATGATAATGGGCGGGACACGGCTTGGCTGAACCGAAGAGCGACATGCAAAGCCGGCGCTCCGATGCGATCCGCATCGCGCGCGTCATCTGCATCGCGGGCATCGTCTACGTCCACGCCTGGACGGGACTCTCCGGCTACGAACTCGATCTGGCGCGCGGGACTCCGCAGGAGACCTTGCGCTGGGTCCTGATGGAAGGGTTCGGCCGCAGCGCGGTGCCGCTGCTGGGACTGATCTCCGGCTGGCTGGTCGCGGGCTCCTCGCGCACCCGTCACTGGGGACCGCACGTCGCCCGCAAGGCGCGCACGATCCTGCTGCCGATGGTGCTGTGGAACGCGCTGGCGGTGCTGCTGGTATCGGGCGCGGCATGGCAGTTCGGGCTCGCCGCGCCTATGCCGCAATCGGTGCGCTGGCTGGTCGAGGAACTGTTCATCGTCACCCGCCCGCCCGACATCAACGTGCAGATGCCGTTCCTGCGCGACCTGTTCCTGTGCATGGTGCTGGCCCCGCTGCTGGTGCGGTTGCCGTCGAAGGCGCTGGCTCTGCTCGCGCTGGCGGCGGGAATCTGCCACGTACTGGGCATCGGCCCTCCGGTGATCCTGCGCGCCTCGATCCTGATGTTCTTCACCATCGGCATCATCGCCCGCCGTGCCAACCTCGCCGAGCGCGTGGCCGCATGGCCAGCCGTCGTCGCGCTCGCGCCCTTCGTGGTGCTGATGCCGCTGCATCTCTACGTCTCGATCGGCGATGCCCGGCCGTTCGACGATGCCTCGACGGCGGCGGTGGACCTGGCCGCGCGCGTTGCCGCATCGCTGGCGGTGTGGTGGCTGGCATGGCGCCTCGTCGCCACTCGCGCCGCGCCGCTACTGCGCCGGATCGAACCGTACATGTTCTTCTATTTCTGCGCGCACCTGATCCTGATCTGGCTGCTGGGGCCGGTCGTCGGCAAGCTGACCGGAAAGCTCGGCTCGCCGCTCTATCCGGTCTACCTGATCGGCCAGCCGTTCCTGATCCTCGGCGCGGTGGTGGCCATCGCCAAGGGGTTGCTCATGGTGGCGCCGGGTCTGGCGGGGACGCTGAGCGGCGGGCGACTGAAGCGCACCTGACCCTCACATCCGCGAGAACAGCGGGATCGGCGCGAAGACGAGCGAGATCAGACCCCACAGGCTGAGCGCGATCATCACCCCGCCGATCCACTGCGTCAGATCGCGCGAGGAGGCACGCCGCGTCACCAGCGCCCCGATCGGCGCGGCTACGATCCCGCCGATCAGCAGGCCCGACGCCGCGATCGAGAACGACTGCAGGCCCAGCGTGCCGATGAAGGCCGACAGCACCGTCACCGTCACGAAGAACTCGGCGGCGTTGACGGTGCCCACCGCCACGCGCGGGGTCATCCCCTGCGCGATCAGGCTGCCCGTCGTCACCGGCCCCCAGGCACCGCCGAAGGAATCGAGGAACCCGGCGACGAAGCCCAGCGGCCCCACCGCGCGCATCCGGCGATAGGCCTGCGCCCGCCGCGCTCCGCGCCAGATCAGGTAGATGCCGACCGCCGCCAGATAGACCAGCAGCACCGGCCGCAGGATCGAGAGGCTGAGGTGCGAGAGCGCCCACACGCCTGTCAGCCCTCCGGCGATGCCCGGAATGACGAGGCGCGCGAAGAGCATCCAGTCGACGTTGCGCTGCAGGGCATGGGCCGCGCCGGAGACGCCGCTGGTGAAGCTCTCGACCGCGTGCGTCACCGATGACGCGGCGGCGGGCGGCAGGCCTAGCAGGATCAGCAGCGAGTTGCCGATCACCCCGAAGCCCATGCCGACCGCGCTGTCCACCAGCTGCGCCAGGAACCCGGCGACGATGAACGGCGCCAGCGCCGCCCAGGGAATCGCGGAAAAGTCGATCATCCGTTGCTCCTGCGTCGGCGCGCGGAGCCGGCTCCGAACCGTCCGGCCGGGGAAGTCAGCAGGAACAGCACCGGGAAGATGAGCGCGAGGACGGAGAGCACCCCGCTCACCACCGCCTCGGCCCCGGCGAGCCAGGGCATGACCGCCGCCCAGATCGCGACGGCCAGAACCACCATCAGCGTGCGTTCATGCGCCCGGTCGTTAAGGCCGGTGAGGTCCACCTTGGCGCGCCCCTCGAACAGGCTGCGAAGGCCAATCCCGGTCGGGCTGCGGCGATCCACCAGCGGACGCGGAAACGAGCCATGGACGAGGCAGCCGATCCCCGCCGCCACCATGCGCAAGCCCACCGCGCTGGCGAAAGGCCGGAACTCGGCGTTGCGGTCGCTAAGCGCGCGCAGGCCGGTGCGGCCGCCGAAGATCATGTCGGCCAGCGCAGTGCTCTCGGCCGGGGCAGGCTTGCTTTCCTGCACGGCGGCCTGCGTAGAGATCACCCATTCGAGGATCGCCGTCGGCACGTCGAGCCCGGTCGCCCGCTCCAGCCCCTGGAAGCCGGGGGCGGAATTGGCCTCGCAGATGCGGTAGCCGTCCTCGTCGAACAGGATGTCGATGCCGGTGATGTCGAGTTCCAGAACGTCGGCCGCCTGCACCGCCAGTTCCGCCATCTCCTGCGGCGGGTTGTAGGCGACGCCGACGCCGCCGAGCGAGACGTTGGACTTGAACCCGCCGGTCAGCGAGCGGCGCTCCATCGCCGCGATCACCCGCCCGCCGACCACCAGCACGCGCACGTCACGGCCATGGCTGGCGCGTACGTAGTGCTGGAGGATGAAATCCGCCTTGGCCTCGGCGCTTTCAAGCAGGCCCGCCAGATCCTCGAACTGGCTGCGGTCCTCGCACTTGAGGACGCCCGCGCCGCGCGTACCCTTGAGCGTCTTGACGATGACCGGAAAGCCCAGTTCCCGCTCGACCAGATCGACGTCGATGGGGAACGTGCCCAGCATCGTGCGCGGGATCGGCAACCCTGCACGGTTCAGCGTCTGCAGGGTGTGCAGCTTGTCGGACACCGTCTCGATCGTTGCCGGGCCGTTGACCAGCCGCACCCCGCGCCGCTCGAAGTGGCGCAGCAGGGCCAACGTGAAGTAGTCCGTCTCCGCGCCCGTCCGGCAGATGACGAAGTCGGGCTTCTCGATCTCGCGCCCCTGATACTTGATCGCCCAGTCGCCGACGGTGCCGACCACCAGTTCGAAGCTGTGGGGCTGGAGGACGTGCAGTTCGATGCCGAGCGCGCCTGCAGCCTCCTGGAAACGGAAGACTTCGGGCACCTCGGGAATCGACGGGTCGAGTTGATGCTGAAAGAGAATCCAGCCGCGCAATGCGATATGCTCCCCGGTTTTGGCGGTAATGCGAAAGTTGCAGATGGCCTTCGCGCGTGCGTTCGGCCGGGTGTCAGGTCACAGAATGGCATTGGCCCGTCTTGGTTGCAAATCCATGGCAGCGCCGCGCCTCGATCCTCACCCGACATTGCCGAAAAAGCAGCAGCGGCAAGCATGGTTTACGGCCCATCCACCTTTTGTTTAGGAGATTGGCGTAACTTCCTCGCGCAAGGGGGTTCCGGGTTCTTCATGTCGGTCGATGCGCAAACCATGTTGCTGCTTTCGAACGCAATTGCGTTTGTGGCCGCGACGTTTCTTCTTATCGAATGGCGGTCCCTGCGCGAGCGGTTCCTCCTGAGCTTCGCGCTCGGGTTCCTCTGCATCGTCGTGGGTTGCACCCTTGCGCCCCTGCGCCAGAGCGGGGATTTCCTCCTCGGCGTCTGGCTGTCGAACTCGATGGTCCCGCTGGCCCACTTCATGTTCCTGCTCGGCGCTGCATCTTTCGCCCAGCGCAGGCTGAGCCCTGCCTGGTTCGCCGCCCCGTTGCTCTGCTCGGCACTGATGGCCATCCCCGGGCTCGGCGACCGCGATCAGGTCATGTCGCTGTTCAACGCCGCATTCGTGGCGGTGTTCTGCCTCAGAGCCGCCGGCGTGCTGCTGGAGGCGCGCCGCACTACGGGTTCGGAAACCCGTACTTTGGTTGCAACCTTCGTTGTCCACGGCTCCTTCTACGCGGTGAAGGCGGGCTGCGCGTTCGTGCCCGGCGCCTTCGTCGATTTGTCCTCCTACTCCGGCGTGCTGATTCCGATCTCGCTGTTCGAGGGGATCCTCGTCGAAGTCGCCCTCGCGATGTCGATCGCAGGCGCGCTGCGCCGCCGCCGCGAGGAACGCGCCACACGCCTTGCCGAAAGCGACCCCCTCACCGGCCTGCTCAATCGCCGCGGCTTCGAGGCCCGCACCCGCGACGTGCAGCAGCAGGGCGGCTCGCTGCTGCTTATCGACATCGACAATTTCAAGACGATCAACGACTGCTTCGGCCATCAGGACGGCGATCGCCTGCTCGTCGATCTCTCGGCTTTCCTGGCGGTGCGCCTGCCCGCATCGGCGGTGACCGCACGCCTCGGCGGTGACGAATTCGTGGTGCTGCTGCCCCGCATCGACGAAGGGCGCAGCCTGAGGCTGGCCGAGGATCTCTGCACCGGATTCGCAATTCGGCAGGGGGCGGACAACTGCGGCACCCTGAGCATAGGCTGCGCGCCTGTCCTCCCGGGCGTGCAGGACTTGTCTCCGGCGATGCGGCAGGCCGACCGGGGCCTTTACGAAGCGAAAAGCAAGGGACGCAACCGCGCCTGCCTCGCCCCCTGTTTCTCCGGTTCGGAGGCACGGGCCGGGATTCTCCCTTATCCCATCGCCGCTTCAGGATAAGTGCTCGCCTTCCATTGACCGGGAACCGTCCTGCGCGCGATGTGTTGTCGTGCGCACGGAAGGGGTGGTCGGCCCGGCGCGAAGGGATCGGTTAGGGGCATGACGCGTAGCGAAGCGAACGGCGACGGGTTCATGGGACTCGAAGGCGATCTCGCGCGCCGCATCGCCGCGCACGACTGGTCCTCCACCCCGATCGGGCCGATCGAAAGATGGCCGGTAAGCCTGCGCCATACCGTCGCGATGATGCTGCCATCGCGCGTGCCGCTGGTGCTGCTATGGGGCCCCAAGGGCGTCATGCTCTACAACGACGCCTATGCGGAGTTCGCGGGCGGGCGCGATAGCCGCCTGCTCGGGTCCAACGTCCTGGACGGTTGGGAGGAAGTCGCCGAATTCAACGCCAACGTCATGAAAATCGGCCTGGCGGGCGGGACGCTGAGTTACCGCGACCACATGCTGACGCTGCATCGCCACGGCAAGCCCGAGCAGATCTGGCTGAATCTGGATTATTCACCGGTCCCCGGCGACGACGGCACGCCCGCAGGCGTAATGGCCGTCGTATTTGAGATCACCGAAGCGCACCATGCCCGCGAAGCTCTGGAGGAAAGCGAGACCAAGCTGCGCTTCCTCGACGATCTTGCGCAGGCGATCACGGATTGCCGCGGGGCAGGCGAAATCCTGGCGATCACCACCCGCATGACGGCGCAGCATCTCGGCCTGGCCAACTGCGCCTATGCCGACATGGACGCCGACGAGGACGGCTTCACCATTCGCGGCAACTGGCATGCCGACGGTGCGCGCTCGATCGTCGGGCATTATCGACTGGCGGATTTCGGCGCGCTCGCCGTGCGCGAGTTGCATGCCGGGCGGCCGCTGATCATCAACGACAACGCCAGGGAAATCGCGCCCGAGGAGGCCAGGACCTTCCAGGACATCGGCATCGCGGCGACCATCTGCATGCCGCTGATCAAGGAAGGCCGCCTCACCGCGCTGATGGCCATCCATGACAGCCGGGCCCACCACTGGACCCCTTACGAACTGGGCATCATCCGCGAGGTAACGGAGCGGTCCTGGGCGCATGTCCAGCGCGTCGGTGCGGAAGGGCAACTGCGCGAGCGCGAGGCCTACAATCGCCAGATTCTCGACGGCGCGATCGACTATGGCATCGTCGCCACCGATCTCGACGGACGCATCACGCTGTGGAACGCCGGCGCGGCGGCGATGCTCGGCTGGAGCGAGGCGGAAATGCTCGGCCAGCCGATCGACATGTTCTTCACCCCCGAGGACCGGGCGAACGGGCGACCTGCCGCCAAGCGCCGGGAAGCGCTCGACACCGGCCGCGCTCACGATGCCCGCTGGCATCTGCGCAAGACCGGCGGGCGTTTCTGGGGGCTGAGCGAGATGACCCCGCTGCGCGACGGCGATGGTCGGCCGACAGGCTTCGTCAAGCTCATGCGGGACCGCACCTTCGAGCACGACGCGCAGGAAGCCCTGCGCCTCAGCGCCGAGCAGTTGAGCCGCGCACAGGTCGCAGGCGGCGTGGGTCTGTTCTCCGTCGACATCGTCGCCAACACGATAACCGGGACCGACGAGTTCTACCGCCTGTTCGGCGCGCCGCAGACCGGTGCGGTGAGCGCCGGGGTGCTCGAAAGCATCATCATTCCCGAGGACCGCCACCTTTCGTCCAACCATGCCCGGCGCAATTCGGCGGATGCGGCGCTCGACGTCGAATATCGCATCCGTCGTCCCGATACCGGCGAAGAGCGCGTGATCGCGCGCAAGTCCGAGTTCGAATTCGACACCGCCGGCAAGCCGGTGCGGATGATCGGCGCCGTGCGCGACGTGACCGAGCGCAAGCGCACCCAGCTGGCGCTGGAAAAGAGCGAAGCTCAGTTCAGCGCCCTCGCCCAGAACCTGCCCACGCAAGTCTGGACCGCGCGGGCCGACGGTAAGATGGAATGGTTCAACGAACGCGCCTACGCCTATTCCGGGGAGCCCCGGGGCAGCCTCGACGGCGATGGCTGGACTCGGCTGGTGCACCCGGAAGACCGCGAGACCGCCATAGCGCGCTGGGCGCAGGCCGTCGCGACGGGCGAGGTCTACGACACCGAACTGCGCCTGCGCGACTGCGAAGGGCTCTATCGCTGGCACCTCTCGCGCGCCATGCCGCTCAAAGACGCGCATGGCACGATCTCGGCGTGGATCGGCACTAATACCGAGATCGAGGCGCAGAAGCAGGCCGAGGCCGCCTTCGCGCAGGACCGCGACCGCCTCTGGACGATCAGCCGCGACCTCATGCTGGTCTGCGACTTCGAGGGCGTGATCACCGCGGTGAACCCCTCCGGCGAGCGGCTGCTGGGCTGGCATGAAGGGGAAATGCTCGGGCAGCGCATCGCCTCCTTCGTCCACCCCGACGACCTCGAGGCGACCGCCGCCGAAGTCGCCAAGCTCGCCAGCGGACGCCGCACGATCGCGTTCGAGAACCGCTATCGCACCAGGGACGGCGACTTCCGCCTGATCGCCTGGACCGCCGTGCCCGACGACCGCCGCATCCACGCAATCGGGCGCGACATCACCGAGCAGCGCGCCATCGAGGAGGCCCTTCGCCAGAGCCAGAAGATGGAGGCCGTCGGCCAGCTGACCGGCGGCATCGCGCACGACTTCAACAACCTGCTACAGGGCATCACCGGCAGCCTCGACATGATGCACGCCCGGCTCGCGCAGGGCCGCACGCAGGACCTCGAGCGCTGGCTGGGCGGCGCGCGCACTTCGGCCGAGCGGGCAGCGGCTCTGACCCATCGCCTGCTCGCCTTCTCGCGCCGCCAGCCGCTCGACCCGCGCCCGGTGCGCAGCAATCCGCTGATCGCCTCGATGGAGGACATGCTGCGCCGTACGCTCGGCGAGCATATCGAGCTCGGCTTCGTGCTGGCGGGCGGGCTATGGCTGACGCGCTGCGATCCCAACCAGCTGGAAAGCGCCATCCTCAACCTCGTCATCAACGCGCGCGATGCCATGCCGCAGGGCGGCAAGCTGACCATCGAGACCTGCAACGCCCACCTCGACGACCGCTACGCCGCGCGCGAGCGCGACGTGGAGCCAGGCGAATACGTGTGCATCGCCATCAGCGACACCGGCGTCGGCATGAGCCGCGACACCGCCGCGCGCGCCTTCGAGCCGTTCTTCACCACCAAGCCTATGGGCCAGGGCACCGGCCTTGGCCTGTCGATGATCTACGGCTTCGCGCGCCAGTCCGAAGGCTATGCGCGGATCTATTCCGAGGAAGGCGTCGGCACCACCATCAAGTTGTTCCTCCCCCGCCATCTCGGCACCGACGCCGCGGCCACGGACGCCCGCGAACCGCTGGCGCTGCCTACCGCACGCGATGGCGAAGTGGTGCTGGTGGTGGAGGACGAACCGGTCGTACGCGCACTGATCCTCGAAGTGCTCGACGGCCTCGGCTACCGGGCGATCGAGGCTGCCGACGGTCCCGCCGGACTTGCCATCCTGGAGTCGGACGAGCGCCTCGACCTGCTCGTCACCGACATCGGCCTGCCGGGGCTCAACGGCCGTCAGGTCGCCGACGCGGGGCGCGCCTGTCGGCCGGGTCTGAAAGTGCTGTTCATGACCGGCTATGCCGAGAACGCGGCACTGGCTTCGGGCTTCCTCGAACCGGGCATGGCGATGATTACCAAGCCGTTCGCGATGGACATGCTCGCCGGACGGATACGCGAAATCATCGAGAGCTGAATGGCCGCTTGATCACGCCGCAATCGGCTGGCAATAGCTTTGCCGCGCAAGGCGTTGTCGCGAACGCAATTTCCAGAGTGGCACCATGCCTGACGAGACGCCTCGATTCGACGGAATGCGGGTTTTGGTTGCCGAGGACGAGTTTCTCGTATCGATGCTGCTCGAGGAAATGCTGACGGACCTCGGCTGCGAGGTCGTCGGACCTTTCGCGACCCTCTCCGCCGCGCTCGAAACCGCCTGCGCCGGCGAATACGATGTTGCCGTGATAGACCTCAATCTTGCGGGCGAGAAAGCAGACCCGATCATCGCCGAACTCGCATCCCGCGAGGTGCCGGTCGCCATCGCCAGCGGCGGTTTCGAGCCCGACCTTGAGCATCGCCCCACGGTGCGGCTGGACAAACCCTACAGCGCTACCCAGCTGGAGCAGGCGATGGCGACCCTGCACGCCGCGCTGCAGGGAAGCGACTGACGCCTCTCAGACGTTGGTGAGCACGAACGGGATCGTGACGTAGCCCCGCACCGCAGTCGCCGCACCGTTGCTCATCATCGGCGACCAGCGCCAGTGCTTCACTGCGCGCAGCGCCGCTCCGTCGAGCCGGGAACTGCCGCTGCTCGATACGACCTGGATATCCTTCACGGTCCCGTCGCTGCCGACCAGCAGCAGTAGCTTCACCGTGCCCTGCTCATGCGTGCGCCGCGCATCGACCGGGTAAGTCGGCGGCTTGGCGAACAGCACCTTGCTCGAAAGGTCGCCGCCTTCCAGCGTCGTCGCGGCTGGCGGCGCCACCGAGGGCGGCGCGCTTACCTTGACGCCTTCGCTGGTCATGCTGGGCGGAGCGGGCGGCGGCGGCGCGTCCACCATGACCTGCTGCGGCCCGGGGCTCGGCAGTTCGATCATCGGCTTGGGTACGACCGTCTGGGTGACGGCGGCCTGCGGCGTCTCCAGCTTCGTCGGCTCGGGCGGCGGTGGAGGCGTGACGTCCAGTTCCTGCACGTCGACGGTGGTGAGATGCGCCCTTTCCTTGTGCGACGCCACCATATTGAGCGTCGCCAGACACGCAGCCATGCCCAGGATCATTCCCGCCGACGCCAGCAGAGCGACCGGGTTCGCCCTTGCCGGACGATAGACCGAGCGGTCCGCGCCAGTCGCGGAAAGTGATTCGCCAGTCGAAGCCGAATGGGGCAACGGCTCATGCGCAACGGCCGAAACCGGTGCGAACGCGAGTTCGTCCGGTGCGATCGCGGCAACTGTCGCCAATTGTAATCTCCTGCCAACCACTATTGCGAGTGATTTGCATATACACTAAGCAGCTCGTCGTCCAGAGGGCACTCGATATCACAGCAACGTGTGGCGGCACGTTTCCGCCGAAGAGCGCCCTTCACCGATATTTGAAGTCCGACATTTACAAGGATGCGACATTTTGGAAGTTGCCGACGCCCGAGACCGCCACGCCGACGATATGCGTGACGCAGCGTCGAATACCGCCAATCGCGCGACCACGGTGTCTTCGCATCTCGCGAAACCGAAACCCGCGGTGAAAAAGAAGAAGAATAAGAAGGCCCGCGCCTTCTGGCTCAAGCAGCTGCACACCTGGCACTGGGTGAGCGCGGCGATTTCGCTGGTGGGCATGCTGCTGTTCGCGGCGACCGGCATCACGCTCAACCATGCCGCCTCGATCGGCGCCGAGCCTTCGGTGACGCAAAGCCAGGGCAAACTGCCGACGGCGCTGCTGGCGAAACTGCCTGCCCCCGGAGACCGCACCGATCCCCTGCCCGCCGAAGTGGCGAAGGCGATCGCGGCGGCGGTTCCGCTCGATCCTTCGGGCCGCGCGGCGGACTGGACCGCCGAGGACGAAGTCTACGTCGCCATGCCCGGCCCCGGCCGCGACGCCTGGGTCAGCATCGATCGCGCGTCAGGCGAGGTGCAGGCCGAAGTCACCGACCGGGGCTGGATCTCCTACCTCAACGACCTGCACAAGGGCCGCAACAGCGGCGCGGCGTGGTCCCTGTTCATCGACCTGTTCGCCGTGGCCTGTCTCGTGTTCACGATCACCGGCCTGTTCCTGCTCCAGCTTCACGCGAAGCACCGGCCGATGACCTGGCCGATGGTGGGCCTGAGCCTGCTGATCCCGCTGCTGCTGGCCCTCCTTTTCATCCACTGACGAGAAAGCCCGTGATGACCCGATCCAAGATCCTGCCCGCGCTGCCGTTGCTGGCCGCCGGCACCGCAACCGCTCTTGCCGCCACGCCCGCGCTCGCCGCGTCGGTCACCGTCACCGTCCCGCAGATCAAGGTGGCCGAATACCACCGCCCCTACGTCGCAGGCTGGGTCGAGCCCGTCGCTGGCGGCGATGCCCGCACCCTCTTCGTGTGGTTCGACGGCAAGAAGCGCGGCGCGGAACCGGGCACCAAGTGGCTGGCGGACTTGCGCACCTGGTGGCGCAAGGGCGGCCGCTCGCTGAAGCTGCCCGCCGACGGCATCAGCGGCGCGACCCGCGCGCCCGGCAGCTACACCGTCACCATTCCCGCGAACCTGCCCAAGGGAGACTACGTCCTGAAGGTCGAGGCCGCGCGCGAGACCGGCGGGCGAGAACTGGTTTCCGTGCCGTTCACCGTCGGCGGCAAGGGTGGTTCCGTCTCGGGCAAGACCGAGCTGGGCACCGTCACCGTCCGCTGATCCGACTACTTTCACTTTATATAACAGGGGAATACGAATGCGCTTCCGCTCCATCCTGATCGCCGCCGCGGCATCTTCCATGCTGGCAACGCCTGCCCTTGCGCACCGCATGTGGCTGCTGCCCTCGACCAGCACGCTTGCCAGCACCAACGAATATGTCACCGTCGACGCCGCCGTGTCGAACGACCTGTTCTACCCCGACCATGTCGCCATGGACCCGGCGCAAGTCTCGGTCTGGGCACCCGACGGCACCGATGGCAAAGTCGAGAACGCGTCCAAGGGCCGCCATCGCGGCACTTTCGACGTCGCGCTGAACAAGGCGGGCACCTGGAAGATCGGCATGGAGCGCGCCTCGGTGATGGGCACCTTCAAGGTCGGTACCGAGGAATGGCGCGTGGGCGGTCGTGGCCGTCCGCAGGGCGCACCGGGTGGTCCGGGCGCGGGCGCACCTGCCGGAGCCCCTCCGGCCGGTGGTCCCGGCGGCCCCGGAGGTCCGGGTGGCCAGCCGCCGCGCATGGTGCCGACCGTAGCCGACATCCCCGCCAACGCGACCGACATCAAGCTGACCGAAGTGACCTCGCGCAACTTTGTCTACATCACTGCCGGTGAGCCGAGCAAGGTCGCCCTCACCGGCAAGGGACTGGAATTCGATCCGGTCACGCACCCCGACGAACTCGTCTCGGACGAGGAAGGCAGCTTCCGCTTCCTGATCGACGGCAAGCCCGCCGCCGGCATCAAGGTCGAAGTCGTCCCCGGCGGCAAGAAGTACCGGACGGCCGAGGATGCGCAGGAGCTGACCACCGGCCCCGACGGCGTCGTCAAGGTCAAGTGGCCGGTCGCCGGCTGGTACTGGCTGAACGCCAGCGTCGAGGACACCAAGCCCGCCGACAAGAAGGCCAGCGCCCGCCGTATGTCCTTCACCACCACGCTCGAAGTCGTCGCGCCCTGACGACGTCCTGAGCCTGCCAGCCATGCGCCTCGCCGTTCCGCTTGAAATCGACGCAGCCTCGCTCGCCACATGGCGGCAGGGCGTGCCGGTGATCGAACTGGGCGGCGAGACCATGGGCACGACATGGCGCATCCAGCTCGCCCCGCCCCCCGGCTTTGACCGGGACGCGGCGAGCCGCGCGATCGAGGCGCGGCTCGAGGACATCCTCGCGCAGATGAGCCACTGGCGTGCGGATTCGGTGCTGGGCCGGTTCAACCGGGCGAGCGCAGGCGAATGGTTCACCCTTCCCGCCGACTTCAGCGCGGTGATCGAAGCCGCCCTCGCCGTGGCAGAGCGATCGGCCGGGGCCTTCGATCCCGCGATCGGCGCCCTCGTCGATGCCTGGGGTCATGGTCCGGTAACGATCGACCGCCCGCCCACCACCGAAGAGATCGAGCAGGCCCGCGCGGTCTCCGGCTTCCTACGCCTCGCCTACGAACCGGACACGCGGCGGCTTCGCCAGGCCGGCGGCCTGCGGCTCGACTTGTCGGGCATCGCCAAGGGCTACGCCGTCGATGCGCTGACCGCGCTGCTCGCCGGGATGGACTGCCACCATGCGCTCGTCGAGATCGGCGGTGAACTGGTCGGACGCGGCCTGCGTCCCGATGGCGACCCGTGGTGGGTGGACCTCGAAACGCCGACGCAGGACGTCGCCCCGCTGCGGGTCGCGCTGCACCAATTGGCAGTGGCGACCTCGGGCGATTACGTACGCGGTTTCCACACGATCGATCCTCGCAGTGGAATGCCGGTCGAGCATGCCATGGCGGTCAGCGTGATCCACTCCAGCGCTATGCTCGCAGACGCCTGGGCTACCGCGTTCAGCGTGCTCTCGCCTGCCGCCGTGCACGCCTTGGCGACCCGTGAGTGCCTTTATGTACGCTCTACGTGCCGTTATGGCACCGGCTCAACCGAATGGATCAGCCCCGCCCTTGCCGCCATGATCGACGCCGAGGACGAAGTTCCGGCTTGATGCAGGTCATTGTCAGCATCACCTGACTGCGCGAATAGAGACACCATGGTCATCGAAATCCCCGATCTGTTCGACTCCGCCGAAGTGCGCGAAATCCGCAGTGCACTGGGAGCCGCCGACTGGGCGGACGGCCGCGCCACCGCCGGTCACCGCGCCGCAAAAGTCAAGGAAAACGAGCAGTTACCGCTCGACCATCCCCTCGCCAAGCAACTGGCCGAGCGCGTCCTCGCCCGGCTGGCGCAGACCCCGCTGTTCATCGCCGCCGCCCTGCCCGCCCGCGTCCTGCAGCCCCGTTTCAGCCGCTACGACGGGCGCGGCCACTACGGCAATCACGTCGACAACGCGATCTTCCCGATCCCCGGAACCGGCGAGCACCTCCGCTCCGACGTATCGAGCACCCTGTTCCTCTCCGACCCCGAGGAATACGACGGCGGCGAACTCGTCATCGAGGACATGTTCGGTACGCACACGGCCAAATTGCCCGCCGGAAGCCTGATCGTATATCCCGGTTCCAGCCTCCACCGGGTCATGCCGGTGACGCGCGGCGTGCGCTTCGTCTCGTTTTTCTGGACCCAGAGCTTCGTCGCCTCGCCCGAGAAGCGGCGGCTGATGTTCGAACTGGACGGCGCGATCCAGTCTGTCGCGACGGATCATCCCGAGCATGCCTCGATCGATACCCTCACCCAAGTCTACCACAACCTGCTGCGCCAGTGGTCGGCGACGTGAGCCCGCAGCCGCCGTTTTCCGCCATTCCCGCGGACTTGCGCACCCTTGCCGATTACGAGCGACGCGCCGAAGCCCACCTGATGCCCGAGGTCTGGCGGCACATCCAGGAAGGCGCGGGCCGCGAGATTACGCTGTCCGAGAACCGCGCCGCCTTCGACCGCATCGGCTTGCTCCCCCGCGCCATGGCGAGGCTCGACGGCAGCACGGAAATCGAGCTGTTCGGCCGCCGCCATGCCTCCCCGATCCTGCTGGCCCCGCTGGCCTACCAACGCCTTGCCCACCCCGAGGGCGAACTCGCCTGCGTCCGCGCCTCCACCGCGCTCGACACCGGCATGGTCGTGAGCACGCTGTCGAGCATGCCGCTGGAGGACATCGCCGCCGCCGCCCATGCCATCGCCCGCGATCTCGGCAAGGCGCCCGCTCCACTGTGGTTCCAACTCTACCTCCAGCCCGAGCGCGAGCACAGCCTGCAACTCGTCCGCCGGGCGGAGGCGGCCGGCTACGAGGCCATCGTCCTGACCGTCGATGCGGCGCTGAAGCCCGCCGGGATCAGGCTTCCGCCGGGCGTCGATGCGGTCAATCTGGCCGGAATGCCGCGCCCGACCCAGACTTCCGTGCCCGGCGGCCGGATCCTGCTCGGCACCCCGCTCTCCGATGCGGCGCCGGGGTGGGACGACCTCGCGTGGCTGCGCGAAGCGACCCGTCTGCCGATCCTCGTCAAGGGCCTGCTGCTGGGCGAGGATGCCGCCCGCGCCGTCGACGAAGGCGCCGACGCCCTCATCGTCTCCAACCACGGCGGCCGTGTTCTCGACGGCCTGCCGAGCCCTGTCGATCTTATCCAGACCGTCGCCGAAGCCACGCAAGGCCGCGTGCCGCTGCTGCTCGACGGCGGCGTGCGCATGGGGACCGACGTGGTCAAGGCACTGGCTCTGGGTGCTAGCGCCGTGCTCATCGGCAGGCCGCAGATGCATGCTCTCGCGGTGGCCGGGATGCCCGGCATCGCGCACATGATCCACCTGCTGCGCACGGAGCTGGAAGCGGCGATGGCGCAACTCGGCTGTCCGAACCGCGCCCTGCTCGGCCCCGACCGGCTGGTCGCGCTCGGACGCTGAGCCCTACTTGTCGAGCGCGAGCTTTACCACGCTGGCGGGAGCATCGCGCAGGCGCAGGCGCAGCGCGCCGTCAGCGGGACGACCGCTGACCTGGAGCGTCCGCCCCGTATAGCCGGGTTGCACGGTCGCGGGCTTGGCAAAGCCGTCCTCCACCGCCACGGCATCGATCAGGAACAAGTTGCGCCCGGCAACCGTGCATGGTCCATCCTGCCCCTCGCACGTGACGCTCTCGATACGCGGCAAGCGCACGACGGTGGTGAGCGGCATCCAGTCTCCGCGTTCCTCGCGGCCGTCAGCCGCCTTGCTCACGAAGCGCAGGCGGATCGCACCGAACGTCGCGGGGGGCAGGTCGGCTGCCCTGAGCGTCGCCACCACGACTTCCGGGCTCTCCAGACTGAGACCCTTGCCGATTTCGAGCCGGGCAATGGACTCGCCTTGCGCCGGGGCGATCTCGATGGCGGAACCCGCCCCGAACCGCGCCCCGCCGGCAGCCTTGAGCGAGAAAACCATCTCGCCATTGTCGGGCAGCAGATCGCCCGATCCGATATCCAGCGTTTTCGTCCCCTGCACCGCCGGGCCGGGGTAGACCGTGCGCTGCAGCAGCGCCACCTGAGGGCGCGGCGCTGCGATACGCACCGGCAGCGTCAGGTTGCGCCCGTCCTCCAGCTTTACCGTAGCCTTGTCGGGCACCGCGGCCGCGTTCGGAACCTTGCCTGTCCCTTGCGCGATCAGGTGCAGGCGATCGCCGCCGCCCTCACGCGTCAGCTCATCGGGGCGAAATTCAACGTCGCCCAGCATGACCGAGCGCACCTGATCCAGCCGCTGTCCGGTCAGGAAGCCCTGCGCGTCCCCGGCATGCAGCTCGAGCGCATCGAGCCGGCTGGCCTGAACGCGGGCACGCAAGGTGACCGTCTGAGCCTCCGCCACCCCGCGCTCGCGGATTTCCAGCCGCACGTCTCCTGCCGCGGCATCCGCCAGCGGGACGGTGACATTCAGGCGCCGCCCTTCCTGCGCCTTGAACTTGAGCGGCCTTCCAGCGCCGTTGCCCTGCCGCAGCGTCACGTCCTCGACGCAGCCCGGAGCCATCCCCTCCAGCGCGACATCGTTGTCGCGCCCCACGATCAGGCCGTCGGCATCGCCGGCCGCCTTCCAGGCATCTCCTCCCGCGCGCTGGAGCAGGTAATCCGGCCCGTCGAAAGGCGCAAAACCCCAGATGCCGTGGAGATGACCGCGAACGTCTCCGGCGAAAGCGGCGGGCAACGTATCGACGGCAAGCACGTAGCCGCCCTTGTCCGCGCGTGCCTTGACAGGCACTTCGAGCACCTGCCCCGAGGCAGACGTCAAGCGCACTTTCATGTCGTGGGCAAAGTCGGTCGAGAACATCAGCGGGGCCCCCTCCACCGGCAGTACAGCGCCTTGCGCCATGCAGATCGGCCCTTTGGCCGTGCTGCGCAGCTGCGGGGGGATATCCGCCTCGACCGCAGGCATCGCCGCAATCATCACCGACTTGGGCTTCTTGAACGAAGGCGCCGCGTTGAGCAGGAGCGACATGCGATCCGCATTGCGCACCGTCAGTGTCGGCAGATAGTTGAACTGCGGATTGTTGAACGCGCCGAAGATCTTCGCCACATCGCGCGCGACCGCAATGTAGGCGCTGTAATACCCCGCCCCGCCCTCACGCGTGTTGGCAAGCTGGAGCGCGAGGTCGGTCGGCGTACCGGTGATCGTTTCCGCCAGCGAACTGGTGTGTACGTCGGTGAGCACCAGAGAATCGCGGTTCTCCACGAGGCAGGAAGCCTGAGACTGGATCACCTTGTTCAGGCAATCCTCCTGCAACTTGATCGACAAGCTGCTGGCAAGAACCGGCGCGACGGTGCGCAGATACTCCGGCCCGCTATCGTCCTGCGCGCGGATCGCGGCCATGAAGGCATTGAGGCGCGAATGGTCGAGCGAGGCCTGGTTCAGGTCCTGGCTGGCGCGCACGAATTCGCCCGGCTTGCCGCGAACAGCATCCATCAGGACGCCTTCGGCTCCGCCCGTCTCGGGCACCATGAGCAGCACCATCTGCCGCGCATCGCGCGGGACGGTGAGCGTCAGAGCCTTGTCCTTTTCCTTCTCCTTCCAGGTGCGGGCAAGGTCGATCCAGTCCTTGGGCGGAGGGTTCGTCGCACCGCGCAGGAAGGCCGACATGAGCACGAAATTGGCGCCCTGGCTTTCCGGGAATGCGCCATGGACCACCACCTTGTCACCCACTGCAAGGCTGGGCACGCGCGAAATCGGCAAGGTTTGCCCGCCGCGTGTGACCTCGATACTCAGGTCCGGTCCGGACAGTTCGAACGGCGCAGGATCACCCAGCGCAGGGGCAGCCAGCATGAATGGTGAAACGAACAGCCCGATGCTGCAGGAAATGCGCGAAATGCGGCGCGTTGGCGATCTCTTGCGCAAAAAGCCGGAATCCTGTCGTTGTTTCAGACCAAAGCGCCCCCGTGGCTGGCCTTAGCCGGTTCGGATGGAGCGGTTCAACCCCGCCCGGTCCGAAACGAGCCGCAATCGCGCCCGTCGATGCTAATTCAACGAAGGCGTGAGTTGTTCCTGCTGACGACCATCCTCTTCGACCCCATCGGCGACGAGACCTTCGAGGGCGAGGCGGCAGTGGCGATCCCAACTGAAATTCTCGCGCGCAAACAGGCGACCGTTTTCGGCAAGGCGGCGCCGATAGACGGCATCGCGCGCGAGCAGCGCCAGTGCGGCGCGGACCGCTCCGGGATCGCGACCATCGACGACCAGCCCGGTCACGCCGTCGCGCACGAGTTCGCCCGGCCCCCCGTCCTGGCCGACGATGCAGGCGATGCCATGCGCCATCGCATCGGCGACACTGATACCGAAGCCTTCCATCTCCGCGCCGTCCTCCAGCGCGATCTGTGGATGAAGGAATATGTCGGCGGTCCGGTGATGCTCCGCCAGTTCCGCATCCTCGACATATCCGGTCATCACCGTAATGCCCAGTTCGCTCCCGGCTGCGGCCCCAGCGGCTTCCAACGCCGCGCGAATGGCATCCTCGTCAGGACCGCGACCGATCACCGCGTAATCGAGCGCCACGCCTTCGTTCCGGCAGTTGGCAACCGCATGCACGGCGGCGGGCACATTCTTGCGAGAGACCAGACGGCACACCGTCATGACGCGCGGCCGGGCATTGGCGGGCTCCTGCCTCTCCTCTACCGGCAGGACCACGCCATTCCAGGCAATAGCGCATCGAGCGGCAAGGTCCGGCGCACGAGCGAGCAACAGGCGGCGCGTGGCGTCACTGACCGCAATGATCCGCGTCGCGTGCGCCAGCACCGCACGCATCAACCGGAATGCTCCCTTCGAGGGACGGCCGACTTCTCGACCGTGCACGGTGACGATAAGCGGGCGCGGAAACAGGAGGGCCGGTATCGCCGCGCGCCATGTGCACGCATGGATCACACAAGGGCGTGCCCCGGCCATCCATGCGCGTATCATGGCTATTGCGAGCCGTAGATAGACCATCATTTGCGCACCCGGGCCGACATCGACAAGAGTGATGTCATCCTCCGTTATCCGGCGCGGCCCTGCCGAAGACTTTGCGAAAACGGTGACCCGTCGCCCACCGCGCGCATAGGCGCGCGCAACCTGTGCAACGTACGTCTGCACCCCGCCTTCGTCCGGCGCGTGAACCCGCGCGACGAGCCATATGGCAGCAGCATCATTCATGGGCGAGCGCACTCCCGCGACCAAAGCCGAACGACGTCGTCCGCGGCATGGTCCCGTGTCTGAGGCGTGAGGTCAGGTAATCCGCGACCGCCCGTCCCGCCCGCTCCGATGCACTGCGCCCCTCGCGGTCGAAAGTATCCTCGATCCCCTTCTGCTGGACTGCGGCATAAGCGCCGTGCGAGGCGATGGCATGGGCGACTTTTTCAACGATATGATCCGCGTCTTCGTGAACGGGGCCGTAATGCCAGTGCCGATAGCTCGGATTGCCCTGCCAATTGGCACCATGCGCGTTGAGAAACAGACAGGGACGCGGCCGCACGACGAATTCGTAGATCTGGCTGCTGACGTCACCCAGATAAACCGCGGCCATCCGGGTATAGCTCATATCGACGCTCGCCGCACTGCCGAGATCGATATGGACGTGCGGCAGACGGGAGAATTCCTCCAACCGGCGTTCCATCCGTTCGCGGCGACGGCGACCGTCATACATCCGGATATGCGGCGCCACGATCAGGTTGAAGCGCCCGTCCTCGGCGAACTGGCGCACGACGTCGAGACCCATGCCCGGCCATGACGACAGCTTCGGGGAAAAATGCGGGTTGTACAGCACCACCGGCCGATCCTGCGGGAACAGCCGCGCGGGCGCGCGATCCCGGGTCAGGTCGAACTTGCCGTAGCCGACGACGGCATAGTGGCCCTCTCGAATGAGGCCCTTGTCCAGCATGCGGCGACGCTGCTTGTCACCGGCCAGAAGAACGAAGTCGAACTGGCGGATGCGGCGGTCGTAGCCGACCGCCCTGTCACCGGCGCCGTGGCAGGTGTGAATGAAGCAGGTACGCTTCAATCCGGCATGCCGCAGCAGCAGCGAAGTGCGCTCGGGCACCACGATCGCATCATATTCGGCAAGCCGCCCCCGCGCGGCGGCGAGCGCGACCAGCTTGGGCGGCGTGGCGGAACCTGCCAGTCGCGTGAAGGCAGAGAGCATCGGCCCTTCGACCTGCACGAAACGGATCGTCGAAGCCCCATGCCGCCGCGCTATGTCGCGCGCCATCGCGATATGATCGTGCGTCATCGCAACGACGTCCACCGCAAAGCGCGGATCGCGGGCAAGTTCTATGGCAAGCGGCATCGCGTGCAGGACGTGGTGCAACTGCGCGTTGAAGAAAAAGCAAAGTTTTTGCGGCACCGCGGGGTCGGCAAGCCGCTCGATCGCTCCTTGGAGCATGGCGTCCTCCATTGCAGGCTTCGGCTACCCGATCCTTGGCCCCATCGGTTTGCCGACGCATTTCAGAAGGTCGCAGCGTCCCTGTCACCCTGCAACAATTGCGCGGTGGAGTGCCCCGTGAACCGGCCTGCCGGTCCGGACGAACCCGTCAGCGCCCGCCCTTGCGCAGCGTCGCCAGGTCGATCCCGTGCTTGTGAACCTTGTAGTAGAAGGTCTTGCGCGGGATGCCGAGCCGCTTGATCGCCGCGCCGATCTCTCCCTTCGTACCCAGCACGGCCGCGACGATGGTATCGCGCTCGAACGCATCTAGGCGCTGCGGCAGCGTGTCGCCGGCAGGGACGCTTGCAGGCTCGGCTGCGGCATCCTCCAGCCCCAGCACGAAGCGCTCGGCGAAATGGGCCAGTTCGCGGACGTTGCCGGGCCAGTCGTGGCTGGAAAGATGGTGCCGCACGGCCCCGGTCATCATCGGCAAGGGCAACCGCAGCCGGGTCGCGGCGGCTCCTGCGAGGTGGGCGAACAACGCCGGTACGTCCTCCCGCCTCTCACGCAAGGGCGGCATCCGCAGGCGCAACGCGGCAAGGCGATAGAACAGGCCCGGCGTGATCTTCTCGGACAAGTCGCCTTCGTCCGTCCCGCCCGTCGCGATCACCCGCAAGTCCAGCGGCAGCGGCTCGCGCGCGCCGGGACTGCGCAGCACCCGCTCCTCGACGAGCGGGGTCAGCCGCGCCTGCAGGCGCCGCGAAGCCTGGTCGATATCGTCGAGGAACAGCGTGCCCCGCACGACCGAGGCGATGCTTGCCTCCCCCATCGGCGCGAAGAGTTCATCCTCCAGCGCCTCGGGCAGCGCGCCGCAGGCGACAGCCATGAAGCGCTGGCGCGAACGCTTGCCTGCGCGGTGGATGAGGCGCGCCAGCAGTTCCTTGCCGGTTCCCGTCTCCCCCTCGATGAACAGGTCGATATCGGCATTGGCGAGGGTCGGGATCATTTCGCGCAGGCGGCGTATGGCGGCGGACTCGCCGATCAGCCCCGAAGCAGCATCCCCCTGCGCCGCCGCGCGCAACCGCCGGTTATCAAGCGCCAATCCCCGCGCAGTCGCCGCCCGGTCGGCCGCCGCGACCAGCGCCTGCGGATCGAAAGGCTTGGTCAGGAAGTCCCATGCCCCCGCCTTGAGCGCATCCACCGCCATCGCCACGTCGCCATGCCCGGTGACGAGGATGACCGGCAGGTCCGGATCACGCTCGTGCAGCGCTCGAAACAGTTCGGTCCCCGACATATGGGGCATACGGACGTCCGACACGACGATCCCCGGCCAATCGGCGTCGATGGCCTCCAGCGCGGGTGGCGCAGCGGCAAAGCTCTCGACGACGAAGCCCGCAAGCGACAGCACCTGCGCCGTCGAGATGCGCAGATCCGCATCGTCCTCGACAAGCGCCACGCGCCTCGCCTGTCCCGGTGCGCGGTCGTTCATGGCGCGCGCCTGAGCACGATCGCGAAACATGCCCCGTAGTCGGAGGGCTCCAGTTGCAGGGTGCCGCCGAAGTCCTCGACGATGTCTTTCGAGATGACGAGGCCAAGCCCCAATCCGGTCGGCCGACTGGTGGCGAAAGGCGTGAACAGGCGGTCGGCGACTTCCGGTGCGATGCCCGGGCCATTGTCGCTTATGGTTAGGCGCACGCTCTCCGCTCCTGCATCCAGTGCAAGCTCGATCCGGGCGTCGGCGCGTCCTTCCAGCGCCTCGAGCGCGTTCTGCAGGATGTTGACGAGCACTTGCTCCAGCCGGACGTGCCCGCCGAACACGAACAGGCCGGGCGGCACCTCGGGAACCACAAAAACGACGCGCGACAGGCGCTCCTTGAGGAGCAGGCAGGCGCCTTCGACCACCTCAGCCAGCGGGATCGGGCCTCCAGCACGGCTACCTTTGCGCGCAAAGCCGCGCAGTTCGGCAGTGACTGCTCCGATACGCTCGGCCAGACGGTCGATTGCCGAGAGATTATCACGCACGGCATCCTCGGCACCCATGTCCAGCAATTGCCGCGAGGTGGACGCATAGTTGCGGATCGCGGCGACGGGTTGCGCCGTCTCGTGCGCGACGCTCGCCGTCACCTGCCCGAGCGTGGCAAGGCGGTTGGCCTGCCGCAACCCTTCGCGCAGTTGCGCCGCGTGAGCCTCGGCGGCGGCGCGATCCTCGATCTCCCGGCGCAGGTCGATGGTGCGCTCGGCGACTGCGGCTTCGAGTTGGGCGGTGTGCTCGCGTCGGCGGCGGCTTCGCTCGCGCACAAAGGCCGCGAAGGCGAACAATGCCAACGTCACCAGCGCCGCGCCGATCTGCGCGGCGCGCACGACGGCATCCACCGCGCCTTGCAGCGGCAACGCCAGATTGACACGCCAACCCAGCGCATCCGCCGCCGTGGTAGTGAGCAGATGGTCGCCCTTCTCCCCCAGAAGGGTAATGCGTCCACCGTCATGTTCGCGAAAAGGCACTGGGCCAAGGTTCCCGACGCCGATGAGCTTGCGTTCGCGCAGGCTGCGTTCGGACGGGAGCGGCCGCGTCGCGGCGTAACGCCAGTTACGACGACTGGTGACCAAAATCACTCCATTGGGATCGGTGACGAAAGTAACCCCGTTCGCCTCGCGCCATTGTGCCTCGACGCGGTCGAACTCCATCTTCATCACGACGACGCTGCCCCCCGCCGCCCGCCGTGCAAAGAACAGACCGGGCCGATGACTGACCGTACCGAGCGCGAACTGCTCACCGAGCCCGCTGCGCAATGCCGCCCGGAAATACGGACGAAAACTGTAGTCCTTGCCCAGGAAACTGCGCGGATCGCGCCAGTTGCTCGCGGCCAGGGTCAGGCCGTCCTTGCGAATGATGTAGATGATGGGCGAGCCAAGATCGCGCGACAGTCTCTCCAGCTTGGCGTTCATCACCGCTTCGGCGCCCGGCCTGCCCGCGACGAGTGCGACAAGATCGCGGTCGTCTGCCAGCGCAAGCGGAAGAAGCCGGAACCGGGCGATTTCGCTCGCCAGCAGTGCCTGCCGCAGCCGGGCGTCGATGGCTGCCTGCGCCGCGAAACGGGCGGTCGCGGCCTGCCTCACCGCAAGTCCGGTCAGGAATGCCACCGCAGCAGCGCAAGCCAGCGCCGCCGCCAGCCACCAGAGATAACGCGATCGAACCACACGAATCCGCCTAAGCCAACGGGACCTCATGTGCAAGTTTCTGCACTATCCAGTTATGAGGAGGGCAGATTTTCAGACATGGTGTGAACAACATCACCCTCATATCATTGATATTAAAGACATTTACAAAAATGCAATTTGTCTTTGCGCGCAATGAAACGGGCGGCATTTTGACCCTAGGCACGAGCGTCACCCCCGGGGTGTCGTCGGCGTCCCGAGGATGACGAAGGCTTTTGACATATGCAGTATGATCCGTCGCACATTCAGCCCGTCGCTGCGAAGCGCTGGTACACGCACCTTTACGTCCAGGTTCTGGCCGCGATCACTGCGGGCGTACTGGTGGGCCATTTCTACCCGGCGGTCGGCGAATCGCTTAAGCCGGTGGGCGACATGTTCATCAAGCTGGTGAAGATGGTGATCGCTCCGGTCATCTTCCTCACCATCGTCACCGGCATTGCCGGGATGCGCGATCTCGGCTCGGTCGGGCGCGTGGCGGCGAAAGCCTTCGCCTACTTCCTGTTCTTTTCCACACTGGCGCTGATCGTCGGGATGACCGTCGCCAACGTCGTGCGTCCGGGCGCGGGCTTCAACATCGATCCCGCCACGCTCGATGCCGGCAAGGTCGCCCAGTACGCCGAAAAAGCGCACGAGACCTCGCTGCTTGGCTTTCTCAATGCGATGATCCCGGACACGCTGGTCTCCGCGCTGGCGCAGGAGAACATCCTGCAGGTGCTGGTCGTCGCGATCCTGTTCGGCTGCTCGCTGGCCGCCATCGGGGAACGCGGCGACAAGGTGCTTTCGCTCCTCGACGACATCTCGATGGTGGTGTTCAAGCTCGTCGCCATCGTGATGAAGCTCGCCCCGATCGGTGCGTTCGGCGCCATGGCCTTCACCATCGGCAAGTACGGCGTCGGCAGTCTTGCCAACCTCGCGCAGCTGGTGGCGACGTTCTACCTCACCTCGATCCTGTTCGTGGTCGTCGTGCTCGGCGCGGTGGCGAAGCTGTGCGGGTTCTCGATCCTCAAGCTGATCGCCTATCTCAAGGCCGAACTGCTGCTGGTCCTTGGCACCTCATCCTCGGAAAGCGCCCTGCCCGCCCTTATCGAGAAGATGGAGCGCGCCGGCTGCCCCAAGGCCGTCGTCGGCCTCGTCGTTCCCACTGGCTACTCGTTCAACCTCGACGGCACCAATATCTACATGACGCTGGCGGCGCTGTTCATCGCGCAGGCCTGCAACGTCGATCTGACGCTGGGCCAGCAACTGCTGCTGCTGGGCGTAGCCATGCTCTCGTCCAAGGGCGCGGCGGGCGTCACCGGCGCGGGCTTCATCACGCTGGCGGCCACGCTCTCGATCGTGCCGGACGTGCCGGTCGCGGGCATGGCGCTGATCCTGGGCGTCGACCGCTTCATGTCGGAATGCCGCAGCCTGACCAACTTCATCGGCAACGCCGTCGCCACCGTCGTCGTCTCACGTTGGGAGGGCAAGCTGGATCACGCCCGCCTCGACGCCGCGCTCTCCGGGCATTCCCTGCCCGAACCGGCACTCGTCCCAGCCGAATAAGCAAGCACGCTAAAAACAAGAACTACGGAGAGGTCGCCCCATGGGCACTGTTGCTTCGCGGCTGCGCGCCGCCACCCTTTCGCTCGCCCTGATAACCCCTGCTGGAATCGCGCATGCGCAGGATGCCGCATATCCCCAGGCCCACAACGGCGACGGCGCGGTCAACAATGGCTACGCCCTCTCCCGCTGGGCCGAAGACTGGACCGAGAAGGCCGATCCCGCCAAGCGCGACGACCCGCTCGACCGGCTCAAGTACATTCCGCTCGACGACGACGGCGATATCTACCTGACCCTGTCCGGCGAACTGCGCCTCCGCGTCAACCAGACCACCAACCCCAACTTGCGCGAGGCCGAGGCCCAGCGCCAGGACATCAACCGCGTGGTCGGCGGCGCAGATATCCACATCGGCACCCACTTGCGCTTCTACGGCGAGATCGCCCACGGTGGAATCTCCGGCCGCAACCTCGGCGTGCCCGCCGCGACGCTGCGCAACGACGTGGTTATCCAGCAATCCTTCGTCGAGGCCCGCACCGACATCGGAGAATTCGACGTCGGCGTGCGCTACGGCCGCCAGGAATTCACCGAGGGCCCCAACCTGCTCGCCTCGCAGCGTGACAACAACACGATCCGCTACACCATGAACGGCTGGCGCTTCTACGCGCGTGGATCGAAGCTGCGCTTCGGCGCCTTCGACTTCCGCCCGACGGCCTATGGCGACCTCGGCACCGGCGACGACGTCGACGATCCGGCGCGCCGCTTCTCCGGCGCCACGGTCGGGGTGATGCTGCCCAAAACGTTCCTCGGCAATTCGAACCTTGCCTTCGATACCTTCCTGTGGCGGCGCCACAACGACGTCGGTGCCTGGGGCGGGCGGATCGGCCCGGCAACGCGCTGGTATCTGGGCGGATGGCTGCGCGGAGACGTGGGCCGCGTGAACCTCGACTGGTCGGTGAACCGCCAGTGGGGATACTACATGACGCAGGACATCTCCGCCTGGCAGGCGTTCATCGCGCAGACCTACAGGCTGGGCAAGAGCAAGACCGCGCCGCGCGTCGGCGTCCACTTCGACTATGCCAGCGGCGGCGGCGGATATGGGAACGGCAAGCTGCGCAACGCCTATTCGCCCTTCGGCAACAACATCTACTACAGCTACCAGCTCTACTTGACGCCCTCGAACTTGCGCGCGGTGACGCCGAACGTCAGCTTCTCGCCGGTCAAGGACGTGCGCGTGCTGGCGGAGTACGAGTTCGCCTGGCGCGACAATGTCCATGATGCGGTGTACCGCGCCAACGGCCAGCCTTTCGCGGGAACGCAGAACGGCACCGCGCGCAAGATCGCGGAACTGGCGCGGCTGCAGGCGGTGTGGACGATCACGCCGCGCCTGTCGTTCACCGGCCGCTACGAGCACCTGAAGGCCGGCGCGGCACTGACCGACGCGGGGTACAAGAGTTCGGATTTCCTCGCGGGCTGGCTCAGCTTCCGGTTCTGACCGGCAGCTTCGCCTCCAGATAGGCCCGCACCACCGCGCGGTTCTGCCGGTTGGCCTCGAACCGCGTGAGGTCCGCATCGTTGGCGAGGATCGCCGCGATGATCCGCCCGCGCCCCTCGCGCCATGCCGCGCCGTCGTCGTCGAAGACCTTGAGGTCGGGCGCGGTATGCGCGGTGGAATAATGCAGCGTCACCCGCGTCAGCATCTCGAACAGCGGGCGGCGGACCATGCGAAACAGCAGTTCCTGGAACTCCATCTCGAAGCGCCCGCTGTCCGCCATCGTCGTGCAGCCGGGAAGCGTCTCCGCCAGCGTCGCCAGCCGGGCCCGCAAGCCCGCGTCGGTGCAGCGCGCGGCGGCAGTCGCCAGTTCGTTGAACAGCAGCGAGGTCATGTCCAGCGCCTCCTCGTAGGACGCCGGGTTCATCCGCATGTAGGCATGCAAGCCCCGCTCCAGCGCCGCCGCATCGGGCCGCGCGCCGTAATAGCCGCCGCCCGGACCGCGCCGAACTTCGAGCAGCCCTTCATGCTCCAGCACTCGCGCGACCTGCTGCAGGGTAACGATCCCCACTTCCAGCGAACGCGCCAGTTCGTGCAGCGAACCGATCCGCTCCCCCTCGGGCACGGCGTAGATCTTCTCGCGCAGCACCCCGGTGGTACGGACGATCAGGCTGGCTTTCTTCCCTGACATGGCCTTCTCGATAATAGGCATATAATATAGAATTCATGCTGCTTATCTTGATATAATCGCACAATTCAAGTCAATTGACCGCTTATTTATACACCGATAGCCTCCACTCCATCAAACGGTGCGTAGTCGCCGATGGAGAGGAGAGCAAAGCCATGGGCTTCCGCCTGCCCGACGTATCCCTGCCCGAATTCGCGCACCTGATCGGCGACAGCGCCGAGGCCGCCGGCACCGGCGAGACGTTCGCCCACGTCTATCCCGCCAGCGGCGAAGTCACCCGCGAGATCCGCCTGGCGAGCGCCGACGACGTCGACCGCGCCGTCGGCGCCGCCCGCGCCGCGCAGCCCGCATGGCGCGCGATGCCGGGCGACAAGCGCCGCGACCTGATGCTGCGCCTCGCTTCGGTGATCGAGGCGCGCGCGGCGGAAATGTCCCCGCTGCTGAGCGCGGAAAACGGCTCGATCCTCCTCGCAGGCCCGCACATGAGTGCGGATGCTGCACAGAAGTTCCGCTACTTCGGCGGCTGGGCGGACAAGCTGGAAGGCCGCACCGTGCCGACATGGGGCGGCCCGGCGCATGACTACGTAGCCTATGAACCTTACGGCACCATCGGCGTGATCGTCCCCTGGAACGGCCCTCTGTTCGCGGCGACGATGGTGATGGCCCCCGCGCTGGCGGCCGGGAACTGCATTGTGCTGAAAGCGCCCGAAACCGCGCCGTGGTCGATCATGAAGCTGGTCGAACTGATCCGGCTGGCGGGCTTTCCGCCGGGCGTCGTCAACCTCGTCACCGGCGGCGCGGACGTGGGCGCGGCGATGGTCGAGCATCCCGGCATCGACAAGATCGAGTTCATCGGCAGCGGCGCAACGGCGAAGACAATCCTCGCCAGCGCCGCGCGATCGCTCAAGCCGGTAGGGCTGGAACTGGGCGGCAAGTCGGCGGTGCTGGTCTTCGCCGACGCGAACCTGCAAGCCGCCGCCAAGCGCGGACTTTCCGGCGCCGTCAGCGCCAATGGACAGGGCTGCGTCAACGGCACCCGCCTGCTGGTCGAGCGCGCGATCTACGAACCCTACGTCGAGATGCTCAAGGCCATGGCCGCCCATGTGAAAGTCGGCGATCCCTTCACCATGGACACGATCATGGGCCCGGTGATCTCCGAGGCCGCGCTGGACCGTATCCATGGCATGGTGACGCGCGGCACCGCAGAGGGCGCGCGCGTGGTCTGCGGCGGTGCGCGCATGGGCGGTGATCACGCGGGCGGCGCATTCTACCCGGTCACCGTGCTGGCCGATGTGGCACACGGCAGCGAGATCGCCCGCACCGAAGTGTTCGGCCCGGTCATCGTCGTCACGCCTTTCGACAGCGAGGAGGAGGCCATCACCCTCGCCAACGACACCGACTACGGCCTCGGCGCCTATGTCCACACCACCGACCTCGCCCGCGCGCACCGTGTCGCCGGGCAGATGATGGCCGGACAGGTGCAGGTCAACGGCTCGGGCGAGGCGATGACGCCCTGCGTGCCGTTCGGCGGCATGAAGCATTCCGGCCACGGCCGCCTCGGCGGGATCGAGGGCCTGCGCGAATTCCAGCAGGTGCGCAACGTGTGGATCAACCTCCAGTGACCCGGCTCGATCCCGCCGCGCGCAGCGCCGCCGGCCTCACCACGCAGGCCGAAGTGACCGGGCGCGAAGCCCCCGCCCCGACCACGCTGCTGGAGGAATCCTGGCGCGACTTCGTCTTCGCCGAGGTCTGGACCCGGCCCGGCCTGCCGCGCCGGGCCCGCTTCCTCGTCGCGATGGCCTCGGCCGCGACTTGCGGGCTGGCCGACGGGCAGGTCGAGGACTTCGTGCGCGGCGCGCTCGCCACCGGCGCGCTGACCCTCGCCGAACTGCGCGAGGCGGGGCTCCACCTCGCGGTCTATTCGGGCTGGGGCAATGGCGGCAGGCTCGACCGGGCCGTCACCCGCGTGGCCGAAGCGCTGGGCCTGCCGCCTGCCGACGTGCCGCCGATCCGCGCCGAACCCTGGGACGCGCAGGAACGTAACGATCAGGGCCACGCCGAATTCGCGAAAGTCATGACCTTCCCGCCCGGCCCGCCGAACTCACCCTATCTGGTCGGCATCAACACCTTCGTCTTCGGCGAGATGTGGCGACGACGCGGCCTCGACGAGCCCTCGCGGCGGTGGATCACGCTCGTCGGAGTCTGCGAATCCGGCGCCGACATCCCGATCCGCAGCCACATCCACGCGGCGATGGCGAGCGGCAACTGCCAGCCCGAGGAAATGCTGGAATTCGTCCTCCAGTACGGCACCCACGCGGGTTGGCCCAAGGCCTCGCGCATCAACGCCGTGGTGATCGAGATGATCGCCAAAGTGGAGAAAGGACTCCCCTGGAATGGCTGAAGTGGGTTTCATCGGCCTCGGCTCGCAAGGCGCGCCGATCGCCATGCGGATGATGACGGGCAATGCCCTGACCGTCTGGGCGCGGCGGCCCGAGGCGCTCGCCACGTTCGCCGAGAAGGGCGCGAAGGTTGCGGCATCGGTGGCAGACCTCGGCACGGCCTGCGATCATATCGGCGTCTGCGTGGTCAACGACGCGGACGTGGTCCAAGTCTGCGACCTGCTGCTGCCCGCCATGCGCCCCGGCAGCGTGCTGGCGATCCACTCGACGATCCTGCCGCAGACTTGCGAAGCGCTCGCCGCGCAAGCCGCGAAGCGCGGGGTACTGCTGCTCGATGCCCCCGTCAGCGGCGGCAGCCCGGCGGCCGAGGCAGGCCGCCTCACCGTGATGTGCGGCGGCAGCGAAGAGGCTTTCGCCAGGGCCCTCCCCGTGCTGCGGACGTTCGGCGCGAAGATCGTGCTGCTCGGCCCGGCCGGCGCAGGACAGCGGGCCAAGATCGTCAACAACGCGCTGCTCGCCGCCCACATGGGCCTCGCCCATAGCGCGCTCGCCATCGCCGAGGGGCTGGGCGTGGACCGCGCGGCGCTCGCCGACCTCATCCAGGCGTCGAGCGGGCGCAGCTTCGGCTTCGAGGTCTACGCCCGCCTGCCCGCCCCGCCCGCCTTCGCGCACGGCGGGAGCCTGCTGTTCAAGGACGTAAGCCTGCTCGGCGCCATCACGCATCCGGGCAACCCGCTCGCGCTGGCGGCGATGCCGTTCCTCGACGCTGCGGGCGTCACCGGAGAGACACCATGATTTTCGAGAACCTCAATCTGACCGGCAAAGTCGCGCTGGTGACCGGCGCCGCTTCCGGCCTCGGCCGCGCGACCGCGCTGAAACTGAGCGCGGAAGGTGCGAAGCTGTGGCTGGTCGACGTCGATGCCGTGGGCCTCGCCGAAACGGCCGCATCGTGCGGGGCCGAGGCGCGCAGCGAAGTCGCCGATCTTTCCGACCCCGCCGCCTGCCACGCCGCCGTCGCGAACGCGGTCGCGGCCTTCGGACGGCTCGACGCGCTGTGCAACGTCGCCGGGCTGATCTACCTCGCCAATACGCCCGAGATGCCGCGCGAGCGGTACGAGCGGACCATCGACGTCAACCTCAACGCGCCGTTCTTCCTCTCGCAGGCGGCGATCCCGCACTTGCTGGAAACGAAGGGCGCGATCGTCAACGTCGCCTCCTGCGCCTCCTATATCGGCGAGGCTTATGCTGCGGCTTATTGCGCGAGCAAGTGGGGCCTCGTCGGCATGACCAAGGCGCTGGCGATGGAGTTCCAGAAGCAGCCGATCCGCATCAACGCCCTCGCCCCCGGCGGCATGATGACCGGCATCGCGGCGAACTACGTGCCGCCGGAGGGCTGCGATTTCGAACTGCTCAAGCGCTTCTCGGGAATGCGCGGGCTCGTCGAGGTAGAGGACGTTGCGGACATGATCGTCCTCCTCGCCTCGGACGCCGGGCGCGGTTTCCATGGCGCGTGCCTCTCCATCGACGCGGGCATCACCGCAGGCTGAAGGACCATACGATGACATTTTCCCTCGATCAGTTCCGCCTGGACAGCAAAGTGGCGGTGGTCACCGGCGCGGGCGGACGCGGCAATTCCATCGGACGCGCCTATGCGCTCGGGCTGGCCGAGGCGGGCGCGGCGATTGTCGTGGCCGACCTCAACGGCGAAGGTGCCGAAGCCGTCGCGCAGGAGATCGTCGCGGCGGGCGGCCGGGCGGTCGGCGTGCGCGTGGACGTGGCGGACGAAGCCTCCACACTGGCGATGGGCGCGGCGGCGAGCGCGGCGTTCGGCGGGATCGACATCCTCGTCAACAATGCCGCGCTGATGGTCGATATCAGCTACGACAATTGCGAGACGGTCAGCCTGGAGGCGTGGAACCGCGCCTTCGCGGTGAACCTCAACGGCGCGTTGCTCTGCGCGCGGGCGGTGATCCCCTCGATGCGGGCGCGCGGCGGCGGGCGGATCGTCAACCAGACCAGCGGCGGGGCGTTTCCGGCGATCGGGCTCTACGGCATCTCCAAGCTGGCGCTGGTGGGGCTGACGACGACACTGGCCAAGCAACTCGGCAAGGACGGCATCACCTGCAACGCCATCGCGCCGGGCAACGTCAAGTCGGACGCGGGCAAGCTGCTGGTGCCGGACGATTCCCCGTTCATCCAGTTCCTCGACATGACCTGCGCGCTGCGTTCGCGCGGGGAGCCGGCCGAACTCGTGGGCACCGCGCTGCTGCTGTGCTCGGAGGCCGGGCGGTGGATCACCGGGCAGACGATCCACATCGACGGCGGCTGGGTGATGCGGCCTTAGACTCACCATTTCCGTCATTGCGAGCGAAGCGAAGCAATCCAGGGCGGTTTACGCTGCCCTGGATTGCTTCGCTTCGCTCGCAATGACGAAGCTGGCTAGCAGCACTTGCCCCCGCCCGCGCCGCCAAAGCGCGCCTGCTCCCGGTTGCGGAAGAACTCCACGCGGGTCATCGGCGTAGCGTCAGGATGCGCGCGTACCATGTGAGCGAGGTAAGCCTCGTAAGGCGGCTGCCCTACCATGAGGCGCAGCATCTGGCGCAGCATTCTCATTCCGCTGGGACCATCTGCACGGGGCTCTCGTTCACCGTCGGCCGATCCCCACGCAGGGCCGCCATGCACGTCCGCACGGTGAAGAACAGCAGCGACACCACCACCGCGAGGAACACCGCGCAAAGCCCCGCATCGACGCGGTCGTTGAAGACGATGGCCTGCATCTGCTCCATCGACTTGGCCGGAGCCAGCACCGTGCCAGCCTCTACAGCCGCGCCGAACTTCGCCGCGTGGGCGAGGAAACCGACTGTCGGATCGCTCGACAGCAGCTTGAGCGAACCGGCGCTGAGCGTGCAGATCAGCAGCCACACGGTCGGGACCACGGTGACCCAGGCATAACGCTGCTGCTTCATGCGGAACAGCACGGTCGTTGCCAGCATCAGCGCCACGGCGGCGAGCATCTGGTTGGAGATGCCGAACACCGGCCACAGCGTGTTCACCCCGCCCAGCGGGTCAGTGACGCCCTGATAGAGGAAGAAGCCCCAGCTCAGCACGCACAGCGCCGTCGCCACCACGCCCGGCAGCCACGAAGTCCCCGCCCGGAACGAGGGCACCGCAAGGCCGATCAGATCCTGCAGCATGAACCGCCCCGCACGGGTGCCCGCATCGACGGCGGTGAGGATGAACAGGGCCTCGAACAGGATCGCGAAGTGATACCAGAACGCCTTCATCGCCGTACCGCCCGCGACATGGCTGAAGATCTCCGCCATCGCCACCGCCAGCGTCGGCGCGCCGCCGGTGCGTGATACGATGGTGTGCTCGCCCACGTCGCGCGCGGTCTGGACCAGAAGGTCGGCGCTCACCGGGAAGCCCATCGCGGTCACCGCATGGGCGGCGCTGGCGGGGTCGGTGCCCAGCACGGCGGCGGGGCTGTTCATCGCGAAGTAGATGCCCGGATCGAGGATCGAGGCGCCGACGAGGGCCATGATCGCCACGAAGGCCTCCATCAGCATCGCGCCGTAGCCGATGAAGGGCGCGTCGGTCTCGCTGCCAATCAACTTGGGCGTGGTGCCGCTGGCGATGAGCGCGTGGAAGCCGGAAACCGCTCCGCAGGCGATGGTGATGAACAGGAACGGGAACAGCGCGCCGGACCATGCCGGACCGCCGCCACCGACGAACTGGGTCAGCGCGGGCATGCGCAGCGGGGGCGCCATGACGACGATGCCCACCGCCAGCGCCGTGATCGCGCCGATCTTGAGGAAGGTCGAAAGATAATCACGCGGCGCCAGCAGCAGCCACACCGGCAGCAGCGAGGCCAGCGCGCCGTAGCCGATCAGAATCCAGCACAAGGTCTGCGGGGTGAAGGTGAACAGCGGCCCCCAAATCTCGGAAGCCGCGACGTTCTGGCCGAACACGATCGCCGCGATCAGGCCGACGAAGCCCAGCACGGAGACTTCGCCGATGCGCCCCGGCCTGATCCAGCGGGTGTAGATGCCCATCGCCAGCGCCAGCGGGATCGTCGCGGCGACGGTGAACATGCCCCAGGGGCTCTCGGCCAGCGCGCGCACCACGATCAGCGCGAGCACCGCCAGGATGATGACCATGATGAGGAAGGCGCCGGCCAGCGCGATGGTCCCCGCAACCGCGCCCATCTCCATGCGCACGAGTTCGCCCAGCGACTTGCCGTCCCGCCGCATCGAGATGAACAGTACCATGAAGTCCTGCACGGCGCCTGCCAGCACGACGCCGAAGATGATCCACAAGGTGCCCGGCAGATAGCCCATCTGCGCCGCGAGCACCGGCCCCACCAGCGGCCCCGCCCCCGCGATCGCCGCGAAGTGGTGTCCGAACAGCACGCGCCGGTCGGTGGCGACGTAGTCCAGCCCGTCGGCGCGGGTGAGCGCCGGGGTCGCGCGGGCGGGGTCCAGCCGCATCACATGCTGCGCAATATACAGCGCATAGTAGCGATAGGCGACGAGGAAGCAGCTCACCGCCGCGACCACGATCCACAGCGCGTTGACCGCCTCTCCGCGCGACACCGCCAGCACGGCAAGGCAGACCGCTCCGACGATCGCGAGGATGATCCAGGGGATGTGCTTCAAGTCTGCCTCTCCGTTCGACCGCTGGCGGTTTGAACCGATGGGGCTTCGACAAGCTCAGCCTGAGCGGGATTTGAAGACCTGCTCTCAATCCCGCTCAGGCTGAGCTTGTCGAAGCCCCCTGCGCCAGAGGGCATAGCTAAAGACACCCAGCGGTCCCGGGTCAAGCCCGGGACGACGATCACCCCACCAGCTTGCGCGTGCGACCGTAGAGGAACGCCACCAGCGCGAAGAACAGCGCGGTGCCGCCAACCAAAGCGGGAACCTCGAAGCCGTCGCCAACAAGCGCAAGCGGCGCATCGCTGCCCGATGCGGCGACGATGCCAGCGAAGGCGACGCCCCACAGGCTCTCGCCCACGATCATGCCCGTGGCGGTCAGCACACCCATGCGCAGCGCGAATTCGGGATCGGCGCGCTTCTCCGCCCAGCCGTCGTAGACCTTGCCGATGACCGATCCGATCACGACCGGCAGGATCGCGCTCATCGGCAGGTAGATGCCGATGCCCACCGCGAGCGGCGGCAGGCGCAGGCGTCCGGCCTTGCCGAGCACTTCGTCGAGCACGATGAACGCCACGCCCGCAGCGGCGCCCCAGCCGATCATCGTCCAGTTGAGGTTGCCGCCCAGCACGCCCTTGGCCAGCGCCGAGATCAGCGCCGCCTGCGGTGCGGGCAAGGCGTTCGCCCCCGCGCCCGGCATCCCGGCGAACCCGAACGCGGTGTTGAGCAGATCGAGCACCGGCGGGATCACCAGCGATCCGAACACCACGCCGATCACCAGCGCGACCTGCTGCTTCCACGGCGTCGCACCGACCAGCTGGCCGGTCTTGAGGTCCTGCAGGTTGTCGTTGGAGATCGTCGCGACGCCGAAGACGATGCCGGTCACGATCAGCGCATAGGCGACCAGCGCCGACGACGTCTCTGCGCCGGAATCGCGCCCGAACAAGCCGACCAGCATCAGCGATGCAGCGACGACGGAGAGAATACCGATACCCGACACCGGCGAGTTCGACGCACCGATCAGGCCCGCCATGTAGCCGCAGACCGCCGCGATCAGCAGGCCGAAGACGACGACGAAGACGACCGCGCCCGCGATCAGCACCAGTTCGCTCCCGGCCAGCGGACCACCGGCGATGACGCTCCACAACAGCACCGCGATCGGCACCATCATTGCCAGCGCTCCGAGCGCGACGGCGGTGATGGGAAGGTCCTGCTCCTCGATGGCCAGCGCTTCACCGGCATGGCGCGCACGGCTCGCGGCCATCGCCGAGCGCACGCCGCCGATCACCGGCCCGGCGATCCGCAGCAAGGTCCACACCGCCGCCACGCCGATCACGCCCGCGCCGAAGAAGCGCACATCGCGCGAGAAGATCGCCCCCGCCCAGGCACCTACATCGCCCGCCATTGGGCTCTGCGCCGTCAGGATCGGCAGCAGCGCCCACCAGCCGATGACGAGGCCCAGGAACATCGCCATGCCGACCGACAGACCGACGAGGTGCCCCACGCCAAGCAACGCGAACGACAGGCCGCCGGAAATCCCCGTCGCGCCCGAACCGGTGCGGAACCATACCGCAGCCTCACCAACGATCAGCCGGGTCTGCGTCAGCACCGCGAAACCCACGGACGCGAGCGCATTCCAGACCAGCACGGAGAGGCCCTTCGCGCTTTCCTCCGCCCCCTCGCGCGACCCTGAGCC
Source organism: Novosphingobium resinovorum (assembly GCF_001742225.1). Taxonomy (NCBI): domain Bacteria; kingdom Pseudomonadati; phylum Pseudomonadota; class Alphaproteobacteria; order Sphingomonadales; family Sphingomonadaceae; genus Novosphingobium; species Novosphingobium resinovorum. The sequence goes on along the minus strand of NZ_CP017075.1, from coordinate 105,921 downwards.
AACGCGCAATACTTCGGCGGCGGCATGGCCTTCGGGATAGGGAAGCGGGGTATCGACCACCAGCGCACGGCGCAACGGAACCGAGAACAGCACGCCGAGGATACCGCCCGTGCCGGTGATCGCGGCCGTCGTCCAGTACGGGAAGCCCTGCCACCAGCCGATCATGACGAGGCCGGGCAGCACGAAGATGATCGCTGCCAGCGTGCCCGCCGCGCTCGCCACGGTCTGGACGATGTTGTTCTCCCAGATCGTCGAGTCCTTGAACCCGCGCAGGATTGCCATGGAAATGACCGCCGCCGGGATCGAGGTGGCGAAGGTCAGCCCGACCTTCAGGCCGAGGTAGACGTTCGCGGCCGTGAACAGCAGCGTGATCGCCCCGCCCAGCAGGATGCCGCGCAGCGTCAGCTCCTTTGCCGAAGCCCTCGCCGCCGTCTGTTGCACCTCCATCGTGTCGTTCGCCATCGCGTCCCTGTCTGCCTGCATTTTCAAGCCACGCTTCTTGGCACGGTGGTCAAATGGAAGACAGTGCAAATCATGCCGGCGAAATCCCGCGGCAAATTCACGGGCTTTCAACGGCGAAGTTCACCGAGACGTCACATCGCTCGCGGATAAGGGCCGGCCATGGATACTCTGACGCACGCCGCGTCCGCCGCTCATGTGGCAGGGCAGAAATACGCCGGACCGCCGGTGCGCATGATCGTGCTCGCCGGTCGACACCCGCGCGAGACGGACGCTCTGGCCCGTCGCTTCGGGATGAGCCACAAGTGCCTCGTGCCGCTGGATGGTCGCCCTCTGGTCGCGCACGTACTGCAGACTGCCGCCATCCACCCGGCGGTCGAAAGCCTGGCCATATCCGTCGAGCGCGAGGCGTTCGAGGGACTGTTCGACGTTCTCTCTCAACTACCCGGCCGGGGCATCGCCAAGCTGGTCGAGGCGCGGGAGAACCTCGTCGACAGCGTGTTGGCGGCGGCGCAGGACTGGGACGGTCCGCTGCTGGTGACGACGGCCGACCATGCTCTCCTGACGCCTGCTTCCATCGATGTGATGATCGCCGCGCTCGATTCTTCCGACGCCGCCTTCGCCATGGCGCCGCGTGACGCGGTTCTCACCGCCCATCCGCAGCATGCGCACCCGTTCCTCGAGTTCGCGGATGGCGCCTATGCCAGTTGCAACCTCTACGCCGCCGCCGATCCCGAGGCGCTGCGCGCGGTGGAAGTGTTCCGCGGCGGCGGGCGTTTCGCGGGCAATGCGCTCGGCGTGCTGCGGGCGTTCGGCTTCGTCAACCTGATCATGCTGCGCCTGCGGGCCAGCAGCCTGAGCGATGCGACCGAGCGCGTTTCGCGCCGCATCGGGCAGCGCCTGAAGCCGGTGGTGATGCTCGACGGCTCGCAGGCGCTCGACGTGGATGACGATCACACCCACGCCGCAGCCGAGGCCCTGCTCACCCTGCGCTGCGAGCCGGCCCGCACCTCTTCGGGTCCGGACCGGCTGCATCGCGCGTTGGGTTGATAGTCAGAATTTCAGGCCGATCCGCGCATACCAGAACCCGCCGTTGAGGCCAAAGGGCGCAAAGCCGCCGTATTGCCCCGAACCATCCCAGGCGATCGCGCCGTTCTTGTCGGGGCGCACGTTGAACAGGTTGTTCGCGCCTACCGCCAGGTCGAGCGCCTCGGTGAACTGGTAGCCGACCTCCGCATCGGTCACCCACTTCGCCCCGAACGTCCGGTCCGATGCGGCGACGTTGCTGGACTCGGTGTACTGCCCGAAGCGCGTCGCGCGCAGCAGCGCCTTGACCGGGCCGGACGACCAGTTGCTCGTCAGCACCACTTTACTGCGCGGCAGTGCCACGACAAGGTCGCGCTGTGCCTGCCGCCCGAACAGCGTGACGTTGAGGCTGCTCAGCTCAGCCGGATTGTCGATGACGTGCAGGATCTTCGTGCGACTGTAGCTGTAGGCGGCACTCAGGCGAAACGTGCCGAGCGCGGCCGTGTCCAGCGTATACTCGCCCACCACGTCGATGCCGCGCGTGCGCGTATCGATCGCATTGGTAAAGAACTGCGCGCTGTCGACATCGTCCACGCCGTTCGCCTCCAGGATCGCCTTCACCGCCGAGCCGCCGTTGGAGGCCGTGGCGAGGAACTCGGTCTTCACGATGCGGTCGTCGATGCGGATCTGGTAGGCGTCCACCGTCAGGCGCAGCGGGCCGTTCTCGTAAGTCAGGCCGGCGGTGAAGTTCAGCGACTTCTCCGGCTTGAGCGGCTTGGCACCCAGCGCCTGTGCCGCGACGGAGTTGACCGGAAGGAACTTGGAGGTAGTCGAGACACGCTCATCGCCGATGACGGTGACGGTGTTCTGCGTCGTCGAGAACCCGGTCTGCGCCAGCGACGGCGCGCGGAAGCCGGTGTTGACGCCGCCGCGCACCGCCAGCCCCGGCGCCAGTTCGATACGGGTGCTGGCCTTGGCGCTGAAGGTGTTCCCGGCGCTGTCCGAATAGTGCTCGAACCGCCCGGCGAGACCCACGAACCAGCCCGGCGTCACGTCGGTCGCAAGATCGAGATAGGCGGCGAGGTTGTTCCGCGAAAGGCTCGTCGCGTCAGCGGGCGAGGTTCCGGTAAACGAGACGAGGCCCGGCGACGGCGAGCGGCCCGCATAGAGGTCTCCGAACGCGGAGCCATCGTCGGGGATCACGTAGCCGCCGTCGCGGTAGCTGTCGGGCTCGCCCGCGACGTTCTGGAAGCGCTCCCAGCGGTGCTCGACACCGAAGGCGACGTTGAGCGGCTTGGCGAAACCGACCTCGAACTCGCGGCTGACGTCAATGTTGTTGACCCACAGGTCCTGCTTCTGGCGGCCCATGAAGAAGTCGGCCTTGCTGTCCGGCCCGAGCGAGGGGTTAAGCGTGTTCTCCGCCCCCAGCTTCACCGCATCACGGCCGTAGCTGGTGGACAGGTCGACCGCCCAGCCCGCCAGCTGCGTGCGCAGGCCGAGAGCCGCCTGCCAGTCCCACTCCCAGATGCGCCGATAGGCCTGGAAGCCCGCTGGATAGAGGTCCGGCAGCACTGACGAGCCCTGCGCATTCGCCTGCCCGCCGTAGCCCGTCGGCGACGCCACGTATGCGCCGCGCGCGTCCTTGATGTTGCGATAGCTCAGCGTCGAGAACGAATAGAGCGTCGTGTCATCACCCAGCGGCAGTTCGGCGTTGTAGCTGGTGTTGACGATCTTGTCCCGGTTCGAGCGGCCATAACCGCCGGCGATGACGTGATCGGCATCGGCCTCACGCGGGTCGGGCTGGCCGTTCACGAGCGGGTAGACGTAGGGGATTGCCTCGGCGACGGACTTGGCACGGTCGTGGTACTTGGCCTCCGCCGCGATCCGCACGAAGCCGCCGTCGCCGATCCCTGCGCCGTAGGAACCCGCGACCTGGTAGAGATCGCCGCCGCCCTCGTACTGCTGCCCGCCGGTGAGCGAGATGTCGCCGCCCTGCTTCGTATTGTCGAGGATGATGTTGATGACGCCGGAAATCGCGTCCGAGCCGTACTGGGCCGCAGCGCCGTCACGCAGGACCTCGATACGGCCGACGGCGCTGGTCGGGATGAGGTCGATGTCCACCGGCGTGGAGCCGCCCGAAACGCGCGAAAGGTTGTTGATCAGCGAAGTCGTGTGACGCCGCTTGCCGTTGACGAGGACGAGCACATAGTCACCCGAGAGCCCCCGGATCGCGATCGGACGGACGCTCGCGGACGTACCGCCGCCACCGAGTGCCGGCATCGTCAGCGAGGGGATGATATTGCCGAGGATTTCCTTGAGGCCGGTGCGTCCCGTGGACTTCAGTTCGGCCGGGCCGATGACATCGACGGGAACCGGGCTGTCGGCGACCGAGCGCTGACTGTGCCCGCGCGCGCCGGTAACGATGATGGCGCTACCCTCGGCGGCGTCGGCAGCTTCCGCGGCGGCATCCGCAGTCGCCACCGGGATCGCCACGGAGGGCGCCTCGTCAGCATGCGCCACGCCGAAAGGAACGAACGATACGCTGGCGGCAAGCGCGGCGGACTTGAGAATTTTCACCTGGAATGGCCCCTGAACTTGTGGTCTGTCCGGAGCTTCATGACATGTCTACTGATTTAGTAGAAATTGTGATCTCTTATGGGTTCTCAAGTTTTTCTTGATACAGCGTCGATCAGGCCGAATGCAGTGAACCCGCCGCAGCTGGAGCCGGGGCGGGTTCAATGCAGATAAGCCAATGCTTACCCCACCGGCGCGAAGGCAGCCGCCAGCGAACGCTCGCCCTTGACCTCTCCGAACTGGCGGAAGGTATCGAGCACCACCTGCTGCCGGTCGATCACGCCCTGATCGATCGGCACCGGCAGACGAGCACCGCGCCCCGCGAATTCCTTCGCGATCGGCAGGGGCAGGCCCGTCTCGGCGGCGAGGACCTTGGCGAATTCGTCGACGTGGGTGCTGGCCCACTGCAGCGCCTTGCCCTCGCGCTTGAGGAAGTCGTCGAGCAGCGGGCGCTTGGCCTTGATCGCGCTTTCGGGGGCGATGTCGAAGCCGTACCCTTGCGAGAAGCCGCGCCCGTCGATGGCGATGCGGTTGCCCTCCGCGAGCGCTGCCGCGACGTAGGGCTGCCACGTCGACCAGCCGTCCACCGCTCCGGTCTGCAGGGCGGCGCGCGCGTCGCTGGGGGAAAGGAAGGTGATCGTCACGTCCTTCGCGCCAAGGCCCGCCGCCGCCATCGCCCGCAGCACCAGATAGTGCCCGACGCTACCGCGCCCGGTGGCGATGCGCTTGCCCTTGAGGTCCTTGGGGCCGTGGATGGTCGATGCCTTGGGCACGATCAGCGCCAGCGCGCCCTCGGTGCGTTCCTGCGTGGTCTGCGCGCCGATCGCCTTGATCGGACTGCCCGCCTGATAGGCGAACTGGAACGGCGCGTCGCCCACCAGCCCCACGTCCACCGCCCCGCTGCCGAGCGCTTCGAGCAGGTTCTGGGCGGCCGGGAATTCCGACCACTCGACCTTGTACGGCGCCCCGTCGAGCGCGCCGGAGGCCAGCATCAGCGCCTTGGTGCCGCCCTTCTGGCTGCCCACGCGCAGCAGTCCGGTGTCGGAAGCCCCGCCCCGGCCGCATGCGGCCAGAGCGAGGCTGGTGGTCAGTCCTGCAAGCAGGTTACGTCTGTCGAGCATCAATCAGAGATCCGTCCACAAGGGTTCGTCTGCAATCAGGATACGGTGCAGTTCGCGCGGGAAATCGCCGTAGTTGCGCACCGCGAAGTGCACGCTGGCACGGTTGTCCCAGAACGCCACGGTGCCGGGCCGCCACGAGAAGCGCGCCTGCACGTCGGGCCGCTTGTACTGGCGCAGCACTTCTTCCAGCAATTCGCGGCTCTCGGACAGTTCGACGCCCAGGATCTGCGGCTGCTGCGAGAAGTTGACCCACAGGATCTTCTGCCCCGTCTCGCGGTGGGTGCGCACGATCTTGTGCGCCACAATGGGGTATTCGTGGCCCGAGAGTTCCAGCGCGGGCACGAAGTTGTGCGTCACGTGCTTGCCTTCGAGGCGCTGCTTCAGCTCCTCGGGCAGCGTTTCGTAGGCAAGCGCGGCGTCCACCCAGATCGTGTCGCCGCCCACTTCGGGCAGGTTCACGTCGCGCAGTACCGCGCCCCAGGTCGGGACCAGACGCCAGCTGGTGTCGGAGTGATAGGCCTCGCCCGGCTTGACCTTGTAGCCCAGCTTCTTCTCGTACTCGCGGTCATGCTTGGCGGCGATCGCGTGGACTTCCTTGTTCGCCGCGTCGTGCTGCGTGGTCGGGTGCGTGTAGAGCGGGCCGAAGTTCGCCGCGAAAGCCGCCTGCTGCGCGTCATCGATGGATTGGTCGCGGAAGAACACGACCTTCCACTTGAGCACCGCAGCGCGGATCGCCGCGCGCAATTCGTCGGTCAGCGGTTTGGACAGATCGACGCCCTCGATCTCGGCGCCGATCGTCGGCTGCACGGGACGGATGACGAGGCCCGCGTTGGCGGTATCGAACGTGGAAGCGGAAGTAGCCACTGTCTTATCTCCTCTCTTCTCGTTTCAGGCGGCCGAGCGGGTCAGGCGCGCGGCGGTATTGCGGTTGACGGGCACGTCGAGGCCCAAGTTCTCGCGGAAGGTTTTCCCTGCGTAGTCCTGCTTGTAGATCCCGCGCTGCTGCAGGATCGGCACGACCTGATCGACGAAGACCTCCAGCTGGCCGGGCAGCGATTCGAACAGGTTGAAGCCGTCCGAACCCCGCTTCTCCAGCCACAGCTGGAAGCGATCGGCGAGTTGCTCGGGCGTGCCCACGAAACCGCCCTTGGGCGTCGCCACCCGAAGCGCAATCTGGCCCAGCGTCAGGCCCTGCGCAGCGGCGGCAAGCACCTTTTCCGACGCGCTCTGGTTGCTCTTGCGGCCTTCCTCGGCGACATGCGCCGGGAAGGCGCCATCGGGATCGTACTGGCTGAAGTTGTGGTCGTTGAACGAGCGGCCCAGTGCCCGCAGCGCGTTCTCCAGGCTGACGAGGCCCGCCAGTTCGCCGTGCAGGCGCTCGGCCTCCTCCTCGGTCGAGCCGACCACCGGCCGCGCGCCGGGCAGGATGAACAGTTTCTCCGGATCGCGTCCGAAACCGCGCGCCCGCGCCTTCAGGTCTGCGTAGAACGCCTGACCCTCGGCCAGATCCTCCTGATGGGTGAAGATCGCCTCGGCATGACGCGCGGCGAACGTGCGGCCGTCCTCGGACGAGCCCGCCTGGAAGATCACCGGCTGCCCCTGCGGCGAGCGCGAGATGTTCAGTGGCCCCTTCACCGACAGGAACTCGCCCTTGTGGCCCAGTTCGTGCAGCTTGTCGGCGTTGAGGAACTGGCCGCTGGCTTTGTCGCGCACCAGTGCGTCGTCTTCCCAGCTGTCCCACAGGCCCTTGACGACATCGAGGTATTCGTCGGCGAGGCGATAGCGCTCGGCATGGCCGAGGTGCTCGGCCTTGCCGTAGTTGTCGGCGCTGCCGGCCAGCCACGATGTGACCACGTTCCACCCCGCACGCCCGCCGCTCAGATGATCGAGCGAGGCGAACTGGCGGGCGAGGTTGAACGGCTCGTTGTAGCTGACGGTCGAGGTGGCGACGAGGCCGATCCTGTCAGTCACCGCCGCGACGGCGGAGAGGATCGTCAGCGGCTCGAAGCGGTTGAGGTAGTGCGGCGAGGAGCGCGCGTTGATCGAGACGCTGTCCGCCACGAACAGGTAGTCGAACTTGCCGCGCTCCGCCGCCTGCGCCTGCCGCACGTAGAACGGCAGGCTGGTGCTGGCGTCCACTTGCGCATCGGGGTGGCGCCAGTCGTCCCAGCCGGGGCCGACGCCGTGCAGGATGAAGCCGAGCTTGAGCTGTCTGTCTGCCATGTCAATTCCTCCTATGTCGTGAGGTCAGGCTATGCGGCGGGAGCGGGACGGACCAACGCGATTGGCTGATGTGAAAGTGAGTTGTGCCAATGGGTTTATGCGGCGAGGTCGCGCCTGCCCCTTCGACAAGCTCAGGGTGAGCGGGGTGGGAGTAAACCGCCAGAGCCACCCAAGCTGGGCGTACTGATAGCTATCTCCAAAACCCGCTCAGGCTGAGCTTGTCGAAGCCCCATCGCCCACATTCACGCCAGCCGGTTCACCCCGCCAGCGCGACCTTGCGCTGATCCCGCTCGGCCACCTTCTCGCGCACCAGCGGGATCAGGTCGCGGCCATAGTCGATCGCGTCTGCCAGCGGCTCGAAGCCACGGATCAGGAAGTGGTCGATGCCGATGTCGTAGTATTCCAGCAGCGCGTCGGCGACCTGCTCGGGCGTGCCGACGAGGCCGGTGGAATTGCCCGCAGCGCCGGTCAGCGCAGCAACGCCCGTCCACAGGCGCGAGTCGCGGCGTCCCGAAGCGGCGGTTTCCAGCAGGCGCAGCGAACCCGCATTGGGCGGACGGTGGCCCGACGTCGGCAGACCCGCCGCCTCGCGGTTGGCGCGCACCTGCTCGACGATGGCGTCGGCCTTCTTCCAGGCGGCTTCCTCGGTATCGGCGATCACCGGGCGCAGCGAGAGCGAGAAACCGGGCGAGCGGTTATGCTGCGCGGCGGCGTGACGCACAGTGCGCACCGCCTCGCCGACCTGCTCCAGCGTCTCGCCCCAGAGCGCGTAGACGTCGGCATGACGGCCCGCGACTTCGATCGCCTCGGGCGAGGAGCCGCCGAAGAACACCGGCAGGTTGTCCGGCTTGATCGCCGCGAAGGCGCCGCGCGCCTGGTAGAAGCGGCCCGAATGGTCGAACGGCTGCGCCGAATTCCATTCGCGCTGCAGGATATCGAGGTATTCGTCGGTGCGGGCATAGCGTTCGGCCTTGGTGGTGCCGACATCGCCGTCGCGCGCCATTTCCTCGTCGGCGCCGCCGGTGATGATGTGCACCGCTACGCGCCCGCCGGAAAGCTGATCGAGCGTCGCCAGCTGGCGCGCCGCGAGCGTCGGCTGCGTGAAGCCCGGGCGGTGCGCGACAAGGAAGCCCAGCTTGCTGGTGATCGCCGCCGCATGGGCCGCGACGATCTGGCTTTCGGGCGAGGCCGAGCCGAACGGGATCAGCACGCGGTCGAAGCCGCCCCGCTCCTGCTCGATCGCGGCGGCGTCCACATATTCCCGGTCGAGCACGCGCGAGCGGGTGGCGTTGTGGATTTCCGAGGTGTCGTTGAAGCCGATGTAGCCGATGAACTTGACAGTCATTGCGGTAAACTCCGGTTATGATTTTAGATGACGAAGAAGCCGTGGGTGCCGTCGCGCTGAAGCTGCGCGACAAGGCCGTATTCCCAGTCGAGGTAGGCCTGCATGGCGGCCTTGGGATTGTCGGTGCCCTCGTAAGGGCGCTTGTAGCGGCCCTCGGGTCCGCGCGGCGTGGGGGCGCCGTCGGGGCCAGTTTCGAGCGGGCCAGTTTCAAGGGCGGTGAAGTCGGCTTCCAGCACCAGCACTTCCCAGCCCAGCTGCGCTAGCCACGACGCGGTCATGTCCGCACGCGGGCCGAGGTCGTCGGCAAGGACGATGCGCGCGCCGCGCACGGGGGCGAAGTGGTCGGTCTCCTGCACCAGCTGGCCGCCGGGGGCATTGCGGAAGCCCGGAAGGTGCCCGGCGGCGTAGACGTCCGGCTGGCGCACGTCGAAGCGGTAGAGGGTGCGGTGCGTCTCGGCCTCGATGCCGGCAAGCTGCGCGGCGTCGATGCGGCGCACCCCGGCGCGGTAGGCAACTTCGCGGGCGCGGGCTCGGGCTTCGTCGACATCGCCGCCGAGTTCGACGCTCTCCTGCCGCCCGTGCTCCAGCTGCTGCCCTGCGAGGGTCCAGCCGATGGTGCCGTTGCGCAGCGCGAAGACGCGATTGGGCAGCCCCGCATTGATGAGCGACTGCGCGCCGATCAGGCTGCGGGTGCGGCCCGCGCAGTTGACGATGATCGTGGTGTCCGGGTCGGGCGCGGCGACCGGCGCGCGCAGCACCAGTTCGGCGCCCGGCACGCTGCGGCCGCCGGGGATGCTCATCGTCGCGTATTCGTCGAAGCGGCGCGCGTCGAGGATGGCGATGTCGGCCTTCTCGTCGATCAGCGCCTGCACGTCCTCGGCCGGAAGCGAGGGCGTGCCGCGCCGGTGCTCGACGAGTTCGCCGAAGGCCTTGGAGTAGGAATTGACGTCCTCGAACAGCTCGTAGCCCGCGTCGCGCCAGCCCTGCAGGCCGCCGTCCAGCAGATCGACGCGGGTGAACCCCAGCCCGCGCAGTTCCTCGACCGCGAAGGGGGCAAGCCCTTCGCCGTCATCGTAGACGACGACCTGCACATCCTTGCGCGGCAGGCGCCACTCGGCCTCGGCAGCGATGCGCGCCAGCGGGATCTGCGCGGCGAACAGCGGGTGGCCAGCGGCGAAGGGATGCTCGTCGCGCACGTCGATCAGCGCGATTTCGCTGCGGGCCAGAAGCGCGCTGCGGACCTGATAGGGGGTGACGGTCATGCTTTCCTCGAAATATCCCAGAGGTTGGCCCAAAGATTAGGCAACGTGGTGTTGGCGTAGCCGGAGATGAACGGCCGCTCCTCGCCGCTGGCGCGGTAAGTGGCGCGTTCGACGGCACCGATGTTGGCGCCGTAGACATGGATCGAAATGGAGGTTCGATCGGACTGCCCGTTCTCGACGCGGTGGATATCCCCCTCGCGCGGGTCGATCGCCTCGATCTCGCCGGGGTGGAGCGTGCGGGTCGCCCCGTACTGCACCAGGGCGCCGTCATGATCGCTGTGATGGAAGCTCTGCACCCTCTCGGTGCCGCTCAGTACGCCTACGAGGCCCCAGACACGGTGGTCGTGGATCGGCGTCGCCTGCCCAGGCCCCCAGACGAAGGACACCACACTAAACCGCTCGGCGCTGTCGCAGTGGAGCAGGTATTGCTGGTAGCGTTCGGGGTGCGGCCGGGCGTATTCCTCCGGCAGCCAGTCGTCTTGCGCGACCAGATCCGCCAGCAGGCCCCCGCCATCGCGCAGAATCCGGTCGAGATCGTCCGTATCGTCAAGCAAGCCGGCGAAGTCGGTGACGAACCGGCGCAGCGGCGACAGGTCCGTGGCGGTCGCTATCGGGGCGAACGCATTCACGGGCGCGCTCCGGCATGCAGCGCGACGATCTCCCCGGCAGGCCGTTCCTCGACCAGACCGCCCAGTGCATCGAGCAGGCGCTTGCGCAACGGCGCCGCCACGGTCGCACGCTCGGGGCCGCGCGAAGCAGTGATCCGCTCCTGCGCAACGATTTTTCCGCCGTCGAGCAGGACAATGCGGTCAGCGAGCGCGATGGCTTCGTCGACGTCATGCGTCACCATCAGCACCGCCGGGCGATGACGACGCCACAGCGACAGCACCAGTTCGTGCATCCTGAGGCGGGTCAGGGCGTCGAGTGCGGCGAAGGGTTCGTCGAGCAGCAGCAATTGCGGCTCACGCACCAGCGCACGGGCAAGGGCCACGCGCTGCGCTTCGCCGCCCGAAAGCGTCAGCGGCCAGGCTTCGAGACGGTGGCCGAGGCCGACTTCCTGCAGCGCCTCTTCCGCCAGTTGGCGCGCATTACCGCGCTTGAGGCCGAGGGCGACGTTGCGCCAGACTTTCTTCCACGGCAGCAGGCGGGCGTCCTGGAACACCACGGCGCGCGAACCGGGGATGGTCACGTCCTGCCCTTCTACCGGATCGAGGCCGGCCAGCGTGCGCAGCAGGGTGGTCTTGCCCGAGCCGGAACGACCGAGGAGGATGACGAACTCGCCCGCCGCGATCTGCAGGTTCAGGCCCGAAATGATGGTGTTGTCGCCAAAGCGGCGGGTGAAATCGCGCAGACTGACGACGGGTTCGGACGTCACGGCGGGCGCGGCGGGCGAGGTAAAGTGATTCAGGCGAGCATCCACGGCAGGGTCCTTTCGGGGAGCGGGTTCACGCAGCAGGTTCATTGGGAAACGATGGAGGGGCGCCAGACGAGCGCGCGGCTCTCGACCGCGCGGACCAGTCCGTCGGCGGCAAGGCCCAGCACGGCGTAGACCATCAGGCACACCAGGATGATGTCCGTGCGCATGAAGTCACGCGCGTTGTTGATGAGGTAGCCGAGGCCCGCAGTGGCGTTGATCTGCTCCGCCACGACCAGCACCAGCACCGAGACCGAGAGCGAATAACGCAGGCCCACCAGCAGCGCAGGCAGCGCGCCGGGCAGGATTACATGCCAGACCTGCGCTGCGCGGCTGAGGCCCAGGCTGCGCGCGCCTTCGAGCAGGCGCACGTCGATCCCGCGGATACCGCCGTAAAGGTTGAGGTAGACCGGGAAGATCGAGGCGAAGGCGATCAGCGCAATCTTGGGCGTCTCGCCGATACCGAACCAGACGATGAACAGCGGCGTCAGCGCCAGCGTCGGGATCGTACGCTTGATCTGCATGAGCGGATCGACCGCGACCTCGCCCTGCCGCGACAGCCCGGCGACGAGCGCCAGCACAATCCCGGTGGTCACGCCGATCGCCAGGCCCGCGATGATCCGCAGGAAGGAAACGGCGAGGTTGTCGGTCAGTTCGCCCGACACCGTCATCGCCCAGAGCGTCGCCAGCACCTGCGAAGGCGCCGCGAGGGTCCGCTCGGGAATAAGGCCGGACCCGGAACCGGCCTCGAGCACCGCCAGCAGCAACAGCGGCGAGAGCCAGCGGGCAGAACCCAGCGAGCGGGCCAATCGGGTGAATGGGGACATGGACGAAGTGCCTCGTGTGGTCATGACCCGAAACTGGCACCTGAATGTCTACCAATTCAATGGAGAATGTTGTGCCGACCTATCAGCAACGCTCATAATGGCGCCTCGAAACGCTCATCCGACGCCCGGACGTGCGGAAAACCGGGCCGAAAGCAGAAAAAGGGCATGGGGACAGAATTGCTTGCCTCACCTAAATCTCTACTATTTTGATTGAGAATAAGTCATAACGCATGGATGCATGCAGGCCATCATACGAATCCTGGCCATCACACGAATCTTGAAAGCCCGCCGATGCCCGTGAATCTCCCGACAAACCTTCTGCGCAGCTTCGTTGCGATCGTCGATACCGGCTCGATGCTTCATGCTTCGGAGCGGGTTTTCGTAAGCCAGTCGGCGCTCAGCCTCCAGATCAAGCGACTCGAAGAGCTGCTGCAACAGTCGCTGTTTCACCGTGAGGGACGCCGCCTTGCGCTGACGGCGCACGGCGACCTGATGCTCGACTATGCACGCAAGGTGCTCGCCCTGCATGACGAAGCGGTCGCGGCGGTCACCGCCGGGCATTTCGCCGGGCCGGCGCGGATCGGCATGGTACAGGATTTCGCGGAACTGCTCCTGACCGGCCTCCTCGCCCAGTTCGCGGATTTGCACCCGGAGGCCGAACTTTACTCGCGGGTTGCGGGCACGGCGGAACTCCTCGACCTGCTGCAGCGGCGGCAACTCGACATCGTGCTGGGATTTGCCGCGCCGAATGACGGCAATGCGGTGACCACCGCGCCCATGTCGTGGTTCGGCAAGGAGGAACTGGCCGCGCACGAGACGATCCCCCTAGCCGTGCTGGAGACGCCCTGCCGCTTCCGGGAAGCGGCGATCCGCGCGCTGGAGGATGCCGGGCGCCCGTTCCGCATCACCGTGGAGACGCCCAATCTCACCACCTTGCGCGCGGCGGTGGATGCGGGGCTCGGCCTTACCTGCCGCACCGGGATGTTCCTGCGCGACGCGCCGCTGGGAGACGTCGGCCTGCCCTCGCTGCCGCATGTCTCCTGTGTGCTGCATACCGCGCCCGGGCTCGACGGGCCAACCCACCAGCTTGCCACACTGGCGCGCGAGGTGGTCGCCGGGCTTCCCAACTGATGGCGCTGCTTATTCGATAATCTCAAGCGGCTCTCAAGGCTTCTCGTTGGTCGCGGTGCCGGGCTTTCCATAGCTTTGGATGCGATCAACGATGAGGCTTACCGATGACCGAAACCCTGAACGACCGCTTCGCCGCGCTGCAGGCCGAACGCGAGCGCACCTGGAGCGCCGAGCAGCTGGAACGCAATGCAGCGCAGCGCCGGGTGCTCGTCGAGCGGCACGATCCGTCCGCGCAACCGAAGGCTGGCGACACCGTCGAACCCTTCACGCTGATCGATCAGGACGGGCGCGAACTGACGCGCGACACGATCCTTGCGGATGGCCCGGCGGTGCTCGTGTTCTTCCGCTTCGGTGGGTGCCCCGCCTGCAACATCGCGCTGCCGTGGTACAACGAGACGCTGCTGCCCGAACTGCGCGCCCGCGGCATTCGCCTGATCGCGGTCAGCGCGCAGATCCCGGTCGACCGGGACCTGATCGCGCGCCATGGCCTGGGCTTCACCGTGGCTTCGGACCCCGGTTATGCGCTCGGCCGCCAACTTGGCATTACCTTCCTGCCTGACGAGCAACCCGCCGTCCCGCACGGCCAGCCGTGGATCGGCGCGACACTGGGAACAGGCAGCTACGAGATCGACCAGCCCGCCATCCTTGCCCTCGCGCCCGACGCGACGGTGCTGTTCTTCGAGGCCAGCCCCGACTGGCTGAGCCGCACCGAGAGCGAGACGATCCTCGCCGCCCTGCCCGCTCGCCAGACCGCCACCACCGGCGCCTGACCTTGCTTCAAAGTCCCTCGCCGCCGACCCAGTGCTCGTCGGCGAGGAACCGGGCAAGGCCCCACACCTGACGCCGGATATCGGGCACGGCGACGATCTCCCAGGCCTCCCCCTTGGTGATCGGCCCGACCGCGAGCAGGCGGTCCTGCGCATTGCCAGCGGCATCGCGCACCCGGCCGAGATGGTCGACGTCCACCCCAAGGCCATGGACATCGCCGCGAACATGTCCCGCCTCGAGCAGATGCGTCAGGACCGGCGCCTCCACCCGGCGCAAGTCGCCGTCCGGCCCGGCGCAGTTGAACACGCGGTCCACCGCGATCGCCTCGATGCCGTCCTGACCACGCGGGCGATAGTGCACCACCGCCTGCCCGCCGGCTTCGTCGGCTCCGCACAGTTTGCCAGCCACGTACTGCAGCCGCCCGGCGCTCTCCATCGCTTCCAGCCGCTGCGCGACCGAGGGGGCGAGGCGGTGGCGGTGAATGTCCCAATATGGCCGCAGATGCCGCAGGAAGCGGGCCTGCGCGGCGGTCGAATGGCGGCGCCAGATGTTCTGGGTGTGGGGTCGCAGAGCATCCACCGCGCCGCGCCAGCCGATCTCCTCCGCCCGGCGCCGCACGGCCCGGACGAGGTCCGCGCCGCGCAGATCGGGGTCGGAAATGGGAACCACCACCGGCCCGCTCTCGGCGTGGGCGAGCGGCTTGAGCCCCCGGCGCGAAAGCACCGTGACCTTGCCGCCGAACCCCGAGCTTTCCAGCGACAGCACCACGTCGGCCGCCGTCAACCCGCTGCCCACCACGAGGACGTGGTCGAGTGCGGCGAGGCCCTCGATCGCCGAGCGATCCCAGGGATCGGGACTGTAGAGGTGCCCCGGCAGCCCCTCCAGCACGCCATGAGGCGCGGGCGGGAAGTTGCCCAGGGCCAGCACCACCCCGCGGCAATCGACGACGTCGCCGTCGGCCAGCCGCACATGTGCCGCGCCATCGCCGAAATCGACCGAGCATGCCTCGCCGTCGATGACCTGCGCGTCGGGACCGGCCTTCGCCAGCGCCTCGACCAGCAGTTCGCGCAAGTAGGTCCCGTAAGTCAGGCGCGGCACGAAGCGGTTCGCCTCGTCGGCGTCGGCGAAATCCATCCAGCGGGCGAAGTGCTTCGCATCGTCGGGGAACGCGCTCATGTTGGAGGCGCGCACGTTGAGCAGATGCTCCGGCCGCCGCGTACCGAACGCCACGCCCTTGGCAAGCTGGGCGGAATTACGCTCGATCAGGGCGACCTTGACGCCGTAGCGCAGCAGGTTGATCGCCAGCAGCGTCCCGCTGAACCCTCCTCCCACGATCGCGATGGGCAGGTCGCGGGCGGCATTGTGACTGATCATGAAAAGATAGGTTCCCGGCAAGCTGATGAGGCTGGCTAACAGGAAATGCCCGCCGCGGGGTATTTTTTGTCCTCATAGATTGCGCCGAATCGCTTCGGCCGGTCGCTGCCGTTAACCATTTCTAGTGACCTTCGGTTTATACGTATGGCCCTGATCAAGGTTGGGGCATGCCGGTTAGGTCGCATCTCGTCTTCGTTTGGCTGCTTCTGGCGGCGCTGTTCTGGTCGTCTTCCGCGCGGGCGGAGATCGTCCGGATGCGCTCCGACGTCTGCTATGCCACCGCGCCGGCGGACTATCCGGTCACTGCCGCCTCGGTCGCGCGGCTGAACTTCGACTGCGCCCGCGTGCCTGACCATCCCGCCTACGCCAAGGGCTGGGCATGGCTGAAGCTGCGCGATCCGCGCATGCTGTCCGGCCTGCCTTCGGGCTGGCTCCTGATGACCGACCAGAGCCGGTTCGAGCGCATGACCATGCTGGTGGTCGATGCTGACGGTCGCACCCGCAGCACCACGATCGCGCCCGGCGCCATCGGCAGCCACTGGGCTCTGGGGGGCATGTTGCGCTTCGCGGTCGATCGGCCCGGCGCGCATGTCCGCGACGTCTACATCGGCTACCGCAACCTCGACGACCTTTCGCTGATGCGCAAACTTTCGGCGATGAGCCCGCAGAGCCTGCTGCGGCTCGAAGGCATCTGGCTGGCGCTGATGGGTGTGTTCGCGGGCGCCATCTTCTCCGCGTTCGCTTACAACCTGCTGATCTACACCGGCCAGCGACTGGTCTTCCAGCGCTGGTATCTCGTGTGGTCGCTGCTGGTCCTCGCCTACGGCCTGACCTGGACCAACGTGCTGGCCTTCGCCTTCCCCGAATATGTCGGCCCGTTCGCGGTGACGACCGACTATCTGCTCGTCGCCGGACTGATCGCGGCGGGGAACATGTTCTTCCTGGCCGTCATCGAGGAAGGCGTGCTGCCGCGCTGGCTGGTGCGGTGGGGGAAGATCTGCGCCTGCCTCAACATGGTGGTCGGCGTTCTCGCCGCCTTCGTCCCCGTCGCTGCGCCGGTCGTGCTGGACCGCTGGCTCAACGTGGTCTTCGTCCTCAGCGCCGCCAGCGTCGGCGTCGGCATAGGCATCGCCCTGCGGGCACGCAGCCGTGTCGTGTGGTTCTACCTTGCCGGGTGGACCCCGGTGCTCTCGGTCTTCGCGCTGCGCGTCAGCCGCAACTTCGGGATCACGGTGCAGGACGACGTGGTCGATATGGCCACTTTCGCCGCGCTCGCGTTCGAATCGATCGCCCTGTCGCTCGCCATCGCCGACCGCTTCCGCCTGCTCGGCAAGGAGCGCGACACGGCCGAGCAGGCCCGCAAGGTCGCCCAGGTCGAGAGCGAGACCTTCCGCCGCGCCGCCCAGACCGACTACCTGACCGGCCTCGGCAACCGCGCCGCCTTCCAGTCCGCGCTGCGCACGATGTGCGAGGATGCCGCACGCTCCCCCTTCATGCTACTGCTGATCGACGTCGATCATCTCAAGCACATCAACGACCGCCTCGGCCATGACGGCGGCGACCTGCTGCTCGGCAAGGTCGGACGGGGCCTCGTGGCCGCAGGTGGTCCGTCCGCGCACGTCTCGCGCATAGGCGGTGACGAGTTCGCGATCCTGCTGCCGTGGGACCCCGTGGCGGAACTGCGCATCCGCCGCGCGCTGGACGAACTGCAGGGTGCGACGCTGACGCACGGCGGCCGCAGCTGGGCCTTGTCGCTCAGCATCGGCCTTGCCTGCTTCCCGCAGGATGCCGCCGAACCCGACGTGCTCGCCAAGAACGCCGACCTCGCGCTCTATCAGGCCAAGCAGGAAGGCCGCCGACGCCTGCTCGACTACGCCCCGCACTTGCGTGAGCAGTTGGACAGCCGGCAGCTGTTCGGACTGGAAGCGCGCCAGGGCATCGAACGCGCCGAATTCTCGCTCCATTACCAGCCCATCGTCGATATCGATACCGGCGCGATCGGATCCTACGAAGCGCTCCTGCGCTGGCAGCACCCGGTCCACGGGCTGATGACACCGGCCGTCTTCGGCGACATGCTGAACGAGCGCAAACTGGGCCTTGCGGTGCAGCAGCACGTGCTGGACATGGGCCTCGCCGCCTTGCGGGACCACCCGGAGCAGATCCCCAAGCTCTCGGTCAACCTGATCGCCGCACAGCTCGACAGCCCCCACGCCGCCGCCCGCCTGCTGGCGCGGATACGCGACTATGGCATCGCGCCCGAACGCCTGTGCATCGAGGTGACCGAGGACTTCGTGCTCGGCCGCGCGGTGGACGAGACCGCCAAGGCGCTCGACCTGCTGCACGAGGCAGGCGTGACGGTGGCGCTCGACGACTTCGGCACCGGCTATGCCTCGCTGATCCATCTCAAGCACCTGCCCTTCGACGTGCTCAAGATCGACCGCTCGTTCACCCTCGGCCTGTTCGACGACGACGGCCAGAGCGAGGCGATCATCCGCGCCATCATCGGGCTTGGGCAGGGCCTCGGCAAGCAGGTCGTGGCCGAGGGCGTCGAGACCGAAGAACAACGCCGCAAGCTGGCGGAGATGGGCTGCAGGCTCGGCCAGGGCTACCTCTTCGCCCGCCCGGCCCCGATCGAGACTTTCGCACCGGCCTGCGCGGCCTGACGCTTCAGGGCGAAGGCGCGGCGTCGGATTCGCGGCGGATCAGTTCGAAGGTCATCCGTGAATGGCGCGGCGCCGGACGGCGTCCCTCGCGGACGGTGCGGATGTCCTCGACCAGTTGCAGCACCGCCGCGCGCGACATGTCGGCGATCGGTTGGCGGATCGTCGTCAGTTCCGGCCAGGTCGTGGTCGCCTGCGGGGCATCGTCGAAGCCGACGACGGTGAGGTCGCGCGGCACGTCCAGCCCCATGCGATGCGCCACCGAGACCGCTGCCGCCGCCATGTCGTCGTTGCTGGCGAAGATCGCGGTCGGCCGCTCGGCCAGTGCCAGCAGCTTCTGCGCCGCGTCGAGGCCTGACCGGTAGGTGAACTGCCCCTCGACCACCAGCGCCGGGTCCGACACCAGCCCTGCCTCCCCCAGCGCATCGAGGTAGCCGTAAAGGCGCAGCGCCGATGCGGTCTGGTCGGGATTGCCGGAGACGAACCCGATCCGTTCGTGCCCCTGCGAAAGCAGGTGCCGCGTCATCGCCGCCGCCGCCGCGCGGTCGTCGATGTTGACGGACGAGAGGAACACCGCAGGCCGCCCCGAAGCCACCGCGACGGCGGGAAGCCCGGCCTCCTGCAGCAACTGGTGCATGTCGTCGGCGTCGCAGAGCGGCGGCGGCAGGATCAGCCCGTCCACCCCGCCGTCGATCAGGCGCCGCACGATTTCGGCGCGCTCTTCCGGGTTGTCGCAAAGCTGCACCACAAGCTGAACGTTGGCCCGGCTCGCCTGGTCGAGGCTACCGACAAGGAATTCGTTGAGATAGCCGGCGCTGGGATTGCTGTAGAGCAGGCCGATGCGGATCTCGCTCGCCGCCGCGAGGTTGCGGGCGGCGGCACTCGGCGAATAGTTCAGCGCCTTGATCGCAGCCTCGACCCGCTCGCGCGTTTCCTCGCGCACGTTGGCCTTGCCGTTCATCACGCGCGACACCGTCATCAGCGAGACCCCCGCCTCGCGCGCCACGTCGGCAATGGTGTTCCCTGCGCGCGAACGGCGCGAGGAGCGCGGGCGCATGGGCGATCCGCCGATATCGTCTGCCATGCGCGCCTCTACTCCCTGCCTGCATCCTCGCTGCTAACGCGCCGGCGGGCCGCTTGCAATGTGATCGATTGATGGCACCGGGCGCGCACGGACCATCCTGTGACGGGCATCTCTGTCGCCAGGCCGTCATCCCGGCGAAGGCTGGGACCGCTGGCCGAGTAAGGCCCAACCCTCGACAGGGCGTTTGAACGATAGTTGGCCGTAACAGGCCAGCGGTCCCAGCTTTCGCTGGGATGACGAGGTTGTGCGTGCAGTTAGCGCACGCGGAAATACCCGCTGGCGAGTGCGGGCCATTACGCCGGGGAAATCAACGCAACCGAAGTGAACATCGGGTCGGCGTCGGGAGCGTCCAAGCTGGGACGCAGGGTTTGGTTTTCCGTGAAGCTCTGGCGAGCGGCCGGGTAACTCACGGTGCAGCCCGGCTCGACCTGTATTCCATCGGAAAGTCCCATGTGGCCGTCGTTAGGGTTCGCATCGTTATCGGCCGAAGGCTATCCGGGATGGCCGTCCCAAGTCCTGCCGTGTGTCGCAGGAACGTATGGACGGCGTTTCCGGTAGCGCAGAGACAGTCCGGGTCTTCGATGGACGCGTGGTTTGCGCGATCGCGGCTGAAACCGCATCCCGGCCCACGACGCCGACCCGATACACCGGAGCGACGTGATCATTCGCCGCTCGGGATGCTGGGCCATATAACCCATGTGGTTATATTTGTCAAGATCGCACAAACGCAACCTCGTCATCCCGGACTTGATCCGGGACCGCTGGCCGTGAACAGCCCACCTCGCGTCAGGGCGCCCCAACGAAAGCGATCGCCTCAAGCACTGCCAGCCGGACAACGAATGTTGGAACTACGACAGGCGATCATTGCGATCCGGGCGAAATCCGATCCGCCATGCGCATTAGGCGCCGCGCCCGGCTTGCGCTTTGACGGCCATCACCATTTCCCACGCTCAGCTAAGGACATCGACATGATCACCGGCGCCATCCTCATCGGCCGCGAAGAAGCGCAGACGCAGGCAAGCTATGCCGCCATCAACCCCGCGACCGGCGCGGCGCTGGAACCGCGCTTCACCACCGCAGGCCTGCCGGAAGTCGAGCGCGCCTGTGCGCTGGCCGACGAGGCCGCGGTCGCCTTCGCCGAACTGGACCCGGAAACCCGCGCTGTCTTCCTCGAAACCATCGCCGACGAGATCGTCGGCATCGGCGAGCCGCTCATCGCGCGCGCCATGGCCGAGACGGGCCTTCCCCGCGCCCGTATCGAGGGCGAGCGGGGCCGCACCGCCGGCCAGCTGCGCCTTTTCGCGCAAGTCCTGCGTGAAGGCAGCTGGGCGGGCCTCACCATCGATCCCGCCCTGCCCGAGCGCGCGCCGCTGCCGCGCCCGGACCTGCGCGTGCGCAAGGTCGCGCTTGGCCCGGTCGTGGTGTTCGGCGCCAGCAACTTCCCCCTCGCCTTCTCGGTCGCGGGCGGAGACACCGCCTCCGCCTTCGCGGCGGGTTGTCCGGTTATCGTCAAGGGTCACTCGGCCCATCCCGGCACCGGCGAACTGGTGGCCCGCGCCATCCAGCGCGCGGTGGCGCTGTGCCATCTGCCCGAGGGCGTGTTCTCCTACCTCCCCGCCACGCGTGAGGCAGGCACCGCGCTGGTCGCCGACCACCGCGTCAAGGCGGTCGGCTTCACCGGATCGCGCCCCGGCGGCATGGCGCTGATGCGCACCGCCGCGGCCCGGCCCGAGCCGATCCCGGTCTATGCCGAGATGAGTTCGATCAACCCGGTCGTGCTGTTCCCCGCCGCCCTCGCCGCGCGTGCCGAAGCGCTGGGCGCGGCCTTCGTCGGCTCGCTGACGATGGGCGCCGGGCAGTTCTGCACCAATCCCGGCCTCGTCATCGCCATCGACGGGCCTGATCTCGATACCTTCCTCGCCTCCGCCTCGGCGGCGATGGGCGGCAGCGCGGCGCAGGACATGCTGACGCCGGGCATCCACTCGGCCTATGTCGAGGGCGTGAGCGCGCTGGCGGGCCACGGCGCTGTAACCACCCTCGCACGCGGCGTCGAGCCGACCGGCCCGCATCAGGCGCAGGGCGCCCTGTTCCGCACCACGGCGGCCGATTTCCTCGCCGATCCGGCGCTGGGCGCGGAAGTCTTCGGCTCCTCCTCGCTGGTCATCACCGTCACCGACATGGCCGAGGCGCTCAAGGTCATCGCCGCCCTCGAAGGCCAGCTCACCGCCACCCTGATCCTCGACGCCGAGGACGAGGCGGAGGCCGCGCTGCTGCTGCCGGTGCTGGAGCGCAAGGTCGGACGCATCCTCGTCAACGGCTGGCCCACCGGCGTCGAAGTGTGCCACGCGATGGTCCACGGCGGCCCGTTCCCCTCGACCTCGGACGGACGGACAACCTCGGTCGGCGCCTCGGCGATCGAGCGCTTCCTGCGCCCGGTGTGCTACCAGAACATGCCTTTCGCGCTGCTCCCCGAGGGCCTTCGCGACGGCAATCCGTGGAACGCCCCGCGCCGCATCGACGGCGTACTGAAGCTGGGTTGAGCGTAGTACCTCCGCTTCGTCATTGCGAAGCCTGCAGGACCGTGGCCCGCTATGTCGGCAAATCCGGGTAGAAGTACGTAGTTTTTCTGACATAGTGTGCCCATGCAGCGGCAGCGGATCGTCTTCATCGCCGGCATTCTTGCCGCTCTTGCGACGATCCTGCCGCTTGCAGCCGCCATCGCTTATGCCCGGCACCGTGCTCTGGAGGCCGAACGCGAGCATCTCGCCGAATACAGCGACTGGACGCTGCGGCGTGCGGAGCGCAATTTCGCGCGCGTGACCGACGTATTCCGCGAACTGCAGGCGGTCGATTGGGACGCCTGCGGAGAGGATCATATCGCGCGGATGCGCAAGCTGGCGGTGGACAACCTCGCGGTGGAGGAAGTCGGCTATTTCCAGGACGGCAAGCTCGCCTGCACCAGTTGGGGCAAGGTGACGAAGCTCGTCGCACACGGAACGCCGGATGCGCGACTGGCCGGCGGCTTCGGCCTCTATCTGAACGTTGCGCCGCAAGTCAGCGCCGGCCATCCGGTCATCGTGGTCGATCGCGGCGACTACAACGCGCTGGTGAGCCACGAACGCTTCGTGGACGTGCTGACCGATACGCCGATGACGGTCGGCATCGCCACGCTTCAAGGCCGCATCATCGCCGTCAACGGCACCGCGCCCGGGGACGTGATGCGCAGGGCCGCGTCCTTGGACGGCTTCGCCCGCGTCGGCGCGCGTATCTTCACTTCCGTGCACGACGGGCATTTCCGCGCCTTTGCCATCACCGACGAAGCCTTTGTCCAGTCCCGCATGGCCCGCGAGTTGTGGGCTCTGGTTCCGCTTGCCCTGCTGACCTCGGCGCTGCTGGTCGCGCTGATCGTGTGGACGTCCCGCCGCAGGCTGACGCCCGAGCGCGCGCTGGAAGACGCCATCCGCCGCCGCGAACTGCACGTGCTCTACCAGCCGATCATGGAGATCGCGACCGGCCTTTGCGTCGGTGCCGAGGCGCTGCTGCGCTGGCAGCGCAGCGACGGCACCAGCGTCTCGCCCGAGGTCTTCATCCCGCTCGCCGAGAAGCACCGCCTGATCGAACCGCTGACCGACATGATGATCGGCTGCGTCGTCGCCGACCTTGCCGACATGCTGCGGCGCGAGCGCAGCGTCCACGTTGCCATCAACATCTCCGCCATCGACATGCAGAGCGGGCGTTTCCTGCCGGTCCTGACGCATGCGCTGGCCGAGGCCGGGGTCGCGCCCCGGCAGGTCTGGCTGGAGGCGACCGAGCGCGGCTTCATGGATGCCGCCGCCGCGCGCGAGACTCTGGAGACGGCGCGTGCGCAGGGCCACATGGTGGCGATCGACGATTTCGGCACCGGCTATTCCAGTCTCGCGCAGCTTGCCGCACTGCCGCTCGACGCACTCAAGATCGACAAGTCCTTCGTCGATGCCATCGGCCGGGAGGCAGCGACCAGCGTGGTCGTCCCGCACGTCATCGAGATCGCCCACGGCCTCAACCTGCTGATCGTCGCCGAGGGGGTCGAGACGCCTGAACAGGAAGCCTACTTGCGCGCCGCCGGGGTCGGCTTCGCGCAAGGCTGGCTCTATGCCAGGGCACTCCCGGCTGGGGAATTCCTCGCGTTCCAGGAAGCGATCAACGGCCGGCGGGTCTCACCGTTCCTGACCTCGCTCGCCGGATGAGGTTCGGGAGAATGGCGGGCGTTCACATCTTGCTTTCCTTTTTACGCTAGGCGCTTCGTGCCGACACGCCGCGCGGAGATTCCAGTGCCCCCTCTTCATCGTCCCAAATCCCTGCTCGCCATGGCCATGCCGCTGCTGCTGGACGTGTCGGTGCCCGCCTCGCGGCTGCCGGCGGTCGTCGCGGCGGCCGCCGTACCGCTGGCCGCGCGCAGCGCCATGGCCGCCGAACCGGCATCGCCCGAGGAGCGGGACCGGCTTTATCCGTTCTACATGCCGATGGACGGCCTGCGCGCGCCTGCCGTCACCTATCGCATCAAGTGCGAAGCCTCGCGCAAGGCGGGGCGCGAGGTCTATCAGGGCCGCAGCCCGGACGGCCCGGTCGAAGGCGGCTACGAACTGGTCTACGAGGCGCAGGACGCGCAAGGCGCTCCTTGCGTCTATCCCTTCGCGCCGTCGCTGCCGCAGATCGGCGGCCCGGTAGAGGGCACGCAGTACATCGTGCGCAGCTCCATCCCCGGCAAACGCGCGGTGTTCCGCACCAGCTACGACTGGGCGACGGTGGACCTGCGCTTGTTCGACGTCGGCGCCCAGCGCGTCCACTTCGAGATGCGCGACGTCGAACTGGACTTCCCCGACGCCATCCAGACCAAGGGCGCGCTCCATCTGGAAGTAACGGAAACTCGCCGCCCCGGCCTGTTCACCGCCGTCCTGCGCCGCGTGAAGATCTACGGCGGCAAGAACGCGCTGTTCGTGCCGAATGGCCAGACGATGCTCTACGCCGAAGACAGCGACATCGCCGGCAACGTCGGCACCAACACCGACCAGGAGCACACCACCTACATCAACGGCACCCTCGTCTCGCATTTCCGCGACACGAAGTTCCATGGCCAGCGCGCCTGGGAGAACTCGGCGAGCGGCCACCAGCTGAAGGACAAGGCATACTTGCGCGTCTACGAGAACGTCACAGTCTCCAACGTGCCGCGAGGGGCGCCTTCGAACTGGCCGCCTTCGGCGATGCCGCTGATCGACGCCTCGGCGTTCGGGTTCACGTGGTCAGACGGGCTGCGCATCGAGCGCGTCGAGCCCGCGCAATCCCCGCGCGATGCCCTCGTCGACCTGCGCAGCGACATCCGCTACGGCGAGCAGGGCAATTATCCCTGGCCGGTGATCGGCTCGCCTGCCTGGCATATGCCGCCTTCGCCGCTCGATGCACTGGACCGGGTCTATCTCTCAGTCTTCCTCAACACCTCGGTTAAGAGCTTCCGCACCGAGCCTTACGTCTTCGCGCTCAGACCGACGGGCACCACGCTCGGCACCGACGGCTCGCACGTCGAGGGCAGCGAGGCGCCCCGCGCACAGCAGCGCTACGTCTCGCTGGCCTTCGGCACCGGCGGCAACCTGCAGCGGGTCTACTCGGGCGAGGGCTGGACCTACTCGGACCCCGATCTCCCCGCCGGGTCGGAATGGGTGCTCGACCGCAGCAAGTTCATCCGCCACGCCCTCGGCCTAATCGGTCGGTAGCATTCCCCCAAATCGTCACTGCGAGCGCAGCACTCAAAGCGGCAGGCCGGCGCGCAACGGGTCGAACCGCACGATCTCGCGCAGGCTCACCAGTGTCTCGAAATCCCGCACGTTCTCGTCGGAGGCGAGCACGTCGTCGGCGAAGCGCTGGTAGGCCTCGATCGTCGGCACGCTGACCATCAGCAGGAAGTCGGTGCGCCCGGTCACGTTCCACGCCCCTATCACTTCCGGGCAGCGGTCCAGCCTTGCCGCGAAGGCCTGCTCCATGCGCAGGCCCGACTGGTTGAGTTCCACCAGCACATGGATCGTGATCGCCGGTGCCAGCCGCGCGGGGTCGATCAGCGCGACGTCGGCGACGATCACCCCGGCCGCCCGCAACCGGCGCATGCGGCGTAGCACCGCGCTCTCCGAAAGACCGACCTGCGCGGCGATCGTGCGGGCGGGCGCCAAATTGTTGCGCCTGACGATCGCGATGATTCGCCGGTCGAACGCGTCGATATCGACTGTTTCCGCCACAATTTCTCCCAAGATGACGAATTCCATCATCTCATGCCGAAATTCGCCAGCCTTCGCCAGATGTGGCAGGATATATCGGCGCCATGAACACCCTGTCCGCCTCCGCCGGTTCACCCCCTTCGCCGCTCCTGCGCGCCGCGCCCTATGTCGCGCTTGCCTGCTCGATCCTGGCGTTCTGCGTGGGCACGTCCTACGGTAAGCAGCTGTTTCCGGCGGTCGGCGCGACGGGTGCGATCGCTTACCGCGTGGGCTTTTCCGCGCTGATCCTGCTGCTGCTCTTCCGCCCTTGGCGCGCCCCCCTGACCCGTGCGGACCTGGTTGCGACGATGCGCTACGGCGCGGTGCTGGGACTTATGAACCTCAGCTTCTACCTTGCCATCCGCACGATCCCGCTCGGCCTCGCCATCGCGATCGAGTTCCTCGGGCCGCTGACCGTCTCGCTGCTCTATTCGCGCCGTGCCGGGCAGTTCGCGATGGTCGCCATGGCGGCCGCAGGGCTGGCGCTGCTGCTGCCGCTCCATGCATCGCCCCATGCACTGGACCCTGTCGGCGTCGGCTTCGCGCTGCTGGCGGGGCTGTGCTGGGGGCTCTACATCGTGTTCGGCAAGAAGACGACGCACCTCCCCGGCGGTCAGGCCGTGGCCCTGGGCATGGCGACCGCAGCCGTGGTCGTCGTCCCCATCGGCGTGGTCGAGGCGGGCAGCGCCCTGCTCGCTCCTTCGCTGATCCTCCTCGGGCTGGCCACCGCCGTGCTGTCCAGCGCCGTACCCTATTCGCTGGAGATGATCGCGCTCAAGCAGATCCCGGCCAACCGGTTCGGCGTGCTGATGAGCCTGGAACCCGCCGTCGGCGCCCTCGCCGGAGCCGTCCTGCTGGGCGAGCATCTGCTGCCTGTCCAGTGGCTGGCCGTCGCGCTTGTGGTCGCGGCCTCGGCCGGATCGGTGCTGCTGGGCGATGCCAAGGCAGAGCTGCCGACCGCACAGTAGGGTTTGACCTCGGCTCCATCGACCGCCTAAGCCGCCCTACGACGACGGGCGACGACAACGGGCAAGGATGGTTCGCGGATCATGCAGGCGACTTCGCAAAGACCGAAAATCCTGCTTACGCGGCGCTGGCCGGAGGCGGTAGAGACCCGCCTTGCCGCGTCCTACGACGTCACGCTCAACGCCGCCGACACGCCGCTGACCGAAGCCGAACTGGCCGAGGCGATGCGTACCCATGACGCCTTGTGCCCCACCGTCACCGACCGCGTGACGCGCGCCGTCCTGACCGTGCCGGATCGCCGCGTGCGGATCGTGGGCAACTATGGCGCGGGCTTCGAACACATCGACATCGCCGCCGCGCGCGAGGCGGGGGTTGTCGTCACGAACACGCCCGACGTGCTGACCGAGGCCACCGCCGACATCGCCATGACCCTGCTGCTCATGGCCAGCCGCCGTGCGGGCGAAGGGGAGCGGGAACTGCGCGCCGGGCACTGGACCGGCTGGCGGCCGACGCATCTGGTCGGCCAGTCGCTTTCGGGCAAGCTGCTCGGCCTCGTCGGCTTCGGGCGGATCGCGCGGGCGACCGCGAAGCGCGCCGAGGCCTTCGGCATGCGGATCGCCTACCACAGCCGCCGCCCCGCGCCCGACATGCCCGCCGACGCATACTTCGCGGACCTCGGCGAACTTGCGGAGCGCGCCGACATGCTCTCGCTCCACGCGCCGGGCGGGGCGGAGACGCGGCACATGGTCGATGCGGCCCTGCTCGCGCGGATGCCCGCCCATGCGGTGCTGGTGAACACCGGGCGCGGCACCCTGATCGACGAAGCCGCACTGGCCGAGGCTCTGGCCGAACGCCGGATCGCGGCGGCCGGCCTCGACGTCTACGAGGCGGAGCCGCGCGTCCATCCTGCGCTGGTCGATTTGCCAAACGTGGTGCTCCTGCCGCACCTCGGCAGCGCCACGATCGAGGCGCGCACAGCGATGGGGATGAAAGTCGCCGACAACCTGGGCCGCTTCTTCGCCGGGGAGCCCTTGCTTGACCCCGTCGGCTGAACGCGTCGCCGGAGCAGCAAGGCACTGGCTGGAGGCGCCGCGCCACGGCCCGCTGATCCTCGGCTTGTGCGGTTCGCAAGGGTCGGGCAAATCGACGCTGGCCGAAGCACTGAAGTCCGCTCTGGAAGCGGAAGGGCGGCGGGTGGCGGTGCTCTCGCTCGACGATCTATACCTCGGCCGGGACGCGCGTGCGCGGCTTGCCCGCACCGTGCACCCTCTCTTCGCGACGCGCGGCGTTCCCGGTACGCACGATACGGCGCGCGGTGTCGCCCTGATCGACGCCATCCGCGCGGGAGAGCCCGTCACCCTGCCCCGCTTCGACAAGGCGCGGGACGAACCCGCGCCGCAAGGCGACGGCGTTCCCGCCGATCTCGACCTGCTGATCTTCGAAGGCTGGTGCGTGGGCGCTCGCCCGCAGGACGCCGGTGCGCTGGCCGTGCCGGTCAATGCCCTTGAGCTTGAGGAAGACCCGCAAGGCACGTGGCGCGGTCACGTCAATGCCGCGCTGGCCGGTCCCTACGCCGATCTTTTCGCGCGCATCGACCGCCTTGTGCTGCTCGCCGCGCCGGGCTTCGAGGTCGTGCGCGGCTGGCGCGGCCAGCAGGAGGACGCCCTGCGCGCCCGCGAAGCCGAGGGCACGCAGGTCATGGACGAGGCCGCGCTCGACCGCTTCGTCCAGCACTACGAACGGCTGACCCGGCACATCCTCATCGAAATGCCACAGCGCGCCGATCTGGTGCTGCGTCTGGCGGCCGATCGCAGCCTCGTGTCCGCCTTCCAGGCAGAACGCATCACCGCATGCACAGCCCCCGCGCGACGTCGGGGCGCAGTTGCCAGCGGCCCTGCTTGAGCAGCCAGCTGCGCGCGCCTTCCTTGCTGACGGCGTAACCCTCGATGTCCTCGCGGCGGCCTCCCCCGCCTATGACGGCGCCCGCCTGCTGCGGCTCGATCGCGCAGGACATGAGCCGCCCGGCGCTGTCGTAGACCAGGCTGGCCCCGGTGGCGCCCATGAAACCGCTGGCGTCCCGATCGGTGAAGCTGCGGCAGACGACTTCGAGCACGGTGCCGAACTCGGTCATGCCGCCGGGGCCGGGCCTTGCGAAGCTGCGCAAGCCGACGATGTCGGCGCGAGTCTCGCTGCCCGCGCCTTCGAGGCCCAGCAGCGCCTGCCACGCCGCTGCTTCCTCGCCGTTCATATGCGCGGCGACGCGCGCCGCCTGAATCGCGGCGATGTCGAGCGACAGCAGGTCGCCCGGATTGCCCTGGAACGCGGTCTGCGCGAAGCTCAGCATGGCGAGATCGAAGGCCGCCACATCCTCCGGCGTGTTCTCCGGCAGGGGCCACGCCAGCTGTTCCTCGGCATAATGCAGCCCGTCGCTCGGGAAGATGCGGTGGTGACGGAACGCTTCCATCCACGCGACGCGGATGTTCTCGTCATCCACCGGCACGAGGCGCATGTCGGCCGAGATCACCGCACGCAGGAAAGTGAAGAAGGTGATGCCGAACGGCGGCGCATAGTCCAGCGCGCGGATCAGCATCGACTGGAACATCTGCGCCGTCTTGCCCAGCCGCGCGGCGATCTCCTGCGCCAGCGCGGGCGACAGGGCGCCGCGCGGGAGGATGCCGCTGCCGTTGGTGGCGATGGCAATCAGCCCCTCGATCCGCGCGCCGGCGACTTTCTGGAACGCGCGGTAGACCGCCTGCACCAGCACGTTGCCAAGCTGGTGCGGCTCGTCGCCGATCTCCGGGCTGTCATACAGCAGGTCGCCGATCAGCGGGCGCAGCGTCGCGCCGCCGCCCGCCGTCTCGGAGAACGTGCGGGCCAGCGATCCGAGCACGCCCAGCCGCTCTATGTCGCCGCGCGCCTCGGTGATCTGGGCGGCAACGAGTTCGCCGTAGGAATAGCGCTGGAAGATCGCCACGAGGTCGGCGAAAGCCTCGTGGAAGGCGAGGACGTCGCGGTGGGTGGCGGTCATGAACTCGGGCTTCACCGCGTCCAGCAAGGCGTGCGTCATCTCGTGGACGATGACGTCGTGCGACAGCGCGGTGAACACCCGGCTGCCGGGGGGATAGCCCACCGTGTCGCTGCGCGCCTTGTAGTAGCCGAAGACGACGCAGGCGCGCGCCGGGTCGAACCACGCCTGCGCCTCCTCGGTCTCCCAGGGCGACAAGTGGAAGCGATCGGCGCGGGTCCATTCGCCGGTCGCCGGATCGTGCATGAGGCCAAGCACGATCTCGCGCCCCAGCGCCTTGCGGAAGGTGCCGTAAAGCTGCGAGGCGGTGGCATAGACCATCTGCGCGATGAAACGCGGATCGCTCAGCGAAGGCGGATAGCCCGCATCGGCGATGGTGACGATGCTGTTGGGCTTCATCGCGTCGATGATCGTCCGCACCGAGCGCCACTGCGGCTTGTCCTCCGACCAGACCGGCAACGTGACGGCGAAGCGGCGGCCGCGCAGGGTCTTGCCGTCGCCTGAGAACTCCAGCGGCTCGTAAGGCTCGGACACGGTGACGACCCCGCCGCGATCGGAGCGGGCGGTGGGGTCGATGGCGAATATCCGCATCCGGCGCA
Organism: Novosphingobium resinovorum; assembly: GCF_001742225.1. NCBI lineage: Bacteria > Pseudomonadati > Pseudomonadota > Alphaproteobacteria > Sphingomonadales > Sphingomonadaceae > Novosphingobium > Novosphingobium resinovorum. The sequence goes on along the minus strand of NZ_CP017075.1, from coordinate 75,782 downwards.
CCATCGGCATGTCGGTCTCGGCGCCAATACCGGGGGCAGTATCGGCGGCCGGGCAGCGGTCCCTCGCCCGCTTGCGCTCGTCCGCCTCGTCCTCGGCGCTGCGCACTTCGCGCAGGACGCGGGGGGAGACGGTTATGACCACGCCGTCAGTCATGCGGGCAGGCCGAACAGCGCCTGCGCGCTGTAGAGCGCCGAGCCTTCGAGCAGCGGCTTCTGGTCCTCGCCCGCCATCTCGCGGGCAATGGCGGCGAAGACGTCCTGCGCGGTCATCCCGGCGCCCTGCCCGCGCAGGATCTTCGTCGCCGCGCGGGTGAATACGCCCGAGCCAGCCTCCTCCATCGCCGACTGCTCGGGCAGGCAGGCGCAGAAGGTGACATAGGACAAGTCCGCGCCGTAGATCTCGGAAGGGCTGGCCGCCGCTGCCCGGCTTCCGCGCGCGGCTTTGCGCGCCTCGTAAGCCTTGAGCGCGATCGCATCGGGCAGGCTGACGCTGCGTGGGCGACGGTCAGTGCGCCCGCCGAGCATCATCCGGCTCGACCGGCCGGAATGGCAGAAGTCATGGAAGCGGATGACCTTCACGCCGTCAGCCACTTTCATCAGATCGGGCCATTCGTCGTCGATGATCAGCCCGCCGTCACGCCAGTCGAGCGCCACCAGCGCCTCGTCCTTGTCATCGGCGAACTGCTTGTCCTGCAACTCGTCCCCGTCGACGTCGAGGACGCGGGTGCCGTGGGAGGAGATATGGATCATCACGCTGTCCCCGGCGCGCGCTTTGCCGAGAACCCCGCGCAGCGCCTCGCGGATCTGTCCCGCCCCGGCATCGGAAAGCACAGTGGCGGCGTAGCCTTGCTGGCGGAACGTATCGGCCCAGGTGTTCGCATCGTTGACGCAGCCGTAGAGGCGCATGCCTTCAGGGAACGCGTCGTTGCCGATGCACAGCGCGATCTTCTGGCCACCGAGCTGCACCGGCGTCGTCGCCTGAGGCGGAGGTGGTGCGACGGGCACGAACTCGGCAGGCTGCTCGAACAGCCCCGCCGGCATGCCGTAGTAGTTCGCCGCCACGATCGCCCGGCCGACGCGCGGCTCGCCCGCCGGAAAGCGCGGCTTGACCACGCCCGCATCGCCCAGCCCCAGCATCCGCCGCAGCACGTTCTCGAGCGTCGCCACGTCGTTGTCGAACCCGCCGTGCGAGCGCGAGCCCGAGGCCATCGTCGGCTTCGCGGCAGGCGCGGTGGGAGACAGGATCACCGCGTCGCGGAAAGCCCGCTTCACCTCCGGGTCGGTGCGGATGAAGTCTTCCATGCCCAGGATCGGCGTCTCCTTCTTCGGCTCGAACGCGCGGCTGACGAGGTAGAGCAGCGACTTGCGGTAGATATTGGCACAGTTGTCCGCCCGCTCCGCTTCGCGCGTCATCGCGAAGAGGCTCGCCTCCTCGATCTTCTTCTTGCCGATCAGGCTGCCGAGCGTCTGCGCGAACAGGTCGTTGGTGATTGCCGGGGCCAGCAGGTGCATCTGCTTCACCCGCAGCTTGTCGGCGCAAAGCACCGGCAGGAAGTACGCATGGAAGATCGAGCCCGCACTGTGCCCCAGCGCGAAGATCGCACTCGGCTCCTTCCATGCCGCCGCCAGCTTCTCTGCGAAGAGGCGCGCGCCGCCCCCGGTGTCGCTGGAGCGGCGGGCGCTGTCCTTCATGGCGTCCCACAGCAAGGTGCCGACCTTGCCGCCGATCAGCTCCACCGCCGGGTCGGTGGTATAATCGTAGATGTCGCGCGAGAGGGAGCGGCCCTTGCGCCGGTCGCCCTCGACGATCTGCCAGAAGGTCTCCAGCCCGCCGGTCTCCCAGATGAAGAAGACAGGGTAGATGCCGTGCGCCATCCACCAGCGGTGATAGGCCCATGCCGCCGCGAGGCCGCTGCGCTCGTCGGTCAGCCCGCCGTGGGCGTAGAGCATCAGCCTGTAGCCCTGCTTCGCCTTGTCGACGATGGCGCTGACGAGCCGGTCGAGATCCGTCTCGTGCGTCGCCATGATTCCGTCGTCAGAAAGCACGCCCTTGCGCAAGTTCACGACATGGAGCGCCAGTTCGCGCAGCTGCTCGGGCGCGCCGGTGAACGGGCCGGGATCGACGAAGACCGGCCAGGGCGACACCGCCACGGTGTCGCCACCGCGTGTCCTGGCCTCGGGCGCTTCCCCGGCCAAGGGCAGCCAGTCCGGTGCCACGACACTCGCCTTGTCCTCGGCCGCGTTCCACGCCGCGAAGTAATCCCGCAAGGCCGCGATCCGCTCCAGTTGCTCCGCGCCCGGCTCCGCGCCCTCGCGCAGCACCAGCAGTTCGACCGGCTGCCCGGGCTCCAGCCTGCGGTTGGCGCGGATCGATCCGTCGGGAAACAGCAGGTAGTGGAAGCGCTGGCTGAGCGCGGCCGAAGCCTTCAACTGCTCGGTCAGTTCCTTGACCGGGACATTGCCGACCCACTCGATCGCGAGCCAGTCCTTCTGCGCAGCGGCCATGAGCATCCTCCTAGGCATTGGCCTGTAGCGGCCGGGTGAAACGGGACAGCAGCATCGGCATCGTCGCGACGACGCCGGGAAGCAGGGTCAGCAGTGAGCCGGAGCCCTCGTGATCGAGGAAGGTGATGAGTACCGACCCCGCCGCGACCAGCAGCAGCAGCGGCACGCGCAGCACGTTCCACGCCCCGCCGCGCTGCGCGTCTTGCCGGAACTGGTGGAACCACTCGGGCTGCTCCAGCGTGCGTATCCAGTGGCCGAAGCTCTCGTTCATCAGCCGGAAGTTGGGATCGGTCTTGACCAGCCGCCGCGTCAGCAGGCTGTTGAGCACCGGGAAGTTGCTGGTGTTGATGAACTTGCCGTGCGCCAGATGGTGCAGCGTCAGATGCTCCTCCTTGCTCGAGCGCACCCATTCGCCCTGATAATAATCGCCGAGGAAGTTCGCCATGTATTCGTGGATCTGCTCACGGTAGACGTCGTTGAGATCGTTGAGCACGCCCAATTCTCCCGGAGGCATAGGCGCGGTCATGTCGTCGATCGATATGCCGAACGAGCGGATCTGGTCCTGGATGCGGTCGGACGGCACCTGGATCATCTCGCTGGCGATCGCCTCCGCCACCGCCGGATTGCGCGCCGCCCAGCGCCGCACCGAGGCACGGTTGACCGGGTCGTCGATCAGTTCCAGCAGCCGCTCCAGATTGGCGCCGCCGCGCGGCGGATCGGGCTCAGGCTCGAGCGGCGCGGGTTCGGCCAGCGTCTCGGTCCAGGTATACGTGATGAATTCGGAGAACAGCTCGGCCCAGCGGTAGGACTCGCTTTCGTTCATGATCCCGGCGCTGCCCGCCACCTCGGCCTCGCGCTTCTCGCGGTCGCGCGCCTGCCGCAGCCGGACCAGCGGCATCGTCTGAACGAAGAAGTAGACGTTGACCTCGGGCCGCGCGGTCAACTGCTCCAGCAGTGCCAGCGTCTTCACGCGCAGATCGCGGTTGGCGACGATGCTTTCGAAGCCGGTGACGATCCACGACTTGGCGGTGAGCAGCGCCATGCTCTTCTCGCCCAGCTTGCCGCGTTCGAGCGCAAGGTCGAACATCTCCAGCCGGTCGCGCGTGTCGAGCGAGTTCTGCAGCTTGCGGAATTCCCGCGTGGGATAGTTGATGAAGACGGCCTTGATCGGGCGGGTGGACTTGGTGCGGATCTGCTCGGGCGTGTGGCGCGGATGGAGCGCGCGGAAGCCGAAATGCTGCAGGCCGAACAGGTTCTGCGCCGCCAGCACCAGCAGGCGCCAGGTCAGGAACGTCGCCACGCCCATGGCGCCGACCGCCAGCAGCCAGTCGCGCAGCACCACCAGCCCCGGGCTGCGCGGCATGGTGACGAGCGAGATGCCGGTGCGCGCCTGCGCCCAGCGCGCGTAGTCGGCCAGCACGCCGAGGCGAGGGTCGAGCGGATGGTCGAAACGGACCGGATCGTCGGTCCACAGCTGCATGATCGCGGCGGCCATCTGCGAAGGCGCACCGGGCTCGGCGGCGGCATGATCGGCGACGAGCTTGCGGGCGGACAGATCGGCGGGCGCGGGCGTCTTCGCCTTGGGGGCGCTGTCGTAGAAGGGCCGCATTTGCGCGATGTCATCGGCGATTTGCGTGCGCGATTGCTGCAGCACCCAGGCATCGGACAGCGAGCGGTCGGCGCGCAACTGCCCCGCCCCCGCGCAGCACGCAGCGAGTGCGGGGATGACCGCCAGCAAGTAGATCGTCACCAGCTGATGGCGCAGCACGCGGTTGACGCGGCGCATGACGGAAGGCGGCACGAAGCCGGCAGGCGCCGCGCGCATCCGCTCCATCCACGCCGGCAATCTGACGTCGATTTTGCGCAGCGAAAACCAGTCCAGCGCCGCGACTATCCACATCGCCACCAGCAGCACCGGATAAGCGAAGGCCCGCCAGTTCGCGCCAAGGCAGCAGGCCAGCACCACGCTCGCATAGATGCCGAGCGCGGCGTAGAACACAGTCGCGACCTTGCCCCAGCCAACCGGCAGAGTGCCCCAGCTATGGTCGGCATCCTTGCGCGCCAGCAGGATCAGCAGCAGGAACAGCCCCAGCGCGGCATGCAGGAACGCCGCGTCGCCCCGCGCCAGCAGCAGCCCGGCCGCCATCAGCACCACCACCGCCAGCTGCGCCGACATGCCGCGCAGATACCACTGGTCGGCCTCGGCGCTGTGGAACGGCTCGGGATCAGGCCAGAGCTTGCGCAGCAGCGACCGCGGGTCGGTCGAGGCCATCACGCCCAGCCCCGCCGCCAGCACCAGCCCGACGCAGAGCATCGTGACCCCCGCGACGAAAGCCGGATCGAGCGCCGCCCTTTGCAGCTTCGAGCGGTCGTACCATGTCGCCACCAGCCAGTGCGCCGAGCAGGCAACGCCGATCGACATGCGTACCCGCTTGCCGCCGTAGCGCGCATCGAACGGAGCACCTGCCGTGGGCTCCGTCGCCCGGCCTTGCTGCGCAGCATCGGCAAGCCCGCAGCGCTCGTCGACCGATCCCGCGATGCGCGACAGCGTATCGACGGCGTCAAGCTGGCTGCCGAACGTCTCGTTATGCGCGCGCGCCGGATCGGAATGCTGCAGCACTTCCAGGCTGGCGGGATCGATCACCGCATAGCCGAAGCCCTCGGGCACCGGCACCGCCAGTGTCGCGGCGGGCGGCTTTCCCGACATCACGAGGTTCGCGGCTCCCGCGCGGGTCAGCAGGACCACCATGCGCGCGTCGCCGTTGGCCGCCGCAGGCACCTGGTCGATCGTGTAGGCTTGGCCCTTCCCGCAGCCGAAGCCGCCGTCAGCGCGCGTCTCCCCTTGGCGTCCGGTGCAGGGGATCACCTCCCCGGCGCGCAGGCGGCCGAAGTAGCGGCGCTCGCGAATGTCGGCGAGCGGGCGGTCCTTCGTCGGCAACTGGTCGATGATCGTGCTGCCGACCATGCTGCGCAACTGCAGCGCGGCCAGCGGCAATGGCGCCGGGTAAGTCTGCCACGGCGACGACGCCGCCCCTGCGCCCGATTGCTGCGACGAGGCCCAGCCATCCCCCCATACGGCCCTGGTATCCCGCTCGATCGCGCCGAGACTGAAGCCCACTTCGCGGTCGACGTCCTGCGCGATGGCGGCGGCGAGGCCCTGCGCCATCGTGTCGTTGTCACGCCTGAGGTCGCCCCAGAACGCGATCACCGCGCAGGCCGTCACCAGCGTCGCCACCATCAGCGGCACCGCGGCGATGATGCCGACGACGTCCATCCAGCCGAGCGAGGCATTGTGGTCGATCGAGGCCAGCTTGATCAGCGGGATCAGCAGCAGCAGCACGACCACCGAGAATCCGAACGCCGCCTTGGTGAAGGGGCTCAGATTGTTGAGCACCGCCCCTGCGCTCGGCGGATCGCCCAGAGCGCTGAGCAGGCACCGGCGCGGCGCGCAGACATAGGGGCCTTCCTCCCGCTGGATCGTCACCGGCCGTCCAAGGTCGAGCGGCCATTGGTAAACCAGCCGCTCCCGCCCGCCGATCTCGATCTTCGGGGTCTTGCCCGAAGTGTCGGGCGCGGGCACCGCGCCGCCTTCGAGCGCGGCCTTGTCCTTCGCTGCGGGCGGCTCGATGCGCTGGGGCCAGTCCCCGCGCAGCACGAGCAGGACTTCGCCGTCCGGCCCGGTGATCGCCAGTTCGCGCGCCCGCGTCTGCTCGCTGCGCCCCGGAATTACCGGGGCCTGGATCACCGACTGCGCAGAACTCTGCGCACAGAAAGGCTCGCCGTCCTCGGTCGCGAAGGCCGACATCACCGGCTTGCGGTCACGCGCCTGGAAACCGTCGAGGGTCAGGCGCAGCTTCGTCGGCGCGGTCGGCATCGCGCGGCACCGGTCCTGCGCCGCGTAGCGCACCTGGAAGCGGTCGCTCGAACTGTCGAGATTCGAACCGTCGCGCTGTCCATCCTGCGAGGCGCGCCGGGTCACCATGTCGCCAAGGTCCCGGAACAGGCTGGCCATGCGCGCCACTTCGCCGAAGTCCGCCTGTTGCCGCCGCAGCACGAGGTCCGAGCGCGCCTGGATCAGCAGCAGTCCGAAGAACAGCACCACCGCGATCGTTGTCGACAACAGCACAGCGAGCGAGCGGACGCCCGGCAGGGATGCGACGCCGGCCACGTCAGCCGATCCCGCGCCGCGACGAACCTGCAAGGCGAAACCATCCGGCCACCGGCATGCCCCTATCCGAAGACGCCCTTAAGCATTTACCTCAGGGGCGCAGCATTGTCCCAAATCCGCCGTATTTACCGGCGCTTTTCACGAACACTATTTACCGGACGCCGCAAGCCCCCAAATCATGACGATACATGCCATCAAACAGGACCGCTTAACTTCACCGAACACCGTTAACTCTACAAGCCGTTGAATATCATGACGACTATTGGTGAACTTCGGCAATCCGGAAACCATCGTCTTCTTCCATTACAAATATCGTCACTTGACCGCCCTGCGAAACGGGAGCCTCCTTGAAGGGCATAGTCAGGCAAGGTGCTGTCGAGAGGGGGGAGCATGGTGATCGCCAGAGGAATACTCCTGAGCGGATCGCTCGCGGCGTTGGCCGCCTGTCACGGCGGGCCGAAGGACGAGGCGCAGAAAGTCGGCGTACGCGACGACACGCTCGTCCAGGCGGACGAAGACTACTTCCACGAAATGGACGACGGCGTTACCCTCACCCCCGACGAAGTGAAGGGCCGCAACATGTGGCTGGTGTGGAGCGGCGGCAATGACCGCTTCTGGGACACCATGAGCAAGCCGACGCTGGGCGGCTTCGACCTGCTCAAGATCGTCGCCCCGCCGCCCGGCAGCCCCAATGCCCGGCCGACGCGCTGGAAGGTCATGGGCCTTGTCAACGAACCCTGCTTTTCCGCGCCGACGAATCCGGACGGCTACGGCCTCTGGCGAGACACGCGCGATCCGGGCTGCGCACCCGATCCCTTCGCGAATGAAAAGAAGTACCCCGGCATCCGCATCGGGGCGCGCGGGACGACGGTGCCGGTCGGCTCCTACTTCGGCGAGCCCTCGGGCATCCTCGGCCTGCGCCTGTTCCCCAATCCGGACTTCGACGAGAAGGCGAAGGCCCGCTGGGACGCGAAGCGCTATTACAGCGACGCGCGCTACTACAACGATCCCAGGCTGGTGCGCCCCTACCGCGTGGGCATGAGTTGCGGGTTCTGCCACCTCGGCCCCAGCCCGACGCGCCCGCCCGCCGATCCCGAGAAACCCGCCTTCGCCAACCTCAACTCCACGGTCGGCGCGCAGTACATGTGGGTGGACCGACTGTTCATGTGGAAGGCCGACCCGTCGAACTACATGTACCAGCTCGTCTCGACGTACCGGCCTGGCGCGATGGACACCTCGCTGGTTTCCACCGACAACATCAACAACCCGCGCACGATGAACGCGGTCTACCTGCTCGGCGACCGGCTCGGCGCCGCGCGCAAGTTCGGGCGCGAAACGCTGGCGGGCGGCAGCACGAAGAACGTCCAGTTCAACGACATCCTCGATTCCGGCCCGCTCACGCAGTATTTCGAGAAGCCTGCGACGGTCTGGACGCCGCACGTCCTCAAGGACGGCGCCGACGCGGTGGGCGCGCTGGGGGCTCTGAACCGCGTCTATCTCAACATCGGGCTGTTCTCGGAAGAGTGGCTGACGCACTTCAACCCGGTTGTCGGCGGCAAGATCATCAGCCCGATCGAGATCGCCACCGCCCGCCGCAACTCCGCCTACTGGCGCGCGACGGAGGCGGGGACGCCGCTTACCGCGCTGTTCTTCCTCAAGGCCGCGCGGCCCGATCCTCTGGCCAATGCGCCCGGCGGTGCGGGCTACCTCAAGGCGAGCCCGCAAGTGCTCCAGCGCGGCGCGATGGCTTTCGCCAATACCTGCGCGCGCTGCCACTCCAGCAAGCAGCCCGACGCGCCCGCAGGCGCTTCGCTGGTCGATGCCATCGGCCCCGACTACCTGACGCGCTTCAAGGCATGGTGGCGCTGGACCCAGAGCGAGGACTTCAAGGGCAGGATGCGCGCCCTCGTCGCGCGGCCGGACTTCCGGCAGGGCAACTACTTCAGCACCGATGCGCGCATCCCGGTGACGCTGCTGCGCACCAACTTGTGCAGCCCGCTGGCGACCAATGCCCTGCGCGGGAACATCTGGGACAACTTCTCGTCCGAAAGCTACAAGGTCCTGCCCTCGGTCGGCACCGTCGCCTATCAGGACCCCTTCACCGGAGAGGCCCGCGCCTATCGCATGCCCGCCGGAGGACGCGGCTATACGCGCGTGCCCTCGCTGGTCTCGCTGTGGTCGACCGCGCCGTTCCTGCTGGCCAACACGGTCGGCACGTTCAACGGCGATCCGTCCGTGGCGGGACGCATGGCGGCGTTCGACGACGGCATCGCCAAGATGCTCTGGCCGAACCTTCGGGAACGCGACGCGATGCTGCCCGGCGCCTGGGGCATGGTCGACCGCACGACGACGCGCAGCAAACTCTACGTGCCCTCCTCGTTCATCCCCGACGCCCCGGGTCCGCTGGACGAACAGGCGCGCAAGGCCCTGCGCTCGCTGGAGAACGCGGACGGCGACATCGAACTGGGGCCGATCCCCAAGGGAATGCCCGTGAACCTGCTCGCCTCGCTCCAGCCGCTGGCGGAAAGCCGCGATCCGGCCACCATCGCGCGCCATTACCGCGACCTCGTCGTGCTGCTGGCACAGCTCAAGAAGGGCCTGCTGACCCTGCCGCGCGGGGCCGACGACGCGGCCGTGCGCACTCACTTCGCCTCACTGCGGGGACCGTTGATGGCGCTCAACAAGTGCCCCGACTTCGTGGTCAATCGCGGCCACTACTTCGGCACCGAGGAGTTCAACCGCTATCAGCGCACCCGCGACGAGCGCGATTTCGGCCGCGAGCCTGTCCTGTCCGACGAGGACAAGCGGGCACTGGTCGAATACCTCAAGACGCTCTGAGCAGGCGGTGCCGCAGCCCGAACACGACTACATCGTGGTGGGGTCGGGCGCGGCCGGAGGCACTGTCGCGGCGCGGCTTGCCGAAGCGGGAATGCGGGTGCTGGTGATCGAGGCTGGGCCGGACCCTTTCGCGGGAGACGAGCGGGCTCAGGCGGACTACGCGGTGCCCGCCTTCCATCCCTTCGCCTCGGAGAACCCCGAATTCGCGTGGGACTACCGCGTGCGGCATTTCGCCGCTCCTGCAGGCGACCTCGTCAGCTACCCCCGCGCCGGGGCGCTCGGGGGCTGCACGGCGCACAATGCGATGATCTTCCTGGTCCCGCCAGACAGCGACTGGGCGCATCTGGCCACCCTGACCGGCGATCCGGGCTGGTCGCCCGAAGCGATGCGCCGCCATCGCAAGGTGGTCGAGGACTGCCGCCACCGCCCGTTCTGGCGCCTGCTCGCCCGCCTCGGCATCGACCCGACCGGGCATGGCTGGGACGGCTGGCTGCCGGTCGAGAAGGCGGCGCCGATGCGCGCCTTTCGCGATGCGGCGCTGATCCGCTCGCTGCTGCTGGCGACGCTGGTGGACGTGGCACGGGGCCGAAACTGGCTCTCGCGCATCGGCGTGTTCCTGCGCGACTGGGGCGATCCCAACGACGACAGGCGGCAGGACCGCGAACAGGTCTGCTACACCCCGCTCACCACGCGCGGCCACGCCCGCAGCGGCGCGCGCGAGCGGCTGGAGGCCGTGCGCGAGGCTCACCCCGACCGCATCACCATCCTGACGGACTGCCTCGCTACCCGCGTCCTGTTCGACAGGAGCGGGGTCGCAAACGGCGTCGCATGGCTAAAAGGCCGCCACCTTCACCACGCCAGCCCGAAGCCCCGTGCAGAAGGCGAGGAAGGCGCCAGCTTCGCCCGGCGCGAGGTCATCCTCGCAGGCGGCGCCTTCGCCACGCCGCAACTGCTGATGCTATCGGGCATCGGCGACGCCAGCCATCTCGCCAAACACGGCATCGCCTGCCGCAAGCACCTGCCGCAAGTCGGATGCAACCTGCAGGACCGCTACGAGATCGGCCTCGTCCACCGCATGGCGAAACCATGGCGCTCGCTGCAGGGCGCGACCTTCGCCCCCGGTGACCCGCTGCACCGCATGTGGCGGAAGCGGCGGCGGGGGATGTACATCTCGAACGGCGCGGCGCTTGCCGCGCTGCGCCGCTCCAGCACTGCGCGGGACCACGCGCCCGACCTGTTCCTGATGGGGCTCATGGCGCGCTTTAAAGGGTACTATCCCGGCTATTCCGCCGAGCTTTGGCCGGGGCTCGACGGCTTCAGCTGGACCGTGCTCAAGGGCCAGACCGGCAACCGCGCAGGGACCGTGCGCCTTGCCTCCGCCGACCCGCGCGATCCGCCGCGTATCGACTTCGCCCACTTCGCGCAGAACGGGGAGGCCGACCTCACCGGCCTCGTCGAAGGACTGGAGATGGCCCGCGCCCTCGCCCGCCCGCTGATCGCGCGCGGGGTGATCGCCGAGGAGGAACTGCCCGGCCCTCACCTCACCGGCGCGCCCTTGCGCGACTGGGTTCGCGCCAACGCATGGGGACACCACGCCTGCGGCAGCGCGGCGATCGGGCCGGTGCTCGATCCCTCGGGCCGGGTCCACGGGATCGAGCGGCTGCGCGTGGTCGACGCCTCGATCTTCCCGCGCATCCCCGGCCTGTTCATCGCCGCGCCGATCTACCTCGCGGCCGAGAAACTGGCCGCCGACATCCTGCGCCTGAATAGGGAGAGCTGACCCGATGCTGCGCTTTCTGCACCGCCTGCTCGAAGCGGGCCTCCACTTCGAGCGGCGCTTCGATCCCGTCTTCCGCCCCGCACTCGACGCGGTGGTGCGCATGCCGCTGACGCGGTTCTTCAACTGGACCATCAACCTCACCCGCAGCCGCGACGTGCCCCCGCTGGCGCAGGAGCGCATCGATCCCGACGAGGACGTCAGCCTCGACACCATCATCGCCGAGATGCAGCATCACCTCGACCTCGACTTCACTCCCGGCACTTACGAACGCGCGGGCAATACCAAGACGCACGGCCTCGTCCGGGCGACTTTCACGGTATTGCCGGGCCTGCCCGAGCACGTGCGCCGGGGCGTCTTCGCGGCGGAGCGCAGCTTTCCCGCATGGGTCCGCTTCTCAAACCCCGGCCCCCATGTCGAGCCCGACATCGACGACGTCGGCTTCGGCTCGATGAGCGTGAAGCTATGCGACGTGCCCGGCCCCAAGCTGATGGACGACGAGAATTCCACGCAGGACTTCACCTCGGTCACCGTCATCACCTTCCCCACGCCCGACACGCGCACCAACGCGCACCTGCAATACTGGAGCCGCCGCGAGATGGGGGTCTGGTACTTCCTGAACCTCAGGCGCCCGCACGTGCGCGACTTCATCATGCAGGCGCTGTGGAACCGTACGCTCGCCAATCCGCTGGCCAACACGTACTTCTCCTGCACGCCCTACCTGCTGGGAGAAGGGCAGGCGATGCAGTACAGTTTCCACCCCCTCACCCCCGTCACGACGCGCATTCCTCGCCTGCCGCTGCGCCCCGGCGACGACTACCTGCGCGACAACCTCGCCGCTTCGCTGCGCGAGGGCGAGGCCTGTTTCGAGATGCGCCTGAGGCTGCAGCGCGACCCGTTCCTTCAGCCGATCGAGCAGGGCGCGGTCCTGTGGGACCCGGCGCGCACGCCCTATATTCCGGTGGCGCGGATCTCGATCCCGGCCCAGGAATTCCGCTCGCCTGCACAGTTCGCCTTCGCCCGGCAACTAACGTGGAACCCCTGGCACTGCGTCCCGGAGCACCGCCCCCTCGGCAACCAGAACCGCGCACGGCAGCGGCTCTACTTCGAGATGTCGCGCTACCGGCAGGGCAAGAACGGCGAAAGCCACGCCGAGCCGACCGGGCACGAACAGTTCGACTAGGGCCTGATCGTGTTTGACTGAAACACCGTCCGTCATCCCCGCGAAGGCGGGGACCCATCTGATGACGGTGCAATTTGCCACTTCAGGAGTTGGGTTCCCGCCTTCGCGGGAATGACGATGATTGAATTGAAGTCGGTCACACGCCAGCTTTTCGCCACCCGCAAGCACAGCGAAGCAATGACGAATTAGGGCGCGTCCTCGAGTATCCGCGCCAGCCCGCCGATCCCCGGCAGGAAGAAGTACGCCCCGCCCAACACCGTCACGAAGCGCGGCAGTCCGGCGACGAGGCGCGGATTGCCATCCCCGTCGTGCCACGCGAAGGCGTCCGTCACCTGCCCGCTGCGGACCGGACAGCGGTTGCCCAGCAGCGGGTCCTGCTCGCCCGAAAGCCCGCCGAAGTAGGGGCTGGCGATCCAGCTGCCCTGCACGAATTCGAACTGCCGCGCGAGGCTGGCGTTGAGGCAGATGAAGTGCAGCCCGCACTCTTGCGCCACCGCCTCTCCGGCGATCACCGCAAGCGGCTCCGGCGCCGCGCCATAGGGCCGCCCCCGCCGCAGGAGCCGGTGAAACCGCGCCGAGGCCACCGCGTCATGGATGGCCGTGCCCTTGAACCCGAGCGAGGAAACCACATCGCGCAGGAACCCGCGCCGTCCTTGCGGATCGTCGCCGCTGCGCGGATTGGCGCGGCGGACGTGTGCGCCGACCGGGCATGCAATCCCGTCCGGGTCGCCCGCGAAAGTAAAGCCGTTGAGCCCGTGCGCGGCCAGTTCCGGCAGCGGCTGCCCGTCGATACCGCGCCCCACCATCCGCTCGGCCAGCGCGACTGCCCCGTCCCTGCCGGCAATCCGCGCGGTCCAGTCCCAGAAGCCGCCCACGTCCTGCATCAACTGGCGATAGACGAGGTACGTCCCGTTACGCCCGATCCCCCGCTGCACCGGATGATCCGCCACGAACCCGTACTCGTTGCCATGCCCCAGCAGGAATTCGCCGAGCGCGATCCGATCGCGATAGTCGCGGTCCTTCGCCCCGCCGGGTCTCAGCGTGCCCTCCCAGTCGACCTCCGGTTGCGAGACACCGTCCACGAAGCCGAACGGCTCGCGCCCGACCGGTCCACTCGCGTCGTTGACACGCAGGAGCGTGCAGGCGTCCGGCGGCATCGCGCCGAGTATCGCATCCTGCCACGCGGCAATGTCCCCCTCCCCCGCCAACAGCATCAGCAGCACATGCGGCTCCGCCTCGCCGCTGCCCCAGCGCCAGTATTCGGGCGCACTTTCCTCCACGTCCCCCAGCCGCCGCGAGCGCGAGGGATCGCCCGCCATCCCGTCGAGGAACTCGGGCGCGAAGCCGGGCACATCGTCCACCGGCAGGCCCAATGCCCGCAGTCCCGCCGCCGTGAAGGCCAGCTGGCAGACCCGCTCCAGTCGCCGCGCCTCCGCCTCGGCCAGCGTCGTCACCGCCAGCGAGCGCAGCCACGCCCGCGCCGCGCCCGGCTGCGCAACCTGCAGCAGCACATAGCGCGCGCCGCCGAGCGACCCGAACCCGCGCCCGACGAGCGCCTGCACGTCGGTGCCCAGCCCTTTCATCTCTCGGCGCCCGTTCATATCTCGGCGATCCAGCGGCGCAGCGCACGCCCGCGCGGCCTCGCCTCGAACCCCGCGCGAATGCGGGCATTACGCGCCATGTCGTAGTTGGACAGCCCTGGGAATGCCTTGAACCATACCTGCGTCGGGATCTGGTGGTGGAACAGGTAGCGCTTGAAATCCTCCTCGCGCCTCGCTCCGCCGCGGATCAGCCAGTCGGTGCGCGGATAGCCGAGGCCGTTGGAGAACGACAGGTTCAGCCCGAAGGCCACCTTGTTGATGAAGTCGTCGTTGTACGCCTCGCGGCTGCCATCGTAATTGCTGGCGAAATAGACGCGGCGCCTGTCGTCGAGGAACGTCCAGCTCGCGAAGTGGATCGTGTTGACCCGCGCGAGCCGCCCCTTGCGATAGATGTGCCGCGCGCCCCAGCCGATTACCCACAGGATCACCACCGCCAGCCACCGCCGGAATCGCCCCGGCTTGAGCGAGCCGATGGCGCTGTACTGGTTGGTGATGTCGTGGTCCTCCTGCGCCGAGAGCATGCGGTTGCGCTCCCGGTCAGGCACCGGGGCGAGCACCGGGTCGGTCTTCTCCCGGCGGCGCAGCAGCAGCACGAACGGCAGCAGACCCAGCACGATCAGCGGCAGCAGCACCAGGGCGAGCACCGGGAGCAGCAGGAAGTGGGCGATGTCGCCGAGCCTGTGCAGCAGCGGCATCTTCTGCAGCGGCGTCAGCGGCACCGCCTGCCCCGCTTGCGCAAGGATCGGCCAGAGCGTTTCCGGATCTTCCGTCCGGTGCGCCAGCCGCGCCGCGCGCAGCGCGCGATGCAGCGCCGCCTCCTCGGCAATCTGCCGGGTGCCCCGCCCGCGCCAGTTGATGTAATTGGCCGCCGTCCGGCAGCGATGGGCGCGCATCCACGCGATGAGGTCGGTGCGCGGTTCGAAGTCGATGCAGAACCCGAATATCTTGCGCAGCCCCGGCCCCGCCACCACCGCCAGCGCCTCGAGGAACTCCGCATCCCCGCCATCGTAGTCGGCGATGAACGCCAATCGCACCGGCTCGGTCACCGGCAGGCTCTCGGCCAGCGCGATGCGGTCCCGCAGCGAGGGATCGTCGAGCACGACGAACCGCGCGACATGGATGCGCTTGAGCCGCCCGAACGGCACCAGCCAGTTCTCGGGCTCTGCCTGGCCGGGAGACGAGGTCATCGACGCCAGCGTCCGCTCCAGTTCGACGCGTACGCCGAAGCGGAGGGGCGAGGCGATGAAGATGTGTCCCTGCCGGATCACGGCGGCCCGATCAGCCGCCGAACTCGAGCGCGAAGTCGATCAGCCGCGTCTTGTCCCAGTAGACCTTGCCCAGATAGAGCCCCGGCTCGATCATCCGGATCTCGTCGCGCACGTGCGATGCCAGCAGCGAGGTGTCGGAATAGTCGAGCACGATGCACTCCTTTCCGTCCAGCCAGCTCGGCTCCTTGTAGACTTTGGCGACGATCGCCTTGAGCCCGAACGGCAGGATGGTGTTGCGCAGGAAACCATGCTCGCCGTCGAAGACCTTGCCCTGCCAGGCGAAGATATTGATGAGCTTGGCGATCTCGTCCGAAACCGAGGTGCCCGGCGCGATGATCGCCGTCCCTCTGGCCTCGCCATCGGGAATCGGCCCCGCCTCATGCGCGGAAAACAGCGCATCGAGCGCAGCCTGGTCCATCTTCAGCCACTGCGATACCGACTGTCCCATGGCGATCCTCCCAAATCAGCCTGCCAGGTCTGTGCGTATCAGAAATCAATAAAATACAAATTTTTGTATGTTTAGTTAGTTACCGAGGACATTACTCATATATCAGCGTTGATTCATTCCGCCACAATACGGTCAACACACCGAACGAAGGCCGTCAATCGGAGTGTACTATTCCACACACTCTGTCACTACTGACATTGGTTGTTAAGCGGCCGGTGTCGATCCGGTGTTCACGAAAGGCTGGGCGATACCGTCCAATGGAATCGCCATGTCGGCCAGTTCGCGCTCGGCCCAGAACAACCTGCCCGTATATTCGGCCGGATTTTCGCAGGCGGAAAAATAGACGATCATTCGGGCGGGAACCGTCATCGACACTGCCACGCTGTCGTCCAATCCGGCTTCCCGCACGCGGATGGCGACCAGCTCGGTCGCGACAAGACCTGGGTGGAGGCCGATGATGAAGATATTTTTCCGCGCCAGTTCGGGCGCAAGGCAGTTCCCGAGCCGATCGAGCGCCCGCTTGCTCGAATAATAGCCGGGCACGGCGAGGCTGAATTCGCCGACAGCGTCCAGTTTGCGCGGCTCCTCCGGCATCCGGAAGACTTCGCCGCTGCCGGTGGAGAGATTGATGATCCGGCCACCGCCGCGCTTTTCCATGATCGGGACGACCAGTTGGATCAGCGTGAACGGCGCATGGACGTTGACATCGAACTGATAGAGCCAATCCTCGCGGCTCAGGTCCAGGAAGCGGGTGCTCCAGATCGGCCCGTTGGTGGCAGCGGCATTGTTGACCAATATGTCCACGCCGCCAAAGCGGTCCACCGCCGCCGCCACCAGCTTCTTGAGATCGGCTTCGCTGGCGAGATCGGTCTGTACGGGCAGCGCCGCTCCGCCGAAGGCCTCTATTTCCTGCATGGTCTCGCCAAGGCTGCCGGGCAGCGTGTCGCTGGTATCGACCGTCCGCGCGGCCAGCACCACCCTGGCTCCCCGCCGCGCGAAGTCCAGTGCGGACTGCCGCCCTACCCCGCGGCTAGCACCCGTGATGATCGCAACCTTGCCGGTCAGATCCATCTCTGTTTGGCGTTCCATTCCAGTTCCTCATCCTGCTCGACTGCCGCAAAGCTACGCAGGCCGCACAGGCGCCTCAACGCGAGGCGTTCCCAATCATCGAAATGAGGACATTTTCTTTCGCTTTGCTAAGATGTTCGGCTCCCTCTGTGCCGATGACCGTCGCGAATGCTCGACGGCAACACGCCTGTCTCCCGCGCAAACGCATGCGCAAAGCTGCTCGAACTCGAATAGCCCAGCGCCGCCCCGACAGCGCCGACCGGAACCCCCGCCTCCAGCATCCTGCCGGCCCGCTCGGCCATGGCGGCGGCGATGAACCTGCCCAGCGTCCGACCGGTCTCCTGATGGAAAGCCCGGCCCAGATGGCGGGACGTCAACCCGCATATCGCGGCGAGTTCGATGATATTCGGCAGCGGGCCTTCGGCATGGATCCGTTCGAGCACCAGGCGCATCCGCCAGGGCGCCAGTCCCCCGGAAAGGCGGCGCGTCCCAGCCCGCCTTCCCTCGATCGCGCGCGCGATCTCGACCGCTATTTCACGCGCGATGCCCTCCAGCGCGATCCGCAGCCCGATCTCTCCATTGCTCATCTCGCGGTACATACGCAACAGTAGCCATTCCAGCGGACCGCCGCTCAGGTCGATGGAGCCGAGATGTGCCCGTTCCTCAAAACTGGGCGGCCTCGCGCAGACGGATTCAACGAGGTCCGCCTCGAGGAAACAGCGCATGGCGCGCGCCTCGCCGTCCGCGACGCTTACCGAGTGGATCGTCTGGTCCGGCGGGACCAACCGGACCCGCCGCCCCCCATAGGGAGCCATCTGAGCGAGCGCGACGTTCCGGCGATCCACCTCGACCGGGCCATCGAGCATCAGCGTGAGGAAATAGCACCGTCTATCGGTATGCCAGGTGGCATCCAAGGTACGCGACCATTTCAAGCGTCGAAGTTCCGACCATCCGCCATCGAAATCGACGACGATCTCCGCGTTGAAGCTGTCGAACGCGATGGGCGTGTCGTCGGCGCCGAACAACCACCCGGAATAATGTTCCGGCGGATATTGCTCCGCGGTCCTTGTAGCCATCGACCTCTCCCAACGATGAGCCAGTGCCCTTCATCGATGCCGCGATTTCGCATGATCGCCAAGAAGGACATAATCGTCATTGGCTGTCCATGCCGGTGCATTCGATCCGGGCCGGTACATTCGATCTGGCGGCCTCCGGGTCCATTGCGCGGCCGCCCGCTTTCCAGATGCTCACCGGATCTTCGATTTCCAGATCCCGACTGCCTTCTTTTCCGGCCTGTCCGCGATAAACCGAGACGAAGGCCGCGGCAGGGGCAACCACCGCGACCTTCGCTCCCTCCCTGGGTCGTTCAAAGCTGATCGAAGGTGATCGTGCTCCGGATTTCCTCGGTCTGCGGGCCGACCGACATGGGGCAGGCCACGCCGGGCATGGCGGCGACATCGAACAACTCGGTGATGTGGCCTTCGAGGCGCACCCATTCGACGATGTGGCCGGTCGCGAGGTTCACGACCATGAGGCCGCACCACGCCTCGGCATCGCGCTTCTTCAGTTCGCCATCGAGCAACAGGCCCTTGAAAGTGCCGTCGCGCGGCTTCGAGAGTGTGACGATGGCATGGCCATGGTGGATGGCCATGCCGCGCAGGAAGCCGGGGCAGAACGCGATGTCGGTCTTCTCGCCGCTCGCGGGGTCGATCCGCACGATCTGGCCCCGTCCGCTGTCGAGCACGTAGACTTGTTCGCCGACCACGCGCGGGGAATGCGGCATCGAAAGCTGGTCGGTGACGATGCGGTCGTCGCGCACGTCGATCAGCACCCCGCCCTCATGCCGCCGCTCGCGCCACCCGCTGAGCACATCGGAGCGGCTGACGGCGGTGACGTAGCGCACTTCCCCGTCCGCCATCGCCATGCCGTTGAGGTGGCAGCGGTCCTCCGGCGCCAGCTTGGAGATGAACGCCGGCTTCCAGATCGGCCTGAAGCTGTGGGTCAGGTCCAGCGTGGCGAGGCAGCTGTACTTGGTGTTGACGAAGATCACCCGGCCGTCCCGGTCCGCGCCGACCTCATGGATATCGAGGTCGCCGATGGTCTGGGCATTGCGCGGGACCAGCACGGCGTCGAACGCCTTGTTGCCCAGTTCGCCGGGACGCAGCATGTTCTCCAGCCTCCAGAGCTGCGACAGCGAGCCGAGGTAGAGCCGCCCCGGCCGCCAGCACACGCCCATCGCGCGGCTGAAGCTCTGCTGGTTGAACGAGACGGTGCCATTGGCGTGGGCACCGACGAGGAACAGTTGCCCGGTCTGGTACGAGGTGAAGGCCAGGCTCACCCGGTGCGTGCGCAGCCAAGCGTTGAACCCGCGCGAGACGGCGATGTTGGTGGCGCCGGGTGCGAGCGTAGCCGCTTCCGCTCCCGGGGCGGACGCGCGGCCGGTGGTGGTTTGGATCGCAGCCATTCCGGCCTCCGCCTCCGGGGGGGAAGCGGAGGCCGGACGCTCGGCGGTGGCGAGATCAGAAGCGGGGCCAGAATCAGGGCCAGAATCAGAGCCGGTGTCGGTCATGTCGTGTTCTCTGCTTGTGGCGAGGGCCGGGTGCGTGCCCGGCCCTCGTGGTATCGGGATCAGAACTGGAAGCGCACGCCGGCGCGGCCGCCGCCGCCCCTGGTGCTGGACCCGAAGGTGGCGTTACCCTCTACGAAGCCGCTGACCGGGCCTTCGGAGAGGATCGTCACGCCCAGCGCCGCCTGCCCGTAGTCGCCCATGCGGCGGCCCTCGATGCTTTCTGAGGTGCCCCCGCTCACCAGCGTCGCGGCGGGCCTGCCCTCGAACTGGTGGACCCAGCTTCCCCGGGCATAGAACACCGCCTCGGTTCCGAAGACCCTGGCCGTGCCGCCGATCCGCGCGCCCAGCTTGCCGGTCAGCCCGTCGAGCTTGCCGAAGTCGATCGACTGACCCAGCAGATTGAGCCCGGCGATATCCGTCTTCTGCCACGCCAGCGAGGCCAACGGTTCGACGAACACCTTGTCGGAGCCCAGCCGCGCGCCGATCTCGCCCTGCAGGCCGTAACCGTCGCCGCTGGTCTTGTCCGACCAGTCGAGAACCCGGCCGTGCGCGTCGATCGCGTGGTGTGCATACTGGCCCAGCGCATTGCCGAACAACGCCCCGTGCCTGACCGAGCCGTAGGCACCCACGTTGACCGTGTCGAACTCCGCCCGGTCGCCGCCGCGCTCGAAATTCTGGCGCGAGCTGATGTAGCCCGCCGTCACGCCGAACACGGCGGAGCCCGCATCGTTCATCGACCCGCCGAGATCCATGCCCACCTGGAACCCGTAGAAGTCCTGGCGGTAGTCGAGGGCATAGTCGGTGCCGCCGATCGCCTGCGCGGCGTCGCGGTTGCTCACGCCGCCGTAGACCTGGCCCCACAGACGGGCGGCGGGCTGCACGTCGTCGCGCAGCTGCGTCATGTGGCTGCTCCATGCCTGCGCGGACTGGTCCCAGATCGCCTGCGCCCCTTCGCCGATCCGCGCGAGCCGATAGACCGGCGCACCGGCCTGCGCGGTCAGGCCGAAGCTGCCTGCCTCGTATGCGAGCGCATAGTGCACCAGCCCGACGTCCGGCGCCGCCATGTGGAACGCCGTCGATGCACTGCCCGCGCCGACCTTCACCAGTTCGATCGGTTTGGTCAGCAGCGTGGCATCGGATGCGCTCTGGTTGAGCACGATCCTGGTGGACCCGGTCGCCGCTCCCTGGATCACCAGCTTGTCGGCAACGCCCTTCCCGAGATCGAGGCCGAGCTGGGCATTACCCGAACCGAAATAGTCGCCGGTCAGCGTCAGCGTGTCGCCCGCCGCTCCGCCGCGCAGGTCGATGAGGCCGCTGTTCTCGAACCGCTCCAGCCCCTTGAACGTGACCGAAACCGGCGCGGCAGCCACCCGTGCCGCAGCGGATGTACCGCTCGACACCGCCAGGATGCCGCTGTTGGTGAACACGTCCCGTCCGGCACCGAAGTCGCTGTCCTTCGTCGCATCGAAGCGGCCGCTGTTGACGAAGGTGTCATCCACCGCCGTCATCTTCACGTTGCCCTCGATCAGGCCGGAGTTGGTGATGGCCGCGCCGTAAACGGTGGTCAGCTCGTCGCCGATGCCGAGGTCCGCCATGTAGACCGTGTAGCCGTCGCCCAGGTTGCGGATGGTGCCCGCGTTGTTGAGCGTCACGCCGGTGTAGGAGCCCAGGATCACCGCATTGCCGATGCCCACATAAGGATCGTCGGCCGGGTTGTGCTGGCCGCCGCCGATGACCGTCGCGCCCTTGCCGATGTTGAGCACGGTGTCGCCGCTGAAGGAGTTCATCTCGATCGCGACGTGGTTGGGTGCGATCACTGACCCGGTGACGGTGGCCTCGGCATCGCCGGCGCTGATCGTCAGGATGCCGCGCCCGCCCGAAGACACGTTGCCGACCTCGATGCTGGTGGTGCCCGCAGAGATCGTCGAGAGGCCGGCTCCGCCCTTCGAGGCGTCGATCGCCTGCGCCTTGACAGACACGTCGCCGCGATAACTGAGAGCGACCACGCCCGCCGAACCCTCGCCCGAAACGGTGACCTTGCCGACGTCCACCGTCAGCATCGGCAGCGCCTCGGCCTCGCCCTCGGCCAGTGCGACCTTGTCGCCGCCGCGCCCGGGCCTTTCGACGACCGCAAGCACGCCCGAGGCGTACTTGCCCGAGGCTTCGACCATGCCGGTGGAGACCACGTCCACGTCGCCGCCATGGCTGATCGCGCGGATCGCGTTGGCGGCCTCCCCGCTCGTCGCCACCTTGCCGGAGTTGGCGATCGATACGGTCGAGACCGCCCCGGTTCCGCCCAGCGCATAGATGCCGTGGGCGAACTGGCCAGATGTGGCGATATCACCGCTGTTGGTCACATCGAGCGGACCTGCGCCGAAGGCCAGTACGCCGTAGGCGTTACGGCCACTGGTCGAGATCGTCCCGGTCGTCGTGACCGACACGCCCCCGCTCGCCGAATAGCCGCGCACGGCAGCCGCCTTGTCGCCGGTCGTGGCGACATCCCGGGCGTGGATGGTGACCTTGCCGTCGAGGGCGGCGGCATAGATGCCGGTCGCGAAGTCTCCTCTGGTGGAAACCGCCCCGGTCGCCGTCACGTCGACGCTGGCGCCGACCGCGTAGATGCCGTGGTTGAAATGCGGCGCGGTGTAATAATAGTCGCCGATCGGCTGGCCCGGCACAAAGTCGCCGGTCGTGGTCACGTCGCCCGCAGTGATCCTGATCGCCCCGGAATAACCGATCGCGACGATACCCGCCGATCCGGCTCCGGTGGTGGTCACCGTGCCCGCCGTGATGTCGATCCCGCCGCCCTGCGCCGCGTTCACCGCGACGATGCCGTCGGAAAGGTCGCCGCTGGTCGAGACCGAACCCACATCGATGCGGATGTCGCCGCTGAGCGGCTGGCCGTCGAGGCTCGCGCCATAGACGCCCGCATAGAGGCCGGCGGCATTGTGGCCGCTGGTGCTGATCGCCGCCTGGCTGACCGAGACTGTGCCGCCCAGCGCCTGCGCAAGCACGCCCAGCGAGCGCTCCCCGCTGGTGGTGATCGTGCCGGTTCCGTCGATCGTCACGCCCTGCATGCCGAAGCCGACGATGCCGCGCGAATCCTGCCCCGAGGTTTCCAGAGTACCCCGGTTGTGGATGCCGATGGTCCCCCCGGAGATCGCGAACACGCCGTCGGAGATGTCACCTGCGGTCGAGAGGGCATCGGTGACGGTGATGTCGCCGTTATTGCCGGTGCCGAAGACGGCGGCGTAGATGCCGGTGGCGATCGGCCCCGTGGTCTTGACCTTGCCCACGTTCACGGTGACGTCGGTGCCCTCTGCGACGACGCCGAAGCCGCCTTCGGTAGCGGTCAGGATCTCGCCCGCATCGACACGGACCGTCTTTGCGCCGAGCGCCAGGATGCCGACGCCGAGTGTCCCGGTCTCCTCGACCTTGTCGACCTTGACCGAGATGTTCTGGCCGCTGACGGCGATGCCGGTGCTGTTGTAATGGTCGGAAGTGACGGTGCCCGCCTTCACGTCCACGTCGCCATAGCGCGCCGATACGCTGATCGCGCCGTCGGTGACGGTGCCCGCGTCGATCGAGACCTTGCCATCATAGGAATAGGCAAAGATCGCCGCGCTGACATCGCCATGGTTGGTGATGCTGCCGACGTCGATCGAGATGTCCCCGGCCACCGCCAGGTTGACCGCCTGGATCCCGAGTGCCTCCTTGCCCGATGTCTCGATGGTGCCCGCAGTGATGGAAATCGCGTTGCCCACGCCGTTGGTATAGGCATTGATGCCATAGGCGTAGTCGCCCGAGGTCTTCACCGACCCTGCATTGATCACGGTGTCCATCTGACGGCCCAGGCTCAGTGCCCGGATACCGTCCGAACCGAAGCCCTCGGTCGTAACCTCGCCCACATCGACGGCAAGCGTTTCGCCGGCAGAGAAACGCGCGCCGCCGGTCTTCGCCAGAACGCCAAAGGAATAGTCGCCCTTGGTGGCGATCGTGTTGCCGGTGATCGTGACGTCGCCGTAGACGCTGGTGGCATCGATGCCGCGACCGACCTTGCCCCGGGTGGCGATATCTCCCACCGTCACGGTGTTAGACCCGTAGACGGCATAGGAATACACGCCGAATGCGTAATCGCCCCGCGTGCTGATCGAACCCACGTCGATCGCGATGTTCCCGCCGCGACCGATATTGATCGCATCGACGCCGTCGGACCCGAAGCCGGTTGTCACCAGCGTGCCGGCGGTAACGGAAATGTCGCGCTCTGCCTGTCCGTTGTCGTGGACGAAGTTGGAATTGGCGTAGATCGCGGCGGAATAGTCTGCGGCCGTGCTGACCGAGCCCGCAGTGACGTGCACGGCCGCGCCGACCGCCTTGATGCCGGTGCCCAGGAACGCCCGGTTCACGTTCGCGCCGCTGGTGGTCACGTCGCCCACGTTGATGGTGGTCGTGCCGCCCGAATAGGCGACTACGCCGCGCGCCGCCGTTCCGCTGGTGGCGACCGAGCCGACGTCAATATCGACGTTGCCGTAGTAGCTCCAGCCGTAGACCGCCTCGGAACCGTAGCCGGTGGTGGTCACCTTGTCGGCCTTGATGCCGGTGCTGCCGTAGTAGGCGGCGGCGCGGATGCCGTTCGACAGCGCCCCGGTGGTGCTGACTTCCCCGGCGGTGATGGTGATGCCGCCCGACAGCCCGCCGACATTGTTGTTGGCGTTGATGCCGTCCGACCGGTAGCCGGAGGTCTTCACGGTCCCGGCGTCGATGGCGATGTCGCCGTAGCCATAGGCATGAATGCCCGCCGCGTTCGCACCCGAAGTCGTCACCGAGACGGCGGTGATCGTGGTCTTGCCGTCGGTGCGCGTCTCGATCCCGCGCGAATCGTCGCCGGTGGTGACCACGGTGCCCGCGTCCACCGTCACGTCGCCGCCGAAGAACGTGCCGTCCTCACTGTAACCGCGCAACGCGGAGACCTTGATGCCCGAGGCGTAGGCGCCGCCGGTCGTCACCGAGCCCGCATGGATCGTCGCGTCGTTGCCGAGCGCCAGCACGTCCACGCCCGAGGACTGGTCGCCCTTCGTGGTGATCGCGCCCGCGTCGATGGCGATCTGGTGATCGAGCCCGTCGGTGCTGACGCCGGTGACCTTGATTCCGGTGGAATTGCTCCCGCCGGTGGTGACCTGGTCGGCCTTGATCGCCGTGTCGCCCGCATAGGACTGCGCGTAGACGCCGGGGCTGTCATCGCCCGAGGTCGAGATCGCGCCGACCTCGAGCGTGAGGTTGCCGTGATCGAGGAAGGACTGGAAGCCCGCCGCGTTATCGCCGGTGGTGGTCAGGGAACCGATGGTGAAGTGCTGGTCGGAATAGGCTCCGTTCGTCAGGATCGCCGGAGAATGATCGCCCGCCGTGGTGATCGATCCGATGGTGGCATCGACCGTGCCGAAGCTGTTGCCGATCGACAGGCCGACCGCATCCCGGCCCAGCGCGACCGCGCCTTTGGTGACGATGCTGTCGATGTTGAGCGTCACGTCGCCATCGGCATTCTGGATGATAACACCGCGCGAACGGTCGCCGTTGATGGTCACCGTGCCGAGGTCCACGTCCACGTCGCCGCCCGTCTTCACCACGACGCCCGCCGTGTTGATGCCGTTGGTGGTGACGCTGTCGGCCTTGACGGTGAACTTGTGGTTCTCGCCCAGGTAGCCTGCCGAGCCCCCCGCATAGATCGCAGCGGAATTGTTGCCGTCCGTGGTGACGCTGCCCGCCGTAATGGTCAGCTGAGCGTCTGTGCCATAGGCGAGCACGTTGATGCCGTTCGCGAAATCGCCATGGGTGGTGACGCTGTCCGCGCTGATATCGACATTGCCGTAGATGCTCACCGCGCCCATCCCGGCCGAGCCGGTGCCGCTGGTCTCTACCGTCCCTGCAGAGAGCGAGACGTTGCCGAAACCGCCCGCGTAGGCGCCCCAGCTCTCGTCCCCGGTGGTGGCGATCGCGCCGATCGACACCTTGGTCTCGCCCATCGTGAAGTTAGTGGCGATCACCCCGTCCGAAGCATAGCCGCCCGTCTTCACGCTGTCGGCATGGACCGTGAGGTCGGTCGGCGCGCCCAGCACGGTCTGGCCGGTTTCCTCGTCGAACACCGGCGGCTGGCCCGCCTGCGCGTCGATGCCGACCGAATAGTCGCCATGCGTGGTGACCGATCCCGCATCGATGGTCAGGCTGCCCTGGGTGCTGACCCCGTAGATACCGCGCGAATAGAGCCCGCTGGTCTCGACGCTGCCCGCCGAAACGCCGATCGCGCCGCTGTAGCCGGAAACGTGGACGCCGTCGGAGAAGGCGCCGCTGGTCTTTACCGCGCCGACCTGGACATCGACCGCGCCCGAGACGCTGCCCGCGACCACGCCATGTGCCTCGCTCCCCTGGGTGGACACGCTGCCGACATGGATCGTCAGGTCGCCTGCGTCGGTGTTGCCCGCAACGCCGATCGAACCGGTGCCCTGCGTGGCGATCGTGCTCGCGCCGTCGGCGATCACCGCCGCCGCACCGCCCGAGAAGTTGGTGACATTGATACCGTTCACGTAGTCGTCGCCGGTTTCCACCACAACGCCGTCCCCGAGATGGACGGTCAGGTCCTGGGGAGTCTCGCCCGCCCCGACGCCGTAATGGATGCCGCCCGGATAGCTGGACGAGGCCGGGCAGGTCACCGCCGTCAGGGTCAACAGGCCGCAGGCCGGTGCGGCCGCCGCAGGGGCGGTGCCGATCAGCAGCGCGGCGGCGGCGCCGGTCAGGCAGGTGCCGAGCCGCAATACATGACGGCGCGGTCGTGAACGGGCGGGGGATCGGAGGTGCCGGGTGGGCTTGAGAATCGTATTAACGCGGTCGTCGTGCACGTGGTGCTCCCTGGTAGCGTCCAGGAGCAATCGTCGGTCGGGTCCGTGGCGCGCACCGGCCGGAGCCGGGCAGCGCATTGGCGATGTAAAAAACCCCGGGACCCGACCCGTTGCCCCCTCGATGCCGGCAAAACGCCACCCCAAGGGCCTACCCGTAAGGGAAATTACATAATTGACACTTTTTCTTCAGAAACCTGCTTCGAAGCCCAACCGTACCGTGCGCGGGCGCTGCGGCGTGGTCTGCGCGCCCGCCCGCAAGGTGAAGGGATTGCCCAGCGCAAAGCGATCGCCGCGCGCATCCAGCAGGTTTTCGACCGACAGCGCGACCACCGCCCGGTCGAGTTCCAGCCGCCCCGACAGGTCGAGCCGGGTCACCCCGCCCTGCCGCAAGTCGAGGTTTGCGCCCGCCCCCAGGTGCGACACGCCTTCGTGCACGACCAGCGCGCCGAGCCCGAGGCTCCGCCCCGCGCGCAGCGGCAGGCGATAGCGCGCCTCCCCTCGCAGCGAGAGGCCCGGCACATTGGGCAGCGAACGGCTGCCGTCGCGCAAGTATTCCAGCGGATGCAGCCGGTCGCGGACCACCATCGCCGCGCCCAGCAGTTGCAGCCGCCCCGTCACTTGCGCGCGCCCCGTGACATCGGCGCTGAATAGGCGGGCATCGCCGATATTCTCGGTATACGTCAGGCCCACCGGCGTCAGCAGGTCCCCTTGCACGTCGCGCCACCGGCTCCAGGCCAGCGTCGCGTCCCATTCCAGCGGGCCGGTCCCCACGTCGCGAAGGCCGACTTCGAGCGTGCCGATCCGGTCGGACGCGAACTTGCGCGAGACGATCCCGCCGGCAACCCCTCCCGGCCGGTATCCCCGCTCGTAGCGCGTGTAGGCCCGCCCCTTGCCATGCAGCTTCAGCGTAGCGGCAAGCGACGGCAGCAGCCGCGTCTCGCTGCGCGCCACCGACACCGGCTGCTGCTCGCGCGAGAAGTAGAAGCTGTCGAGCTTGCCCAGCGCATCCCCATCCAGCGTCATGCGGCTGAGGCGCAGGCCGCCGGTGAAGCTGAGCCCCGGCCCCGCATCGAGCGTCACTTCGCCGAAAGCACTGAGTTCGGTGTTGTCATTGCGCACGCGCAGCCGATCGCCGGGGCTTTCGGGCAGCACGGAACGGATCTGCCGCGCCCGGCTGGAGAGAATGCTCACCCCGCCCATCCAGCCCGGGCCGTCGCCGGGCTCCCGCCACGCCCGAGCCTCGATCGTGACCAGGCTGGCGTGGTCGGCCTGGCGATAGAGGATCGCGCCGCCATCGCGCGCGGTGGCGGCATAGTTCTGGTCCATGCGCTGTTCCACCGCGCCCACCGTCGCGCTGACATGCACCGGCCCGCCGCCGCGCCTCACCGTGGCGGAGGCCAGCGCGATATGGTCGGACGATGGCTCGGCGACACCGCTGCGCCGCTCCAGCGCGCCTGCCGCCCCCGATCCCGTGCCCGGCTGCGCGTACTGCGCATCGTGGCTGCGGATCGCCTGGACCGCGCCGCCGATGTCCGCGGTCCAGTCGCCCTGACGGTAGCGCAGCGCCAGCCTGCCACCAGTCGTGCGCACACGATTGACGTCCTTGTCCCCGCGCGCCGTATCGTCGATGTAGCCTCCGGCGTCCGATCGATAGCCCAGCACGCGCAAGCCCAGCTGCCCCTCCACCACCGGCAGGTTGGCCAGGCCGCCGAGGTCGCCCCCCATCGCTCCGTGCGCCGTCGCCGAGATTCCGCCCCAGCCCCGCGCCGATGCCTCGCCGAGATCGGGAGCGCGCGGCTGCAACCGGACGATGCCGCCCAGGGCGCCCGCACCGTAGAGCGTGCCGTGGGGACCGGGAAGCACCTCCACCTGCTCCAGGTCGAGCGGCAGCAGACCGGGATCGGCCGCACGATAGGTCAGCCGCTGCTCCCCGAGGTACGGCGCCACCGTCGCCGCACGGGTGCCCGCGAAGCTCGAATCGGCGATCCCCCGCAAGAACAGTTTGTCGCGCCCCGGCCCCAGGTGCGTTCCGCTCACCAGCGCCACCCTGTCCGCCAGCGCATCGCTGCCTCGCATCGCCGCAGCCGCATCGATCATTGCACCGGGCATGACCCGCGCGGTGAGGGGAAACGCATGCAGCGCCGCATCGCTCCGGCTCCGAGCGACGACGATCGCCGCACCGCCGGGTTCAGGCGGACGCATCGGGATCAGGGCGGACACGGGCTCCGCTTCAAGCCGGCGCAGGCCGACGATCAGCCACGAATCGCCGCCGAGCCGGCGCAGCATCACGCCGTTGCCGAGAATCTGCCGGAGCATGTTGTCTACCCCGCCCGACACCCGCTTGGACGCGATCCGTCGCCGTAACAGCGCCGGGTTGGTGGTGCCGATGCTGGCGCCGGTGCCGCGCGCGATGATGTCGATCGCCTCCGCGAGGGTGCACGAAGGTATCGCAAGGTCGCGGGCGCAGGCCCGGTCCGGCGCCGCGACAAGCGCCATTGCGAGAGCGAAGACCCCCCGCCCGCGCATCTCAGTCCGAACCGCCGTCCGCGCTCAGCAGCAGGCGCACCCGTTCCTTCACCGCTTCGGGCGGCCCGTCGAGGCCGATCGTTCCGGTAAAGCGCCGGTCCCCGCCCTGCCCCTCCAGTTCCACGCGCAGCCCGGTCGCGCGGGCAACGTCGGCGAGGACCAGCGATACCGGGGCATCCTCGTAGTGCAACCGCCCTTCGCGCCAGCCGGCGACGCCCTCGGGCGCAAGATCGAACCGTCGCCCGCGTGTTCCTGCCCGTTCGAACCCCTGCCCGGCAGTGAGGACAAGCCCTCCCTCACCCTCCGCCTGCGCCTGCGCCACCGCCACCGAGCCTTCGGCGACGCTTACGGCCAGCCGCCCGGGCTCGCTCACGACGTCGAAGCGTGTGCCCAGGTCGGTGATAGTCGCCCCGCCCGCGGTGACGACGAAAGGCCGCGCCGCATCGTGGCGCACGACGAACAGCGCCTCGCCCGACACCAGCGCCGCCCCGCGCCCGCCAGGATCGAGCCGGACCACCGTATCGCCGTTGAGCGCAAGGCGGGTGCCGTCGGCCAGTCGCAGATCACGGTGCACGCCGGCCGCAGTGCGATACTCCTGCCAGGGCCGCGCATCCTCGCCCCTGAGGCCCAGCCACAAGCCGAGGCCCACCAGCACCGCCACCCCAGCGGCGATGCCCGCCGGCAGGTATCGCCGCGAAGGGTTGTCGTTGACCGCGACGAACTCGGCCCGGGAAGGGGGAAGCCCCTGCGCCACCTCGTCCACCGCCTTGGCCTCGGCAAGCTGCAGTATGTCGAAAGCACGCGCGTGATCCGGCGACAGGGCGAGCCACGCCGTCAGCGCATCCCAGTCCGCGAACCGGGGATCGCCCAGCCGGATCACCCAGTCGAGCGCTTCGTTGTCGAGGCGTGCCTTGTCCGTCACCATAATCTCCGGCACATAACGCCGCCGCCGCCGTCAATCCGCATCGAGGCCGCTCCTGATATCCAGAAGGGCGACGTAAGCCTTGCGCAAGTCCTTCTCCACCGTGCTCAGGCTCACGCCCAGTTCCTCGGCTATTACCCGCTGTTCCGCGCCTTCCAGCCGATAGCGGCGGAAGACGTGTTCCACGCGCGGCCCCAGGTCCCGCAGCCGCTGCGAGGCGATGCCGACCTGCTGCCGGGCGATCAGCGCCTGCTCGGCCGAGGGCTGCTGGTCCCGGTCATTGACCTCGGCCCAGCCGGCATCCCGCACCGAGCGGCGGGCGCCTTGCCGCCGGGCATCGAGCAGCAGGCGCTCGGCCATGCGAAAAAGGTAGGACAGCGGGCTCGGTTCGACGTCTCGGTCGATCGACGAGGCCTTGATCCACATCTCCTGCAGGATGTCCTCGGCAATATCCCCCGCGCCGCGCGCCATGAGGTAGGCCCGCAGCCTGGCACGATTCGCGAGCAACACCCCCGCAAGCCTGCTGGAGCCCGCGCCTTCGATATCCATCACACTGGAGAGCCGATCCACGTTCAACCGTTTGTCACAAAATAGAAACCAAAATGGGGGCATTGCAAGCCCCATCGCTGCATCGCACAACGCGCAGCACGGTATGCCGTCAAACCTGTGACTGGAGCGCCCGTTCGGAACACCATGCGCCGGGCGCCGGCTTCCGATCGACGAACGCATTTTCCAGGTCGCGGCAAGGCGCCTGTCGTATCTTTCTTCGTTCGTCTAAGGGCCCGCCTAATCGCGTCCCGAGGTCCGGGTGTTTCGCGCGCAGGGCGGATCGCCGGGTGTGCATTCGGCGCGCGATGAGATCAGGTCGAGGTGCCGTCCGTCATTCCGGGCTCCTGATTCCTCGGCCGGTAGCCCAGGCGCAGCAGATGCTTGCGCAGAATTACGCGCTGACGCCTGGCAGGCCAGTCCGAACGCTGAATGGCAACCAGGGTCGCGATGCCGTTGATCGCGACCTGGATGTCGGTCGCCACGTCCCTGGCATTCTCGGTCGGATCGAATTCGCCCCGCGCCTGTGCCTTCACGATCAGATCGACGAACACGTCGTTGCTGACGGTGCTGCTTTCCGACCACTCCGTTTCGATGCCCTCGATATCCGGGGTCTGTCCCCAGAACGCCAGCCAGCAGTGCCAGTCCTGCCAGCGCGGGCTTGTGATGGGCAGCGCGAAGTCGAGGCATGCCAGCAAGTCCTTGCCGTCCCTGCTCGCCTTCCTGATCCGCGCCAGTCCCCGCTGCCATGCGACCCGCTGGGTATAGGCCAGCATTTCGTGCTTGCTGCGAAAGTAGTGGCACACGATGGTGGTGCTGTAGCCGCACTCCTCGGCCACGGCGCGGATGGTGACGGCCTCGACGCCGCCTTTTAGCACAATGCCGGATACGACTTTGGCGATCTCCCTGCGCCGCTGTTCGTGATCGACTATGCGCGGCATGGGCGATTTACCTCGATTTCGAAGAGACGTCGTGACCGCTCACGCTACTGCCGCAGATCAGCGAAGCCAAGCCTTCGCACCAGCGGCGGGCACCGGATTTCATTTGGCACATACGTATATAATGCCGGGTCCTTTCGATCGTCCCCAATCGGTTGCCGGCTGCCGCGCCGGGGCTGCCGCTTTCCGTCAGAGGCTGATGTCCATCGTCGCGGTCATGCGTGAGGGGTCCGGATCGTGCGGCGGCTTGCCGTAGTCCATGACCGGGAAGAACTTCCCGTCCAGCATCGGCGACCCGTAATAGACTTGATCGTAGCGGTGCACCTTGATGAGCCATTCGTCTCCGTGTTTGCGGAAGGTGCTGTGATAGATGCCCATCACCACCTGATACGATCCGTCAGGCATGCGCAGCACTTCGTCCACATGCCCGCGAGACGCGGCCGTGTCCCCGTCCACCTCGATCACCAGCGAGGAAATCGACTGCCGGACGAAGGGAAAACCCTGCATGACGTTCCACCAGTGATCGACGACGGCCTGACGCCCGCGGGTGATGGTCCCGAAAGCGTGCCATTCACCGTCCTCGGCATAGCATTCGCCATGCGCCTCGGGATCGCGGCGGAAGATCGAATCTCCAAGGCGAGCCAGGGTTCGCCTGACGCCTGCATCGCCATCCAGCCGGTTCAGAAGGTCATTCATCGTCGTCCTCGCTTGTTATGTATGTCGTGCTTGCCGATGCGGCCGGACATCAATCCAGGGTCAGTGGGCCGCCCTGCCACCATCGCTCGAAGGCAGGACGCAGCATCGACGATGCAAGTTCGACGACCATGCCGCCGCCTGCCGGTCTCACATAGGCGAACGGTCCCCACCGTTCCTCGGGTGCGGCCCCGGCGGCGATGACGCTCCACCCTTGCGCGGTCAGGTCGTCCACCGTACCCGCCACCTCGTCCACCCAGAGGCCGACATGGTCGCCGCGCGATGCTGCCGCGTCGAAAAAGCTGCCGGCCTCCCCCTGCTGCAGTTCGAGCCGCACCGGCCCTTCGCACGAGATCGTGAAGCGATTGGTGATCGTCTTGAGGCCGGCCTCGGGCGTCCACACGGGGAAGGCTTCCAGCGTGAAGGGCTCGGCGAACTTCAGCCCCAGCGTGCGCGCGTAGAACGCCATGGCTTCGTCGAGGTCCGGGACCAGCACGCCCGTGTGGAATACCTTGCTGTAATCGAGCACCGCGTTCTCCGTTGCGAATAGGTGGCCGCCCCGGGTTCGGCAAAGTTGGGAGGTGTCCTCCCCCGGAGCGGCGAGTTGCCTGAACAGGCAGCGATGGATCAGAACTCGTAACCCAGGATCACGCCGTAAGTGCGCGGTTCACGGGCGCTGGAGAACGACCAGAGACCTGCGACGGTGAAGGCGGCATTGGGGCCGCGATCGTCGAGGAGGTTGCGCCCAAACGCGGTGATACGTGCGGTATGGCCGCCCAGGTCGAACCGCGTCGTCAGGCTCGCATCGAGCAGGTCCTGCGTGTCCGAACGCACGCGCGGGTCGTTGCGCGGCACGACGATGGTGCCGGTCGCGGGATAAGTCGCGGTGGCGTCCAGTCCGATCTGCTGGTCGTAGGGGCTGATGTGGCGATAGCCCAGGTTCGCCACGACTTCGCCGAAGCCGGTCGGCACCTTGTAGTTGGCGTTCAGCGACAGGGTCGACTTGGGCGCGTAGATCATCGAGACGTTCGAATAGTCTATGATGCGGGTGCCCGGCACCGTGGCACTGATCGCGCCTTGGGAAATGAAGTCCTTGAGGCTGTTGTCGAGCAGGCCCAGCGAACCGGACAGCGTCAGGCCCTGCGCAGGATGCGCGGTGAATTCCACCTCGATGCCCTTGAGCTTGGCCGAGCCCACGTTCGTCACGATGGTTTCGCTGCCGACGCCGCCTTGTGCGGGGATGGTCGTATTCTGCTGGAGGTTCTTGTAGTCCGCCAGGAAGGCAGCGACGTTGAGTTCAAGCAGTCCGTCGAGCAGGGAACCCTTGAAGCCGCCTTCGAAGGAGTCCACCGTCTCCGGCCCATAGGGTGTCGTCGCCGAGAAGAGCGTCGTTCCGCGGCCCGAGAAGCCGCCGGAACGATAGCCGCGCGACCATGAGGCGTAGAGCATCATGTCCGGAGTGGGATGGAAGTCGATGCCGATCTTGGGCGTGAACTTACTGTTGCTGACAGTGGCGTTCGGGAACTGGCTTGCGTCGATGCGCGCCATGTTCTGCTTGCGGTCCTGCGTCCAGCGACCACCGAACGACAGGCGCCAGCTGTCGGCGAAGGCCCAGTTGAAGTCACCGAAGAAGGCCAGCGAGCGGGCATGGCCGATGTTGTCCTGCTCGGCGATCGCGGGCGGCGCGAAAAGCGTGATGCGCGTGCGCTGCTGCAGGGAGTAGCGCGACTTGAAGAAGTAGCCGCCCACGACATAGTCCAGGCTGTCGCTGATCTTGCCCGCGGCGCGCAGTTCCTGGCTGAACTGGCGGTACGTCTGCGAGCGGGCGGAGAAATAGATGTCGGCGGACGAACCGTCGAAGTCCTGCGTCTGCGTTTCGTCGGACTTGCGGTAGCCTGTGACCGAGGTGAACTTCACGGCCCCCGCATCGAGGTTCATTTCCAGCGTCGCGGCGGGAGACTCGTAGTGCGAAGTTCCGGGCGTGCCGAACACGGTGTAGAGGTCGGTGGTGGTGTTGCGGTTGCACTCGTTGGCGGGTTCGAGCAGGCAGAAGACCTCTCCGGTCTTGCTGATGTTCGAATTGACCGGCACGAAGTCCTGCACCTGCTTTTCCAGCGTCAGCAGCGCGTCGAAGTTCGATGACGGCTGGAGCAGCGCCGCGACGCCGAAATTCTCGGCATTCGATCCGCCCGTGCGTTCGCCGGTGATGCCATGGCGGTAATAGCCGTCGGTCTGGTTGTGGAAGTAGAACGGCTTGATCGCCAGGACATCGTCGATGATCGGAATGTTGACGACGGCACGCGTGGCCCAGGTGTCGTAGTTTCCGTACGATGCCTCGACCTTGCCGGAGAATTCGAACTTCGGGCGGGTACGCCGGATGTTGATCACGCCGCCGATGGTGTTGCGCCCGAACAGCGTGCCCTGCGGCCCGCGCAGAACCTCGATCTGGCTGATGTCGAAGAAGTCGAAGAACTGCCCGGTGCTGGTGCCGATGAACACGCCATCGACGACGACCGCGACCGTTGGATCGAACGACTTGTCGACGTCCGCGAACGACAGCCCGCGGATCGCGACGTTGGCGGCGGCAGCGCCTGAATTCTGCTGGGTGATCATGACGCTGGGCGCCGCGCCCATGATGTCGCCGATATTGACCGATGCCTTGGCTTCCAGCGCGGCCGCATTGACCGCAGTGATCGCAACCGGCGTGTCGCGCAGGGCTTCCTCGCGCCGACGGGCCGATACGATGATCTCGCCTGTGGAAGCACCGTCGGCCTCCGCCTGCGCCGTCTGCGCATGGGACGGCGCAGCCCCGAGGGCAGCCGCCACTCCGAGTGCTCCGACGCCGACTTGCAGGAATGCCCTCAACGCGTGAATGCGCTGCATATTCGAATCCTCCCCGTATCTCGCAATCGGCATTCAACACTGCCTATCGTCGCGGGGAGACATATTATAATGAAACATCGTTATAGAACTATGTTATGTAATAGGTCGTCTTTTCGACGCCCCAGCAGGCTTCTTGATCACCTGATATAGTGTTGAAATAGAAGCGTTATCCTTGCGCATATCCGGAATGCGGAATGGCTGCCTTCGCCTGGAGCCGCAATCGCGAAACGCCGCATCACAGTGACTTTCGGGGAGAAGGCGCCGAACACTGAAACAGAAGAAGCGGGCCGACCTGTACAAGGCCGGCCCGCGAAGAAGTATCAGAAGCGGATGTTCATCTCGCCGCCGAACGTACGCGGTTCGTTGAAGAACCCGTTGAGCCCCGAAGTCGGGCTCAGGGCCTTGTAGAACACATGCTGTTCGTTGAAGAGATTGCGCGCCCAGACTGCGAAAGTCAGCTGCGCATCGCCCGAACCGACTGCGATATCGCCGACGGCCAGACGGCCGTTGACGATGAACGCCTTGTCACCCTTGGGCTGATACACGTTCGAAGCGGCACCCGGGCCGGTATAGACCGGGTCGGAGACGTTGGCATAGAAGCCGCTGTCGAAGTTACCGTCGAGATGCGCGCGAACGGTGTAACCGTTCATCGGCAATTCGTAGTCCAGCGTACCGCTGGCGGAGTGGCGCGGGGTGTAGGACTGATAGATCGGAACCGCGACGGTGCTGACGACGCCGGCGGCGTTCGGGTAGGGGTTCACGGTCGCCGGGATGTTGACGTACTGGTACGAATAGGAAGCGCCCAGCGTCAGACCTGCCAGCGGATTGACCGTCAACTCGGCTTCGATGCCGTGCAGACCGCCGGTGCCAGGGGCATTGATCGTCGAGGTCGTCGTGCGCGTGGTACGCACCCCACCGGTCTCGTACGGGCGCTGGAAATCGACCTGGATATCCTTGTACGTGCCCGCGTAGGCGGCGATGTTGAAGCGGGCATGGTGGTCGAAGAACTCGGTCTTGGCGCCGATCTCGAAGATCGACACCGTTTCCGGGTTGAAGGCATCGTAGTTCTGCGAACGGGAGTTGGCGCCGCCCGACTTGTAGCCCGTGCTCCACTTGCCATAGACGTGGACGTCCTGCGACAGATCGACAGCCAGGTTCACCATCGGATCGACGCGCGACCAGCTGGCGTCGAGGCCGATCGGGCCGGAGACGCCGTCGCGGTTGATCGGCAGGGCGTTGTTCACGATCGTGAGCGCGCCGTGCTTCATGTCCTTGGTCCAGCGCAGGCCGCCGGTCAGGTGGATGGCATCGTTCATCACCGCCGGGGTCCAGGTGGCCTGGCCGAAAGCGCCGACGCTGCGGGTGGTCACGTGGCTTTCGCGGTCGATCGCCTGCGCGCCGTAGTCGATCTGACGCAGCACGTAAGCCGAGCCGGCAGCATTGGTGAACTGGTTGGTGTAGAACGCCTGCGCATTGTCGGAGACGTGCTCGCGGTAGTACAGGGCGCCGGCCACGTACTTGACCCGGCCCACTTCGCCGATGGCCTGAACTTCCTGGCTCCACTGGTTCTGGTTGAACAGGGCCAGGCTGTAGCGGGCGAACTGCGTGCCCGTGAAGCCGGCCGCACCCTTCGCTGCCAGCGCCGAAGGCGACAGCGACATGGTGGTCGAAGCCGAGCCGTTGTCCCACTGATCCTGGTAAAGCTTGCGGTACGAACTGATCGACTTAATCGTCAGGTCAGGCGTCGCGGTCCATTCCAGGGTCAGGCGGTGACCATGGACCTTGCCGACGCTGGGCTGCATCGGGACGCCGACGTTGGCGGTCTTGACGCGGTCGGGCTGGACGGTGCCGAGCGCGGCCTGGGTATTGGTCCCGGCAGCAAGAAGGTTGAGGTACAGCGAGGTCGATTCGTCCTTCGACGTATCGAAGCTGTAGTCCGCGCTGAAATCGGGCGAAGGCTTCCACAGCGCCTCGAGGTGCAAGCCCTGCTTGTCGTACTGGTTGAAGCCAGCCTGACCCTGCTGCGGATTCTTGACCAGCGGATCGCGGCGGGCGACGACGCCGTCGATCTTGAACGCGATATTGGCGATCGACGGCAGGTCCACATGGACCTCGCCCTTGTACATGCCGAAGTTGCCGACGCCGCCGGTGGCGTTGACGTGGAATTCGCCGGAGGGCTTCTTGGTCACGATGTTGACCGCGCCGCCTTCGGTGTTGCGGCCGAACAGCGTGCCCTGCGGGCCCTTGAGCACTTCGACGTTCTCGATGTCGAACAGCGCGGTGCCAAGACCCTGGGCACGACCGAGATAGACGCCGTCAATATAGACGCCCACGCCCTGGTCGCGCGCCGGCTGGTTGCCGTCCGACAGCACGCCGATGCCGCGGATATTCACGATCAGCGCGGAGTTGCGCGAGTAGAACGGAGCAACTTTCAGCGACGGGATGGCGCCGTCGCCCAGATCGACAAGCGACGTGACGTGGCGATTGGTCAGGTCGTCGCTGCGCATCACCGAAATCGAAATCGGGGTTTCCTGCAGATTCTCGCGACGCTTCTGCGCGGTGACGACGATTTCGCCAAGGCCGCCGCCTTCGGCAGCATCGGCCACCGCGTCCGGTGCAGCTTCGGCCGCCTGTGCAGCTGTGGAAAGGCAGGCAGGCGCAAGCAGGGCGAACGCGGTCGTCGCCAGCCAATGACGCTGGATTTTCATGAAATACCCCTGAGTGATTATCGCCACTGCGGCGATCGTCGAGCGGGCCGATAGGGCTGCAATATTTCCCTATTGTGACTCTGGATTGCTTGATCACGAGATTTCATGCGCCGAAACTGATCGGCTTACGGGCTACCCTGCCTTGCATCCGGGAAAGCGATGCCACATGTGCCTGGCATCACCTGCCCGCTTCCGCGGCGACGGCGGCGGCAGCTGCGATCCCTCAGCCTTCGCCTTGCGGCTCACGCTGGGCGCCAGGTCGAACGCCCGCTCGAAAAAGCCACGTTTGAGCTGGAGTTTCTCGGGAAAGTGCTCCTGCGACAGGTCCGCGCCGGCGACTGAACGCCTACGGGGCCAACAAGAATGCCGCCGGCAGTCACCGCCTTACGCAAGACACGTCGTGACAGGTCCAGCATTCTCGATCGACCATTCAGGAAGCTGGGCGATAGGATGAAACCTGGAGGTGTCTCCGGGCCGTCGCTCATGCGGTGCCGAGACTGGCTGCGCGTCTCGACGGCGCCTGGGAAGTGGCGTTCGAGGCGGAACGCGGTGCGCCAAAGGCCGCGAGCCTGCCCGCGCTGGCCCCGCTCAACGAACAGGTGGACCCCGGTATCCGTTATTTCTCGGGTATCGCCACTTACGGCAAGACGTTTGCGGCGTCCGCCGGCTACAAGCCCGGCGCGCCGCTGCTGCTCGATCTCGCGCAAGTCGGAGACCTGGCGGAGGTCCGCGTCAACGGCCGCCTCATCGGCACCTTGTGGCATTCGCCTTCCGGGTCGATATCGGCGCGGTGGTCCGGCGCGGGGCCAACCGGCTTGAAGTGCGCGTCGCCAACTTATGGGTCAATCGCCTGATCGGGGACGCCCAGCCGGGCGCTACCAAGATCGCCTCGACCGTCATGCCCACGTATAGGGTCGACGCACCATTGCGCCCCGCCGGGCTGATCGGACCGGCGCGGCCCCGGCCAACTCGGCGCGGGGCAAGGCGATCGGCTCCGCGCTCCGGCCCGACGATCCGCAATCGCCGCTCCGGTACAGCATCGCGGCATCTCGAGGCCGTTTGCGGCAGGGATCACCTGCTCTGCGCCAGAAACTCCGCTACCTTGCCGGCGCGATTGCAGTGCTGCCCCGGATGATCAGTTCGTGGGGCAGGAGCAGATGCGACTGCGCACCGCCTGCCTGTTTCCTGAACTGCGGATTCACCAATATATCGACTGCCGCACCGGCCATTTCCGCCTTGGGTTGCCGGATCGTGGTCAGCTGCGGCCAGGCGGCGCGGGACGACGCGGAATCGTCGAAGCCGCAGATCGACAGCGCCTCCGGCACGGCGATGCCCAGCTTCATCGCAGTGATGAGAGCGCCCAGCGCCATGTCGTCGTTGGCCGCGAAAATGGCGGTCGGGCGCGGCAGACCCGAAAGCAGCCGCTCGCCCAGTTCCAGACCGGCGCGGAAGGTGAAATCGCCGCGCAGCACGGTGCTTTCGTCCACGGCGATACCGGCTTTCGCCATCGCCTCGCGATAGCCATCCTCGCGCCGGGCCGAGGACCGGTGGCTTTCCGGTCCCTGGATGAAGGCGATGCGGCGGTGCCCCAGACCAAGCAGGTAATCGGTCATCTCGCGCGCGGCGCTGCGGTCGTCCATACGCACACTGCCCGACGCCGCGGCCTTCGAGCTTGGCGCGACGAGGACCATGGGCAAGCCTGCCTCGGCGAACAGGGCGGTCAGCGCGGCTTCGTCACAGATGGGCGGGGCGACGATAGCCCCGTCGAGGCGCAGCGCGGCAATGCTGGAGCGCACCTGACCCGCCCAGTCCGCACCGCCAAGGTCGACCGGCTCGACGACGAGGTGATAGCTGCGCTCGCGGCAGCGCATCAGCGCGCCGTGCTGGACATCGGCCGCATAGCCGGACACCGGATCGTCGATGAACAGGCCAAGCAGGTAGGAACGCGAACTCGACAGGCTGCGTGCAAAGGCATTGGGCCGGTAATCGAGTTCGGCGACCACCTGCTCCACCCGCTCGCGCAGTTCCGGGCGGACATGCGCCTCGCCGTTGATCACGCGCGAGACGGTCTTGGCCGAGACTCCGGCCTTGGCGGCGACGTCCTTGATGGTGATCACGCTCATGCCGGAATCTCGCGAGGAGCGGCGCAGAATGCGGCGAATACCGCAATCGCGACATAGCACAGTGCCGGTAGCAGCAGCGCCGGCAAAAGGCCGATCGCATCGGCGAGCACTCCGGTCAGCATCGGCACCACGGCGCCGCCCACCACCGCCATGCACAGCCACATCGAGGCCAGCGGAGCAAGGCGCGCCTCGCGCGGCATCGCCATCGCATAGATCGTCGGATACATGATCGCGTTGCACAGCCCCACCGCGATCAGGGCGGCGGATCCGGCCACGCCCGGCAGGACGATCGCGGCGCACGTCAGCAGGACCGCCCCCAGCGCCGCATAAAGCAGCAGTGCCGTTTCGCCTATCCGGGTCATCAACCAGGCCCCGGCAAAGCGGCCCACCATCGCCCCGGCCCAGTACAGGCTCACCAGCCGTCCGGCGCTGACGGGAGAAATCGACAGTCGCTCGGGCAGCATCAATACGTTGGTCATCAATGTCCCGATCGTCACTTCCGCGCCGACATAGACGAAGATGGCGAAAGTGCCCCATAGCAGGCGCGGATCGCGCAGCACCGCGAAAATCTGGCGGCGCCGTCGCAGTGGCAGCCCCTGCGCCGTGCCGGCGGCGTCACCCAGCAATCCGCGATGCGCCAGATAAGCCGTGGACAGCGCTGCCAAAACTGCCCCCGAAACCACGAAAGGCAAGGACGCCCTGACCGCCGCCTCCTCGCCCGGACCGGCTTGCGCGAGGAGGAACGGCGCGCTCAAAAGCGGCCCCATCACCGTGCCGAGCGAATTGAACCCCTGCAGCAGCGTCAGCCGGAATGCCGCCCCGCGCGAAGGACCGATCACGGTGACCACGGTGTTGGAAGCAATCTGGAGCACCGTCTGTCCGGCCGAAAGCAGCAGCAGGGCGCCCAGCACCAGCGCGAACTGGCGTGCGCCCTGCGCGACCGCCAGAGCCAGGCAGCCGGCGGTCATGACTGACAGTCCGAAGGCGATCGCCCGCATGTAGCCGATTCGCACCACGGCCAGCGCGGCGGGCAGCGCGAAGAACAGATAGCTGGAATGAAACGCCAGCTGGATCAGCAGCGCGCCCTTGTAATCCAGCGCCAGGACCGCCTTGAGTTGCGGCACCAGCAGGCTGACCGCCGAACTGAGAAAACCGCCGATGAAGAACACCCCGATCGACAGCCGGAACAGCCGCTTCGCCGCGAATTCCGGCGATGCTAACGGTGATATCGACGCTGGCGAAACGGTCATGACCGTCATCTAGAATACCCTTCGCACCATTGCAAAAGCCGGAAAGGGATAAGGCACGATTTTTGACATCGTTGTCAAATCGCATGTTGACAACGATGTCAGGATTTGGTCTTTGCACCCTCACAAACACGACGCATCTGGGAGGATGATCATGACGAGGCACGCACTCGTCGCGAGCACAGCGCTTGCGACTTGCCTATTTTCCGTATCCGCAGCGCATGCACAGGACGCCGCCGCGCCGCAGGCAGCCCCGCAAGCCGCATCCGACAACGACATCATCGTCACCGCGACCCGCCGCGAAACCACGCTGCAATCGACCCCGATCGCGGTTTCGGCCTTCAGTCAGGACACGCTGAACAAGAACCAGGTGAAGGACGTCACCGACCTCGCGCGCTTCGTGCCCTCGCTCCAGTTCAACCAGCAGGGCGACCAGTCTGCGGTCTTGCTGACCCTGCGCGGCATCGGCAACGACAGTGCCTATACCGAAGTCGCCGACCCCGAAGTTGCCATCTACATCGACGGGATCTATTCGCCTCGTTCGCAGGGCGCCTCGGTGCTGATGTACGACATGGAGCGCGTCGAAGTGCTGCGCGGGCCCCAGGGCACGCTGTTCGGCCGCAACGCCACCGTGGGCGCGCTCAGCCTGATCTCGGCCAAGCCCAAGCTCGGCAAGTTCGAAGGCAGCGTGGAACTGACCGCGGGCAATTACGACCGCTTCGGCGTGCGCGGCGCGATCAACATCCCGGTGACAGATACCCTGGCCTTCCGCGTCGCCTTCGTCAGCGACCGGCATGACGGCTATGCCTCGTACCAGCCCGCTCCGGATATCACCGGCATCAACAAGTCGGCCTTCGTCACCAGCGGCAAGAAGTACTATGCCGCCGACCAGCAATCGGGCCGCGTCTCGATGCTGTGGCAGCCGAGCGACAAGTTCAGCTGGAATCTCTCGGCCGAGGGCTTCCTGGACAACGGCGCGCCGGTGATCGGTCTGCTGCAGACCCCGCGCGCGGGCACCAAGCGCTGGTCGACGCTGTCCGACACCGCGCCCGATACCGACCGCTATTCGGTCGCGGTGCGCTCCGCGATGAACTACGACCTGACCGACGGC
Source organism: Novosphingobium resinovorum (assembly GCF_001742225.1). NCBI lineage: Bacteria > Pseudomonadati > Pseudomonadota > Alphaproteobacteria > Sphingomonadales > Sphingomonadaceae > Novosphingobium > Novosphingobium resinovorum. Next base: position 33,770 of record NZ_CP017075.1, on the reverse strand, counting down.
ATCCAGCTGAGCTACATCGCCGGCTGGTCGCGCATCGGCGGCAGCACCCAGACCGATGCCGATGCGGGCGCGCTGCCGCCGACCGGTCAGGTGGACGCCGACGGCAACGACCTGCCGCTGGGGGCCTTCAACGAAAACCGTACGCTGTCCTCGCGCTATGATTTCCAGAGCCACGAGATCCAGCTGAAATCCACCGGCGAGCAGGCCGTGGACTGGATCCTGGGGGCTTACTACAGCCACGAAAAGAACAAAATCCGCTTCGATATCGATCAGCGCAACGGCTACCGCGACGGCACCTTCAGCTGGGCGGGCAGCTTCATCCAGGCCAACCGCCAGATCGACAGCCGCGCCGCGTTCGGCCAGGCCGTATGGCATGCCACCGACTGGCTGCGCGTGACCGGCGGCCTGCGCTATACCTCCGACAAGAAGCAGGACATCGGCGGCCGCAACGTCACGTTCTCCGGCGACGGTTGCTCGGCGGCGGATTCGGCGCCCGGCGGCGCCTGCCAGGGCGGCATCTTCGGCGCCTATCCCGGCGCCACCGCCGCGGAACTGGTCGACCTGCTGCCCGGCTTCTCGATCTCGAACAACGACGTGAAGGGCAAGTGGAACAAGCTGACTTATCTGGCCCGCGTCGATGCCGACCTTGCCGCCGATACGCTGGGCTATGCCAGCATCTCGACCGGCTTCAAGTCGGGCAACATCCAGGATAACGCGGGCCTTACCAACCCCGAAACCCTGACCAACTACGAAGTCGGCCTGAAGACCCGCTTCCTCGATCGCCGCGTGACGCTGAACCTGGCGGCCTACTATTCCGACTTCAAGGGATATCAGGTCAACCAGGCCGTCACCTTCCGCGACGACGAAGGCAACGTGGTGCGCAGCCAGATCGTGACGCAGAACGCCAAGGGCGCGAAGGCTTATGGTCTCGAAGCGGAACTCACTGCCAACTTCACCCCCGCCGATCGCCTGCAGTTCTCCGGCACGGTCCAGAAGACCAAGCTGGACGATCTGGAAAGCGTCGATGGACGGCTCTACGACGGCGGCAAGGCGTCCTCGATCGTGCAGCTCAGGGGCAATGAACTCGCCCACGCACCGCGCTTTTCGGCGAGCGTCAGCTACGAACATGACTTCGAACTGGCGAGCGGCGCGACGATCACCCCGCGTTTCACCACGCACTACGAAACCAAGAGCTGGCTGAGCTACTTCAACGGCGACGCCAATCCCTTCGTCAACGCCAACGACCCGGCCGACAACATGCCCGGTCGCGGCACCAACGGCACCGACTGGGACCGCCAGAAGGCCTACTTCCGTTCGGACGCCTCGCTGCGCTTCACGTCGGCGGACCAGAACTACACGGTGGAGGCCTTCGTCCAGAACATCGAGAACGGCAAGATCCGCACGGGTGCCGGGGCATTCGGGGCACCGCGCTACGATCCGGTGTTCCTGTCCAACCTCCAGCCGCCCCGCACCTGGGGTGTCCGCGCCCGCGCGAACTTCTGACCCTGAACTGACGACCCTCAACTGAAGAGGCGCAAGGTATGACGATCGACAATCCCCCCTCCGGTCGTGTCGTCATACCTCGTGTCGTCATACTGGGCGGCGGCACGGCCGGATGGCTGGCCGCCGCCTATCTTTCCCGCACGCTGGGGATGACCGGCATCACGCTGGTGGAATCCAGCGAGATCGGCATCATCGGCGTGGGGGAAGGCACGTTCCCGACGATCCGCTCGACGCTGGCCGGGCTGGGCATCAGCGAGGCGGAGTTTCTGGTCCGCGCCGATGCCACCTTCAAGCAGGGCGTCCTGTTCGAGGGCTGGGCGACCGGCACCGACAGCTATTTCCACCCCTTCAACATGCCCATCGGCGGCGAGGACGAAGCGCTCCTGCCCCACTGGCTGGCCGATACCAGCCCGCAGCGCGCCGCCTGGGCCGATGCCGCCACCGTACAGGAGCAGGTGATCCGCGCGGGGCGCGCGCCCAAGCGGCCCGAAGACCCCGACTTCTCCGGACCGATGAACTACGCCTATCATTTCGACGCCGCCCGCTTTGCCGACTACTTGCGCGACATCTCCATCGCCGCCGGGGTCGTGCGGATCGAAGGCACTGTCGGCAATGTCCAGCGCAAGGCCGACGGCGATATCGCCGCGCTGGAATTGACCGACGGGCGCATCGTCGAGGGTGATTTCTTCCTCGATTGCTCGGGCTTTCGCGCCCTCTTGATCGGGCAGACGCTAGGCGCGGACTTCACCTCGTGCAGCGACAGCCTGTTCAACGACCGCGCATTGGCGATGCAGGTGCCCTATGATCGGCCGGACGCCCCGGTACGCCCCTATACGCTGGCAACGGCGCACGAGGCGGGATGGACCTGGGACATCGGCCTGACCGAGCGGCGCGGCATCGGCTACGTCTATTCCAGCCGCCATTGTTCGGACGATGAAGCCGAGGCGACGCTGCGCCGTTATGTCGGCCCGCAAGGCGCTGCGCTGAACCCGCGCCAGCTACGCTTCGAAACCGGTTACCGGCAGCAACAGTGGATCGGCAACTGCGTGGCCGTGGGCCTGTCGGCCGGATTCTTCGAACCGCTGGAATCGACCGGCATCATGCTGATCGAAGCGGCGCTGCGGATGGTCGGCGATTTCCTGGGGCCCGATCTTCTCGCAGGCGCCGACCACGATGCCCGCGACGCCGCTGCGCGCAGCTTCAACCGCCTGATGAGCGCGCGGTTCGAGCGGATCGTCCATTTCCTTAAGCTCCACTACTGCATCACCCGCCGCACCGACACCGCCTACTGGCGCGACAATGCAGACCCCGCGACCATTCCCGAGCCCTTGCGCGACATGCTGGCGCAGTGGCGCCGTCGCCCGCCCTCGCGGTTCGATTTCGTGGTCGACCTCGAGACGTTCCTGCCGCCCAGCTACCACTACATCCTCTATGGCATGGGGTTCGAGACCACCCTTGCCGGCGCGCGCTATCCCGGCGCTGCGCAGGCGCGCGAGGTTTTCGCCCGCGTGCGCGCGGCCCATGCCGGCGCGCGCGGCGGCCTGCCCGATCACCGCGCCCTCCTGAACCATTATCACGCCCGCACCGGCGTCCCGTCCAGCAAGGTTTCCTGATGAGATTTCCCAAGCACGCCGTCCTGGTTACCGCTCTAATGACCGGAGCATCACTTGCCGCGCCCGTTTTCGCGCAGCAGCAGGCCGCGGCCTCCGCGCAGCCGTCGTCCGAATCCGGGGCCGAAGCGCGGGCGGAGGCACTGGTCAAGGCGATGACGTTGGAGGAGAAGCTCCAGCTGGTTCACAGCTACTTCCCGCCGCTTGCAAAGCCGCAGCCGCCGATCGCGATGATCCCCTCCGCCGGGCATGTCCCCGGCATCCCCCGGCTCGGCATTCCCACCTTGCGCGAGAGCGACGCGAGCCTCGGCGTGGCCAACCAGATCGAGCAGCGCAAGGGCGATGTCGCCACCGCGCTGCCCGCCAGCATCGCCACTGCCGCCACCTTCAACCCGCGCCTGGCCTATGAAGGCGGCGCGATGATCGGTGCGGAGGCGCGCGCCAAGACCTTCAACATCCTGCTCGCAGGCGGCGTCAACCTTACGCGCGATCCCTGGAACGGTCGCAACTTCGAATATCTGGGCGAAGACCCGCTGCTCGCAGGCGTCATGGCGGGTGCGCATATCAAGGGTGTGCAGAGCAACGCCATCGTCTCGACCATCAAGCACTTCGCGCTCAATTCGCAGGAGACCGGCCGCACCGTTCTCGACGCGCGGATCGACCGGGCGGCCCTGCGCGAAAGCGACCTGCTCGCATTCCAGATCGCCACCGAAATCGGCAAGCCCGCCTCGGTCATGTGCGCCTACAACAAGGTCAACGGCGACTATGCCTGCGAGAACGACTGGCTGCTGAACACCGTCCTCAAGAAGGACTGGGGCTACAAGGGCTGGGTCATGTCCGACTGGGGTGCGGTCCATTCGACGCAAAAGGCCGCAAACAATGGCCTCGACCAGGATTCCGGCCAGGAACTGGACGACGCGATGTACTTCGACAAGGCCCTTGCCGCCGCCGTCAAGGACGGCAGCGTGCCGATGGCGCGGCTCGACGACATGGTCCAGCGCATCCTGTTCGGGGTGATCGACAGCGGCCTGATGGACCGGCCCGTGCCTGACAGCGCCCAGCCGATCGACTACGCCGCCCATGCGCAGGTCGCCCAGCGCGCGGCGGAGGAAGGCATCGTCCTGCTCAAGAACGAGGGTAACCTGCTGCCGCTGGCGAAGACCGCGAAGAAAATCGTCCTGCTCGGCGCCCATGCCGATGTCGGCGTGCTTTCGGGGGGCGGCTCCTCGCAGGTCCGCTCGGTGGGCGGCGCGCCAGTGGAGATTCCCCTGACCGAAGGTGCGGCCGCCTCCTTCGCGCGGATCACATGGCACGCGTCCTCGCCGCTTCAGGCGATCCGGGCGCTGGCGCCGCAGGCCAGCGTGACCTACCTCGACGGCAGCGATCCCAAAGCGGCGGCCAAGGCGGTTCGCGGTGCCGACATGGCGATCGTCTTCGCCTGGGCCTGGCGGACCGAGGCGCAGGACCCGGAAAGCATGGCCCTGCCCGACAAGCAGGACGCGCTGATCGATGCCGTCGCCGCCGCCAATGCGAAAACGCTGGTCGTGCTCGAAAGCGGCGGCCCGGTGCTGATGCCCTGGGTGGACCGCGTACCCGCCATCCTGTCGGCCTGGTATCCGGGCCAGCGCGGCGGCGAGGCGATTGCCCGCATCCTGCTGGGCGAAGTCGATCCCTCGGGCCGCCTGCCGATCACCTTCCCCGCAAGCGTGGATCAGGCCCCCCGCAGCGAGCCTGCCGGCCTTGCCGAACTGCACGCCGCGAATGCGCGCCGCAAGGCCGGTGACAAGACCATCTACGGCATGAGCGGCGGCGTCGCCCCCTTCACCGTCGATTACCCGGAAGGTGCTGACGTGGGCTACCGCTGGTACGCCGCGAAGCAGCGCAAACCGCTGTTCCCCTTCGGCTACGGGCTGACTTATACCCGCTTCAGCTACGCCAATCTGAAGATCGAAGGCGGCGCCGGGCTGACCGTCGGCTTCGACGTCACCAATACCGGCAAGCGCGCAGGCGCCGATGTCCCGCAGGTCTATGTCGAGGCGAAAAGCGCAGCCGGAACCCGCGCCTACCGCCTTGCCGGTTTCGAGAAGGTCAGCCTGTCTCCGGGTGAGACCCGCCATGTCTCCGTTACGGTCGACCCGCGCGTGATCGCCCGCTTCGACGAGAGCGCGCCGGGCTGGAAGGTCGACGCGGGCGCTTATCCTGTCGTGGTCGGCCGCTTTGCCGGGGATACCGCGCTGAAGGGCACTGCCACGCTGGACGCCCTGTCGGCGCGGCCCTGATCGCGCGCGGGGATACGCCATGACCGGCTCCACCCATCAAAGCGAGATGCTGCTGTTCACGGTGCTGCTGCAGCTGATCGTGATGATCGGCGCGGCGCGGCTGATGCACGGGCTGTTCCGGCGTATGGGACAGCCCGGCGTCGTGGGTGAGATCGTCGCCGGGCTGCTGCTTGGCCCGTCGCTGTTCGGGCATTTCTTTCCCGGCGTCTCTCTTTCCCTGTTCGGGGCCAAGCCAGAGCCCGCCATCACGGTGCTGAGCCAGATCGGGCTGATCCTGCTGATGTTCCAGATCGGCAGCGAGTTCGAATTCGGCCGCCTGAAGGCAGCCCGCCTGCACCGAACGACCATCGCCGTGGCCGTGGCCTCGATCCTCGTGCCGTTCCTTGCCGGGATCGGCATCGGCCGACTGTCGGCCTCCAGCCTCGCGCCGGGTGTCGATTCGTTCGTCTACAGCCTGTTCTGCGGGGTCGCGGTGGCGATCACCGCCGTGCCGATCCTGGGCCGTATCCTGGGCGAATATGGGCTGACCCGCAGCGACGTCGGCATCGTCGCCATTTCCGCGGCGGCCGTGAACGACGTCGTCGGCTGGTTGCTGCTGGCCGGGATCGCCGCCTTCGCTGCCGCGCAGCTTTCCGTGACTTATCTGGCCCTCCACCTCGGCGGTCTTGCGCTGTTCCTGTTCGCCCTGCGCTTCGTGGCGGCGCCCCTGTGTGACCGGCTGGTGGCCCGCTTGCCACTGCGCGATGGCGCTATCCCTCCACATGTCCTGGCGATCCTGCTGATCGTGATCTTCACGCTGGCGCTGTGCACGTTCGCGCTGGGTATCTTCGCGATCTTCGGTGGTTTCGCCGCCGGACTGCTGTTTCATCGCCACCGTCCGCTGGTGGAGGCATGGAATGCGCAAGTCGGGCAGTTCGTGCTGGTCTTCTTCCTGCCGGTCTTCTTCACCTTCACCGGCCTGCGCACCAACCTGCTGGGCCTGTCCACCGGACCGGAACTGGCGTGGCTGGCTGCGGTCTGCCTGATCGCCGTGCTGGCCAAGATCGTGCCGGTCTACTGCGCCGGGCGCGCTAATGGTCTGCCCCATCACGAAAGCCTCACCCTCGGCGCGCTGATGAACACGCGTGGCCTGATGGAGCTGATCGTGCTCAACGTCGGGTATGACCTTGGTTTCCTGCCCCGGTCGATGTTCACGATACTCGTGGTCATGGCTGTCGTCACGACGGTCATGACCGGCCCGATCCTGCGCGCGCTGCGTGACATGCGCGCCCTTCCCTTCCAAACCACACATGCGCGGCCGCAAGTATACGGCGTACAGGAGCGACCATGAAGACCAACCGATCGAGCGCCTCCCTCCTGATCCTCGCCCTGACTCTGACGGGGATCCCGGGCACCGCCTTTGCCCAAGCCTCATCAGCCGACCAGCCCGCAGCTTCGATCGCCAATCCCGCGATATGGCCGAAAGTCCGCGCCCGCCCCAGCCGCGATCCGAAGGTCGAAAAGAAGATCGACGCCCTGCTGGCCGCGATGTCGATCGAGGACAAGGTCGGCCAGATCATCCAGGTCGATATCGGCTCGATCAAGCCGGCCGATGTCGTGACCTACAAGCTGGGCTCGATCCTCAACGGCGGCAACAGCGGTCCTTATGACAACGAATACGCCTCCCCGGCCAAGTGGCTGCAGCTGGCGGACGAATTCTACGATGCGTCGATGACCCGCAGCGACGGCCGCCCGAAGATCCCGATCATCTGGGGCACGGATTCGGTCCACGGCAACAACAACATCGTCGGCGCCACGCTGTTTCCCCACAACATCGGCCTTGGCGCCGCGCGGAACCGCGACCTGATCCGCCAGATCGGCGAAGTGACCGCACTGGAAACCGCCGCCGCCGGGCTCGACTGGACTTTCGCGCCGACCCTCGCGGTGGTGCAGGACGACCGCTGGGGCCGCACCTACGAAAGCTATTCCGAGGAACCCCAGATCGCCGCCGACTATGCCGGTGCCATGATCGAGGGCGTGCAGGGCAAGGTCGGCACGAAGGACTTCCTCGCGCCGAACCACCTCATCGCCACCACCAAGCACTTCCTTGGCGACGGCGGCACCGGCGGGCGCGATCAGGGCGATACGAGGGTGCCCGAAACGGTGCTGCGCGACGTCCATCTGGGCGGCTACCCGGCCGCGATCGAGGCGGGCACGCAATCGGTCATGGCCAGTTTCTCCAGCTGGAACGGCGAGAAGATGAGCGGCAACAAAAGCCTGCTCACTGGGGTCCTGAAGGAGCGCATGGGCTTCGACGGCTTCGTCGTCGGCGACTGGAACAGCCACGGGCAGGTCAAGAGCTGCAGCAACGAGGATTGCCCGCAGGCCATCAACGCCGGGCTCGACATGTTCATGTATTCCGGCCCCGGCTGGAAGCAGCTCTACGACAACACTCTTGCCGAAGCGAAGGCGGGCACCATTCCCGCAGCGCGGCTCGACGATGCGGTGCGGCGCATCCTGCGCGTGAAGCTGCGCGCCGGAACCTTCGATCGCGGACGGCCATCGTCGCGCGCCTTCGCGGCCAAGTTCGACGTCATCGCTTCTGCGCAGCACCGTGCGATCGCGCGCGAGGCGGTGCGCGAATCCATGGTTCTGCTCAAGAACGACGGCGTGCTGCCGCTGAAGCCCACGGCCAACATACTGGTGGCAGGCACGGCCGCGGACAGCATCAGTCAGCAGGCGGGCGGCTGGTCGATCACCTGGCAGGGCGCGGGCCTGCCCAACTCCGCCTTCCCGAACGCCACCTCGATCTGGAAGGGCATCGAGCAGACCGTGAAGGCCGGCGGCGGCACCGCCACATACGCGCCGGACGGCAAGTTCACCGCCAGGCCGGACGCCGCCATCGTCGTCTTCGGCGAGCAGCCTTATGCCGAATTCAAGGGCGACGTTCCCAACCTGGAATATAGCCCCGGCGACAAGTCCGATCTGGAAATGCTGCGCCGCCTCAAGGCAGCGGGCATTCCGGTCGTTGCCGTGTTCCTCTCCGGCCGTCCGCTATGGGTGAACGCCGAAATGAATGCCTCCGACGCGTTCGTGGCGGCTTTCCTGCCCGGCAGCGAGGGTGGCGGCGTCGCCGACGTGCTGTTCGCGGACGCGGACGGCAAACCCGCGCACGACTTCCGGGGCAAGCTCAGCTTCTCCTGGCCCAAGCGGCCCGACCAATACGTGCTCAACCGAGGTGACGCAGGCTATGACCCGCTGTTCGCCTTCGGTTACGGCCTGTCCTACGCGGCGCCTGGCAAGGTCCCGCCACTGGACGAAGCCCGTCCCGCCGGGATGGCCGAGGCGACGCCCGGTGTCTTCTACGGCAAGGGCCGCGTTCCCGCAGGATGGTCCATCGACCGGCAGATGGTTGCTCAGGCCGGTGTAGACCGCCGCGCACAGGAAGACGCGCTTCGCTTCGCGTGGGACGGCAAGGCCAACGGTCGGGTCGCCATGGCAGCACCCCGCACCATCGACCTTTCGCGCGAAAGCAATGGCGAGATCAGCCTCGTCTTCGAATACCGCGTCGATGCCAAAGCCGCCGTGCCGGTGGAAATGGGCATCGAAAGCGGCGGCAAGACATACTCCGTGCCGATCGGTCAGACCCTTGGACGCTCGGCGCCGGGCGAATGGGCCCGCATGGCCGTGCCGCTGCAGTGTTTCGCCGGTCGCGGCGCGGACATGTCGGCGATCACCGCGCCTTTCGTACTGAGCACGAGTGGCCCCCTGACCATCTCCATATCCGATGTGAAGCTGGATTACGTCAGCATGCCGATGAACGCCTGCGGCGATTGAAGCGCCGCACTTCGGATCGCCCTGCAGCATGGGTAGACCACGCTACGTCGCACCAATCTGAAGGGCGACTTTTTGCCGGAACCGGTCATTCCAGGCAGACATGCGAAGCCAGGATAGGCACGGTGCGGCTGGGCGACGCGGAGGATCTGCGCATCGCAGTGGCAGCGGCTAGGCAACGCTTCGACCGCCTCCGCATGGCGCCCGAACTCAAGCGCGCGTTCACCCTCGAAGCCCTGCGCGACCGCGATATACGGAGCCAGGGTATTGGCCCGTACGCAATCGCGCAGGATCGGCAAGGTCTCGCGAGCACGAGTGAATTCGCCCATCCAAAGGTCGATCGACATCGAACAGATCAGCGCGATGCAATGCGTGACCGGATGGGCGAAAGCGGCCACCTCGGCCACCCGAAACTGAAACACCCTTCTATCGTCGGCAGGTCATGGATCATGGGTGGAGGCTGGCGGCGATATGCCCCTGCCCCATGTCACCGTCACTGTGTGAACGCCTTTATCTGCTCGACCAGGATGTCCGGCACTTCATCCGGAATGAAGTGCCCGCTATCGACCTTGAGCACTTTGGCGCTCGGCGCCTTGCTCGCAAGGACACCCTGCAGCCAGGCAAAGCCCGGGCCACCAAGCGCAAGCACCGGCATGGCAAGCGGGGCATATCCATCGTCATCGACGATGTCCTGAGGAAAGGCCTGATACCAGCCGTCGCCGGCACGGATCGCGTCGCGCGGCGTATAGGCTGCAGCATAGACATCGCGATCGAGGGCATCGATCGCCGCTTCGTCCTTGGTCAGGTAATGGAAGAACCAGTCCTGTTCCATCCGAATCCGGCCCTCGCCCGCCATCTTCTCGTGCAGTTCGGGCACCTGGTGATAGGCAAACCACCAGACGTAGGCGTGAGAGCCATCACCCACCTTGTCACCGAACGTACCAAGGGCGGGCAGCATCGGCCAGGTCGCAAGCCCGGCATCGGGCGGCGCGACATCGAGCAGAACCAACTTGTCGGTAAGGTCGGAATGGTTCGCGGCAAAGCTGTAGGCGACCATGGAGCCGATATCGTGGCCTACGATATCGACCTTTCCTAGCCCAAGCTGATGCACCAGACCTGCGATGTCGGCGGCCATGGTCTTCTTGTCGTAGCCGCCGGCCGGCTTGCTCGATGCCCCCATGCCACGAAGATCGACGGCAATCACCCGCCTGTCTCGCGCCAGTTGCGGCATGATCTTGTGGTAGGACCACCAAGTCTGGGGCCAGCCCGGCAATAGTACCAATGCCGGCTTGCCGCTGTTGGCAGCGCCGCCTTCGACGTAATGGAGGCGTACTCCATCTACCTCGGCAAAGCCCTGACGGAAACCCGGCAGCCGGGCGAGCAGAGCCTCATCCGATGTCGCTGCATGAACTGTCGTGCCGGATGGTGCCGCCAAGGCCGCCTCTGCGATCATGACGGGACTGCCCGCAAGAACCATGGCAGCCATTCTCAATGCAATGTTCCAGATCATGTCGTGTTGCTCCCCGCCTTATGGCGCGATGATATTGCCTGGCGATGGGTATATTCCGCGATGCAGGAGCCAGGCTGCCAGCCATTCGGTCGCGGAACCTCGTTCGTGCGGGTGGCTTCCTCATCCGCAGGTATGATCGAGGCGCCGGCCGGCCAGCCCGAGGCCGGTGCCCGCCACCGAAACCGGCGGGCAGGCACCTGGGAAGCGGAGGGCCCGGCAAGCGGCTCTGTCAGATCTGGACCTGCCCGCCATCGACGAAGAGTTCGACGCCGTTGACGAAGCTGGCCTCTTGCGAACTGAGGAACAGCACGGCCCTTGCGATCTCCGAAGGCTGGCCGATGCGCCCGGCAGGGATCAGTCCGGCAAGATAGGCCTTGGTGTTCTCGGCATCCGTACCACCGCCGAACAGGTCATCGACGCCGGGCGTGTCGGTAACACCGGGGCTGACCGCATTGACGCGAATGCCGCGGTCCTTAAGGTCGAGAATCCAGTTGCGGGCAAAGCTGCGCACCGCCGCCTTGCTGGCGCTGTAGACGCTGAGCGCAGGCGTGCCGGAGATGCTCACGGTCGATGCGGTCAGCACCACCGAGGCCCCGTCACGCAGCAGCGGCAGCGCCTTCTGCACGGTGAACAGCACGCCCTTCACATTGGTGTCGAAGGTCTTTTCGTAATGGTCCTCGGTGATCGCGCCAAGCGGAGCGAACTCACCGCCGCCGGCATTGGCGAAGACCACGTCGATAGCCGAATGCTGCTGCTGAACGGCATCGTAGAGGCGATCGAGATCGGCCAGCTTGCTCATGTCCGCCCGCACGCCGGTGACCTTGCCGCCAATCGCCTTGACCGCTGCATCGAGCGCCTCCTGGCGGCGCCCGGTGATGAACACCGATGCGCCTTCGTCGGCAAAGGCCTTGGCCGTCGCGAGGCCGATCCCGGTCGTTCCACCGGTGACGACGACGACCTTGTTTTCGAACCTGTAAGCCATGTCATATCTCCATTCTCGTTTCCGACCGGCACCGTTGCCTGCCGCTGGAGAGACAAATGCATCCGGAACGATCTTGGCTGTAGATGGCAAAATCGCTACTCATCGTTCCATTAATGGAACGATGAGTAGCGATCGATGGCTGACTTCAACGACTATGCCTATTTCGCCGAAGTGGTGAAGCACGGCGGATTCGCGCCCGCCGGACGCGCGCTGCGCACCCCGAAATCGAAGCTCAGCCGCCGTATCGCTGCCCTTGAGGAACGCCTGGGCACCCGCCTGATCGAGCGTTCCTCGCGGCGCTTTCGCGTCACCGAAGTCGGGCAGGCGTTCTACGCGCGCTGCCGTGCCATGCTGGAAGAGGCCGAGCAGGCCGAAGCGCTCGTCGCGCAGGCACAGGCCGAACCGCAGGGCCGTATCCGTTTCAGTTGCCCGCGCGGGATGGTAGAAGTGCTATCGCCCCACCTGCCCGCGTTTCTGGCGCGCTATCCCAAGGTCGCGCTGCAGCTCGTCGCGACGGATCGGCCGGTCGATCTCATCGCCGAGCGTGTCGACGTCGCCCTGCGGGTCCGCGTGACGCTCGACAGCGACGCCTCGCTGACGATGCGCACTCTGGGGCAGTCACGGCGCATTCTGGTGACAGGCCCCGCACTTGCCGCAAGCATGCAGGATGCCACGATGGACGGATTGAAGCTGCTGCCGACGTTAGGCTCGAGCGACGAGATCGGCGAGATCACATGGCACCTTGCCGGCCCCGACAACACCGGCATCGATCATCGCCACGAACCACGGATGACCTGCGAGGACTTTGCCGCCCTGCGCGAAGCAGCCATGGCAAACCTCGGCGTTGCTCTGCTGCCCGATCATTCCTGCCGAGACGATCTCGCCGCCGGTCGACTGGTTCGCATCCTGCCTGAGTGGGGCGGGCAAATCGGCATCGTCCATCTGGTCTTCACCACGCGGCGGGGCCTTCCCCCGGCAGTCCGCGCTTTCATCGATCATCTCGCCTCGACATTCCGCGCGCTAGATACGCCGCGCTGAGCGGGCGCCGCCGTAAAGAGGGGCTTCCTACTCAGATGTTACGCGAGACATACGCAGGGATGATTTCCGATCGTACGCAGGTCTGGTGAATTGAGCGGGACGGCAATCCGGGGCCAGGGACCACTGGGCACTCGAAGCGCTACATTTCGAATTCATCGAAAGATGGATGCAGATTTATAGCACTTTCCAGAACGTCGGTTCGGCTTCAGAAATTATGTCAACGGATGTCGATGAACCGGACAGCCGCGCCTCACCCGATCAAACTTTTCGAAGGATTTCCATCATGGCCTACGTAACCACCACTGACGGCGTCGAGATCTTCTACAAGGACTGGGGCGCGAAGGACGCGCAGCCCATCGTCTTCCACCACGGCTGGCCGCTCTCGTCGGACGACTGGGACGCGCAGATGCTGTATTTCCTGTCCAAGGGCTTCCGCGTCGTCGCCCATGACCGCCGTGGCCATGGCCGCTCCGCACAGGTCAGCGAGGGTCACGACATGGACCACTACGCTGCCGACGCCGCCGCGGTGATGGAACACCTCGACCTTCGGAACGCCGTCCACATCGGTCACTCGACCGGCGGCGGTGAAGTGGCGGCCTACGTCGCGCGCTACGGCATCCCGCAGGCCCGCGTCGCCAAGGCCGTGCTGGTCAGCGCCGTGCCGCCGATCATGCTCAAGACCGAAGCCTACCCGGGCGGGTTGCCGATCGAGGTGTTCGACGGGTTGCGCGCCGGTCTTGCCGCCAATCGCGCGCAGTTCTTCCGCGATGTGGCTGCAGGCCCGTTCTATGGCTTCAATCGCGAAGGCGCCGAGGTGAAGAGCGCCGTCATCGACAACTGGTGGCGCCAGGGCATGATGGGCAGCGCCAAGGCCCATTACGACGGCATCAAGGCCTTCTCCGAAACCGACCAGACCGAAGACCTGAAGGCGATCACCGTCCCCACCCTCGTCCTGCACGGCGATGACGACCAGGTCGTGCCGTACAAGAACGCCGGCGTACTGCAGGCCGAGATCCTGCCGAACGCGACGCTGAAGATCTACGAGGGCTACTCCCACGGCATGCTCACGGTGAACGCCGAGACCATCAACCCCGATCTGCTCGCCTTCGTGCAGGGCTGAATCACTCTCCCGTGGGAAAATCTGGTTCAGATGGTCCCACAGGATTTAAAGCACGCGATGATATCGAGGATTGCGCCTCACTGCGCATCGCTAAACGAACGAAGGCGGTTGAGGCAACGGCCGCTAACGAGACAAGCAATCTGGCGACTGAACTACCGAGAAGCGGCGCTTCGCCGCCATCATTCCGGGCGATGTCAAACTGACTCACCGGCCTGCTGAGGGCCGGATGATTTCCACCTACCCCGCGCGCCGGACACGGCTTGGCAGCAGGAATTAAAGTTGTCTCACCCCTTTGGCCGAGGCAAAGACCTACCAGCGTTGCCTTCAATGGCATAAGAGTCTCATCCATGATCCGTGTCCTGGTGGTCGATGATCACCCGATCGTTTGCGAGGGCTTGAGCGCGATCATCGAAAACGAGGACGATCTATCGATGAAGCGGCGCATCAGTTCAGCCTGCTCAGACCTGACGTCGTCTTGATGGACATGCAGATGCCAAAGGCGAGCGGTGCCGAGGCCATTGCCACCATTCTTGCCGATGACCCTGCGGCAAGGATCATTGTGCTGTCGACCTACGCTGGCGACGCGTCAGCGACGCGCGCCCTCAAGATGGGAGCAGCCGGATACTTGCTCAAGAGCAATGCCCGAAAGGTCCCATCAACGCCGCACATCGCCTCCGCTTACAGAGAACGCATCAAGCTCTTGAAGTCCTAAAAAGCACATGTCGCCGGGCACGGTATGCTTGAGCACGGTATAGGCGAGCCCCGCCTGCGCGGTGGCGACGAGATCCGCGCCCTGCAGCCACTTGTGCAGCACGCCCGCCGCGAAGGCGTCTCCGGTGCCGATGCGGTCGACGATGCCGGTGACATCGACCTCGCTCGTCTGGTGCGCCGCGTCCCGCGCATCGAGACGCGCGGCGATACGGTGATGGCCGGAGTTCACCACGTGACGCGCGGTCGAGGCGATCATCTGCAGCTTCGGAAACGCCTCGAAGGCGGCCAGCGCGGCCTCGCGCCGACGGTCGGAGCCGTCGCCGGAGAACGCCTTGCCCAGCAACAGCGAGATATCCCGGTGGTTGCCGATCATGACCGTTGCCGACTGCATCAGGTCAGTCAGCACGCTGCGCGGGTCGCTGTCCCACGCGTCCCACAGCAGCGCGCGGTAATTGCCGTCGAAACAGACAGGCACGCCGGCGCTCGTCGCCGCGGCGACGGCGGCTTGCGCAAGAGCGACACCTCCGGGGCCGAGCGCCGGCGTGATGCCCGACAGGTGGAGCAGTCGAGCGCCCTCGAGCGCGGAGGCGAAGTCGAACTGGTCCGCCTTGGAGGTTGCGAACACGGAACCCGCGCGATCGTAAGTGATCGACGAAGGCCTCAGGCCCGCTCCGCTCTCGAGGAAGTAGAGGCCCATGCGGCCGGTATCGCGCCCGACGTGGGCGGTATCGATCCCGGCGGCATTCAGGGCCGCGCGCGCCTTGTCGCCCAAGGGACTGGACGGCAGGCGCGTCAGCATCTTCACGTCATGGCCCAGCGAGGCGAGCCCCGCCGCAACGTTGGCTTCCGCCCCGCCGACGACCATGTCCAGCGCATCGCACTGCACCGTCAGCCGCGCACCCGGCGTGGCGAAGCGCAGCAGGACTTCTCCAAAGGCGACGATATGACCCGTCATCAGCCAATCTTGGCGCTCATCAGGAAGCGTTCGCGGCTTTCCTGCGACTTGCGGCGCAGCTCGGAGATCGCGCGTTCCTCGGTCGCATCCAGCATCGAGCCGAGCAGGCGCTGGAAGTGCTGGCGCATCGCCACGCGCGCGCCTTGCGGATCGTGGCGGCGCAGCGCCTCGACGACGGCGGCGTGCTCGTCCTGCCGGGTCATGCCGTCATGGTGGCAGACGCTTTCGTGCGTGTGGCGAACTTCGGGCAATTCGGTGCGCAGCCGCCACAAGGTGCGGATGACATGCGTGATCGCACCGTTGCCCGATGCCGAGGCGATCGTCATGTGGAACTCGCGGTCGATCTCGGTGGAGCGCGCATCGTCCTGCTCCACCGCCATCGCCGCCAGCAGTTCGTCCAGCTTCGCCAGCGTCTCGTCCGAGATCACCGGCGCCGCGAGCGCCGCCGCCTCGGATTCGAAAAGAGCGCGCGCCTCGGTCAATTCCAGCGCGCTGACGGCGGGCAGGACGTCGTCGGCACGGTCGGCCCGGTCGGCCACGTAGATACCCGAGCCGGTCTTGATCCGCAGCACGCCGATCGCCTGCAGCGCGATCGCCGCCTCGCGGATGGTCACGCGGCTGACGTTGAACCGCTCGGCCAGTTCGCGCTCTCCGGGCAGGCGGGTGCCGGGGGGGAACACGCCTTCGTCGATCAGGGCCACGATCTGGTCGGCGATGCCCTGGAACAACCTGTCAGCCATGGCGATTCTTCTCTCTCGTTGTCACGCCTGCCTCATAGCTTCCATGCCAAAGCTAGGCAATTGCCTGACCAATCCTGCAGCCCCCGGCAATCCCGCCATCAGATCTTGGCGCGCACGCCCAGGAAGTAGCGCGAACCGTAATAGTGGTACTGCCGGATGCTGCCCTGAACCGGCATGTCGGTGATCTTGGGCTCGTCGAACACGTTCACGGCCTGGAACTGCAGCTGCACATTGGGCGTCACGTCGTAGGAGGCGCGCAAGTCCAGCGTCTGGTTCCCGCGCACATAGCGCAGTTGTGAATTGCCGCCGACGAAGTCCTGATAATACTTCGAGCGATAATTGTAGATCGCCGACAGGTTCATCTTGCCGAGCGAATAGTACAGCTGCCCCGAAACCACGTGCTTGGAATAGCCCGAAAGGTTCGCCGCCGGGATCATCCCCGGCGTCGTCTCGCCGGTTTCCGGATCGTATACCGCGCCGAGGCGGATATCCTCGTTCCTGAAATTGGAATTGGCGTAGTTGTAGCTGACCTTGCCGCCAAGCCCGTCGAACGGCGCGGGCAGCCAGGTGAAGCGGTTCGCCAGCGTCACTTCCAGCCCGTAGACCCGGCTCTTGCGCGTGCTGTTCTGGGTCTGGACGACCGGGATCGAGTAGTTCTGCCCGCCGATCGAGTAATCCTCGTTCAGCACCACCGGAATGAAGCCGCCGGTGAACTGCTTGTAGTAGACGGTGGCCGAGAACAGCGAATCCTTGTTGAGATAGTATTCCAGCGAGGCATCCGCGTTCCACGACATCAGCGGCTTCAGGCGCGGCGAGCCGTTGGCGGTGATGAGGCTGATCGCATCGGCCACCGACGAGAAGTTGGTGCCGTCCTCCAGCTGGATCGTCCGGCCTGCGCCGAGCGCGCTGGGCGCAGGGCGCGACATCGCGCGGTAACCGGCAAGGCGCAGCAGCAGGTCGGGCTTCAGCTCGAAGATCGCGTTGATGCTGGGCAGCAGACGGGTCGACCTGCTCTTGATGGTGACCGTGTCGAACACGCCGCTGTCGACGAGGCGGATCGAGCCGTCGGGGTTGTTGACCACCTGCAGGTCGCTGCGCAGCCCGTTCGAGGTCACGCGCGTCTGCACCGCCCGCACGCCGAAGTTGCCGCGGATCGGCATGTCGCCCAGCGAACTCTCGTAGTTCGCCATCAGGTAGGCGGCGAGCGTACGCTCGGTGACGTCGCGGTTGGCGACCGAGCGCACATCGGCATTGCGTCCCGGGTCCTCGGTGCCGAGGTATTCGCGGAACTGGCAGACCGGATCGAACGTCGCCCAGCTCGACAACTGGTTGCCCGGCGCGTTGGAGAGGTAGTCGCTCTGCGGGAACGTGGTGCGGCAGGCCAGGTTGACGTCGCGGTCAACCGCGCGGCTGTCCTGCGTGATCTCGACGCGGTCGTCGTAGTCCGAATAGGTCTGTTCGGTCCAGCGCGCGCCTGCCGCCACGCTGCGCAGGAAGCCGTCCATCTCGTACGTCGCATCGAGGCGACCGGCGATGATCCGGTTGCGGCGCTGCAGTTCGTCGCGGCGCAGGCGGGCGTCATCGCTGAACAGCGCATAGTCGTTGACGTCGAAGCGCGGGTCGATGGTCAGCGTCGGCGCATAGCTGCCCGGCGCCACGTCGTAGATATAGCCGACGCGCTGGTTGTTGATCGCGGTGGGGTTGCCGTAGATGTCGAGCGGGTCGGTGCGCAGGCGGACCGAGCGTTCCACGTCGGTGCGCACGGTGCGCGAATAGGAGGCATCGGCCTTGATCGTCAGCCGATCGGCGGGGCGCCATTCGACGTTGAAGCCGCCGCCGCGATACTCCTCGTCGCGCTCCAGCAGCGTGCCCACCGCTTCCAGCGAGGTGCGCCCTTCGAGGTGGGTGATGACGCCGTTCTCGTCATAGGCGATGTTGCTCAGGCCATAGCGCATTTCGGACAGGTTCAGGTCGCGCCGGTTCTCGGCGTAGTTGCGCTTGGAATACTGGACGTCCAGGTTGATATCGAGCGTCGAACTGGGCCGCCACTGGATCGCCCCGAAGATCGCGTCGCGCTTGTCGTTCTCGCTGATCTGGCGGTACGTCGCGGCATTGGGGACCAGCGCGAAGGGCGTTCCGGCCGCCGCCTGTTCGCGGCTCACTTCCGAACAGTTGCCATTGGGCACCGCGAGGCCGGGGTTGCACGCCACCCAGGTTGAGCTGGCGGCATAGGTCTCTTCTGGGTTGTTGGTCTTGTTGCGCTGGACGCCCAGCGCGATCCCGATCTCGCCCAGCGCGCCGGCGTCGAACTGGTCGACATAGCTGGCGGTGCCGCGCCAGCCCCATGCGCTCGAGCCCCGGATGCGATCCTGATAAGGGCTGTAGTTGGTCTTGAAGTCCAGCTGGATGTGGCGCTTCTTGAAGGCAAGCGGGCGGATGGTGCCCAGTTCGATCGTGCCCGCCACGCCGCCTTCGACGAGGTCGGCCTGCTGGGTCTTGTAGATCTTGATGCCGTTGATGAGTTCGGACGGGAACTGGTTGAAGTTCACCGCGCGGTCGCCGCTGCCGTTGGACGCATCGCGGCCGTTGAAGGTCGTGTTGCTGAGGAACGAGCCGAGGCCGCGCAGCGAGATTTCCGAAGCGCCGCCCTTTTCGCGGTGCGTGGTCGCGCCGGTGATGGTCTGGATCGCCTCGCCCACCGAGAGCGCCGGGAGGTCGCCGATCTCGGTGGACGAGAGCGAGTCAACGATCGCGGTTTCGCGCCGCTTCTCGTTGATGGAGGTCTGGAGCGTTTCCCGAAGGCCCGTGACGATGATGTCCTGCGCCGAGGCGCCGCCGAAATCCTGCGGCGCCTGAGTTGCCTCAGACTGCGCCGGCGCTTCCTGCGCCAGAACCGGGGCAGCGACGAAGGCGACACCGGCCAGCAGGCAGAAACGGATGGTACGGCGGCTATGGCCGCGAGCGGAGCCGCGATCGTGAGGCGACATCATGATTCCTCTTCCCTTTGGTCTTTGATTATTTTCTGACCAATTACGAATTATCAGTCAATCCACTATTTCATACCAATTTGAAAACATGAATTTGTCAAACTGGTATGAACTCATATCGAACTCAGGGCGCGATCTGGCTCCGCAGTTCCGGCACAGCCCGCGCCAGATCGCGCGCGACGAGGCCTGCGAAGAGTTCCGCGCCCTCATCGCCGAGGTGCGTGTAGTCGAACTTGCGCTGGAACTGGCCGCGCGGTCCGTCGGGCGTGGTCGGCACGTCGGGGAGCCGTGCTTCGGCCGCCGGGCGCGCCTTGAGGGTGGTTCCTGTACCCGCTTGGTGTCGTTCAGTGCCGTTGGGTGCCGTTTGCGCCAATGCCATCGATCGCACCGGCCCCATCTCCTGAACCGCCGCCGCACTGGCCGCGTTGAGGTCCACCAGCGGCACCTTGAGCGCGGCGGCGACGGCGCGGACTTTCGCTGCCCACGGCTCCAGCGTGTTGTTCAGCCGCCCCTTCACGAAGTCTCGCCGGGTCAGCGGGGTGAGCAGCACCGGCACGGCCCCGGCCTGGCGGACGTCCTCCACCATGCGGCGCAAATTGGCGGGGAACTCGCTGTCCATCTCGGTCCAGCGTTCCGCCACGGAGGACTGGTCGTTGTGGCCGAACTGGATCAGCACGAAAGTGCGGCGGTAGCCCGGCACGCGCGCTTCGGCGAGGGCGAGATCCCACGATCCCTCCTGCCGGTAGCTGCGCGTGGAGCGACCGCCGCGCCCCAGATTGAGGCAGGCGGTGGAAGATTTCACGTGATGGGCGCAGAACATCGAGGCCCAGCCGCTCATCGGCGCCATCGTGGAATCGCCGACCAGCACGATCTTGTCGGCCGCCAGCTTCTCCGCGTCGGTGCGTACGGTGCGCCCCTTCGACGTGTTCGCGTCCTGCGCCCACGCGCTCGTGCCTGCGCCCGTCCCCATCAGGGCCGCGGCGATTGCCGCGGCCACCCATGCCTTACGTGTCATCCTCTTGTTTCCCTTCAGGAAAAGGCCAGGCCGCCGTTGATGTCGAGGTTCACGCCGGTCAGGAACGCAGCCTCTTCGGACAGCAGGAAACCGATCGCGCTCGCCACTTCGTCGGGGTGGCCTTCGCGGCGCAGCGGGGTGTTGTTCGCAGTGGCGGCGCGGCCCTCGGGCTTGGAGAAGATGTCGTGGAAGCTGGTGCCGATCAGGCCCGGGCACACGGCGTTGACGCGGATGCCCTGCGGCCCCAGCTCCTTCGCCCAGCTGCGCGTCAGCGTCATCAGCGCGCCCTTGGAGGTGGCATAGACGCTCGCGCCCGGGCCGCCGCCATCACGCCCCGCCAGCGAGGCCACGTTGACGATCGCGCTGCCCTTGGAGAGGTGCGGCAACGCGGCCTTGGTGACGAGGAAGGCGGACTTGAGGTTGAGGTCCATCACATGGTCGAAGAACGCCTCGTCCATCTCCGCCAGCGTCTTGCGCGCGACCATGCCGCCCGCAAGGTTGACGACGAAATCGATGCCGCCGAATGCCTCGACGGTGGCCGCGACCAGCCCCGCGACATCCTGCGCGCTGGCGACGTCGGCCTGGTGGATCAGGCCGGAGCCGCCCTCGGCCTCGATCTCGGCAAGCGTGCGCTCGGCTTCCTCGCGGTTGCTGCGGTAGTTGATGACGACTTTCGCGCCCTCACGGGCGAGGTGCTTCGACACCGATTTGCCGATGTCACGGCCACCGCCGGTGACGATGACGGTCTTGTCCTTGAAACGCATGGATTCAGCCCTTGTCTTGAGAAGTGTTCGGGGGAGTGAGGGGTTCGATCCGGCCGCCCAGCAGCCAGATGCAAAGGAGGGAAAGCGGCACCAGCGCGGCGGCCAGCGCGAAGATCGGGGCGTAGCTGGTCTTGGTCATGACCGGCACCAGCCAGGTGGTGACGAGCGTGCCCGCCACTGCCGCCGTGCCGCCCAGCCCCGCCAGCGAGCCGACCGTGCCGCCCGCGAAGTAATCGGCAGGCAGGGTCTGGATGTTGTTGATCGCCATCTGGAAGCCGAACAGGATCACCGCGATCAGCAACACCGCATAGAGCGGGCTGGCGGCGTGCATGGTCAGCAGCAGCGGCGGCAGCATGATGAGCCCGCCAAGCGTGATCGCGCACTTGCGCGCGAAGTTCACCGTCCGCCCGCGCGCGATCAGCGCACCGGACAGCCAGCCGCCCGTCAGGCTCCCCGCCATCGCGCCGACGAACGGGACCCAGGCGAACAGGCCGATCTGCTGGACGTCGAAGCCGAAGGTCTCGGCCAGATAGATCGGGAGCCACGAGACGAACAGCCACCAGACCGGATCGAGGAAGAAGCGGCTGACGATGATCGCCCAGCTCTGCCGGTGGCGCAGCATCTGCGCCCAGCCGGGAGCATAGCCTGCCGGCCGGACGGCCTGCGCCTCGCCGGTGCCCAGGATATGTTCGCGCTCGGCTTTGGTGAGCCATGGGTTGCTGTCCGGGTCGGCGCGGTAGAGCAGCAGCCAGGGCACCAGCCACAGCAGCCCGAGCACGCCGATCGCCAGAAACGTCGCGCGCCAGCCGAACGCGGTGAACAGCAGAGCCACCAGCGGCGCGGAGACGATCGCCCCCAGCGACGCACCCGCGTTGAACACACCCTGCGCCAGCGCGCGCTCCTTCTGCGGGAACCACAGCGCATTGGCCTTGGCCGCGCCGGGCCAGTTGCCCGCCTCGCTGACGCCCAGCGTCACGCGCAGCAGCGCCAGCAGGCCGAGCGAGCGCACCAGCGCATGCGCCCCGATCGAGAGCGACCAGAACAGGATGGAGACGGCGAAACCCAGCCGCGTCCCGATCACGTCGAAGATCTTGCCGAACGCCGATTGCCCGAAGGCGTAGGCCAGCATGAACACCGTCACCAGCAGCGCATAGTCGGACTTGTCCGCGCCGATCTCCTTCGAGACGGCAGGCCACATCACCGCCAGCGCATTGCGGTCGATATAGTTGATGACGGTCGCCAGCCCGATCAGGCCGATGACCATCCAGCGCAGGTTCCTCACTTGGATTTGCCTCCAGTCTTGGGGCCGGGCTTGGGCAGATCAAAGCGGCCGACCGGCCCCTTCCAGCTCTGCGCAGTGGCTCCCAGCTGCAGCGAATGGGCATGGGCGGGATCGGTATCCTCGGACACCGCGACCACCGTGGAGGCGCCGCTGCGCCAGCCGATCGTCACCACGTCGACGTCGCCCTCGCGGCGGTGCGTTAAGCTGCGCACGGCGCTTTCGCTGCCGGTGGTGGTCTCCGCCGAGGCATCGTAGCGACCATGCGGCTCCAGCAGGCTGACGAAGGCCGCATCGCGCGCACCGTCCAGCCGCTGCACGATGAAGGGCTCTCGCCGCAGGTTGAAGCGCGGGTCGTTGGCGCCGCTTTCGCCCAGGATCATCGTCACGCCCGGCGTGGCGACGCGGTAGCTATAGAACCGGCCGTCCTCGATCCAGGTGACGACACCGTCATCCGCGCCCGGCGTCCCGGTCGCATCGACCCACATGTGCTGATAGCCGTTCGCCTTGCCCAGCACCGGGCGGGCGGTGAGGTTGGACTTCAGCGCAAAGCCGGTGTCGATCAGGTGGCCGGCATAGTGCAGCGGCAGGTCGTAGCGCGCCGCCTTGCCGCCGTTCACGCGCAAAAGATCGAGCACCAGCGGGCTTTTCGCGCCCTCCACGCTCAGTTGCACCAGCGCGCGGCGGAACGTGACGCCCGGATAAGCGCCCGCCATCTCGGCGATGGAAGCCTTCGCCGGGCCTTCGCCGTTGAACCACAGCTGGCGCGGGGTGGCCGTCGCGCTTTTCCAGTCGGCGCCGAACTGGCTGCCCTCGTCCACCACCAGCGTGTTGTGCGCTACGGTCTGCTTGGCCCAGCTTTCGTTCTCGGGCAGGTAGCGCCCGCCGTCCTTGGCCTCGATATTGAGGAAGCGCGCCGCGCCATAATCGGTGACGATCGCCTGCCCGTTGTCGTAGAGAATCCAGTTCAGCCGGTCGAAATGGCCATGGCCCATGCCCTGCGCAGTGTTCTTGGCGACGAGCACCTGATCCTTGGCACCAGCCCCGTCGCGCAGCACGGCGATGCCGCCGTCATTACCATCCGGCCCATCGCGCAGCAGCACCGAAGCGAAAGGGAACGGCTTTGCCTTGCCCGCCGCCAGATCGCGCGCCACTTCGAGGCCCTTGGGCGTCAGGACCGTGCGCCCCTGCCACTGCGCGATGGAGAGCAGTGCCGGATCGTGGGTCTTGGCATAGCCGATCGCCACCGCCTGATAGAGTTCCTCGGTCTTGAGGCTCTTGTCCGGCATGGCGTCATTGAAGGGGAAGAAATAGCCGTCGTACGTCGACTGGATCGAGGTGCGGATCGCCTTGAGGACCACGCCGTCGCGGTACTCGAAGATGCGGCGCCGCGGCTCGTTGGCGTCGATCGCGGCGGCGAAGATCACGAAAGGCTGCAGAGCGTAGCGCTGGTAGTACGGCCCTTCCGCATAATAGCCGTCGGGCGAGAACAGCAGGTCCAGCTGGCGCAGGAACCCGGCCTTGCCGCTCTTGTCGAGACCCTTCAGCGCCTTGTCGACGAGGTCCTGATCGCGCAGCACGTAACCGGTCATGCCGACCCCGGCATTGGCCCATGTCGCATGGTTGTGGATGCGGTCGAAGACTTTGGGCGAGCCGGTGGACAGGAACGTCGCCATCCGGCGGAACACCTGTTCGTCGATCGTCCTGCGGTCCTGCGGGGTCAGCGCATCGCGCACCGCATCGTAGCCCTGGATGCCGTAGACCAGCCATACGGAATCGTTGAGGCTCTGCCAGAACAGACGGCCTGCCGCCTCGTTCGCAGCTGCGGG
Organism: Novosphingobium resinovorum; assembly: GCF_001742225.1. Taxonomy (NCBI): domain Bacteria; kingdom Pseudomonadati; phylum Pseudomonadota; class Alphaproteobacteria; order Sphingomonadales; family Sphingomonadaceae; genus Novosphingobium; species Novosphingobium resinovorum. The sequence continues at coordinate 9,635 of NZ_CP017075.1, read as the reverse complement.
GTGCGGGCCGAGACCGGGATAGAGCTTCGCATAGGCCAGCAGGATGTCGCGCGCGTAATCGACGTAGCGCCGCTCGCCCGTCACGCGGTAGAGCAGCCCGGCGCCGTAGAGCGCCATGTAGTTGCGCTTGTGCTGTTCGTGGGTGGCGCCGCCGCCCGGGTCCCTGGGCACCGGCACGTCGATCCCCGCCTTCATCGCCGCATCCACCGATTTGCGCACGCGCGCCAGTTCGGCGGCGAACAGCGGATAGCGCTCTGCCTGCGCGCCGAGGCCCGAGAGTGCGGCGGAGTCGGTCAGGACGGGATGGGCGTCGTCTGCGGGTGTCGCCGCGAATGCGGGCAGCGGAGTCAGCGCGGCCAGCGCAGCGCCGAGAAAAAAGGTTCGTGCGATCATGATGCGTCTCCGCCGCTGACGTTGCCGGATACCTGAACCTGCGGGGTCCCCTGCGGATAGAGCCGCGAGATCTGCGGCTGCGCGGTATCGACGAAACGGTTGTCGAGAATACGGGTGAGCGGTGCGCCGACGCTGTGGGAAACGGCGATCCGTCCCGCCTTGCGGAAGGTATTGCGCGCCATCAGCGTGGACTGCACGCCCGAAAGCGCCAGCAATTCCGGGCCGCCGCCCTCCACGGTGTTGCCGGTGATCTCCACTTCGGGGCCGAACGTGCTCTCGTCCGTCCCGCCGCGAAGGACCTGCGCCAAAACGCCGATGTGAGTGAAGTGGGAGCCGGCGATGGTGATGTGCTCGGCGGCGTAGAGGCCCTTGCCGCCGGTCTCCGCAGCGGCGGCGAGCACGGTGCCGGACAGGCCCGTTACGGTGACGTCACGCAAGGTCAGGTGGTCCGCGAAAGTCGCGGGCGTGGTCGCGACGAGATCGAAGCCGGGAGAGGCATCCAGCCCGGCGAAGTCGGTGCCTTCGATCTCGACCGCGTAATTGGCGATCGTCGAGGTCGGGGCGGAGCGGATCACGGCATTGCCTGCGCTGCGGGGCGCGGCTTCGCCGGTGATCGTCAGTCCCTGCAGGCGCAGGCGGCCGCCTTCCGCCAGCGCGAACAGCGTCGGGCCGGTGAAGGCAATCGTCGCGGTTTTCGGTCCCGAAACTGTGACTGGCACGGCGATGCGAAGTGGGGCACGGACGGCGTAGCGCCCGGCGGCAAGCGCGATCACGTCTCCCGGCTGTGCCGCGGCGACGGCGGTTTCGAGCGAACCGGGATGCGTCTCGATCGTGCGGCCCGATCCGAAGGCAACTTCGGGCGCGGGCTTGGCGTACCAGTCCGGCCCCACCTGCGCGAGCGTGACAGGCACCAGATCGCGCGGCGCGCCGCGCTTCGCCAGTGCCGGATCGCCGGGATACAGCAGCCCGTTAGCTGCGCGCTTCAGCGCGATCGGCCCGGTGGTGAAGCCCGGTGCGAGTTCGGCGGGGACCTGCGCGCTCGCCGCGTTGTCCGTGAAGGCGATGCCCTTGACGTCCGCCTCGATCGCGAAGGGCGAAGCGCCTGTGCCGGTGACGAGGTTACCGGTAAAGCGGCTGTCCCGTGGCGGTGCCGAACGCTCCGCGTCCGCACCTGCACCCAGCGTGATGCGGACCGAGTCCAGTATCGAGTTGTTGGCGATCACCGCGCCGGTCACGGGATGGTAGCGGTTGATCGCAGAGCCGGGCACGCCGTTCATCACCGCGATTGCGCTGGTGAAGCTCGTTCCCGCCAGCCCTTCCATGTAGTTGTCGCGCACGGTCTGGCCCACGTTGATGACGCGCACCCCGCCGGTATGCGGCTTGCCCTTGCCAAGGAAGACGTTGCGTTCGACGAGGTTGCCGTTGCCATGGCGCAGCACGATCGAGCCCTGCGACTGCAGGATCAGGTTGGCGCGCACGACATTGCCGCCCGACTTGACCGAGACGATCTCCACCTCTCCGTCGCAGCGATCGAACACGTTGGCCTCGACGGTGGTGAACGAGTCCGAAAGCGATTCGTCGCTGGTTCCGATGCGGATCGTCTCGCCGCCATTGGAACCGAGCGGCGGGCGCGAACCGAAATAGTTGTGGTCGATCCGGTGGCGGTTGGCCTGCGGCTGGCCCTTGGGGCGGATCACTGCCAGCGTCACCCCGGCATTTCCCTTACCCGCGAACCAGCTGTGATCGACGCGGTTGTCGTGCCCGTAGAGCGACACCCAGCGGTCCTCGCGGCGGCGGTCGGGTTGGTTAAAACGGTCGATGACAACCTCGGTGAGCCGCGAATTCACAGCCACCCGGCGCGAATCCCGGCGGAAGCTGATCACCTCGTCGCCCGGCGCCGCACCGTTGCGGAACACCAGCCCTGAGACTACGAGCCATTCGCCCGCCAACTTCAGGCTGGAAGCCCCGGTCAGCACGACCTTTCCGGCAGTCTGCGCCGCCAGCGTCACCGGTCGCCCATCACGCCCATGAGCCTCGAAGACGATCGGGAAATCTTTCCACTCCCCATTCGCGAGCCGAACGACATCCCCGGCCTGCACCATGGGCAAAACTCTCACATATTCGGCAGGCGTGCGGACGAGATAGTCCCGCGCAATGGCCGGAACGGCCACGCAAGAAGCCGTCACCATAATTGGTATGACAATCTTACCAATCAACACATCTCTCCATGCCCGTCATTTATGTTTTATTGGCATACACATCTGGCATGAATCAGGCAACCCAATCCTGTCGATCAACTTCTGGGCACGCTAATCCGCCGGTGCTGCGCCGATTTACATTGGCACGAAGGGGTCCGCCGGTGCCCGCGCGATCGAAATCCCAGCAGACAGTTGCAGGTGTGGAACTGTCCGCTACGCGTGGCTAAACACCCAAGCCTCACTTGGAGTTAGCATTACGCGAACTGGGTGAAGGGCATGGCCGCACGTCAGCTCGAAGAACTTACAGCCACAAAGGCAGGAACTGGTTCGAGCACACCGCCTGATGACACCCTGCCGCCAGGGAGCCATGCGTTTTCTCGATGAGGCTGGTCAGGTCATCCGCGGCAACGCAGGGGATTCTGTCCCGCGCCTTGTCGATCTGGAAGCGATCACGGCGATCGCGCGTGCCTACGAACAGGGCAAGGAGGTATCCAACAAGGACGACCACCTGAGGAACCACAGCTTTCTGTATGCCGGCGGCGGGCAATGGCGCTTGTCGCCTGTGTTCGACGTCAATCCTGCACCCGACCGCAACCCGCATCTGGAAATGTCGATCCTGGAAGGCGGCGCGCATGATCGCTCAATGGCGCTCGCGCTGGAGGCCTGCGAGTTCTTCGAAATCGGGGAGCAGGAAGCCCGCGACACCATTCAAGGGCTGGCACAGACGGTGTCCTCTTCATGGCGCAATGCGCTTTGCGAGGTAAGCGTCTCCTGCCCGCTAGCAAGATCATATGAGCGAGCGGTCGTTCACGACAAGATGAAGCTCATACTGGGTCTATAATTCATATTTGATGAGTTAAATCCAACAAACCACCATATATGATTACATTGGCCGGCCCGGGGAGGTTTGGCGCAAAGGATCATTGCGAGCCTTCTGAATCCCCCCTCCTATCGACCTTAGGATTCAGTCCTCCGCAAAACGCATCCCAGTCGCCCATCATGGCCCGGCACTTTTCCAGCAGATTGCCTCGACGATAGGCCGCCTCAGTCTTGCTCTTCACCACGTGAGCAAGCGCTGCCTCCGCAACATCGCCAGAATGTTGGGTTTCCTCACTGACCCAGTCGCGGAATGACGAGCGAAAGCCGTGCGCGGTGTAGGGCTCACGCATCTCGCGGAGCAGTTTGGTGAGAGTCATGTCGGACAGCGGGGACTTCGGCCGCGCCCCAGGAAATACCAAGGTAGCCGCCCCGAGCCGCAATTCCTCGCATCGCCGCAGAATTTTCAAGGCGCCCTCACCCAACGGCTCCACATGCTCGCGCTGCGCCTTCATCCGATCCTTGGGGGATGGTCCAGAGCTTGGCTTCGAGATCGATCTCATCCCAAGTCGCCTAGCGCACCTCTCCAGAACGTCCGGCCGTAAGGATCGCAAACTGGAGCGCAAGGCGACTGAACGATTCACGTTCACGCAGACGCCGCAGGAATGTCGGCACCTTATCGTAGGGCATGGCAGCGAAATAGCCTTCACACTCGTTGCGGACAGCTTTCCCATGACCAAAACCTTCCCACATTTTATCCCACATGACCAATCGGACACCGACGGATCGAGTTGGATGCGGCGGCAGGACGCGAATCATTTGGTAAGCCTTGGAATTCCTTGGCTTTCTACGGATCGCTCTGAATGTGTCTGGAAGAGTAAGTGGCGGAGAGGGTGGGATTCGAACCCACGGTACGGTTTCCCGTACACTGCATTTCGAGTGCAGCGCATTCGACCACTCTGCCACCTCTCCGCTAGAAGATTTAGGCGGTGAAACAAGTTCCACCGGGTCGGGAAGCGCGCCGTTAGCGGACCTGATCGCGCTTGCCAAGCCCTCATTTCACATTTTCGGGAACAGCCCCGCATGCTCGCTTGTTTGAAATGCCCATGAAACCTATATCTCGGCCATGAACAGAGCGTCATTCTTCTCGCCCCAGGCCGGGCGTGTCATCGACGCACCGCTGCGGACGCGGGCACGATTCGCAATCGGCGATGTCGTGCGCCACAGACTCCACGACTTTCGCGGCGTCGTCTTCGACATCGACCCCGTCTTCGCCAACAGCGAGGAATGGTACCAGGCAATCCCTGCCGAAGTGCGCCCCAAGCGCGACCAGCCCTTCTACCACCTCCTCGCAGAGAGTGACGATTCCAGCTACGTCGCCTACGTCAGCCAGCAGAACCTGACCGGGGACGCCGATGGTGGGCCGGTCGATCATCCCTCGCTGTCGCAGATGTTCGACGATTACGACAATGGCCGCTACCAGCTGCGCCCCGGCCTGGCGCACTGATTTCCCCGTCGATATGGCTCAGAGCGCCGCGGATGAGCGATCGCCCTCGCCTGCCCGCTTCGTCAGCAGCCGGGCGATCGCCGAGGCGGGGACAGGCCGCGAGAACAGGTAGCCCTGCACTTCGTGGCAGCCGACCCGCTCCAGGAACTCGAGCTGTTCGGGGGTTTCCACGCCCTCCGCGGTAAGGCGCAGGCCGTTGGCGCGCGCCAGACCGACGATCGCTTCCACCAATGCCGCCCCGGGCACCGTATCGACTGCATTGACGAACGAACGGTCGATCTTGATCCGGTCCACAGCGATGTCACGGATATGGCTGAGCGAGGAGTAGCCGGTTCCGAAATCATCCAGCGCGCAGTGCACGCCAAGCCCGCGCAGGTCCGCAAGCGAGCGGGCGACTTCGCCGGAAGCCGCCATGAGCGCCGTCTCCGTCAGTTCCAGTTCCAGCCGCTCGGCGGTCACGCCGCCGTGCCCTAGCACCTCGCGCACGATCTCGACGAACTTGCGGCTGCGCAGCTGGATCGGCGAGACGTTGACGGCAACGCGCAGACCCGGCCAGGCGCGCGCATCCTGCACGGCGCGGCGCAGCACCCATTCACCCAGCACCGTGATGAGACCGCTCTCCTCGGCCGAGCGGATGAAAGCGCCGGGCGCGACGAGGCCCTGCTCGGGATGCTGCCAGCGCAGCAGCGCCTCCACGCCGACCATGCGGCGGTCTTCCAGCGACCAGATGGGCTGGTAGTGCAGCTCCAGCTGCCGGTCGCAGTCCGCCAGCGCCAGTCGCAGCTCCCGGTAGGTCTCCTCGCGCGAGCGGACATCGTGGTCCATATCCTGCGTGAAGAAGACGTAGCGGCTGCGGCCGTCGGTCTTCGCCTTGTAGAGAGCGATGTCGGCCTTGCGGGTCAGTTCGGTGCGATCGAGGCCATCCACCGGGGAGACCGCCACGCCGATGCTGGCGCCGATGAATGCCTGCGAGCCGGCCAGGTCGAAGGGGCGCTCCAGTTCCGCGACGATGCGTGCGCAGATGCCTTCGATCGAGGCCCGCCCCTCCGGCTCGCCGATGAGGATGGCGAATTCGTCGCCGCCCAGCCTGGCGACGATGTCGTAGCCGCGCACTTCGGCGACCAGCCGCCGCGCCACCTGCCGGATCAGCGCATCGCCCGCCGGATGGCCGAGCGTGTCGTTGACCTGCTTGAAACGGTCGAGGTCGATGTAGAGCAATGCCAGCAGTGTGCGGTGCCGGCGCGAGCGGGCAAGCGCCTCGTCGAGCCGCTGCTCGAACATCGCCCGGTTGCCGAGCCCCGTCAGATCGTCGTGCATGGCGCGGTGCTGCGCGTGAAGGCGGCTTTCCTCGAGGTCGTGCGTCCGGCGGGCCAGACGGCTCGCCAGCATGAAGAGGACTACGGTGATCAGCAGCAGGACGATCGCCAGCGCCGGAGCCAGTGCCGCGATGACCTGGCTGCCGGGCGCGAAAGGTTGCCACACGAGGTAGCCCACGACGCGCGAGGCGCGGTCGTGGAGCGCTACCGAGCGCTGCCCGTTATCAGCGGGCGGTGCGAGGGCGAAATGCGCTCCCGCAAGGCCGTACTGCTCGGCCACGCCGCCGAAGAACTGGTTGTCGAGATAGACCACTGCGACATGCAGGGCTTCCGCTCCCGGCTTTTGCCGGAGCGTTCCGCTGTCGGTGACGATCGGCTTGATGCTGATGATCGCCGGGCGCCCGCGGACGATGGCGATGTCGGCTTGTCCGGGCGAGAGCATCGCCACGTCGGCTTCCGTGCGCTTGCGGATGGTGGGCGCGCGGCGCAGGCCTGACAGCAGCGGCCGCGTCGCGTCTTCCACCGCGATGTAGCTTTCCGGACGCGCGCGCTTGCCTGCCCGCATCGCGTAGATCGGCGCGCCCTTCGGGTCGAGCAGATAGACCTCGTCGATCCCGGCATAGTCCTCGAACCAGACGCCGAGGTTCAGGTCGAGCCAGCGCTCGTCCAGCGGACGCTTGCGCGCCTCACGGACGGCCTCGTCCCATACGGTCGAGGACTCCTGCGCATGGGCGACGCGCTCCATGCTCTGCGCCAGCACCAGCGAGACGATGGCGTGATCGCGGTTGCGGGCGATGCGATCGACTTCGTGCCCGGACCATTCCAGCAGGCCGAGCATGAGGGCGAGCAGGCACAACGCCGCCGCCACGATCGGAGCCGTAAACCGACCGACCATCCGCTTGCGATTTTCGCCCAAGGCCAATCGTGATGTCACACACGACTGCCTGCACCAGAGCGAATAACTTTTCCTTAACGAAAGCCTGTCGTCCGATGTGAATATTTACGGATAACGGGCCTTTTCAGCCCTTAAGCTTCCAACCTGACCGCAGGACGAAGAACAGCACCGTCGCCAGCGCCGCATCCAGCACACCGACGCCCAGTGCACTGTGCAGCACGGCCATGTTGGTGTCGCCGATATCGCTCTGGCCGAGGAAGCCGAAGCGGAAGCCCGAGATCACGTAGAAGAACGGATTCACCCGGCTGATCGCCTGGAATGCGGGCGCCAGGTTGTCGATCACGTAGAACGTGCCCGACAGCAGCGAGAGCGGCGCGATGACGAAGTTGGTGACGGCCGCGTTGTGGTCGAACTTTTCCGCCCATACCGAGGAGAGCAGGCCCAGCAGCGCCAGGAAGGCCGATCCCGCAAGGCCGAACCACACGACCGCCCACGGATGCGCCATCGACAGGCTCACGCCCGGCCACAGCAGCATCGCCAGCGTCAGGGCAAGGCCCACCAGCACCGCGCGGGTGACGGCCGCGCCGATCATGGCGACCATCAATTCCGCCTCGGTCAGCGGCGGCATGAGGTAATCGACGATCGTGCCCTGCACCTTGCCCGCGAGGAACGAGAAGCTGGAATTGGCGAAGGCGTTCTGCATCATGCCCATGACGATCAGCCCCGGCGCCACGAAGGTCGCGAAGTTGACGCCCAGCACCTGACGGTCGCCCCGGCCCAGCGCCACGGTGAATATCACCAGGAACAGCATGGTCGTGATCGCGGGAGCCCAGATCGTCTGGGTCTGGACCTTGAAGAAGCGCCTGACCTCCTTCATATAGAGCGTCTTGAGCCCCTCCCAGTTCACCTGGTGGATCAGGGGTTCTCCCTTTGCCGGAAAACGGCGAGTCGTGTTGCCGTTGGTGCCGTCGGGGTTCAGGATCCCGGAGGTGCCGGGCAGCTCAGTCGAATGGGGTTGATCGGCCATGCACCGGCGACTATCGGCTGATGCCTTCCGAGGCAAGCGGCGCCTGGAAATCAGGGGCGATTCTCTCGTCCCGCATGAAGTGATGGAACTGGAATGAGCTGGACTGACGAGCGGATCGAGAAGCTGACCAAGATGTGGGAGGGCGGTTCCACCGCCAGCCAGATCGCGGACGAACTCGGCGGCGTCAGCCGCAATGCGGTGATCGGCAAGGCGCACCGCCTCGGCCTCAAGGCGCGCCCTTCCCCGGTGAAGGCCAACGAGAAGCCCGCGCGCCCCGCGCCTGCTCCGAAGAAGCCCAAGCCCGAAGTCACCGCCGCGCCCGAACCGGCCCCCGCCCCCGCGCCGCGAGTCGAAGCGCCGGTCGCCCGTGCCGCCGCCCCCGCGCCGCAGCCGCCCGTGCAGCGTGCAGAGCCCTCGTCGGTGCCCGCCGCCGATGCTCCGGCCGCGCCGCCGCAGCCGCGCATCGTCTCGGTCGGTCCCGGCGGCTTCCTGCGCCAGGGCCCCGGAGACCAGCAGCAGCCGATCCCGCCCGCGCCGCCGCGCCGTCTCGTGCCCGCGAAGCCGAGCCCGGAAATCGCCGGCAAGACCAGCCTGCTCGACCTCAGCGACCGTATCTGCCGCTGGCCGATGGGCCACCCCGGTGAGCCGGACTTCCACTTCTGCGGCGACAAGGTAAACCCCGGATTCCCCTACTGCGTCGAGCACTGCGGCCGCGCCTATCAGGCCCAGCTGCCGCGCGGTGCGCGCCGTGCGCCCCCGCCGCTGCCGTTCGGCGGCCCACGGGTTCGCTAAGGCGATGAAATCGGGGATGAAGCTCCAGGCAGCGCTCGCTCTTATCGCGGTGCCGCTGGCGCTATCCCCGGCCAGTGCGCAGGATGCCGCGCCGGTCACACCGGCTGCGGCACCCGCAGCGGCTCCTGCTCCGGTCCCGGCCGAGTACGTCTATGTCGCGCTGACGGTGCCGCAGGGTGTCATCACCCTCGCGCTCGACAAGACCCACGCACCGCTGACGACCGCCAATTTCCTCAAGTACGTCGATACGAAGAAGATGGACGGCGCCGTGTTCTACCGCGCCATGCATCTCGATCACGACCCTGAACAGGGCCTGCTGCAAGGCGGCGTGCGCAACGGCGCCAACCTGCTGCCCCCGGTCGCACACGAGCCCAACAGCAAGACCGGGATCAAGCACGTCACCGGCACCATCTCGATGGCCCGCTTCGCGCCCGGCTCGGCGCAGGCCGACTTCCTGATCCTGCTCTCCGACATGCCCTCGCTCGATGCCGACGCCGGCAACGACGGCAAAGACCCCGGCGCGGGCTTCGCCGCCTTCGGCCATGTCGCGGCGGGCATGGACGTGGTGAAAGCGCTCTGGAACCTGCCGCGCTCGCCCACCAAGGGCGAAGGCGTGATGAAGGGACAAATCCTGGAGCAGGACGTGAAGATCATCACCGCCCGCCGAACCAAGGCACCACCGGCGCCCTGA